>NZ_JACBYV010000001.1:0-1487969 GCF_013408425.1 Pseudomonas flavescens | reverse complement strand
ACGGTATGCAAGGTCACGCGAGACATGGGATAACTCCTGGGTTGAGCGAATTACGATCCATTTTCTTGGTTATAAGAAAGCCCAACAATATGAGAAAGTCGCTATTACTTGCTCTTGAGTCTTTTCATTAGATGAATTCGTCCCTGCCCCCTTTTGAATGGTTATTAGAGAGCCTGGAACTGGACGCCAGCCTGTTCCATGTCGGTCGTTATTGCGGCAACTGGCAGGCCAGTACCCATGGCCTGGCCAGGGCCAGCTTTCATGTGCTGTTGCACGGTGACTGCTGGTTGCACCTGGACGATGGCGGCGAGCCCGTGGCGCTGCATGCAGGCGATGCGGTGTTTCTGCTCCATGACATTCGCTATCGCCTGTCCAATGCGGCGGCTGCCGACGCAGCACGCTGCAGCCCCAAGGTGGCGATGCAACCGCTGCAGCAACAGCCCCGTGAGGGCGTCGGCCTGGTCTGCGGATTCTTCCATTTCCGCCCGGGCCTGAGCAGCCTGATCCTGCAGGCGTTGCCGGCCTTTCTGGTGCTGCGTGCCGGTGATCCGTCGCTGAGTGCGGCGCGCCGGCTGTTCGAGCTGATTCTCGACGAGTGCGCGCGCGGCGATGGCCCTTCCGATGCCTTCCTCGAACGGCTCAGCCATCTGCTGTTTCTCTACGTCCTGCGCGAACAGGGTCAGGCCGAACAACTCGGCGGCCTGCTCGGCCTGGCCCGTCAGCCCCAATTCAGCGCGCTGATCGAACAGCTCATCGCGCGCCCCGAACACAGCTGGCCCATGGAGGAAATGGCCAGCTACACCGGGCTGTCGCGCTCGGCGTTCTGCAAGCGCTTTCAGGAACTCTCGGGCACCTCGCCAGGGCAGATGCTGATCAGCCTGCGGGTTCGCCAGGCCACCCGGCTGCTCAAGCAAGGAGTCGCCGTGGCAGACGTCGCCGAGGCCGTGGGCTATCAGTCGGTAGCGGCCTTCACTCGAGCGTTCGCCAAGGTAACCGGCATATTGCCTGGGGCATTTCGCAAACAGTTCAACGGCGCTACGACACCCTGAAAATAAAAACGCCGACAGAAGCGAAGGCTCTGTCGGCGTTTGTGTCAGCGAGGGTGAGCTCGCCGCGTTTTAGAAAGCAGGGACTACAGCACCGGAGTACTTCTTCTCGATGAAGGCTTTCACGTCCGGGCTGGTCAGGGCGTCAGCCAGTTTCTTGATGGCTTCGCTGTTCTGGTTGTCCGGGCGTGCTACCAGGTAGTTCACGTACGGCGAATCCTTGTTTTCCAGCACCAGGGCATCCTTGTTCGGATTGAGCTTGGCCTCCAGCGCGTAGTTGGTGTTGATCAGCGCCAGGTCGACCTGATCCAGCACGCGCGGCAGCATGGCCGCTTCGAGCTGCTTGAACTTGAAGTTGTGCGGGTTGGTGGCCAGGTCCTTCGGCGTTGCCTGGATGTTGGCCGGGTCTTTCAGGGTCAGCAGACCCGCGTGCTGCAGCAGTTGCAGCGCACGGCCACTGTTGCTGGCCTCGTTGGGGATGGCGATGGTGGCGCCTTCCGGCAGTTCCTTCAGGCTCTTGTACTTGCGCGAATAGCCGCCGAAAGGCTCGACGTGTACGCCCTTGACGATCACCAGGTGGGTACCGCGGCTTTCGTTGAAGCTGTCCAGATACGGTTTGGTCTGGAAGTAGTTGGCATCGAGTTGCTTCTGCTCGACCTGCAGGTTGGGCTGCACGTAGTCGGTGAAAACCTTGATCTGCAGATCAATGCCTTCCGCGGCCAGCTTCGGCTTGATCAGCTCGAGAATCTCGGCATGGGGAACCGGCGTTGCCGCTACGGTGAGTTTTTCAGCGGCGAATGCCTGGGTAGCCAGGACGGAGGCCAATGCAGCCAACAGAAGCGTTTTTTTCATGATTGTTCTCGGTAGTTGCCGGTGGATCGACATCGGCATGGTGGTGGTCGGCCGCACAGGGTAGGACGGCGCGCTGAAGATACGGCGCGCAGATATACGATGAAAATACTTTTAATTCATTCCTATATTTCTTTTGAGAATAAGTAGAAGCTTACGCACTTGTTGTGTTTCGGGCTGTCACTTCTAAAGTGATATTCATCCTCCTTTTCGGCAGTGAATCCCCCCATGATCAGTGAAGCTCTGAGCCGATTCGAGCGCCTCGAACTGGTACCCCATGCCACTCCGCTGCAACACCTGGTGCGCCTCTCACACCACGTTGGCCGGGACATCTACGTCAAACGCGATGACCTGACCCTGTTTGCCCTCGGCGGCAACAAGGCGCGCAAGCTGGAGTACCTCGGGGCCGATGCACTGGCGCAGCAAGCCGATACGCTGATCACCGCCGGTGCGATCCAGTCCAATCACGTGCGGCAGACTGCGGCACTGGCTGCCAAGCTGGGCCTGGCCTGCGTCGCCTTGCTGGAAAACCCCATCGATACCCAGGAGCAGAACTACCTGCATAACGGCAACCGCCTGCTGCTGGATCTGTTCGGCACGCGAGTGGAGATCGTCGACAACCTGAACGAGCCGGACGTGATGCTGGTGGCCAAGGCCGAGCGCCTGCGTGCAACCGGCAAGCACCCTTACGTGATCCCGATTGGCGGATCCAATGCGCTGGGCACATTGGGTTACGTCAAGGCTGGGCTGGAGTTCGCAGAGCAAGTCAATGCGCTGGGGCTCGATAGCGGCACGGTGGTAGTGGCTTCCGGAAGCGGAGCGACTCATGCGGGCATGGCGCTGGCGTTGGCCCACTTGCTACCCGACTGGCGTGTGCTCGGCATCACCGTCTCACGGCCTGCAGACCTGCAGCGCCCGAAGGTACTGGGACTGGTGCAACGAACCGCCGAACTGCTGGGCATCAGCGTGCCGGACAATTTGGCCATCGAGCTGTGGGATGAGTATTACGGCCCCCGCTACGGCGAACCGAATACCGGTACACTCGATGCGATTCGTCTACTCGCCAGCAGCCAGGGATTGCTGCTCGACCCGGTTTACACGGGCAAGGCATTTGCGGGGCTGCTGGATGGCGTCCAGAAAGGGGAATTCGCAGAAGGCAAGCCGATCGTGTTCCTGCATACCGGCGGTGCACCGGCATTGTTCGCGTATCAATCCCTGACGCCATAAAAATGGCATATGCAAATAATTTTTTATTATTTTATAGAATATATCTAGAACCATTAGAGTTGCCGCACTTCCACACACAACAAGACCCGAGGTTCAGCTATGACTTTCGCAACACTGCGTCGCCAGTTCCTTATCGGCAGTTTCGGCCTGGCCCTCTGCGCCGGCCTCGGTAGCCAGGCATACGCTGCCGACGATCTGCAGAAGATCAAGGACAGCGGCAGCATCAAAGTGGGCCTCGAAGGCACCTACCCGCCGTTCAACTTTCAGGACGAAAGCGGCAAGCTCGCCGGGTTCGAGGTGGACCTTTCCGAAGCGCTGGCCAAGGAACTGGGCGTGAAAGTCAGTTTTCAGCCGACCAAGTGGGACGGCATTCTGGCGTCTCTGGAGTCGGGTCGCATCGACATAGTGGTCAATCAGGTCACCATCTCCGACGAGCGCAAGAAAAAGTACGATTTCTCGACCCCTTACACCGTCTCGGGTATCCAGGCTCTTACCCGCAAGAGCGATGCCGCCAGCGTCAAGACTGCAGCGGACCTGGCTGGTAAAAAGGTCGGTGTAGGCCTTGGTACCAACTACGAGCAGTGGCTGAAAGAGAACGTTCCGCAGGCCGACATCCGTACTTACGATGATGATCCGACCAAGTTCCAGGACCTCAATGTCGGGCGCATCGATGTGGTTCTCGTCGACCGCCTGGCCGCATTCGAAATGGTCGCCAAGACGGGTGAGCGCATGGCCGTTGCCGGTGACGCTTTCTCCCGTCAGGAATCGGGGATCGCACTGCGCAAAGGCAATCCTGAGCTGCTGGCGGCCATCAACAAGGCCATCGAGAAGCTGCGCGGCGACGGCACCTTGAAACAACTTTCTGAAAAATGGTTCAAGGCTGACGTCACGCAATGATGCAAGACAGCCTCCAGTTGGTTCTGGATTCCTTACCTTTCCTGCTCAAGGGAGCCGTGTGGACAATCGTACTGAGCCTCGGCGGCATGTTTTTCGGCATGCTGCTGGGGTTCGGACTTGCCCTGGTCAGGCTCTATGCCATTGCGCCACTGGGTTGGTTGGCCAGGGTGTACATCTCGTTCTTCCGGGGTACGCCGCTGCTGGTGCAGTTGTTCATCATCTACTTCGGCCTGCCTGAACTGGGTGTGCAACTGGAACCGTTGACCGCCGCCCTGATCGGTTTTTCTCTGAACATGGCAGCCTACGTTGCAGAGATCATGCGTGCAGCCATCGCCTCGATCGATCGCGGCCAGTGGGAAGCGGCAGCCAGCATTGGTATGAGCAGGACCCAGACGATGATGCGTGCCATTCTGCCGCAGGCGATGCGCACCGCCCTGCCGCCGCTGGGCAATAGCTTCATCTCGCTGGTCAAGGACACCGCCTTGGCGGCGACCATCCAGGTGCCGGAGCTGTTCCGCCAGGCCCAGTTGATCACTGCCCGCACCTATGAGGTCTTCACCATGTACCTCGCGGCCACCTTGATCTACTGGATACTCTCCAGCGTACTGGCGCATCTGCAGAACCGCCTGGAAGCGCGGGTCAACCGCCACGAGGCGGAAAACTGATGGCTCTACCGGACACGAGCAGAAGCATGATCACCGTTCGCAACCTGACCAAGGCCTTCAAAGGCCAGACCGTGCTCGATGGCATCGACCTGAATATCGCGCCTGGCGAAGTGGTCGCCATCATCGGCCCCAGCGGCTCGGGCAAGACCACCCTGCTGCGCTGCCTGAACCTGCTGGAAACACCGGATGGCGGCAGCATTCGCGTCGGTGACGTCGAGATCGACGCCAGCAAGCCGATGGGCCAGCAACAGGGGCTGATCCGCAAGCTGCGTCAGCACGTGGGTTTCGTCTTCCAGAACTTCAATCTGTTCCCGCACCGCACCGCGCTGGAAAACGTCATCGAAGGCCCGGTGGTGGTCAAGAAACAACCGCGCAACGTGGCCCTGGAACGAGGCCGGCAGTTGCTGGCCAAGGTCGGCCTGGCAGGCAAGGAAGACGCCTTTCCGAAGCGCCTTTCAGGCGGCCAGCAGCAGCGCGTGGCGATTGCCCGTGCGCTGGCCATGGAACCGGACGTGATCCTGTTCGACGAACCCACCTCGGCGCTGGACCCGGAACTGGTCGGTGAAGTACTGGCGACCATCCGCGCCCTGGCCGAGGAGAATCGCACACTGGTCATCGTCACCCACGAGATGAGCTTCGCCCGGGACGTGGCCAACCGCGCCATCTTCATCGACAAGGGCGTGATAGTCGAACAGGGTGATGCCCGCGAGCTGTTCAGCGCGCCCAAGCAGGCGCGCACCCAGCAGTTTCTCAGCAAGTTTCTCGGCGATGCCGTGAAGTGATCTGGCGGCTTCGCTCTGGATAATTACCGAGGGTAATAGGCGTCCCACAGACGGTTACGAAACCTGTAGGTGGGATCCAGCTGGCGTTTGAGTTCGAAGTACTCCGGCGCCCGCGGATAAGCCTGGAGAAACTGCTCGCGGCTGGCATGAATCTGATAAGGCAGGTAATGCCGCCCGCCACAGCGCAGGGCTGCGGCTATCAGGTCCTGGGTCCAGGCTGCGGCTTTCTGCCGCTCGCCGTCCGAGCTGCCCTGCCGGTAGTAGAGCACCAGAGCGAAAACCTCCTCGGGCGCCCAGCTCAGCAAGGTATCCGGGTCAGCCTTGGCATGGCGAATGGAGACGTTGATCAGCGTGGCCCGGTGCTGATGGGTCAGGCGCGCCAGCTCACCGATGAAGCGCTCAAGCTGCGGCGGCGGTACGAAATACTCTTGCAGCACATAGCTGAAGCCCGGGCCGGATATCGGCTCCAGCTCGCTGACATCGAGGCTGGCCTCATGGTTGCGCCACTGCACCTTGGGGCTGCGGAACAGCAGCGGATCGAGCGCCGCTTCACGCAGCTTGATGCCCGAGGAGGAACCGCTGAGACGGATCCCCGCGCGCTGCATAGAGCTCCCCTGCTGCCTGGGGCTCAGCCGCTGCGCTTCGGTCAAGGCAGCCTCGGTGCGCCGGTAGGATACGGCCCGCACCGTGGAGAAGTCACTGGGATAGAGAATGCCATTGTGCATCACCAGATCCGCCTGGGAGGCGACCTCGCGATAGAACCAAGGGCGATAGTCCTGCAAGGGCATGACCTGGCTTTCTCTGGCGATGCGCGTGTTCTCTACCAGGCCCAGCGTGGCCTCGACTATCACCCCGAGGCCACCGTAGCCGCCAATCGCAGCATGGAACAGCGCGGCGTTCTGACTCGGGCTGGCGTCCACCACCTGACCATCGGCGAGCACCACGCGAATGGCACGAACCGAACCGGCGATAGGCCCCTCGCCCACGTAACGACCATGCACGTTGACCGACAGCGAGCCACCCACCGTGAAGTTGGCGTAGGACTGCATGATCTGCGGCGAGAGGTCGTGAGGATCGACGTATTCGAGTATGGCGCGCCAGGTGATACCGCTTTGCACGCGAATTTCCCGGCGCTCGGCGGAGAACTCGAGTACCTGATCGAGCCCGCGCATGTCCAGGTGCAGCGCACCGTCCGAGGCCGTCTGCCCACCCATGCTGTAACGCCCCCCGCCGATACTGATCGGCCCGGCATGGCGACGCAGCGCCTCGACGACATCCTGCTCGCTGCGCGGCACGACGACCCGCTCGACGACGACCGGGTTGAGGCCGGTGACGTCATTGACCACCTCCTCAGCGCAGACGCCCAGGCTCAGCACGCACAGACACAAGAGCAAACGACTCATCGACCTTCCTTGGTGAATACAGATGGGTAACAGCGTTATCGAGCAGCTCGCCGCCTCTTGAATCAGTCGCGGTCGAGCAGGTGGAATCGGGGTAGCGAGAAGTGCCAGCGGATCGCTGCCAGGCGGATCGCCAGAACCACCAGCATGGCAATACCGGTATCCAGCCAATGCGGCGTTTCCAGCATGCGCAGCAGCACGAAGGTCACCGCGCCGGCCAGGCAGGCGGTGGCGTAGATCTCCTTTTTGAAGATCAGCGGGATCTCGTTGCAGATCACGTCACGCATCACCCCGCCAGCGACACCGGTCATGACCCCCATGATCACCGCCGTACTGGACGGCATCGCGTACTGCAGGGCGACTTCGGTACCGATCACGGTAAACACCGCCAGGCCGAAGGCATCGGCGATCAGCAGGCCCTTTTCGTGGATCGGCCGGGTCAGGCGTACCCAGATCACCGTGCCCACGGCAGCCAGCGAAGCGACCAGAATGTAGGTGTCGTTGCGAATCCAGCTGACCGGATGATTGTCGAGGATCACATCGCGCAGCGTACCGCCGCCGAGTGCGGTGATGATGGCGATTACCAGCACACCGAACAGATCCATGGACTTGCGCCCCGCCATCAGCGCGCCGGTGATGGCGAATACCGCCACCCCGAACAGATCCGCAAGGTAGAACAGCTGGCTCATCGACAAGTCAGTTCACCGGGGTACGCAGGGTGACGAATTCCTCGGCAGCGCTCGGGTGAACGCCGATGGTTTCGTCGAACACCTGCTTGGTCGCCCCTGCCTTGAGAGCGACCGCCAGGCCCTGAACGATCTCGCCGGCATCGGGGCCGACCATGTGGCAGCCCAGCACGCGATCGGTGTCGGCATCGACCACCAGCTTCATCAGCGTGCGCTCGTCGCTTTCGGTCAGGGTCAGTTTCATCGGCCGGAAGCGGCTTTCGAAGATCTTCACCTGGTGGCCGGCCTCCCGCGCCTGCTCCTCCGTCAGTCCGACCGTGCCGATGTTCGGCAGGCTGAACACCGCAGTCGGGATGTTCTGATAATCGACCTTGCGGTACTCCTCCGGCTTGAACAGACGACGCGCCACGGCCATGCCTTCGGCCAGGGCCACGGGCGTCAACTGCACGCGACCGATCACGTCACCGATGGCGAGGATCGATGGCGCCGTGGTCTGGTACTCGTCGTCGACCTTGATATAGCCCTTGTCATCCAGGCTGACGGTGGTGTTTTCCAGCCCCAGGTTCTCGAGCATCGGCCGGCGCCCGGTGGCGTAGAAGATGCAATCGGCCTGCAGGGTGCGGCCATCCTTCAGGGTGGCCTGCAGGCTGCCGTCGGCCTGCTTGTCGATCCGCGCGATATCGGTGTTGAACTGCACATCCAGGCCGCGCTTGGCGAGTTCTTCATGCAGGTGGGTGCGCAGGGAATTGTCGAAACCACGCAGGAACAGCTCACCGCGATACAACAGCGACGTCTGCGCGCCGAGGCCATTGAAGATCGAAGCGAATTCCACGGCGATATAGCCACCGCCGACCACCACTACGCGCTTGGGCAGCTCTTCCAGGAAGAACGCCTGGTTGGAGTTGATCGCATGCTCATGCCCAGGAATATCGGGGACATGCGGCCAGCCACCGGTGGCGATGAGGATGCGCTCGGCACTGTAGGTCTTGCCGTCGACTTCGACGCTGTGTTCGTCGAGCAGCCGCGCATGACCCTCGAGCAGGGTCACGCCGCTGCCGACCAACAGCTTGCGGTAGATGCCATTGAGGCGCTCGATTTCGCGGTTCTTGTTGGCGATCAGCGTCGGCCAGCTGAACCGGGCCTCACCGGGCGTCCAGCCAAAGCCCTGAGCCTGCTCGAAGTCATCGGCGAACTGTGCGCCGTACACCAGCAGTTTTTTCGGCACGCAACCCACGTTGACGCAGGTGCCGCCCAGATAACGGCTTTCAGCCACCGCCACACGTGCGCCGTAGCCCGCGGAGAAGCGCGCCGCGCGTACACCGCCGGAACCGGCACCGATTACAAACAGATCGAAATCGTAGGTCATCACAGCCTCCTGAACAGATGCAGAGCATACCGTAAACGAAGCGCCCTGCCCGCCTGGCACATGGTGCAAACTTATCCTCGATGCGGCCGGTCTAGTCTCGATAGAACAAGGAGCTGCGTATGCGCCCGATCCTCACACACCTGGCTCTGCACGTCCCCGATTTGCAGGCCTGTATCGATTTCTACGAAGGCTTCTGCGGCATGCACGTCATCCACCGCAGGCCCGGCAAGGGTTCGCAGATCGTGTGGATGGCCGAGCCAGGTCGCGAGAGCGAATTCATCTTCGTGATCATGCCCGGTGGCGAGCCGCGGCGCCTGGCGGCCAATGACTACAGCCACTTCGGCTTCGCCCTGCAAAGCCGCGAGGCAGTCGACGCCATCGCTGCCAAGGCCCAGGCGGCCGGCTGCCTGGTCTGGGCGCAGCGCGACGAGCCCTATCCGGTTGGCTACTACTGCGGTGTGCGGGATCCGGCAGGTCATTACATCGAGTTCAGCTACGGCCAGCCGCTGGGACCAGGGGCCAAACCGATCAGCGAAAGCTGAGCATGAAAAAACCGCCCGAGGGCGGTTTTTCTGTCAGCCAGTGCTGCCAGCGAGCGATCAGCCCCTGCCTGTCTTGTAGAGGTGCTCGTAGCAGAAGTTGGTGGCTTCGATATAGCCTTCTGCGCCACCGCAGTCGAAACGCTGGCCCTTGAATTTGTAGGCCAGCACGCAACCGTCCTGGGCCTGCTTCATCAGCGCGTCGGTGATCTGGATTTCACCACCCTTGCCCGGTTCGGTCTTCTCGATCAGTTCGAAGATGTCCGGCGTCAGGATGTAACGGCCGATGATCGCCAGGTTCGACGGCGCGTCTTCCGGCTTCGGCTTCTCGACCATGCTGTTAACACGGAAGATATCGTCGCGAATCGTCTCGCCGGCGATCACGCCGTACTTGTGGATCTCTTCCATCGGCACTTCCTGAACCGCCACGATCGAGCAGCGGAACTGGTTGTACAGCTTGACCATCTGGGTCAGCACGCTGTCGCCTTCGAGGTTCAGGCACAGGTCATCGGCCAGTACCACGGCGAACGGCTCGTCACCGATCAGCGGACGGCCGCTGAGGATGGCATGGCCCAGGCCCTTCATTTCCACCTGGCGGGTGTAGGAGAAGGTGCAGTTGTCGATCAGACGACGAATACCGACCAGGTACTTTTCCTTGTCGGTGTTGCGGATCTGCTCTTCCAGCTCGTAGCTGATATCGAAGTGGTCTTCCAGGGCGCGCTTGCCGCGGCCCGTCACCATGGCGATCTCGTTGAGGCCAGCCGACAGCGCTTCCTCCACACCGTACTGAATCAACGGCTTGTTCACGATCGGCAGCATTTCCTTGGGCATGGCCTTGGTTGCCGGGAGAAAACGAGTGCCGTAGCCAGCGGCGGGAAACAAGCATTTCTTGATCATGGAAGTCCCTGAATGAGAGAGGGTTATCGACGCCGAAGCAGTTTATCAGGACGCCCGCGGCTTACAACGGCAGGACGGTAATCACCTAAAACGTTTGCTCAGCCAGGCAGTCACAAACAGTGAAACCCACCGCAACGCGAGGTTCGCATGTCCATTGACAATGATTTGAAGAAAGAGGTTCTCACCCGCCTGCTGCACGCTCACCCTGCCGGCCTTGGCAAGGAGGTGCTGGATAATTTCCGCGGCGAACACGCGGTCGCCGATACGCTCAAGCACTTGCAGGACAGTGGGCTGATTCACGATGGTGCCGTCTCGGGCACTGCAGGTGAACTGTCCCTCAACTACCCCATCAAGCTCAGCTCATCAGGTGTCGAGACGGCCAAACAGCTCGACGCGTGATCCGTCGCTGGCCGATCACCACGTTCGATTGAGCTTTGCCAACAACGCCGTTTTCTCGTCCTGAGGAAACGGCGTTCTCGTCTCTGCCGCCATCCTCACCTCGACACGATCCACCCTCGCAAATGCTGTACACTCCCGCGCCGCGCTGAGCCGGGACAGGCATTGCAGAGCCCTCGCCTGCATCTGCAGCCCGCCAAGTACCGCTCTTGCCACCGCTCGCCGAAACCGGCGGGCCGATCACTCAACATTTTCCGGAACACGCCCGATGAAACACACCGCGACTTCCCTGCTGCTGGCGGGCAGCCTGCTGACTCCTGTGCAGACCATGGCAGACCTGCTGCTTTGGCAGGACAACAGCCTGACTTATCTCAACGGCACCGACTTCAAGATCGACCCGCCTCGCCAGCAGACGCTGACGTTCGAGCACGCCAGCGGCTGGAGCTTCGGTGACCTGTTCCTGTTCGTCGACGGCATCAAGTACAACACCGAGGCCACCAATGGCGCGGGCGACGGGCATACCTTCTACGGCGAGATCAGCCCGCGCCTGTCGTTCGGCAAGATCAGCGGCAGCGACCTGTCGTTCGGCCCGGTGAAGGATGTACTGCTGTCCGCCACCTACGAGTTCGGTGAAGACGACGTCGACGCCTACCTGCTGGGCCCGGCCATCGACCTGGCGATTCCCGGTTTCGACTACGTCCAACTCAACACCTACCTGCGCCGCCCCGATGGCAAGCGCGACGGCCGTAACGTCTGGCAGATAACCCCTGTATGGAGTTACACCGTGCCGGTCGGCAATTCCGACCTGGTGATCGACGGCTTCATCGACTGGGTGGTCGACAACGACGACAGCTACCACGCCAACCTGCACATCAACCCGCAGATCAAATACGACCTGGCCAAGGCCATGGGCTGGGGCAAGAAATTCTACGTGGGCGTCGAATACGACTACTGGAAGCACAAGTACGGCATCGACAACGACAGCCCGCTGGGCGACGAAGTGCTGGGCGGCACCAACCAGAGCGCCATCAGCCTACTGGTCAAGGCTCACTTCTAAGGGGGTTGCCGGTCTTGCCGTCGGTAAAATGGCGGCCAGGCTACGCACGCCCCATGGACGAGCCCGTGGCGTGAATGATCTGGAAGATAGGGAGGATCGCACGGAGGGATCGCAGCCTAGAGCTGCAGATGGTGCCCCGAGCCGGAATCGAACCGGCAAGACCTTGCGGTCGGCAGATTTTAAGTCTGCTGTGTTTACCAATTTCACCATCGGGGCGGCGAAATATGCGAGGGCTGGACTATATACACCCCCAGGCGGCGCTGCAAGGTTAAACGGCGCAATAAAAAGCCCCGTAAATCAGTGATCTACGAGGCTATTCAGTCGACCGCAGGCTGACCATGCAGTTGCGCTCGAATCGATACTGGCGTGCCGCAACCCGAAGCTGCGACCCGCTGGCGGCGATTTACTTGCTGCTACGACCGACCAGCAGGCCGATCAGCAGACCGAAGCCCGAGGCCACGGCGACGGACGTCCATGGATTGCTTTCGATGCGATCCTGAGCGTTACCGATGGTTTCACGACCCAGCTCGACGGCCTCGCGGCCCTTGTCGGTGATCGAACCCTTGGCTTCATTGAGCAGCGCGATCACTTTCTCACGAGCTTCGTGTGCCTTGTCACCAGAAAAGGACTCGGCATCGCCCAGCGCTTTGCTGGCCTGGTCGAGAAGTTTCTTCAATTCCTTGGCGCTTTCCTGTTGAAACTGATCCAGGCCGCTTTCCAGCGAAGTTTTACGAGCCATTAGCGAATACTCCATAAAGTGATTGACGCTATTTTGGAGGCACCGCCGGTCGCCAGAGTTCAGGTTTTTTGCCGATCGCCGCCATTGCGCACTCAGGAGTCCAGTTCGATGAGCCCGGTATGGGCGACATGGTCGCCGGCCATGCCGCGCACGCGAGCACGCAGATCGAAGGGCATGTCGTGCTTGAAAGTGACGGCATGGCCGATCAACTGGCCGTCCTCGTCGACCCGCTCACGCTCCTCCACCATCCAGGTTTCCAGCTCACCCTCGGTCAGCCCCAGCTCTTGCGCCAACAGCGAATGGAAGCGCTCGAGGTCGAGGCCATCGAATTTTCCACCGTCCATATCTTCATCCTCTTCACCAGTCAGTATTGCTAACTGAGGCTGCGGGATAGGGAGGCAGTTCACTCTGTCTGACCGCGAGCGCGGATGACGGCCTCAGGCCTCCTTGCGATCACTCCCTGAATTCAGCGTGCGCAGATCCTGACGCAGCTGCGCCACCAACTGGGATATCTGCCGCGAGGTAGAGAGTTCGGAACGGGATATGCCGGTGACATTCAGATAAACCTGCGATGTGACCGGATCCCGGATCTGGATGGTTACCGATTCACTACCATCGATGGAGCAGTTGCAGGCCAGCGGTAGAAACGCACATTCGACAATGTGGCGCTGCTCGAGAACGGACATCATCTTGGAAACTCCTTCCTCACGTTGATGACCCCTCAAGTCTAGTTCGCGCAAATAAACTGGCATGAGGCATTTCGTCCCGCCTGTCGGCTGGCCAGCATCGCCTATCGAAATCCGTCGTTGCCACCTGATTCAACCGTTGGTAAGCGACCCTGAACCTTGCCTCTGCGACACCCCTCACTATTGCGTTACCTCCATGCGGAGGTACATCCAGATGAGGTGTCACATGCACGCGTACAACAATGTTGAAGGTACCGAACGCCTGCTCTCACTAGCCGTAGGCGTGGTGGGTGCAGTCAGTGGTATCAGGCAGGGTGGAGTCGTCGGGCTGATCAAGATCGCGGCGTCGGCGCTGATCGCCCAGCGTGGCATCACCGGGCATTGCCAGCTCAAGGACTTTCTGAGCGCCGCTGAAACGGAAGGAGCGCCCTACGAGCGACACGCCCCCGCCGCTGACCGCGATGACGTGACTATCAGCCGCCAGGCGCAAGACAGGGAGGCGCAGATGGATAACGCGCTCGAGGAAACCTTCCCGGCCAGTGACCCTATCTCGCCGTAGGGCTACCGCCTACCGGTCATGTGGCCAGTACGATGAGCATGTTGGTAGGCGTCATTCTTGGCACCAGTTGCCGAACATCAGCTGGGGTTTCGACCTTGAAGAACACCTTGTAGCCACTGCCGTCCGGATAGGGCCGGGAGTGCGTGACCCAGGTGGAGACCACACTTTCGGCCAGGCCGGTATCGGTAGCGATTTTCGGAAAGGGAATACTTCGTGCATTCATGTCGAGCTCCTTCTCGTTGATTCGGATAGCGCTGCGCTACCTTGCCGGTTTTCCTTACCGGATGCCCAACCAGGTTGGCATGCAATATCACTATGCCATAATTCGAAGCGTTCGATCACCTAGCACCGGAGCGAAATAGTTGTCGCAGAACAAGAGCGCGAATGCACCCTGCTCAATCTCCCCCGCCGCCGCCGTCGCCACCACCGCCAGCATCCGCCGAAACATCGTTGTCGGTAATCATGGTGCCGCCCGAGCCGCCACTGGAGCTACTGGAATCGCGTTCGGCCTTGCGCTTCTTCGCGGCAGGCCTGAAGTAGGCATAGAGCACGCTGATGGCGAGCACGGCCAGCACCACAAGATAAATCCAGTCAATTGCGCTGAGCATCCTCACCTCCATCCATTGATGACTGACCTGATGTTACGCCATTCGCTTTTCCGGCGTGACACGGCCCACAGCAACATGAATAAACAGCCGATCGTCCAGGGATATGAACTATTGTGCTGCATGGCATCAAATAGCTATTACCACCCAACATGGAGCAGCCTACCGTGACCAAACCAGTATTCAACGCTCGCACCGCTGACAAGTTCGTGGTTCGTTTGCCGGACGGAATGCGCAAGCGCATCGAAGACCTGGCCAATGAGAATTACACCAGCATGAACACCGAGATCATCCGGGCTATCGAGGCACACCTCGAAGGCCAGGCACGCCAGTCCCTGCTGATCGACGCCCTGGAAGCGAAGCTCAAGAGCGAACTGCAAACTGCAGCCAAGCCCGGCAAGAAGGTTCAGGAGCCCAATATCGATTACCTCGACGGCCTCAAGACGGGTACTCGCTGATCCAGTCAGCCTGGCTTCCCGTCGTATAGAGACCCGGCCCCGCCCACGCGGGGCTTGAGCCGGGGCAGCGCCCGCCTCGCCTGAGCGTCAAAACCATTTCAGATATTGGCTGTGGCGAACTGCAGCCACACCGAGAACGCGCCCAGAATCCCCCAGAAGCCGCTGAACAGCCAGGGCGAGCGCAGCGAGAACAATAGCGACTTGCGATAGCGCTCTTCACACGCCTCGGTTTCGCAAAACAACGGTGAGTCGTCATAGGCGTGCCCGAACCGCGGTTCGCTGCGCAACAGCGTGTCCTGCTTGAACTGCCAGTGCCCGATGATAGCCGCCGAGGCCCTGATGCCAGGCCATGCGCTCAGCGAACTGACGATGCCCAGCAAGGCCAGCAGAGCCGGAATGATCAGGGTGAACAGATCGCCCCAGGTCTCATTGGTATTGGCCATCGATGACGCGTAGGCAATCACCAGAAACGACTGCGCACCCAGGTAGGCGTTGGTGCGGCTCGATAGCTGGCCAGTTTCGTAATGAATTTCCCGGCGGTAGAAGTCCAGACGCTCTTTCGGCGTGCCGAACATCATGGAGTCGCTGGCGGACGTTTCCGCTTCGGGTGCATCGGGTATGGCGATCAGGGAGGACACAAGGGTTACCGCGGCAATGAATACACTCCTTGGAAAGCCGCAGTGGGTAGCCGTTCACATTGATCGTCCCAGGCAGATGCGCTCGAAGCGCCGGAGCGCCCCGAGTCGCATTGCGGCCGGGGCGCAGCGCTTACCACTGCCCCGATAACAGGCAGGTCAGCGCCTGGATACCGCTGAATTGGTACCACGGATCCGGGTCACTGCAACCATTCTGCAACAGCGCCACCTCCATATGCTTGGCGTCTTCAGGACGACTCGCACTGGCGAACGGAGTCTGCACCGCAGGCTTGGCCGGCACACTTTCCAGCGCAACCTTGGCGGGCATGACGATCGGTGCCGCGCTCGCACTGGCCTGTGCGGTAACGGCAGTCATGGCGGTCAGAGTGACAATGGCGCTGAAGCCCAGCGCTCGGTAAAGGCTTTTCATGATGGAGTCCTTTGCGTCCGAGGGATATGCCGCACGCACCACGGCGGCAGATCCATACTGGCGGCAGGCACACATCGCAGCCATAACGCAGGTGTTCTAATAGCGCATTGCCGCGCCGATCCCAAAACAGCGCTTCAGCGCCAAGGCAGTAATCGGCGATCATTGACGGCTCATGGCCGCTCGATGACGAGCAGCATTGGAATCGGCCTCCCACCAGCGCCGACAGCGATGGCGGTTCTTCATGGGGCGATAGCGGGTAAACGGACGGGAAAAAGGCACTATGGGACAGCGTCAAACGCAGATATTGAAACAAGACCTCAAGGCAGTGGCAGAAGACCTGAAATGGGCATCTGTCGACCTGGTCAAAATTGCCGAACGCCTCAGAGGCACCGAGAACGAAGCGGACGCCTGGGCCATTCTTCGCATGGTCGGCGTACTGATCAATGGCGAGGATCGGCTCAACAAATATGCAGGCGAGGTGAAGTCCGGGCGGATCGTCAGAACCAAGGGATGATGAATCGCACCGAAGCCGCGATTGGGACGGCGTGCTGATTTACAGCACCCCGCCCACAGAAGCGTGAAAGCGCCCCTATAAGGGAAGCCGGCACGGCGCGAAGAGACGGCTGCATCGGTCGCCCATGCCGTGGCGTCACCTCGCCAGCGTGGCTTCATGTCCCGGGTTTTCAGATCGATCTCGAAGAACTTCCATTTCCGCCCAAAAGCTTCGGAAATCGCCATCAAATCGCAGGCAAAGAAAAAGCCCCGTAGTCAGTGACTACGGGGCTTTCCGTTTGGAGGCTGAGGTCGGAATCGAACCGGCGTTCACGGATTTGCAATCCGGTGCATAACCACTCTGCTACTCAGCCTTTAAACCGAACGGGCCGTACTTGACGGCCCGTTTAAATTGGAGCGGGAAACGAGACTCGAACTCGCGACCCCGACCTTGGCAAGGTCGTGCTCTACCAACTGAGCTATTCCCGCTTGTCTTGTCGACGGGCGCCATTCTATAGCTTCGTAACGCCCAGTCAAGCCTTTGATTCAAAAAAGTTATTTCTTTTCAGCGGTCACGCTGAGGTGCGGCCAGGCGGCCAGCAGGTATTGCACCATCGACCACAGGGTCAGCACGGCAGCGACGATCAGCAATACGTAACCGATCAGCACCCAGAAGCCGAACAGCGGCGGATTGCCGAGCAGGATCACCAGCGCCACCATCTGCGCAGCGGTCTTCCACTTACCCAGGTTGGAGACGGCGACATGCGCCCTCGCCCCCAGCTCGGCCATCCACTCGCGCAACGCGGACACGACGATCTCGCGGCCAATGATGATGGTCGCCGGGACGGTCAGCCACAGGTTGGCATGTTCGGCGACCAGCAACACCAGGGCGGTGGCGACCATCAGCTTGTCGGCAACAGGGTCGAGGAAGGCGCCGAACGGCGTGCTCTGCTCCCAGCGACGTGCCAGGTAGCCATCGAGCCAGTCGGTGACGGCGGCAAAGGCGAAAACCGCGCTGGCAGCCCAGTAGCTCCACGAAAATGGCATGTAGAACAACAGGATGAAGATCGGGATCAGCAGAACGCGGAGCACCGTTAGGAGGTTGGGGATATTCATCGGCTCGACTGGGCGGTTAAGTGAGGCGGCATTCTACTCGCTGTGCAGGGCTGCATAAATCAACCCAGCGAGCTTTTTACTGATACCGGGCGCTTTGGCGATTTCTTCCGCACTGGCACGGGACAATTCTTGCAGACCACCAAAGTGGTTGAGCAGTTCACGGCGGCGCTTTGGCCCGACGCCTGCCACCTCTTCCAGGCTCGACGTGCGGCGTGTCTTGCCGCGCCGGGCACGGTGCCCGGTGATGGCGAAACGGTGCGATTCATCGCGGATCTGCTGGATCAGGTGCAGGGCCGGCGAATTGCCCGGCAACGTGAACTCGTGGGCGGCGTCGTTCAGGTACAGGGTTTCCAGGCCTGGCTTACGCGTCGTGCCCTTGGCCACACCGAGCAGAATGAGCTCCGGAACTTCGAGGGTGGTCAGCACTTCGCGGGCCATGGCCAGCTGGCCCTTGCCGCCGTCGACCAGCAGAATGTCCGGCAGCTTGCCTTCGTTCTGCTTGATCTTGCTGAAGCGGCGGGTCAGCGCCTGGTGCATGGCAGCGTAATCGTCACCACCGGTCACGCCTTCGATGTTGTAGCGCCGGTAGTCCGACTTGATCGGGCCTTCGGGGCCGAAGACCACGCAGGAGGCCACGGTCGCCTCGCCGCTGGAATGGCTGATATCGAAGCACTCCAGGCGCTGCGGTACTTCGTCCATGTCCAGGGCTTCGGCCAGGGCATCGAAGCGCCCTGCCATATGGGCACGGTTGGCCAATCTGGCTCCCAGCGCCTGCTCGGCGTTGGTCACCGCCAGTGCCTGCCAGCGCGCTCGGGTACCGCGGACGCGGTAGCTGATGCCCAGCTCACGCCCACGCAGCTCCTGAATGGCGGCGATCAGCACGGGATAGTCTTCGTGGGGCGCGTTGACGATCAGCTCGGTGGGCAAATCGCGCTCCTGAGTACCCAGGTAGTACTGACCGAGAAACGCCACGAGCACGTCCTGGGTCTCTTCTTCGATGGCCACCTGGGGGAAGAAATTCTTGCTGCCCAGCACGCGCCCGCCGCGCACGCTGATCAGGTGCACGCAGGCGCCGCCGGGGTTGACCATGGCCGCGATGACATCGACGTCGCCGGTGCCGCCTTCCATGCTCTGCTGGTCCTGCACGCGGCGCAGCAGTGCCATCTGATCACGCAGCTCGGCAGCCTTCTCGAAATCCAGTGTCATCGAAGCCTGCTGCATGTTGGTGGACAGCTCGGCATTCAAGGCGTTGCTGCGCCCCTCCAGGAACATCACCGAGTGCCGTACATCCTCGGCGTACTCGGCCGGCTCGACGAGGCCAACGCAAGGCGCCTTGCAGCGCTTGATCTGATACTGCAGGCACGGCCGGGTGCGGTTCCTGTAGTAGCTGTCTTCGCACTGCCGTACCAGAAAGGCCTTCTGCAGCAGCGCCAGGCTTTCACGGATCGCGCCAGCGCTCGGATACGGCCCGAAATAGCGGCCCTTGCGGTTCTTGGCCCCGCGATGAATGTCCAGACGCGGGTAGTCGCCATCCGACAGGAAAACGTACGGATAGGATTTGTCGTCACGCAGCAGGATGTTGTACGGCGGCCGCCACTCCTTGATCAGCGTCTGCTCGAGCAGCAGCGCCTCGGTCTCGTTGGCGGTGATGGTGGTTTCCACCTGGGCGATCTTGCCGACCAGCGCGGAGGTCTTGGTCGCCAACCCGGTCTTGCGAAAGTAGCTGGCAAGACGCTTCTTCAGGTTCTTGGCTTTACCGACGTAGAGCAGATTCGAGCTCGCGTCGAACATGCGGTACACGCCTGGACGACCGCTGCAGGTGGCGAGAAAGGCACTGGCATCGAACACGGGAGTGGCTTCAGCTGGTGGCATCGACCATGCCGTGACGCACTGCAAGCAACGCCAGCTCCACATCGCTGGTGATCGCCAGCTTCTCGAAAATTCGATAACGGTAGGTGTTCACCGTCTTAGGCGACAGGCAGAGCTTGTCTGAGATGCTCTGCACCTTCTGGCAACCGGCGATCATCAGAGCGATCTGGATCTCGCGTTCGGAGAGCAGATCGAACGGCGAATTGCTGCTCTGCGGCTGGAACGACTTGAGGGCCAGTTGCTGGGCGATCTGCGGGCTGATGAAGCGCTGCCCACTGAACACCATGCGAATGGCCTGCACCATTTCTTCCAGCGCGGCGCCTTTGGTCAGATAACCGGCCGCACCGGCCTGCAGGAGACGGGTCGGGAACGGATCCTCTTCGCACACGGTGACGGCCACGACCTTGAGGTCGGGGTGGCTGCGAATCAGCTTGCGGGTCGCTTCCAGGCCGCCGATGCCTGGCATCTTCACGTCCATCAGAACGACATCGGGCTTCAGTTCACGGACCTTCTTCAGCGATTCTTCGCCGGAGCTGGCCTGGCCAATGACCTGCAGGCCTTCTATATCGGCCAGCATGCGTGAAATGCCCGTGCGAACGAGGTCATGATCATCGACAACCAATACCTTAATCAAACGAACACCTCGTACCTGCGCGAGCGCCGCACAGCGACTACCTGAGAGAAATGCACCATAACAAAAAACCTGACGCCTGAGTTAGCTCTGCACGTCAATTCACCAGCGCCAATTATAAGTTGATGGCGCAGCAGCCTCATCTGCCGGCTAGCGTGACCGGGGAATGACAGCAATGCCCGCGAATAGCGCTCGCCCAAATAAGCAGCAAACGCCCCGCTGAACGCCCTGCGCCTAGGCATCATCATCCACCTGCCGGCAGCCGGAATAAATACGCACGGATGTCACAGCCCTGGTGGCGGCAGGCTTCGCCTCACGCACCGCAGCGCCAGGCATCAGCGTCATCGACCTGTAATCGCCAGGGCGGACACTCACGCAGTGCCAGAGCGAATAATTTAAGCGGAACGCCAACCACGCGGCACCGCTCTCAAATTACAGACCGTGAAACATACCGAGGGGAAATCGCATGGACATGCTCATCAAGCAACTCAAGACCGTAACCGCTGGCCGTTACCACATCATCACGGAAACCTCCTCGGAGGGTCTGCAGGTCGACTGCCTCGATCTGCAATGCAACCTCGTGGCCACGCGCCGGCTGTCTGCCGCGCAGATGCAGAACAAGATCCTGATGACCGCCGTCTACGCGGACCTGAAAGGCTCTCTGGGCTACTGACAGCTGATTGGCAACGGTTCTGCCGAGTGGAAAAACCAATTGCCATGCGCTGCCCCTGTGATGCGGCCTCACGCAAGTGACTGGCCGCACCTGCATAGATGAGCGGCTCAAGCCATTGCACGGATGGCGGCGCGTCCTTCTCATCCCTCTCAATCAACACCCCTCGCAAAACGACAAGGCAGAGTGACATTTGTCGATCTCGCCATTACTGTATGCACATACAGCAATAAAGGCGAGTACTCATGGCAAAAGGCACCTCATCAGCTGCAGCGACACCCTCCTCCTACGAATTGCTTGGCGCCCGGGTTTCGCGGGCCATCAATTCACCGGCCGCGCAAAAATCCCGGACAGCCGTACTGCTCCATGCAGAGGGTGACAGCCCCGATGACTGGGCGCGCATCCTGGAAGAAATCGGCGAGAACGATAACGTCACGATCGCCCACCGGGACGACGGTTACCAGCTGTTCTGGACGGTCCCAAAAGATGACTGACCGGTCGCAAAAATAGCCTGAACAAAGGCGACAAGACTCATTCTATTTTGATCATGCCCTGATAGCACGATGCCTCGACAGGTCGCGCATCAGGCATGCATCCCCATTCGCTAGATGAGCCTCGCCATGATCTGGATCGCAATCGCCATAACCGTATCGCTGGTATCTCTGCTCGGTGCAGGTGCCTACACCCTGCTGCAGATTCTTGGCGAGTTCAGCCAGAACTGACTCCAGGCACCGCGATACCACCTCGCGACTGCATCGACATCGAGACGACCGGACAGCCGGCATACACCCGCCAGCCGATGCGCCGGTGCCCTCGCCCGCGACATATTCGAGCTCGCAGGCGTCACTCCGATGAATACCTGATACCCCCCCTCGCACTGTGGGGGGAATGGCACTAACCTAGCCGGCGATATCCCCCTTCCCGCATCAGTAGAAGCTCATGTCAGAAAACTCGCTCAGCATAAGCCTGCTGCTGCCCGCCGGTACTTCTCTGGCAAGCAAGCTCAGCCACGAACTCATTGAGCATCTACCGGTAGGCGTTTATCTCTGCAATTCAGCGGGCGTGGTGGTGGCATACAACCACAAGGCCGCGGAAATCTGGGGCGAGGCTCCCAAGCTGGGCGATAGCCAGATCAAATTCTGCGGGGCACACAAGCTGCTCACCCCCGAAGGCGTGCACATCCCCCATGAACTCACGCCGCTGGCGGATATTCTCGTCACCCAGAAAGCCGTGACCAACTTCCGCACCATCGTCGAACGCCGCGATGGCACCCGTGTGCCGGTGCTGGCCAATATCGTCCCGTTGTTCGATGAGAACGGCACCATGCTGGGCTTCATGAACAGCGTGCAGGACCTTCGCCAGCAGGTCGCCCAGGAGCTCAACCAGCAGCATCTGGAGAGCGCCCTGTTCCAGTCGCAGAAAATGGAAGTGGTCGGCCAGATCACCAGCGGCCTCGCCCACGACTTCAACAACCAGCTGGCCAGCATGTCCATGGCCCTATCACTGATGGAGAAAGATGTAGAGACCGCTGGCTCCAGTCGCCTGAGCAAGTATTACGATCTCTGCAAGGAGGCGGTGGATCGAGCCACCTCGCTGGCCGACAACCTGCTGCGCTTCTCTCGCAAGCGCGCCAAGAAACTGGAGCGCATCGACCCCAACCAGGTACTGCTGGGCATGGCTTCGCTGATCCGCACCGCGGTCGGCAGCAAGGTCGTGATCAACCTCAGCCTGGCGCCAGACGCACGCTTTCTGAAGGCCAACAAACAGCAATTGGAAAGCGCCATCCTCAACCTGGCCATCAACGCCCGGGATGCCATGCCAGACGGCGGCACCCTGACCCTAAGCACCCACGATGCCAACCTCGACCGCACCAACTTCACCCATCACAACTCCAACTTCCAACCGGGAAGCTACGTGGTGATCAGCGTAGTCGACGAAGGCTGCGGCATGGCGCCCGAGGTGCTGGACAAAGTCTTCGCGCCCTTCTTCACCACCAAGGCAGACGGCAAGGGCACCGGCCTGGGACTCTCCATGGTGCGCGGCTTCGTCAATGAAATGAACGGCCAGCTCACTGTAGAAAGCGAACCAGGCCGCGGCAGCTGCTTCCGCCTGCACTTCCCCAGCTATGGAACCGAGCACTCCATGGCCATCGATGGGGCTGAGGAGTAAGCGGACAGGAGAGATACGGTTCGCCTATGCCCTAGCGACCGCTTGATCCATATGAGTGACTGGCTCCACTCGGTCGCAGACAAGAACGGGCAACAGACTCGAGCGGTTCAACCCATCAGGTTCGGCGCTGGAAACTATGCGGTTAAAAAGCAGAGTGGGTGGCTTTGGGTCTTGAGGCGAGGCTGGCTAGTGGGTGTCCCCTTTTCCCCTATTTAGCCATCCAGCAATGTTTTGTGAGGATTCTGAATAAACTGATACGCTTTAGATTTCAAAAACTCCTCATACAAAGATAAATTTGAGGGAGCAATTACTCGACCACCTTCCTTTAATATGACGACGCACTTACATTCTTCTGCTAGTGATGAAAAAAAGTAAATACTTTTACTTACATCGGCACGCGCATCAACCATACAAATTACTTCATCCTTCCAAAACTCTACCCTTACCTGCCCATCAATACCAAAGAATTCGGCATCTACACTCCAAGAAGGTAAAGAGGGAAAATATTAGAAACATTTTCCCTTAACTTAAGCCACCCTCCACCCCAATAATCAATGAACTCCTCAGAAATCTCTTCCTCAAAAAGAGTATCAACATCACGTGATTTAAATTGCTCCAAATATAGAGGAGAAGAGCCATCCTCTCTCAAAATCTTGTCCTGCGGAACGAGAAAGAAAACGAATTGCCAAATTGCCACATCAACTACCCCTACATCTAGGCTGTCTAACCGAGCCAATTGTATCTAAAACATATTTTTTCTGTATGAAAATTGGTTCTAGGAATTGGGAAGCTGACCTTCTTGCATATAAACTCAGACGTCTCTCCTAGAAACCTTGCCGCAGTCAGTCGATTATTACCTACTACGACATGAGGCACACTATTGATCTCCACATACTGAATAGCTGGATCCTTGAGCCCATCCTGCCGCATACTTTTAACTAGCTTTCTAAAATTATTATCTGTCATTGCATCAGTGACGTTTGAAGTAACCTACCTGAAAAGGCGTATCTTCGATTTTCTTCGCCGCTTTCTTGCCCTCGCTACCGAGCGAAGCCATGATAACCACAGCAGCTAGCGCGTACACATCTCTTTTAGTTTGTGAAACAGAAGAATCGGGTTCAGACCACTTAAATACAAAATACATCACGACCGGTAACAGGGCGCCATTTGGACCAGGCGGTCGTTGGTATAGGGGCGTATTCAAAGCCAGCGATAACTATTTAAAAGAGCTAAAGCCACCTGCTTAGTATCCACACCTGTTCGGACATGGTGTTCGACGCTGCGGGACAACATCGGATAATCGCAGATGTAAATTCCAAATTATCAAAGAGCTTGTTATCTAACCGTAATCTGATCCCGGCGCAATGCGACTTCAATTATTTCTATCGTGTTCTGACCCCGATTTACAACCCCTCAATTCTGGCAAAGACAGCACTTCATCGTACTGTGGCCAATCTTCCCTTGCGCGCTTGAGCACACCTTGCATCAACTCGTCCAACTCAGGTACTGGTTGCTCGGGCGGCAATTGGTCAAAGGGCGCGGCCAGTAGCGGATGATCGATCTTCTGCGGATTGGCTAAACCTTCCCACTGGCGCAGGCGCAGGATATAGAGAATTTCCACCGGCACGCGCTCCAAGTGCCAGTCCTGATTGAAGTCGTAGGAATTCTTCTGGCTCTCTTTGCCGGTTTGCCAAGTGTGGCGGTCACACGCGGCCAACAGACAGGGCATCAGGTCGTCGGGTCTGGGAGTGCGCCACTCGGCCAACAAGGCTTCGTAGATGGGTTCGTCGTAAGCATAAGCAGGCCATTGATGCGAGACATCGCCCACCCAATCGGCAAACACACGCAGCATAAAGGCTTGGGCGCGGCGGTGTTGCTCTTCGTACTCAATCACTAATTGATGCCCACGGTTGAGAGCCGCATGGGTGAGATAGCCCTGATGGATGACAGCATTCTTCCAGCCTAGGATCGCCATGGAGGCCATCATATTGGTGGTGGTCTGGATGCTATAGTTTTGGCGGCGTCGATCATTGCCTGCCGCTTTGGCAATAATGTCGAACTGGCCCGCCCAGAAGAACAACTGCCAAATTCCTACTTGGTAATAGCGCAACCAATGGGCCAACTCTAGAAGCCATTGCGGATTATCTGGTGCGGTTGCCAATACCCTGTGGGCTCGTGTGACGGCCATCCATTCGGAGCTACTACGCGTAACGTTGTCACTATTTGGTACAGGCATTGATGGCTTCGCAAATGCATCGCCGCGCTCAACATATTCACGGATGCCATTCAACTCGTATTCATCTGAGACGTGTGGCCCCTTGGCTATGCGCCCCAGCACACTTTTGTAGGGGGGCCATTTAGGGTTTACGCCCGAGCGCTTGCACTGAATTACTTCTTGGTCCATGGTTCCACCTTAAATTCTGCTACACCTGTTTTACTGGGGGCGGGAACACCGACTTTGACTGTTACACCTTGAACCTTGGCTTTTCCTGAATCCAACGCCGCTTGCAAAGCGTCTCTCAGTGCTGGGTCTGAATTTGATTTCGATGCATTATTCAACCCATTCTCTCAACCTCGCCTCGGGATCTCTCAGGGGACTCTTTGCGCCATCCAGCCTGCCCCTATCGATTGCTTTGGCTGCATCGGTCGTTGGAGAAGGCGTAGGCACTTGATATATGTCGCCGGGCACATTGCCGTTGATGAATGACAGCTTGATGCCTAGAATTCATATCGGCTGCTTTTTGGGCTCGGTGTATGTTCGCAACTATCACCGCAGACCAAGATCGGCCTCTCTTCTTAGAATCAATCAGTTAAGGGCTAAATAAGTGCCATTCAAATCTTTCCATTTTTACCTTTCCTCCCCTATTCTGTAACCCAAACGTATCATCTCAGTTGGGAATAAAGGCTGCATAATCACCCTATCGTTAAAAATCAACAGCTTTGGAGACAACGCTGTAACAGCGTAGATATTCTCCGCAATCAGCTTCAAATTTGTGCAAAATAAAGGAATCTCAGCATCATCCGCCAGAACGTACACACCATCTATTTTATTAGCAACTCCACTCAGCAACTCTTCAATACCATCGTAATCTTTAAAGCTCAACTCCTCCCATACAACCCCATTCTTTGAGACTGGATATTTTTTTAACACATTCATCGCCGCAACAAAACCATCTCCATCAATCACTCTAAAATCGGCACCAAGTGCTTCTTTACATTCTTCGAATAGAGTCATCTGATTACCTATTTAGCATTTCCAATATTGCCTCAAAGGCCTTCTCATTACCATCAAAAGGTATAACCAGCTTTACTGCTTTGCCAGGGCTTTCACCTCGAGTATAGCCCCATACATTTATGTGAGTACCTTTTGAATGCAAAAATGCAAAAGGGGACAGATTTATTTTTCTGACACTTTCCTAGGCCTCCCCTGACCCCGTAGCTCTATCCGTTGCCCCTGAACTCTCTCTATTTCATCCACAAAACGAGCACTACCGGTTAACTGCCCTCTCTGAAGTGCAGTCCGGATCAGTTCAATTTCACTTGACGTTACAGCTTGGCGCATGAACTTCATATAACGGATACGACGCCTTTCAGGCGTATCGCCAAGTGCGATGAAGCAAGGGTCAATATCCAACCAATCACTGTCCGCTTGATCAGTGGCGCGCATCTGGTAACTCGACCAGGGGTAGTCACCTGCCTCGGCAACCATACGGGCCCGAACCGGGTTTAACTCGATATAGCGGCAGCAGGCAAGTAAGTAGGCGTCTGACTCGACCACACTGGACTTGTAACGGCTCTCCCAGAGAGTGCCGGTGCGCCCTTCCAGACGATTTCTATACCGCGTGGCACGCGCTGCCAACGCCTTCATCAACAGTCCCAACCCAGCGATGGCCTCACCGGGCGCCAGCAGTAGATGGACATGATTTGTCATCAGGCAGTAGGCGTAGACCTTGATCCCGAAGACGTCTTTCAACTCGCGCAGATCAGCAATGTAACTTTGATAATCCTGATCGCCGACAAAGACCACCTGCCGATTATGGCCTCACTGCACTACGTGATGCGGGTAGTTAGGCACCACAATGCGTCCCATCCTTGGCATAACAACCTCCTTCCATTGAGGCTTTCAGCTTAGTCCATCAGCAATAAAATAAATCTGCCCCTTTTCCTTAAGGCAGCGGTACACCTGGGAACACTTTATTCCACAATATTCCCATCAAGTAGCTTTTAGCATCACTTTTATCATCTGCTGGATAGACAACATAACTGTCATTATCAAGCAACTCAACCCAAAGAGCAGATTGATCATTAAAAAGCACAAGCAATTCATGCTCTATCTTTTTTCTCTGACGCTTATCATTTAGCACACGCCCCAAAGCAGCGAACGCCTCACTTTCATCCAAACCAACATCCACCGAAAATATAGAGCAGAGTAGGTTTTTTATAACGGGATAATCCTGCATTACATCACCTAGATGGGAATATAGGAAGAAAAGGGGACAGATTTATTTAATCTTGGGCCATCCCAACCACTCGAAAATAAATCTGTCCCCCTTTCCGCTTATATTCGCGTGTGCCTTACTTCAGGGCAATTTCTAAGGCGCGGTCAATCATAGCCTTGTCGATCATAGGTACAAAGTTCAAGCGATTACCTGCAATGAACATTCGTTGATAGTCTTCGAGTGTGTCGCTGTCTTTCGACCACGCTAGAGCTGCTAAGTGGCATACCTGCGACATGCTAGGGCTATTAGGCCTATTATGCCTAAACTCTTCGATAGCCTGTCCGATCTCTTCAGCATCTATCTCAGCTAGCACCTCCTCTATTAACCTAGTGAAAGCGACTGGTGCTTGCTCTATCGAATCCACTTCTTCATTTTTCTGAAACCAGCGCAGCGAAACAAAGCTCTTGGGTCGCTCCTTCATAATGAAGTTAGCTACCTTAGCAAAATCTTTATGACTGACAGAGCAATCCATGCCCAACCAAATGCGGCCAGACGGACGATTTCTTATAAATGGCTCAGCTTGGATAACGAAGCCATTTCTCTCCGCCTCCCAAAATGCCCCATCTCGATCCGCCTTCCACTTTCCACCATTTTTTTCAATAGCTTTACCAATTAGGATATCAACTTTCATAACCCAGGCGCCGTCACTTGATAAATAGGAATTCCATTAGGGTAGCCCTGTTGCCTTAACGGCACGTTCGGCTTAATACCGAGCATGCGTGCTATAGGACGCGACGGCAATGCGTCGCCAGCCAATATCTGAGGATATATCTCATTTTGTCGTGTTGTATTCACTGCGCCACCGGTCTTCATCTCGATAATGATCGGATCGCCATCAGGTCGCAGAGCGACAAGATCCGTGTGAGTATAAGTCTTTCCTCCGCTATCATAGAAACGAGCACCATTTCCTTTGACTGTATATCCCTGTTCACGCAGCTGACCAGCAATATCATCAAGGTGTGCATTGTGATTTGCGGTTCGCTGTTGCAGCGTAATACGCGGAGCAGACGCATTGTTTGTGTATTAGGGTGTATTAGGGGACAGACCCTGAGGAATCCCCACAAATCTACTCCAGCACCTGAGCTTGCCGGTGAACCTCGTCACACAGCAATAGCTCCATCCTGGTGAGTACCGAGCAGGATAAATCGTTGGCCGAGCGCCTGAGGTATTCAAGGCCGACACGCCAGAGCGACAGCACGGTTTTATGCCTGACGCTGTTGCTCTGAAAGCGGATTGCCCTGCCTGTCATCCGAGCTTGAAGGCCGGCAAGGTAAAGCGCATAACAAGCCAGTGCTGCGATCAGCAGCAGGATCTCGATACGCCGTGGGCAGCGCGTTCGATGCAGGTCGAAGGCAAAGCCGAAACGTAGGCTTTTCACATCCCTAAACCCTTCCTCGATCTGCATCCGCTTGCGGTAGATGCCCACGATCCGACGTGCCGTCCAGTTAGCTTGTGGCAGGTTGCTGGCGAGCAGCCAGGGCTCTTGTTCACGGCGAGCGTTCTGTCGGCTGAGCTTGCTACGGGCGATGCTGCCCGTCACGCGTCGGTGTTTTCTACCCCTGGGCCGCTGGTGAATGCCGTACAAAGCAACGCTGTGCGGCGCACTGCGCGTCATCTCGATTTGTCCAAGCGAGCGCGCTGTCGAAGTTATCTGCTGGTAGAGCTGCTTGATCGGTTGCCAGCGGCCTTGTTCATCACGATAGAGGTCACGATTGCGCACACGCCCCACGTAATGCCACCCCTTGGCTTCAACAGCCTGGAACCAGGGGCGACGAAACCCAGCATCGGTCACCAGGATCGGCACGCACTGCTCGGGCAGCATGACTTCAAGTGCATTGAGCAGTTGCTTCTGGCGCTGGGGGCAACCCTCACGATCATGCACGCTTTCGTAAACAGGGAACGCTCGACCGGCCAATGGGATGGAAGCCCACAGCACGTAAAGATCAGACGCGGCATTGATTGGCGACCAATCCACCAGGATCAAGGGATGATGCAGGGAGCCAAACAGTGCCGTAAGCATTTTCCACTAAAACAGCAGGCGTTCGTTTTGCAGATGTGCGTTGCCGAGCAGGCGATCCACACGCTTGATCGAGTGCCTGGCGTAAGCCGCGCTCGGCATGGCCCTGCCCAGATCGGTCAGGGTCAGGCGGTGCCCTTGCAGCAAGGCACTGACGCTGCTCATCAAGGCATTCAGTCGCTTGCTGTGGATCGTGGGGAGTGCTTGGGAAAATGCCCTGTGTAAGAATCGTACTGCCTGCATGAGTCTCGGGGGTTGGTTGGTTTGGCGACTACCAAACTGCCCGACTCGTGCAGGCATCTTCAAGCTATCCGACTGATCTGCATGGATATTTTGTGGGGATTCCTCAGAATCTGTCCCCTTTTCTTACAATCTCCTTCCATTGAGATCTTCAGCTTAGCCAATCAGGAGAAAAATAAATCTGTCCCCTTTTCCCTTCTCTTACTTATGGCCACTTTTTAGTGCCGACAAAGACAGCACTTCGTCGTACTGCGGCCAATCCTCACGTGCGCGTTTAAGCACGCCTTGCATAAGTTCGTCTAATTCTGGCACAGATTGTTCTGGAGGCAGTTGATCATAGGGTGTAGCCATCAACGGATGATCGATCTTCTGCGGATTTGCCAAACCTTCCCACTGCCGCAGGCGCAGGATGTAGAGGATTTCCACTGGTACACGCTCAAGATGCCAGTCTTGATTGAAGTCGTAGAAGTTCTTAAGGCTGTCTTTGCCGCTTTGCCAAGTATGCCGGTCGCAGGCAGCCAAGAGGCAAGGCAGTAGGTCCTCAGGGTTGGGAGTACGCCAATGCAGCAACAACGCTTCGTAAATGGGTTCGTCATAAGCATAGGCAGGCCACTGGTGCGAGACATCGCCCACCCAATCGGCAAACAACCGCAGCATGAAGGCTTGGGCGCGGCGTTGCTCCTCTTCGTACTGAAGCACCAGTTGATGCCTGCGATTGAGCGCTGCGTGGCTGAGGTAGCCCATGTAAATCAGAGCATCTTTCCAACCCAGTATCGCCATGGCCGCCATCATGTTGCTGGCAGTTTGGATATTATAGTTTTGTTGACGTCGGGCATTTCCTGCTGCTTTAGCCAGGATGTCGAACTGGCACGCCCAGAAAAACACTTGTTTGATACCAACCTGGTAATAGCGAACCCAATGCGCCAAGTCCTGAAGCCATTGCGGATTATTTGCAGCGGTTGCCAATACCTCGTGGGCGCGTGTGACCGCCATCCACTCGGCACTGCTACGAGTAGCATTGTTTCTATTTGGAACAGGCATAGAGGGCTTAGCAAATGCATCACCGCGTGTCACATACTCACGAATGCCATTCAACTCGTACTCATCTGATACGTGTGGCCCCTTGGCGATACGGTCTAAGACACTTTTGTAAGAGGGCCATTTCGGGTTCACACCCGCGCGCTCGTATTGAATTATCTTTTGGGCCATGCTTCCACCTTAAATTCTGCAACACCTGTTTTACCAGGGGCCGGCAGACCGACTTTGACGGTCACGCCTTGAACGTTAGCTTTCTCGGAAGTCAACGCAGCTTGCAAAGCGTCTCTCAATGCTGGATCTGAGTTTGCAATCGATGCATCATTCAACCATCCTCTCAACCTCGCCTCGGGATCTCCCAAGGGACTCTTCGCGCCACCCGGGAATCAATGGGGTCAGAGTCATTGATTTAGCTGCTGGTTTCTTGATACTCCGCAGATTTCCTATCACCGCCTCGCCCAAGAGGAGCGGCTCGCCTACCTGTCTTGACCTCAATTTGAGCCTTGAACCGATCATCACCAAGCACCCAACCCTTGTTCGTGGCCTCACGTATCTCCGACAACTGTCGTTCAGGCAATCGCCCCCGGAACAATGAACGGTAGGCGCTCTGGCGTTCCTCCTCTGTATTACCGAGCCGAAGATATAGTGCGTGCGGCGTGAGCAATTGGATAGGCTTGCCCAAGGCATTGGCTTGATAACTTGACCAAGGATATTCCGATGCATGAGTAACCATGCCTGCTCGTACCGGATTCAGCTCTAGATAGCGGTAAACCGTTAGCAGGTAGCTGTCAGTATCAACAAGTGTTGATTTATACCGCCCCTCCCACAAGGTGCCAGTACGGCCGTAAGTAAAATTAAAGTATTGAACGTACCGACGCCCCAGTGCTTGCATCAGCCGGCTAATGCCCTGCTCATCGCTGGGTGTGGCGAGCAGGTGCACATGATTCGTCATCAGCACAAAAGCATGAATGGCGACTTGGTAATTTTTGGCCGCGTCGTTCAGAAAATACAGGTAGACCTTGTAGTCCGCTTCATCGTAAAAGCAGGCCTCACGATTGTTGCCTCGTTGAATCACATGCTGGACGCATCCCGGAAAATAAAGACGGGGTAAACGGGCCATGGCGTGCTCTCCTCAGGATCGGGAAACCATAACTATCATGAGACGCCAAAATCAATGACTCTGACCCCATCGATTGCGGCGCCAGGGACAAAAAAGGGGACGCCCATGATCACTTAGACCTGGCAATTAAAATGGGAAAGGGGACAAATTTGCCCCCTACTTTCCTCTTATTCCTATTCGTACATTGCAGTAAAACACTCATTAATTAGGCTACTTTTCAGAAGACGGTCTAAAGAAAAATCCACGGTCTTCGACACAACAACTCCTTTACGCAAAAAGTCTGGAAACTCTTTAATATCAGAAAATTCCGTAGGGACTAGGAACCTAAAATAATCCCCCATCTCCGACTCACCAGAGTATCCAACCGGATAATCTACGCCTGGATTATCCCCCTCAACGCCGTGATATACATAAAGTCCTTTATTGACAGGAAGATTAAACTCAGAAAAGACGCCACGCTCAACTAGGTCTTCTTGCAAGTCAGTTAAGACCTCCTCAACTCCGTACCCTCGATAACTCCATGCAGAAAACAGATCAACCTTAGCTCCTCCAAGTTTTTTCTCTGGATACACACAGACCTTCGAAGACTCTTCCCATATGAATTCGCAAACATCATCTAAAAGGGAGCCAACATCATCAACCTCCAGTAGAACCCTCGGCAAATCACCAAAACAATTATTCACCATCACAGCCAGACGACCGCATTTATCCATTGCCACCCACGTATATATAGTACCAAAGCCAGGCTGCCACTCTTTACTTAAATAACTCATAATATAACCTCACGGCCAGGTAACGCTACAATTGTCACAGGGTTTGAGAATGTATTAGGGGACAGACCCCGATTTCACTCAAAGATCGGACGCACGCTTGGGACGCCCCGCCTTACCTCTTGTGACTCTTCGCCCCAAGGCTGCCTCCACTTCGGCAGAAAACTTCGGACTACCCAGCGCATAGTTTCCATTTGTCGCGGCTCGAATTTGATCAACTAGCCCCGGATCTAGCTGATAGCGGAACAACTCCCTATAGAACTCAACCCTGAGCCGCTCGTCTTGACTCAATGCATGGTACATAGGATGGGGGCAGCGCAGAACTGACGCCTCGCCTTGCGCGTTGGCCCGGTAGCTCGACCAGCGATATTCAGCTGGGTGCTCAACCATGCCGGCGCGCACAGGATTCATTTCAATATATCGATAGCAACCGAGCACGTAAGCTTCCTCCTGCACCAGGCAGGAGCGAAAGCGACCTTCCCAAAGCGTACCGCTACGGCGGTATGTCCGATTGACGTACTGCACATAGCGTTGCACTAGCCCCTTCATTATCAGCCCCGTACTCTCGGGGCTTTCGGGTGTGACCAGCAAATGAACATGATTGGTCATCAGGCACCAAGCATGGACAGCGCACCCATGCTTCTTTGCTTGCTCCGCCAATACATCCAGATAGAAAAGATAATCCTCAGCTGCGTAGAAACAGGCCGAGCGATTATTTCCTCTCTGAATTAAATGGAGTGACATTCCTGGCAACAAAATACGCGCTCGACGTGGCATGAAAACCTCCTTCCATAGAGACTTACAAGCCTAGACCACTATCGAAATGGAAGGAATAATCGTGGTCTGTCCCTGAGGAATCCCTATCGTTCCTATCGTGGTCTGTCCCCTATTGTTCTGTACGGAAAGCTATTGTTAATACCTTTAAAAAAGTAAATGGTGTTTTCGTTGGCCCGCAAGCGTATGAGAAATTCAAAGAAGGATATCGGTTGAACTCTAGTGTGACGGCCCCTCTGTTTACTGATTTAATCGAAGCGCCTATTTAGGTGCCGGTTATGGGGTCGGCATATCTACCTTTTAAAGAACGATTGACCCTCGGCACACACTGATCAAGTCGCCGTAAACGGCGGATTACGCTTCGCTGATCAACCCTAAGAGTGCTCCGGTTACCCTTCTGTCTTGTCGGAATCAATGACTCTAACCCCATTGATTTGGTGCAATCGGTCTGCCTTTTCCCTGAGAGCTGGAGGAGAGTAAATATTTCGTCGTAACTAACAAACACAGGACTCAGTAGTCTTGGGTTCCTTTTATGAGAGCGGTTCAGCCAAATCCGTGAACACTGGTGCCTTTATACTAGAATTTAACCGCCAGCCCTCTTTGAGTTTTTGGTAAGCCTGTTTCCCTACATACACACCATTGACCCTCTTGAAATGCATTGTGAAAAATTTCCGGAGAACTTTGTGCAAATTTTGGGTCCATTGATCCGCTGTCATTGTATTAATATCGCCTGCAATAATAATCCCCCCAGATGAATATAGTCCTCCTGGAATCAAGCTCACACTGCTCGGCTGCCCCCCTTCATTCAAGAAGTTTCTTACTCTGCCGTCATTCATCACCACTGTTCGGGGCACAGGCAAGGCATCCTCAGGTATAAGAAGATACCTTGGGCAATGATTCTGATCTCCAGACGTAGCTACCGAAAATCCCGGCACATCTAATACTGATTGATAAACAATCGGTAATCTCTCATCGTCTGTTCCCTGGGCAAATTTGAAGCTCATGATTTGCTTGGCCGCATCCAAAACCTCAACCAAGTCATCTCGCATTGCAAAGAAATGAATGTTTTTTTTACTCATAATTATTTAGGCTTAGGAATTAAAATAAGGATATCGTCTGGTTTCAAAGCTTTTATGCGCTCTGCGTTTCTAGCTTCCCGTTTTGTAGGTGTAAACCCATCCTTTAAAGTATCAATTGTATTCACGCGAACGGTAATCTCCTTCCCGTTCAAATCTATTTTTACAGCTGTAATATCCGGATATGCAGAACCTTTTCTGCTACCGCCAGCACCGGGGATGTACTCCTCTTTAGAGCGATCCACACCGCCACCACCAGTAACTTTATAACCCATTTTTTCCAACTGTGCAGCTACTTGTTCAACATGCTCCCGGGTACTCGCTTTCCCTAGACGTCCGTCAGGGTTGGGTATTTTTTTGTCACCACCGCTAGGTGATTTATCCCCCCCCTCCCCATCATTACCATTTGGCTTTTGAGCTTTCCCTCCCGTAGGAGAAAGAGCTGCCATAAAGAGGCTTGCGAGAAGGCCGTATGCCTCACCTTTATTTTGTGAATTATATTCCGAGACTACCGTATCGATAACAGCTTGGTTTGAATTTTCCTGAATCCACTTAACAATACCAGCTTCTTCTATACCAAGTGAACGAGCCAGCTCGTTGTTAGCATCCGCTTGACCCAACAGGGAATCTTTCAAGCCAATACATACAGCAATATTTAGTTTGCAAATCGCACTGAGAGACTCATCTCGTTCAGAGCTCATCTCTGCATATTTCTTATTTACATCTTTTTTGCAGCTCTCATTCGAACACTTGGCTCTTTCTTCGTGCCAAGAAGTAATTTCTTCGGTATACAGCCAGTTGTGAGCAGTCTCAATCTGCGCCGCATTCGCCGCAACCGCAGCCTCGCCCCCCGCGGCAGCCGTAATACCCGCGACCAGGCTGCCAATCAAATTCAGGCGATTCTGCTTCTGTGCATCCGTCATGCCCTCAGCAGTTTGATCGCTCAACTGATCAATCAAATTGTTCAGCACCACGCTCGCGCTGCCGCCCAAGGCACCTGCACCACAACTCTGGCTTTGTGCAGCTGCACCCGCACACCCGACGATTGCATGCAAGGCCGCGCGTGCTGTTTCGGACTTCAACTCATCAGCAATCCCCTTGACCTTTTCAGCTGCTAAACCTTGGAGATAACTGACCGCTGCGCCCTGGAGAAGCTGTGATCCACCACCAGTGACATTGCCCCCGGCCGCACCGCTGATAGCGGAAACCAGAGTCCGCCCTAGCCCACCAATCTCCCAGGTGGCATTACTGTCAATGATGTCCTTGAGCTGATCGATTTTTACTTTGTCACGCTGCTCAACAGGCTTAGCGTTCTCCTCAGCCAGTTTCTTCTTGGCATCCGTAGAGGCGAGCGAGCGCTGCTCCAGAAAAGTGCCCACATTACGTACGAACTGCTCAGTGATCTCGAAGCCAGCTTCGACTTCCTTGCGATCAAAGATCGGTTTGAGAGTGTTGCTACCGTCTCTGTCACTGGAGACATCACGATTGACATCGGCAACTGCTTGCTCAGCAGTCTGGCCTGTCAGTTCCTGCTGCTTCGCCTCGTCGGTGATGGTGATGGCCCCACCACTGATACCGCTATGTGTTGTGCTCTTTTCCTTGCCGCTGGCACTTAGCGCGATTGGTGTACCTGCACTCCCAACCGCCTCTTGCTTGATGTTGTTATCCTTGTCACGTTCTATCTCACCAGTCTTCTTGTCACGACCCGCTGTGCTGTAGCTACCGCTCAGGCTGATACTGGTGGCCTTGTATTCGGCTTTGTTCTCGATATCGGAATGCGTCAGCGTGCCGGTCGTCAGGCTGTTCTTGCCGTCCGCTACGGCTTTGTCATTGCTGGCAATAATGGCGCCCTGCAGGTCCGTATTGCCGCCAACGTTGACCTGGAAGCCGTTGTCGCCCGCCTTGATCCCCGTCTGTTGACCGACGCTCGCGTATTCACTGTTGATTTTCTGTTGGCTAACGCTGCCAGAGACCGTGGACACCCCACCGCAGATCGGCGGGATGCACAGGCTCAGCCCAACGCCCGCGTTTTGCTGTTTGGATTTGTAGTTGTCGATGTCTTGTTGGCTGGCAAGATTCAAGTCGCCACCCACTTCGGCGGTAACTTGCTTGGCGGTGACTACAGCGCCTTTCAGATTGGTGTCACCACCACTGTTCAGGGCGACTTTCTCGCCAGCGTTTACTAGGGTATTGGCATGGGTGATCGCCTCACCTTCAGACGAGCCTCTGCCTTTGTTCGCCGCCAGCTCGATGGTGAAGCCGTTCTGCTGCCCCACGCCGAAACCAACGCCTGCACTCCAACCGCTGTTGCTGTTCTTGCCCTCCTGATTGGCAGTGTTTTGCGCTGAGATGAGGTTGATGCTGCCATCCGCATCGAGCGATACGTTACGCCCCGCATCGATGGTGCTACCCACAATGTTCAGGTTGCTGGCGTCACCATCACCGGTTGCCTTGATAGCGATGTCGCGGCCTGCCGCGACGCTGCTGGCGACCACATTCTGACCGGACTGAGTTCCGCCACTCTGGCTTTGGCTATTGCTCAGGTTGACACTGATTTTGACACCCGTGAAATTCCCAGTCGCCAAGGTCTGGGCACTTTGATAAGCCTCGTAACCACTCATCGCCGTGTTGGCGGCAGCCAACGCAGTCAAGCGCCCATCCTTGGTGTCACCCGCAGCATTGATCATGCGTTGCGCGCCCTGCACAGCGTCGATCAACGGCACGCTTACGGTGCCGCCAAGAGCGGTACGGTTGGAGCTTTGCTTCTGGCTGGAACTGAGCAGGTCATACCCTGCTTCGATGTCGACACGCTTGGCCGTGATCGAAACATCACCCTGCGGCGCGATAACCTGGCTGGCCTGCTGGCGATAGGCTTCACCCGCTTTCAGATCGACATCCCCACCCAGCGAGGCAATCTGGCTACCCAGTTGCTGAGTGGTGCTGTTCTGGCTGCTTTGCTTGACGCCGACCACACCGGTCGCCCCCTGCCACCAACTACCGATCTCGCCGGACTTCTTGGAGTTGGAACGCGCGCTGGAATCATCCTTGGCCTCACCACTGGTGATCAGCAGATTGCGCCCAGCCGCTACGTTGATATCGCTATCAGCGACCAGGGTGCTGCCCCGAACCGCAGTATCGCGGCCGCTGGTCACGTCAATGGTGGCGCCGCTGAGCGTGCTGCCAACCTCCTGGGAGGATGACGACTGAGCGCCCTTGGATTTCTGCTCGAGCGTCAAAGAGCCATTGGTGGCGAGCGAGTCGAAGATGTGCCACTTCAATGAGCTGGACTTGCTCGACTGGCTCGACTGCTGCGAGGCCACTGCAGTACCTACCGATACATCGCGCCCAGCATCCAGGATGATGGCGTCGTCAGCACGCAGGCCTGCGGCGCGCAGTGCAATATCGTCATTGGCTTCGATGACGATGTTCTGGCCGTCGAGTCGAGTGCCGGTAAGCGTCGTTGACTCAGAACTGCTGGTTTTCGCCTTGCTGGAGAACAGACCGCTTTTAGCCTTGGCGTTGGCCTGGCTGCTGGAGTTCTGGGCCGCATCGAGCACGACATCGCCACCGGCGCGCAGATAGATGTCCGAATCGCTGATCAGCTGGGCACCGCGTGCGGCGATGTCCTTATCGGCACGCAGCGTCAGATCGCTCCCCGAGGTAATGTAGGAGGATACCGCTTCGCTGTTGGAGGACTCGGACATCTGCAGCTTACTGCTGCTGAACATGCCGCCTTTTTTCTTCTTGTAGAAGTAGCTGTAATCGAAGTTCTGGGCAGCATCGAGATCGATGTCACCACCGGCGTAAAGGTAAGCCTCTTCGCTAGCGTGGATCTGGCTGCCAATCAGCGTGGTGTCGTTGCCGGACACGCTGGTGAAGTTGCCGCCCGCTTCAATCACCGATGCTTGCTGACTGACGCTGGTCTCGGCGCGCTCGACCTTCTTGCCAGCGTGCTTGTAGAAGGACTCTTTATGGCTTTCGTTCGCGGCCGCGGCGATCACCATGTTTTCCGCGGCCTTCAGGTCGATATCCCCGGCCGCTTCGACGCGGCTGGCAATCACGCCGAGGTCGCGGCCGGCGCTGATGGCTAGATCGCCGCCCACCTGCACGTCGCTTCCATGCTGCGTGACCTGGTACTGACTACCCCGCTCACGGCGCCCTTGGTAACTGTAGGAGTCCTGTTCACGCTGGCTGGCGATCAGGGCATCGCGCCCGGCTTCGATGCGGGCATCGCCGCCGGCCTTGATGACGCTGCCCAAACTCTGCACATCGCGGCCCGCGATTGCGCTCAGGTCATTGGCCGCTTCGATACGCGAGGCGGCGGTCGCTACGTCGGCGCGGTACTGATTGTCCCGGTTACTGCCCGTAATCGTGGTGATGGTGCGCTCGTTGATGATGTCGCCATCACGCGCGACCAGGCTCACGTCACGCCCGGAGATGATGCCGCCAGCGGCATTGCGAATGCTGTCGGTCGCCATCAGCTCGAGGCGCTTGCCGGCCTCGATCAGGCCGCGGTTTTCGATATTCGCGGCGGTGGCCGAGAGGTTGTTGCTGGCACGCAGGGTGCCGCTGTTGTTCAGCGAGCCGCCACTGATCAGCGTCACGTCGCGGCCCTGGATCAGCGCACCATTAGCCATCAGGCGGTTTGCTGGCTGTGCCATGTAGAGCACGGGGGCCAGTACCTTCTCCCCGGCGACCTCGACCTCTTCCATCCACACGATGTCGTGGGTCAGCGCCGCCACCTGAGCGGCGCTCAAACTCACGCCCACGGTGAGCTGCAGCGACTCTTTGCTGGCGATGGCATTGTTCATCAGGTAGCGGAACATGGCTTCGTCGCTGTCCAGCCCGGCGATAAAGCGCTGGCCAGTGCGGGCCGTGATTGCATCGCGGATCAGGCGCTGCTCGTAGAGGCCATCACCCAGGCGCTTTTGCGCCAGATCCGGATCGAAACCCAACCTGCTCAGCATGTAGTCGGAGTTGAGGAAGTTACCCAGGTTGGCGAATGCTGGGTTGGTCTCGACCAAGTACTTGTGGCTGCTACCAGGTACGACCGGCTGGCCCAGCGTGGCTACACCGTCTACGGCCAACGGTGCCGTTACGCCTGCAACGACTGGCACCTGACCAGCACTGGTGCCACCTGGCACGGCAATCTGCTGCCCACTCAGGGCCGAGGCTGCGGCATGTTGCTCCTGGCTGCCGACGACAATGCCCTGACCGACGACGGCTGCAGGGCCGGCAATGCCAGTTACGGACGTCGCTCCGGTTTGCTGCCCGCCCTGCTGATTGAGGCGGAACAGGCCATTCTGGCCAGTGGGCAGGCTGAAGCCGGGCAGAGTCAGGGGATTGATCTGCTTTTGCGCGAGGTCTGGTGGCAGTTGCGTGGTAATGGCGACAAGTGGCGTGGTGCTGGCAGCAACCGTGGTATCCACGCCCTTCGAAGTATCGCCAACGTAGGCGGTCTGCGAACGCAGCACGCTGTTATTGATTTCCTGGCTGGCGGTGACCTTGACTGCACCACCAGCCTGCACGATGGCGGAAGCTACGGCACTTCCACTTACCTGCACCGTGTAGGACGAGGTTTCGTAACGACCGGCCTGAGCCGCAGAGGCGGCGAGTATCTCGTCGCGGGACAGTGCACTCGGCGCATAGTTAGGCGAGTTTGGGTCGTTGTACTGGTTATACAAATTCTTCTGGTTGATAAACCTGTAATAGGTAGGCCGATCGCGCGTATATAAACCAGAGTTAAAATAACGCTCCTCACCACCACCGGCACCGATGTTATTGAACACATCGGTGCCAATGGTGATATCACCACCTGCAGATACCGTGCTGTGACGGTTATCCAACAGGCTACCGCTGAATTGGAAGTTGCCACCCGAGCCAATGAAGCCTGCAGCTGAGGCACTCCCCGAAACGATTACATCTTCGTAACGTTCAACTGAAGTGAACTTCCACGCACAACCGTTACCCCTGCAGGTATCGTCTTCGAATACATGTATGTTACCCGACACACGCTGTTGCTCAGTGGCGAAGCGATCCCGCTGGTTGCGCAAGGTATTGGCGTAGAGGCGCATATCACCGGCGCTTTCAACGGTCCCGGAGTTGTTGTCGATCAGGTTGCTTTCGCTGCCGTCGACACGCCCGCTGATATCCAGGCCGCCCAGGCTGTAGATATCCGCCTGGTAGTTGACGAGTTCGTCTGCGCGCAGCGCCATATCTGCGCCGCTGAAGATCAAGCCGCTTTCGTTACGGAGCGTCGATGCGATGACTGAAAGATCGGCGCTGCTACCCAGTGTGCCGAAGTTTTCAAGCTGGGCTGCGCTGATGGCGAGACCGTCAACAGCGGTGATGACACCTCGGTTGTTCGATTGACCGACGATGTCGATTTCAGCCTTCGCACCACTGCTGACACGGGCGCTTTCCGATAGATTCAGGTTCGCGGCATCGAGCGTCAGGTTGCCGATGCTGCTCAGACGACCACCACCGCTGTAACCACCGGTGAGCGCAACGCTCATGCTGCCGTCACTGGCCAACACACCCTGGTTGATCCAGGTATCGCCGGTGCCGGTGAAAGACGTGGCTGCGAGCAGGCGGCCGGTCGCCGTCTGCGTGAAATGACCAACGTTCAGAACGAGGCTGGCTGCTTGCAGAAGGCTGTCATTGACCCAACTGCTGGCGTCGATGGTGAGTGCGCTGCCGGTGACGAAGCTGCCGCCCGCGGCCATCACCTGCGCAGTTGCCAGGCCGAAGGACCCGCTGCCCATGTGCCGGATCTGCCCAGCCTGGTTGACCAGGCTGTCTACCTGCACCGAGAGGTCTTGGTTGGCGGTCTCGATCAGGCCGCTGCGGTTGTCCAGGCTCGTGGCGTTAATGCGGGTGAAGCCAGTGCTGCCCAGCGAACGCAAGCGGCCCTGTCGGTTATCGACGCTGCCAGCCTGCAGCAGGAGCGAGCGTTCGCTTTCGATCAGGCCGCTCTGGTTATCGAGCGCGCCGGCAAGGCTAAAATCGATTGCTCGCGCCGCTACCTGGCCACCGCCGTTATTGACATGCGCTGCATGCACGGTGAGATCACCCCGTGCATAGAGCCCGCCGTCACGGTTGTTGAGCGACCCGGTGTCGATTTCGGCGTTGCCGTTCAGGCCGGACAGGTGCCCCGCTTCGTTGTCGATGTCTGCAGCGGTTACGTCCAGCGTTTGGCCCTGGGCAGTACCACTGCGGTTGTCGAACTCGCCGGTAACTGCCAACTGCAGCCGGCCGGCCGCGCTATCCAGCACGCCACGCTGATTGTCGAGACTCGCAGCCGTCACGTTGAGGTTGCCACCGCTACTGATCAGTCGCCCATCGCGGTTGCTGAACGCCTCGGTGGCGGTAACCTGCAGGTTACTGGCACTTTGCAAATTGCCCTGGTCGTTGAGGATGCGCTGTGCCTCGACCAGCAGCTCACCGGCCTGGCTGTAAATCAAGCCATCGCGACTGTTGTCCAGAGCGCCGGTCAGGCGCAACGCCAATTGCTGACGGGCCAGCAGCGTGCCGCCGTCGGCGTTGTTCAAGCTGGCAGCAAGCAGCTGCAGCACGTTCTGGCTGGCCAGGGTTGCGCCCCTGTTATCGACGGATGCCGCTTCGATTCGCAGCGGCCCCGCACTGGCGAGCTGCGCGTTGTCGCGATTGACCAGTGCACCTGCCAATTGCAGATGAATACCTGCGTTGCTGGTGATCACACCTGCCGTGTTATCCAGGCTCTCACCACGAATGGCGAGCGCCTCGCCGGCGACGATCTGTCCTGCCTGGTTGGCGGTGTTGAGCGCCTCGATCTGCATGGTGCTTTGCGAGCTGATCAAGCCCTTGGCGCGGTTGTCGAGCTCATTCGAGACACTCAGTTCGAGCGCTCCCTGAGTCGAGATGATGCCTGCACTGTTGATCAGGTCTTTGCTCGAGACGCGTTGATTGCCCTGGCTGACCAGAGCGCCCTCGTCGCGATTGTCCAGCTGGTCGCTGAGCTCGATACTCAGCTCACCATTCTTGCTCGACACTGTGCCCTTGGCACTGTTGTCCAGCGCGCCCCCCTTGATGGCCAGGCCTTGCCAGCCGGAGATCAAGCCCGCCTGATCGTTGCGAATGGTCTGTGCGTTCAGGCTCAGGGTACCGCTGCTGATCAGCCGGCCACCGTTGCTGTTGTTCACGCTCTCAGCGGCCAGCAGGTAGGACTGCGTCGAAAAGAGCTCTCCACCCTGGCTGTTATTCAACGCCTTCAGGTTATCGATACGCAGAGGACCAGCGGCGGAAACGAGGCCAGCACGGTTGTCCAGCGATCCACCCTGCAGATCCACGGTGACGCCCGCTTCGCCAATCAGTGACCCTTGGCGCTGAATGAGTTCGGCGACCCGCAGGTACAGATTGCCCTTGGCGGATACTTCACCTCGCTCACTGGAGTCCAGGCTGGTGGCAGACAGGTCGAGCGTGCTCATGCTGGAAATCAACCCGCCCTGGTTGGCAACGGAGCCAGCATCAAGCTGCAGGTGCTGCTTGGCGCTCAACACGCCACTGCGATTGAGCAGTTGGTCGACGCCGACCACCAGTTCACCCTGACTGATGATCTGCCCGCTCTGGTTGTTCAGCTCACCACTCACCACGCTCAGTGCTTTGCCGCTGGCCAGCAGGCCATCGGCGGAGTTGTTCACCTGTTCGCTGCGCACCTGCAACGCTGCAGCGGCCGACAGGGTTCCACCCTCGTGGTTATCCAGTTCGCGGGAGGCAACTTCCAGATCGGCGCCGCTGGTAACCAGGCCTGCGGCACTGTTATCCAGTCGATTCGCCGCCAGTTGCACACCCGACATCCCGGAAAGCAGGCCTTTGAGGCTGTTCTTCAACAACCCGTCGATGCGCACCTGCAACTGTTGCGCGGAGATGACGCGACCGCCACTGTTGTCCAGCGACTTGGCCGCCAGGACGAAGCTGAGATCACTGGATATCTCGCCACTCTGACTGTTGTTCAGAGCACCAACGTTGTTCAGAGCCAGTACACCCTTACTGGCAATCAAGCCGCCCTGACTGTTATCGAGTGCGCCCTGACCCAGATCCACCGACAGAGTGGATTCGCTGACCAACTGCCCTGCACGCTGATCCAATGTGCCAGTGGTAACGGATACAGGCCCGGTGGCAGCAATACGACCGCCGTTGCTACTCACCGTATCGGCAATCAGGTTCAGACCTGCACCGCTGGTGATGCGGCCTGCATCGTCGTTGGTCAGGCTATCGGTGTCGATGCCTACTCCGGTCTTGCCGCTGATGGTGCCTGCCTGACGATTGTCCAGCGACACGCTCGCGATATCGACCTGGCTGTCGGTCAGCAGGCGCCCAGCGCGGTTGTCCACCTGAGCGACCTCGATGACCAGGTCACCCGCACTGGACAGTGCGCCACTGCGGTTATCCAGCTCATTGGCGGTCAGCTTCACCTGCCCTTCGCCGGTTACCAGGCCTTCCCGGTTGTCGAGTTTGCCGCGCAGATTCAGTTGCAATGCGGCAAGGCTGCTCAGCGTTCCGCCGGCACTGTTATCCAGGCTCTCGCCATCGAGCAGCAACCCATCTCGCCCGCCAAGAACGCCTTTGGTGTGGTTGAGCACCCGCTGAACGGCCAGTTGCAGGCCACTATCGCCAAGCAGCAAACCCGATGCGCTGTTATCGAAGGTTTGGCCAGTGACCTTCACTCGCCCGGCGCTGGAGATTTCGCCACCCCGGTTGTCGACAGACGCGACTCGCAAATCGATGCCGTTGCCTGCCGCCAACAGACCACCGCCACCGTTATCGAGGCGCTGCCCCTGCAGACTGAGACGGCCCTGACTCAGCAACTGGCCGCCTTGCTGATTGAACTCGGTGACCTGAGCGGTCAAGTCACCCTGGCTGGCGATCTTGCCCTGGGCAGCGTTTTCGATGAGTTCGGCACGCAGGTTCAGGTCACCATCGGCGATTACACGCCCGCCATTTTGGTTGCTCAGCAAGGTGGTCGTTGCATGCAGGCTGCCGCGGCTATCGATGACTCCGCCCGCGCTGTTATCTGCCCTCGACAGGCTGAGACCGAGTTGCTCGTCGGCGAGAATTCGACCGCCGCGATTGTCCAGCGCGTCGCCGCTCAGGTTAAGCACGTTGCCCGAGAGCAAGCCCGCCTTGCTGTTGTTGGTGACACCTGCCGATACGTCCAGCTGGGTCTTCGCAATCAGGGCCCCATCGGCACTGTTGTCCAGAACGCCATCGACCCGTGCACTCAACGTGCCCTGGCTGACGAGCGTGCCCGAACCGCTGTTATTCAGTTCCGCAGCTTTTACGGCCAACTGCACATTGGAAGACACGACGCCCTGTGCATTGAGCATCCTGCCTGCGACATCGAGGTCTACGCCTTGCTCGCCAATGACCCGCCCGGAGCGGTTATCCAATTCAGTGCTGGAAATGGCTACGCTCTTCTGGCTGGAGATTTCTCCACCACGGTTGGCAAGCTCACCGACTTGCAGGCTAACGCTCTTGCCACCGGATACGAGCCCGGTATTGCCGTTGTCGAGAGAGCTGGCACTGACCTGAACGTCACCTTGCGACAGCAGACGACCTTGCTGGTTGTTCATGCTGCCGGCCTTGACCGACGCCAGTGCCTGGCCGCTCAGCACGCCGCCCTGGTTGTCCAGGGCCTTGGTATCGACCTTCAGCTCGCGGCTGGCAAGCGCTCGGCCGGCATTGCGGACCTCGGTCGCGTCGATGCGCACATCGCCGGATGCATTGCGGCTGTTATCGTTGTTGACGCCGGCTTCGATAATGCCCGCGTTGTCGAGGCGGCCGGCTTGTATATCGATGCTATTGGCGGCGGCGAGACTCTGCTTGTTGCTCAGCTCAGCAGTCGCGCGAATGGCGACGTTGCTGCCTGCATAAGCGGGCCCTGTCAGCTCGGCACTGCCGGCGACGATGTGCAGATTGTCCCGGGCGGCGATGCGTGACAGGGTCAGTTGCCCATTGGCATCGATCTGAATATCCCCGGCACTGGCCGCCATGTCGCCGGCCAGCTTCACGCCCACGCCCGCCTCGGTGCCCACCAGACGAATCGCCCCGGCGTACATGCCGCCCAGGGCCGAGCTGTCGATGGCCAGTTGCGGTTTTTCACTGCCGTCATCGGCCTTGGCGATGGCCTGCAGGGTGGCGGCATCCACGTCGTTGCGGCCGGTGATGACGTTCAGGCGCTTGGCATGAAGCTCGGCGTTGAGCTTGGCGCTGCGGGTGATCAGGTCGAACTGGTCGACGTTGCTGGCGTTGAGGCCTGCACCTTCGATGGCGATGTCGCCGCCATTGACGTCGAAGCTGCGCAGTTGGCCGTTTTCGATCACCGGCGCACCCGTGCTCAGGGTCGCCCGCGGGGTGTTGATGAAGCCGCAGCCGTCGCAGGTGATGCCATGGGGGTTGGCGACGATGACGTTCGCCGCCTGCCCGGCCACTTCCGTGTAGCCCTTGAGCTGGCTGCGGTTGCTGCCGGTCACTTCGTTGAGGATGACCCCTGCTGCACGCCCCTGCAGATTGGAACCGCCCAGGTTCGGGTTGCCAATGATGATGCCGCCTTGCTGGGTGCTCTGCAGCCGCTCGGTGGCGTTGTTGAGGATCAGCCCCTGCTGGCCGACGTTGTAGTCGGTGAATTTGTTGTGCGACAGCCCGCTGCCGTTGGGCGTGGCGATGTTGACGATCGGCACGCCATTGGCGGCCTGCCCCAGGCTGGTGTTGCCGCCCGCCTGCGCATCCACCGTCAGTTGCGCGGCAGTGGCGGCGATGGGGTTGAGGAACATCACACCCGCCAGAATCAGGGCGATGTTTTGAAACAATGGGCTGCGAACGTCCATGTCAGGGTGCTCCGAGGCGTAAGCGAATCAGAAAAATCAGAAGAACAGGTCGACGCGGAAATGCACCGGGCGCTCGCGCTCGGCGATCACATCGGGGCGTTCCAGGGAATGGGCGAAGGTCACGGCGGCGGCCAGGTGCTCGCCACGGGCGCTGAACTCCACGGCGTTGCCGCTCATGCGGCCGCTGGCGAAGGCGTTGTGTTCGCCGCGCTGGATCACGCCGACGTCGTAGGCCAGCGCCATGCCGTACTGCTGCACGAAGGGTTGCAGCGGCGCCCAGGTGACCGGGCGGGTCCAGCGCAACTGGTTGCGCCAGTAACCGCCGCTGTCGCCGGACAGGGTCTGGTCCTTGAAACCACGTACCGAGTTGAGCCCGCCGATGCTGATGCGCTGCGAGCTGAACAGCACGTCTTCGCTCTTCTGGCCGGTGGCCAGGCTGTCGAAACTGAAGCGCTCGCCCCACAGGCTGAAGGGCTGCAGGTAGCTGAGGGTCAGGCTGTATTTGTTGTAGCGCGCCACTGGGTCGGAGCCACGGGGGCTGCCGTTGTTCTGGGCATCCAGGGCGCCGATGCCCCGCTGCCAACCCGCGTCCAGGTTGACGAACGCCGTGCCGACGCGGCGGCCATGGTTGAAGCCCAGTTGCCACTCGGTCAGCCGGTTACTCGATTGTTCGATGCGGTTGCCGAGGATGAAGTTGTTGGTGCGCACATGGCTGAGGCCGGTGCTCACGGCGGTCTTGCTGACGCTGTCGCGGTGCAGCACGCGCTCGGCACGCAACGCATGTTGCTTGCTGTCGCCATCGGTTTCGAACGGGAAGCCGTCCCCTTGCGCCAGGGTGCGGTAGTAGCTCTGGCTGTAGCTGTAGTCGAAGCGCCACCAGCCATAGGGGATGGTGTAGGACAGGCTCTGGGCGTGGGAATGACGGTAGCTGTCGCTGACCGCATCGCGGCTGGCGCGCAGGCTCAACTGGTCGGCCAGGCCCAATGGGCTGTCCCATACCAGGCCCAGGCCCCACTGCTGCTCACCGGTGCTCAACTGCCCCTCGTTATGGCGGTTGATGTTGGCGTGCCAGGGCTTGCTGCGCTCGCCTTTGAGCCCCACCCGGCTGCCACCCACCTGCTCGCCTGGCACCAGCTCCAGCTGGGCCGGGCGCGACGGCAGGCGGTTGAGGTTTTCCACCAGCTGTTCGAGTTCGCGCAGGTTGAGGATCTCGCCCGTCTCGCCGGGAAAGCTCATGGCAAGTTCGCGGTCGCTGGCCAGCGCGGAGCTGTCCAGGCCTTCGAGACGGCCTTCGACCACCACCACGTTGAGGGTCCGAGCCGACAGATCCTGCTGCGGCAGGTAAGCCCGGGTGGTCACGTAGCCACGGTCGATGTAGTGGTCGGTGATCGCCTTGAGCAGGCCGTTGAGCTGGCTGACGCCCAGGCAATCGTCGGCGAACGGCGCCAGGATTTCGGTCTTGTCGGCAGCGGACAGCGAGGTGGCACCACTGATCTCGATCTGCTCGATGGCGAAGCAGCGTTCATCGCTGGGCGGCGCCTCGGCAGGCGCTTCCACCGTGCGCCCGGGCAACTGCTGCAACTCCTGCAAGCGCTGTTGCTGCTCCTGCAGCAGGCGCTCCTGGCGGTCGCGAATCAGGTCCTGAGTCAGGGGCGAAGGCAGGTTCGCAGGCGGCGTCTGGGCGAGCGCCATGAACGGCACGGCGGCGAAAAACAACGGGAAATACGAGCGCATGACATCCATACCTGGAAAATAAGTTCATCCCTGGGGCGAGGCGGCATTCTGCCATCACCCAGCAAAACGACCTGAGACGCACTGCTCATCTTCAAATCATGGCGTATGCCGCTGCGAACAAACTCGCGCCGCAATGCCAGGATTCAGAGACCGCCCATGCTCCGATAGGCGAGGTTCGGTAATGCTAGCAAGGATGGATAATTCCCTGCCAGCCGCGGCCAGTGGCTATCAGGTGTCCGGTCATGGACCACCGCACCGCGCGGGGAAGCTGCCAGCATGCATCGTTCAAAGAGCGGCAGGCACATCTGCCGCCCTCCCTCGGCGCGGTCTTGCGGGCGCCAGTTACAGCCAGCGAATGACTGGGGCGTTACTGATATGGGGTGTCGCCATGAACCGGCGCCGACTACCAGCAGCGATGCTGCCGGTACTCACTCGCGGTGCTTCTCGAAGCGAATGTCGCCCGCTGGCAAGCGCTCCGTCGGCAACCAGCCGAGATTTCGATAGAAGCCGGCAGCGCGGCTCGCTTCTGCGGTTTCCAGCCAGATCGTCTGGTGCTGCTTGAACAGCAAGGCTTCGGCTTTCGCCATCAGGCTGCGCCCCAAGCCCAGGCCTTCGAACTCAGGGCGCACGAACGCTGCGAACACGCAGGCGTCCTCGACATCCACCATGGAAAAACCGGCGGCAATACCATCGACCTCGGCGATCCAGAGACACGGGGTTGCGGCCATTGCCTGCCGTATGGCGCCCGGGGTGATGCCCATTTCCATCAGTTGGTCACGGGACAGGTGGTTTTCCTTAACACTGGTGCGTATATCGAATATCGCACCGATATCGGATCCGTTGCCGATTCGTACCCGAATCTCCATGACATGATTCCTTCATTCCGTTGGGTGGTGCACGCGCAGTTCCAAAGGAACGGCAGTTTTATCCAGGCAGGTACTTTGGTTGGCGTCAGCGGCGGCAGTGGTGAGACTTATTGATCGAGAACAGAAGCGAGTAAACAAGCGCCTCGTCAGACTCATGTAGACCGCTCTACCTTCTCGGCCAATGCGCTGACGATAAGGTAGGTGTGCGAGCGCTGATCACCAGGCAATTGCCTGTAGCGAAGCAGAAGATCGGCTTCGTCCTTGCTGATGCTTTGAGCACTGGTTGGCCGACGCTCACCTGTAACGACATAAAGGATGTCTACACCCCTTTCTGCGACTGCGAACAAATACTCGGCGTCTGGACTGCGCTCGCCTTTCTCGTAATTGAATTGGGATGTCTTCGCCACACCGGCAAGAGCAGCGAATTTCGCTTGGTTGTACCCCAAACGCATACGCTCTTCTTTGAGCCGACCGCCAACATTCAACAATGAGACCCCTTAAGGCATTGACCATTCAACATTCGTTGAATAATCTAATCCTGCTTTTGCTCGAGTTACACGAAATTGAACTATGCCCAACGCCTGCCTCACAGAGCAAGCGTGCATGGCTACGCTCGTGCAAGGTACGAAGCCCCTCTGCTGAACAAGGACGACAGCATGAATACTCAGCTCATATCTTGGTTTCACTCACGACTACTGGCGGATGTAACGCCAGCTCCAGCCTGCCCTCCCCGCCACAGTCATCGCCGACAGCGATCTTCCTTTTAAACGTCGCTGATATCGCCGTATCGGCTGATATCCGTGCGCTCGCCATACTGGCGATCACGAAAAATCCCCACTCTCTCGAACTCCCCGTGATGCCTGCATAGGCAGGATCAGGCAGTTCGCGCTGCAACGGTGGCTTTTATGCGCAATATCACGATCCAGTTGCACCTTTCGGAAGAACAGGCAGAAACCTTCATGCACTGGCTCGGCGCGCGTTACGACGCGATCATCGATGAGATCTGCCGTGACCCGCGCTACCACGACGAGCGCAACGGCCCACACAGCCCTAGCGTACAGACAGAGCATCCGTATCTCGTTGGCCTCAACAGCACCATTCAGGCGTTGCGCAGCGGATTGAAAGCCTCTGGGCAGGCTCTATGAGCTGAAGACTTGCCAGCACCGCACAGCGCGCGGCGAACGCCAAGAGGTCGGCGATTCCGTCGAGGGCCTTGCCGGTGGCTTCCGCTACGCCGTATCCGGCTCGCGTGTTGGCGCGGAGAATTCGCGGTTTCTCGCCGAGGTTGGCGTCTGACGCAAGCACTGGAAGTATGGGAGCAGACAACGGCACGTCTCGTCCTGTGCCTGAAAGGCGCGAAGAACGATTCACATCGAGGCGCGATCGAGATCGGGTGGCTCCGCACGCTTTATGCCGCTCCCAGCGGGATCGGGGCACACAGCGCGGGGCTGAAAATGGTGGAGGGCCAGGGATTCGAACCCTGGGAACGCTACTAACGTTCGCCGGTTTTCAAGACCGGTGCATTCAACCGCTCTGCCAACCCTCCAGGTCGACGTGGGTGCTTCATCTTGCCGAAACATCCCTTTGCAACCTTGTTGGTTGCGGGCGGCATCTTACCGGAACGTAACACACTGTCAAACACTCTGATTTGGCAGTACCCAAGGCTCTGCTATGATGCCTTCCGACCTTGGTCACGGAACCATTAGCCTTTACAGGAGTGTCGCCATGCGCGAACAAGATTACGCACACAACCCCACACGGGTTGAACAAACCGCAGTCAGCAGCGTTCTGCGCAATACCTACGGTTTGCTGGCTCTCACCTTGGCATTCAGTGGCATCGTGGCGTTCATGGCTCAACGCGCCAACGTGCCGTACCCGAACATCTTCGTCGTGCTGATCGGCTTCTACGGCCTGTTCTTCCTGACGGCCAAACTGCGTGACTCCGGCTGGGGTCTGCTGTCCGCCTTCGCGTTGACCGGTTTCATGGGTTACACCCTGGGCCCGATCCTCAACCGCTACATGGGCATGGCCAACGGCGCTGAAGTCGTCAGCTCGGCGTTCATGATGACGGCACTGGTGTTCTGTGGTCTGTCTGCCTACGTGCTGACCACTCGCAAGGACATGAGCTTCCTGAGCGGCTTCATCACCGCCGGTTTCTTCGTCCTGCTGGGTGCCGTGCTGGCCAGCTTCTTCTTCCAGATCAGCGGCCTGCAACTGGCGATCAGCGCTGGCTTCGTGCTGTTCTCGTCGGCCTGTATCCTGTATCAGACCAGCGCGATCATCCACGGTGGCGAGCGTAACTACATCATGGCGACCATCAGCCTGTATGTATCGATCTACAACCTGTTCGTCAGCCTGCTGCAGATCTTCGGCATCATGGGCGGCGACGACTGATCGACCACACCCGTACGAAAAAGACCCGCCAATTGGCGGGTCTTTTCATTTGTGGCGCATTTGCCGGTCACGGCTGCCCACACCTGCTTCTGCAGCCCCCAGGCTACTGCTTGGCCTTTTCGCGCATGCCCTTGAGGGTGTTGAAAGGCGCTTCCACGACGAACTTGTTGGAAAGCCACGAAGGTACGCTGCCGCCCGGATCGGAATGCGCCTGGTAAACGACCTCGACCATGCCGTCTGGCTTGGGTGTCATCGTCCAGTAGCCTTCCACCTCGGCCACGCGCACATAACCTTTCTCTTCGGGCTTGTAATCGGGCACGCCATGCAGCTTGCGGGTCACGCTGCCATCGGCGCCCTGCTCGGTCGTCACCTCGATGATCGAATCACGCGGTGTGACGGGCCACGGGGTATTGAAGCGCGTGTAGGTCCAGCTCTTGTCGCCTTCATGCTTGAGCAGTCGTTGCTCCCGGCACTCGTGGATCCACGCGCATGATGCCTTGACGTCTTCCTGCAGGCCTTTGAGCTTGCTTATATCCGCCTTGATCAGCGTCACGCCGCGGTAAGCCTTGTAAGGTGAGCCGGCCACTTCGCTGAGGTACACCTTGATGCCCTCTTCGTCCTTGGCCAGGGTCCACTCTTCGGCGTGAGCGGCAGACGCGATGCACAGGGCAGTGCTTGCTACCAACAATCGGGTCAACGACATTTCATTCTCCGGGGCTGACTTCTTTTCTTGTAGTGCCTCAAACAGCTGCTGTCGTAGCACCTTCCAGCCAGGCGAGCAGGCGGATGGCTTCTTCGCTGCTATTACCGCAGACATCGAAATCCGCGGAAAATGCGGAGCAAACCTCGGGGCGATCCGGATGGCCGAAGATCGTGCAGCGGTTGCTCTGGTCGAGGTTCACGCAGCGCTGCCCCGCCGGCTTGCCGTTGGGCATGCCAGGAATGAAGGAGGTGATGGATGGCGATATGCAGCAGGCGCCACAACCGGGACGGCATTGCATGGAAAAGGAACCTCGAACGAACGACACAGTGCGCCAAGCGGCGGCAATTCTAGCGCGCCTGAGGGCAGGCCGGCAGCCCCTGCCGTCAGCCCAGATCGAGACGGATGCTGAAGCGTGAGCCCTGGCCAGGGGCACTGTCGACATCCAGCTGAGCGCCGAGGATGTCCACCGCCAGCTGGTGGGTGATATGCAGGCCGAGGCCCGTACCGCCCTGGCCACGGCGGGTGGTGAAGAACGGGTCGAAGATCTTGCCCAGCAGGTCATCGTCCATGCCACGGCCGTCATCGCTGACGTCGATCACGCATTGTCCCTGGGCCTCATCGACTTCGCCACGCACCGTCACCACGCCTTTGACGCCCGGATCGAAGGCGTGAATCAGGGCGTTGTCGATGAGGTTCTGCAGAATCTGCCCGAGCGGGCCCGGATAGCTGTCGAGCATGAGGTTTTGCGGTACATCGACCTCGATTCTGTGGGGGCTCTGCCGCAGCTTGGGCTGCAGCAGCAGAACGACCTCGTCGACCAGCTCGCGCAGGTCGAAGCGCCGGCGCTCGGTGCTGGCACGATCGGTGGCCAGTTGCTTGAATGCCCGAGTCAGCTGCGACATGCGCTCCAGGCTGGTGAGGATGATGCCCAGGCCGTCATCGGTGCGTTGCACGAAACGATCCAGCGTGGTGCGCTTGAGCCCCTCACGCATACCAGCCTGAAATTCCTGACTGGCTTTTTCCAGCGTCGAAGCCGCCACGCTGGCGGCGCCGATGGGGGTGTTGAGCTCGTGGGCGACGCCAGCGACCATGGTGCCCAGGGACGACAGTTTTTCCGCCTGCAACAGGGCACGACGGGTTCGCTGCAACTGATCGACGGTACGTTGCAGTTGCTCGTTGCTGAAGGCCAGGGCTCGACTGCTGACATGCAACCCGTGTTCGGCTCGCAGCCGCTCCGCTTCATCGATGGCGCGTCGCACGCTGATCAGCACGCCCAGCCCTTGCAGCACGCCGAAGAACAGCATCACTCGCCAGAGCACTTCCCAGCGCAGCGCATCGAGGTTCCTGGCGGGCAGATGTGACAGCAGCAACCAGTGATCGGCCACGTTGGCGGTCGCCGCGTTGCCGTCTCCAGGGCGGAAATGGCTGTACGTCCAGAAGCCGGCGGGGTCGATGAACGAGCCGCGCGGTTCTTCCTGCAACCGTCGCCAACTGCCTGGCTGGCGACTGGCGAGCGTCAGTTCGGGTTTGCCGAGCATGAAGCCCCAGGCGTGCTCGGGGCGCTCTCCGAGCATCCAGTAGCCTTCATGGTCGAGCAACTGCAGCGAGCCACCGTAAGCCACCGAGGTTTCCTGCAGGCGGCCGAGCAGGCGCTCGGCCCGATAGTCGAGAACGAGGATGCCCCGCCGCTCGCCACGCTCGCTAAAAACCGGCACCGCGGCGCGCAGAATAGGTACCAGTGCGCGGATGGAACCGTCAGGCCGATATTGCCGATCCAGGTCGAAGCGCGACAGGTATGACTCGCCGCGGAACAGGTGCATGGTTTCCACGAAATAGTAGGCTGCGGAGTCGTTCTGCAGGTCTGCGGCGTCGACGGCCAGCGCCGCACCGGACACGGCATCGACACGAACACGCTCCATACCGGTTTCATCCAGCCAGCGGATGCGCTGATAAACCCCGCGGCTGTTGGAGAACTCGACGAACAGCTCGCTCAGCGCGGCATAGCTGTCACCGGAGGCATACTTGATGGAGCGCGTCAGCAAGGGCTGCTGGCTGAGGAACTGCAGGTCACCGCGCAAGCTGGACAGGTGGCGCTCCAGCACCGCGACGCCCTCCCCCAGGCTGTCGTTCTGGGCGTCCAGCAGCGGCTCGATGCGATCATTGAGCATGCGGTCATAGAGCAGCACGCTGAGCACGATGATCAGCAGCGACCAGGGCAGAAACAGCACCAGCAGGTTGCGCGGCAGCGGCTTGGAAAGCGCCTTGCGCCACCGTGCCACCCGGCTGGCCGTCACCGGTATGCGCGCTCACCCAGCCAGCTCAGCAAACGCTCCAGCGGCATGGGTTTGGCGAACAGATAGCCTTGCGCTTCCACGCAATCATGCTGGGTGAGCCATTCGACCTGTTCTTGATTCTCCACGCCCTCGGCGATCACCGACATGCCCACACGCCGGGCAATCTGGATGATGGCCTCGGCGATCGACTGGCCATCGTCTTCGGCACGCAGCTCCTCCACGAAGCTGCGGTCGATTTTCAGGCGATCGGCCGGCAGCTTGCGCAGATAGCTGAGCGACGAGAAACCGGTACCGAAATCGTCGATAGCGACCTTCACGCCCATCTCGCGCAGGGCCAGCAACTGCTCGCAAACCTGCTCGAACGAGCGCATGGCCACCGATTCGGTGATTTCCAGTTCGACCTGGCTGGCCCGTACGCCTGCGGACTCCAGATGCAGGGTGAAACGCTCGATGAAATCGCGCTGCAGCAATTGCGTTGCCGAGACGTTGATGGCGACGCGGATCTCGCCATGGCCGGCCTCGTCCAGGCGCCTGGCCGCCTGCAGCGACAGACGCATGAGCAGATCGCCCAGTGGCAGGATGTAGCCGGTCGCTTCGGCCAGCGGAATGAATTGCAGCGGCGGTATCGCCTTGCCGTCAGGCTGATACCAGCGGGCCAGGGCTTCGACGCCGGTGACCACGCCGGTGCGCATGTCCAGTTGGGGTTGCAGCTCGATACTGATCAGGTCACTGGCCACCGCGTCACGCAATGCCAGCAGCAGGCGGAAGGATTCGGCGTGAGCGCTCTGCAGCTGGCGGTCATGCACCACATGCTGGTCATGCCCCAGTTGCTTGGCCTGCTTGAGCGTCAGGCGTGCGTCCTGCAGGGCGACGCTGGCGGTGTCGTCGAAATCGCGCAGGTACAGGGTCACGCTGCTCAGGCTGTGCACCTGGCCCAGCTCGTAAGGCCGATTGGGGCGGCGGAACAGCGCCACGATGTCTTCGGCCCGGACCTGATCTTCCGGGCCGAGGATGGCGAACAGGTCATCACGCACCCGGGCGATCAGCACGTTGCCGTCGAAGGTCTCGCGCAATCGGTTGGCCACCAGGCCCAGGATGAAATCGCCGTAGCCGGTACCAAAAGCGGTGTTGGCCCCGGAGAAGTTGTCGATATCGATCAGTACCAGGACGCGCTCGTTCTTGTTGGCGCTGTTCAGCGTCATGTCGAGCATGCGGATCAGTGCGTTGCGATTGGGGATTTTCAGCAGGTCGTCCTGATAGGCCATTTCCTCCAGGCGACTGAACAGTGCGACGTTGTACAGGCCACGGCTGATACTGGCGCTGAATACCTCGAGCAGTTCCAGCTCGGTGTCGTCCAGGGTGCGCTCGGTCGCCACGTAGCAGGCGTAATCGGCCCCGGCCTGAAAGCGCGGGAAGAACAGCACGGTGCAGTCGTCGAAGCGCAACGTGCTCTGCTTTTGCAGGCTACAACGCAAGGCGCTGGCCACGGCATCGTCGCGCAGGCCGTCCAGATCGCCATCGATGGAACCGTAAAAGCGCCCGCTGGCGCTGATCACATGGGCGTTTGGCAGGCTGCCGGGGCTGGGCTCCTGGGCCTTGACGCAGACGATGCCTTCGGCCTGCAGGTCCAGCAACGAGGCGATTTCGGAGAGGATCTTGGCTGACAGCTCGCGGGTATTTTTCGAGCAGAACAGCGCGTTGCTGGACTCGACGATCATCTGCAGGCCGCGGCGGGCACGGGCGGTGGCCTTGAGCTGCGAGTAACTGCGCAGCCCGGCGGTAAGCACCGTGCGCAGGCGCTCGGAACTCAGCTCGCTCTTGGACCAGTAATCGTTGATGTCGTAATCACGCATGACCTCCTGCACCGGCGCCATGCCAGGCTCGCCAGTGAGCAGCACGACGCGGATCTCGGCATTGCCGATCACCTCGCGCAGGGTCTTGACCAGACGCAGGCCGGCGTCCTCGGTTTCCATCACCACGTCGAGCAGAATCAAAGCGATATCGCGCTGCTCGGCAAGAATCATCGCCGCTTCGCGATTGCTGAAGGCCTGCTGTATCTCGATGCGCCGGCCAAGAATTTCCATCTCGCCCATGGCGAAAGCCGTGGCGCGCTGAAAGCCTGGATCATCGTCTACGGTGAGAACGTGCCACACCGGCTGCTGTGCACCGCCAACGGGCTCGTCATCGAAGAACACTACGGAGTCATCCATGAAGCACGCTCACCTATCACCCGAGGAAGACGAACAATACCTTCCGTGCCGCAAAGTATAGCCAGCCTTTGAAAGAGACAAGATGCATGATGGCATTTCGCAAATGGCACGAATGCGGCCATTCGTCGGTCTGACTCTGCAGCGCTCGTGACAGCGATGAATACACCGGGTTTTGCGGACAAGGAGAAGCTATGGGGTACTGGCTGGTCATCGACCTGGAAGCCACCACCGAAGAGGGTGGCTGGCCCATCGAGCATATGGAGATCATCGAGATTGGCGCCTGCCTGGTGAATGCCAGTGGTCATGAGATCGATCACTTTCAGCGCTTCGTCCGGCCTCTGCGCCGCCCCAACCTGACCCGCTTCTGCCGCGAGCTGACGCATATCGCCCAGGCGGATGTCGACTCGGCATCGACCCTGCCCATCCTCTGGCCGCAATTCGAACGCTGGCTGGAGCCGCACAGGCCACGCCTGCAAGGCTGGTGCAGCTGGGGCGACTACGACCACAAGCAACTGCAGCAGGACTGGCAGAGCAACGGGCTGGTCAGCCACTTGCAGGCACTGCCCCACGTCAACCTCAAGCGGCGCTTCGCCGAAGAGCGTCACCTGGCTCGCCCTGTCGGGCTCAATGCGGCCTTGCAGCTTGCCGGTATCGGCTTTACCGGCCAGCAGCACCGCGCCCTGACCGATGCTCGCAATACCGCTCGCCTGCTCCCTCTGGTAATGGCTGGCTGAAGGCATGCGCTATAGAGGTGACGGCGGGTAACGCCTTGGGCATACTTGCTGGCCATTTCTTTCTGCGCCTAACGAGGATGCACATGTTCAAGGTCAACGAGTATTTCGACGGCACCGTCAAATCCATCGCGTTCGGCATGGCAGAAGGCCCGGCCACCATCGGTGTGATGGCGGCAGGCGATTACGAATTCGGCACCAGCCAACTGGAAGTCATGCATGTGATCGCCGGCGCGCTGACCGTGAAACTGCCTGGCAGCGACAATTGGGAAACCTTCACCGCTGGCAGCCGCTTCACCGTGCCAGCTAACAGCAAGTTTCAGTTGAAGGTCGAGCAGGACACCGCCTACCTGTGCGAATACCGCTGACAGATCGCCCCGCGGTAATCGAAAGCCCGGCCAAGTGCCGGGCTTTCGCGTTCAGGGCAGCCGATTTGCGGGTATCGCTGCGCTCAACGCCAGGTGACGGGATTTGGTAGTGGTAGTCGGTGAGACACCGTGGTGGCGCCTGGCGCCGACCGTTGCCCAGGGTCGAGCACGCCGGGCAGTGGCCTCGAAGCCTAGACCCGCAGCTCCATGCCTTCCTTGAGGAAGCGCGGCGCGATGTAGCGCTCGAAGTGCGCCTCGGAAAGCAGGAAGAATTCGCGGTCGATGGCATCCCGCAGATCAGGCAGCTCCCAGCCGCGGAACTCCGGCAGCAGGGAAATACCGTAGGCATCCAGCTGGGTGATCACCCGTGCACCACGGGCCAGCAGCTGGTAGGCCCAGCAATAGGCGGACTGGTGGGGAACGAAGCGAATCTTTCGCTGCTCCAGCTGCTTGAGCAGCAGCGTCTCGTCGAAAACTTCCAGTTTGGCGGCCATTACCTGCACCAGGAGCATCTCCAGGCGCAGCCACACCGCCTGTTTTTCCTCGTCGCTGTAGCCGTTCCAGTTGATCACCTCGTGGTGGAAGCGCTTGCAGCCACGGCACACGGAATCCCCGAATACCGTGGAGCAAAGGCCTACGCAAGGCGTCTTGATACGTTGATTGGACATGCGTTACATCGATACACAGGACTATAGAGGGTGCATCTTAGCCCTTTGTCTAATACGGATCACCCCAGAGGGTGATGGGTCTTTCGCTTAACTTTGTTCCAGTTTTCAGCTAGAATCAGCGCGCCTTGCGAAAGGCGCCAATGTCCGTTGGAAGCTGTTTTCAAAGCGTCACGAGCACAGTCGATCCTGCAGGTCGATGTTGGCATGGTCATCCCCCGGCCATGCCAACCCCTCATCAGACCCGTCCTGCCGGCGTAAAACTTTGAAAGCAGCTTCCGGATGGAAGCATTGAAACCATCGCGCACAGCCCATGAGGCTGAGCTGCTGATGTGTTTAATGCGTTCCTGCATGCGTCCCGGACACCCTATTTGGGACCACTGATGAGGGTAATAACTGTGCTTGAAGCCTACCGCAAACACGTAGCAGAGCGTGCCGCCCAGGGTATCGTGCCCCAGCCGCTAAACGCCGAACAAACCGCTGGTCTCGTTGACCTGCTGAAGAACCCGCCGGCCGGCGAAGAAGAATTCCTCCTCGACCTGATCACCAATCGCGTACCGCCAGGCGTCGACGAAGCGGCCTATGTAAAAGCCGGTTTCCTCTCCGCTATCGCCAAAGGCGAAGCCACCTCCCCCCTGCTCGACAAGAAGCGCGCCACCGAACTGCTCGGCACCATGCAGGGCGGCTACAACATCGCGACCCTGGTCGAGCTGCTCGATGACGCCGATCTGGGCGCCATCGCTGCCGAACAACTCAAGCACACCCTGCTGATGTTCGACGCCTTCCACGACGTTGCCGAAAAAGCCAAAGCGGGCAATGCCCACGCTCAAGGCGTGCTGCAATCCTGGGCCGATGGCGAGTGGTTCAAGAAGCGTCCGACCCTGGCCGACAAGATCAGCCTGCGGGTTTTCAAGGTAACCGGCGAAACCAACACCGACGACCTGTCGCCCGCTCCGGATGCCTGGTCGCGCCCGGACATCCCGCTGCACGCTCTGGCCATGCTGAAAATGGCCCGTGAAGGCATCGTGCCTGACGTACAAGGCTCCATCGGCCCGATGAAGCAGATCGCCCAGATGTACGGCGACGGCTTCCCGGTTGCCTACGTCGGTGACGTGGTCGGTACCGGTTCCTCGCGTAAATCCGCCACCAACTCGGTGCTGTGGTTCTTCGGCGACGACATCCCGTACGTGCCGAACAAGCGCGCTGGCGGCTTCTGCTTCGGCACCAAGATCGCCCCGATCTTCTACAACACCATGGAAGATGCTGGCGCCCTGCCGATCGAGTTCGACGTGTCGAACATCAACATGGGCGACGTGATCGACCTGTACCCGCACCAGGGCAAGGTCTGCAAGCACGACAGCGACGAAGTGATCACCACGTTCGAGCTGAAGACTCCGGTTCTGCTGGACGAAGTTCGCGCTGGCGGCCGTATCCCGCTGATCGTGGGTCGTGGCTTGACCGACAAGGCTCGCGCCGAACTGGGCCTGGGCCCAACCGACCTGTTCAAACTGCCGGAAGCACCGGTCGACACGGGCAAGGGCTACACCCTGGCACAGAAGATGGTCGGCAAGGCCTGCGGCCTGCCGGAAGGCAAAGGCGTACGCCCTGGCACCTACTGCGAACCGAAGATGACCACCGTCGGTTCCCAGGACACCACGGGCCCGATGACCCGCGACGAGCTGAAAGACCTGGCGTGCCTGGGCTTCTCCGCTGACCTGGTAATGCAGTCCTTCTGCCACACCGCGGCCTACCCGAAGCCCATCGACGTCACCACCCACCACACCCTGCCGGATTTCATCCGCACCCGTGGCGGCGTGTCGCTGCGTCCTGGCGACGGCATCATCCACAGCTGGCTGAACCGCATGCTGCTGCCGGATACCGTCGGTACCGGTGGTGACTCGCACACCCGTTTCCCGATCGGCATCTCCTTCCCGGCCGGTTCCGGCCTGGTCGCCTTCGCCGCTGCTACCGGCGTGATGCCGCTGGACATGCCGGAGTCGGTTCTGGTGCGCTTCAAGGGCAAGCTGCAACCGGGCATCACCCTGCGTGACCTGGTGCATGCCATCCCTTACTACGGCATTCAGAAAGGCCTGCTGACCGTCGAGAAGAAAGGCAAGATCAACGCCTTCTCCGGTCGCATCCTGGAAATCGAAGGCCTGGACGACCTGACCGTCGAGCAAGCATTCGAACTGTCCGACGCCTCCGCCGAGCGTTCCGCAGCCGGTTGCACCATCAAGCTGCCGGAAAAAGCCATTGCCGAGTACCTGAAGTCGAACATCACCCTGCTGCGCTGGATGATCAGCGAAGGCTACGGCGATGCACGCACCATGGAACGTCGCGCTCAAGCGATGGAAGCCTGGCTGGCCAAGCCGGACCTGCTGTCTGCCGACAGCGATGCCGAATACGCCGAAATCATCGAAATCGACCTGGCCGACATCAAGGAGCCGGTTCTCTGCGCGCCTAACGACCCGGACGACGCGCGCCTGCTGTCGACCGTTCAGGGCGAGAAGATCGATGAAGTGTTCATCGGTTCGTGCATGACCAACATCGGTCACTTCCGCGCTGCCGGTAAGCTGCTGGATCAGGTCAAGGGTCAGCTGCCTACCCGTCTGTGGCTGTCGCCGCCGACCAAGATGGACGCTCACCAACTGACCGAAGAAGGCTACTACGGCATCTACGGCAAGGCCGGCGCGCGCATGGAAATGCCGGGCTGCTCGCTGTGCATGGGTAACCAGGCGCGTGTCGAGCCGAATTCGACCGTGGTGTCGACGTCGACCCGTAACTTCCCGAACCGCCTGGGTGATGGTGCCAACGTGTACCTGGCTTCTGCCGAGCTGGCCGCTGTCGCGTCCATTCTGGGCAAACTGCCGACCGTCGAGGAGTACATGGAGTACGCGAAGAACATCGACAGCATGGCTGCCGACGTTTACCGCTACCTGAGCTTCGACCAGATCGCCGAGTTCCGCGAGGCTGCGGCCAACGCGAACATCCCGGTCGTTCAGGCTTAAGGCTTCACCTGCGTCAGAGAGCCCCGCCTGGTGCGGGGCTTTTTTATGCGCGCAGGAAAACGCGGTACTACCGCAGAAACGTCGAACACTCGGCGGCATCTGTACCGGATACAGCTGTACTGGCCGGCCGACTGTAGGGGAAAAGCGCCGAAAGTCTGTATCTGCCGGCGCAACGACACTCTCGGTTAGGGTTAGCCATCGAACTTTCCTGCCGAGAAGCCCCCATGCACACCGATGAACGCGCATTACTGGCCGACGCCGATCGTCGCGCCCTCGCCTATCACGACAGCATCGAGCAACGCCGCGTCTATCCCCTGCAAAGCACCATCGCGGCGCTGGCCGGCTTCGACCAGCCCCTGCCAAAGGCTGGAAGTCACGCCGAGCAGGTACTGCAGCAGCTCGACGAACTGGGCACGCCTGCCACCGTCACCAGCAACGGCCCGCGTTACTTCGGCTTCGTGATCGGCGCTACCCTGCCTGCCGCGGCAGCCGCCGAGCGCATGGTGCTGGCGTGGGACCAGTGCGCGTCATCGTTCGACGGCTCGCCGGTTGCCGACAAACTGGAGAAGGTCGCTGCACACTGGGTCTGCGAGGCGCTCGGCCTGCCGACCGACAGCGCAGTCGGCTTCGGTACCAGCGCCACGGCCTGCACCCTCGCCTGCCTGTCTGCAGCGCGCCGCCAGTTGCTGGCGAAGCTAGGTTGGGATTTCGATCAGGATGGCCTTGTCGGCGCGCCGGAGATTCGCGTGGTGATTTCCGAAACGGCCCACATCACGGTGAAAAAGGCCTTGCGCGTGCTCGGCTTCGGTATGGCGCGCCTGCACCTTGCGCCAGTTGACGAACATGGCCGCATCGACCCGGCCAGGCTCCCGGAACTGGACGAGCGCACCCTGCTGATTCTTCAGGCTGGCGAAGTCAATACCGGCGAGTTCGACCGCTTCGCCGAGCTGATTCCCCGCGCCAAAGCTGCCGGTACCTGGGTGCATGTCGACGGTGCATTCGGCCTGTGGGCGCGAGCTTCTTCGTCAGCCGGGCTGGCCGATGGCATCGAACAGGCGGACAGCTGGACCACCGACGGCCACAAATGGCTGAACACCCCGTACGACAGCGCCATGGCCATCTGCCGTGACGGCGACGCTCTGGCTGCAGCGATGAACAGCGATGCGGCCTACGCGATGGCCTCGAAAGACTCGCAAAAGAACCTGACTCTGGAGTTTTCCAGGCGCGCGCGCGGCGTGGCGATCTGGGCGGCGCTGGCCAGTCTCGGTCGCGATGGCCTGCGCGAGCTGATCGACCGGCATATCCGTCAGGCCGGATACCTGGCCGAGGCGCTACGCCAGGGCGGCTATCAGGTACTCAACCGGGTGCGACTCAATCAGGTGCTGGTACGCGCCGACTCGGACGAGCGGACCGCTGCGATCCTCAAGGCCGCACAGGATTCAGGCGAAGTCTGGTTCGGCGCCACCGTCTGGCAGGGCCGGCCGGCCTTCCGCCTGAGCGTGAGTTCGTGGCGCACCACGGATGCCGATATCGAAACCCTCATCCGCCTGCTGCTTCGCCTGAAAAATGCCTGAGCCAGCCCCCTGCCAGCCCAGGCACGGACTTAGCGCTCGTCTTTCAGCACCTGCTGAAGCAGCGTGAAGGACGCATCCACACGGGCCTCGAGGGGCACGTTGCGGTTGGCCAGCAGGACCAGACCGATCTCTTCATCGGGGATGAAGGCGATATAGCCGCCAAAACCATTGGTCGAGCCGGTCTTGCTGAACAGCACGCCCTGCTCGGAGGTGTCCCGGCTGCTCAGGCGACTGGCCGGGCGACGCTCCAGGGCCATGGCCGGTGCGTTGCCGGCCAGCAGCGCCTCGCGGGAAACCGGCCAGGGGTAGCGCTCCCAGATCATCGCCTGGGTGAACTCGGCCGTTCGGGTGACGCCCTGGTGCGTCGTCTGTATGGCGGCGGAAAGCTGTTCGGGTACCGACACCGCGCCCAGGTTGATATCGACGAAGCGCAGCATGTCGTCGATATCCGACTTCAAGCCATAGGCTTCGGCATCGAGCATGCCCGGGGTGACCCGGATCGCCGCGTTGCTCTCACGGGCGTACCCATAAGCGTAGCGGCTCATCTGCGCGGCAGGCACGTTGACGTAGGTATCTTCGAGCGCCAAGGGCTGCAGCACCTGGTCATGAAGGGCCTGGGCATAGGACTGCCCGAATGCCTTGGCCGAAATCCGCCCCAGCATGCCGATACCGACATTGGAATACGAGCGCTCGTGACCGCTACCGGCCTCAGGCTGCCACTGTTTCAGCCAGGCCAGCAGACTGGCGTCGTCTTTGGCCTCGTCCGGCGGCTGCAATGGCAGGCCACTGCTCTGGTGGGTGGCCAGGTCCATGAGGCTCAGAGCGCCGAAGGGGCGCTTGTCCAGCTCGGGGATATGCTTGGCCACCCGGTCATCGAGGGACAACAGCGAACGTTGCTGCGCCAGTGCCGCCAGGGTGACGTTCAGGGTCTTGCTCAGCGAGCCCAGCTCGAACAGCGTGTCGGGCGTGACCGCAATGGCCGCAGCCCGGTCCGCCATGCCCTGGGTGTAAACGTAGCGCTTGCCCTTCCAGGTCACGCCAACGGCCAGGCCAGGAACGTCGTACGTTGCCATCAGCGGCTTGAACACTTCAGCGGCGCGGGCCTGAAACGCCTGCTCGGACATGGCGGCAGCCGAAAGCGACGTACCGAGGCTGACGGTGAACAGACCTATGGCGATATATCCATGCTTCATTTTTGCAACTGCTCTCCATTTTTTCCTGGATGTAACACCGGTCACCCGAGTCGCAGGGGTCACCGGTATTCGAATCGACGCCAAGGATAACGCTTCATGCAGGGCCATGGGCCAGTGTCGACAACCTCGCGAGCGTTTCTGCAGAGCCTCTCGACAAAGCCTGCGACTGAGATTATTGTCCGCCCAGGCCACCGCAGTGGTCTACGTCGCTCGGACGGTTCCGGGCGCTTACGTTCTTCGAGGAAAGCATGGCTGACCAAGCTCCGCGCCGCTTTGCGCGCATCGATCGTCTCCCCCCTTACGTATTCAACATCACCGCTGAACTGAAGATGGCCGCTCGCCGCCGTGGCGAGGACATCATCGACCTGAGCATGGGCAACCCCGATGGCGCGACACCGCCGCATATCGTGGAAAAGCTGGTGCAGGTCGCTCAGCGTGAAGACACCCATGGTTACTCCACCTCCCGTGGCATTCCGCGCCTGCGCCGGGCGATCTCGCGCTGGTATCAGGACCGCTATCAGGTCGACATCGATCCGGAAAGCGAAGCCATCGTCACCATCGGTTCCAAGGAAGGCCTGGCGCATCTGATGCTGGCCACCCTGGATCATGGCGATACCGTGCTGGTGCCCAACCCCAGCTACCCGATTCATATCTACGGTGCAGTGATCGCCGGGGCCCAGGTGCGCTCGGTGCCGCTGGTGCCAGGGGTGGACTTCTTCATCGAGCTGGAGCGGGCGATCCGCGAGAGCATCCCCAAGCCGAAGATGATGATTCTGGGCTTCCCCTCCAACCCCACCGCGCAATGCGTGGAGCTGGACTTCTTCGAGCGTGTGGTGGCCCTGGCCAAGCAGTACAACGTACTGGTGATCCACGACCTGGCGTATGCCGACATCGTCTATGACGGCTGGAAAGCCCCATCGATCATGCAGGTACCAGGCGCCAAGGACATCGCCGTGGAGTTCTTCACGCTCTCCAAGAGCTACAACATGGCTGGCTGGCGAATCGGCTTCATGGTCGGCAACCCCGAGCTGGTCAACGCCCTGGGGCGGATCAAGAGCTACCACGACTACGGCACCTTCACACCGCTGCAGGTGGCGGCCATCGCCGCGCTCGAAGGGGACCAGCAGTGCGTGCGTGATATCGCCGAGCAGTATCGCCAGCGCCGCAACGTGCTGGTCAAGGGCCTGCACGAGCTGGGCTGGATGGTCGAGAACCCCAAGGCCTCGATGTACGTGTGGGCGAAGATCCCCGAGGCCTACGCCCAGCTTGGCTCTCTGGAGTTCGCCAAGAAGCTGCTGGCCGAAGCCAAGGTCTGCGTGTCACCGGGCATCGGTTTCGGTGATTACGGCGACGACCACGTGCGCTTCGCACTGATCGAGAATCAGGATCGTATCCGTCAGGCCGTACGTGGCATCAAGTCGATGTTCCGGGCCGATGGGCTGATCGAGGCGCCTGCCGCGAAAACGCCGCGCAAGGCCAGCGAAGCCAGCTGACAGCCATGGCGCGGCACCGCAAGGGTGCCGCGCCGCGTTATGATCGGCGCTCACCCCGCAGACGAGCGCGCCATGCAGGACCTCGGCAACTACCCCCACATTCGCCAGTCGGCCATCCGTTCGCTGTTCGAGATCTTCGAGCAATCCAGCGAAGGCACCATCATCGTCGACCGCGACGCCCGTATCGTCTGGATGAACGAGCGCTACGCACAGCGCTTCGGCCTGCATGGTGCCAGCGAAGCGATCGGCCGGCCCTGCGAAAGCGTGATTCCCGGCAGCCTGCTGCGCGATGTGGTGAAGAGCGGCCGGCCGATCCTGCTGGACATGATGGACACGCCACGGGAACCTCTGGTGGTGATGCGCCTGCCCATCCGTGACGATGCCGGCGAGGTGATCGGCGCCATCGGCTTCGCGCTGTTCGACGAGCTGCAATCGCTGTCACCGTTGCTGGCCCGCTACCAGGCGATGCAGCAGGAACTGGCCTCCACCCGCTCGCAACTCAAGTCCCGCCAGGCCAAGTACAGCTTCGCCCATTTCATCGGTACCAGCGCCCGCAGCCTGGAAGTCAAACGCCTGGCCAGGCGCAGCGCGACCAGCGATTCCGCGGTGTTGCTGCTGGGCGAGACCGGTACCGGCAAGGAACTGCTGGCTCACGCGATTCACAATGCTTCGCCGCGGGCCAGCAAACCCTTCGTCAGCCTGAATACGGCGGCGATTCCGGAAACCCTGCTCGAAGCGGAATTCTTCGGCACGGCACCCGGCGCCTTCACCGGGGCCGACCGCAAGGGCCGGGCTGGCAAGCTGCAGATCGCCCACGGGGGCACGCTGTTTCTCGACGAAATCGGCGACATGCCGCTGCCGCTGCAGAGCAAGCTGCTGCGGGTGTTGCAGGAGAAGGAGTTCGAGCCTGTGGGTTCCAACGAGGTGCTGCGCAGCGATGTAAGGCTGATCGCCGCCACCTCCATCGACCTGGAGGCGGCGGTGCGCAAAGGCACCTTCCGCGCCGACCTGTACTACCGACTCAACGTGCTGACCATCGCCGTGCCGCCACTGCGCCAACGCCTGGAAGACCTGCCGGCGCTCTGCGAGGCGATCTTCGATGCGCTGCAGGGACGCCACGAGCTGCACCCCGAGGCCATGGCCCTGCTCGCTCGTCATGCGTGGCCCGGCAACGTCCGGGAACTGCACAACGTGCTGGAACGCGCCTGCCTGCTCAGCGATGAGACGCTGCTCGATCGTGCTGCGGTGGCAACGGCGATCGGAACGCTGCAGGCGTTGCCCGAAACGGCCGATGCGCCTGCGGATAACGGTCAGATCGAAGACTTCCATCAGGCCCGGGCGAACTTCGAGCGCGAGCTGATTCGCAAGGCGCTGGTCGCTACCGCGGGTGATGTACCGCAGGCTGCGCAGCGCCTGGGCCTGGGCCGCTCCACCCTGTACCGGAAAATGCTCGAACTGGGCCTTTCGTCCTGATTTCGGGACCAATCCCGATTTTGGGACAGTCGCGTGAAGCAGGCCAGGAAGGCGCAACGTCCGATTTTCATCCCGAAAATGGGACTGACAGCAGGCAACGCACCTTAGCAAAAAATAAAGTATTTTAAATTCAACAACTTATAAACCTGGCATAGAACTCGCTATGAGTCAGCCGCGGGCCCACCCGCCGCCGACAACAAAAACAAAAGCGCCCACAGCGCCTGTGCGAGTTACTCGAAGGCTACGGCAGCCTCTCGATTCGCCGTGCTGCAGGGTCAGGAGATAGACGATGAGTGTCATCATCGCCCTCGCTGCACTGGCTCTACTGATGCTGGCTGCCTACCGTGGCTACAGCGTCATCCTCTTCGCTCCCATCGCCGCGCTCGGTGCCGTGCTGCTCACCGATCCCAGCGCCGTGGCGCCCGCCTTCACCGGGGTGTTCATGGAGAAGATGGTTGGCTTCATCAAACTCTATTTTCCGGTATTCCTGCTCGGCGCCGTATTCGGCAAGCTGATCGAGCTGTCCGGGTTCTCGCGTTCCATCGTGGCGGCCGCCATCCGCCTGTTCGGCACCGGCCAGGCGATGCTGGTGATCGTACTGGTCTGTGCCCTGCTGACCTACGGTGGCGTGTCGTTGTTCGTGGTGGTGTTCGCGGTTTACCCCTTCGCGGCGGAGATGTTCCGCCAGAGCAACATTCCCAAGCGGCTGATTCCCGCCACCATCGCCCTAGGCGCATTCAGCTTCACCATGGACGCCCTGCCCGGCACCCCGCAGATCCAGAACATCATTCCCACCACCTTCTTCAATACCACCGCCTGGGCCGCACCCTGGCTGGGGCTGATCGGCAGCCTGTTCGTACTCGGTGTCGGCATGCTCTATCTGCGCCGCCAGCTGGGCAAGGCCTTGCGGGCTGGCGAGGGCTACGGCACCGAGCTGCGCAACGAGCCGGAAACCCCGGACGACATCAAGCTGCCCAGCCCATGGTTGGCCATCGCGCCGCTGATTCTGGTGGGCGTGGCCAACCTGCTGTTCACCCACTGGATTCCGGAGTTCTATGGCAAGACCCACAGCCTGCAACTGGCCGGCATGGCGGCTCCGCTGCAGACCGATGTCAGCAAGCTGACCGCCATCTGGGCGGTGCAGGCGGCGCTGCTACTGGGCATCGTGCTGGTGCTGGTCAGCGCCTTCGGGGTGATTCGCGAGAAGCTCGCCGAAGGCACCAAGAGCGCGGTGGGTGGCTCGCTGCTGGCGGCGATGAACACTGCCTCGGAGTATGGCTTCGGCGCGGTGATCGCATCGCTGCCGGGTTTCCTGATCCTCGCCGACGCGCTCAAGGGCATCCCTGATCCACTGGTCAATGAAGCGGTCACGGTGACCCTGCTGGCGGGCATCACCGGCTCGGCGTCAGGGGGCATGAGTATCGCCCTGGCGGCCATGTCCGACAGCTTCATCGCCGCCGCCAACGCCGCCAACATCCCGCTGGAAGTCATGCACCGCGTCGCCTCCATGGCCAGCGGCGGCATGGATACGCTGCCCCACAACGGCGCGGTGATCACCCTGCTGGCGGTCACCGGGCTGACCCACCGCGAAGCTTACAAGGACATTTTCGGCATAACGATCATCAAGACCCTGGCAGTGTTTTTCGTCATTGGCGTCTTCTACAGCACCGGCATCGTCTAATTTTCATGAGGCGCGCGGTGCTGACAAGGAACCGCGCGCATGAGGAGTTCGTATGAATCTGCAAGGCAAGACCGCACTGGTCACCGGCTCCACCAGCGGCATCGGTCTGGGCATCGCGCTGGTGCTGGCCGAAGCCGGTGCCGATCTGGTACTCAACGGTTTCGGCGACGCCCAGGCGGCCATCGATGCCGTGGCGGCGTTCGGCGGCAAGGTCGGCCACCACCCGGCGGATGTCTCGGATCCACAGCAGATCGAGGCGCTGATCGCCTACACCGAGCAGGAGTTCGGCGCCGTCGACATCCTGGTCAACAACGCTGGCATCCAGCACGTCTCGCCCGTGGAGACCTTCGCCCCGGAACGCTGGGACGCGATCATCGCGATCAATCTCTCCTCGGCCTTCCACACCACCCGCTTGACCCTGCCCGGTATGCGCAAACGCAACTGGGGTCGCATCATCAATATCGCGTCGGCCCACGGCCTGGCGGCCTCGCCCGGCAAGAGCGCTTACGTCGCGGCCAAGCACGGGCTGATCGGCCTGAGCAAATCCGTGGCCCTGGAAACCGCCACCACCGGCATCACCTGCAACGCCATCTGCCCTGGCTGGGTACTGACGCCCCTGGTGCAAGCACAGATCGATGCGCGCGCGGCAGAGAGCGGCGACATCGAAGGCGAGCGGCGCAATCTGCTGGCCGAAAAGCAGCCGTCACTGGAGTTCGTGACGCCCAAGCAGCTCGGCGAGCTGGCACTGTTTCTATGCAGCGATGCAGCCGCCCAGGTGCGCGGTGCGGCCTGGAACATGGATGGCGGCTGGCTGGCACAATAGATGGAAACCGGCAGGGCCGAACGCCCCTGCCCACGAATAAAAAAGTAGTGAGGTAACCCAATGCAGCAACCGCTCTGGACGCCCACGGCCGAACGCATCAGCGCCACACGCATGGACGCCTTCCGCCGCTTCGTCAACAGCCGCCACGGCCTCGCCCTGGCCGACTACACGGCGCTGCACGCCTGGAGCGTGAGCGAGCGCGAAGCGTTCTGGCAGGCCATCGTCGATGTCTTCGACATTCGCTTCAGCCAGCAACCGCAGGCAGTAGTCGAAGAAGGTCCGGCCATGCCCAGCGCTCACTGGTTCCCGGGCGCCACGCTGAACTTCGCCGAGCATCTGCTGCGCCGCCGCGACGAGCACCCGGCCATCGTCGCCATCGGCGAAGACGGCAGCCGAGAGCAACTCACCTACGCGCAACTCGCCGCCCATGTCGCTGGCTTGCAGCGCAGCTTGCAAGAAGCCGGCGTGGGCATTGGTGATCGGGTCGCGGCCTTTATGCCCAACACCTGGCAAACCCTGGTCGGCATGCTCGCCACCGCCAGCCTGGGCGCCACCTGGTCGAGCTGCTCGCCGGACTTCGGTACCCAGGGGGTGATCGATCGCTTCGGCCAGATCGAGCCCAAGGTACTGATCGCCTGCGCGGGTTATCGCTACGCCGGCAAGAACCTCGACCTGACCGACAAGCTCAACGAAATCCTTTCGCAGCTCCCCAGCCTGCAGCAGTTGGTGATAGTGCCCTACGCCAACCCGGACACCCAGCCGGGCGACTTCCAGACCCAGGCCAATGTCGAGCGCTGGGAGGACTTCTATCGCGCCGAGGGCGAACCGCAGTTCACCCCCGTGCCCTTCGAGCACCCGCTGTACATCCTCTACTCCAGCGGCACCACCGGGGTACCCAAGTGCATCGTCCATGGTGCCGGGGGCACCCTGCTGCAGCACGTCAAGGAGCTGGGTCTGCACAGCGACCTGACGGCGGACGACACGCTGTTCTACTACACCACCTGCGGCTGGATGATGTGGAACTGGCTGGTCTCCGGGCTGGCGCTGGGCGCCACGCTGGTGCTGTATGACGGCTCGCCGTTTCACCCGGATGCCAACCGCCTGATCGACCTGATCGATGCCGAGGACATCAGTATTTTCGGTACCAGCGCCAAGTTCATCGCGGCGCTGGAAAAAGCCGGCGCCAAACCGCGCGGAAGCCACCGCCTGCAGCGCCTGAAGGCAATACTCTCCACAGGCTCACCGCTGGCCCACGAGAGCTTCGATTACGTGTATCGCGACATCAAGGCCGATGTCTGCCTGTCATCCATCTCCGGCGGCACGGATATCGTCTCCTGCTTCGCCTTGGGCAATCCGGTTTCGCCTGTGTACCGCGGCGAGATCCAGTGCAAGGGGCTGGGCATGGACGTGCAGGTGTGGGATGACGCCGGCAAGCCGGTGATCGGCGAGAAAGGCGAGCTGGTCTGCGCCAAGCACTTCACCTCCATGCCGGTGGGCTTCTGGAACGACGCCGACGGCGAGAAGTTTCGCAGCGCCTATTTCGAGACCTTCCCGGGCGTTTGGGCCCATGGCGATTACGCAGAGGAAACGCCCCATGGCGGGCTGATCATTCATGGTCGCTCGGATGCCGTGCTGAATCCCGGGGGCGTACGCATCGGTACCGCCGAGATCTATCGCCAGGTGGAGAAGATCGAGCAGGTACTGGAGTCCATCGCCATCGGCCAGCAATGGGACGGCGACGTGCGCGTGGTGCTGTTCGTGCGCCTGCGCGACGGCGTGACGCTCGACGATGCGCTGCAGAAACGGATCTGCCAGGTGATCCGCGCCAACACCACGCCGCGCCATGTACCCGCACGCATCGTCGCGGTGGCGGACATTCCGCGCACCATCAGCGGCAAGATCGTCGAACTGGCGGTACGCAACGTGGTGCACGGCCAGCCCGTGAAGAATACCGACGCCCTGGCCAACCCGCAGGCGCTGGAGCTCTACCGCAACCTGCCGCAACTGCAAGGCTGAATGAGCCCGACTCCCGACCCTGAGGGTCGGGAGACTTCCCGACGACCGTTGTGGGCGCGCAGCGACCGAGTCGACCCGTGCAGTGCCGAACAATGGGTCGAACGCCGCGTGAGCACCTGAAATGTTTCACGGATATCCACTCGAACAGCTTCTATACTCGCGACATACCGCCCAGGAATGTCCGTGTTGCGCCTGATCGCCTGCCTGCTGTCCTTGCTGCTGCCTTGCTCGCTAGCTGCCGAGCTGCGCGATATCCAGCTCTACATGCCGGACGCGCCACCATTGGCCCTGCAGGGCGACAACGGTAATGGCATCACCGGTGACATCGCCATCATGGCGCTGCAGCGCGCTGGCTATAACCCGCTGGTCGAGAATGCCCCATGGCTGCGCGCACAAAAGCGCACGCAGGAATCGCGCGACGTGATGATCGTCCCCCTTTCGCGCACTCCCGAGCGGGAAGAACACTTCACCTGGGTGGCCAATATCCAGCCCCTGTATCGCGCCTTCTTCACCCTCGACAACCCGGTCGCCAGCCTGGAGGAAGCCCGCCAGCGTTACCGAATGATTGCCGTCGGCCTCGGCTCCGCGCAAGAGGAACTGCTCAGAAGCAACGGCTTCACCGACGACCAGCTCTATGTCCTCAAGCTCGGTGACAGGCCGATCCAGCTGGTCAGACGAGGACGGGTCGACGCCTGGTTCACCACCGTACTGGAAGGCCGCCACCAGTGGGACAGCGGCCCCGAGCTGGCGATGAGCGCGCCGCTGGCACCGCTGGACATGTACATCGCCTGCTCGCTGCAATGCGACCCGCAACTGGTCAGATCCGTGCATGATGCCTTGGAGAGCATGCGCAGCGACGGCATCCTGCAGCGCATCACCGAGCGCTACGTGCCGAAGCGCTAGGGTGATCATCGATTGCCGCCTGGCGAATTTTCTGCTGGACTGCCCTGCCACCCTGCACGAGAACTCAGCATGACTTCCTACCAGGCGCTGTTCGCCATCGGCGAACGTTTCGATGCCTTCGTCAGCCGCGGATTGCCCGCCGAGATCGCTGCCGTGCAACGCGCACAAGGGCAGCTCAATGGCGAAGGTGCCCTGAGCGCTGACACCCGCCAGCGGCTGGAGGCCGTGGTAGGTCGCTATCACTTGCTGGCCGCTGGCGAGATGTGGTGCCCGGACTGCCAGCTCAACCTCACGGCCATGGACCACCTGCAGCGTTTGCAGCCCCGCGTGGCACTGGCGATCGTCTCCAAGGGCCGTGCCGAGCACGCGTTGAAGGAGCGCCTGAATCTGGAGCGCATGCAGATTCCGCTGGTGGTGATCCTGGACGAAGGCTTCGAGCCCATCGGCCGCTTCGTCGAACAGCCGCAGGCGGTCATATCCGGCGGGGAAGCGAGCACCCCTGACTACCGTGCCGGGCGGTACCTGGAAAGCACGCTGGATGACCTGCTGACGATCATCGAAAGCCACGAGAAGCGCAGCCGCCGCTGAGCGGTCGGCAGGCGACTCATTCAGCACCGGCCAACGCAAGCACCAGGCTCAGATGCCGTGGCGGCCGGGATCCTCGGGCGGCGTATCCACCTCGATGTCTTCCAGCTTCAGTTCCAGCCCCCAGTCGGCAGGTTCGGCAGTTTTCGGCGGGCTTGCCTCAGCCGGTGGCGCGGCCTGCGCCACCGGCACTGGAGCGGCCGGGGTCTCACGATAGAGCTTGAGCTTGAGGCGAACGTTGTTCGCCGAGTCGGCGTTCTTGACCGCCTCTTCTTCGTCGATGGCCCCTTCGTTCACCAGTTCGATCAACGCCTGATCGAAGGTCTGCATGCCGAGATTCCTGGATTTCTCCATGATTTCCTTGATCTCGGCAAACTCGTTGCGCTTGATCAGATCGCGAATGGTCGGCGTGCCGAGCAGCACTTCGACGGCCGCCCGGCGCTTGCCGTCGGTGGTCTTGACCAGACGCTGGGAGACGAAGGCCTTGAGGTTGTTGCCCAGATCGTTGAGCAACTGCGGCCGACGATCCTCGGGGAAGAAATTGATGATCCGGTCCAGCGCCTGATTGGCGTTGTTGGCATGCAGGGTGGAGATCGCCAGGTGCCCGGTGTCGGCGAATGCGAGCGCGTGCTCCATGGTTTCGCGGTCACGGATTTCGCCGATCAGAATCACGTCCGGCGCCTGGCGCAGGGTGTTCTTCAGCGCCGCATGGAAGCTGCGGGTATCCACACCGACCTCGCGCTGGTTGATGATCGACTTCTTGTGCCGGTGCACGTATTCCACCGGATCCTCGATGGTGATGATATGCCCGCCGCTGTTGCGATTGCGGTAATCGATCAGGGCCGCCAGCGAAGTCGACTTGCCCGAGCCGGTGCCACCGACGAACAGCACCAGGCCGCGCTTTTCCATCACGGTCTTGAGCAGCACCTCGGGCAGTTTCAGGTCCTCGAAGCGAGGGATGTCGAGCTTGATGTTGCGGGCGACGATGGACACTTCATTGCGCTGTTTGAAGATGTTGATGCGGAAGCGCCCGACGCCGTTGAGGGAGATCGCCAGGTTCATTTCCAGCTCGCGCTCGAACTCTTCCTTCTGCGCACCATCCATGATGGCATCGGCGATGTCGGCCACTGCCCCGGCCTTCAGCGGCTCGCTGCTCAATGCCTTGAGCACGCCATTGAACTTGGCGCAGGGCGGCGCCCCGGTCGACAGATACAGATCGGACCCGTCCTGGCTGGAGAGGATTTTCAGCATTGCTTGGAGGTCCATGGGGCAGTATTCCTGTCGGCTAACTGGAGTCTTTTGACCTTAGGCCAAGATGGGTCGATGTACCGCTCAGGAGAAGCCGGAAAATCGACGTCACGCTGATGACGCGGCAAATACTGGCACAATACGCGCCCGGTAAAATGAGGAACCTGTCATGGCAAAGGCAATGGCCCGCCACATTCTGGTCAAGACCGAAGCGGAAGCTGCCGGCCTGAAAAAACGCATCGCAGCAGGCGAGGCATTCGATGTGCTGGCGCGCAAGCATTCCACCTGCCCATCGGGAAAAAAAGGCGGCGATCTGGGCGAAGTACGACCCGGTCAGATGGTGCGAGCCATCGATCAGGTGATCTTCAAGAAACCGCTGCGCGAAGTTCACGGCCCGATCAAGAGCCAGTTCGGCTATCACCTGGTACAGGTGTTCTACCGCGACTGACGTGCCTATCTATGTATAGGTGAAAACGGTCTAGAGGAAATCCATCGCGACTGGGTGCCACCTGCCGGCCAAGCTGGCAGGATGCAGGGCAACCACCCAAGAAAAGGAGATGGAAGGATGAGTTTTGGTCCCCTGGTCAGCAGCGAATGGCTCGCCCGCGAGGGCGATGCTGAAGACGTGGTGCTCTTCGATGCCAGCACCTACCTGCCCAATGAACCGAAGAACGGCCACGAGGAGTACCTCAAGGCGCATATACCCGGCGCGCGCTTCTTCGATATCGACGCCTTTTCCGACCCCGACACACCACTGCCCCATACCGTGCCATCCCAGGGCCGCTTCGCCCGCCTGATCGGCGCGCAGGGCGTAGACAACAGCAGTCGCGTGGTGGTTTACGATCAGAAAGGGCTGTTCTCCGCCGCCCGTGCCTGGTGGCTGTTTCGCTACTTCGGTCACGAGCGGGTCGCCGTGCTCGATGGCGGGCTGCCCAAATGGCTGGCCGAAGGCCGCCCCAGCGAAACAGGCGAACCGGCCAACGCCACTCAGCGAGTCTTCGAGACCAACGTGCATACTCGCAGGCTAAAGGGCCTGGGCGACGTACTCGAAGCCATCGATCATCAGGACACCCTGATTCTCGACGCTCGCGCTGCCAACCGTTTCGATGGCAGTACCGCAGAAGCCCGCCCGGGGGTTGCCTCTGGCCATATCCCGGGCAGCCACAACCTGCCCTACAGCCGGCTGTTGCGCAGTGACCACACCCTGCTGCCAGCCGACGCGCTGCGTGCACTGTTCGCCGAGGCCGGCGTCGATGGCAAAAAACCGGTGATCACCAGTTGCGGTAGCGGCGTAACGGCCGCGGTATTGCTGCTAGGTCTGGAAATTGCCGGCCTGCCGGAAGCCGCACTGTATGACGGCTCCTGGACAGAATGGGGCAGCCGCCAGGACACGCCCAAAGCGACTGGCGTGGTCTGAAGAAGCCTGGCGCGCGTGTATCCCCGAGGAAGATGCGCGCCAGCGCTGACCTGAACCCGTGCCGATCTGATCGTCTCCCATTCCCGTTTGAATGTGCTTGGCCAATGGAAGACATCGGCCATCACGCGCCGATTGATCGGCACGGCAGGGTTGAGGAACGTCACGCCCAAGAACATCAGGGCAGTACGTTGAAAAGGGTGGACTGCGCACATCCATGTGCAGATAACCCCCATCGAACATTCCCTCGAACAGTCCAGGCACTGACACGCCGGTGACTCAGTCCCGGCTAAACCACCAGACGCATCGCATTGCGTGCCTGGGGAAATCTTCTCCAAGGGACGAGCCCGACGCAAATGAACTAGTGTCAAATCGCGTGATAATTAATTTAAAAAAACCTCTTATGTAATTGATAAAAATGGATTTATCTACGATTTTTCGGTGATTCGAGAGCCTGTAAATCACCTGAGAACTGAAGAACATCCCCTTCGTTGCGATGCATTGGGCGGGCGACACTGTTGCAGGACAGACACTGCCGGCACGAAAAGCATCTAAAAGATGCGATATGTTGGAAAAATCGATTGAAAACCATTCTTTAGACACTGATCACGAGCCGCTTTCCCAACAGGACGTTCGGCCGCTCAGTCACCCGAAAAGAAGCATGATAAAACTAGAAAATACTTCATATAAAACACTCAAATATATGATTTATATAGATTTAAAATCGCAAACAAAAAAGCAAGATCAGCGGAAATAAATCAAAACAGCTATAACGATATCCATTCAAATTCTTTTGAAGAATAAGCCTTTGCTCGTATAACCCTGGTGAACAGGACGCGAAACGAGCACGCCATGCCCTGCACCATCCGATCTCTTCCTGCATCTTCGCTGTACGCCCAACAACTGTTGGCTCAGCAACAGTTGCACAACACTAGGTTGTGCAGAGAAACACCTGCCACTCTCACCAGCTGCCTCAAGGCTCCGCAATCCGTGGTCAATGCTGCTGGTACAGCTCTTGCTGTCTGCATGTGCCGCCCTCTTCACGGGGCCCTGTCACAGGACGCGTACATGATTGCTCGCCGCACCACCCCCAGGACCCAACGCAGGCCGTCAGCGGTCTCGCCCCATGCCTCCCGGCACCAGCACCGATGCCCGCCCCGCCATGAGCAGGAGGCTGCCCGATGAATGTCTTCTGGTTTCTGCCGACCCATGGCGATGGTCACTTTCTCGGTACCAGTCAGGGCGCACGCCCGGTAAGCCTCAACTACCTCAAGCAGATCGCCCAGGCAGCCGACGGCCTGGGCTATTACGGCGTGCTGATTCCAACCGGTCGCTCCTGCGAAGACTCATGGGTGGTCGCCTCGGCCCTGGCACCCATGACGGAGCGCCTGCGCTATCTGGTCGCGATCCGCCCCGGGATCATTTCGCCCACTGTCTCGGCGCGCATGACCGCGACCCTCGATCGTCTATCGGGCGGGCGCCTGCTGATCAACGTCGTCACTGGCGGAGACCCGGATGAGAATCGCGGCGACGGCATTCACCTGAGCCATGCCGAGCGCTACGAAGTCACCGACGAATTCCTGCGTATCTGGCGTCGCGTGCTGCAAGGGGAAGCCGTGGATTTCGACGGCAAGCACCTCAAGGTCGATAACGCCAAAGCCCTCTATCCACCGCTGCAACGCCCTTACCCACCGCTGTACTTCGGCGGCTCGTCGGAGGCCGCCCACGAACTGGCCGCCGAGCAGCTCGACGTCTACCTGACATGGGGCGAACCACCGGCCGCGGTGGCCGAGAAAATCGCCGACGTGCGGGCCCGCGCCGCCAAGCATGGCCGCACCCTGAAATTCGGTATTCGCCTGCACGTGATCGTGCGGGAAACGGCGGAAGAAGCCTGGGCGGCTGCAGATCGCCTGATCGAACACATCTCGGACGAAACCATCGAGGCCGCGCAGAAGTCTTTCGCGCGTTTCGATTCCGAAGGCCAGCGGCGCATGGCCGCCTTGCATGGCGGGCGCCGCGACAGCCTGGAGATCGCCCCCAATCTCTGGGCGGGCGTCGGCCTGGTGCGTGGCGGCGCCGGCACTGCGCTGGTCGGTGATCCGCAGCAGGTGGCGGCTCGCATCAAGGAGTACGCCGATCTCGGCATCGACAGCTTCATTTTCTCGGGCTACCCCCACCTCGAGGAAGCCTACCGCTTCGCCGAGCTGGTCTTTCCCCTTCTACCAGAGCCCTATGCCAGCCTCGCCGGCCGTGGCATCACCAATCTCACTGGCCCATTCGGCGAAATGATCGCCAACGACGTGCTGCCCAGTACCCAGACCGCGAGGACCAACGCGTGAGCGCCCATCATAAAACTGCAGTTATCAGCCCACTGCAAACCGCGCGAAAGCTGGCGGCCGACTTTGCCGAAACCGCTGTCGAGCGCGACGAAGCCGGTGGTACGCCAAAAGCCGAACGCGACGCCATCCGCCAGAGCGGCCTGCTCGCGCTCAGCATCCCCACTCAGTTCGGCGGCCTGGGTGCCAGCTGGACCGAGACCCTGGGGGTGGTGCGTGAATTCGCCAAGGTCGACAGCTCCATCGCCCATGTCTTCGGCTTCCAGCACCTGATGCTGGCGACCGTGCGCCTGTTCTCCCGCCCGGAACAATGGCAACCCTGGTACGAGCAGACCGCGCGCAAGAACTGGTTCTGGGGCAACGCCCTGAACCCGCTGGACACCCGAACCATCGTCAAGAAGTTCGACGGCTGGCGCGAGTTCTCCGGCAAGAAGAGCTTCTGCTCGGGAGCCACCGACTCGGAAATGCTGATCGCTTCGGCCGTCGACGAGAGTGCCGGGGGCAAACTGCTGATCGCAGCTATCCCCAGTGGCCGTACCGGCATCACCCTGCATGACGACTGGAACAACATGGGCCAGCGGCAGACCGACAGCGGCAGCGCGACCTTCGAGCGGGTGCGCGTCGAAGAAGAGGAGCTGCTGCTCGATCCGGGCCCGCTGAGTACACCGTTCGCCTGTCTCCGGCCACTGATCGCGCAATTGCACTTCTCGCACATCTTTCTCGGCATCGCCGAAGGTGCTCTGGAGGACGCACGCCATTACACCCTCAAGGAGGGTCGCCCGTGGTTCAGATCCAAGGCTCAGCACACCAGCGAGGACCCGTACATCCTGCGCCACTACGGTGAATTCTGGGTTGGCCTGGAAGGCGTACGCCTGCTGGTCGAACGGGCCGCCGCGCAGCTCGACGAGGCCTGGAGCAAGGAGCATGCGCTGAGCGCCGAAGAACGCGCCCGACTGGCCATTTCCATATCCACTGCCAAGGTGGCGGCCAGCCGTACCGGCCTGGATATCTGCAACCGCCTGTTCGAAGTCACCGGCGCTCGCGCCACCCATGCCTCGCTGCGCCTCGATAGACACTGGCGCAACCTGCGCACGCAAACCCTGCACGACCCCGTGGACTACAAGATCCAGGAACTGGGCGACTGGGCTCTCAACCAGACACGCCCCACGCCAACCTTCTACTCATAGGGATAACCATGCAGCTGCTGACGCTTCCTCCCTCCCCCGCACTGGCTACCTCGATTCGGGCAACCGCTCAGGTTTTCGAAGACCCAAAATCGCAGGCGCTGCTCGCCCACTTGCAACAGGTCGCACCCAGCGAGGCAAGCGTCCTGATAATCGGCGAAACCGGTACCGGGAAGGAACTGGTCGCGCGGCACATCCACAACCTCAGCGGCCGGCGCAACGGGCCGTTCATGGCGGTCAACTGCGGCGCCTTCTCCGAGTCGCTGGTCGAGGCCGAATTGTTCGGCCACGAAAAGGGGGCCTTCACCGGCGCCCTGGCCGCCAAGGCCGGCTGGTTCGAGGAGGCCAACGGCGGCACCCTGTTCCTCGACGAGATCGGTGACTTGCCGATGCCCATCCAGGTGAAGCTGCTGCGCGTTCTGCAGGAGCGCGAGGTGGTACGCCTGGGCTCACGCAAAAGCATTCCAATCAACGTCAGGGTGCTGGCGGCCACCAACGTGCAGTTGGAAAAGGCCATCAACGCCGGGCATTTCCGCGAGGATCTGTACTACCGCCTGAATGTCGTCAGCCTGCAACTGCACCCGCTGCGCGAGCGCCCTGGTGACATCCTGCCGCTGACCCGGCACTTCATCACGGCCTACAGCAATCGCCTCGGCTATGGCGAGGTGCGTCTGACCCACGAGGCTCAAACCAAGCTGGTCAATTACAGCTGGCCCGGCAACATCCGTGAGCTGGAGAACGTCATCCACCATACGCTGCTGATCTGCCGCGCCGGGGTGATCGAGCACGACGACCTGCGCCTGTCGAACATGCGTATCGAGCGCCAGGACGGCGCACCACCGGTCGACGAGTCCGCCGATGCCCTGCTGCAGCGCGCGTTCCAGCGGCTGTTCGAGGAGCAGAGCGGCGCCCTGCACGAGAAGGTCGAAGACAGCCTGCTAAGGGCCGCCTACCGTTTCAGCCATTACAACCAGGTACACACCGCCAGCCTGCTTGGGCTGACGCGCAACGTCACCCGGGCCAGGCTGATCGCGATTGGCGAGCTGGTGGTCAACAAACGAAAACCTGCGCAAAGTTCGCAGGGCAACCGGGTCATCAACCTGTCGATCTGACGAACGATGACCATGCCGAGCATGCGATAGAAGAAGGCTGAATCGCCTTCCCCCACGATCGCGTAAAGGATGCATTTCATGAGCCTGGACATATTCTGGTTTCTTCCCACCTCCGGTGACACCCGCTATCTGGGCCACTCCGGGAGCGGCCGCCCCGCCACCAACGCCTACATGAGGCAGATCGCCGTGGCCGCCGATCAGCTTGGCTACGATGGCCTGCTGATCCCAACCGGCGCCAGCTGTCTCGATCCCTGGGTCACGGCGGCAAGTCTGGTGCCGGTGACCCAGCGCATCAAACTGCTGGTGGCGCTGCGTACCTCCTTGGGCAACCCCACCGCCTCGGCCCGCCAGGCGGCCAGCCTCGATCAGGCCAGCGGCGGTCGGCTGCTGCTCAACGTGGTGCCAGGCGGCGACGCCACCGAGCTGGAAGCGGACGGTGTGTTTCTCGATCATGACCAGCGCTACGAGGCTTCAGACGAGTTTCTCGGCATCTGGCGCCAACTGCTGCAAGGCGAGACCGTCGACTTCGATGGCAAGCATCTCAAGGTACGCGGTGCGCAGAACTTCTTCGCGCCGGTACAGACGCCCTACCCGCCCCTGTACTTCGGCGGCTCGTCACCGGCAGCCCACGACCTGGCAGCCAAGCATGTCGACGCCTACCTGACCTGGGGCGAGCCGCCAGCGGCAGTGGCCGAGAAGATTGCCGACGTGCGTGCCCGTGCAGCGGCCTACGGCCGCACCGTGCGCGTCGGCGTACGCCTGCACGTGATCGTGCGCGAGACCGACGCCGCTGCCTGGGCGGCCGCCGACGAGCTGATCAGCCATCTGGACGATGAAACCATCGCCGCCGCGCAGACCAACTACGCCAAGATGGATTCCGAAGGTCAGCGGCGCATGGCGGCCCTGCACGGCGGCCAGCGCGACAAGCTGGAGGTGGCGCCCAACCTGTGGGCTGGCGTTGGACTGGTACGCGGCGGTGCCGGCACTGCGCTGGTCGGCGACCCGCAAACGGTAGCGGCGCGTCTTCAGGAATATGCCGACCTCGGCGTCGACAGCTTCGTGCTCTCCGGCTACCCGCATCTGGAAGAGGCCTACCGCTTCGCCGAACTGGTGTTCCCACTGCTGCCAGGCAAGGGCAAGGTCACCGTCGAGGGTGCTTTCACCGGCGGCGCCTTCGACATTCGTGCTGGCCAAAAGAACGACAACGCAGCCTGATCCGCCCCACGTTCGAATAGCCGTGGGCAGCAGCAGTGAGCCGCGGCCGTCGCGCCCACACGGCCCAAACCCGCACTCCGCTTGCCGGGGCGAGCATCAGGCCGCCCCACTGCTCACAGTTGAGGCGAACATCGCTGTCGCGTGGTCTGCCACCATTCAGATCGCATGAGCCAGGTGCAGCTCGGTCAGCGCCTCGGCTTTCAGCCGCGACAGCTCTCCATCACGGCGGTCACGAGGACGTGGCAGGTTGACGATCAGTTCTTGCCGAATACCGCTGGGGCGATTGCCCATCACCAGTACCCGGTCACTGAGATACAGCGCCTCATCCACGTCGTGGGTCACCACCAGGAGGGCGATGGCATGGTGTTCGGCAAGCTCGAGCAGCAGATCCTGCAGTTTCATTCGGGTGAAGGCATCCACTGCACTGAAGGGTTCGTCGAGCAGCAATACCCGTGGCCGCGAATAGAGCCCGCGAGCCAGGGCGACGCGCTGCGCCATGCCGCCGGAGAGCGCTTTGGGCAGCGCGCTGGCGAAACCCTCCAGGCCCACTTCGGCGATCAGTTGTGCCACTCGCCCACGGTCGTAGTCGCGGTCGTCGGCAAAGCCGATGTTCTGCTCCACCGTGAGCCAGGGCATCAACCGCGGCTCCTGAAACACGAAAGAGACGGCGCCACCCTGCTCGCCGAGCAGCACGCGGCCGGTGTACTCACGCTCCAGGCCTGCGACGATGCGCAGCAAGGTGCTCTTGCCGCAGCCACTGGGGCCCAGCAGGCTGACGATCTCCCGCTCGCGCAGGGATAAAGCGACGTTCTGCAGCACGGTCACGCCAGCGAAGCTCTTGCGCTCCACACGGATATCCAGCAATGACGCAGCCATCTCAAACCTCCTTGCCCGTGAATGCGTCACGCCAACCCAGCAAACGCTGCTCCAGCTTGGCCAGCAGGCCGTCGCTGAGCTTGCCGAGCAAGGCCAGGACGATGATCGAGGCCAGGACGATGTCCGGCCGCGAGGTTTCCCGGCCATCGGTGAGCAGGTAACCGAGCCCCTTGGTGGCGGCGATCAGTTCGGCGGCGACCAGAAACATCCAGGCCAGGCTGAGCCCGCTGCGCAAGCCGGTCATCAGCCCGGGCAACGCAGCCGGCAGAAGAATGCGCGAGACCAGGCGACGCGAGCTGAAGCCATACATCTGGCCCACCTCGACCAGCTTGCGATCGATGTTGCGGATGGCCGCGACGCCGTTGACGTAAACCGGAAAGAACGCGCCGATGGCGATCAGAACGACCTTGGAGGTCTCGTCGATGCCCAGCCAGAGCAACAGCAGCGGTACCCAGGCCAGGCTGGGAATCGCCCGCAGCCCCGCGAAGGTGGGCTCCAGATAGGCTTCCGCCTCACGGCTCAGGCCCACCCAGGCGGCCACCAGCAGGGCCAGCCCGGCGCCGATGGCGAAACCGGCGAATACCCGCGCCAGGCTGGCGCCGATATGCCCCCACAGCGGCCCTTCGGCCAGCTCGTGCAGGGTCAGCACGATCTCGCTGGGGGCCGGCATCTGATAGGACGGAATCCAGCCGATGCGCACCACGATTTCCAGAAACACGATCAGCAGCAGCGGGATGACCAATCCCTTGGCGCGCCGACGCCAGGCACTGGCATCGAACCCCGGTTTCCATGGGGAACTGCGCAAAGCCGGCAGCGACTTGCTCTTGATTGTCATGAAAGACTCCGGTGTCGAAGCGAGATGAACGCAGCGCGGGCCACAGCTAACAGAGGCCCGCGCTGCAACCACGCCTATTTGGCGGCGATGGCCTGCTTGCCGAACGATGGCTCGATGAGTGCGTCCACCACGGCGTTCACGTCGGTACCACGGCGTACCAGTTGCTCTTCGAGCAGGATGGGTGCGGCAGCCTTGAGCGCTGCGATATGCTCAGGGCCGGGCTGGGCGTTGCTGAAGTCGGTGCGCTGCAGTTGCAGCTTGGCCACTTCCAGCGGCAGCTTGGCTTCTTCGGAGAGAATCTTGGCGAGTTCCTCGGGGTTGGCGCGGGCCCATTCACGGGCCTTTTCATAGGCGGCCAGCACTTTGTCGATGGCCTGCGGATGCTCCTTGGCGAAGGTCTCGGTGACGCTCACCACGCCGTAGCTGTTGAAGTCGAGGTTGCGATAGAGAATGCGCGAGCCAGCCTGCAGCTGGCTGGCAGCGATCAGCGGGTCGAGACCGGCCCAGGCATCGACGTCACCCTTTTCCAGGGCAGTGCGGCCGTCCGGGTGCTGCAGATGCACCAGCTCCACGTCGTTCTTGTCGAGGCCGACGGTGGCTAGGCTGCGCAAGGTGAACAGGAACGGATCGGTGCCTTTGGTGGCCGCGATCTTCTTGCCTTTCAAATCCTCCAGGGTCTTGATCGGCGAGTCCTTGCCGACCACCAGTGCGGTCCACTCCGGGCGGCTGGCGACGTAAACGGTCTTGATCGGGCTGCCATTGGCACGGCTCAGCACTGCGGCCAATCCTGCGGTGGAGCCGAAATCCACACCGCCGCTGTTCAGGTACTCGAGAGAGCGGTTGCTGCCCTGGCTGAACACCCAACTCACCTTGGTATCGGGGCCTACGCTCTCCTCCAGCCAGCCAAAGCGCTTGAGCACCAGGCTGGTCGGTGAGTAGTAGGCGTAGTCGAGCTTCAGTTCCTTGGGCAGCTCTGCCGCCTGCAACGGCGCAGACAGCGTGAAAGCGGTAGCGGCTAAGGCCAGCAGCCGTACGAACGAATTGGCGACACGGGATTGGCGCATGGAATGCTCCTGACAGGGACAGAAGCGGAACGACAGCCGACGCCGCCGAGAAAGCGCCGCTCGGATCCTTTCCGCGATTGAGCAGGACATTGCAGCACTCGTGCCAGCGCCCAGGGCCCGGTTTCCGGGGCTTTCAGCGCGCCCTTCTGCCACGCCACGGGCAATGTGTTAATTCGCTGTTGCTCAGCGAACAGTTGCGGCCGGAAACGACCCCGCCACTCAGGGCCGACCGCTTCAGGCGAAGCGGCGGCGGCACCCGGCAACAGTCGAAATGCTGGACTAGAGTCAGGAGACGTCACGGAGGAAGTAACGCAATGGCCAACAAGAACGACCTGATAAGAGCGCTGAAGATCTACCGAGAAAGAACCGATGACGCCATCGCCGAGCGATACAGGCAGATCAGCCTGGTCAAGGAGCAGTTGAGCGAGCTGATCAGGATGATCAATGTCGATATTTCGGGAGTTGGCGGCCTCGATCTGATCCGCAGCGAAGAACCGCACGCCTTCGATGGCGCGATCGTCGAGCTCGAGTCGCTGAAGATCGTCCTGGCCGGCAACACCGTTGATATCAAACCCGCCATCGTCGACTCGTCCCTGCAGGTGACCGTCAGCAACCTGTCTCCCGAGCATCCCTCGCTGATCCTTCGCAAGGAACATGGGCAATGGATCGTCTTTTCGTCGGCCGAGACCTTTCTGTCACAGTTCAGCAATGACTTTCTGCTGAACCATCTCGTTGACCTCGTGAATCGCTCCTAGGGCCGCCAGCACGGGCATCGATGTCTCGGCATGCCCTCGCACACGCTGCCCGAACTGGTGATAGCGCCTGATCATGAACGGCTGGATAGCCACGCTGAGCGCCAGTCATCGTCCTGCGACAACCCACAGAGTGCCCGGGCAGCACCCCGTACGGTCCGTCAGAACCCCACCGCCTGGCCATCCCGGCGACCGTCGCTGGCAGCCACGTAGCCGTGGTTCGGGTCATCCGAAAGCCGCCAGATGAACTGCCCGGAACCGAAGTCCATATAAGGATCCTCCACGGACTTCAGCGTGTTGCCAAGGGTGTGTAGACCGCGCACGGCGTCGGCGTTCATGCTCGCTTCCAGGTCCACCGAGAAGTCCCGGTTGACCTTCCAGCGCGGCGCATCGCAGGCAGCCTGGGGTTGCTGGCCATAGTCGAGCATGCGCACCAGGGTCTGTACGTGGCCCTGGGGCTGCATGTCGCCGCCCATCACCCCGAAGCTCATCTGCGCCACGCCGTCGCGGGTCAGGAACGCCGGAATGATGGTGTGGAACGGTCGTTTGCCAGGTGCCACCACGTTGGCCGAGGCCGGGTCGCTGGAGAAACCGGCACCGCGGTTCTGCAGGCTGACGCCATAGCCCGGCACCACCACGCCCGAGCCGAAGCCCATGTAGTTGGACTGGATGAAGGACACCATCATGCCGTTCTCGTCGGCGACGCTGAGGTAGACGGTACCGCCCGACCTGGGCAGACCGAAACCGGGATTGCTCGCCTTGCCCGGATCGATGGCCTTGGCGCGTTGCGCGAGGTACGCGGGATCGAGCATCTGCTCGGGCGTGACCTCCATGCTGCGCGGGTCGGCCACGTAGCGATAGACGTCGGCGAAGGCCAGCTTCATGGCTTCGATCTGCAGGTGCTGCGAAGCAGCCGAGTCGACCGCCAGGGACGCCAGGTCGAAGTGCTCGAGAATGCCCAGGGCGATGAGGGCCGCGATGCCCTGCCCGTTGGGCGGTATCTCGTGCACGTCGTAACCGCGATAACGCTGGGAAATGGGCGTTACCCATTCCGGTCGATAGTCACGCAGGTCCGCTGCGCTCAGGTTGCCACCGGTGGCGCGTGCATGGGCGATGATGGCCTCGCCAATCTCACCCTCGTAGAACGCCCGTGCGCCCTGCTCGCCCAGTAGCCGCAAGGTGCGCGCAGCGTCGGCGAAGACGAATTTCTCGCCGGTTCGCGGTGCCCGGCCGCCAGGCATGAAGGCCTCGGCGAAGCCGGGCTGATCACGCAGATCGGGCACCGCGGCCGCCCATTTGTGGGCAACGATCGGGGCGATGGTAATGCCCCGCTCGGCCACCTCGGCAGCCGGCGCCAGCACGTCGGCGAACGGCCGCTTGCCGAAGCGCTCGTGCAGCGCGGCCCAACCGGCCACCGCGCCAGGTACCGTTATCGAATCCCAGCCGCGTACCGGGCGCTTCGCGTGGCCCTTGCCATCCTCACCGTGGCGCTGGCGAAAATACTCCGGTGTCCAGGCGGCAGGTGCCGTGCCCGAGGCGTTCAGACCCTGCAGCGACTGGCCGTCCCAGACCAGGGCGAAGGCGTCGCTACCCAGGCCACAGGACACCGGCTCGACCACGGTGAGCATCGCCGCCGCGGCGATTGCCGCGTCCACCGCGTTGCCACCGGCGAGCAGCAGGCGCAGACCTGCCTGAGCCGCGAGGGGGTGCGAAGTCGACACCACGTTGCGGGCGAACAACGGAATGCGGATCGACGGATAAGGGTTGTGCCAGTCAAAGGACATCGGGTTCTCCATCAGTGTTTACGGGATCGGACAGCGCCCGGCTCCCAGAAGATCACACGGCGTTGCAGCCAGCGCACGGTCTGCGCACCGCACAGACCGATCAGCGCCAGCAGGATCACACCGGCGAACATGGTCGACAGGCTCATGCTCACCGAGCTGGACGCGATCAGATAACCCAGGCCACGCTGGGCGGAAAGGAACTCGCCGACCACCGCACCGATCAGCGCCAGCGACACGCCGATCTGCAAACCGGCGAACACCTCGCCCGCCGCCGCAGGAAACTTCACGTGGATCAGCAGGTAGAGCCGCGACGCGGAAAACGAACGGCAGGCGTCGAGCAATTCGGGGTCGGTTCGCCGAATGCCGTTCACCGTATTGACGAACAGCGGGAAGAAGCAGACCAGCGCCACCAGCACGATCTTCGAGGCCATGCCGAAGCCGAACCAGACCAGAATGATCGGCCCCAGTGCGACCTTGGGTGTCGCCTGCAGGCCGATCAGCAAGGGATACACGAAGCGCTCGAAGGTTTCCGACTCGGCCAGCAAGGCGCCCAGGACGATCGCCAGCAGGCAGCCGATCACGTAACCGCTGAGGGTTTCACCCAGGGTGACGCCGATGTGCGGCCACAGGCTGCCATCGGCAAAACCGCCCGCCAGCGCCTGATAGACCGTCAGCGGCGCAGGCAGCAGATAGTCGGGAATTTCGAGCAGGCGCACGGACAGATCCCAGATCAGGATCAGCACCGCCAGGCTGGTCAGTGGATAGAGCACGGGAAGCAATCTACGCATGGGTGAAGTGCCTTCGCAGTTGTTGGCAGAGCGCGATGAACGCCGGGTCGGCCAGGGTTTCCAGGGTGCGCGGGCGCGGTAGCGTGATCGCCACCTCGTCGATGATGCGCCCGGGGCGCGGCGACATGACCAGCACCCGGTCCGCGAGAAACACCGCCTCCTGAATGCTGTGGGTGATGAACAGCACCGATTTGCGCTGCTGGCTCCAGATGTGTTGCAGCTCTAGGGTCAGTGCCTCCCGTGACAAGGCATCGAGGGCGGCGAACGGCTCGTCCATCAGCAGCAGTTGCGGATCGTGCAACAGCATGCGGGCGATGCCGACACGCTGCTGCATGCCCCCGGAGAGTTCGAACGGGTAGTCGTTGGCGAACGGGCCGAGGCCGACCAGCTCGAGCAGCGCCGTCGCCCGCTGGCGAGCCTCGTCGATGGGCAGGCCAAGCGTGCGTGCCGGTAGCAGCACGTTGTTCAGCACGGTTTTCCAGGGCAGCAGATTGGGTTTCTGGAACACCACGCCGGTATGCCGGCCAGGGCCTTCTATCGCCTGCCCGGCGACCACCACTCGCCCTTGGCTGGCGTCGAGCAAGCCTGCCGCCAGTTTGAGGACGGTGGACTTGCCACAGCCGGAGGGCCCGAGCACCGCGACGAACTCCCCGTCGGCGATGCTCATGCTCACGTCGGCCAGGGCCTGAATCTCTCCGCGACGGGTCTGGTAGGTCAGCCCCACCTCCTGCAGGGTCAAGGCCGCGCTCATGGCTGCGTCTCCCGTGCACGCAGCGCATCGGCCAGGAACTTCAGCACGGCCTGCCAGCTCTCGCGGTTGGCACGGGCATTGGCTGCCGGGGTGCCGCCACCACTGATCAGCACACCGGCGACCGGATGAACCTTGGCGATCTGCGTGGTGGGCACGCAGGGAAAGCCGATGGCGTGACCTGCCCCTTCATTGCGCGCATGGCTGACCGGCCAGGCATGCCCTGCCGCCTGCAGTTCGGCCTGAATACGCTCGCTGTAAGCGCTGGACGGCCAGAAACCATCGTCGGTCCCCGAGATGAGCAGGATCGGCCCATCGATGCGCTCAACGGCAATGCGTGCCGCCGCGACGCTGGCTGCATGGGCTTCCACTGCCACGAAGGCCGGTGCCTGGCGAATCGCCGCCCCGGGTTCGGGGGGCTGGTCGAAGGCCCGCCAGTCCGCCGCGGGGTTGTCCCTCCAGACATTGCGCAGCGGCTGGCCACGCCATGTCCATGCGTCGGCGTCACGTGGCTGCTCCGGACGCCCTGCCCGCAAGGTGCCGTGGATCACCGCGCTCGGCACGTAGCCGATCACCGCGGATACCAACTCGGGAAAGGTCGCCCCCAGCAGCAATGCCAGCTCACCGCCGCGAGACAAGCCGGCGACGGCGATGAAGCCATGCCGCGGCTGCAGCTCGCGCCGCGCCCAGAGCAGTGCCTGCTCGAAGTACTCCAGCGGCGTGTCGGAAATATGCTCGGGCCGCCCCGGCGCCTTGAAAAAGGCCAAAGCCAGTGCCGCATAGCCATGGGCGGCATACAGCGCCGCACGTTGCTCCGGCGTACCGCCCCCCGAACCATTGAGCACGATCACCAGCGGGTGTGGGCCATCGCCGGCGGGGCTGAACACGGTTGCGGAAAGCCCCTCATCGCGGATTTCACGGCGGCTCACCCCGGGGGCGAGAAAGCGCTGGGTGAGCGTGGCCGAGGCGCTACCGCCAGCGGCATCGCCTATCTGCAAGCGAATCGACAGGGGGTCCAGCCCCTCGCTGGCTTGCGGCCTGCGGGGCGGGCTCAACTGGCGCAACGCCCACACCGGCGCCAGCGCCTCCAGCTCGCTCCAGTCGCCAGCAAGGGGCACTTGTGCATCGATATCCAGCACGCCGTCGGCAGCGACTTCGAAGCTGGCCTCGCTCTGCCACAGGCTGCCATCGGGATGTTCCAGGGTCGCCGTCAGATGCGCCACACCCGGGCTCAATCCCAGCACCCGAACGCGCCGGGGCTGGTCGATCAGCCCATCGGCAATGTCGATCTCGAACGCCGGGGTCATTTCGCCGCCTCCGCACGCTTGCGCAGCGCGTCACGGTCGAAATCGTTGAAGGCGGGTACGAACTCGTTGGAGAACACCTGCTCCACCGGCACCTCGGCACTGGGGAACTCGCCCGCCTCGGCCATGGCCTGTACCGCAGCGCGAATCGCCTGCAGGTCATATTGCCCCGGTACGCGCGGGCTGCCATCCGGGGAATACAAGGTGCGCTGCAAACGGCGAGCGAGCAGCGTCTTGGCGTCTTCGAGGCCCTTGCCCTGGGCATCGGCAGGCTTGCTTTCAGGGTGCTGACGCCAGAATGCCTGGACGCAGAACGCCGGGTTCACCTCGCACACGAACTGTGCCTCGGTATAGGCGCGGCCGAAACGGCGGATCAGATCGGGGTTGTCCTTGAAGGTGTCCTGGTGAGCGATGAAGCCGTTGCCGGGGTTGTTCTGAAACACCTCGGGATACTGGATGCGCCGGGTTTGCGTGCCGGACAGTTCCAGCATGTCACCCCAACTGTTGTTGAAGTTGAGCGCATCCACCTGACCGCTGCGCAGCGCCTGAAAACCCGCGCCGAGTGCGCCGACGGCGACGAATTCGACGTTTTTGCCAGGCTCCAGGCCGGCGACGCGCAGGGCTGCACGGCTGTTCGGCAAGGTGCCCCAGGTCAAGGCACCGACCCCGATCTTCTTGCCCTCGAGATCGGCCAGGGTCTTGATCGACGAATCGGCGAGTACCTGGTATTCCAGAGTCTGGCTGGGAACGCCGTTGTAGAAATAACGCAGCGGCAACGGGTTCTTGTTGAAGTGGCTGGAAAGCACCGGTTCAGCGACCGGGAAGCCGAATGTCACCCGTTTGCTGGCAACCTGTGGCAACAAGGCGCCAGCCCCCTGGAAGACCACGGTCTCGACGCTCAGCCCCTGTTCCTTGAACAGCCCCAGTTCCTGGGCTGCGGCGTAAGGCGCGCCGTCGTGAACGGCGGCGGGAATGGCAAGGGCGACGGTGACCTGGTCGAGGGCATGGGCGTGGCTGGCAACTGCCAGCGTGAGGGGCAGCAATGAGCGAATGGCGAAGCGCATGGAGGCAGATCCTGGGTTGTGTTGAAAGTCAGATGGGTTGGCGCTCCAACGCTCCGGTGGTCCGGCCACTGTTCTGGAGGTTTTGCCGAGCCTTGTCGAGCAAGGCCTTGCGGTCGATCTTGTGGGTGGAAGCAAGCGGCAAGGTGTCGACGAACCATACCCGGCGCGGGTGCTGATAGGCCGGCGCATGCTCCAGGGTGAAGCCCTTGATCTCGGCCTCGCTGACCTGGCTGCCTTGGCGCCGCACGACGAAAGCCATGGGTTTGAACCCTTTGATCTCGTCCTCGACTGGCACCACGCAGGCCTGCTGCACCGCGGGGTGACGTTCGAGCAGCTTTTCCACCTCGCCGGGATAGATGTTCTCGCCACCGCTGACGAACATGTCGTCACGACGGCCCACGAAGGTATGGAAACCATCGGCATCGCGGCGGAACACGTCGCCCGTCACGTAGAAGCCATCGGCCGTGAACGGCGCGGCCAGGTCAGGCCGGTTGTGGTAGCCGGACATCAGCCCGGGGCTCTTCAACTCGAGCACGCCCTCATCCGCCAGCAGCCCTGCCTCATCGCGCAGGCGCAGTTGCACGTCCGGGTGGGCGTGCCCCACCGATAGCGCCGGGCTGGCCAGCCCCTGTGGGTGGGCGCCGAAGACCACCGGACCACCTTCGGTGGTGCCATAGGCATTGATGATCCGTGCATTCGGCAGCAGGCGGTGGATCTGCTCGAGCAGGCTCGCACTCACCGGCGCCGAGCCCATGCGCACCACCCGCACGGATGACAGGTCGGCGCGCTCCAGCAGCGCCTGCTCGCGCAGCATCATGGCGATCATCGGCGGCACGGCGGTCAGCCAGGTACAGCGGTAACGCTGGATCGCCTCGATATAGGTGACGGCACTGAACTGCGGCAGCAGTATCGCGGTGGCACCGCTGGCCAGGACGAGAAGCGCCAGCGCCAGCGCATTCATGTGGTACAGCGGCGCCGCGATCAACGCACGCTCGTCGGCCAGCGGGGTGGCCTGCAAACGGGTGCGCACGATCCACAGGTGAGCGCGGTGGCTGAGCACCACGCCCTTGGGCTTGCCAGTGGAACCGGAGGTGTAAAGCATCATCGCCGGCTCGTCACCGAGCGGCTGGAAGGCTTGCAGAGGCCCCCGTTGAGCGAAAGCCGCCAGCTCATCCGCCTCCAGCGATACGCGCGGCATGTCGGGGGCTGCATCTCGATGCGGCGCGTCGCAGAACAGCAGGCGCGCGCCACTGTCGGCGATCACATAATCGATCAGCGCCCTGGGGAATCGGTGATTGACCGGCACGGCGACCAGCCCGGCGCGCATGATGCCGAGCACGGCCGCGATGCAAGCCACCGAGTTGAAGGCCAGCAAGGCGATGCGCTGCCCAGGCGCGAAGCCCCGGGCAAGCAGAGCACGAGCAATGCCATTGGCCAGCTCGTCCAGTTCACGGTAGGTGCAGCGCGACTCGTTCAACTGGCTGTCGAGGCCGATGAACGCCAGTCGCTCACCCGGACTGTCGCGGCCGATCACACTGCCCAAATTGGCGATCTGCGCATTCATGCCAGGCACTCCAGCACGGTGGCGAAGCCCGGGATGACGATGGTGACCCGATCGGCCTCCTGCCGATGGGGCAAGCCGAGACTCGTGGCGCGGCGCGCCAGGTCTGCCGGATCGCCACCACGCAGGCCGATGGAAACGAAGCGCTCGGCACGCTCGTGCTCTTGCCCTCCAGCCTGCACATCTCTGGTACGCCACGCCGCCCTATCGATGACCTCGACGCTGAATCGTCCGTCGAAACGCCCCAGGCGCTCGAACGCCTGACGTGTCTGCTCGGGTTGCTCGCTGACTACCGTCAGCCGCTCGATGCGGTGAATGCCATTGGCGTGGCCCAGCCACTCGGGCCGCCAGACCAGTTCCGGTGTTTGGTGATGGCAGAAGTACACCCGGCCAGCGGCGAACTGCCCAGGCACCAGCCGGACGGTACCGAAGCGAGCGTCAAGAGAGGCCCCATCGACCTCCACCGGTCTGGAGAAATGCTGCACCGGCTGGACCAGAAAGCCGGCCTGCACCAGCGCTGCATGGGTGGCACGGGGGTCGTCACTGGCCAGTACCAGGCCGTCGATACCAGGTGGGCTGTCGAGGATTTCCTGGCGCAGACGCTCGCCGCCGGCGGGCAGCCCGATCAGCTCCAGGTAGCCCTCGTCGAACATGATCAGGTTGTTGATCGAGCCGAGTGAGTGATGCCCACGGGGCGTGAGCGTGAAGCCCAGGCCCGCGAAGATGGCTGCAGCCGCATCGAGATCGAAGCGCGCGTTGATGACCAGGTGGTCCAGTGCCGCACTCATGGGATCACACCTTAGGGGCGGGCGTGGAATAGACGCCGCGGCCGCTGGCAACCAGATGGCCTTCGCCATCGAAGACCTGCGCCTCGGCCACCGAGAACTGCTTGCCGAACTTGATCACCGTGCCCGTGGCGCGCAGATCGCCCTTGGCTGGCCGGTGGTAGTCGACACGCAGGTCGATGGTCGGCACGCCTTTGCCGGTTCTGGACACCAGCGCCCAGTCCGCGGTCAGATCGACCAGCGCCGCGAGTATGCCGCCGTGGGTGTAGCCACCCTCGACATTCACCACCCATTCTTCGCGCCATTTCGCGCTGAGCTCGATGCTGCCCTCGCCCACGGCCAGAACCTGCAGGCCCAGCCATTGGTGATAAGGGCCCTTGAGCAGTTTGGCCTGGATATCGGCAGCGCTCGGAAGTGTCGTTTCGGTCATGGGATCAATCCTGTTGAGTTGTTTCGAAGGTGCTGCAATCGCCCGCAAACGGACGATTGCACGGTGCTGATCGATGCAAGCCGGTCAGGGCGTGACGACCACCTTGCCCAGCACTTCGCGATCACGGATCAGCGCCAGGCCTTCGGCGGCCTGTTCGAGGGGCAGTACGCGGTCGATGATCGGGTCGATCCGACCTTCGGCGATCAGGTCGAGGAGCCCGACCAGGTTGTCTTCGTAGAAGCTGTTCGAGCCTTTGATGTTGAGTTCGAAGCTCCAGACGTAGCGCAGGTCTTCCTTGGGGTCGTGGCCAGCGGTAGCACCGCACACCAGCAGCGTGCCGCCGCGCTTGATGCACTTGAGCGATGGCAGCCAGGTGTCGCCACCGGTGAAGTTGATCACCACGTCCACGCCGCCTTCGTAGTTGCGGCGCTGCGGCTTGCCGTACTGGCCGATGGCCCACTTGGAGAAGTCGGTATCGCGGTAGTTGATGACGTGGTCGGCACCCAGGGCCTTGAGGCGCTCGCCCTTCTCGTCGCTGCCCGCACAGGCGATCACCTCGGCGCCCAGCAGTTTGGCGAGAATCACGCAGGCGGTGCCCACGCCACCGCTGGCACCGAGGATCAGCACGCGGTCCCCTGCCTTCACGGTGTTGTGGGTGATCAGCATGCGGTGGGCGGTGCCATAGGCCACCGGCAAGGCCGCCGCCTGTTCGAAACTCACGGCATAGGGCAGACGGATCAGCTGCCGCGCATCGACCAGGGCGTACTCGGCCATGCCGCCGTCGACCATCTCGCCCATCAGACCGACGTCGGGTTTCAGCGGGTTGATCAGCACGCGGTCACCGACCTTCCAGCCCTCGACACCTTCACCCAGCTCGCTGATGGTGCCGGCCAGATCCAGGCCGATGACTACCGGCAGCGGCACCTTGATGCCGGGCATGCCCTTCACCGTGAATACATCGTGGTAATTGAAGGACGATGCGCCAACGCGAATTACCACGTGTCCGCTGCCCACTGCCGGTATCGGCTTGTCGGTGACGACGCGCAACTGGTCGAGGTCGCCGTGTTCGTCGAGTACCAGGGCTTTCATGGTCTTGCTCACAGTCGTTGTCTCCGTGATTACTTGATGTGTTTGGCTTGGGTGTAGGGTTCGGTGGCGAACAGGTCGTCCTTGAGTTCGCCCTTGATCAGGCCGCCGTCGACGAACACCTGGTGCTGACGACGCAGGGTCTCGATGTCCGCCGGCTCGAAGGCGATGCGGTTCATGGCATCCCACTGGCCGACGTACACGCGGGCATCCTGCTCGGGCAGGTTGGCGCTCTTCTGCAGAATGCGGACGACTTCATCCGGGTGCGCCTTGCCCCAGGCGAGCGTATCGCGCAGGCCGGCGATGACCCGGGCGACGACCTCCGGCTTGTCGTCGACCAGCTTGGCGGCCACCGTGCCGACGCCGATGTACGGCACTGCCTCGGCGTGCGTGAGGGTCTTCCATTCCTCGGCAAAGCTGCCCAGGCGCTTGACCTTCAGCTCGTCTTCGAGCTGGGCGATGGTGACCGAACGCAGGGCCGCGCCATCCACCTGTTTCTGCGCCAGGAACTGCGCCAGACGCGACTCGTTACCGCCGACCAGGGAGAAGTCGTTGGTCTGGATGCCATGGTTGCCGGCCAGCACGGCGCCAGCGATCACCGCCACCGAAGAGCCGGCCGGCGACATGCCGATTTTCTTGCCCTTGAGCTCGGCCAGCGAGGTGATCGGCGAATCGGCCGGCACCACGAACTGCACATCGGCTGGCTGGGTCGCCGCGAAGATCCGGATCGGCACGCCTTCGGCCGCCGTCGAGAACACCCCGGCAAGCGGTGCGCCGAACGCCAGGTCGATGGAGCCGGCGGCCAGTGCGCGGATCGGCGCATTGACGTCGGGGAAGTGCACGAATTCGGCGTCGATGCCGCGTTCGGCGAGGAAATCCTTGGATTCGAGCACCGAGCCGTAGCCCAGGCTCACACCGCTGGTCCAGTAACCGATACGGACCTTGTCCGCCGAATGGGCAGCAAAAGGCAGCACCGCGGTCGCGGCCAGGGCAGCGACGGCAATCAACTTACGCATGGATTGATCCTTGATAGAGGGAGGAGCTAGGGGGTTTTCCAACGAAACAGCCGGCGTTCGAGGGGCTTGAGCACCCCCGCTTCGAGCGCCAACATCAGGGCGACCAGCAGCACGGTCCAGGCGAATACCTGGTCGCTCTGCACCAGGTCCGCGGCCTGGCGCAGGCGATAGCCGATGCCATCGGAAGCGCCGAGCGTCTCGGCCACCAGCGATACCCGCCAGCCGAAGCCGAACGCCAGGCGGGCACCGGAAAAGAAGTACGGCAGGATGCTCGGCAGCGAGATCTTCAGCAGGATCTGCAGCCGCGACAGGCGAAACGAGCGCGCCAGCTCCACGTATTGCCGCTCCACCGTCTTCGCGCCCTGCCAGACGTTGGTGAGGATCAGCGGCATGGCGGTCATGAACACCACGAACACCGTGGTGGCGTCGGAGATGCCGAACCAGATGATGGCGAAGATCGCCCAGATCGCCGACGACACGGTGTTGAACACCGACAGCACCGGCTCGAAGAAGCGCGCCAGTGCGGGGCTGCTGCCGAGCGCCAGGCCCAGCGGCGTGCCGACCAGCGTGGCCAGTGCGAAGCCGCTGAGCACCCGACCGAGGGTGGCGCTCAGGTCATGCAGGAAGGTGTCGCTCTGCAGCAGGTTGCCCAGTGCGGTGAGAACCTTTTCCGGCCCGGGCAGCACGAACGATGGCAGGCGACCTGCGGCGTACCACCAGAGCAGGCCGACCACGGCGATCAGCGCGAAGCGTTGCAGGGCGAGACTGGAAAAGCGCTTGGCGGTATCCATGTCAGACCTCCAGACGCAGGCGACGAACCTGTTCGTTGACGGCAGGCTCGGTGGGCACCCGTGGGCGCGGCAAGGCCATTGGATGGATGGCGCGAATGCGGCCTGGGCGCGGCTCCAGCACTACCACCCGATCAGCGAGCACCACCGCCTCTTCCACGTCATGGGTGACGAACAGCACCGTCATGCCGGTGAGCGCCTGCAGACGCAGCAGCTCGTCGTGCATCTGACTGCGGGTGTGCGGGTCGAGCTTGGAAAACGGCTCGTCCATCAGCAGCACCTGGGGTTTCACCACCAGGCTGCGCGCCAGAGCGACCCGGCTGCGCATGCCGCCGGACAACTGATGCGGCCAGGATTTCGCAAAGGCCTCGAGGCCAACCAGGCGCAGCGCCTCGGCAACCCGCCGGGCACGCTCGGCCTTGCCGACGCCACTGCCCTCCAGCCCGAAGGCGACGTTGGCCTGCACGCTGCGCCAGGGCAGCAGGCGGTCCTCCTGAAACAGGTAGGCGATGCGCCGCCAGTCGCTGAAAGCTGCCGAAGCCTGGCCGAACAAACGCAGTTGGCCCTGATCCTGGGCGAGCAACCCGGAAACGATATTGAGCAAGGTGCTCTTGCCACACCCCGAAGTGCCCAGCAGCGCGACCACTTCGCCCTGCCCCACCTCGAAGGAGATATCGCGCAGCACCTCGAGGGCGTCGAAGCGCTTGCCGATACCCTGCAAAGTGATCGCCGACACCGCGAGATCCTGCTGCAGTGCGGCATTCATCGGGCGAACCTCGCCGCCAGCAGCGGCAGCGATGCGCCGGCTTCGCTGAGGCTGGCATAGACTTTCTCCAAGGTCATGGCCTGGAAAGTTTCGATATGCCGGCGAGCGATCAGCTCGGCGCGCTTGCCGTCGCCTTCCTCGAACGCGGCGATCATGGCGTTGTGGTCGTGCTTGATTTCGGGCTTGGTGCCCTGAACGTTGAACCCCAGCGCCACCAGTCGCGTCATCTCGTCCATCAGGCCGGACAAGGTACGCAACAACCGTTCGTTGCCGGTGGCCCGGGCGATCTCCAGGTGGAACGCCTTGTTGGCGTCCATGAATACATCGATCTGATCAGGCAGAGAGACGGGGTGGCGAACCCGGCAGGCGGCCTCCAGCTCCCGCAGGCGCTCGATGTCGACGCGGCCGACTGCCAGCCGAGCCGCCAACGGCTCGAGCTGCACACGCAGGGTGAAGACCTCCTCGACGTCCTTCACGGTGATCGGCGCGACCTGGTAGCCCTTGCGCGGCAGAGACCTGACGAAGCCCTCGTGGGACAGACGCGTCAGCGCGATCCGGCAGCTGCTCTTGCCAATCTCGTACAGCTCCATCAGCCCAGGCTCGGTAATCAGCGCGCCTGGCGTCAGCCGGCAGGACAGGATGTCGCGGCGGATCCGCCCATAGGCGGCATCGCCCTGGTTGGCGGCATCCAGCATACGATCGGCGGGGGCGATGGAAAGAGACATTCGGCAGCCTTGGCAATAACGGTGAGCAGCTCACAGAGAGGTTCTGCGATGCCTACGAATGGCCGTTAAGCTAGACCAGAACAGGCGAATTTCGAACGAATTAATTCCGATAAACATAGAGGCTGCAGGAATAGACTAAGCAGCTCAAGGAAACTTTAATGCATAAAAACTCAAGCGCCATGCCGCTCATGCCGGGCCTTTCAAGGTTATTCCCCAGGCGCTCTACCAAGCGCTGGCCAACGCCGCTGACACCACGCCCGGCGCGTGGGAATCACCAACCCGAGTGCAATTTCTACCGAGCGAGGGGGCTGCCTTGACGAACGGATGGCTTGTTTTTACCTTGATTGCCTCAGGGTATTTCCTGTGCTGGCCCGGCGCAGATACCCGTACCAAGGAGTGAAGAGCGTGAAACCAATCAGAGAAACCTGCCTGGCAATGGCTTTGATTGCAGTCAGCGCCTGCTCGACGGTAAACACCAAGAAAGGCAACGACGTGGAGGAAGCTGCCAAGCTGCTGATAGGCCAGCCCGCCAGCAACGCCTTTGCGGTCTTCGGCGAGCCCGACCACGGAATGGGACCTTCGCCATACGGATCGGGCGGTTTCTATGCCTGGAATCGCTTGCAAACGCACCTGAGCCCCGAGAAAGAGTTCATCAAAACGGGCGTGGAGTATGTCGGTGAGCAACAAACGTGGGTCACCATTGGTGGCCAAGGTGCAACAGGCATCATGCCGGCTTACAGCCAGCCGGTTTACCGCGATGTGGGCTACTACGACAACGTCACCATCGTCGACTATTTCTGCAATATCACCCTGTTCACGGACAGCAAGGACATCATCAACAATGTCACGGTAATCGACTGCGAGGACAAGAGGTAGCGCTGGCGCCGCCCGGCCTATAGCTCCCGCTGCGCAACGCGCAGCACTTCCCGTGTCGGCGGTGCTGGCCGACCGCCCAGTCGAGGCGCTGGAGAAGCCAGGGCATACGCTGAGCGCCCCATCGTCGACATCGGCACACAGCGAACGCCCTGCCGCTGCCCTCGCAAGCAGAACGCCTGGACGATCAACAGACGAGTGACCTGCATCATCAGCGGCCCCGCCCCTGAAAGCGCTGGGTATTCGCTACCGTCCTCCGTACAATGCGCCCCTCACTTACGCAACTATGTGTCTGATGGCAGGCATGGCCCCGGCTTTCATCGCCAAGCAATTGGGCCATTCGATACAGATTCTGCTGACCCGCTATGCCCGATGGATCGATGGCGAGGGCGACTGGGCAGCGGTGAACACGCTACGAATTGCCCCAAAACTGCCCCAAGACTGAATCCACACCTCTGAAACATGCGAGTTAGAGCACTTTGATTTCCACAGCTAATATCACGATGCAGTTCGGTGCCAAGCCGCTGTTCGAGAACGTGTCCGTTAAGTTCAACAACGGCAACCGCTACGGCCTGATCGGCGCCAATGGCTGCGGCAAGTCGACGTTCATGAAAATCCTCGGTGGCGACCTCGACCCTTCCGGCGGCCAGGTCATGCTCGAGCCGAACGTGCGTCTCGGCAAGCTGCGCCAGGACCAGTTCGCCTACGAGCAATTCAACGTGATCGACACCGTGATCATGGGCCACGAGGAGCTGTGGAAGGTCAAGGCCGAGCGCGACCGCATCTACTCGCTGCCGGAAATGAGCGAAGAAGACGGCATGAAGGTCGGTGAACTCGAAGGCGAGTTCGCTGAAATGGACGGTTATACCGCCGAATCCCGTGCCGGCGAGCTGCTGCTCGGCCTGGGCATTCCGTTGGAACAGCATTTCGGCCCGATGAGTGAAGTCGCTCCTGGCTGGAAACTGCGCGTGCTGTTGGCTCAGGCACTGTTCTCCGATCCGGACGTGCTGCTGCTCGACGAACCGACCAACCACCTGGACATCAACACCATCCGCTGGCTGGAAACGATTCTGACGGCGCGTAACAGCACCATGATCATCATTTCCCACGACCGTCACTTCCTGAACTCGGTCTGCACCCACATGGCGGATCTGGATTACGGCGAGCTGCGCCTGTTCCCGGGCAACTACGACGAGTACATGACCGCTGCGACCCAGTCGCGCGAGCAGTTGCTGTCGGACAACGCCAAGAAGAAAGCGCAGATCTCCGAGCTGCAGAACTTCGTCAGCCGCTTCTCCGCCAACGCCTCGAAAGCCAAGCAGGCCACCAGCCGTGCCAAGCAGATCGACAAGATCCAGCTGGCCGAGGTCAAGCCGTCGAGCCGGGTCAGCCCGTTCATCCGCTTCGAGCAGACCAAGAAGCTGCATCGCCAGGCCGTGACCATCGAACAGATGTCCAAGGGCTTCGACGGCAAGCCGCTGTTCAAGAACTTCAGCTTCACCGTCGAAGCCGGCGAGCGCGTCGCGATCATCGGCCCCAACGGTATCGGCAAAACCACCCTGCTGCGCACCCTGGTCGGTGAGCTGAGCCCGGACGCCGGTGCCGTGAAGTGGACGGAAAGCGCCGAGGTGGGTTACTACGCCCAGGATCACGCCCACGACTTCGAGGACGACGTGACCCTGTTCGACTGGATGGGCCAGTGGACCCAGGGCGAACAGGTCATCCGCGGCACACTGGGCCGCATGCTGTTCTCCAACGACGAGATCCTCAAATCGGTCAAGGTGATCTCCGGTGGTGAGCAAGGCCGCATGCTGTTCGGCAAGCTGATCCTGCAGAAGCCCAACGTGCTGGTGATGGACGAACCGACCAACCACCTGGACATGGAATCCATCGAAGCGCTCAACCTGGCGCTGGAGAACTACCCGGGCACGCTGATCTTCGTCAGCCATGACCGCGAGTTCGTCGGCTCCCTGGCCACGCGCATCATCGAGCTGTCGGACAACGGCGTCACCGACTTCAGCGGCACCTACGACGACTACCTGCGCAGCCAGGGCATCATCGTCTGATCGTCTGAACCGGCACGACCAGAAGCCCCGTCATCCGCTGGATGATGGGGCTTTTTTGTATGGGCTGATTATTAGCTTCGCAGGCCAGGCCATATCGGTTGCAGGCTGCGGCTCCACTGAGGGTAGCCGATATCAGGTTTCCCCCTGTGGGAGCGGGCCGTGCCCGCGTTTTTTTCGCGCGCATGGCGCGCTCCCACATCCGTAATCTTTCATCAGGATCGCCGCGCGGTCTCATTGATGGATTCGTAGGGTGGATCGGGGCGCGTCGCTGACGCTTTTCATCCACCATTCAGGCAACGAGCGGTGGACGGATAAAGCGACGTCCATCCTGTGGGTCGAGCGTGTCGAGAGCGGATATCGGCTTCCCCATTTGCGCTCGCCGCAAGGACGTAGCCTGGCTTGAGCATAGCGATACCCAGGGATTTTCCCGAGTGTCGCTGCGCTCGACCCTGGCTACCAAATCGAAAAAACCAGATTGCAGATACAAAAACGCCGCTCGATCGAGCGGCGTTTTGCATAGCGGCTAGCGGGTCAGGCAGAGAGCTCGACCAGCAGCTTGTTCAGGCGCTGCACATAGGCGGCTGGGTCTTTCAGGCTGTCGCCTGCAGCCAGAGCGGCCTGATCGAAGAGGATGTGCGACAGATCGCCGAAACGGTCTTCGTCCGGCTCGGCATCCAGCTTCTCGATCAGCGGGTGGTTCGGGTTGAATTCGAAGATCGGCTTGGAATCCGGCACCTTCTGGCCGCTGGCCTCAAGAATCTGGCGCATCTGCAAGCCCAGGTCCTGTTCGCCGATGGCCAGGATGGCTGGCGAATCGGTCAGGCGATGGGAGACGCGAACCTCCGCGACCTGCTCGCCCAGCGCGCCCTTCAGACGCTCGACCAGACCTTCCTTGCTCTTGGCGACTTCTTCCTGAGCCTTCTTGTCCTCTTCCGAGTCCAGCGAGCCCAGGTCCAGGTCACCGCGGGCAACGTCGATGAACGACTTGCCATCGAACTCGGTGAGGTAGCTCATCAGCCACTCGTCGATACGGTCGGTGAGCAGCAGCACTTCGATGCCTTTCTTGCGGAAGACTTCCAGGTGCGGGCTGTTCTTGACCTGCGCGTAGGACTCGCCGGTAAGGAAGTAGACCTTGTCCTGGCCTTCCTTCAGGCGGCCGATGTAGTCGCCCAGGGAAACCACCTGCTCGCCCTCGCCTTCGGCAGTCGACGCGAAGCGCAGCAGGCCGGCGATCTTCTCCTTGTTGGCGAAGTCTTCCGCGGGACCTTCCTTGAGGACCTGGCCGAAGTTCTTCCAGAACGCCTTGTACTGCTCGGGTTCGTTCTTGGCCAGCTTCTCCAGCATGTCCAGCACACGCTTGGTCAGTGCCGACTTCATGGAGTCGATCACCGGGTCCTTCTGGAGAATTTCACGGGAGACGTTCAGCGACAGGTCGTTGGAGTCGACCACACCCTTGATGAAGCGCAGGTACAGGGGCAGGAACTCGTCCGCCTGGTCCATGATGAACACACGCTGTACATAGAGTTTCAAACCACGCGGTGCTTCACGCTGGTACAGGTCGAACGGCGCACGACCGGGCACGTACAGCAGCGACGTGTATTCCAGCTTGCCTTCGACCTTGTTGTGGCTCCAGCTCAGCGGGTTGTCGTAGTCGTGGGAAACGTGTTTGTAGAATTCCTGGTACTGCTCGTCGGTAACCTCGGTACGCGGACGCGTCCACAACGCGCTGGCGCGGTTGACCACTTCCCACTCCTCGGCCGGCTTGTCCTGCTCTTCGCCATGGCTTTCTTTCGGCAGCTCGATCGGCAGGCCGATATGGTCGGAGTACTTCTTGATGACGTTGCGCAGGCGCCAACCATCAGCGAACTCTTCTTCGCCGCTCTTGAGGTGCAGGACGATGCGGGTACCGCGTTCGGCCTTCTCGACGTTGGCGACCTCGAAGTCACCCTCGCCCTTGGAGGCCCAGTGCACGCCTTCGCCAGCCGACAGACCGGCACGGCGGGTGAATACTTCGACCTTGTCGGCAACGATGAACGCCGAGTAGAAGCCGACGCCGAACTGACCGATCAGGCTCGAGTCCTTCTTCTGGTCGCCGGAGAGGTTCTTCAGGAAATCGGCGGTGCCGGATTTGGCGATGGTGCCGAGGTGCGCGATGGCCTCTTCACGGCTCATGCCAATGCCGTTGTCTTCGAGGGTGACGGTCTTAGCGTCCTTGTCGAAGGTCACGCGGATCTTCAGCTCGGCACCGCCCTCGAGCAGCTCGGGCTTGGCCAGCGCCTCGAAACGCAGCTTGTCGACGGCGTCGGAGGCGTTGGAGATCAACTCGCGCAGGAAGATTTCCTTGTTGGAATACAGCGAGTGGATCATGAGGTGCAGCAGTTGCTTCACCTCTGTCTGGAAGCCCAGGGTTTCTTTTTGAGTTTCCACACTCATGGTCATCTAACTCCACATTGATGGCTAAGCCGCGGTACGGCGGATGACCATCAAGTGGGGGCGGCTCGGGAAAACTTCAAGTCACCCTGGACTCACTCGTCGAGCAGTTCGACATGAACGATGTCGGCTTCGGGCATGGCAAAGCGTGCTTCGCCCGAGCCGTTGAGGCGCTGCCTGAGAATGACCTGCCCCTGCTCGAGCCCGGCGAACTGCCCCTGAATCGAGCTGCCCTTTTCGCTGAACACCCGCAACGGCTGGTTGACGTAGCGTTGCGGTTCGCTGAGCAGGCGCACCAGGGAAAAGTCCCTGCGGGGGTCCTGCACAGGTTGTGGCTGCTGCGGCGCAGCGGGCTGAGCCGGAACGGCAGCCGGCGCTGGCGGGGCCGCGGCCGGCAATTCGGCGAAGCGGTCATCGTCGACACGCCAGCCCCGCTCGGCGTGCTTGCTCAGGCTGACCGGCAAACGCTGTTCGCGGCCATCGATACGAGCGCTCACGTCGAGCATCAGGTTGCTGCCGGTCACGCCGGTAGCCGGTAGTGGCGAAAGCTGAACGTCGCGGGTGGAAAAGCGCCGCTGCAGGTGGTCGGTGAGGACGTAGGCCAGGGTGTCGCGAGAGTCGACGGTGCGATCCACCCTGCCCTCGTGATAACGCAGGCCGTTGCGAAACACCTCGACCTTGCCGCTCAGGGTGGTCTCGAACTGCGGTGGCAGAACCAGATGGAATTCACCCACCAGGCGGTTGGGTGCCTCGGGTTGCAGATCCAGGTGCAGGGTATAGCCTCCCTTGAGCTGACGTGCCTCGGGCAGATCCTGATCCGGCAGCAGCCAGTTGAACTCGATTTCCGGCAACTGTCCCTGGTCCTCCGGCAACACATCGAGGCGCAGGCCATCGGCAGACAGCGGCAGGCCACGAATGATCAGCTCGCGACGGGCGAAGAAGTCCTGGCCTTCACGCAGGCTGAGCACGCCGTCGATCAGTTCTCCCTCCTGAGGCACGAACGGCTCACCGTTGAGCTGGCCGTGCAGCTGGATGTGCAATTCGCCTGGCGCTGGCTTCTCGGGCTTTAGCCACTCGAGCCCGATGATGGCCTCCAGGCGTTGCGGATCCTGACCTGCCATCACCGCCAGACCGACCACCAGCGGGATCATGCCCAGCGCGCAGCAGGCCAGCGCATGCCTGGCACGACGCCAGTGGCGCACGATGAACAGCAGCGTCAGCGGGGGCAACAAGCATGCCCACCCCCATAGCAGGCTGGTGGCGAAACCACGCATTACCAGCAACACCAGGCCGACGAGTATCAGCAGCAGGCCGCCCAGGATCAACAACGCGTCCATTCAGTTTCCTTAGATCAGTTGCCAGGATCGGCATGGGATGCGATCACTTTCCAGCGCGCACCGCAGGAGTGAGCGTCACGATAATCATCGAAGCGTGCTCATTCCATCGAGAAGTCGAGAATTTTCCGATTTTGTGACAGGCCCTGAATTGGTGCTTTCAAGGGTGCACACCGTGCGTTATCGGGCATCGAGTAGAAAGGGAATGAACTTATATCCACTTTGACGCCTCGAAAAACCGTAATGGTATTTACCCATAAGGAGAAACACCCCCATGCAAAAGTCAGTCGCTTACGCCTTCATGCTCGCTGCCACGCTGGGCCTTGCGGCCTGTGACAAGCCGTCCGAAAACAAAGCGGAAGACGCTCAAGAAGCGCGTACCGAAGCTCAGGAGTCGATGAACGACGCCGCTGAGGAGAGCAACGAAGCTGCTCAGAAAGAAACTGAGGCCGCTCAGGAGCGCGCCGAAGAGCAACAGGAAGAGGCTCAGACTCCGCCAGCCACTACCGCACCTGCCGAGCCGGCAGCCCCTGCGGACCCAGCTGCACCGGCTGCGCCGACTCAGAAACAGCAATAAGCGGTCATCTTCACGTTACCCGCAGCCTGCTGCGGGTAACGCGCCCCTCCCCCCGGTTCACCGCAACGCTGGCGTGAGCATCAACAGCAGCGTGCAACCCATCCCGATCGCCCATACAAGACTGCGTTGCCAGTGCAGGTCTGCCCAGTAGAAAAGCAGATAGAGCACCCGCGCGACCACGAAGATCACCGCCAGCCAGTCCACCAGCCAGCCGCTACTCTGGGTGACGTGCGCCATCAAGACCCCGACGGCGAACAACGGAAACGCTTCGAAGCTATTCTGATGAGCGGCTAGTGCACGCGCACCGAATCCGGTAAGACGCGCCTGTTGTGCACGGGGATGATGGTTGTCGTAGCGCCCACCCTCCTCCTTCATCGCCTTGGCCAGCGGCGCCTTCGCCACGAAAATCAGCAGGGCGCTGATGAAAATGCACCAGAACGGAATACTCATTCGGTTTTCTCCTTGGCCGGCTCGAACGTCGGCGTTTGTGTGTACACCATTACTTCCAGCACATCGGAATGGAATTCGCGTCGGTACAGCACCACCACCACACCGGCGGTGACCATCATGAAGAACCAAGGGTTGATGAACCAGGCCAGCGTCGCCATGCCGAAATAGTAGGCGCGCAGCCCATAGTTGAACTGGTTGGCCGCCATCGAGATGACCCGCGCGGTGCGCTCGCCGAACGCCTTGCGCTCCTGCTCGGTGACGTGCCGCTCACCGATCATCGGCGCCGAACCCACCAGTACCGCGGCGAAGTTGTACTGGCGCATGCACCAACTGAAGGTGAAGAAGGCATAGACGAAGACCACGCCCAGGCACAACAGCTTGGCTTCCGACATGCCACGGCTGGCGACCTGCACGAATGGCAGGTCGGCCAACAGCGATACCGCACGATCCGATGCACCGAGCACGGTGAGGATACCGGCGAGGATGATCAGCGTACTGGAGGCGAAGAACGAAGCATTACGCTCGAGGTTGCCGATCACGTTGGCATCGGCGATGCGGTTGTCGCGCAACAGCATGCGCCGCATCCAGTCCTCGCGATACAGGTGCAGAACGCTGGCCAGACAGGGTGTGGTGCGACCTTTCGCCTGGGCGTAACGGGTGTAGCCGCCCCAACAGATGACGAACCAGAGAACGGCCAGGACGTGCGGCAGATATTCTTCGCTGATGGGCATGCAAGCTCCTTGTAAGGCTGGAGCGATTATAGCCAGGCGAGATAAGAAAAAGCCGCTCATTGCAGGCTGTGTGAAAACGTAGCGAGCGAAGGTCAGGCAAGGCAAAAACCGGCGAAAAAGCGCAGTTTACGAGTTGTAAATGAGCATTTTTAGCCGGTTTTTAACGCCGCATGAGCGAGCGCAGTAGTTTTCACACAGTTTGATACGAGCGGCTTTCGATCAACCGGATATGCTCAGGCCAGCACTTCCTGCGGCTTGCCACGCAACCAGTCGTAACCACTGGCGATGGCCAGCATGATGGCCGCCGGCAACAGCCAGGCAAGGCCCTGCTCGGCCAGTGGCAGGCTGACCAGCCATTGCGGCAAACCGCCATCCAGGCCAGCGGTCTTCAGGCCATCGACGATGCCGAACAGCGTTGCCACCAGCATCACCGGTCCGACCACGCGACCAGCCGAATTCCATAGCCCCCAGCAGAAGCTCAGAGCGATCAGGACGATGCATGGCGGGTAGATGGCGGTGAGGACCGGCACGGATATCTGGATCAGTTTGGTCAGACCCAGGTTGGATACCAGCAGCGAGAACGCGGCGAGGATCACCACCAGACTGCGATAGGACAGCGGTACCAGACGGCTGAAGTACTCTGCACAGGCGCAGGTCAGGCCAACCGCCGTGACCAGGCAGGCCAGCGAGATCAGCACGGCCAGGAAGCCGCTGCCCAGTGCCCCGAAAGTGTGCTGAACGTAGGCATGCAACACCGCAGCGCCATTGGTGGCGCCGGCCGCGATGGAATGGCTGCCCGCACCGAGGCGGAACAGGCTGATGTAAACCACGGCCAGGCCGACCCCGGCGATCAGCCCGGCGATGATGGCGTAACGGGTGATCAATTGTGGCGACTCGACCCCACGGGAGCGGATGGCATTGACGATGACGATGCCGAAGACCAGCGCCCCCAGGGTATCCATGGTCAGGTAACCATTGATGAAGCCCTGGGAGAATGGCGCCGCCTCATAGACGGCGGTTGCCGGCCCCACTTCACCGGGTGTCAGTACGAAGGCCGTACCGCCAAGGATCAGCAGCGCGAGGATCTTCATCGGGCCGAGCACGCGCCCGACGGTGTCCAGCAGTCGCCCCGGATACAGGGAGACGCCCAGTACGATCACGAAATACACCAGGCTGTAGATGAACAGCGCCAGCGGGCTATCGCCGGTCAACGGCGCCAGGCCCACTTCGAAGGACACCGTGGCGGTACGCGGGGTGGCGAACAGGGGGCCGACCGCCAGGTAGCAGACCGTACCCAGCAGCACACCGGCGGCTTTGCCGATCGGGCTGCTCAGCGCGTCCATGGCGCCACCGACCTTGGCCAGAGCGACCAGGGTGATCACCGGCAGACCGACCGCTGTGATCAGAAAGCCCAGCGCGGCCAGCCATACATGGGGGCCTGCCTGCATGCCGACGATGGGTGGAAAAATGATGTTGCCGGCCCCGACGAACAGGGCAAAAGTCATGAATCCCAGGGCGAGAACGTCCTGGCTTTTCAGGGAAGTCATTTGAAGAAATACCACATCGCTAAATCGGAGTTGAGAGAGGGAATCCCGATGGATAGTGGGAAACGTAGTTCGCTCTCGTGGCGCGAACCTTGGTTGCAGGCTCGCCTCGGGTAGAGACCAAACCTATTAGTTGCAAGGCTAACGATTTTGCCGCAACCGCCCTACCCGTGCCACCCCACCTGACCATTGGCTGTAAGCGGCTGTCGCCTGAACAACTTTTTCGGGACAAAAAAGAAGGCCACCCGAGGGTGGCCTTCTTTCGATCAGATCAGATGGCTTACGCCTTCTTCACTTCCCAACCGGTCAGCTCGGCCAGGGCCTTGCCGATGTCAGCCAGGGAACGCACGGTTTTCACGCCAGCGTCCTGCAGTGCAGCGAACTTCTCGTCTGCAGTGCCTTTGCCGCCGGAAATGATGGCGCCAGCATGGCCCATACGCTTGCCGGGAGGAGCGGTCACACCAGCGATGTAGGAAACTACAGGCTTGGTGACGTTGGCCTTGATGTAGGCAGCCGCTTCTTCTTCAGCCGAACCGCCGATCTCGCCGATCATGACGATCGCTTCGGTCTTCGGGTCTTCCTGGAACAGCTTCAGGATGTCGATGAAGTTGGAGCCCGGGATCGGGTCACCACCGATGCCCACGCAAGTGGACTGGCCGAAGCCGGCGTCGGTGGTCTGCTTGACGGCTTCATAGGTCAGGGTGCCGGAACGCGACACGATGCCTACTTTGCCTGGCAGGTGGATGTGACCCGGCATGATGCCGATCTTGCACTCGCCCGGAGTGATCACGCCTGGGCAGTTAGGACCGATCAGGGTAACGCCCAGCTCGTCGCAGGTGACCTTGGCATCCAGCATGTCCAGGGTAGGAATGCCTTCGGTGATGCAGACGATCAGCTTGATGCCGCCGAAAGCAGCTTCCAGGATCGAGTCCTTGCAGAAAGGAGCTGGAACGTAGATGACCGAAGCGTCAGCGCCGGTAGCTTCTACAGCTTCTTTCACAGTGTTGAACACTGGCAGGTTCAGGTGGGTAGTACCGCCTTTGCCTGGGGTCACGCCGCCAACCATCTTGGTGCCGTAGGCGATGGCTTGTTCGGAGTGGAAGGTACCTTGCGAACCAGTGAAACCCTGGCAGATAACCTTGGTGTCTTTATTGATCAGGACGCTCATTACTTGCCCTCCGCAGCTTTGACGACTTGCTGAGCAGCGTCGGTCAGGCTGGTTGCCGCGATGATGTTCAGGCCGCTTTCGGCCAGGACTTTGGCACCCAGTTCAGCGTTGTTGCCTTCCAGACGGACGACAACCGGAACCTTGACGCCGACTTCCTTCACTGCACCGATGATGCCTTCGGCAATCATGTCGCAACGAACGATACCGCCGAAGATGTTCACCAGAACGGCAGCTACGTTGCTGTCGGACAGGATGATCTTGAAGGCTTCGGTCACGCGCTCTTTGGTTGCGCCGCCACCTACGTCGAGGAAGTTGGCTGGCTTGCCGCCGTGCAGGTTGACGATGTCCATGGTACCCATGGCCAGACCGGCACCATTGACCATGCAGCCGATGTTGCCTTCGAGCGCAACGTAGTTCAGTTCGAACTTGGCGGCATGAGCTTCACGGGCGTCGTCTTGCGACGGGTCGTGGAAGGTCTTCAGCTTCGGCTGACGGTACATGGCGTTAGCGTCGATGTTGATCTTCGCGTCCAGGCAGTGCAGGTCGCCGTCGGCCTTGATGACCAGCGGGTTCACTTCCAGCAGAGCCAGATCGTGATCCTTGAACAGCTTGGCCAGACCTACGAAGATCTTGGCGAACTGAGCGACTTGCTTGCCTTCCAGGCCCAGCTGGAATGCCAGCTCGCGACCCTGGAACGGCTGAGCGCCGACCAGCGGATCGATAGTGGCCTTGAGGATCTTCTCAGGCGTTTCGTGAGCGATCTTCTCGATGTCCACGCCACCTTCGGTGGAAGCCATGAACACGATGCGACGGCTGGAGCGGTCGACTACAGCGCCCAGGTACAGCTCCTTGGCGATGTCGGTGCAGGACTCGACCAGGATCTTGGTGACAGGCTGACCATTGGCGTCAGTCTGATAGGTCACCAGACGCTTGCCCAGCCAGTTGGCGGCGAAAGCCTTGGCGTCTTCCTTGCTCTTGACCAGTTTCACACCACCCGCTTTACCGCGGCCACCAGCGTGTACCTGAGCCTTGACGACCCACTCGGTACCACCGATTTTTTCGCAGGCTTCTGCTGCTGCTTCCGGGGTGTCTACGGCGAAGCCCTTGGATACGGGCAGGCCGTATTCAGCGAACAGCTGCTTACCCTGATACTCGTGAAGATTCATGCTTGTCTACCGTTTTCGTTTAGGTATTGCGCATCGGTGCTGCACTTGCGTGCCGCACCACCTGTGACCACCTCTAGGCAGTCAGGTGCACATTCCGCGCATGGGCCTGAGCCCTGCGCGGGCAATGCACCTTGGTTCTGCTTCGCGAAAAACCGTCCGTACGGTAGCGACCCTTGAGCCGCTGCCGGACAGACGATTTCTTAGCGTTTCTTGCGGTTGGCGATGTGAATCGCGCCACCGTTTACTGCGAGCGCTGCTTCGTGCAGCGCTTCGGACAGGGTCGGGTGCGAGAAGACCATCATGCCCAGGTCTTCAGCGCTGGTACCGAACTCCATGCCGATAGCGCCTTGCTGCACCAGCTCTGCTGCGCTTGGGCCGATCACGTGTACACCCAGTACGCGGTCGGTATTGGCGTCGGCGATCACCTTGACGAAACCGCCGGTGTCGTTGGCTGCCATGGCACGGCCGCTGGCGGCGAACGGGAAGGTGCCGACGTTGACGGCAACGCCTTCACTCTTCAGTTGCTGCTCGGTTTTACCAACCCACGCAATTTCCGGGTGGGTGTAGATGACCGATGGGATCAGGTCATAGTTCATCTGCGCCTTGTGGCCGGCGATACGCTCGGCAACCATCACGCCCTCTTCCGAGGCCTTGTGAGCCAGCATCATGCCGCGCACCACGTCGCCGATGGCGTAAACGCCCGGAACGCTGGTGGCGCACTGGTCATCGACGAAGATGTAGCCACGCTCGTCAAGGTCCACGCCGCTGTCCGAAGCCAGCAGATCGGTGGTGACCGGACGACGGCCAACGGCAACGATCAGCTTGTCGAAAACGATCTTCTGCTCGCCTTCGGAATCGGTGTAGTTGACGGTGACTTGCTTCTTCTTGACTTCGGAACCGGTCACGCGAGCGCCCAGTTTGATCTGCAGGCCCTGCTTGGTGAGGGTCTTCAGCGCTTCCTTGGCGACCGCTTCGTCAGCAGCAGGCAGGAACTTGTCCAGCGCTTCGAGTACGGTCACTTCGGCGCCCAGACGGGCCCAGACCGAACCCAGCTCCAGACCGATGACACCAGCGCCGATGACGCCCAGTTTCTTCGGTACGGACTGGAATTCCAGTGCGCCGGTGGAGTCGACGATGACGTCCTGGTCGACCGGAGCCGGCGGAATGTCGATCGGGCGCGAGCCGGATGCCAGGATCACGTTCTCGGCTTCGACGACGGAGGTCTTGCCGTCCTTGTCGGTGACTTCCACTTTCTTGCCAGCCAGCAGTTTGCCGTGGCCTTCCAGCAGGGTTACGCCGTTAGCCTTGAACAGGCCGGCAACGCCGCCAGTCAGGTTCTTGATGATGGTGTTCTTGCGACCGACCATGGCCGGCACGTCAATGCTCAGGCCCTTGGTGCTGATGCCGTGAGCGGCGAAGCCGTCATGGGCTTCATGGTACTTCCAGGAGCTGTCCAGCAGCGCCTTGGACGGAATGCAACCGACGTTCAGGCAGGTACCACCGAGGGCGATCTTGCCGTCCTTGTCCTGGTACTTCTCGATGCACGCGGTTTTCAGGCCGAGTTGTGCAGCCTTGATGGCGGCAACATAGCCGCCAGGGCCGGCACCGATGACTACCACGTCGAATTTCTGGCTCATAAAAGATTCCTTTTCAGCGTCAAGCTTCAAGCCTCAAGCTGCAAAACGGAGCGCTTCTACTCGAAGCGTGGCGCTTGCAGCTCGAGGCTGGTGTATTAGATGTCCAGCAGCAGACGAGCTGGGTCTTCCAGCAGGTTCTTGATGGTCACCAGGAAAGTCACGGCTTCTTTACCGTCGATCAGGCGGTGATCGTAAGACAGTGCCAGGTACATCATCGGGCGAATGACCACTTGGCCGTTCACCGCAACCGGGCGCTGGATGATGTTGTGCATGCCCAGAATCGCGGCCTGCGGCGGGTTGACGATCGGCGTCGACATCATCGAACCGAAAGTACCACCGTTGGTGATGGTGAAGGTGCCGCCAGTCATCTCTTCGATGGACAGCTTGCCGTCACGGGCTTTCTTGCCGTAGGCGGCGATGCCCGCTTCGATATCGGCCAGGCCCATCGACTCGGCGTTGCGCAGCACCGGTACGACCAGACCACGGTCGCTGGAAACAGCTACGCCGATATCCTGATAACCATGGTAAACGATGTCGTTGCCATCGATCGAAGCGTTGACCGCCGGCAGACGCTTCAGCGCTTCGGTGGCAGCCTTGACGAAGAAGGACATGAAGCCCAGGCGCGTGCCGTTGTGAGCTTTCTCGAACTGGTCCTTGTAGCGCGAGCGCAGCGCCATGATCTCGGACATGTCGACTTCGTTGAACGTGGTCAGCATGGCCATGTTCGACTGAGCTTCGACCAGACGACGAGCGACGGTGGCACGTACGCGGGTCATCGGCACGCGCTTCTCGGTGCGATCGCCAGCAGCAGCGACAACCGGAGCTGCAGCAGCGGCGGGCTTGGCAGCAGGAGCAGCAGCCGGAGCGTTTTTCTTGGCTTCGACAGCGGCAACCACGTCTTCCTTGGTCACACGGCCACCCTTGCCAGAACCGCTGATGCTGTTCGGGTCGATGCCGTTTTCTTCAGCCAGCTTGCGCGCGGCAGGCGACAGGATCTGGTCGTCGCCAGCGGCTGCGGCAGCAGGGGCCGCGGCCTGAGCCGGGGCTGCAGCGGCTTGCGCCGGAGCGGCGGCCGGAGCGGCTGCGCCACCTTCGGTCAGTTTGCCCAGTACTTCGTTGCTCAGTACGGTGTCGCCTTCGTTCTTGACGATTTCAGCGATGACACCATCGGCCTCGGCCAGTACTTCGATCACTACCTTGTCGGTTTCGATGTCGACGATCAGCTCATCGCGCTTGACCGCTTCGCCCGGCTTCTTGTGCCAGGTCGCTACGGTGCCGTCGGCGACCGATTCGGGAAATGTAGGGGCTTTGATCTCGATAGCCATTGTGTTCTGTTCCTTAAATTCGGTTTGTTCGAGGAGGTAGCCCCCAATTGAGCTACCTCCTTCGCGATGGCATTAAACGGTGAAGGCATCCTGCAGCAGTTTTTCCTGCTGCTCGGCGTGCATCGAAGCGTAACCACAAGCAGGCGCAGCCGAGGCATCACGACCAGCATACTCGAGCACCAGCGCCTTCTTGTGCGCCGAAGCAGCACGACGCATATGGTGCTGGCTGCAATACCAGGCGCCCTGATTCATCGGTTCTTCCTGACACCAGACGATGTGCTTGAGGTTCTTGTACGGAGCGAGAACTTCGGCCAGGTCGTCTTCCGGGAACGGATAGAGCTGTTCGAGACGCACGATGGCGATATCTTCGCGGCCTTCGGCACGGCGCTTCTCCAGCAGGTCGTAGTAGACCTTGCCGCTGCACAGCACCAGACGCTCGACCTTTTTCGGATCGATTGCATCGATTTCCGGGATGACGGTCTGGAACGAGCCTTCGGCCAGATCTTCCAGCGTCGACACGGCCAGCTTGTGGCGCAGCAGCGACTTCGGCGTCAGCACCACCAGCGGCTTGCGCAGCGGACGGATGACCTGACGACGCAGCAGATGGTAGATCTGCGCCGGCGTGGTCGGAACGGCAACCTGGATGTTGTGCTCGGCGCACAGCTGCAGGTAACGCTCCAGACGTGCCGAGGAGTGCTCCGGCCCCTGCCCTTCATAACCGTGTGGCAGCAGCATGGTCAGACCGCACAGACGGCCCCACTTGGTTTCGCCACTGGAAATGAACTGGTCGAACACCACCTGAGCACCGTTGGCGAAATCGCCGAACTGAGCTTCCCAGATCACCAGCGCATTCGGCGTGGTGGTGGCGTAGCCGTATTCGAATGCCAGTACCGCCTCTTCCGACAGGAAGGAGTCGTACAGATCGAAACGCGGCTGACCTTCATACAGGTTCTGCAGCGGAAGGTAGGCACTGCCGTCCTTCTGGTTGTGCAGTTGCGCGTGGCGGTGCGAGAACGTGCCACGGCCCACGTCCTGACCGGTGATGCGGATCGGATGACCCTCGACGAGCAGGGTCGCGTAGGCCATGGTTTCCGCATAGCCCCAGTTCAGCGGCAAGCCGCCTGCGCCCATCTTCTGGCGATCTTCATAGATCTTGCCGACCTGACGCTGAACGACGAAGCCGTCCGGGGTTTCCAGCAGTTTGCCGGACAGGTCCTGCAGGGTTTTCAGATCGAAACGGGTGTCGTGGCGCGCGGTCCAGGCATGACCCAGGTATGGACGCCAATCGACGAACAATTCCTTGTTCGGCTCCTTGACCAGGCTCTTGACCACGTGCTGACCGTTGTCCAGTGCCGTGCGGTACTCGTCGACCGGCGCTTGCACGGCCTCTGCCGACAGGCGACCTGCATTGGTCAGCGCTTCGGCATAGAGCTCGCGGGTGGTGCGCTGCTTGGCGATCTGCTGATACATCAGCGGCTGGGTACCACTTGGCTCGTCGGCCTCGTTGTGACCACGACGGCGGTAGCAGACCAGGTCGATGACCACGTCACGCTTGTACTGCATGCGGTAGTCGACAGCCAATTGGGTGACGAACAACACGGCTTCCGGATCATCGCCATTCACATGGAAGATCGGCGCCTGGATCATCTTGGCAACGTCGGTGGAGTACTCGGTGGAGCGCGCATCGTCAGCACGGTTGGTGGTGAAGCCAACCTGGTTGTTGATCACGATGTGGATGGTGCCGCCCGTCTTGTAAGCACGGGTCTGCGACATCTGGAAGGTTTCCATGACCACGCCCTGACCGGCGAATGCCGCGTCACCGTGGAGGGAAATCGGCAGAACCTTGTCGCCCGCCACATCATTGCGACGATCCTGACGAGCACGTACCGAACCTTCGACCACCGGGGAAACGATTTCCAGGTGAGACGGGTTGAACGCGAGCGCCAAGTGCACTTCGCCACCCTGCGTCATCACGTTCGAGGAGAAACCCTGGTGATATTTGACGTCACCGGAGCTCAGGCCCTCGACCTTCTTGCCTTCGAACTCGTCGAACAGGTCGCGCGGGTTCTTGCCGAAGGTGTTGACCAGAACGTTCAGACGGCCACGGTGGGCCATGCCGATGACGATTTCCTTGGTGCCGTAGGAACCGCTGCGCTGGATGATTTCGTCGAGCAACGGGATCAGGCTCTCGCCGCCTTCCAGACCGAAGCGCTTGGTGCCCGGGTATTTGGTACCCAGGTATTTTTCCAGACCTTCAGCGGCAGTCAGACGCTCGAGCAGGTGGCTTTGTGCCTCTGCGGAGATCTGAGGACGGCCACGCACGCTTTCCAGACGCTGCTGGAACCAGCTGCGTTGCTCGGAATCGGTGATGTGGGTGAACTCGGAGCCGATGGTGCGACAATATGTCTGCTGCAAAGCATCGCGGATTTCCCGCAAAGTAGCTTCTTCTTTGCCGATTGCCAGACCACCCGTGCGGAAGGTGGTGTCCAGATCCGCGTCGGTAAGGCTGTAATGGCTGATCGACAGATCAGCAGGAACAGAACGCTGCCACAGCCCAAGCGGATCGAGCTGAGCCGCCTGGTGGCCACGCATGCGGAATGCCTGAATCAACCGCAACACTTCGACCTGCTTCTTCTCGTGTTCACTGCTCACGGTCCCGGCTGATGCCGGCTGAGCGCGACGCTGGTTTTTGGCCAGCAACACGAAATGATCACGAATCGTCGAGTGCGATACGTCATTGGCGGTACTGCCTTCGGACGGCAACTTATCGAAATAAGTGCGCCATTCTTCCGGCACGGCGTTGGGATCGTGCAGGTAGAGCTCATAGAGCTCTTCCACGTAGGCAGCGTTACCACCGGATAGGTGGGCACTGTCCCACATGCGCTGCATCACGCTTTCTTGCATGCTTGGTCACCCTCGGTAAGGGGACACCACCGGCGAGGACACCGACTGGCTTTCGAAGTCATGTAACAGCGACTTCGACAAAGCCACCAAGAATCCCGCAGATAGTCCGGGCACCAGCCCGGATGCCCCTGCTGGTCGTCATATTTTTCGTGTAAGGACATCGGCGGCTAGGCCGATGCCCTGGCTATACTGCTACACCGACATGAAGTCGGTGCGGCAGGCGTTGCGGGTCAAGCTAAAGAACTGTGAATCAGGTACCGCTCTGCAGCAGCATGTTGCGAACGTGACCGATTGCCTTGGTTGGGTTCAACCCTTTGGGGCATACGTTCACGCAGTTCATGATGCCGCGGCAGCGGAACACACTGAATGGATCATCCAAAGACGCCAATCGTTCCGCGGTCTTGGTATCACGGCTGTCAGCCAGGAAGCGATAGGCTTGCAACAGCGCGGCCGGGCCCAGGAATTTGTCCGGGTTCCACCAGAACGACGGGCAGCTGGTCGAACAGCAAGCGCACAGAATGCACTCGTACAGGCCGTCCAGCTTCTCGCGCTCTTCCGGCGTCTGCAGGCGCTCGATAGCGGGCGCCGGGGTATCGTTCTGCAGGAACGGCTGCACCTTCTCGTACTGCTTGTAGAAGATGCTCATATCGACGACCAGGTCACGAATGACCGGCAGCCCGGGCAGCGGGCGGATCACCAGCTTGTTGCCCTTGACCACGGTGGAGATCGGCGTGACGCAGGCCAGGCCGTTCTTGCCGCTGATGTTCATGCCGTCGGAACCGCAGACGCCTTCACGGCAGGAGCGACGGTAGGAGAAGCCTTCGTCCTGCTCCTTGATCAGGGCCAGCACGTCCAGCACCATCAGGTCCTTGCCGTCGATCTCGACGTCGAATTCCTGCATGAAGGGCGCTTTGTCCGCTTCCGGGTTGTAGCGATAAACGCTGACTTTCAAGCTTTTGCCAAGAGACATGGTAGCCACCCTTAATAAGTACGAACTTTGGGTTCAAACGCCGGGACCGTCTTCGGCGAGAAGTTGACGTCACGCTTGGTCACGCGCTTCTCACCCGGGAAGTACAGGCTGTGGCACAACCAGTTGGTATCGTCACGATCCTCGTAGTCTTCACGGGCGTGGGCGCCGCGGGACTCGGTACGGGTATCGGCTGCGATAGCAGTGGCTTCGGCGACTTCCAGCAGGTTCTGCAGCTCCAGCGCTTCGATGCGCGCCGTGTTGAAAGCCTGGCTCTTGTCGGAGATCTTGACGTTGGCGATGCGCTCGCGCAGATCGGCCAGCTGAGTGATGCCCTTCTTCATGTATTCGCCGGTACGGAATACGCCGAAGTAGTTCTGCATGCACTGTTGCAGCTCTTTGCGCAGCGGTGCGACGTCTTCGCCGGTGCTACGCTCGTTGACGCCGGACAGACGCTTGAGCGACTGCTCGATGTCGGTCTCGCTGGCGCCACGGACTTCCACGCCTTCTTTCAGCGCTTTTTCCAGGTGCAGGCCAGCGGCGCGGCCGAATACCACCAGGTCGAGCAGCGAGTTGCCACCCAGACGGTTGGCACCGTGCACCGAGACGCAAGCCACTTCGCCCACGGCGAACAGACCGTCGATGATGCGATCGACGCCATTGGCGTCCTGGGTGATGGCCTGACCATGGATGTTGGTGGCAACGCCGCCCATCATGTAGTGGCAGGTCGGAATGACCGGAACAGGCGCGACGACCGGGTCGACGTGGGCGAAGGTCTTGGACAGCTCGCAGATGCCGGGCAGACGGCTGTGCAGCACTTCCTCACCGAGGTGATCGAGCTTCAGCAGTACGTGATCCTTGTCAGGGCCACAGCCGTTGCCGGCGATGACTTCCTTGACCATGGAGCGGGCCACTACGTCACGACCTGCAAGGTCCTTGGCGTTGGGCGCATAGCGCTCCATGAAACGCTCGCCGTGGGCGTTGATCAGGTAACCACCTTCACCGCGGCAGCCTTCGGTGACCAGTACACCGGCGCCGGCGATGCCGGTCGGGTGGAACTGCCACATTTCGATGTCCTGCACCGGCACGCCAGCACGCAGCGCCATGCCCACACCGTCACCGGTGTTGATCAGCGCGTTGGTGGTGGACGCGTAGATACGGCCAGCACCGCCAGTGGCCAGAACCACGGCCTTGGAACGGATGTAGACGGTTTCACCGGTTTCGATGCAGATGGCGATGACGCCAACGACGGCGCCATCCTGGTTCTTGACCAGATCCACTGCGTACCACTCGTTGAGGAACGAGGTACCGGCTTTCAGGTTGGCCTGGTAAAGGGTGTGCAGCAACGCGTGACCGGTACGGTCGGCAGCGGCGCAAGTACGGGCCGCCTGAGTCGGGTTGTCCGGGCCTTTGGACTGGCCGCCGAACGGACGCTGATAGATGCGGCCCTGCTCGGTACGGGAGAACGGCAGGCCCATGTGCTCGAGCTCGAACACGGCTTCCGGACCAACGGAACACATGTATTCGATCGCGTCCTGGTCACCGATGTAGTCGGAGCCCTTGACGGTGTCGTACATATGCCAGCGCCAGTCGTCGTTCGGATCGTTCGACGCGATGGCACAGGTGATGCCACCCTGAGCGGATACGGTGTGGGAACGGGTCGGGAAAACCTTGGTTACCACTGCGGTCTTGTGGCCGCCCTGCGCCAGCTGCAGCGCAGCGCGCATACCGGCACCGCCACCACCAACGATGATGGCGTCATAGGAAAGAGTACGGATGCTAGTCATGAATCAGAAACCCCAAAGAATCTGCACGCCCCAGACGAAGAACACGAACATGGCGATGCCACACGTGGCCTGGAACAGAAAACGCACAACGGTGGCCCACTTGCCCAGCGCGGTCTGCGTCAGGTAGTCGGTGGAGATCGTCCACATGCCGACCCAGGCGTGGATGCCCAGCGCGACGAGGGTCAGCAAGCTGAAGATGCGCATTGCGTTATTGGAGAACAGACCATGCCATTCGGCGTAGCCCATGCCTGGATTCAGGACGATGTAGCCCAGCAGAAACAGGACGTAAGCCGCGAGAACGACCGCAGAAACGCGTTGTGCCATCCAGTCATAGAGGCCCGAACGCGAGAAATTCGTGACATTAGTTACCATATCCACACCCCCAGCAGCACGATCAGGATCGCCGATACGACGAGTACGATTTTGGAACCCAGCTTGCCGCCTTCCAGCGTCTCACCGACTCCAGCATCCATGATCAAGTGGCGCACACCGGCCACCAGGTGGTACAGCAGAGCGGACAGAAGTCCCCAGATCACGAACTTGGCCAGCGGGCTGGTCAAGCATTCTTTCACCTGGGCGAAGCCCTCTTCCGATGACAGCGATTTGTCGAGCCCGAACAGCAGCACGGCAATGCCGAGGAAAAGGATCACGCCGGATATACGGTGAAGAATGGACGTGTAAGCAGTGACTGGGAGTTTTATCGTCCGAAGGTCTAAGTTTACAGGTCGTTGGCTATTCACGGCTTTATTATCACACTGAGAGCCCCAGCTATCAGGGCTGAGTTGTCGGGAAGCGCACTGGTCAGGTACCCATCACCCAAGAAGTGACAACTACCAGAATCCGGGCTGTAAGGCCCTTGGCAGTCGGGCGCAGAGTATAGACAGTTAGGTCGCTAATGACAACGCGGACACCTCGACCTTCTACCGATTGCGTCAAGCCCGGAAATGGCGTAAAAGGCCGCGCCCTTTTGTCGCAGGTAGCGCACTCAAACCCTTCTATTGCCTGGGTTTTCGCAAATTGACTTTCAGATTCATAACACTATAGTGATGCGGGCCCTGCGTGGGGGGCCGACTGATGATTCCAAGCATAACTAGGAGGCCAAACATGGCTGACAAAAAAGCGCAGTTGATCATCGAGGGCGCAGCCCCCGTCGAGCTGCCCGTTTTATCCGGCACCGTTGGCCCTGATGTGATCGACGTGCGAAGCCTGACCGCCACGGGCAATTTCACTTTCGACCCCGGTTTCATGTCGACCGCTTCCTGCGAGTCGAAGATCACCTACATTGATGGTGACAAGGGCATCCTGCTGCACCGCGGCTACCCGATCGAGCAACTTGCCGAGAAAGCCGACTACCTGGATACCTGCTACCTGCTGCTCAATGGTGAACTGCCAGACGAAGAGCAGAAAGCCGCCTTCGTCAGCACCATCAAGAACCACACCATGGTTCACGAACAGCTGAAGACCTTCTTCAACGGTTTCCGCCGTGACGCCCACCCGATGGCCGTCATGTGTGGCGTGGTTGGCGCCCTCTCCGCCTTCTATCACGACTCCCTGGACATCAAGAACCCGCAGCACCGCGATATTTCCGCGATGCGCCTGGTCGCCAAGATGCCGACCATCGCCGCCATGGTGTACAAGTACTCCAAGGGCGAACCGATGATGTACCCGCGCAACGACCTGAGCTACGCGGAAAACTTCCTGCACATGATGTTCAACACGCCGTGCGAGACCAAGCCGATCAGCCCGGTGCTGGCCAAGGCGATGGACCGGATCTTCATCCTCCACGCCGACCACGAGCAGAACGCCTCCACCTCCACCGTTCGCCTTGCCGGCTCCTCGGGTGCCAACCCGTTCGCCTGTATCGCTGCCGGTATCGCTGCGCTCTGGGGCCCGGCCCACGGTGGCGCCAACGAAGCGGTTCTGGCGATGCTGGACGAAATCGGTGACGTATCGAACATCGACAAGTTCATCGCCAAGGCCAAGGACAAGGACGATCCGTTCAAGCTCATGGGCTTCGGGCACCGCGTCTACAAGAACTTCGACCCACGCGCCCAGGTCATGAAGCAGACCTGCGATGAAGTACTGGCCGAGCTGGGCATCAATGACCCGCAGCTGGAACTGGCGATGAAGCTCGACGAAATCGCCCGTAACGATCCTTACTTCAAGGAACGTAACCTGTACCCGAACGTCGACTTCTACTCGGGCATCATCCTCAAGGCCATCGGCATTCCGACCAGCATGTTCACCGTGATCTTCGCTCTGGCGCGCACCGTCGGCTGGATCTCGCACTGGAAAGAAATGCTCTCCAGCCCGTACAAGATTGGCCGTCCACGCCAGCTGTACACCGGCCCGACCAAGCGCGATATCAAGTAATCCGCTCGAGCCGAGCAGGCTGTGACAAGAAAGCCCATATCTGCGGATATGGGCTTTTTCATTTCTGTTCCCAAGCACTCAGGCCTTATCATGGCGCCCTGTTTCCGCAACCGGGCCGCTCATGAAATTCGCCATTGCCCTGTTTTCGCCACCTACGGCTCCCTCCTCCCGCCGCGCCCTGCGTTTCGCCGAAGCGGCACTGCAAGGCGGCCACGAGATCGTGCGCCTGTTCTTCTACGCCGAGGGCGTGCACAGCGCCTCGGGTAACGTCATCAGTCCTCAGGATGAAATCGATGTCGCTCGCCAGTGGCGTGCATTCATCGCCGAGCGGCAACTCGACGGCGTGGTGTGCATCGCCGCCGCCCTGCGCCGTGGCGTGCTCGACGAGCAGGAGGCGCGCCGCTACGAACGCCAGGCCGCCAATCTGCCAGCGCCCTGGGTGCTCTCCGGCCTTGGCCAGTTGCATGAGGCGGCGCAACAGGCCGACCGACTGATCTGCTTCGGAGGCGACTGACATGAACCGCTCATTGCTGATCATCAGCCGCAAGGCGCCCTGGCAGGGCCCCGGCGCCCGTGAAGCGCTGGATATCGCCCTGGCTGGTGGTGCCTTCGATCTGCCCATCGGCCTGCTGTTTCTCGATGATGGCGTGCTGCAGCTGGCTCACCGGCAGCAGTCCCAGGCCCTGCAGCAGAAGGACCTGACCGCCAACCTGCAGGCCCTGCCGATGTTCGGTGTCGAAGCGCTGTACGCTTGCAGTCACAGCCTGCAACAACGTGGCCTGCGTGAAACCTCGCTGGAGGTCGAACGCCTGGACAGCGCCGGACTGCGTGACCTCATCGACCGATACGACCAAGTGATCACCCTCTGATGACGACCCTGCACGTACTATCCAGTTCTCCCTACAGCGATGACCGCCTGGGCAGTTGCCTGCGCCTGCTGGGCAACGGCGACGGCCTGCTGCTCTGTGGCGATGCCACCTATGCCAGCCAGCCCGGCACGCTGCACGCGCAGTCGCTGAGCGCCCTGGGCGCGGGGATTGCCCTGTTCGCCCTGCAAGAAGACATCCAGGCCCGCGGCCTGCAGCCTGCCGATGACCTGCAGCAAATCGACTATCCAGGCTTCGTCGCCCTCGCCGCGCGCTTCGACAAGGTCAATAGCTGGCTATGAGCGCCCTGATCGTCAATGACCGCGCCATCGAACTGGACAAGGATGGCTATCTGCTCGATCTTCAGGACTGGTCCAGCGACGTGGCCGCCGCCCTGGCCGAGCGTGAAGCCCTGCCACTGAGCGACGAGCACTGGGAAATTCTCGTGCTGCTGCGCGCCTTCCACGCTGAATTCCAGCTGTCGCCGGCCAATCGCCCGCTGATCAAGTACGTTGCCCTCAAACTGGGCCCGGACAAAGGCAACAGCCTGCATCTCAATCGCCTGTTCAATGGCACTCCTGCCAAACTCGCCGCCAAGCTGGCGGGCCTGCCCAAGCCCACGAATTGCCTATGAACCTGATTACCCCAGCCGAACACCCTTTCGCCCTCTTCGTGCGCATTCTCGGCAAGGGCAAGCGCGGCGCGCGCAACCTGACCCGTGAAGAAGCCCGCGAGGCCATGGGCATGATTCTCGACGACCAGGTCGAAGACACCCAGCTTGGCGCCTTTCTCATGCTTCTGCGCCACAAGGAGGAAAGTGCCGAGGAGATGGCCGGTTTCACCGAAGCGGTACGTGCGCGCCTGCCTGCACCGGCTATCGCCGTCGACTTCGACTGGCCCACCTACGCGGGCAAGAAACGCCACCTGCCCTGGTTCCTGCTGGCTGCCAAGGCCCTGGCCAACAGCGGCCTGCGCATCTTCATGCACGGCGGCGGCGCGCACACCGCCGGGCGCCTGTACAGCGAGCAACTGCTAGGCGAGCTGGCCATACCGCTGTGCAAGGACTGGAACCAGGTCGCGCGAAGTCTGGACGAGCAGAACCTGGCGTTCATGCCTCTGGGCAATTGGATGCCGGCACTGCAGCGCATGATCGACCTGCGCAACGTGCTCGGCCTGCGCTCGCCTATCCACTCCCTGGCTCGCATTCTCAATCCACTGGCGGCACGCTGCGGTCTGCAGAGCATCTTCCATCCGGGCTATCAGGCGGTGCACCGTGAGGCCAGCCAATTGCTGGGTGATCGCGCCATCGTGGTCAAGGGCGATGGCGGCGAAATCGAGCTCAACCCGGACGCCATCTGCCACCTGTACGGCACCGAGGGCGGGGTCAACTGGGACGAGGACTGGCCGATGCTTTCCGAGCGCCGGCATGTCAAACCCGAGCGCCTGGACCCGGCCCACCTGCAAGCCGTATGGCAGGGAGAAGCGGACGATGCCTACGGTCAACTGGCGATCATCGCCACCATGGCCCTGGCCCTACGTGGGCTGGGCCTGCAGCGCAAGGCGGCCTTTGCGGAGGCGGAAGAACGCTGGCAAGCGCGCCACCTATCGAGCCAGCCGATTCGTTGAACCCGGTTTTTACGGCCTGTGTCCATAGCTGACTGGGTAGACTCCAGGCATCGAACGACAGGGGAGTAAACGACATGGGCTTGCTGATCGAAGGCCAATGGCACGACCAATGGTACGACACCGGTGCCGGTGGCCGCTTCAAGCGCGAGAACGCTCAGCGGCGCAACTGGATCACCGCCGACGGCGCGCCCGGCCCCACGGGCGAAGGTGGCTTCGCGGCAGAAGCCGGCCGCTACCACCTGTATGTGTCGCTGGCCTGCCCATGGGCCCATCGCACCCTGATTCTGCGTACCCTCAAGGGCCTCGACGCGCTGATCGAGGTGTCGGTGGTGAGCTGGCTGATGCGCGAGAATGGCTGGACCTTCGACCCCGAGCACGGCTCCAGCGGTGACGCTCTGGATGATTTCGCCTTTCTGCATCAACGCTATACCCGGGACGACCCCGAGTACACCGGGCGGGTCACCGTGCCGCTGTTGTGGGACAAACAGCAGCGACGCATCGTCAGCAACGAGTCGGCGGAGATCATCCGCATGTTCAACTCGGCATTCGATGGGCTGACCGGCAACCATCTGGACTTCTACCCGCAAGCCTTGCGCGCCGATATAGACGCGCTCAATGCGCGCATCTACCCGAGCGTCAACAACGGCGTTTACCTTGCCGGTTTCGCCACCACCCAGGCGGCATACGAAGAAGCCTTCGACGAGCTGTTCCGCGAGTTGTCGGTGCTGGAGACCCGTCTTGGGCAGTCCCGCTACCTGACGGGCGAGCACCTGACCGAGGCCGACTGGCGGCTGTTCACCACCCTGGTGCGTTTCGATGCCGTGTACCACGGCCACTTCAAGTGCAACCTGCGGCGTATCGTCGACTACCCGAACCTCAGCAACTGGCTGCGCGAGCTGTACCAGTGGCCAGGCGTGGCGGCGACCGTGGACATGCGGCACATCCAGCACCATTACTACGCGAGCCACCAGACCATCAACCCCACCGGTGTCGTACCCAAGGGGCCGGCGCTGGACTTCGACGCGCCGCACGATCGAGCGCGCCTGCCGGGCAAGGGCGTATATCGCCACGGGTAATGGTCCAGTAGCCCGGGTCTAGCGCAGCGACAACCGGGATCGACTCACCTGGGGTTCCGGGTTACGCCTGCGGCCAACCCGGGCTACGGATCACGCTTACTCGCCGTCTTCTTCGCGCAACTGCTGATCCCAGCCACCGCCCAGCGCAGCGATCAGCTGAACGCTGGCGGTCAGGCGGCTGCCGAGCAGCGTCAGGCTGTTGCGCTCGTTGCTCAGCGCCGTGGCCTGCACGTTGACCACGCTGTTGTAGTCCACGGTGCCGGCGCGATACTGGTTTTCGATCAGGCGCAGGGATTCGCGTGCGGCATCCAGCGCTTGCGACTGCACCTCGGCCTCGCGGCCCAGTACACGCTGCTGCACCAGGTAATCCTCGACCTCGCGGAAGCTGTCGAGCACTGCTTGGCGATATTGCGCGACGGTCTGGTCGTAAGCGGCCTCGACCCGCTCACTCTCGGCGCTGCGCCGGCCGCCGTCGAACAGCGTCAGGGCCAGCTGCGGCCCCACCGACCAGAAACGATTGGGCAGGTTGACCCAGTCGGCAAAGCTGCTGCCACGGTAACCACCGCTTGCGGACAGCGTGAGGTCCGGGAACCAGGCGGCCTTGGCCACGCCAATCTCGGCATTCGCGGCGATCACCCGTCGTTCGGCGGCGGCCACGTCAGGCCGACGCTCGAGCATCTGCGACGGCACGCTCGCCGGCACCTGCGGCAAGGTCGGCAGGCTTTCGCGGCGGGCGATGCTCACCTCACTGGGCGGCACGCCGATCAGCACGGCAATGGCATGCTCGAGCTGCGCGCGCTGCCATTGCAGGTCGATGGCCTGGGCCTCGGTGCTGCGCAGTTGGGTCAGCGCCTGGGCGACGTCGGAGCGCGGCACGATGCCGGCGCGGTACTGGTTTTCGGTGAGGCGCAGCGAACGCTGGTAGGCCGCCACCGTGGCGTCCAGCAAGCGTTGCTGCTCATCCAGTACACGCAATTGCAGGTAGCTCTGCACCAGCTCGGATTGCAGGCTCAGGCGCATCGCAGCGAGGTCCGCGGCGCTGGCTTCGAACGCCGCACGATTGGATTCCAGGCCCCGACGCAGCTTGCCCCACACATCCAGCTCCCAGCTGGCGTTGAGGCTCAGGTCGTAGTTCTTCGAAATGCTCGCCGAGTTGGAGCCGCCGATGGCAATGCCATCGGAGGTGCGCAGCGTGCTGTCACCACCGCCCTGCCCGGCACGGGTCATGCCGGCACTGGTGGACAGGGTCGGAAAGAAGGCTGCACGACCGCTGCGCAGCAACGCCCGGGCCTGGCGGTACTGGGCCTCGGAGGCGGCCAGATTCTGGTTGGAGACGTTCAGCCGGCCGACCAGCGCATTCAGCTCGCCATCGCCATACAACTCCCACCAGGTGCCGCGCTCGAGCGCGTCGGCAGGCACCGCGGCCTTCCAGCCTTCGGCCTGCTTGAACTGCGCCGGGGTGCTGATTTCCGGACGCTGATAATCCGGCCCGATGGCGCAGCCGGCCAGGGCGACGCTGAGCGCCAGCAGGCCAAGGGTACGGCGGGTTGCATGAGTCATAGAGGCGTTTCCAAAGCGGCATCGGTACGCACGCCACGCCAGCGGTTGACCCGGTGGCGCAGGCGATCGAGATAGAGATAGACCACCGGAGTGGTGTAAAGCGTGAGGATCTGGCTGAGGATCAGGCCACCGACGATGGTGATGCCCAGCGGCTGGCGCATTTCCGAACCCTCGGCGCTGCCGAACATCAGTGGCAAGGCGCCGAGCAAGGCCGCCAGGGTGGTCATCATGATCGGTCGGAAGCGCAGCAGGCAGGCACGACGGATCGAGTCGGCGGGGCTGAGGTGCTCGTTACGCTCCAGCTGCAACGCCAGGTCGACCATCAGAATGGCGTTCTTCTTCACCACCCCGATCAGCAGGAACAGCCCCAGCAGCGAGATCAGGCTGAACTCGGTATTGAGCAGTTGCAGAGCGAGCAAGGCACCCACGCCCGCCGACGGCAACGTCGAGAGGATGGTCAGCGGGTGCACGTAACTCTCGTAGAGGATACCGAGCACGATGTACACCACGACCAGCGACATCAGGATCATCCAGGGCTGATTCTTCTGCGTCTGCTGGAAAGCGCCACCGGTGCCGCCCAGCACACCCTGCACCTCGCTGGGCAGGCTGATGAGCGCCACGGCACGATCGATCGCGGTGGTTGCCTGGTCGAGGCTGACCCCCTCCGCCAGGGAGAAGCCGATGTTTTCCACCGCGAACTGGCCCTGATGGCTGACGCGGTCGTCTTCGAGGCTGCGTTCCCAGTGCGCGATCGCCGACAATGGCACCCGCGCGCCGTCCGCGGTGATCAGCTGGATCTGCGCCAGGGCCTCGGGGCTCTGGGCATAGCGTGGGTTGATCTCCATGACCACGCTGTACTGGTTGAGGCTGTCGTAGATGGTGGAGATCTGCCGCTGGCTGAACGCGTTGTTGAGCACGCCGGTCACCAGACTCATGTCGATGCCCAGGCGTTTGGCCTCGTCACGGTCGACCACCAGACGGATCTGCGGCGCCCCCCCGTCTTCGCTGGCATCGATGTCGGTCAGTTCCGGCAGGGCTCGCAGTGCCTCGCGCACCTTCGGCAACCACTCGCGTAGCGCATCGAGATCGCCGGACATCAGCATGTACTCGTTCTCGGAACTACGCCCCTGGCGCCCGCCGACCTGCAAATCCTGGTCGGGCATGAGGAACATGCGCCCACCCGGAATCTTCGGCGCATTCTTGCGCAAACGATCGATCACCTGCTGGGCGGACAGGTCGCGTTCGTTCATGGGTTTGAGGCGCACGATCATGATCGCGTTGTTGATACCACTGCTGCCGCCGATGAAACCCGCCACGCTCTCAACGGCCGGGTCCGCCAGGATCGAGCGACGATAGGCTTCCATCTTCGGCTGCATGACCTGGAACGACAGGCCGTTGTCGCCCCGAATGAAGCCCATCAACTGGCCGGTATCCTGTTGCGGCATGAAGGTCTTGGGAACGATGACGAACAGGAAGACATTCAGCGCGATGGTCGCGAACAGGCTGATCAGCATCAGCAGGGAATGACGCAACGCCCAGTCCAGGCTGCGCTCGTAGCCGCGCATTATGCGCGCCCCCAAGGCCTGCAGGCGCCCTGCCCGGTGCCCCTGCCGCTCGGGTTCTGGCTTCAGCCAGCGCGCGCAGAGCATCGGCGTGAGGGTCAGCGACACCAGCAGGGAAATGACGATGGCCACCGCCAGGGTAATGGAGAACTCGCGAAACAGCCGCTCGACCAGCCCGCCCATGAACAGGATCGACAGGAATACCGCCACCAGCGAGACGTTCATCGACAACAGCGTGAAACCCACCTCGCGAGATCCCTTGAAGGCCGCGGCCATGGGGGTTTCACCCGCTTCGATGTGCCGGGAAATGTTCTCCAGCACGACGATGGCATCGTCCACCACCAGGCCGGTGGCGATGATCAGCGCCATCAGCGACAGGTTGTTCAGCGAGAACCCCAGCAGGTACATCGCCGCGAACGAGCCGACCAGCGAGACCGGCACTGCCAGCGCGGGAATCAGCGCCGATCGCCAGCGCCCGAGAAAGGCGAAGACCACCAGAATGACCAGCGCCACAGCGATCAGCAGGGTGTGTTCGGCTTCCTTGAGGGTGGCCCGGATCACCGGCGAGCGATCCATCGCCACTTCCAGGTTGGCACTGGCTGGAATCACCCCGCGCAATTCAGGCAGCAGGGCACGGATACCGGCGACGGTTTCGATGATGTTCGCCCCGCTCTGCCGGTTCACCACCACCAGAACGGCCTGTTTGTCGTTGTAGAAGCCGCTGTTGTAACGGTCCTGCACGCCATCGGTGACCTGGGCGACATCACCCAGGCGGATCGCCGCACCGTCCTGGTAGCGGATGATCATCGGCTCGTAGTCGGCGGCGCGCTCCAATTGGTCATTGGCCTGCACCTGCCAGTGGCGCAGCTCGTCCTCCACGGCACCCTTGGGTCGCTTGGCATTGCCGGCAGCGATGGTCGCACGCACGTCGTCCAGCGCCACACCGTACTGATCCAGCAAGCGTGGCTCCAGCGCCACCCGCACGGCAGGCAGCGAGCTGCCGCCGATCTGCACCTCACCGACACCGCTGATCTGCGACAGCTTCTGGCCGACGATGGTCGAGGCGACGTCGTACAACTGGCCCTTGTCGAGCACCGTGGAGGTCAGCGACAACACCATGATCGGTGCCTGGGAGGGATTGATCTTGCGGTAGGTGGGCATGCTGCGCATGCCGCTGGGCAGCAACTCCCGTGAGGCATTGATGGCGGCCTGCACCTCCCGCGCCGCGGCGTTGATATCGCGATCCAGATCGAACTCGATCATGATTCGCGTACTGCCCTGGCTGCTGTTGCTGTTCATCTGGCTGACGCCGGCGATGGCGCCCAGCGAGCGCTCCAGTGGTGTGGCCACCGTGGCCGCCATCACCTGCGGGCTGGCACCGGGCAGGCTGGCCTGCACGGTGATCACCGGAAAGTCCATGTTCGGCAGCGGCGCCACCGGCAGCAGGCCGAAGCTGACACCGCCCAGCAGCATGATGGCCAGGCTCAGCAGCAGGGTCGCTACCGGCCGCCGAATGAAGGGTGCGGACAGATTCATAGCGGCCAGCCACTTGCTTCAAGCGGCCAGTGAGCAGCAAAAGCCAGGCAATGACCCGCCTTCAACCTGTGGCCTGTCGCTTGCAGCTTGCCGCTCATACGGCCACGCCCGCGGCACTGCGGCCACTGACACGCCGTGCCAGGCGGTCGAAGTACAGGTAGATCACCGGCGTGGTGAACAGGGTGAGCACCTGGCTGAGCAGCAGGCCGCCGACCATCACCAGGCCCAGCGGCTGACGCAGCTCGGCGCCCGAGCCCGACGCCAGCATCAACGGGATGGCACCGAACAGCGCCGCCAGGGTCGTCATCAGAATCGGCCGAAAACGCAGCAGCGCCGCCTGATAGATCGCATCGTGAGGGGTCATGCCCTGATGCCGCTCCGCCTCGAGGGCGAAGTCGATCATCATGATGGCGTTCTTCTTGACGATGCCGATCAGCAGGATGATGCCGATGATCGCGATCAGCCCCAGGTCGTTACCGGTCAACAGCAGCGCCAGCAAGGCACCGACGCCTGCCGACGGCAGCGTGGAAAGGATGGTGATCGGGTGGATATAGCTCTCGTAGAGCACGCCGAGCACGATGTACATGGTGACGATCGCCGCCAGGATCAGCAGCAGTGTGGACGACAGCGAGGCGCGGAAGGCCTCGGCGGCGCCCTGGAAGTTCACCTGTACGCTGACCGGCATCTGGATATCCTGCTGCACCCGCTCGATCACCGCCACCGCATCGCCCAGGGCGACGCCGGGGCTGAGGTTGAACGACAGCGTGGCCGCCGGGAACTGGCCGATATGGTTGATCAGCAGGCTCGCCGCCCGCTCCTCGACCTGGGCCAGGGATGACAGCGGTACCTGACCACCTTCGGCGGTCGCGACGTGGATCTGGCGCAAGGCCGCCGGCCCGATGCTGCCGCCATCGGCGCTTTCCAGCACCACCCTGTACTGGCTGGCCTGGGTGTAGATGGTGGAAATCTGCCGCTGGCCGAAGGCGTCGTAGAGCGCATCGTCGATTGCCGCGACGCTGACGCCAAGACGCCCGGCCAGATCGCGGTCGATCTTCAGATACGCCTGCAGGCCACGGCTCTGCAGGTCGCTGGTGACGTCACTGAGCTCGGGTTGCTGACGCAGCGCCTCGACCAGCTTGTTCGACCAGGTTTCCAGCATCTCGGGGTCCGGGGACTCCACGCTGAACTGGAACTGGGTGCGGCTGACCCGATCCTCGATGCTCAGATCCTGCACCGGCTGCAGGAACAGCTCGATGCCGCTCAGTTTGGCCAGTTCCGGACGCAACCGCTCGATCACCTGAGCGGCGCTGAGGTCACGTTCGGCGTGGGGCTTGAGGTTGATCAGCATGCGCCCGCTGTTCAGGGTCGGATTGTCCCCGTCCACACCGATGTAGGAAGACAGGCTGGTAACCGCTGGATCCTTGAGGATCACGTCGGCCAGGCGTTGCTGACGCTCGCTCATGGCCGAGAAGGAAATCGACTGAGGTGCCTCGGAAATGCCCTGGATCACCCCGGTGTCCTGCACCGGGAAAAACCCCTTGGGCACGGCCAGGTAGAGCACCACCGTGAGCGCCATGGTTCCAATGGCCACCAGCAGGGTCAGCGGCTGATGGCGCAGCACCCAGCGCAGGCCAACCGAGTAGCGTTCGATCATGCGATCGATGACCGCGCCGCTGACCTTGTAGAACCGCCCCTGCTCCGCCTCCGGTTCGTGCCTGAGCAGACGCGCGCACATCATGGGCGTCAGGGTCAGGGAAATCACCAGAGAGATGAGGATGGCCACCGCCAGGGTGATGGCGAATTCGCGGAACAGCCGCCCCACGACATCGGCCATGAACAGCAGCGGGATCAGCACGGCAATCAGCGACAGGGTCAGCGAGACCAGGGTGAAACCGATCTGCCTGGCGCCCTTGAGGGCGGCGTTTAGCGGGGTTTCGCCATCCTCGAGATGGCGCGCGATGTTCTCCAGCATGACGATGGCATCGTCGACCACGAAGCCGGTGGCGATGGTCAGCGCCATCAGCGTCAGGTTGTTGACCGTGAAACCGGCCAGGTACATCACGCCGAAGGTACCGATCAGCGACAGCGGCACCACCACCGAAGGAATCAGCGTCGCCGACACCTTGCGCAGGAACAGGAAGGTGACCATCACCACCAGGGCGATGGCCAGCATCAGCTCGTGCTGCACATCGCGCACCGCGGCACGGATGGTCTGGGTGCGGTCGGTGAGCACCGTCACCTCGACACTGGCCGGCAGGCCCTGGGTCAGGTGAGGCAGCATGGTCTGAATGCGATCCACCACGTCGATGACGTTGGCGCCGGGCTGGCGCTGCACATTGACCAACACCGCCGCATTGCGATTGGCCCAGGCCGCAAGGCGCTGGTTTTCCGCGCCGTCGACGATCGACGCGACATCACGCAGGCGCAGCGCGCCTCCGTTGGCATAGGCGAGAATCAGGTCGCGGTATTCGTCGGCCGAGCGCAGCTGATCGTTGGCATCGAGCTGGGTGACCCGGGTCGGGCCGTCGAAATTGCCCTTGGGCTGATTGACGTTGCTGGCGGTGATCAGCGTGCGCACGTCGGACAGATTGAGGCCATAGGCCGCCAGCGCCTCGGGATTGACGCGAATGCGCACGGCCGGACGCTGACCACCGGCCAGGGAGACCAGGCCGACACCGGTGGTCTGTGCCAGTTTTTGCGCCAGCCGGGTGTCAACCAGATCGTTGACCTGGGGCAGCGGCAACTCTTTGGAGGTCACCGCCAGGGTCAGCACCGGGGTGTCGGCCGGGTTGACCTTGTTGTACACCGGCGGCGCCGGCAAGTCGTTGGGCAGCAGGTTGGTGGCGCCGTTGATCGCCGCCTGCACTTCCTGCTCGGCCACATCCAGCTGCACTTCCAGATTGAAGCGCAGGGTGATCACCGAAGCGCCACCGGAACTGGTCGACGACATCTGCTGCAACCCGGCCATCTGGCCGAACTGACGCTCCAGGGGCGCCGTCACCGCGCTGGTCATCACATCCGGGCTGGCGCCCGGATACAGGGTCATCACGCGAATGGTCGGGTAGTCGACCTCGGGTAGCGCGGAAACGGGCAGCAGCCGGTAGGCGATCACCCCACTGAGGAAGATCGCCAGCATGATCAGGGTGGTGGCGACCGGTCGCAGGATGAACAGGCGGGAGACGTTCATGAAGCGGTACGCACCCGCGGTGCATTTTCTTCGGTGGCAGAAGGCTCGCGCGTGCCCTCACCGATCACCTCGACCTTGTTGCCGTCACGCAGGCGATCGGTACCTTCGACCACCACTCGCTCGTCGGCGGCCACGCCGTCTTCGATCACCGAGAACTCGCCGTCGCTCGGGCCGACCTTGACCTGGCGAACCTGCACCTTGTCTTCGCCGTCGATGGCGTAGACGAAGGTGCCATTGGCGCCGAATTGCAGCGCTGCGACCGGCACCAGCAGAGCGTTCTGGCGCACGGAAACCTGCAAGCGGGTATTCACGAACTGGTTGGGGAACAGCATTTCCTCGGCGTTCTCGAAGCGCGCCTTGAGCTTGACCGTGCCGGTGGTGGTGTCGATCTGGTTGTCCAGGCTCTCCAGCACGCCGTCGGCCAGCTTGTTGTTATCACCGCGATCCCAGGCCTGTACCACCAGTTCGCGGTCCTTGCGCACCTGGGCGAGTACGGCCGGCAGTTCGGCCTCGGGCAGCGTGAAGGTGACGGAAATCGGCAGCGTCTGGGTGATCACCACGATGGGATTGGTATCGCCGGAGTTCACCAGATTGCCCTGATCGACCTGACGGATACCCAGGCGGCCATCGATGGGCGCGCGTACCTTGGTGAAGTCCAGGTTGAGCTTGGCCTCGGCCACCGAACCCTGATTGTTCTGCAGCGTGCCGCGGTACTGGTTGACCAGCGCCTCCTGGGTGTCCAGGGTCTGCCGGGCAATGGAATCTTCGGCGAACAGGCCGCGATACAGGGCCAGATCCTTCTCGGCATTGCGCAGTTGTGCCTGGTTCTCCGCCAGCGTGCCCTGAGCCTGCTGCAGCGCGATCTCGAACGGCCGCGGGTCGATCTGCGCCAGCACGTCGCCGGCCTTGACCGGCTGCCCGTCCTTGAACAGCACCTTGACCAACTGGCCATCCACCCGGCTGCGCACATTGGCGGTGTTGTAGGCGGTAACCGTACCCAGGGCTTTCAGGACGATGGGAAAGTCCCGCGACTCGACATGAGCGATGCGCACCGGCACGTTATTGAAGCCCCAGCCCATGTCGTCTTCCGGTGCCGGTTCGGCCGGCCAGAACCACCAGATCAATACGATGACAGCCGTCAGCAGGAGCAGACCGATGAACCACTGACGTGTCGAGGATGGAGCATTGCGCGGTGTATTTACTTCGGACATGGGCCAATCGCTTCCTTGGGGAGCGTGAACGATAAGCACTGTAAGGCCCGAAGCAAAGCCTCTTTACGGGCTATTTACCTCCAGAAGTGGGTTTAGAGGAAGAAATGCACTGGAAATTGCGCGCGGCAGCAGCCGGACGAGCGTGATGCGCGCTGTTCTGGATGTATTGCCTGGTATTACCTGGCGCGACGGACGCCAGGCTCTGTCGACCTTCCGGCAAGCCCCTGGGACGGACACCAGAGCGTCACAGGCCCTACAGGATGACCCGGTGCTCGATCTGCCCCTGGGCCGCGACATCGGCGGCGAACAGTCTGCCCGCCTGGGGCTCGGCAGCCAGTTCGTCGTCGAGGCCATCGCGCGCCGACGTCGCGAACAGCGTCGACAGCTCAGGCCCGCCGAACGCCGGGCAGGATATCTGCGAAGCCGGGAAGGCTACCGCCTGCAGAAAGCGGCCTTCGGGGTCATAGCAGGCCACCCGCGAAGCCCCCCATTGCGCGTTCCACAAGCGCCCCTGGCTGTCGACCACCGCACCGTCCGGGTTGACCCCAGCCACCCGGCCATCGATGAACGGCTGTGCATCGCCCTGTGGCCAGCCATGCCGCTCGTCCAGCGGCTGTCGCCAGATCTGCTGGCGGGCGGTGTCGGCGAAGTAGGCATGGCGCCGATCCGGGGAAAAGCAGATGGCATTGCTGATGCTGATGTCCGCGAACAGACGGCGTAGCTCACCGCGGTAGTACCGGTAGATGGCACCGGCCTGCTTCTCGCAATCGAGGCCCATGGTGCCGATCCAGAAGCCGCCCCAGGGATCGGCGCGGCCATCGTTGGAACGGGTCAGCGGGTTGTCCGCCTCTAGAGCGCAGACCCTCTGCCGCGCGCCACTGGCCAGGTCGAAGGTCAGCAGCGCCGTTTCGCTGGCGATCAGCAGAACATTTTCATCGACCCAGCCGGCTGCGGATATCCGCTCGTCGAACAGCCACTCCAGCGGCTGGTCGTTGCGCTGGCTGAGCAGGCGTCGACCGAGAATGTCGAACCAGAACAATTGCCCGCGCTGCGGGTGCCACAGCAAGCCCTCCCCCAGGGTGCAGCGGCGTGCGTCGGCGATACGTGCCTCGGTCCTGCCATTCGGGGTAGTGGCCATGCCTAGATTCCTCGTTGGATGTGCTCATGGGCGGCGGACAGCCCAGCCAGGGTGACTCGCTCGGCGCTCACGGTCAGCGCCGTCACCCCCAGCGTGTCGAGCGCATGGCGGTAGCGCTCGGCCGATTCGCCGTCACCGATTACACAGACCTGCTGGCCCCGCCAGCGTTCATCCAGCGCAGCCAGCTCCTCGCCGATCAGCAGCCCGGACAACCGGGAACGTGCGGCGACCGGCCCCAGCCCTGCCAGCAACCCTTCGGCACGCAGGCCGAACAAGGCGCCGACCAGACGCTGCGCCTGCCCTGCCCCTGCCTGCAACCCGCTATCGAACGCCTGCTGGTCCAGGTGCCCCGCGTCACCCTGCATGCCATGGCGCAATACCGATTGCTGACTCAGCAAGGCGAACAACTCGCCGGTCATGAACGTCTGGAAGGCCGTTACCCGGCCATCGCGCACCTTGACCCACTTGCTGTGGGTGCCTGGCAGGCAGACCACGCCGCTGTAATCGGCATGCTCGGCGAGCAGGCCGGCGACCTGGGTTTCCTCGCCACGCAATACATCGGCAGGCGCACGCTGGCACAGCCCCGGAATGATCGAGACGCGCAAGCGCGCATCCCTCACCTCGGGTCTGATCATCCGTTCTACCGCCTGGGGTGCACAGGGCACTTCGGTATACGGCGCTTCGCGCCAGCCCTGACGGGCACCGACCATGCCACAGGCGACCACGTCGATGGTCCGCTCGTGATCCAGCCAGGGCTCGATCAGTTCCAGCAGCGCCCCTTCGAACTGATCGGGCGTCAGGGTGCTCATGCCGCGTGCCGAAGACGCGCGCTGGAGGATCTCCCCGCTACCCGACAGCGCCCACGCGCGCACCTGGGTCGTGCCCCAGTCGACGGCTATCCAGCCCACCGCAGCTCGGCTGTTCTCTGTCATCGCTGATTTCCTCGCAGGTCTCAGTGGCTGTCCTTGGGAATGCCGGCACCGCGACAGCCCTTGAGAAAATCGAAGTCCGCTCCGCTATCGGCGCCCTCGACGTGGTCGTGGAACAGCTTGATGTAGCCGCTGGTAGGCGGCTCGACGGTCGGCTGCCACTCGGCCAGGCGCTGGCGCAACTCGGCCTCGGGAATGTCCAGGTGAATGCGCCTGGCTTCCACATCGAGCTCGATCATGTCGCCATCGCGCACCACCGCCAAAGGCCCTCCGGCGGCGGCCTCCGGCGTGGTGTGCAAGACCACGGTGCCGTAGGCGGTGCCGGACATCCGTGCGTCGGAGATGCGCACCATGTCGGTGATGCCCTTGCGCAGCACCTTCGGCGGCAGGCCCATGTTGCCCACCTCGGCCATGCCCGGATAACCGCGCGGCCCGCAGTTCTTCAGTACCATCACGCAGTGTTCGTCGATATCCAGGCTTTCGTCGTTGATCTTCGCCTTGTAGTCGTCGATGTCCTCGAACACCACGGCGCGGCCACGGTGCTGCATCAGGTGCGGCGACGCTGCCGAGGGTTTGAGCACGGCGCCGCGAGGCGCCAGGTTGCCCCGCAGCACGGCAATCCCGCCTTTGGCGGTAAGCGCCTTGTCCACCGGACGGATGACATCCTCGTTCCAGTTGCGAACGCCCTTGACCTCTTCCCAGATGGTTTCGCCGGACACGGTCAGTGCGCTCTTGTGCAGCTTGCCGCCCTCGCCGAGCATGCGGATCACCACCGGCAAGCCACCGGCGTAGAAGAACTCTTCCATCAGGTATTTGCCCGAGGGCATCAGGTTGACGATGGTGGGAATGTCCTGACCGAGATGGTCCCAGTCATCCAGCGTCAGGTCGACGCCGACGCGGCCGGCGATGGCCAGCAGGTGGATCACCGCATTGGTCGAACCGCCGATGCTGCCGTTGACCCGGATGGCGTTTTCGAAGGCGTGGCGGGTCATGATGTCGGACGGTTTCAGGTCGTCCTTGACCATCTGCACGATGCGCCGCCCGGTCAGGTGCGCGACCACCCGGCGACGGCTGTCCACGGCCGGAATCGCCGCGTTGCCGGACAGCGCCATGCCCAGCGCTTCGGCCATGCTGGCCATGGTGCTGGCGGTACCCATGGTGTTGCAGGAGCCCGGTGAACGGGACATCGACTGCTCGGCTTCGAGAAAATCCTCGCGGCTCATCTTGCCGGCCTTGATGTCTTCCGACATCTGCCACAGCGCGGTGCCCGAGCCGACTCGCTCGCCACGAAACCAGCCGTTGAGCATCGGCCCGCCGGACACCACGATGGCCGGAATGTCGACGCTCGCCGCGCCCATCAGCAGCGCCGGGGTGGTCTTGTCGCAACCGGCCAGCAGCACCACCCCGTCCAGCGGGTTGGCGCGCAGCGCTTCTTCCACATCCATCGCCGCCATGTTGCGGTACATCATCGCGGTCGGACGCAGCGAGCTTTCCCCGGCGGAGAACACCGGAAACTCCAGCGGCAGACCACCGGCTTCGTAGATGCCGTGCTTGACCCGTTCGGCAAGGTCGCGCAGGTGCGCGTTGCAGGGCGTCAGCTGCGACCAGGTGTTGCAGATGCCGATCACCGGGCGGCCGTCGAACAGGTCGGCCGGCAGCCCCTGATTCTTCATCCAGCTGCGGTGGTAGATGTGATCCCGCGAGTTGCCGCCGAACCATTCGGTGGAGCGCAGCTTGCGTGGCCATACCGCCGGTTTGAAGGTGCTCATACCCAGCCTCCGTCGACAATGAAATTCTGTGCCGTGCACATCGCCGCGGCGTCCGAAGCCAGGAACAACGCCATGTCGGCGATATGTTCGGGCAGCAGTTGGCCCGGCATGCACTGGTTCTGGCGAATCTGCTCCTTGGCCGACTCGTCGACCCACATGGCCAGTTGCTTCTCGGTCATCACCCAGCCGGGCACCAGGGTGTTGACGCGAATCCGGTCCTTGCCCAGATCCCGCGCCAGGCCTCGGGTCAGGCCGTGAGTGGCAGCCTTGCTCGCCGCGTAAACAGGGTAGCCGGCCGATGCCATCATCCAGCCCACCGAGCCGAAGTTGATGATTGAGCCGCCGCCAGCCTGGCGCATCATCGGCACCACCGCCTGGGTGGCGAAGGTGGCGTGGCGCAGGTTGACCGCGATCAGGTCGTCGAAGCGCTCGGCACTGATCGAATCCAGCGCGTGGCGAACGTCGTTGGCGGCGTTGTTGAGCAAGGCGGTGATCGGCCCGAACTGTTCGGCAATCTTGTGGATGGCCGCCTGGTAGGCCTTGATGTCGGTGATGTCGCAGCGCAGGAAGCGCACCTGGTGCCCCGCCTCGCTCAACTGGCTGGCCAGGGCCTGGCCGTGTTTGTCGTCGATATCGACGAACGCGGTACGTGCACCCTGACGGGCGAAGGCTTGCACCAATGCCCGGCCAATGCCGGTGGCGCCACCGGAAATCAGCACGGTGCGCTCGGCCAGGTCGGCGTACACGGCCTTGCCTGGGGTCAGATTCTGGCTATTCATGGCCTGTTACCTCGTGTTCGTCCCGTGACGCGCAGGCAGCGCCTGGCGCGACGGGAGCGGATGGCTCCGCCTCAGCGGGATTTGTTCTTGTTGACCACGTCGAAGATCACCGCAGCCAGCAGCACCAGGCCCTTGATCACCTGCTGCCACTCGATGCCGATCCCGAGGATCGACATGCCGTTGTTCATCACGCCCATGATCAGGGCGCCGATCACTGCACCGATGATCTTGCCCACGCCGCCGGACATCGATGCGCCACCGATGAACACCGCGGCGATAACGTCGAGTTCGAAGGACACCCCGGCCTTGGGCGTGGCGGTATTCAGGCGCGCGGCGAAGATCAGCCCGGCCAGAGCGGCGAGCATGCCCATGTTGACGAAGGCGAAGAAGGTCAGCCGTTCGGTGTTGATGCCCGACAGTTTGGCGGCCTTGACGTTGCCACCGATGGCGTAGATGCGCCGGCCCAGGGTGGTGCGGTTGGTCAGGAAGGTGTAGGCACTGATCAGCATGGCCATAATGATCAGTACATTCGGCAGCCCCCGGTAGGTGGCCAGCAGGTAGGCGATGTAGACGATGGCCCCGGCGATCAGGCCGTTCTTGATGACGAAGAACAGCGCCGGCTCGTCGACGATGCCGTAGCGCTTGGCACGCCGCCGGGCACGCACGGCCAGGTAGATGATCAGCACGGCCGCCAGCGCGCCGAGCACGATGGCGGTGATGTTCGGCCGCGTATCGCTGAAGATGTCCGGGATGAAGCCGTTGCTCATCAACTGGAAGCTGCTCGAGAACGGGCCGATCGACTGACCATCGAGCACGGCCAGGGTCAGGCCACGGAACACCAGCATGCCGGCCAGGGTGACGATGAACGAGGGAATCTGCCAATAGGCGATCCAGTAGCCCTGGGCAGCGCCGATCAGACAGCCCATCAGCAGGCACACCGGCACCACCACTGAGGTCGACCAGCCCCATTGCACCATCATTACCGCGGCTGCGGCGCCGACGAAGCCGACGACCGAGCCCACCGACAGGTCGATGTGCCCGGAGACGATCACCAGAAGCATGCCCAGGGCCATGATGATGATGTAGCTGTTCTGCAGGAACAGGTTGGTCAGGTTCACCGGGCGCATCAGGGTACCGTCGGTGAGCACCTCGAAGAGCGCCATGATGACCACCAGGGTCATCAGCATGCCGTAGTCGCGCACGTGGTTCTTCAGGTGGGCCAGCAACGAGGGCCGGGTCGGTTGGGTTTTCGTATCCATTGCGTTCACCTCGCTCACGCCTTGACGATCATCGACATGATCTTTTCCTGGCTCGCGTCTGCGCGCGCCAGTTCGCCCAGGAAGGCGCCTTCGTTCATTACGTAGATGCGGTCGCACATGCCGAGCAGTTCGGGCATTTCCGAAGAAATGATGATCACCCCCTTGCCGTCGGCGGCGAGCTGGTTGATCAGGCTGTAGATCTCGAACTTGGCGCCGACGTCGATGCCCCGGGTCGGCTCATCGAGAATCAGCACCTCGGGTTTGGCGAACAGCCATTTGCTCAGCACCACCTTCTGCTGGTTGCCACCGGACAGGTTGAGGACCTTCTGGAACACCCCGGGCGTGCGGATGTGCAACGCTTCGCGGTACTGCTCGGCGACGCGTCGCTCCTCGTGCTCGTCGATCACGCCGTGGCTCGATACGCCCGGCAGATTGGCCAGGGTGGTGTTGCAGAGGATGCTCTCGTCGAGCACCAGGCCCAGGGACTTGCGGTCCTCGGTGACGTAGGCGATGCCGTTGTCGACGGCGCGGCGCACCGTGGAGACGTCGATCTCCCTGCCGCGCAGGTGCACGGAGCCGGAGATGTTGCGCCCGTAGCTCCTGCCGAACACGCTCATGGCCAGCTCGGTGCGCCCTGCCCCCATCAGCCCGGCGATGCCCACTACTTCACCGGCAGCCACGCTGAGGTTGACGTTGCGGATCATCTGCCGGGATGCCGACTCCGGGTGCCAGACGTTCCAGTCGCGGATCTCCAGCAGGGTTTCGCCGATCTCGGGAATGCGCTCCGGGTAGCGGTTTTCCATATCGCGGCCAACCATGCCGCGAATGATGGTTTCTTCGCTGACCGCCTCGGTATGGCAATCCATGCTGCTGACCGATGCGCCGTCGCGCAGCACCGTGATGCTGTCGGCGACGCGGCTGACTTCATTGAGCTTGTGGGAAATCAGAATCGAGGAAATCCCCTGGGCGCGAAACTCCAGCAACAGATCGAGCAGCTTCTGGCTGTCGTTCTCCTGCAGGGCCGCTGTGGGCTCATCGAGGATCAGCAGCTTGACGTCCTTGGCCAGCGCCTTGGCGATCTCCACCAGTTGCTGCTTGCCGACACCGAGCTTCTCGACCGGCGTGGTGGCGATTTCGTCGAGGCCGACCTTTTTCAGCAACACCTCGGTACGCTGATAGACCTCTGGCCAGTCGATCACGCCGTTGCTGGCGATCTCGTTACCGAGAAACAGGTTCTCGGCGATGGACAGCAGCGGCACCAGTGCGAGCTCCTGGTGAATGATGATGATCCCTTCCCGCTCGCTGTCGCGGATGCCGCCGAAAGCCAGTGGTTTGCCTTCGTAGACGATCTCGCCCTCGTAGCTGCCGTGGGGATAGACGCCGCTGAGCACCTTCATCAGGGTCGACTTGCCAGCGCCGTTCTCACCGCACAGGGCATGGATCTCGCCGCGGCGCACCTTGAGATTGACGTCGTTCAGGGCTTTTACCCCCGGGAACGTCTTGGTGATGCCGCGCATTTCCAGAATGATGTCTTGCTGCATGGTTTTATCCGTCCGCAAGGCACACGCCTACCGCAGCGGGCACGCCATGCTCAGGTAAACGAAAAGGTGGATGGCCGGCAGCGCCTGGCTGCCGGCGCAGTCGCGCTACTGGACCTGGTTCTTGGTGTAGTAACCGCTGTCGATCAACACCTTTTCCCAATTGCTCTTGTCGACCGTGACCGGCTGCAGCAGGTAGGCCGGCACGACTTTCTTGCCGTTGTTGTAGGTCTTGGTGTCGTTGATCTGCGGCTCGCCGCCTTCGAGCAGGGCCTTGACCATGCCGACGGTCACTTCGGCGAGCTGGCGGGTATCCTTGAAGATCGAGGAATACTGCTCGTCGGCGAGGATGGACTTCACCGACGGCACCTCCGAGTCCTGGCCAGTGACGATTGGCATCGGCATGTCGCCCGAGCCATAACCAACGCCTTTCAAGGACGAGAGAACGCCGATGGAGATGCCGTCATAGGGCGACAGCACACCGTCGAGGTGCTCCTTGGTGTAGTTGGCGGACAGCAGGTTGTCCATGCGCGACTGGGCAGTGGCGCCATCCCAGCGCAGGGTGCCGACCTTGCCCATGCCGGTCTGCCCGGAGAGGATCTTGATCTCGCCCTTGTCGATCAGTGGCTGCAGCACCGACATGGCGCCGTCGTAGAAGAAGTAGGCGTTGTTGTCGTCTGGCGAACCGCCGAACAGCTCGACGTTGTATGGGCCTGGGCCCCGCGCCTGCATGCCCTTGACCAGCGACTCGGCCTGCAGCACGCCGACCTTGGTGTTGTCGAAGGTGGCGTAGTAGTCCACGTACTCGCTGTCGCGGATCAGGCGGTCATAGGCGATGACCTTGATATCCGCAGCATTGGCGTTTTCCAGCGTATTGGTGAGGGTGGTGCCATCGATCGCCGCGATGACCAGGACATTGACGCCCTTGACCATCATGTTTTCGATTTGCGAGACCTGGGTGGGGATGTCGTCTTCGGCGTACTGCAGGTCGGCCTTGTAGCCGGCCTTTTCCAGTTGCTTGACCATGTTGTTGCCATCGTCGATCCAGCGGGCGGACGACTTGGTGGGCATCGCGATACCCACGTAACCCTTTTCGGCGGCCCCTGCGGACGCGGCACTCAACAGGCTGGCGCCCATGGCCACGGCAGCCACGAGTTTACGGACAGTGTTCATCAGCTTCTCCTGGGCGAAGCCTGCAGTGGGCCTGAGCACACGGGGCATCGCAGTTATTGTTGTTCGGTCAGCGAAGAGCTTTCAAAGCAGGCATGACGATAGAACCAGCCCCCATATCAATCAAATTCATATTCCGCTCACTGCCATACCAATACTGGTATGTAGCAGTCGACAAGCACCCTGCCCCGTCGCAGAATCCGTTCAGTGCCTCCGATAACGACAATAAAGTGAGAGCTGCCATGGACATCGGGATCGCCCGACACCTGAAGATTCCCCAGTTGCGCCTGATCGCCGCGATCGCCGAGCACGGCCAGCTCGGCCTGGCGGCGGACGATTTGACCATCACTCAACCAGCCGCCTCGCGCATGCTCGCGGAGATCGAACATACCCTCGGCGCACGGCTGTTCGAGCGCAATGCCAAAGGCATGCTGCCGACCCTGATCGGCCGAGCGCTGGCGCAGCGTTCGCACAACATGCTGGTGGAACTGCGTGACCTGGCGCAGGACGTCGAGGAGCTCAAGCGCGGCGAAGGCGGTATCACCACGGTGGGCGCGGTGACCGGAGCGGCGGTGGGTTTCGTGATTCCGGCCATTCGCCAGCTCAAGGCGATCTCGCCACGGGCCGACGTGCACGTCAACGTGGCGGCCAGCGACGTGCTGGTGCATGACTTGGCGGCCGGCAAGAACGACTTCGTGCTCGCCCGCCTGCCCCGCGGCGTCAACCCGGCGGACTTCGAGATCTTCCCGGCGCGTACCGAAACCCTGAAGCTGATGGTGCGCCAGGATCATCCGCTGGCCAACGTCGATCAGGTGACGTTGCGCGACCTGTCTCCTTACGAATGGGTGATGCAAAGCCACCGGGCACCGATCCGCGAAGCGATGGAGACGGCCTTTCTCAGCGCTGGCGCGCCGCTGCCGACCAACATCACCAACACCACTTCATTGCTGGCGATGATCGCCATTCTGGTCTCGTCATCGGCCATCGCCCCGCTGGCCAGCGAGGTTCCTGACTTGCTGCTGGGCGATCAGGTCGGCGCCAGGCTGAAGGTGCTGCCGCTCAACGTGAGCATCGAGATGTCGCCGTACTACCTGCTGCTGGTCAAAGGCAGGCAGCTGTCGCCGGTCGCCAACCGCCTGCGCCGGCTGGTGGCTGCGGGCTTGAACAAGCAATGAGCCACTGAAACGAAAACGGCCTGCAAAGCAGGCCGTTTTCGCGTGACGAGAAACTTACTTCAAGACGGCCAGAGCGGCCTCGTAGTCCGGCTCGCTGCCGATCTCGGCAACCAGCTCGCTGTGCAGCACCTTGTCGTTTTCATCCAGCACCACCACGGCGCGGGCAGCCACGCCGGCCAGCGGGCCGGAACTCAGGGCCACACCGTAGTCCTTGAGGAACTCGGCACCGCGCATGGTCGACAGGTTGATCACGTTTTCCAGGCCTTCGGCGCCGCAGAAACGTGCCTGGGCGAACGGCAGGTCGGCGGACACGCACAGCACGGCGGTGTTGGCCAACTGGCTGGCTTCGCTGTTGAACTTGCGTACCGAGGTGGCGCAGGTCGGAGTGTCGACGCTCGGGAAAATGTTCAGCACTTTGCGCTTGCCCGCCAGGCTGCTCAGGCTGACATCGGCCAGGCCAGCGCCGACCAGATTGAAGGCCGGCGCCTGCTGACCGACTTGCGGCAGTTGGCCTTCGACCTGAACCGGGTTACCGCGCAGGGTTACTTGTGCCATGAAAATGATCCTTTTCTATGTGGGTAAAACACGCTTGGGCGGCCATCCTACGTCAGGACGACGCCAGCTAGAAGTCACGTTTGTAGAACAGGTCCAGAGAACTCGCCAGACCGCTCGCAGCCTCAAGATACAGGCGCCGGCTGAGCGCGTAACGCAGTGCCACGGTGTTCACCGGTTCGAATACGCCAACGCCGTAGCGCAGGCTCAGACGCTCCGAAAGGTTACCGCTGGCGACCACGCTGGTGCTGTTGCCGCTGCCTTCGGTATCCAGCTGGAAGTCCTGAATGCCCAGGCTCTGCGCGACCGAGCCGGTAACCCCGGAACTGCCCGCCACGCCAAGTGCCAATGCCGCCTGTGCCAGCATGTTGCTGTCTTCGCTGCCCGTCGATAGGGGTCGCCCCAGCACCAGATAGGACAACGCCTGCTCCTGGCTCATCGCCGGCTCGGAAAACACCTCGGTACGCGGCTGATCGGCGCTGCCGGTCAAACGCAGGCCAGCGACCACCTCGTCGACCTTGCGGATCGCCTCGATATCGAGGAACGGCTGGTCGATGGGCCCGGCGAACAGCAGGCGCGCGCGGCGGATGGTCAGGCGCTGGCCGTAGCCGCGGAAATTGCCCTTGTTGAGGTTCAGCTCACCGCGGGTGTCCATGTCGTCACCGATGTGCACTCGTCCGGCCAACTCGGCGTTGAGGCCGAAGCCGCTGAAGGTCAACTTGTCGCTACCGACCTCGACGTCGATGTCCATGCTGATGGCCACCGCCTGCTGCTCCCGTGCCTCGGCGCCGACGATGACCGCATCATCGGAGACCTTGACCGTCGACGGCGGCAATTCGCGCACCACGATCTTGCCGCTGGGAATGGACACCTTGCCGCTGACTGAGAGTTGATCATTGGCCAGACGCACCTGCATGTCCGGCTCCACTTCCAGATTCGCATAGGGCTCGACGACCACCGGCAGGCGGCTGCCCTGCACGCTCAGGCTGCCGCTCAGTTGCTCGCCCCAGGCCAGCTCACCATTGAGCGAGCCCTGCCCACGTTCGCCACTGCGCCAGTTGCCGTTGAGCTGCAGGCTCTCACCGGCGATCAGTGCACGGATCTGCAGATCCTCGAAGCTGGTCGGCAATTCGCCACCGGAAATTTCCCCATTACTGAGCGCCAACTGACCGTTGACCAGCGGCTTGAGCAGATCACCGGACAGATTGCCGCTGCCGTCCAGACGCCCCGAAAGGCTCTCCACCATCGGCACGAACGGCCGCGCGATGGCCAGGTCGAGGCCGCTCAGGCGGAATTGCCCGGACAGCGGTTTGTTCTGCGGGCGCGGATCGAGCTGCGCCTGCACCATGAGCTCGCCGATCTTCGGCCCGCGCAGGTTCAGCTCGGTGTCGATACGCTGAGGCTTCAGCTCGCTGCTCAGGCGAAGGCTGTCGTAGGTGAAGTCCACCCACTGCCCGTCATCGCGGGCGCGCCAAGTGCCGCTGCCGGCATCCACCACCACCCGCCCGCTGGGACCGGCCGCTGGCAGATCGAGATGCACATCGGCGTTGAGCTTGCCTTCCCAGGCGAAGTCCTTTGGAAACCAGGGTGACAGGCTGTCGAGAGGGAAATCGGCAAGCCGATAACGGATTTTCGGCTCCGGTTGCAGGCGCTGGTTCTCGCCGCACAGACTGGCCCCGCCGGAGCGCAGGCAATGTGCGCCCAGGTCGATCTCACCGCTGGCCAGGCGCACCAGGGAGGCAGGCTGCTGCAGACGCCAATCCTGCCCACCGGCCTGCACCTCGACACGGCTCAGACGACCGCGCCAGTTGCCCTGATCGAGGGTGCCGTCCAGCGCCAGATGGGTCTGCAGTTGGGGGCCCTGCAGGCTCAGATCCATTTGCTGCTGACGTTGGCTGCCATTGCCGTTGATGGTCAGGTCGCCCACCTGGGTATCACCACTGGCGATCCCCTGGCCACGCACTTGCACCTTGGCTTGCCCATTGCCATCCAGGGTGGCGTCCAGCCCCAGTTGACGCAGACGCATGTCCTCGAATGCCAAGCCCTGGCCGTTCAAGTCGAACGTGCCCTGCGGAGCCTGCAGGCTGCCGGCCAGATCGAGGCGCCCGGTGGCCTGCCCCTGCAACCCTGGCCATAGCTGGCCGAGGCGGTTCAGAGCGATGCGCAGCTCGCCCTGCAGGCGCTGATCGAGCTGGCCACGGCCGTCGATACGGTTGTCGCCCAGGCGCACGCTGAGCGCGCTCAACTCCCAGCGCTCTCCAGCGCCGGCTACCGTGGTCTGCAGCTGTGCAGGTTGACCACGCAAGCGCCCCTGCAGGTCAAGATCACCGGTCAGTTCCAGGCGACCATCGCGTAACTGTCCCTTGCTGCGCACCGGCCCGGCGATACGCCCGGGCAGCTCGGCGACCCAGTAGGCGGGATCGAAATCACTGACCTGCAGTTGCGCATCCCAGCTCACCGCATCGGCGAAACCGACCGTCACCTGGCCATCGATCTTGCCCTGCCCGGCGCGGACCTGCAGTTGCGGCAAATGCACCTGCTGCAGGTCACCACTGAGCGGCGTCTGCACGCTGAAGGCGCCGGCTGGGCCATCCAGTGCCGCGGACAGATTGCCAAGGTAGTTGCCGTTCTCATAAGAGAGGTCGCCGGTGAGCTTTTTCAGGGTGACCGGTGGCGCCTCCTCCAGCGGATACAGGCGCAGCCAGGGAAAGTCCTGCCAATCGACATGGCTGTCGGCGCTGAAGCCTTGCTGCCAGTCCAGGCGTCCGTTGACAGCCAGGTACTGGTTCTCCGCTGCCGCCAGGCGCAGGGTGGCGATATCCGCCCCCTTGGCGTCGATGCGTCCGCGCAGCGCCAGGGCGACCGGACCACCTTCGGCTGGCAGGGTGGCGACGCCATCGATACCGTAACCGTCCTGCAGATTGCCCGCGGCCCGCAAGGTCAAACCGTTCAGGCGAAGGGTATCGGGCAGCGATGCTTCGGCCTTGAAGCCGTCGGCGGTGAACGTCAGTGTCGCCGGAAGGTGCTCGACCAGCGGCTGAACCTCACCGCTCAGACGCCCTGCCAGGTAGCCGCTGCTGTCGACCGTCAGCGCCAGACTCTGACGCAGATCACCCTCGACCCGCAGCGCCAGGTCCCACTCTTTGCCATCCGGCGACGGCAGCGCAGCGCTGCCCTGCAAGCTCAGCGGCCATTCGCCGCTCGGCAGCAGCCTGCCCTGCAGGTCGACGACCAGATCATCACGCTGTACATGCAGCCTGCTGATATTCAGACCGTCGCTCGCCCAGTTGGCCGCCAGTTCCAGCCCCTGCAGTTGGTCATCACCGTTGAGCTGCAGGCTGCCGATCCATACCTCACCCACCTGCACGGCCAGCGGCAGATCGATCTGCGGCAGGCTGAAAGGCTCCTCGCTCGGCGGTGTGTCGCTGGCGGCGAAGTTCAGCTCGATGCGTTCGCTGCGTAGCGTATCGATGCACAGGGTCAGGCGCAGCAGGCAGGCCGGCGACCAGTCGAGCAACGGCTGGCGAACCAGCACCTGGTCGTCACCCTGGCGCCAGAGCACCTGGTCGGCCGTCCAGCGGCCGCCCAGGCGTCCCTCGAATCCATCCACCTGCAGCCCGGGCACCAGGCTCAGGGTCCAGCGGCTGCCGGCAGAGGTCGCCAGCATCCACACCAGCAGCACGATCAGCAGTGCCAGCAGGCTCGCCAGGCTGAGCCCGGCATACTTGAGCGCCCGCTTCACAGTTCGGGCCCCATGGAGAAATGCAGCCGCACGCCACCCTCGTCGTCCAGGGGATGAGCCAGGTCCAGGCGCAGCGGCCCAACCGGCGACACCCAGCGCATACCGATACCGACCGCACTCTTGAGCGTCGGCATATCCAGCGAGTTGAACGCGTTACCGGTGTCGTAGAACGTCGCCACCCGCCATTTGTCAGCCACGCTGTACTGGTACTCGGCGCTGGCGGCGAACATGTAACGTGCACCGATCTTGTCGCCCTGATTGTTCTCCGGCGACAGGCTCTGGTAGTCATAACCGCGCACGCTCTGGTCACCACCGGCGAAGAAGCGCAGCGAGGGCGGCACGGACGAGTTGAACCCCTTGGACTCGGTGCCGCCAAACTGTGCCCGACCGAGGAAACGGTGGTTCTGCCACAGGGTGGTCAGGCCTTTGGCAAGCACGTTGCCATGGATCACATCGGAGTCGGCCAGCAACCCCTCCTTGGCGACCGAAGCATCGAACTGCAGGCGGTAACCGTGGTTCGGGTCGATGCGATTGTCGCTTTGCAGGTAGGAGTAGCTGATACCGGGCATCAACAGGGTGCTGAGCCCCGAATCGTCACCGAGACGGTATTCCTCGCGCTGCCATTTCAGGGAAATCACCCGCTGCCAACCGCTATCAAGCCTGCTGTGCCATTCCGGCCCGACGGTCAGCAGGCGGCTGAGGCTGTCGGTGTTGGCGATCTCTTCGTACTGGTAACCGCCAGCCATGCGCAGCTTGTCGGTCAGCGGCGGATCCAGCGGCACGTCATACCACAGACCAACGTTCTGCCGAGGTGCCGAGAGTTCCATTTCCGCGCCGTAGCTGTGCCCTCGGGAATTGGCCCAGTGGCGCTCCCAGTTGGCGCGACCACGGGGACCGACGTCGGTGGAGAAGCCAAGCCCGAGACCCATGGTGCGCGGCAAGCGGGTCTGCAGGTGAACCTTGACCGGAATCACTTGTTGTTCCGCCACGGTGGGGCTGGCATCGACACGCACCGATTCGAAATAGCCACTGGAACGCAGCGCCTGATAGAGCTCGGCGATGCGTTCGGAATCGTAAGGTGTGTCGGCGGGAAACGGCACCATGCGCTGCAGCAGATCATCGTCGAACGGCATGTCGCCTTCGAAGGCCACGCTGCCGAGGATGTAGCGCGGGCCACTGTCGTAGATCAATTCGATGTCGGCCAGGCCAGCCTGGGGGTCGATGCTCAGGCGCTGCTGGGTGAAGCGTCCGCGGAAGAACCCGTAGCGCGAGGCCTGGTTCTGGATGTGCCGCTTGGCGGCCTCGTAACGACCGTGATTGAGCCGAGCGCCCTGAGTGAGCTGTGCATCCTTGGGGATCTGGAAGGCGCGCATCTGAGCGGCCGGCCCATCGACCCGAACGGTCACGCTGCCGATGCGCACCGGCTCACCGGGCACGATGCGCACGTTCAGCCGCGGCGGCGTCTGCTCGACCACTTCGGTGGTGATCTGCGCCTGGTAATAGCCCAGCGCCTGCGCGGCTTTTTCCGCCTGGCCCTCGACCACTCGACGCAAGCGCTGCAGCGCCTCGGCATCACGCTCACCGAGGCTGCCGATGTAACCCTCGACATTGCTCTTCAAGGCATTGTTGGCAGGCTGCACACTGACCACCAGACGAGCGTCTTCGGCGAGCAGCGTCGAACTGAACAACAACAGCGCGCATCCCGCGCCTAGTGTAGAAATAACTCTCATGCCCGCGATGCTATCACGCCAAGCGCCCCATTCCAGTGCTGGCACGCTCCCAAAGCATTACCAGGTCTTGCCCGGCCGCTGGCCGTGCGCCGCCCTGATCGGCTAGCATCGCCGCTTCAACGCCACAGAATCACCAGGATCGCCGATATGAAACTCGTTTCCTTCAACATCAACGGCTTGCGGGCACGTCCGCACCAACTCGCAGCGCTGATCGAGAAGCACCAGCCGGATGTGATCGGCCTGCAGGAAACCAAGGTCAGCGACGATCAGTTTCCCGAAGCGGACATTCGCGCGCTCGGTTACCACGTTCACTACCACGGCCAGAAGGGCCATTATGGTGTCGCCCTGTTATCGCGCCAGGCGCCACTGGAGCTGGTCAAGGGATTTCCGAACGACAGCGAGGAGGCCCAGCGACGCTTCATCTACGGCACCTACGCCGACGCCAACGGCAACCCGGTCACCGTGATGAACGGTTACTTCCCCCAGGGCGAGAGCCGCGACCACCCCACCAAGTTTCCTGCCAAACAGCGCTTCTATGCCGACCTTCAGGAACTGCTGACCGGCCGTTTCGCCCACGACCAGCCGCTGATCGTCATGGGTGATATCAATATTTCCCCGGAGGATTGCGACATCGGTATCGGCGAGGTCAACCGCAAGCGCTGGCTGAAGACCGGAAAATGCAGCTTCCTGCCAGAGGAACGCGAGTGGCTCGCCACGCTGAAAGGCTGGGGGCTGGTCGACAGTTTCAGGTCGCTGCATCCGCAGGTCGACGACCGTTTCAGCTGGTTCGACTATCGCAGTCGCGGCTTCGAGGACGAACCCAAGCGCGGCCTGCGCATCGACGTGATCCTCGCCTCCCAGGTGTTGCAGGAACGCCTCAAGGACGCCGGTATCGACTATGACCTGCGGGGCATGGAGAAGCCTTCGGATCACGCGCCGATCTGGCTGGAACTGAGCTGACGCGCAGCGTCATCTTCCAGTCATTTTTCTGTCTTATCGTCGCAGCACTTCAGCCACCCCCTGCAAGGTGTTTGCCGCATGCTGCGCCCCCCCGTCTGTGACCGCGAAACCTGGAGCCGAACCGCAACGTTTCTGTTGCTCGGCTTCGTCTGCTACCTGAGCCCCTGGACGGCATTCGCCGCCCTGCCACTGCCCACCGGAGACGCTCCGGCGCTGCGCATTCAGGGCTCCAACACCATTGGTGCCAGCCTGGGCCCGGCGCTGGTCAAGGGCCTGATGCAGCAACAGGGCCTGAGCAATATCCGTACAGCCACGAGCCGGGAAAACGAACAGGTGGTTTCCGCCCTCAATGCGGCCGGCCGTACGGTGAGCGTGGAAATTGCCGCTCACGGCTCAGGCACCGGCTTCAGTGCCATAGGCCAGGGCAACGCTGAACTGGCGGCCTCGTCACGACCGATCAAGGACAGCGAAGTGGCGACCCTGTCATCGCTGGGCAACATGAAAAGCCGGGACGCCGAGCAGGTCATCGCCATCGATGGGCTGGCCATCGTGCTGCATCCTGACAACCCCGTCAGCACCCTCAGTACCGAGCAACTGGCGCAGATATTCTCCGGTGAAGTGAGCGACTGGGCACAGCTGGGCGGTCGCCCTGGCAGCATCGACCTGTACGCCCGGGACGACAACTCCGGCACCTTCGATACGTTCAAGGAGCTGGTACTGACCGCCAACGGCAAGCAGTTGTCAGCCAAGGCCAAACGCTTCGAGTCCAGCGAGCAGTTGTCCGATTCGGTCGCCGCCGATGCAAACGGCATCGGCTTCATCGGCCTGCCCTACGTGCGCAAGGCGAAAGCGGTGGCCATCGCCGCCGGCGAGTCGCAGCCGATGCTGCCCAGCGTGACGCTGATCGCCACCGAGGACTACCCGCTGTCGCGGCGCCTGTTCCTTTACGGGCCACCGAAGAACACCAACCCATGGGCCGAAGCCCTGCTGCAGTTCGCGCAGAGCCCGCAGGGTCAGGAAATCGTCGCTCAGAACGGCTTCATCGCGCAGACCGTGCAGGCGGTCAGCATCGAAGCCACCGCCGATATGCCTGCCACCTATCAGACCCTGACCCGGGAGGCCAAACGACTGTCGGTGAACTTCCGCTTCCAGGAAGGCAGCGCCAGCCTCGACAACAAGGCGCAGCAGGATCTGCGCCGGGTGCTCGACTACCTGAGGCAGCACGACAAGCTGCAGCGCAAGGTGGTGCTGGTCGGTTTCGGCGACCCGAAAGCGGTTTCGGCACGCGCCGAGCTGTTGTCCAAGCTGCGGGCCATGGCGGTACGCCGAGAGCTGGTGCGCGAAGGTGTGGTATTGCGTGAAGTCGCCGGCCTTGGCGATGAATTGCCGGTCGCCGACAACGAAGGCGACAGCGGCAGGTTCAAGAATCGCCGCGTGGAAGTCTGGGTGTATTGAGTTTTTCGAGGCGCGCCAAGCACTTGCTCAACCGCGCGATTCATCCTAGCCTTATGGAGATGTGACGCCGGGCCCCTCTGGCGATGAGTTCATCTCATCGTGATGTCGGAGTCACTAAGTTGAATCTCAACTTAGGCATCAACAGGGAGGGCCCATGACAGCTCTACATGCCTTTATGTCCACGCCGTTTCTCGGCACCCCGTACTATTTCTGGATGGCGTTCATCGTCATCGTCTTTGCGCTGCTGATCTTCGATCTCGGCGTCCTGCACCGCGACCAGCATGAAATCGAAATGCGCGAAAGCCTGCTGCTCTACGCTGGCTACTTCAGCGTGGGCGTCGCGTTTGGCGGCTGGGTCTGGTGGGAGCTTGGCGCAACCAAGGCACTGGAGTTCTACACCGGCTTCCTGGTCGAACAGTCGCTATCGATGGACAACGTGTTCGTCATGGCGATGATCCTCGGCTTCTTCGGCATTCCCCGCAAATACCAGCACCGCGTGCTGTTCTGGGGAATCATCGGCGTGGTGGTGCTACGGGCAATCATGATCGGCCTGGGAACGGCTCTGGTTCAGGAGTTCGACTGGATCCTCTACGTGTTCGGCGCCTTCCTGCTGTTCACCGGCATCAAGATGCTGTTCAGCAAGGATCACGACGAGCATCCGGACCTATCGCAAAACAAGTTCCTGATCTTCCTGCGCAAGCACATCCGGGTGACCGATGACCTGCACGGCGGCAAATTCCTGGTGCGTCAGCAAGATCCGGCCAGCGGCAAGATGCTGCTGTTCGCCACCCCGCTGCTACTGGCACTGGTGCTGATCGAACTGGCGGATCTGGTGTTCGCCGTGGACAGCGTGCCGGCGGTATTCGCCATCACCCAGGATCCGTTCATCGTCTACACCTCGAACATCTTCGCGATTCTCGGCCTGCGGGCGCTGTACTTCGCGCTGGCGGCCCTCATGCACCGCTTCGTGTACCTCAAGTATGCGCTGGCCATCGTACTGATGTTCATCGGCTGCAAGATCTTCCTGCATGGCTTCATCAAGGTTCCCGCTTTGCTCTCGCTCGGCGTTACCATGGGCGTACTGGCCGGCGGCGTCATCCTGTCGCTGCTGAAAACCCGCGACAAGAAGCCTGCAGAGACGACGTGACCCAGCAAAACGTGCAGATCGAATGCGTAGACAAAGGCGACGGCGTACGCTGGTGCGTACGCCTGGGCAAGCGCACGCTGATGTTCGAGGATGAGCTCGCTGCACGCACCTTCGCCGCGCAACTGCACATGCGCGTCAACGCGACGAAGCTGACTCTGGTGCCAGGGCTCGACGAGCCACCTGGCACCTGAGCCGGCCTCATTTCATGTACTTGCCCAGCTCGTATTTGCCGATTGCCGCACGATGCACCTCGTCCGGACCATCGGCCAGGCGCAAGGTGCGCTGCATCGCATACCAGTAAGCCAGCGGAAAATCCGCACTGACCCCTGCCCCACCGTGCATCTGGATGGCACGATCGATCACCTTCAATGCCACGTTGGGTGCCACTACCTTGATCTGCGCGATCTCGCTGGCGGCCACCTTGTTGCCGACCGTATCCATCATGTAGGCCGCATTCAGCGTCAGCAGGCGCGCCATGTTGATTTCCATGCGTGACTCGGCGATCAGGTCGATGTTGCCGCCGAGGCGCGCCAGCGGCTTGCCGAACGCACTTCGCTCCAGCGCTCGCTCGCACATCAGCTTGAGCGCCCGCTCGGCCATGCCGATGGAGCGCATGCAATGGTGGATACGCCCGGGACCGAGGCGCCCCTGAGCGATCTCGAAGCCGCGCCCCTCGCCTAGCAGGACGTTGTCGTATGGAACCCGAACATCCTCGAACAGCACTTCCGCGTGACCGTGAGGCGCGTCGTCATAGCCGAACACCGGCAAGGGCCGGACCACCTTGACGCCTGGCGTATCCATCGGCACCAGAATCATCGAGTGCTGCTGGTGGCGATGCCCCTCGGGATTGGTGAGCCCCATGAAGATCATGATCTTGCAGCGTGGGTCACAGGCGCCAGAGGTCCACCACTTGCGCCCGTTGATCACCCAGTGATCACCATCGCGCACGGCACTGGCCTGCATGTTGGTCGCATCGGACGAGGCGACCTCCGGTTCGGTCATGGCGAAGGCCGAACGAATCTCGCCACTGAGCAGCGGGTCGAGCCACTGACGTTTCTGCTCCTCGCTGGCATAGCGCACCAGTACCTCCATGTTGCCGGTATCAGGCGCCGCACAATTGAACGGTTCGGGGCCGATCAGCGAGCTCCCCATGATCTCCGCCAGAGGCGCGTATTCGGTGTTGCTCAGCCCTGCCCCTCGCTCGGAGTCAGGCAGAAACAGGTTCCACAGGCCTTCGCCTTTCGCCTTGTCCTTGAGCTGTTCCATGATCGCCGTCGGCTGCCAGCGATCACCTTCGCCCACCTGGCGCTCGAACACCGCCTCGGCCGGATAGACATGGGCCTCCATGAAAGCACTGACGCGCTCACGCAACTGCTGAACCCGGGGGGAATAGGCGAAATCCATGGCACACCTTCGGCTGCTTTTTCGTGTGCAAAGGATGCTAGTGGAGGCCGCATGATTTATCTAAGCTATTTTCGGCGTGTATAAACATTCATCACCGATATAAGATCACCCGACAAGAACAACATTGCGGAGTCGCTCAGGCATGAACCTGAACAAGGTGGATCTCAATCTTTTCGTGGTCTTCGATGCCATCTACACCGAAGCCAATCTAACGCGTGCCGGACAGATCGTCGGCATCACCCAGCCAGCGGTGTCCAATGCCCTGGCACGCCTGCGGGAGACCTTCAACGACCCGCTGTTCGTACGCACCGCCCAGGGCATGGTACCGACGCCAATGGCGCAGAACATCATCACCCCGGTGCGCACCGCGCTGCAGCAGCTGCGTATCTCGGTGCAGGAAAGCCGTACCTTCAACCCGGCCCAGGCGAACAAGACCTTCCGCATCAGCATGACCGACCTGACCGAAGCCGTGGTGTTGCCACCGGTGTTCCAGCGCCTGCGTCGTCAGGCGCCGAGCGTGACCATCGAAAGCATGCTGGTACGTCGCCGGGAAACCACCAAGGAGCTGGCTGCAGGACGCCTGGACTTCGCCGTGGATGCGCCGTTGAACATCGACCCGCAGGTGCGCCACGTCAAACTGATGGAAGACCGATACGTCTGCGCGATGCGCCATGGCCATCCGCTGGGCAATGAAAAGCTGAGTCTGGAGAAATACCTGTCACTGACCCATATCCACATTTCCAGCCGCCGCAGCGGCCTGGGTTATGTCGACCTGGCCTTGGGCAAGATGGGCATTCAGAGGCGCATCGCCCTGCGCTCTCAGCATTACCTGATGGCCTGCCGTGTGATGCGAGACACCGACATGGCGATCACCGTGCCGGAGCGCTTCGCCCGGGATAACGACCTGCATTTCAGCGAGCTGCCGGTTGCCAGCATCCCGCTATTGGAAACCCATCTCTACTGGCATGAGAGCACTGACCAGGACCCAGCCAATCGCTGGATGCGTGAGCAGATCATCGAGATCTGCCAACGCATCACCGCCGAAGAGCGCAAGGCGTCCATCGCAGCGGCCGCCTGCTAGTTTGCGGGTGTCAGCTGGAGTAATCGAGAACCGTCCAGACTCGCGTCAGGCCTTCGCCGATCACGCAGCCCGAACCACCCAACTGATTGTTGTCATGCAGGGTCATGCGGGTGGTCACCCCGTCCGCGGCGTCCTGACGTTCGACCAGCCACTGCACCTTGCCGCAGTTAGGCGTATCGATCACGTAACTGGCAGCTATCGGTGCATCGCTGCCGGCCAGCTTGATCGCATCGACCACCACACCAGGCTCTTCCACGCGCTTGCCATCTGAAACCAGTACGGCCCAGGCCTGGCTGTCTTCGATGATCAGGTAATTGGCATTGACCCTGGGTTGCTCGACGTGCGGCTGCACGCAGCCCGTAAGCGTCACCAACAGCACAATTGTCATGAGTATCTGTTGCATTGTTCGGAGCCCTCGGCATCGGCCACGGGCGCTCTGCAGCGCTCGCGGATATGGGAGTCATGAAGCGTCGAAGCTCACTATTACCGAATACTGTTTATTTGTACAGTACTTTTGATTTACCCTAGCGTCATCACTGATCGAAAACCGGGATTGCCCCGGCTGGGGTCAAGGCGTAAAGCGGGAGCCTACTATGCTGGACGTAATGCAACTCAAGCACTCGATCAACCGGATGCAGCTGGACAAGGTTCGGCCCATCGTCGAGGAACTGCATCTGGAGGGAATCGTTACCGAAGGTAAAACCCCCTTCAACCGCCTGCACTTCAACACCTGCTTCGCCGAGATCGAGGCCTTGTTGCAGCGTGCGGGTTATCACCGGCAGCTCGATGTGGTGGGCTACCAGGGTCTGGCCTATGCCATGTTCGACCCCAATCGCTGGGAGGCCGTGGATGTGCTGCGCTGGCTGCGAGACTATGTGGAAGAGGCTCAGGCCTGCCCTGCCTCATAACGATCCATTCGCAACCGGCCACGCCCAGCAATGGCCCATGATCCGCGATGGGTTGTGCCCGCAAGCAATGGATTTGCACTTGTACGACCACATGGCGCGATACTTGCTGTATCATTCAGACATCAAATCGGCGGTCATTCGTTGGGAAGCCGAGTAACGAACACGGCGTCTGCCAGGTCTCCTTCCCCCATCGGGTGGCCTGGTAGATGCCGTTTTTATTTGCGCCTTTAGCACTTTTCTACAGGCAAAGAAAAACCCGGCCGAAGCCGGGTTTTCCTGAAACCTGAGCCTATTACTGGGCTTGGGCTTCTACTTCGGCTTCTACGCGACGGTTGATCGCGCGGCCTTCTTCGGTAGCGTTGTCAGCAACCGGACGGGACTCACCGTAGCCAGCGGAGTTGACGCGGTTAGCGCCTACGCCGTACTGGTTGACCAGTACGTCACGAACGGCGTTGGCACGACGCTCGGACAGCTTCTGGTTGTAAGCGTCAGTACCGACGGAGTCGGTGTGACCTTCAACGGTGGTGCTGGTTTGCGGGTACTGGTTCATGAAGTCAGCCAGGCTCTTGATGTCGCCATAGCTTTCTTCTTTGACAGCGGCCTTGTCGAAGTCGAACTTGACGTCCAGCTCAACACGAACCACTTGCGGGGCTTCTTCAACGACCGGAGCCGGAGCTGGAACTGGCTCTGGAGCCGGCTCAGTCACCTGGGCAACCTGACGGGTGCTACCGCCGAAGTTCAGACCGACACCGACGCCGGTTTGCCATTCGGTGTCACCTTTGTCGATGTTGTACAGCGCTTCAACGCCAGCACGTGCGTACAGAACTTCGGTGAAGTAGTACTTGGCACCAGCGCCAGCGATGGCCAGAGTGGAGGTATCGCGACCGCCTTTGTTGGCGTCGCCGATGCTCTGGTGGCCGAAACCGCCGGAAACGTACGGACGCAGGCCAACACCCGGCTGACCGAAGTGGTAGAGGGCTTTCAGATCAGTCAGGTTGCCCTTGATGTTCTTGCTGCCAGCAGCGCCTTCGCCACGCAGGTCGTGGTACTCGCCGTAGGACAGAGCCAGTTCAACGTCGTCGGTCAGGTAGTAACCAACGCTGGCGCCGAACAGGTTGCCTTCGTCATGAGCGAAATCACGCTGAGTGTCGGTGAAGTAGCGATTGGCAAAGCCTTCCACCTCGACAGCGCCTTGGCCTTGAGCCAGCACGCCCATCGAGGTTGCGGCTACCAAGGAGCCAATGACAACGCCTAAGGTGTTTTTCAGTTTCATCCGTTAAATCCCCATCTATAGATTGATTGATTCACATGCAGATAGACATGCGAGTCGTCGGTAAGTTTAACAAAACTCACCTATGCTAGTGAAAGTTCGCCCCGAACTAACTTTCGGTAATTCCTGCAAACTTCTCCCGCAATCTGTCTAGCGCGCGCTTGTAGCGCATTTTCGTGGCGCTCAGGCCCATGTGCATGATGTCGGCGATCTCCTGAAACTCCAGCTCCGCAACGAAGCGCAACACCAGAATCTCACGGTCAATCGGGTTCACATGCACGAGCCAGCGATCCAAACCACCTCGATCCTCTACCTTCGGCGCCTTTTCTTCGGACGCTTCTTCTAGTGGATCCAAACTCAGCGCATCCATCAAACGACGTTTGCGACGCTCCTTGCGATACTGGGTAATACACTCGTTGTAAGTAATGCTGTAGAGCCAGGTCTTGAACTTCGATTTACCCTCGAAGTTCTTCAGTCCGTATAGAACTTTCAGCATCACTTCCTGACAGACATCGTCCGCATCTCGATCGTTCCCTAAATATCGTGCACACACGTTGAACAGGGTACGCTGGTAACGCCGCATCAGCTCCTCGTAGGCACGCGTGATGTGGAACAGCTCGTCATGGGCACGCGCCACCAGCTCCTCGTCGGAGAGCTCGCGTGGGTCATAGCGCAGTGACGGTGATTGGGGTGCGTTCAAAGCAGATCGGGCCAACGGTCAGGACGAAAACAGCCAGCACCTGTCCGTACAGGCCGCTGGCTGGGCGCATAGGGTAGCAGAAATGCACCCTCAGCGGCTGCTTACCCGCTGCTCGAGCAGCACCCGATTGGAGAGCGATATCAGCTCGCCAGAGTCCGTCAACACCGTGGTCTTCACCGTACCGATTTCTTCGATCTGGCCTTCGACCCCCCCCACCTCGATTTCCTGCCCCACCTGATACAGCTCACGCACGTAGATACCGGCGAGAATCTGGCTGGCCAGCTCCTTGCTGCCGAGGCCCAGCGCCAGTGCGACTGCCAGGCCAACGGAAATCAGCACGATGGCAATGACGTTGTTGAGCAGGTCGGTCTTGACTTCCAACTGGCCGATCGCCACGGAGATGCTGATGATGATCACCAGCCCCTGGGCCAGCCGCGCCAGGCCATGGGCGTAGTCCAGGCCGACGCCTTCCGCAGCCCCGCGCACCAGGCCGCTGAGCAGATGAGCCAGCAGCACACCGGCCAGCAGGATCAGCGCAGCGCCGAACACCTTCGGCAGGTACAGGGCGAGCACGTCCAGCGTTGCGGAAACACGCTCCAGCCCCAGCGATTCGGCAGCGGAAACCAGGAATATCAGCAGTACAAACCAGTAGACGATCTTGCCGATGAGGGTCGAAACCGGAACCTGAAAGCCCGCCCGGCCCAATATCTTGGTCAGGCCGGTACCGGCCATCAGGCGGTCGAGGCCCAGTTTGCCGAGCAGCTTGGAAAGCAGCGTATCGAGCAGCTTGGCGACCACGAAGCCGAGCAGCACCAGCACCAGGGCCACGAACAGGTTGGGAATGAAGCTGGCGACTTTCGTCCACAACGCCGTCATCGCGGCGACCAGGCTATGAGTCCAAGGGTCGAGTTCCATTTCATTCAGCCTTATCAGAAGAGCGAGCAGCAGCACGGCGACGCGACACCGGTGCTACATGGGAAGAGCCATTGTTGAGGGCAATCATCAGGGCGCCGGCCCAGTGCCCCATCAAGCCGAACAGGTCGCCCGCGCCGACCTGGCGGTTGGCGGTCTTCAGGACGCGGTTCAGACAAGCGTCGTCATCGCGCGATGGCGAAGACGAGGCTTTCAACAGATCACGCAGGGATTCTTCGAATGGATCGTGCATGGCAGACCTCATAGAACGTCTTCGCTAGACGAAGCGCCTGAGACGCAAGTCACATCAGACCCAGCGCAAGCGCCGGAACAGCAGCCACTGCCCAAAGCCGATGGACAGCATCAACAGGCAAGCGACGAGAAAGCCGTACGGGCTGTCAGCTCCCGGGATACCGCCGACGTTGATGCCCAGCAGCCCGGTGACGAAGCTCATTGGCAGGAAGACGCAGGTGATGATGCCGAAACGGAACATGATGTGGTTCATGCGCACGTCCATGCGCCGATTTTCCGTTTCCAGCAGCAGCCCGATGCGCTCGCGAGTCAGCTCCAGCTCCTCGAGGTAGCGCAGCAGGCGGTTGTTCAATTCGTTCCAGTAGATGCCGTCTTCGTGGGTCAGCCAGGGCAGCTGGCTGCGCGTCAGCTGTACATAGATGTCACGCTGTGGCGACAGAAAGCGTCGCAGGTTCGCTGCGCGCCGACGGATTTGCAGCAGCAGGCCGTGATCGGGCAAGGCCCGCTCGTCGCCATCGACCTTCTCTTCCTGGCCGTCGACCAGTTCGGAGAGCTCGGCCACCAGATCCTCGACCTTGTCCGTCAGGTAATCGCTGAGCTGCAGCACCAGTTCGGAGGCGGTCTTCGGCCCCTTGCCGACCTGCAGCCGCTCGATCAGATCCTCGGTGGCGCGCAACGGGCGCAGACGCAGCGAGATGATGCGGCGCTCTTCGGCGAAAATCCGCACCGATACCATGTCCTCGGGCTCGGCACCCGGGTTGAGGTTGACGCCACGCAGAAACACCAGCAGCTCATCGTTGGGTAGCGGCAATGCCCGTGGCCGGGTATTTTCCTCGAGCAACAGATCGCAGGCGAACTCGCTCAAACCACTGTCGCGGCGCAGCCAGTTCTGGGTCTGCGGGTGACTGCGATCCCAGTGCAGCCAGAGGCTCTGCCCCTGCGCCAACTGCAATTCATCGAGTTGCGCGCGCGCGACCGCGCAGGCGCCACCTTTACCATCGAGCACGAAGCCGTGCACCAGGCCCCACTGCGCGTTGTCTTCCTCGTACATCCATACCCCTGGTGATTGGTCACTGCAGCCGGGTGGCTACGACAAGCTGATTTACTCGACCTGCAAGGCCTGCGGCGAAACGATGATGCCGTTGTTGTCGGCATACAGGTACTCGCCCGGGCGGAAGGTCACGCCACCGAAGGTGACCACAACGTTGAGATCACCCAAGCCACGCTTCTCGGTCTTCAGCGGGTGGCTGCCCAGGGCCTGAACGCCGAGATGGGTCTGCGCCAGCACATCGACGTCACGCACGCAGCCATAGATCACCATGCCTTCCCAGCCATTCTTCGCGGCCTTCTCGGCGATCATGTCGCCCAGCAGCGCACAACGCAGCGAGGCCCCGCCGTCCACCACCAGCACCTTGCCAGCACCGGGCTCATCGGCCTGGGACTTGACCAGGGAATTGTCCTCGAAGCATTTGACGGTGACGATCTGCCCACCGAAAGAATCGCGGCCTCCGAAATTGCTGAACATCGGCTCCACGACGCTGACCAGTTCCGGGTTGGCGTCACACAGATCGGGCGTGATGTATTGCATGGCGAAGCTCCTGAGTAGGTGATCGAGGCCTGCAGCATAGTCTTCTCAGCGGCGCTACGGACATGGTGAAGACGTCGCAGCGATTGACGAGGCCATCTTAGCCGGATCACGGCGTGGCAGGAATGGCCGCGGCGCTTTCCTCCGGCGCGGTGGCGAGCGGCGCCTGCCGCTCCCCCTCGAGCCAACGGCGAACCAGCGGCCAGACTTCGTCCTGCGCCGGCTTGCTGACCAGCATCTGCACGTGGTCGTAATCCTGTTGAAAGCCCTGAGCACGGCTCAGGTGGATGAACTGCCGATCCCGCGAGGCGAATTGCTCGAAAAGCGCCCGGCACGCCGCAGGTGGACACTTGAGGTCACCCTCGCCCGCCACTGCCAGCAACGGCACCTGCACCTCATGCAAACCGGCCCACCAATCGCGTTCGGCATCACCGAATCGGCCGAACAAGCGATGCCAGCGGAGGATCTCAAGTGCGATGCCGATGGGCTCGTCTTCGGGCCCGCGCTTGAGCCGCGAGCCCGACAGCAGCGCAAAACGCTTGAGCAGCAAACGCGCCAGCCATTCGATCGGCGGCACCTTCAGCGGCCAGTAGCGGCGACTGATCTCGGTACCGAACAGGCCGACGCTGGCGATCCCACCCTGCTGCAGATAGCCGCCGCCCAACGCTGCGGCGAGGGTCAGGCCGCCCTGCGAATGGCCGAGCCAGTGCGCAGGACGCGGATTCTTTTCAGCAACGAAGGCGGCTATTGCCGGCAGGTCGTAACGCGCATAGTCGGCCACGCAGTTGTGGCGATAGGCGAGGTTGCGCGGTGAAAGGCCATGGCCACGCATTTCCGCGATCCACACATCGAACCCGGCGCGAGCCAGATACGGTGCCAGGCCGATGCATTTGGGTGAATACCAGAAGCGCCGATTGGAAAAGCTGCCGTGCAGCAGGATCACCGGCTCGCCACGGGCCCCCTCCTGCCCTGCCACGGCCAGTCGGGTCAACACCAGTTCAACGCTGAAATCCGGGCTGTTACCTGGCTTGAGGCGGTAGACATCTTCACTCAGGTCGCCACGCAGATCGGCACTGATCAGCGCAACGGGAAACAACTCACTACTGCTCTGCATCTTCTTCGCTCTGGTACAGCCACGCTGCCGACGGCGAGAAATCGCCCGCCGGCAGGCCACAAATGTCGGTAAACAGCTGGCGCCTTAGAAAAGCCGGCCAGCGGGAATGCGGGTCACAAAAAAGGGCAGGTAGAACCTGCCCTCGGGTCACCGTTGAGTGCGTGTCGGTCAGCCAGGCTGGCCTTCAGCGAGGAAGAACCAGGTTTCCAGCACCGAATCCGGGTTCAGGGACACGCTCTCGATGCCCTGCTCCATCAGCCACTTGGCCAGATCCGGATGGTCGGAAGGCCCCTGGCCGCAGATACCGATGTACTTGCCCGCCTTGTTGCACGCGGCGATGGCATTGGCCAGCAGCTTCTTGACCGCCGGGTTACGCTCGTCGAACAGGTGAGCGACGATACCGGAATCGCGATCCAGGCCCAGGGTCAGCTGCGTCAGGTCGTTGGAGCCGATGGAGAAGCCGTCGAAGTACTCGAGGAACTCTTCGGCCAGAATGGCGTTGGACGGCAGCTCGCACATCATGATGACCTTGAGGCCATCCTGACCACGTGCCAGACCATTTTCGGCCAGCAGATCGACCACCTGCTTGGCTTCGCCCAGGGTACGCACGAAAGGCACCATGATCTCGACGTTGGTCAGGCCCATCTCGTTGCGAACCTTCTTCAACGCCCGGCATTCCAGCTCGAAGCAGTCGCGGAACGACTCGCTGATGTAGCGCGAGGCACCGCGGAAACCGAGCATCGGGTTCTCTTCTTCCGGTTCGTACAGCTTGCCGCCGATCAGGTTGGCGTATTCGTTGGACTTGAAGTCGGACAGGCGCACGATGACTTTCTTCGGCCAGAACGCAGCGGCCAGGGTGCTGATGCCCTCGACCAGTTTCTCGACGTAGAAATTCACCGGGTCGTCATAGCCAGCGATGCGCTTCTCGACGCTTTCCCTGATTTCCGGCGGCAGGCCGTCCATGTTCAGCAGCGCCTTGGGGTGCACGCCGATCATGCGGTTGATGATGAACTCCAGACGCGCCAGGCCGATGCCCGCGTTGGGCAACTGGGCGAAGTCGAAGGCGCGATCCGGGTTGCCAACGTTCATCATGATCTTGAACGGCAGTTCGGGCATGGCGTCGACGGAGTTCTTGCGAATGTCGAAGCCCAGCTCGCCTTCGAAGATGAATCCGGTATCACCCTCGGCACAGGAAACGGTCACGCCCTGGCCATCACGCAGCACATGGGTGGCGTTGCCGCAACCGACCACGGCCGGAATGCCCAGCTCACGGGCGATGATCGCCGCATGGCAGGTACGTCCGCCACGGTTGGTGACGATGGCGCTGGCGCGCTTCATCACCGGCTCCCAGTCCGGATCGGTCATGTCGGAAACCAGCACGTCGCCAGGCTGAACCTTGTCCATTTCCGACACGTCGTTGATGACCCGCACCTTGCCGGCACCGATCTTCTGGCCGATGGCGCGACCCTCGACCAGCACGGTGCCGGTCTCCTTGAGCAGGTAGCGCTCCATCACGGTGACGTTGGCGCGGCTCTTCACGGTCTCGGGGCGCGCCTGGACGATGTACAGCTTGCCGTCGTCACCGTCCTTGGCCCACTCGATGTCCATCGGGCGGCCGTAGTGTTTCTCGATGATCACCGCCTGCTTGGCCAACTCGGTGACCTCGGCATCGCTCAGGCAGAAGCGTGCGCGTTCGGCGCGGTCGACGTCGACGACCTTGACCGACTTGCCGGCCTTGGCCTCGTCGCCGTAGATCATCTTGATCGCCTTGCTGCCCAGGTTGCGGCGCAGAATCGCCGGGCGACCCGCTTCGAGGGTGTGCTTGTGCACGTAGAACTCGTCGGGGTTGACCGCGCCCTGCACGACGGTCTCACCGAGGCCGTAAGCACCGGTGATGAAGACCACGTCGCGAAAGCCCGATTCGGTGTCGAGGGTGAACATCACCCCGGCGGTACCGGTTTCCGAGCGCACCATGCGCTGCACGCCGGCAGACAGTGCGACCAGCTTGTGATCGAAACCCTGATGCACGCGGTAGGCGATGGCGCGGTCGTTGAACAGCGAAGCGAAGACTTCCTTGGCAGCACGGATGACGTTTTCCACGCCGCGAATATTCAGGAAGGTTTCCTGCTGGCCGGCAAAGGACGCATCGGGCAGGTCTTCGGCGGTCGCCGAAGAGCGCACGGCGACGGCCATGTTGTCATTGCCACCCGCCATGGCGGCGAAGGCGGTGCGGATCTGCTCGTTGAGCTCGCTGGGGAACTCGGCGTCCATCACCCACTGACGGATCTGCGCACCGGTCTTGGCCAGGGCGTTGACGTCCTCGACGTCCAGAGCGTCCAGCGCTTCGTGAATCTGCGCGTTGAGTCCACTCTGCTCGAGGAAGTCGCGATAGGCCTGTGCCGTAGTGGCGAAACCACCGGGAACCGAGACGCCGGCCCCCGCCAGGTTGCTGATCATCTCGCCGAGGGAGGCGTTCTTGCCCCCTACGTGCTCGACATCATGATTGCCGAGCTTATCGAGGGAAACTACGTACTCTGCCAAGGTGATCTCTCCACTTCAGTGTTGGAAAAGCTCATGGGGCTGGAAAAGCCGCCGGCTCGCGCCGTGTGGACAATGGCCTGGCCCTGGAAAATAAGTAACAATGCAAGCCCATCGGGGGCCGCAAAACTGGCCCATCATAGCCAAGATTCGCTCTCAGCTTAAGGCCATTGTCGCAATGAATCGAACCGCGTACTTCATCTCCGACGGCACCGGTATCACCGCAGAAGCGCTGGGGCAGAGCCTGCTGGCCCAGTTCGAGACCATCGGCTTCACCAAGCTCACGCGGCCGTACGTCGACAGCGTGGAAAAAGCGCGTGCGATGGTACAACAAATCAATAACGCCGCCGACAAGGACGGCGCCAACCCGATCATCTTCGCCACCATCGTCAATCAGCAGATCCACGACATTCTGGCCGAGTCGCGCGGCTTCATGATCGATATCTTCTCGACCTTCCTGTCACCCCTGGAGCAGGAGCTGAACTCGCACTCCTCCTACTCGGTGGGCAAGTCGCACTCGATCATTCACAACGCCAACTACATGGAGCGCATCGAGGCGGTCAACTTCGCCCTCGACAACGATGATGGCGCGCGCACGCACTACTATGACAAGGCAGATCTGATTCTGGTCGGCGTATCGCGCTGCGGAAAGACCCCGACCTGCCTGTACATGGCCATGCAGTATGGCATCCGGGCCGCCAACTACCCGCTGACCGAAGACGACATGGAACGCCTGCAGTTACCGGCTTCGCTGAAGAAGTACCGTGAAAAGCTGTTCGGTCTGACCATCGATGCCGATCGCCTGGCCGCCATTCGTAACGAACGCAAGCCCAACAGCCGTTACTCCAGCTATGCTCAGTGCGAGTTCGAGGTGCGCGAGGTGGAAAGCCTGTTCCGTCGCGAATCGATCAACTTCATCGACTCCACGCACTTCTCGGTGGAAGAAATCTCCGCCAAGATCCTGGTGGAAAAAGGCGTCGAACGGCGCTTCAAGTAACCCGCACCCTCCCTGGACGTGCCCCATGACCCTGCTCGATGCCGTGCTCTTCGCCCCTGTCGCCATGCTGATCGCACTCACGCCAGGGCCGAACAACTTTTGCGCGATGAACAACGGCATTCGCCACGGCATCGGTACGGCCGTGCTGGCCACCACCGGCCGCGTGGTGGCCTTCGCCATCTTCCTGAGCATTTCCGCCATCGGTCTGGGGGCCATGCTGCTGGCCTCGGAAACCGCGTTCACGGCGATCAAATGGGTGGGCGCGCTGTACCTACTCTACCTGGGCATAAGCGCCTGGCGCAGCCGAGAGTTCAATGGCCTGGAGCTGGACGGCGCGGTGCCTGCCGTGCAGCCGCAGCGGCGAATTGGCCGTTTGATGCTGCAGGAGTTCCTGATCGGTATCAGCAACCCCAAGGCCATCCTGCTGTTCGCTGCGGTGTTCCCGCAGTTCATCAAGCCGGGCCAGCCCGCCATCGAGCAGTTCGTCTACCTGGGCGCAACCTACCTGCTTGCCGAGTATGCCGCGTCGCTGGTCTACGCCCTGTTCGGCCGGCAAATTCGTCGTTTCATCCGCACCAGCCGGGGCGCGCAGCGCCTCAACCGCACTACCGGTGCGTTCTTCATGGGTGCAGGCGGGCTACTGATCGGCACGACACAACACTGAGCCGGCCCACTAGAAAGCGTCGCCTGGTACGCGCACCCAGCCCTCCATCAATACCCGCGCGCTGCGGCTCATGATGGCCTTGGTCACCTGCCAATGCTCGCCATCTTGGCGGGCCTCGGCGCCAACCCGCAGCGTGCCGGACGGATGACCGAAACGCACCGCACTGCGCTCGCCACCACCCGCCGCCAGATTCACCAATGTGCCGGGAATGGCTGCCGCCGTGCCGATGGCGACCGCAGCCGTGCCCATCATGGCATGGTGCAGTTTGCCCATGGACAGCGCTCGCACGAGCAGGTCCACCTCCGCGGCGTCGACCGTTCTGCCACTCGATGACGTGTACGATTTCGGTGGGCTGACGAAAGCGATTTTCGGCGTGTGCTGCCGGGTCGCCGCCTCTTCAGCGGTCTTGATCAGGCCCATGCGCAGGGCGCCTGCCACGCGGATCTTCTCGAAGCGCGCGAGCTGCGCCGGGTCGCCATTGATGGCTTCACGCAACTCGGTGCCCAGGTAGCCGATGTCCTCGGCGTTGACGAATACCGTGGGAATGCCGGCACTGATCATGGTGGCCTTGAAGGTGCCGACACCGGGCACCTCAAGGTCATCGACCAGATTGCCGGTCGGGAACATCGAGCCCCCCTCCTCGCCGTCGTCTGACGGTTCGAGAAACTCGAGCACGATCTCCGCGGCCGGAAAGGTCACCCCGTCGAGCTCGAAGTCGCCGGTTTCCTGAACCTGGCCGTCGCTGACTGGAACGTGGGCAATGATGGTCTTGTGGATATTGGCCTGCCAGATGCGCACCTCGCAGGTGCCGTTTTGCGGAATGCGCACCGGGTCGATGAGCCCGGCATGCAAGGCGAATGCGCCCGCAGCGGTGGAGAGGTTGCCGCAGTTGCCACTCCAGTCGACGAAGGCCTTGTCGATGGACACCTGACCGTAGAGGTAATCCACGTCGTGGTCAGGCCGGCTGCTCTTGGCCAGAATCACGCATTTGCTGGTACTGGAGGTAGCACCGCCCATGCCATCGATATGCGCGCAATACGGATCGGGGCTGCCGATGACGCGCATGAACAGCTTGTCGCGAGCCTGACCCGGCACCTGGCAGCGCTCGGGAAGATCGTCCAGACGGAAGAACACGCCCTTGCTGGTGCCGCCACGCATGTAAGTAGCGGGGATTTTGATTTGCTGTTGATAAGCCATGATTCGTCCTGGCTGAACAATGAAAGAACGTCGGGCGGATACCCCTTCGAAGATCGACTCTGGAAGCCTGAAGCAGGATGGAAAGGCGCCAGCCAAGCGCCCGCTCCACCCTGGGGATCAAGCCACGGCGCCTTCGAGGAAATCCTTGGCAAAACGCTGCAACACGCCCCCGGCGTTGTAGACCTTCACCTCGGCGGCCGTGTCCAGGCGACAGGTCACCGGAACCCTGACCACGCCAGCCTCGCCGCGATGGATGATCAGTGTCAGATCGCAGCCTGGCGAGGGCTCACCTTCGATGTCATAGGTTTCGGTGCCATCCAGGCCGAGGGTCAGGCGCGTGGTGCCCGGCTTGAACTCCACCGGCAGCACGCCCATGCCCACCAGATTGGTACGGTGGATGCGCTCGAAACCTTCGGCGACGATCACTTCCACGCCCGCCAGGCGCACCCCCTTGGCCGCCCAGTCTCGGGAAGAGCCCTGGCCATAGTCGGCGCCGGCAACGATGATCAGGTTCTGCTTGCGGTTCATGTAGGTTTCGATCGCTTCCCACATGCGCATTACCGTACCTTGCGGCTCGACGCGAGCCAGCGAGCCCTTTTTCACCTGGCCATCGACAACGGCCATCTCGTTGACCAGTTGCGGATTGGCGAAGGTCGCACGCTGCGCGGTCAGATGGTCGCCGCGGTGGGTGGCATAGGAATTGAAGTCCTCCTCTGGCAAGCCCATTTTCGTCAGGTACTCGCCAGCGGCCGAATCGGCCAGGATGGCATTCGAGGGCGACAGATGATCGGTGGTGATGTTGTCCGGCAGGATCGCCAGCGGACGCATGCCCTTGAGGGTACGTTCCCCCGCCAGAGCGCCTTCCCAGTAGGGTGGCCGACGGATGTAGGTGGACGCCTGGCGCCATTCGTAAAGCGGACTTTCGGCTTCCTGCACGGTGCCCAGATCGAACATCGGAATGTAGACCTGCTTGAACTGCTCCGGCTTAACCGCAGTGGCGACGATGGCGTCGATTTCTTCGTCGCTCGGCCACAGATCCTTGAGCGTGATCGGGCCGCCAACCTGATCGTAGCCCAGCACATCCTGCTCGATATCGAAGCGCACGGTGCCGGCGATGGCGTATGCCACCACCAGCGGCGGCGAAGCCAGAAAAGCCTGCTTGGCGTAGGGGTGGATACGCCCATCGAAGTTACGGTTGCCCGACAGCACGGCCGTGGCATACAGATCACGCGCGATGATTTCCTGCTGGATGTTCGGCTCCAGCGCGCCAGACATACCGTTACAGGTGGTGCAGGCGTAAGCGACGATGCCAAAACCGAGCTGCTCCAGCTCGGTCAGCAACCCCGCCTCTTCCAGGTACAGCCGGGCGACCTTGGAGCCAGGCGCGAATGACGTCTTCACCCATGGCTTGCGAACCAGGCCCAGGGCATTGGCCTTTTTCGCCACAAGGCCAGCGGCGATCACGTTTCGCGGGTTCGAGGTATTGGTGCAACTGGTGATGGCAGCGATGATCACCGCACCATCGGGCAATTGCCCGCCGGCTTCCTCGGCTCTGGCTGACGCCAGCTTGGCACCGTCAGCGATACCCCGCTCCTGCAATGCCGAGGTTGGCAAGCGTTTGTGCGGGTTGCTCGGGCCGGCCATGTTGCGCACCACGCTACTCAGGTCGAATGTCAGCACGCGCTCGTACTCGGCGGTTTTCAGCGCGCTGCTCCAGAGCCCAAGGGTCTTCGCGTAATGCTCCACCAACGCCACCTGCTCGGGCTCGCGACCGGTGAGCGTGAGGTACTCGATGGTCTGCTGATCGATGTAGAACATCGCTGCCGTGGCGCCATATTCCGGGCACATGTTGGAGATGGTCGCCCGGTCGCCGATGGACAGGCTATCCGCCCCGTCGCCAAAGAACTCCACCCAGGCGCCCACCACGCGTTCCTTGCGCAGGAACTCGGTAATGGCCAGGACGATGTCCGTGGCGGTGATGCCAGGTCGACGCTTGCCCGTGAGTTCGACACCGACGATATCGGGCAGGCGCATCATCGACGGATGACCGAGCATCACGGTCTCCGCTTCCAGGCCGCCGACACCGATGGCGATCACGCCCAGTGCGTCGACGTGCGGGGTATGCGAGTCGGTGCCGACACAGGTGTCAGGGAACGCCAGTCCACCACGCGCCTGAATCACCGGGCTCATTTTCTCCAGGTTGATCTGATGCATGATGCCGTTGCCAGCCGGGATCACATCGACGTTCTTGAACGCCGTCTTGGTCCACTCGATGAAATGGAAGCGATCCTCGTTGCGACGATCCTCGATGGCGCGGTTCTTCTCGAAGGCATCGGGGTCGAAGCCCGCCGCCTCGACGGCCAGGGAATGGTCGACGATCAGCTGGGTCGGCACCACCGGGTTGACCTTGGCGGGGTCGCCGCCCCTTTGCGCGATGGCATCGCGCAAGCCGGCCAAATCGACCAGTGCGGTCTGGCCAAGAATGTCATGGCAGACCACGCGCGCCGGGTACCACGGAAAATCCAGATCGCGCTTGCGCTCGATCAGCTGCTTGAGTGCGTCGGTGAGCAGGCCCGGCTCGCAGCGGCGCACCAGCTGTTCTGCCAGCACGCGGGAGGTATAGGGCAGCTTGGCGTAGGCACCAGGCTGGATCGCATCGATCGCCTCGCGGGCATCGAAGTAATCCAGCGCAGTGCCCGCCAGTGCCTTGCGGTACTGGGTATTCACGGTCGTGGTCATGTTATTGGCGATCCTTGAGCGGCACGAACGTCAGGTCTTCGGGGCCTGTGTAGTTGGCGCTCGGGCGGATGATCTTGCCGTCGATGCGTTGCTCGATGACATGACTGGCCCAGCCCGACGTGCGGGCAATGACGAACAGCGGCGTGAACATGGCAGTGGGCACGCCCATGGTGTGGTAGCTGACGGCACTGAACCAGTCGAGGTTGGGGAACATCTTCTTGATGTCCCACATGATGGTTTCCAGACGCTCGGCAATATCGAACATCTTGCTGTTGCCCTGCTCGGCCGACAGCTCGCGGGCGACTTCCTTGATCACCTTGTTGCGCGGGTCACTCACGGTGTAGACCGGGTGGCCGAAGCCGATCACCACTTCCTTTTTCTCGACCCGCGCGCGGATATCGGCCTCGGCTTCGTCCGGCGTGTCATAGCGTTTCTGGATCTCGAAGGCCACCTCGTTGGCGCCGCCGTGTTTCGGCCCACGCAACGCACCAATGCCACCCGCGATGGCGGAGAACATGTCCGAGCCGGTACCGGCGATCACCCGGGTGGTGAAGGTCGAGGCGTTGAATTCGTGCTCGGCATACAGGATCAGCGAGGTGTGCATGGCGCGCACCCAGGATTCGCCGGGCGCCTCACCGTGCAACAGATGAAGGAAGTGGCCACCGATGGAGTCGTCGTCGGTCTCGACCTCGATACGCTTGCCGTTGTGGCTGAAGTGGTACCAATAGAGCAGCATCGAGCCGAGCGAGGCCATCAGCTTGTCGGCAATGTCGCGGGCACCAGGGTGATTATGGTCGTCCTTCTCCGGCATCAGGCAGCCCAGGACCGATACGCCCGTGCGCATCACATCCATCGGATGGGCAGAAGGCGGCAACTGCTCCAGCGCAGTTTTCAGCGCGGCTGGCAGACCACGCAACGCCTTGAGTTTCGCCTTGTAGCCAGCCAACTCGGCAGCCGTCGGCAGCTTGCCGTGCACCAGCAAATGGGCGATTTCCTCGAACTCGCAGGTGGTGGCGACATCGAGGATGTCATAGCCACGGTAGTGCAGGTCATTGCCGGTACGGCCGACGGTGCACAGCGCGGTATTGCCGGCAGCCGTACCGCTGAGGGCAACGGACTTCTTCGGCTTGAAGCCGGGGACGGCATTATCGGTAGCAGTCATCGGTATCTCCTCTCAGCCACTGGGGACTATTTATTGTTATGAGCGGGGCGCCGTACGGCCCTGCCGGATAATCACTTCTTTGCAGCGAATAACGCATCCAGCTTCTGCTCGAAGGCGTGGTAGCCAATGCGCTCGTACAGTTCAGCACGGGTTTGCATCAGCTCGATGACAGCCTGCTGATGGCCATCCTGGCGAATGGCGGAATAAACCGTTTCAGCGGCCTTGTTGGCTGCGCGGAAGGCAGACAGCGGATAGAGCTGGATGGCCACGCCTGCCGAAGCGAGCTCGTCCCGGGTGAACAATGGCGTGGCACCGAACTCGGTGATGTTGGCCAGTACCGGCACCTTCAGGGCATCGACAAAGCGCTGGTAAGTCGGCAGGTCATAAGCCGCTTCGGCGAAGATGCCGTCGGCGCCCGCTTCGACGTAACGCTGGCAGCGCTCTATGGCGGCCTCCACCCCTTCGGCCTGAATGGCGTCGGTACGGGCGATCAGAAAGAAATTCGGGTCGGTTTTGGCATCTGCGGCGGCCTTCACGCGGTCGACCATTTCCTCGAGCGAGACGATTTCCTTGCCGGGGCGATGGCCACAACGCTTGGCACCCACCTGATCCTCGATGTGCGCAGCGGCAGCACCGGCCTTGATCAGGCTCTTGATGGTGCGCTCGATGTTGAAGGCTGACGGGCCGAAGCCCGTGTCGATATCGACCAGCAGCGGCAAATCGCACACGTCGGTGATACGACGCACATCGATCAATACGTCGTCCAGGGTGTTGATACCCAGATCCGGCAGCCCCAGCGACCCGGCCGCGACCCCACCACCGGAAAGATAGATGGCCTTGAAACCGGCGCGCTTGGCCAGCAGTGCATGGTTGGCATTGATGGCTCCGACGACTTGCAGCGGCTGTTCACTGGCGATCGCATCGCGAAAGCGCCGGCCTGGCGTGCTCTGACTCATGACGTTCCTCGGGATTTCACGGTGGAAGGATGGGCGCCTTGATAGTGACGCTCGATATTGCGTCTGGATGCACCGATGTGACGACGCATCAGCAGCTCTGCCAGTTCGCCGTCACGATCGGCGATGGCATCGAGAATACGGTGGTGTTCGGCGAACGCCTGGGGTGGGCGGTTGGGCGTGGCGGAAAACTGGATGCGGTACATGCGCACCAGTTGATAGAGCTCGCCGCAGAGCATCTTCACCAGGGTACGGTTGCCGCTGCCGTGGATGATCCGATAATGGAAGTCGAAATCCCCTTCCTGCTGGTAGTAGCCCACGCCAGCCTGGAAGGCCTCATCGCGCTCGTGGGTATCCAGCACGCGGCGCAGATCGTCGATCTCGGCTTCGCTCATGCGCTCGGCAGCTAGGCGACAGGCCATGCCCTCGAGCGATTCACGGATTTCGTAGAGCTCGATCAGCTCGTCACGGTCGAGCGATACCACTCGCGCGCCAACGTGAGGAATACGCACCAGCAGGCGCTGCCCCTCAAGGCGATGAATCGCCTCGCGCAGCGGGCCCCGACTGATCCCGTAGGTGCGCGCCAGTTCGGGTTCGGAGATTTTGCTGCCGGGGGCGATCTCGCCTTTCACGATGGCCGCCTGGATACGGCGAAATACCTGTTCGGAGCGAGTCTCCGCATCCTGCTCGGCGGTCAGGGCAAACACACTTGACTCCTGCATATTGTCGACACATCGATAGAGTTTCGTTCAGCAACGATAGATAAAAAGCCATGAACACACAAACCAAAAATAGCATTGTCGACAATAGGCCCAGCACTGCCATAAGCGCGACCAATAACAGGCAGACATAGAAAGGCGGAAAACCGTCTGTCACCACGGAAAAACCCCATGTTAGAATGCGCGCCATCCATGCCTGGACGGGGTGTCTCAGGGCGCCTGCTAGACTCCAAGCCAGCGAACGGCGGCCCTGCCCGAGATTCGCTCTACCGATCGCGATCCACCCGACAGGATTTATGAGACTCAAGCCCCTTCCCCTGCTTTTCTGCCTATTGCTCCTGCCCGGCTTCGCCGTGGCAGCGGACAAGACCATCTACGGCCTGAACGAATACGTCAGCCTCGACATCGACGTGGAGGTGGCCGCCAAGCTCGATACCGGCGCCCAGACCGCTTCGCTCAGCGCTCGTGACATCGAACGCTTCAAACGTGACGGCGAGCGCTGGGTGCGGTTCTATCTGGCCATCGACGATGCCCATGCGCACCCGATCGAACGTCCATTGGCGCGCATCAGCAAGATCAAGCGGCGAGCCGGCGATGTCGATTCGGATGACGAGAAGACCTACACCGCGCGCCCGGTCGTCGAGCTGGACGTCTGCATGGGCGGGGTCAGGCGCCAGATCGAGGTGAACCTTACCGATCGTAGCGCCTTTCAATACCCGCTACTGATCGGCTCCGATGCGCTCAAACGCTTCGACGCCCTGATCGACCCAAGTTTGAAATACGCAGCAGGGAAACCTGCCTGTACCACCGCAAAATCCGGCGAGTAATCCCATGCGCTCTCTCACCCTGCACCTGAAAGTCCTCATCACCATCCTGGTGAGCCTGGGGATCGCGATTACGGCCTATCAGATATTCGTGCTTGGCATTCCGGTCAGCAGCGACGAGACCGATGACCTGTGGAACATCGACACCCGCGTTGAATTCCAGGCCAATGGTCGTGACCCGATCAAGCTGCAGATGTTCGTGCCGCCCCTGAATCAGGATTACGTCAGCCTCAACGAGAGTTTCATCTCCAACAACTATGGCGTGAGCGTCAACCGTGCCGACAGCAACCGCAAGGTGACCTGGTCGGCGCGCCGTGCCAGCGGCAAGCAGACTCTTTATTACCGCCTTGTACTGACCAAGCGCTACAGCGGCGAGCAGGCCAAGGCCAAAGGGCCGATCTTCCGTGACAGCATTCCGGTAGAAGGTCCCGAGAAGATCGCGGCGGAAGCGCTGCTGGCGCCGATTCGCCAGCACTCGGCCGACGTCGAGACCTTCATCAGCGAGACCATCAAGCGCGTCAACAATACCAATGACGACAACGCCAAGCTGCTGCTCGGCGGCGATGCCTCGACGACCAAGAAGGCCCAGGCCGTCGAACTGCTGCTGTCCATCGCCCACGTACCGATGGAGCGCGTACACACCATTCGCCTGGCAGCCGACATTCAGCAGAGCCCGGAGCTTTGGCTGCGCAGCTTCAACGGCGACCGCTGGCTGTACTTCAACCCGGAAACCGGGGAGCAAGGCCTGCCGAGCGATCGCCTGGTCTGGTGGACGGGTGACGAGCCGCTGGTCACCCTCGACGGCGGCCGTCAGGCAACCACCACCTTCACCCTCAACAACAGCGAGATGAACGCCATCCGCCTCGCTCAGCTGACCGACGAGAACACCGACGCCGACTTCCTGGAGTATTCGCTGTACGGCCTGCCGCTGCAGACCCAGCAGACCTTCATGATCATGGTGATGATCCCCATCGGCGTGCTGGTCATCCTGATCCTGCGCAACCTCGGCGGCCTGCAGACCCTGGGTACCTTCACCCCGGTGCTGATCGCCCTGGCCTTCCGTGAGACCCAGCTGGGCTTCGGCATCTTCCTGTTCACGGTAATCACCGCTCTCGGCCTCTCGCTGCGCTCCTATCTGGAGCACCTGAAGCTGCAGATGCTGCCACGCCTGTCGGTGGTATTGACCTTCGTGGTCGTGCTGATCGCCACCATCAGCCTGTTCAGTCACAAGCTCGGCCTCGAACGCGGCCTGTCCGTGGCGCTGTTCCCGATGGTGATCCTGACCATGACCATCGAGCGTCTGTCGATCACCTGGGAGGAACGTGGCGGTGGCCATGCCTTCAAGGTCGCCATCGGCACCCTGTTCGCCGCCACCATCGCGCACCTGCTGATGAGCGTGCCGGAACTGGTCTACTTCGTCTTCACCTTCCCGGCAATTCTGCTGATTCTGGTGGGCTTCATGCTGGCGATGGGTCGCTACCGCGGCTACCGCCTGACCGAACTGTTCCGCTTCAAAGCCTTCCTGAAGGATTGAGCCAATGCTAGGTCTCTGGAAAACCTGGAAGGCCCTTGAAGCCAAAGGCATCATGGGCATCAACCGACGCAATGCTGACTACGTGCTGAAGTACAACAAACGGCACCTGTACCCCATCGTCGACGACAAGATCATCACCAAGGAGCGGGCGATTCAGGCCGGCATTCACGTGCCGGAAATGTACGGGGTGATCTCCACCGAGAAGGAAATCGACAACCTCGACAAGATCATCGGCGAGCGCAGCGATTTCGTCGTCAAGCCGGCCCAGGGTGCCGGCGGAGACGGCATTCTGGTGATCGCCGACCGCTTCGAGGATCGCTTCAAGACGGTGTCGGGCAAGATCGTCAGCCACTCCGAAATCGAGCAGCAGATCTCCAGCATCCTCTCGGGGCTCTACTCCCTCGGCGGACACCGCGATCGTGCCCTGATCGAATACCGGGTGACCCCGGACGCCATCTTCAAGAGCATCAGCTACGAAGGCGTGCCGGATATCCGCATCATCGTGCTGATGGGCTATCCGGTGATGGCCATGCTGCGCCTGCCGACCCGCCAGTCGGGCGGCAAGGCCAACCTCCACCAAGGCGCCATCGGCGTCGGCGTGGATCTGGCAACCGGCGTGACCCTGCGCGGCACCTGGCTGAACAACAAGATCACCAAGCACCCGGACACCACCAACGCGGTGGACGGCGTGCAGTTGCCGAACTGGGATGGCTTCATGAAGCTCGCCGCGGGCTGCTACGAGCTGTGCGGCCTGGGCTACATTGGCGTGGATATGGTGCTGGACCAGGACAAGGGCCCGCTGATTCTCGAGCTCAACGCCCGCCCCGGCCTGAACATCCAGATCGCCAACGATTGCGGCCTGACCCATCGCGCCCATGCGGTGGAGGCTCGCCTTGAAGAACTGGCCGCCAAGGGCATCCAGGAAAACGCCGAAGAGCGCACGCGCTTCTCTCAGGAACTGTTCGGCCACGTTCCAGTGGCTGAAATCTGAGCCCTGCCCTGCTGCCGACGCCCGTCGGCAGGAGGCAATCCTGTTACAGACTCAGCTGACGATTGGACGCCTTGAGGAACTCGTTCTTCAGGTCCGCGTATGTGTGCACGGCCGGGAACTGCGGAAATTCACGGATCACGTTTTCCGGCGCATGGAACAGGATGCCGGCATGGGCCTCGCTGAGCATGGTGGTGTCATTGTAGGAGTCGCCGGCTGCGATCACACGGTAGTAGAGGCTCTTGAAGGCCAATACCGATTGACGCTTGGGATCCTTCTGTCGCAGTTGGTAGTCCACGACACGGTCGGTATCGTCGGTGATCAGGCGATGGCACAGCAGGGTCGGAAAGCCCAATTGGCGCATCAGCGGCTGAGAGAACTCATAGAAAGTGTCCGAAAGGATCACCACCTGGAAACGCTCGCGCAGCCAGTCGACGAATTCGACGGCGCCCTCCAGCGGTTCGAGCGTGGCGATCACTTCCTGGATATCCGAGAGTTTCAGACCATGCTCGTCGAGGATACGCAGGCGCTGCTTCATCAAGACATCGTAGTCGGGAATGTCCCGGGTGGTCGCCTTGAGGGATTCGATTCCAGTCTTCTCGGCGAAGGCGATCCAGATCTCGGGGACCAGTACTCCTTCCAGATCGAGGCAAGCGATTTCCACGGCACACTCCTACGTTGGGCTTGAAAGTTGCCGGCAACTTTACAGAAGCCAAGGCACCTTGACGATACGGCCGCCGCCCAGCACGCAGATTTGCTACCATCGCCACTCTCATCCACATGCTCTGGAGCCCGCAATGGATCTCGACCTGGACAGACTCAACGCCGAATTCGCCAATCAGCCGGAAAAGCTGATCGAGTGGGCGATCGGCCTGGGTAAACCAGCGATCTGCACCACCAACTTCCGCCCGTTCGAGGCCGTCATCCTGCACATGGTCAGCCAGGCCAAGGCCGACATCCCGATCGTGTGGATGGACAGCGGCTACAACACCGACGCCACCTACAGGTTCGCTGACGAAGTGACCCGCCAGCTCGGCCTCAACCTGATCACCTACCTGCCCAAGCGCAGCCGCGCTCACCGCGAAGCCATCGACGGCCCGACACCGGCACTGGATGACCCGCGCCATGCGGCGTTCACCGAAGAGGTCAAGCTGGAGCCCTTCGCCCGTGCGCTGCGCGAAACCGCACCGAGCGTCTGGTTCACGGCGCTGCGCGCCACCGACACGGCCGTGCGCGCACAGATGCAGCCGGTCAGCATCAACCCGGATGGCCTGATCAAGGTCGCGCCGCTGCTGCACTGGTCGTCCAAGGACCTGTATCAGTACCTTACCGCCCACGGTCTGCCGAACAACTTCGACTACTTCGACCCCACCAAGGGCGAAGACAACCGTGAGTGCGGCCTGCACCTGAGCCACTGATCTCGGCACGCAAGAAAATGGCGCCCACGGGCGCCATTTTCGTTTGCCACAGCGATCAGTGCAGCGGCAGTTCCACGCCCTTGAACAGCTCTTCGAGCTCGACCTTGTTGTGGCACTGCACGGCCTTGGCCAGAACGTCTCGGGTCAGGTGCGGGGCGAACTTCTCGATGAAGTCGCACATGAAGCCACGCAGGAAGGTGCCACGACGGAAGCCGATCTTGGTCACGCTGGACTCGAACAGTTCACTGGCATCGAGCACCACGAGGTCCGGGTCGAGGGTCGAATCGACGGCCATCTTGGCCACGATGCCGACACCGAGGCCAAGGCGTACGTAAGTCTTGATCACGTCGGCGTCGGCCGCGGTGAACACCACCTTGGGGGTGAGGCCGCGATGACTGAATGCTTCGTCGAGCTTGGAACGACCGGTGAAACCGAAGGTGTAGGTAACGATCTCGTGCTCGGCCAGTGCCTCCAGGGTCAGCTTGGGCAACTTCGCCAATGGATGCCCCTGAGGCACGATCACGCAGCGATTCCAGCGATAACAAGGCATCATCACCAGATCATTGAACAGTTCGAGACCTTCGGTGGCGATGGCGAAATCGACGGTGCCGTCGGCGGCCATCTCGGAAATCTGCGTCGGCGTGCCCTGATGCATGTGCAGGGCGACTTCCGGGTACTGCTTGATGAAACTGCTGATCACCGGCGGCAGCGCATAACGTGCCTGGGTGTGAGTGGTCGCGATGGACAGCGTGCCCTTCTTCTCGTTGGAGAACTCCTGGGCGATCTGCTTGATGCTCTCGACCTTGCGCAGGATCTCACCGGCCGTGGTGATGATCCGCTCACCCGCTGGAGTGACGCGCGTCAGGTGCTTGCCGCTGCGGGCGAAGACTTCCACGCCCAACTCGTCCTCGAGCAGACGAATCTGCTTGCTGATACCCGGCTGCGAGGTATAGAGGCTCTGCGCCGTGGCCGAGACGTTGAGGTCATGGTGCGCGACTTCCCAGATGTAGCGCAATTGCTGAAGCTTCATATAAATCCCTCAAAGCGGATAGGCAGCCTGATCGTCGGCTCGATATATAACCATATTAATGGTTGAGACAGTAAATATAGATTTTTTATTCGGTTCGCGCGGCGATCATTCGTAACGAGAGCGGTGTTGCAACATGGGCACCAGATACACCGGCACATCGGACAATTGCAGCAATCTTGACGCCGTCCTGCCCATCGGTACCTCCAGCGCTGCGCCATGGCTGTGACTGCCTACGACCAGCAGATCCACACCGAGTTTCTGCGCCTCCTCGAGAATGGAGATCGGTGGATCGCCCCGCAGCACTCGCACGGAGCCGATCAGGTCGAGGTCATCACGGTTGTCGCCCAGCTCATCGCGAAAGCCCTCGAGCACGCGCAGCTCGATGCTGTTCATCACCGTATCCAGCCCGGTGCTGCGCAATTCCTTGAGACGCGCCTCGTCCACATAGGTTTGCAGGACCGACTCGGCAAACAGCCCCATCGGCTCGACCACGTGCACCACGTAGAGGCGCGCCTTGAAGCTGCGGGCCATGGCCAGCGCGTGCTGCAAGACATAAGGTGCATAAAGGCCGAGATCGGTTGCATAGAGAATCGAGCGAATCATGGGGCCTCCCCGACTGCCGACACGGCGGCGCCTCGCTTGAGCTTAGCAGCAGCTTTCACAAGTGGGTGGCGGGCAGTCGTTTAGTATTAATGACTAGGGGCTATCGCTCGGATGGAGGCCGTAAATCAGGGCAGTTCCTGGGGCTCGCGGCCAAGCGCCTCGTCTATGGTATGGTGCAGCTCGACAGCGGCGAGCCGGCTGTGCAGCGGGCCTTGGAAGCCCCCATCACGAACCAGAAACATGGCTGGCAGATGGAACACGTCATAGCGTTGAACCAGACCGTTGTTGTCACCCGCATCGATCCACGCCAGTCGATCGACAGGCATGGAAAACAACGGCAGCCGCTCACGCGCATAACGGCAGGCGGCACACCCGGGACTGGTGAAGATCACCAGTGAAATCCCCGGCAGGCTCAGTAATCGCTGATCGGCATCAAAATCCGACAGTTCCAATTCAGTGGCTATACTGGTTCGGGCACTATCCATTTGCTGGCAGCCAGAGTGGTCTTTCATGCGTCGCTTTCTTCGTCATAACAGTGATCTGCCGGTGGAATTGCGATTACGCAGGCAAGCCCCCAACCCGTGGCAACGCCTCGACAATATCGGCCTCGGTGGCGCGGCCTGCCACTCGACCCGTCCTCTCTCGCAAGGAACTGCGGTGGAGCTGCACATCCCGCTGTTGGGTGAGCAGGCATCCTACCCCGGCCTCGTCGCCTGGTGCAGCAAACAGTCCGATGCCTATCTGGTCGGCGTCGCCTTCAGTGGCCACGACACCGGGCTGCGCGCCTACATGGTCGAACAGGTGTGTCGTATCGAACAATACCGCAGGCACCGCGAGCAGCAGGTCGGTCAGGCACTCCCGCTGGAGCTCATCGCCAAGGAATGGCGGGAGCAGCACGCTGCCAGTTTTAGCGCTCCTGCGTCCTAAATTTCATTGTCTAGCCGGGCGCTAACGCGCTAAGGTTCGGCTTCCCCGCTGTGCCCATAATGCTGTGCCCGCTGCACGGGGATCGCTGGCGGCCGGCTCCCGTGACCCGATGACGCAATTGATGAAAAGCACGATGGCTGATTTACCGATTAACGACCTTAACGTCGCCTCCAACGAAACCCTGATCACCCCCGAGCAGATCAAGCTCGAGATTCCGCTGACCGAGAGTGCTCAACGCACGGTTTCCGCAGGCCGCCAGGTAGTGCGCGACATCCTCGACGGCAAGGATCACCGCCTGTTCGTGGTCGTCGGCCCCTGCTCCATCCACGACATCAAGGCGGCTCATGAATACGCCGAGCGCCTGAAGGTTCTGGCCGAAGAGGTTTCCGACACCCTGTATCTGGTGATGCGCGTCTACTTCGAGAAGCCACGCACCACCGTCGGCTGGAAGGGCCTGATCAACGATCCGTACCTCGACGACTCGTTCAAGATCCAGGATGGCCTGCATATCGGTCGCAAACTGCTGCTCGACCTCGCGGAAATGGGCCTGCCCACCGCCACCGAAGCGCTGGACCCGATCTCGCCGCAGTACCTGCAGGATCTGATCAGCTGGTCCGCCATTGGCGCGCGCACCACCGAATCCCAGACACACCGCGAAATGGCTTCGGGCCTGTCGTCGGCCGTCGGCTTCAAGAACGGCACCGACGGCGGCCTGACCGTCGCCATCAACGCCCTGCAATCGGTTTCCAGCCCACACCGCTTCCTGGGCATCAACCAGCAGGGCGGCGTCTCGATCGTCACCACCAAGGGCAACGCCTACGGTCACGTGGTGCTGCGCGGTGGCAACGGCAAGCCGAACTATGATTCGGTCAGCGTGGCCATCTGCGAACAGGAACTGAACAAGGCCGGCATCCAGCCGAACATCATGGTCGACTGCAGCCACGCCAACTCCAACAAGGACCCGGCCCTGCAGCCTCTGGTGATGGACAACGTCGCCAATCAGATCCTCGAAGGCAACCAGTCGATCGTCGGCCTGATGGTCGAAAGCCATCTGGGCTGGGGCAGCCAGTCGATCCCCAAAGACCTGCAGCAGCTCAAGTACGGTGTTTCGATTACCGACGCCTGCATCGATTGGGAAAGTACCGAGAAGACCCTGCGCAGCATGCACGTCAAACTCAAGGACGTACTGCCCAAGCGCAAGCGCGGCTAACCAGGCGCAGCAATGAAAACGCCGGGCAGATGCCCGGCGTTTTCGTTCGCAGTGCCTGCGTTCAGCGCTGTTCGGTGGAGCCTTCGAGGCGTGCCATGTAACGCTCCACGTAGGAGCAGGACGGAATCACCGTGTAGCCCATGCGCTCGGCATAGTCGAGGGCCGTTTTGGTGAGGGCTGCCGCGATGCCGCGCCCACGCAGCGAGTTGGGAACGAAAGTCCGATAGATATCCAGCGTCTGTTTACCCAGGTCCATGTACGAGAGGTAAGCGCGATCACCATCCACTGTGGTCTCGAACTGGTGACCGGCAAGGTCATGGTGAATGGACAGTGGCTCGCTCATTACTACTCCTCTCGATTGGGTCGGACATCGACATCCGGCCATTGTGGCCTGCGCACATCCGGTAACAATAGGATATAAAGCCATTCTAGATGATAAAGGGCAAGGCGAAATCCGTACTGGCCGCACCTGGCAAATCGATCAGAGTGATTCGTCCATCGTTCACCTTGCACATTCGTTGAACAAGCGAGCAATGCCGCGAACTCCGTTAATTGCCGGCAAGCGCGGCAGGCGTAAAAAAAACCGGAACCCTTGCTCGTCGTCCGTTTACTTACTAAAAGTTACAGGTAGTATGTACGCCGGTCATTTTCCGGGTTCGGGATGTGGCTTCAACAAGCAAAAAACTTACCCCAAGGGGAACACGATGAACAACGTTCTGAAATTCTCTGCTCTGGCTCTGGCCGCAGTTCTGGCTACCGGTTGCAGCAGCGTTACCAAAGAAACCGAAGCCCGCCTGACTGCAACCGAAGACGCAGCAGCTCGCTCGCAAGCCCGTGCCGACGAAGCCTACCGCAAGGCTGACGAAGCGCTGGCCGCTGCTCAGAAGGCTCAGCAAACTGCTGACGAAGCCAACGAGCGCGCTCTGCGTATGCTGGAAAAAGCCAGCCGCAAGTAATAGCCCCAGGGCTAACGAAAAAACCGGCCCAATGGCCGGTTTTTTCGTTGCTGCAGCACTCGCCGTACTGGCGCCTCTGGAGCAGCCGCTGAACAACAACGGTCGCTCGATGGCTGACCACCTCAGAGAGCCGGTGACTGCGCCTGAATGACGCCATCACGCGGCGCGGCAATCTCGATCGGCAACCCATCCTGTGCAGCCACCACGTCACGCACCACAGCCCAGTCCAGATTCTGCGCGTTCAGATCACTGCGCTTGATCAGCGCATTGACCACCGCTGCATGCTGGTCACCGAGCACAGCGCCCTCTTCCGCCTCCAGCGGCGCATGGGCTTCGAGATAGACCTTGCCGTTGCTCACGCCAAACTTGTAGGGCTCGTCGATGATGCGCACCGGCGTGCCAACCGGCACCTTGCCAGCCAGTTCTAGCACGTTGTTGTTGAGCATGCGGAAACAGCCATGGCTGACTCGCATGCCGATACCGAATTTCTTGTTCGAACCATGGATCAGGTAACCCGGCACCGAAAGCGACATTTTGTAGGGCCCCAGCGGATTGTCCGGACCTGGCGGCACGTAACTGGGCAATGGATCACCGTCAGCGGCGTGTTCATCGCGGATCGACTGCGGTGGGTACCAGCCGGGGTTCGGTGTTTTCGCAGTGATGCGCGCGTCGGTAACCGGCGAACTCCAGCCCTCACGGCCGATTCCCAGCGGGTAGGTGTAGACGACGTTCTGGCCTTTCGGAAAATAGTAAAGACGGTACTCGGCGAGGTTGATGACGATGCCTTCACGCGGCCCCGGCGGCAGGATGAAACGCGTCGGCAGCACGATATCCGTGCCCTCGCCCGGCAACCAGGCATCGACACCGGGGTTGGCGGCGACCATTTCCAGATAACCCAGATCATTGGCGGTACCGATATCGGCGAAGGTGTCTTCGTAGCGCGCCTTGATCACCTGAATCTCGCCCACCACATCCTCGCCAGGCGGCGGCAGCGGCAATTCCATCGCGACAGCAGAACCTGCCAGACAGAAAGCACTCAACGACAGACAGCGAGCGAGAGCTGAAACGCGCGGCGACATGCAGGAAACCCTTGAGGTTGGAAATGATGGTGAGGCGTGAAGTGTATACCGCTGCCCGGCTCAGCGCCCCGGCCAGGCCGGGCGATCTCCGCGCCGTTGCGCCTCGAGCGTCGCCCGGCACGCCGGACACAGCCGCCGATCCTGCAACATCTCCCGCTGCAGATCGCGCCACAGCGGCTGCGCAGGCAGCAGGCCGCCACATAGCGTGCGGTCGGCATAGCCACCGAGCTCCAACTGCCGAGCGACCAGGTGCACCCGAACCTCACGGCAGGCGAACAGATCGAGCTGTTCGTCAGGCTCGATCAGTTGATAGGCGTACAGAGACCAGACGGGTCGCAGCATTGGGGGCTCCAGGGCGGGGGCGCCACATTAGCCGAAACTCCGCCAGTGGAAAAGCCCGTCAGAGCAACGGTTTCAGGGTGGGCCAAACATTCTCCAGCAGCATCGGCTGCGCCTCCACGGCGGGATGCACGCCATCGTCCTGCATCAGCGTATCGACACCACCCACCCCCTCGAGAAGAAATGGCACCAGCGGCACATCCTTCTCCGCCGCCAGGTCGTCGTACACCTTGGCAAAAGCGCTGGTATAGCGCTCCCCGTAGTTGGGCGGAATGCGCATCCCCAGCAACAGTACCTTGGCGCCAGCCTCGCGGGACGCATCGATCATCGACGCAAGATTCTGTTGCAATTGGCTTGGAGGCAGCCCGCGCAAGCCATCATTGCCCCCCAGCTCCACCACAACCAGACCCGGCTTGTGCTCTGCAAGCAGCGCCGGCAGCCGCGCGGCACCGCCAGCACTGGTGTCGCCGCTGATCGAGGCATTCACCAGTCGATGCTCGAAACCCTCGCTCTGCAGGCGCTCATCGAGCAGATGAACCCAGCCCTGGCGGGTATCCATGCCAAAAGCCGCACTGATACTATCGCCGACGACCAGTACGGTCCCCGCCTGCGCCATCTGTACCGCAATCTGTCCCAACAGCAGCAGGCCGAGAACGGTCCCCTTCCATATCGCACGCATCGGATTCCTCATGAGCTCAAGCATTCTGTCTGCGCGGAACCTTAACAAAGTGGTTTCCAGCGCGGAAGGCGAGTTGACCATCCTGCACGACCTTTCACTGGAATTGGAAAAAGGTGGCAGTCTGGCCATCGTCGGTAGCTCGGGATCTGGCAAATCCACCCTGCTTGGCCTGCTGGCCGGGCTCGACCTGCCAAGCAGCGGGCGCATCCTGCTGGCCGATAACGATCTGGGCAGCCTGGGCGAGGATGAGCGCGCCCGTGTGCGTGCCGAGCACGTCGGCTTCGTGTTCCAGTCCTTCCAGTTGCTCGACAGCCTCAATGCGCTGGAGAACGTCATGCTGCCGCTGGAGCTCGAAGGTCGAAGCGATGCCCGCCAGCGCGCCACGCAACTGCTCGAGCGGGTCGGCCTGGGCGCACGTCTGACCCATACTCCGCGCCAGCTATCTGGTGGTGAACAGCAGCGGGTCGCCATCGCCCGCGCCTTTGCCGCCGATCCGGATGTGCTGTTCGCCGATGAGCCCACCGGCAACCTGGACAGCCACACCGGCGAGCGGATCAGCGACCTGCTGTTCGAGCTCAATCAGGAGCGTGGCGCCACCCTGGTACTGGTCACCCACGATGAACGCCTGGCGGCCCGCTGCCAGCGCCTGATCCGCCTGGAGGGTGGCCACCTCGTGGCACCGGTGAACGCCTGATGAAATCCCTGTCCTTCTTCAGCCTGCTGTCGCTCGCAGGCCGGCAACTGCTGCGCGATGCACGTGCCGGCGAGTTGCGCGTGCTGTTCTTCGCCTTGCTGATCGCCGTCGCGTCGAGTACCGCCATCGGCTATTTCGGCGCTCGCCTGAATGAAGGCATGAGCTTGCGTGCGACCGAGTTCCTCGGTGCCGACCTGATTCTGCGCGGCAGCGCGCCGGCATCTGCCGAGCAGATCGACGCAGGCACCTCACGGGGTCTGGAACACGCCCAGGTGGTCGAGTTCTCCAGCGTGATCGCCAGCGACGAAGGCATCCAGCTGGCCAGCGTCAAAGCTGCCGGCAATGGCTACCCGTTGCGCGGCGAACTGAAGAGCGCTGCCGAGCCCTACGCCGAGGAGGCTGTGAGCCAGGGTCCACGCCCGGGTGAGGTCTGGGCCGAGGCGCGCCTGCTGGCTGCCCTGAATCTGAAAACCGGGGACGACATCGAAGTCGGCGCCAAGACACTGCGCCTGACCCGCGTCCTGACCTACCTGCCGGATGAAGCCGGCGACTTCTACAGCCTGACGCCCCATGTGCTGATGCACCTGGACGACCTGCCCGCCACCCGCGTGGTGCAGCCAGGCAGTCGAGTCCGCTACATCGAACAATGGAATGGCCCGAGCGACGCCCTGGCCAGCTACCGCCAGGCTCTCGAACCAGACCTGGCCGCCCACCAGCGCTTCGATGACGCCCGCGATGGCAGCCGCAGCGTCGGCAGTGCCCTCGATCGCGCCGAACGCTATCTGAATCTGGCCAGCCTGGCCGCCGTTCTGCTGGCCGGGGTCGCCGTGGCGTTGTCCGCTGCGCGCTTCGCCAGCCGTCGCTTCGACGCCAGCGCCTTGCTGCGCTGCCTGGGCTTGTCACGTCGCCAGGCACTTGGCCTGTTCAGTCTGCAACTGGCGATTCTCGGCCTGGTCGCCAGCCTCAGCGGTGCCCTGCTCGGCTGGCTCGCCCAACAGTTGCTGTTCCAACTGCTGCAGGGTTTGCTGCCGACACAGATTCCACCCGGCGGCTTGTGGCCGGCGCTGGCCGGCATCGCCACGGGCCTGGTGGCACTGGCCGGTTTCGCCCTGCCGCCTTTGGCCGCTCTCGGCCGTGTGCCGCCACTGCGCGTGCTGCGTCGCGACATGCTGCCGGTGCCGGCCAGCTCCTGGCTGGTGTACGGCACCGCCCTGCTCGCCCTCGGGCTGATCATGTGGCGCCTGAGTCTGGATTTGCCATTGACCCTGGCACTGCTCGGCGGCGGCCTGGTCACTGCGCTACTGCTCGGCGGTCTGTTGCTGCTCGGCTTGCAGAGCCTGCGCCGCCTCTTGGCTCGCGCCTCGCTGCCGTGGCGCCTGGGGCTCGGCCAACTGCTGCGCAGGCCTCTGGCTGCCGCGGGGCAATCCCTGGCCTTCGGCCTGATCCTGCTGGCCATGGCTCTGATCGCTCTGCTGCGCGGCGAACTGCTGGACACCTGGCAGGACCAATTGCCTGCCGATGCCCCCAACCATTTCGCACTGAATGTACTGCCTGCCGAGCGGGACGCGTTCGCCGCACGCCTGGAGCAGTTGTCCCCCCACCCCGCGCCGCTCTACCCGGTGGTGCCGGGCCGATTGGTGATGGTCAACGGCGATCCGGTTCGTCAGTACGTCAGCAAGGACTCCCGTGGCGAGCGCGCGGTACGCCGCGACCTTAGCCTGACCTGGGGCGCCGACCTGCCGGAGGGCAATACCCTCACCGCGGGCAAGTGGTGGACAGGCGACAAGAGCCAGGAACTGCCCGGCGTATCGGTGGAAGACGAGTTGGCGGAAAGCCTGCAGATCAAGCTGGGCGACCGGCTGACGTTCACCGTGGGTGGCGTCAACCGCGATGCGCTGGTGACCAGCCTGCGTGAAGTCGACTGGAACAACTTCCAACCCAACTTCTTCATGATCTTCGAGCCAGGCACCCTGCAGGATCTGCCAGTTACCTATCTGACCAGCTTCTACCTCCCGCCACAGCAGGAGCGGCAACTGGTCGAGCTGTCGCGCGCATTCCCGTCGGTCACCCTGCTGCAGGTAGAGGCGCTGCTCAATCAACTGCGCAGCATCCTCGCCCAGGTCACCATCGCCATCGAGTTCGTCCTGCTGTTCGTCCTGGCGGCTGGCCTGGCCGTGCTGTTCGCCGGGCTGCAATCGACGCTGGATGAACGCATTCACCAGGGCGCCCTGTTACGCGCTCTGGGTGCGGAGCGCAAGCTGCTGATCCAGGCACGCCGCGCCGAGTTCGGCCTGCTCGGTGCAACCAGCGGCCTGCTGGCGGCCCTGGGTTGTGAACTGGTCAGCTTCCTGCTCTACCGCTACGCCTTCCAGATGGCCTGGCAACCGCATCCGTGGCTGCTGTTGCTGCCGCTGATCGGCGCGCTGCTGGTCGCCACCACAGGCGTTCTCGGCACGCGGCGCTCGCTCGATGCCAGCCCTCTCACCGTTCTGCGCGAGGGTTGATAGACTGCGCATCCGCACCAGACCGAGCCCAGCATGAGCCGATACCGCCCACCCCGCGCCGCCGGAACGCCCCTCATCACCCCCGAAGGTGAGGCGCGTCTGCGCGCAGAACTGCACGAACTCTGGCACGTACGCCGCCCCGAGGTGACGCGCTCGGTCAGCGAGGCAGCTGCCCAGGGTGACCGCTCCGAGAACGCGGAATACACCTACGGCAAGAAAATGCTGCGGGAAATCGACAGCCGCGTGCGCTTTCTCACCAAGCGCCTGGAAAAGCTCAAGGTGGTCGATACCCGCCCGAGCGACCCGGACAAGGTCTACTTCGGCGCCTGGGTGACCCTGGAAGATGAAGACGGCAACGCCTCGCGCTACCGCATCGTCGGCCCCGACGAACTCGACCTGAAGCTCAACCTGATCAGCATCGACTCACCGCTTGCGCGGGCGCTGATCGGCAAGGGGCTGGACGCCGAAGTGCGCGTGGAAACGCCGACCGGCGACAAGTACTGGTACGTCATCACCATCGACTATCCGTAGTCAGCGCAGGGTGATCAGCCCCTGTCGGGCGATACGCGTCAGTTGGCCCAGCGCCTCGGCACTCGGGCGCTGCAGCACCGCGAAATCGAAGCTGTCGGCGGCGAAGCGTTGCAGCGATTCGCCGTGTTCGGCGAACTGCACGAGAAAGGCGCGACGCCCCTCACGGCGACTCGGCCAGCCATCGAGGTAGCGCAACAGGGTTGGCTGGTGGGTACCACCTAGCAGGATGCGCGGGTTGCGCCGCAGCAGGCCGGAAGTGATGGGTGCGATACGAATCTGGGTGGCCTGTGGGCAGGTCATGGGTGTTTGTCTCCGCCTCGAAAATCCCGCTGGGCAGCGGTGAGAGGCAACACCGAACCAGCGCTTTAGCGGAATTTCGAGAGTCGTTGAAGAGTCTCTGAGGCGCCCCGCAAGTAGCTGTTTAAATCGGCGCAGACGTCAATCCTAGAGAGTTGCGGATCGCCCTGTCAATAACGAAGAAAGCCCGCATCAGCGGGCTTTTCAGCGACTCTCGTCGTTTAACCGGCGATGCGCTTGTCGACAGACAGACGGCCAGCGCCTTCGATCAGCAGTGCCAGCGTAGCGGCCATCAGCGCCAGGGCGAATTCATAGCCGTTGTCGCTCATGAAGAAACCGTTACCGATGTGCACGGAGAAGATGGCCACCAACAGGGTGAAGGTCAGTACCGCCGCCGCGGGGCGCACCAGCAAGCCGATAATCAGCGCCAGACCACCGAAGAACTCGGCACTACCGGCCATCAACGCCATCAGGTAGCCGGGCGCCAGGCCGATGCTTTCCATCCACTGCGCGACACCCGCCAGGCCGTAACCGCCGAACCAGCCGAACAGTTTCTGCGCGCCATGGGCCACGAAGGTGATGCCGACCAGCACCCGCAGGATGGTCAGGCCATAGCCGGCACGAGTGGCTGCCAGGGATTTGATGAGTGCGATCATGGGGCGATTCCTTTGCTATGTGAGTGAGATGGCGCCATATTAATTTAATTATCAAATATGAATACCGAATAAAACCGCTAAAACAAATCGAACCAATCGATCATTTACGCATGCTCACTTCCTGCTTTGCAGCAGGCTCCAGGGAATAGCGCTCCCGCGCATAGGCCAGGTAGTACTTGTTCACCGCATTGACGTAACTGACCACGCCCATGCCCAGCTCTTCCATGGCGACGCGCTCTACCTGGAAGAACCATTGATCCGGATTCAGGCCACGCCTGCGGGCTTCCGCACGCAGGCTCTGCACCCGCTGCGGACCGAGGTTGTAGCCCGCCAGCACGAAGGCCATGCGCTCGCGCTCGTTGAGGCGCGGGCTGTTGAAGAAACCGCGACGAATCTTGGCCAGATACTTGGCGCTGGCCTGCACGTTGTTCTCCACCCGCGTGATATCGCTGACACCGACACTTCGCGCCGCCGCAGGGGTGATCTGCATCAACCCGGTGGCACCGCTGCTGCCCCGCGCACCGGGATTCAGGGTCGACTCCTTGAAAGCCAGAGCGGCCAGCGCCAGCCAATCGAAATCATGCTGTTCGGCATAGCGCTGCAAGACCGGGCGCACGCGCTCGAGGCGTTGCCTTTCGGTGCGTCCCATGGGCGAGTGCACCTTGTAAAGCCGCCGATAGACACGCTGAAAGGCAGCATCCTGATCATCGGGCACCCGGTAGCCTTCCAGAAAGCGATCGACACTGGCGCTGAGCATCGGCGCATCGCGGCGCATGTACCAGCGCATATCGCCCTGATCATCGAGCACCAGATGGCGATCGACCCGCAACTTGGGCATCACCTTGGCCCAACGCTCGGCAATGTGCAGTTCCACGGCAGTGAAGTCGAAGATACCGGCCTGAACCATCTCCAGCACGTCCTCGACGGCGAGCGTCGGATCCACCCACTCGACCACGATGGGCGGCAGCTTGCGCTCCTGGAGTTTCAGGTTGATGCCGTGCAGGGCATCCTTGGCGATGCTCCCCACCGGCAGCGACAGGCTGCGCCCAGCCAGTTGTTCGAGACGCTGATAGCGCCGATTGCCCTGTCGCGCGACGATCACCACCGGCACATCACGGCGAATCGCCTCACTGGCGATGACGCTCGCACCACCCTTGCTGCTGAGCAACTCACCCGGCGCCACCAGGTCACCCTCGCCGCGCTGTAGAGCGGCAAGCAATTGATCCTTGGCTTTGGGAATCATCTTCAGGTGCAGGCTGCGACCATCCCGCGCATTGCGGTTGAGGTACTGCTCCAGGGCACGCAGCCGCTGGTATTCGACACCGATGCTCTGCCCTTTGACCTCACCAGAACTGTTGCGGCTCTGGTTGACCAGTACACGCAGCTCGCCACTCTTGCGAATGCTGGGTAAATCACGAACCGCCGCTGGCTGGGTCACTTCCACCGGGCCGGCAATGCGCGCCACTGCCGAGAGCGGCAGCGAGAGCAACATGCACAGCACAAGAAGGACACGCAATATCGACGCTCCGGAGGCGAAAAACCGGCCGACGGCCAGTGGCGGTCAGCCGAAAGCTGGGCGCGGAGAGTCGCACAGCCGGAGTTCTGACGCCAATAATTGTTGGTTTCACATTACAAAGAACGCACAACTCTTTGTAATCGATAGCTTTTTAGATGCCAAGAAAAGCTCTGTTATGCTGCGGCCTTCAGGTTTCACAGGGTCACACCATGCAACTCATCGACATCGGCGTCAATCTGACCCATGCAAGCTTCAATGACCAGCGCCAGGCCTTGCTCGAAAGAGCCTTCGAGGCGGGCGTCTGCCAACTGGTGTTGACCGGCACCAGTCTGGAGGAAAGCGAGCATGCCCTGGCGCTTTGCCGACAACTGGATGAGAGCGGTGACCGCCTGTTCAGTACTGCTGGTCTGCACCCGCACAACGCGCGGGACTGGAGCAGCGACCACTCGCGAAGCCTGCGTGCCCTGCTGGCCGAGCCTCAGGTACGAGCCGTGGGCGAATGCGGTCTGGATTTCAACCGAGACTTCTCGCCACGCCCGCAGCAGGAAAAAGCCCTGGAAGAGCAGCTCAGCCTGGCGGTGGAGTTGCAGATGCCGGTGTTTCTGCACGAGCGTGACGCTCATCCACGCTTCGCGCAGATCCTGCGTGATTACCGCGATCGCCTGCCAGCCGCAGTCGTGCACTGTTTCACCGGCGAGCGGCGCGCGCTGTTCGATTACCTGGATCTGGATCTGCACATCGGTATCACCGGTTGGATCTGCGACGAGCGTCGCGGCGCCCACCTGCACCCGCTGGTCAGGGAAATTCCCGCTGGCCGCCTGATGCTGGAAAGTGACGCCCCTTACTTGCTCCCCCGCAGCCTCAGACCCAAGCCGAAAAACGGGCGTAACGAACCTGCCTACCTAAGTGAGGTATTGCGCGAGGTGGCCCTGCATCGCCAGGAATCCGTGGCCGAAGTGGCACGACACACCACCGCCTGTGCCCGCGCCTTTTTTGCGCTGCCACCGATCGTCGAGCGGGCTGACGACGAAGAAAATGGATGACCAGCCAACGCGCCCGAGCGACCACCGCCGTTGATCCGGATGCAACCGCACAGCTTTCGAGTCATTGACTCACATCAAGGGATGGACATTTTGCCCGTGGAAGAATGATGGCGCCTTGCTAGCAACCTCATTCATGTCGAGAGCAGAAAAACATGCCCGTCTGGATTCGCGATGTATCCCTGAAACACAAGTTCTGGGCGGTCAACGCCGTCGCCTTCTTCACCACCCTGCTGCTCGTTCTGTTCGCCATGCATCAGGAACAGGACACCTTCGCCCAGGCAGCCCGCGAAGCGGCGCAAAGGCAGGCACGCCTGATCGCCGCCTGGCCGGCCGAGGGCGAACTGCCTGGCAGCGCTGATCTGATCCCGTACACCAGCGGCGAGACACCACGCCTGCCCGGTAACACGAACGCCGGCGCACTGCGCAACACCCACGGTTGGGTCGAGCTCCCCCACGATGGCGTGTTCGGCAGTGATCCGCTGATCGGTGTGCTGATCAGCGCGCGCGGCGGCGATGAACGGGTGGCGATACCGGCATATGGTCGTAGCCTGGCGCAAGTATTCGCCGAGCGTGCCGGCAGCTATGCGCTGGCGGTAGCCCTGCTGATGCTCGCGCTGCTCGGCGCCTCGCAGGTGCTGATCCGCTTTCTGCTCAGCCACCTCAACACCCTCAAGGACGTCATGCTGCACGTGGAGAGGAGCGGCGACCTGTCGGCACGCGTTCCCCTGCAGAGCCGCGACGAAGTCGGGCAGATGGCAGGTGCCTTCAACGCCATGCAGGATGGCTACCAGCGCGTCGTCGACACGGTCATCCAGGCAGCCTCGAGGCTGGATGACGGCACTGCGCGCCTGGCACGGAGCATGAAAGACGTGCGCCAGGGCATGCTCGGTCAACAGAGCGAAACCGACCAGGCCGCAACGGCCATCAACGAGATGTCGACCACCGTGCACCACATCGCCGAGCATGCGGCGACCACGCGCGACCAGTCCCAGACCGCCGACCAGCTCGCGGGCGCCGGCCAGGCCGTGGTCAGTCGCGTCGTACACTCCATCACCGGGCTATCCAGCGGTGTCCAGCAGACGGCCACGATGATTCAGCAGGTCGCGGGCGACAGCCAGAAGATCAGCAGTGTGGTGAACGTCATTCATGGCATCGCCGAACAGACCAACCTGCTGGCACTCAACGCGGCCATCGAAGCGGCCCGCGCTGGCGAGATGGGCCGTGGCTTTGCCGTGGTGGCCGACGAAGTACGCAACCTGGCCAAGCGCGTGCAGGACTCCACCGACGAGATCACCAGCATGATCGGCACCCTGCAGGCAGGCACCCGGGATGCCGTGGAATTCATGCAGGAAAGTACGCTGAAAGCCGACGATTGCGTACAGGCCGCCCATGAAGCCGGCGAGGCGCTGGCTGCGATTACCAGTGCAGTGGCGCAGATGCGTGAGAGCAATACGCAGATTGCCGTGGCCGCCGAGCAGCAGAGTCAGGTGGCCGAGGAGATGACCCGCTCGGTGATCGGCATTCGCGACGTCACCGAACAAACCGTCGAGCAGACCCAGGAGTCGGCCGCGACCAGCAGTGAACTGGCAGAACTGGCGGGCGAGCTATCGCGTGCCATCCGCCAACTCAAGCCCTAGGGCATGCTGCCTGGTGGCCGTGAGGCGCTAGCGAGGTTTGGGCAGATGGTACAAAAGCTATCTGCCACATAGGAGGGATCAATTCGCTGCCGGGCCGGCTGCCCCATAGACTGGCTCCATCTGATGCAGGAGACCTTTCATGAGCACGCAAAACGCTACCCTCGCCCACTCGGCCAGCACCGAATCGATCGACATGCCATCGCTGGCCATCGCCCTGCCACTGCTGCTGGTGTCGCTCGCTCTTGCCGGCAGTGGGTCAGGCCCGCTGGCGCTGGTCTTGTCGGGGCTGGGAGCGATTGCAGCCTATGCCCTGGCACGGCAGGCGCTGTTGCCTGCTGCCGCGGCTCAGCCGAACACGGTAACCGTCTGACGACTGATCGCCAGCAGTTCTCCGCTGGCGGTCCAGAGTGCCGCAGCGACGTGTCCATAGCCATCACGGGCGTGTTCGATTTGCGCACGATACAGGCACCACTGATCCGAGGTCACCGAGACCAGCGGCTGGATGAACTCGATGGTCCAGGTCAGCGAACTACCTGGCGCAGGCCCCTTGAGCAGAGAAAGCACAGCCGGTGGCCAGGCATCGACCAGTCCCAGCAGATGCGCTTCACCGAGGGTTTCGACACGCTCCTGATCACGGAAGCGTACCCAGCCACCCATCTCCCGCGACTGGCTGCCACTGAATGGCAAGCCACCCAGCCCCCAACGCATTGCCAGATGGCGGGTGAATTCCGGGGTGACCTGGGGGATGTAAGGCAGCTCCTGGCTACCTTCCACGGCCTCCAGCACAGGCGCTGGCTGCGCCTCGACGCTGACCGAAGAAGGACGAGGCGCGCCAAAGCTGCCTTGCACCAGAGCCACGACCTCACCGTTCTGTAGCGCGCGCCCCAACACCTGGCTGACGGCCTTGCCCTCGCGCAGCACCTCGGCCTCGAAACAGGTCGCGGTATCAGGCGCGACCGGCGCGACGAAGGTAATCGCCAGCGAACGGGGTGGCCGATCCGCCGCCACCTTGTTGCGCATCACGTCGTACACCAATGCCGCCACCAAGCCCCCGAAACTGGCGCGCCCCTGGCCCCAGTCAGCGGGAATCGACAGCGACTCGGGCGTGCGCCGTACCTGTTCCAGCAATGCAGAGAAATTCATGCTCACCTCCCATGGACGTCACCACGATAGTAAGAGACTCGCTGCCCGGCGGCGAGGCGGCGGCAGGCGCCAGTTCGGTCATTTGTAAGGAAATAGCGGCGTGCCTACTCCAGCGCCGCAAGCAGACGCGCCTGAATCACTTCCGAGGCCCGTTCGGCCTCCTGCATCGAGCGGCGCCATGGCTGTTCGAAGACCTGCAGGTCCGTCTCCGTTTCGGCCCTCGCCAGCCACTGCAGGTGGTCGTGCCAGTCGCCAAGTACCGCCTGCCCCTTCTTGAGCAGGCGAACCTGGGCTGCGGATAACGGCGACAGTTGCGGATACGCCTCCGTCGTGTAGCGCACCCGCTTGATCAGCAGACGGACTCGATGGCGGTCATGCTCGGCATCAGCCAACGCCTCAACCAGGCGGGCACGCTGCTTGCGCAGGTAGCGGCGAACCTTCTTGTGCAGATCATCGAGCTCACCGCTGGCCTGCTGTCGGGCCAGCTCCTGGGGCCATTCGTCCAGCGCCCGAAACAGTGCCGGCAGCGAACGGCTGGCGAGCAACATCGCGTCGCCTCTGGCCCGCTCGGCCACACATCGGTCGGCAGCAACATGTTCGCCATGCTGCCTCAAGGTGTCGATCAACACCTCGAGGTCGCGCAGCGGACCACTCAGACGCCCGATCTCGGCCGCACGCTGCTGCAACGGGTCGCTGCCGGCAGCCCCCTTGAGGGGCTTGAGCAGGCTGCGCAGTCTGCGCAGGCACACCCGCAGATCATGCAGCGCCTCACCATCGGTCTGTGCCTGCAGACGCTCGCGGCAGGCGTAGAGCGCTACCTGCAAACGCAGCACTTCACTGCGCAAATTGCTGACGAAACCACTCATCGCGGGTACTCCTGAAACCGGTCAATGGGGTCGACTCCAACGCCACGGTAGCTGACGGCGAAGCGCATTCAGCTGTTGGAGTAGTGCTCGGGGGGATACGTTCTGCCCTGCATAACGCTGCGCCTCATAGGCCCGTACGAACGCAGCGATGGCCTCGGCCTGCCCGGGCAGTGCCTGAGCGGCACGGGCAGCGAACGCCCGAGGGCCCTCGCCGGTATCTCGCCGCACGCCATGCTGCGCCAGCAGGCGTTCGAAGCGCACGAACACCCGTAGCAGGGAGTCCCGTTCGACGCGCCAGGGCTTGAACAGCCATAACGACAACAGCCCCAGCAGCAAGCCGCCGCCCCCCACCAATGCGAGTATCAGGCGACCGCTGTCGACCTGACCGAACCAGCGCTGCAGCAATTCGAACTGCTGAGCGCCCTGATAACCGAGAACCCAGCGCTGCCAGCCGTAATTGAGGTCATCCCAGGCCAGGCGGAGCTCGTTCAGCCAGGTTAGGTTGCGATAGCGCAAGGGCGAGAAAGGCGAGTCGGCGAGGAAGCTCTGCTCACCTGCCAGGGCCTGCTCCAGACCTTGCTCGATGCGCTCGGGGGCAACCTGGAAGGTAGGGTCCACGCTTGTCCAGCCCTTCCCCGCTTGCCAGTATTCGACCCAGGCATGGGCATCGAACTGGCGTACCTGAACATAACGACCGTTGCCGCTCAGCTCCCCCCCCTGATAGCCGGCGACAACCCGGCTGGGGATCCCCGCCGCACGCAGCACGAACGTCATGGCACCCGCATAGTGAGCGCAGAAGCCACTGCGCGTATCGAACAGGAACTCGTCGATGGAGTCGGCGCCCAGCGGCGTCGGTGTCAGGGTGTAGACGTAAGGCTGGCGGTTGAAGTGGCCGAGCAGCGCGGCGACCAGTTGCTCGTCTTGTGGGTGCTGCTGACGCAGTTCCTGCGCCCACGCGCGGCTGCGTGCGTCCCCCTGCTGAGGCAGGCGTAGCCAGGTCTGCATGCCATTGCGGCGCTCATGCGGTTCGCGAATCGCCTGGGGCCAGGAACTGACGTCATAGAGCAGCGCACGGTCCACCGGCCGGTTGCGCTGCAGACGGAAATCGCCCATCTGCCGGGTGCCTTGCAAGTCGGTCTGGGCGACGTCGAGGGCGAACAGCCAGGGCCGCGTGGTGGGCTGCATGACGATGCTGTAGCGCAACGGTTCACCACGCGGCTGCCATTGCGGCGGTGGCGAGAACTGCGCGACCGGTGATTGCGACCAGCGCCGCCCATCGAAATGATCGAGGGTCAGCGCCCGCCAGTACAGCTCGCTGCGCGGCGGCACCTCGCCCTCGAAACTGGCGCGAAAGGCCAGCTCGCCAGAACGGGTCAGCTCGGCGATGTCTCCGGGAGCCATGCTGTCGGCAAGGCCGGTGACAGCGCCCCGTTCATTGGGTACAGGCAGCGACCAGAGCGGCCCCAGGCGCGGGAAGAACAGGAACAGCAACAGCATCAGCGGCAGCGCTTGCAGCAGCAGGCTGGCGGACAACCGAAGCGTGCGCCAGGGGCGGGTCGCCGTACCGCTCTGCTGCAGACCGATCAGCGCCGCCAGCAGTGCACAGACCGGCAACAGGCTGAATAGGGCGACGAGGATGCTGTCATCGAACAGGTACGCGGTCACCACTACGAAGAAGCCGAGGAAGATCAGCACCAGCGCATCACGGCGGGTACGCATCTCCAGCAATTTGAGGATGAAGGCGGCGATCAGCAGCACCACGCCGCCATCCAGCCCGACCAGCGTTCCGCGAGAAAGGAATACCCCTAACCCGGCCAGAACGATCAGACCGATACGCAGCACACGCGTGGGATAACCGGCACGCATGCGGAAAATCTGTACCCGCCAGAAGGCGCAGCCCAGCCACAGGCCGATCACCCACAGCGGCAGGTGCCCCAGATGCGGCACGATCACCAGCGCCTGCGCCACCAGCAGCCAGGTCAGGCTGATCCGTGGAATGCCCTGAATGGCGCTCATGCGCGAGCTCCGTGCAATGCCAGGGCACGCAGACACCGCTCACGGTGGCGCTCGCCGATATCCGCTGCGAACAGGCTGCCAGGCAGATGCAGGGCAAATGGCTGCTGCCGTTCGGAGAGCACCAGCACCCAGTGGCAGAGCAGCGATAGCCGGCTTTCCAGGTCACCGCTCAGCACGTCGAAATCCAGCAGCAGGTCGCGACCGCTCTGGGCGGCGAAGTCCTTGACCAGCAGGCCCTGGCCACGCGAATAAGCTTTCCAGTGCAGACGCTTGCGTGAGTCGCCTGGCTGATAGGTTCGCAGCCCCTGGAAGTCATCGCTCCCCTGCCCCATGCTCAGATGCCCCTGCTCCTGATCGTCCTCACTGCCACCGGCAGCCAGCGGCAACTCGCCTTCCAGTGGCCGCGGATAGACCAGCACCGCCTGATCCAGGTCGATCAGGCTCCACGCCACCAGCATGCCCAGAGGAAAACGGCTCTCTACCCTCAGTCTGCCGGGGTGCAGCCAGCCACGACGCTGGGTCGGCAGGCTCAGTTCACACTCGGTAGCGCCGCCGGCAGCGACGTCCTGCTGCAGCGTATCGGCAGGCGGCCAGCCCAGTGCCACGGCTTCATGAACCCGCCCGCGGCTTTCCAGGCGTACCCGCAGACGTGCCTGCTCGCCGGCGAACACGGCACCGGCACCACCACCATGCAGCACCAGCCCGGCCAGGTTGCGGTAGGTATGCAGGATGGTCACCACGAACACCGAGCCCAACAGGAAGGTCAGCGCATAGGCCAGACTGCTCTGGTAGTTGATTGCCGCCAGCAACATCACCAGCAGCGCAAACAGAAACGCCACGCCGACTCGCGTTGGCAGGATGAAGATCCGCCGCTGACTGAGCTGAATGCTGGCGGCCGCCGGAATGCGCTTGTCCAGCCAGCGACTCCAGCGCTGCTTCAGGGCACTCGTCAAAGTGCAGGCACCTCGCGCAGCAGCCACTGCACCAATGCCCCGCCACCATGCCCGGCGGGGTCGGCCTGGTCGCGCAGCCGGTGACCGGCAACCGACGGCAGCACGGCCTGTACATCCTCGGGTATCACATAATCTCGCTGAGCCAGCAGCGCCCACGCACGCGCCGCCGCCAGCAGCGCCAGGCTGCCACGCGGTGACAGCCCCCAGGCGAACTGCGGCTGGGTGCGCGTGGCCTCGACCAGGCGCAGCACATAATCGACCAGTGCATCGCTGACCCGCACCTTGGGCACCTCGGCCTGCAACTTCGCCAGCTCGGCGTGGTTGAGCACCGCATCCAGGGTCGGCAGCACCGAACGACGTGACTCGCCCAGTAGCAGCGCCTTCTCCGCCGCCCGGGCCGGATAACCGAGCGACAGGCGCATCAGGAAGCGATCCAGTTGCGATTCCGGCAAAGCGAAAGTGCCGCTCTGGCTGATCGGGTTCTGCGTGGCGATCACGAAGAACGGATCCGGCAATGGCCGCGTGGCGCCCTCGATGGTCACCTGCCCTTCCTCCATGGCCTCGAGCAGGGCGCTCTGGCTCTTGGGTGTGGCCCGGTTGATTTCGTCAGCCAGGACCAGCTCAGCGAAGATGGGCCCGGGATGGAACAGAAACTGCCCGGTATCCTTGTCGAATACCGACGTTCCGAGGATATCGCCGGGTAGCAGATCGGACGTGAACTGAACGCGCTGAAAACTCAGGCCCAGGACCTTGGCGAGGGCGTGGCTGAGGGTGGTCTTGCCCATGCCGGGCAGATCTTCGATCAACAGGTGACCCCGTGCCAAAAGGCAGGTCAGTGCCAGGCGCACCTGCGCCTCCTTGCCGAGCAGCACCTGGTTGACGGTATCAAGGCAGGCATCCAGTTTCGTGTGCATCGTCCACTCCTCATGCAAGTGGCTCGATGCTACTGGCCCCGTGGCATCGGGCAAAGCGCTACGTAACCTTTGCTGACGAATAGGTAACCTTTGCTGACAAAACTGTGCACCAGGCCCAAGATCGAGCGGCGCCATGGGTTGCCGAAGCGTCTTCGTGTGAGCGGATCTCGGAGCGAAGATGGCAAGGGCGAGCGACGGACGGCCGCAATAGCACCTCGCCATCATCCAGAATCCATTGCTAGAATCGGTTCGCCTACTGAGCCGACAGAGCGTCGGCAGGACACCGACCATGCCCAGCACCTCGCGCAACAACCTCTACCCTTCGATCCTGCTGCTGGGCGCTCTGCTGACCAGCGGCCAGGCTTTCGCCGAGATGGCTGGCGGTGAGGTGGGCATCCGCCTGGCTGTGCACAGCGCCTGTCAGGTCGACAGCCTTGCCGAGAGCCAGGGGCTGCTGCTGACCAACCACGATTGCCGGGACGGTTACCGCATTCGCTACCAGAATGCCGACACGCGCATCGATCGCGAAGCGCTGGCACAGACCGTCACACGGCTGGACGAGCGCTCGCCACGCTCACGCATCGAACTCTACTGGTAGAACTCAGCTCGGTCGTTGCAAATCGAAGGTGTCGCGGGTTCTGCTGTAAGCGGTACCGCCCAGGCGCCCGACCAGATCGAGACGATGCGGGTCGATACGGCCTTTTTCGTTGAGCACGCCATCGTCCACATGGGCGAGCAGCACCTCGGCGAAGATAAGGTGATGATTGGGCTGCTGCTGCGGGTAGCCGATGATTTCCGCCACCCGGCATTCGAATGCCACGGCTGCTCCAGCCACGCGGGGCGGAGCGACCCGAGTGCTGGGAATCGATGCGATCGCGCAATGTTCGAATTCGCTGCTGCTGCGCGGCAGGATCGCGGCGCTGGCATTCATCGCCTCGACCTGCGCGAACGACACCAGATGGATCACCAGCTCACCGGTTTCCTGAGCGTTGCGCAGGGTGTCCTTGAGGGCGCCGTCATCACGGGTGCCGACGTTGACCATCAGGGTCGCCGGCTCGTCGCTTATTACCTGGAAAAAACTGAAGGGCGCCAGGTTGGCGACGCCCTCCCCTGAGAGACTCGACACCCAGGCGATTGGCCTGGGCGTGACGGTTGCAGCGAGCCAGCGGTAACGGTCCAGCGGGGTCAGATTGGCGAAGTCGAGCAGCATCCCATTCTCCAGCGAGTCGAGTGGCTGCCAGCTTACTCCAGTCAGGCGTCAGCGGCCCGCCCGAGACTCACGGATATAGAACCGAGCTTTCTCCGACTTGTTGGTGCAGCCGCGGAAAGCTTCGAACTGTTGCTGAGTTTTCGCCGCCGTCATCAGCGATGCCGCCTTGGAGTAACTGACGGTTCCGGCAAAGCCCTCGGCCTTGGCCAGGTCGAGTTCCTGCCACGCGGCATCCAGCTGGGTCGCACAGCTGTCGCGGTAGGAAGTGGTCGCTGAGCAGCCCGCCAACAGCGCAATCGGTAAGAGAATCCAGGCTTTCATGTCGCATACTCCAGAGGTTGTCCGGCAATCATGTTGCCGGTGCTGATTATGACGGCGCGCCGAAGAAAAAGTGCCACTATCACAGGCACTGCCATGGCACAGGATTGTGCAGTAACCAGAGTGGACCTTCAGGGGGAGCAGGATGAGCAAGAAAGTGGCCCTGGTATTGGGCTCCGGCGGTGCACGGGGTTACGCGCATATTGGCGTGATCGAGGAACTGGAAGCACGCGGCTACGAGATAGGCTGCGTCGCTGGCTGCTCCATGGGCGCCGTGGTCGGCGGCATCTATGCGGCCGGCAAGCTGAAGGATTACAGCGACTGGACACAGAGCCTCGATTACCTGGATGTGCTGCGTCTGCTCGACGTGAGCTTTCGTCTGGGCGCCATTCGTGGCGAAAAGGTCTTCGGGCGGATTCGCGACATCGTCGGCGAAATCAATATCGAAGCGCTGAACATCCCTTTCACGGCCGTGGCCACCGACCTTACCAACCAGCAGGAAATCTGGTTCCAGGAAGGTTGCCTGCATCAGGCGATGCGCGCCTCGGCGGCGATTCCCAGCCTGTTCACACCCGTCATCCAGGGCAAGCGCATGCTGGTCGATGGTGGCCTGCTCAACCCCTTGCCAATCGTGCCGGTGGTGTCCAGCCATTGCGATCTGATCATCGCCGTCAACCTCAACTCGGCACAACAACAGCACTATCAGTTGCCGATGATCGAACGCACGCCGGCGCTCAAAGGCCGCTTCGATCAACTGATGGCATCACTGGGTTCGCGGCTGCCGTCGTTGCGCCGCAAGGGTGGCGAGGACGATCAGCTTCTGCTGCTGGAAAACCGTGTTCAACCAACGACTCCGCTGCAGCCCGATCTGTGGCTGCAGGACCCGGTCGATCCTCACGCCCAGCAACCCGCGGCAGCACCACAGAGTGGCAGCGCACCGAAATCGGCAAGTGGCTCGCGGGTCGCCAACATGGTCGGGCCGGCGTCGCTGCTGGAGCTGATCAACCAGAGCTTCGAGGTCATGCAGACATCGCTGTCGCAGTACAAGATCGCTGGCTATCCGCCGGACATCCTGATCAACGTGCCCAAGCGGGTGTGTCGTTTCTTCGAGTTCTACAAGGCGCCGGAGCTGATCATGCTGGGTCGGCAGATTGCCAGGGACACACTCGACAAATACGAACGCGGCGACCACTGAAGGGCGCCGCCATTCAGCCTGGAGGCGTACGCTCTTCGCGCGGCGGGAGCCCGGCTGGTGCCTTGTGTGCGACCCAGTCGCTGAGCAGGCTGTAGGCAACCGCCAGCAGGGTCGGCCCGAGGAACAGGCCCATGAAGCCGAACGCCAGAATGCCGCCGAACACGCCGAGCAGCACCACCACCAACGGCAGGTTGCCGCCGCGGCTGATGAGGTACGGTTTGAGGATGTTGTCCACGCCGCTGATGATGAAGAAGCCCCAGATACCGAGGAAGATCGCCATGCCGATCTCGCCCTGCCAGACCAGCCAGGCTACTGCCGGCCCCCAGATCAGTGGCGGCACCATGATCAGGCTGCAGGCGAAGGTGAGCAGGCCCAGCAACAGGGCGCCTGGAATGCCAGCGATCATGAAACCGATGTAGGCGAGAATCGCCTGCGCGACCGCAGTGCCCAGCACGCCGTTCACCACCCGCTGCACGGTTCCGGCCACCAGCTCGAGGTAATGCTCGGCGCGGTCGCCGATCAGCCGCTCGAGCAGGCTTTCGACGAACGCCGCCAGCCGTGGGCCATCTCGATAGAAGAAGAACACCAGAATCAGGCTCAGCGCCAGCTCGAGAATGCCCCCACCGATCTTGGCACTGCGCACCAGCAGGAAGTTGCCGACCTGGCCGAGATAAGGCTGCACCGTGGCAAACAGCGCCGAGCCCTGCTGATCGAGGGTTTCCCAGATGCCGACCAGGCGCGCACCGACCAGAGGGACCGAGTGCAACCAGGTCGGCGGGGGTGGCAGGCCTTCGACCTGAAACCCCTTGATCACGGCGGTGGCATCGCGAATGTGATCGGCCAGATTGACGCCAAGCATGACCAGCGGCACGGCGACCAGCACGATCCACACGCCGGTCAGCAGCCCGGCAGCGACGGACTGTCGCCCCTTGAGCAGGCGCGTCAGCCAGCGCATCACCGGCCAACTGGCGAAGGACAGCACGGCGGCCCAGAACAGCGCCGACCAGAACGGCGCCAGCACCCAGAGGCTGGCGCCCAGCAACCCCAGTAGCAGGATCTGCACCAGCAAACGGTCGTTATTCGGCATTTTTCAGTGTTTCCAGAAAACCAGACTCAGGCCCTGATGGGCGCGTTCAACGTAGCACGTCGATGCGCAAACCGTCGCCGTCGCTCTCACCGAGTTCCAGGCGAGCCGCCCTCACCCGCTGCTCGATCAGCGCTTCTCGCCAGGCTTCGGCATGCGCACCGGACAAGCTGACACGCAAGGTACTGTCCTGATTGAGGCTACGCGCCAGGAGCTCCGTCCATTCTTCCTGAGGTTCTTCCTGCCCGGGCAGCCGCAGGTCGCCGGTGCTTTTCAGCTGACGCAGCAGAGTGGCAGGCGTGGGCAGCACTTTCGCCAATGGCTGGCTGGCTGCCAGCAACTCGGCATGCAGGTAGGCACGGCGGTTGCCACGGGTGATGCTGTACAGCGCTACGAGGCTGTCCTGATTGGGTTCGGCCAGACGCAGCAAAGCATAGGCCTGCTGATCATCGGAACCGTACAGGGTCGAATTGCCGAACACCGCGTTGGCCCACAGGCTGCTGGACCCACACTCGCGGCCCTCGCACCAGTAAAGGATGTGGGCGTCCTTATCCTGCAGCGCTTCGCGCGCGGCGGAAAACACTTCATTGGCATTATGGGTGCGTGGCAGCTCATAGGTGATGGCGGTGAGCTGCCCGGTGGCGAGTACCTCGCGCTCGTAACGCAGGCGCCCGCTGATACGGCGGATGGTGCCTTGCGGATAGAGCCGCTCCTGATCGGCCTGCTCCTTGAACGTGACGATTTCACTGCCGGGAAAGCGCGGCAATACATCGAGATCGCGGCTGCCCGCTACATCAGCAGTGGCAGCGGCGCTGACCAGCATCAGGGGAAACAGGTAACTCAGACGCATGAAGCCCCTCGTTGCTCAGTCGGGTCGAGGGTCTGCGAGGCAGGTGGCAGAGCGTTAACAGCATCAGACGGGAGCAGCGCTTCCAGCGCGACGGTATACATGTCGGTCATGCGGGTCTCCATTGCAATGCCGACACCTTTCCCCAGTTGCAGCAGGCCGTCAAGGCGCGTTCAGGAAAGGATTGAAACAGTCTGCTACGAGTTGCGCCCCGCGCTCGTCGTCCAGATGCAGATGATGCCCTCCTGGCAGCCGTTCGACGCTGATCGCCGTCGCCGCCAGCAAGCCTTGCAGGCCCTCACGCTGCGCCAGCAGGCCATGCTCGGCCAATACCAGGCTGGTCGGGCAGCGCAGCGCCGCCACGAAGGCCTGTACATGGGCGCGGGTCAGGCGCAAGGGCGTCGGTAACGTCAGGCGGTTGTCGGTACGCCAGGTGTAGCCACCAGGCACGGGCATCAGCCCACGCTGCGCGAGCAGCTCGGCGGCCTCGAAACTGACCAGCCCCACGCCGCGCTGGCGCACCTGGGCGGCACGCTCCAGGCTCGGGTAAACCGGCTTGCGCTTGGCCGACAGGGCCAGTTGCGCACGCAGCGAGTCGCCCAGGTTGGCCACCGCAGCGTCGGCCTCGGTGGTCGGCGGAACCAGGCCATCGATCAATGCCAGACGCTGCACACGCTCGGCGAAAGTGGCGGCCAGCACAAGCGAGACGATCGCGCCCATCGAATGGCCGAGCAGGCTGAAGCGCTGCCAGCCGAACTGCTCGGCGACCAGCAGTACGTCGTGCACGTAATCCCAGAGTGCATAGCCGGCGCCAGGCGGACGATGGTCCGAATGGCCATGACCCGCGAAATCCAGGGCCACGATGCGCAGCCCTGAAAGCTTCGGGGCCAGCCGGGAGAAGCTCGCGGCATTGTCGAGCCAGCCATGCAGGGCGATTACCGGGATACCGTCTTCCGGACCATGTAGCTGGGCAGCCAGCTCGATATGCGGCAGCCGAAGCCGCACCTCTTCGAACCCGAGGCTCATGGAATGGCCTCTACAGGTTGCTGCCAGCGCGCGAACAGCACGCGAATCAGTTGCGCCGTCTCGTTCGGGTGCTCGAGAGGAAACATGTGGCCGCCAGGCAACGTGAGGAACTCGCCCCGCGGTGCACGGCGCGCCATGCGGCCATGATGGGCCAGTACCACACGGCTCTGGGCGCCTTTGACCAGCGCCAGCGGCACCTGCAACTGCTGTGGCAGCCCGGGGCTGGTGTGCGGGACACTGCGGTAGATGCTGATTTCGGTAGCGGCCTCGAAACGCAACCTCATGCCATCCTGGTGGAGGTGCAGACCATGCTCGACATAGGCATCCAGGCAATCGGGATCGAAGCGACTGAACAGCGCCCGCTCGGCGAAGTATTGGCGCGCCTCCAGGGCATCGGCAAACGCCTCGCGGCGCCCCAGGGTGCGCCTGGCTGGGGTCAGACGGTCGATGAAACCAAACCGTTTGGCAGCGTGAATCACCATCTGATCGGCACGGCTCAGCACAGGCGAGTCGAGCATCACCACACCGCGGTAAAGATCGGGCCTGCGCAACGCCGCATGGTAGTGCAGCACACCACCCAGCGAATGGCCCACCCCCCACACCGGCCCGGCGCAAAGCTGCAGATGATGCAACAGCTCATCGACCAGATTGCTCCAGTTGTCATTCACCGGGAAGCGCGGGTCGTGCGCGTGCTGTGCCAGATGCTGTACCCGGTACTCCGGTGCGAGCGAGGCGAACAGCTTGCCGTAGGTCCCCGATGGGAAGCCGTTGGCGTGGGCGAAGAAGATGAGCTGGGACATGGTCGTCGCGCTGGTGGCAGGCAATGCGGGGATTGTCAGCCAGCCCCCAGCCCACGGCAATGACCGTAACGGTCAGGAAGGACGACGCTCCGGCCAAATTCCGCCCCCAGGGCTATCGATCTCGGCGCACAGCACCGGCCGAAAGGCCAGCAGCGCCTAACGCTCGGGCGGCGGGCTGCCGTGGGGCACGATGGCCATGGTAAGCCGCGAGATGCAACTGGTCTTGCCATCGTCGCCGCTGAGGCGGATATCCCATACATGGGTGGTACGGCCCAGATGCACCGGTTTGGCCACTGCGGTGACACGCCCCGAGCGCAGGCCCCGCAAATGGTTGGCATTGACCTCCAGGCCCACGCAGAAAAACCGTTGCGTATCGATGCACAGGTAACTGGCCGTGGAACCCAGGCTTTCCGCCAGCACCACCGACGCGCCGCCATGCAGCAGGCCGTAGGGCTGATGGGTACGCGCATCGACCACCATGCTGGCGGTGATTGACTCGTCATCGAAGGACTCGAAGCGAATGTCCAGCAACTCGCCGATGGTGTTGCGCTGGGCAGCATTGATTTCATCGAGGTTTGGGGGCTGTCGCCAAAGGCTCATGGTCGATCCTTGTCATTAGCGGTGGACTCTACCGGCTCGCCTGCGATGGCGAGCACAGCAGAATCGTGACACAGCGCCCACGCCTTGCGCAGCCGTATCAGCGCAGGTCGGGATGGGCCAGCAGCTCGAGCGACATCAGCCCGGCAATCAGCTCTTCACCTTCGAGCATCGCCAGGCTGGCGGTATGCATGGAAAGCGGCTGCTGCCGATGACCATGTACCAGCAGCCCGCCGAGCGCGCCGATGAAGGGCTGATGGGAAACCAGCAGAAGCTCCTGGCCCGAGAGGCGCTGAAGCTTGCCCAGGCTGTCACGGGGATCGCTTTCCGGGGTCAGCCAGGGAACCGTGTGCAGTTCGGCGCTCGACGCCAGGGCATCACGCACCAGCGCGGCTGTCTGCTGAGCCCGCACATAGGGGCTGACGAATATCGCGTCCAGCGAACGGCCACGCAGGAGCTCGAGGGACTGGTGCACTTCGTCACGACCGTAGTCCGTCAGCTCCCGCTGGGCATCGGTGCGTGCTTCAGGGTGGGCCTGGCCATGGCGCAACAACCAGATTCTCATGGCTGATGACTCACAGTTTCGGCTCCTCGTCCCTGGCCGGCGGCACGTCCGGCTGCACGCTGTGCGCAAATTCGCCCTGCGCTGGGCGCGGCGTGGGCCAGTCGGCGAACGGCCAGGGCTTGGACTCGCTGTTGAACGTGCCGAAACGGCCGATCTGAGCCAGATACTGGCTGAGGCTGTCGCCGAAACCCAGCAAACCGGCATTTGGCGCGCCGTATACCAGGCGACAGATCAGTTGCAGCAGAACCACACCGGCCAGCAGCAGCTCGGCCACTTGCCAGACCAGCAGGAACAGCAACATCCAGACGATGCGCAACCCGATGGGCTCGCCTTTTTGGTGCTCACTCATATACGAATCCCTCAGAAACCAGTGGCTGGAATGAAATCGACATCGGTCTTGGGCTCTGCGCGCATCAGCGCCTCGATCACCTGATCCAGGGTGCGCCCCTCGAACAGGATCGCATGCAGCCCGGCGACCAGCGGCATATAGACTTGCAACTCGTCGGACTTGGCCTTGAGTACCCTGATGGTGTTGACCCCTTCGGCAACCTCACCGAGGCGCTGGACGGCATCTTCCAGGCTCAGGCCCTCGCCGAGCGCAAAGCCGACCTGATAATTGCGGCTTTTCGGCGACGAGCAGGTAACGATCAGATCACCGACCCCGGCAAGACCGAGGAAAGTCATGGGATTGGCCCCCAGATGCACGGCGAAACGGGTCATTTCAGCCAGTGCCCGGGTGATCAGCATGCTCTTGGTGTTTTCGCCCATGCCAAGCGCCGCCGCCATGCCGGCGATGATCGCGTAGACATTCTTCAGCGCACCGCCAAGCTCGACGCCAAAGCGGTCGGTGCTGGCGTAGACGCGGAAGGTGCGTCCGTGCAGAACCGCCTGAACCTCACGGCACAGGGCCTCGTCTTCACTGGCGACGACCGTGGCGGTCAGCGTATGCGCAGCGATTTCCTTCGCCAGGTTCGGCCCGGAAAGCACGCCGATACGGGCCTCGGGGGCAACCTCCTCGAGGATCTGGCTCATCAGCTTGAACGTCTGCGCCTCGATGCCCTTGGTGGTGCTGACCAGCATCTTGCCGGCCAGCAGCGCCGACACGGGTTGCAGCACCTGACGCAATGCGCTGGACGGCAAGGCCACGAACGCCAGTGCGCAGCTGTTCAGCGCAGCCGACAGATCGGTGGTCGGCTCGACACCGTCGAGTACCTTGACGCCCTTGAGATAGCGGGGATTTTCGCGGTTGACCCGAATGGCCTCGGCCTGCACGGGGTCGCGCATCCAGTGCAGAACCCGATGACCATTCTGCGCCAGCAGGTTGGCGATGGCGGTGCCGAAGCTGCCGCCGCCAAGCACCGCGATAGGTTGCTGTTGAGTCATGACCGATCCGTAGTGAGCCCTGTGGTAATAACGGCATTATACGGGTCACTCGCGCCAGGACCAGCCTTGCCACTGCAGGCCCCGGTAGATCGACCCTTGAACTAAAATCGGTGTTTTACCGACACATGGCTGGCAACGCCGCGCCGCTCGGTTAACATGCACCACACTGCGCGAACAGGGTCGTTGCGTGATCAAAGCCTCCCCTCCTCTCAAACTTCTGCTGCTGGCGCTCCTGGCCAATGGCGACGCCGTGGCCGATGACCTGTTCAGCGGCGGCCGGGCGGTTCCCGAAGTATTGACCGCCACGCGCCTGAAACAGGCGCCCGCTGCGGTGCCTGGTAGCGTGACGGTGCTCGACGGCGCCCTGATCAGGGCCAGCGGAGCACGCGATATCGCCGAGTTGCTGCGCCTGGTGCCGGGCATGATGGTCGGCTACCGCAACGGCAATCAGCCGACACTCAACTACCACGGCTCCAGCGCCTCGGAAGCACGCCGCCTGCAGGTGATGGTCGACGGCCGTTCGGTGTATCACCCAGGCTTGGCGACCGTCGACTGGTCGGACATTCCAGTGGCCCTGGAAGACATCGAGCGTATCGAGGTATTTCGCGGCCCCAATACCGTGAGCTATGGCGCCAATGCGCTGATGGGGGTCGTCAACATCTTCACCCGACGCCCGGGAGACAGTCACGGCACTCGCCTCAAGGTCACCCGCGGGCAACGCGGCATCGCCGATTACTACGCCAGCCAGGGCAGCAACTGGGACACGGGGGCGATGCGCCTGTCGATCAGCGGCCAGCAGGACGACGGCTTCGACCACGATGAATTTGATGCGCCCTACCGTGACAGCCGCCGTCTCGAGCGCATCAACCTGTCGGTCAGCCATCAGCTCGATGAACGCCAGAGCCTGGACTGGCAACTTGCCGCGAAGGAAGGCAGCAATCAGCGCCCCTACCTCTATGAGCCTCTGTTTCCAGGTATCGGTCTGGGCGATACGGACTCTGACATCAAGGCGCGAGACTACGCCGGCTCGCTGCGCTGGAGCTTCGACCAGACGGCCAACCACAGCCTGTCGCTACAGAGTTCCGTCCAGCACTGGGAGCGCCTGGAAAACTGGCGAGCGTGCGAAGCGGAAATCGCCTTCAGCCCTCAGCTCGCCGAGCTATGGTCGCTCAATCCCGGGTACGTGACGCGCTTCACCCGCAATCCATTCGGCAGCGTGCCTGCGGGTACCACCCAGGAACGCGCGCTGGCGACGCAAATTCAGCAGCAACTGGCGTCGGGGGCGACTCGCGAGGTCTGCGGCACGGCCAACCAGAACATCCGCGAAACCCGTTACGACCTCGAACTGCAAGACACCCTCAGCCTTGCCGATAACCTGCGGCTGCTCAGCGGCCTGGGTTATCGCTACGACCAGGCGGACTCGGAGACTTTTTTCAGCGGCCGTCTCAGCAACCAGATATGGCGCCTGTTCGGCCACCTCGAATGGCAGGTGGACGACCACTGGCTGCTGCAAGGCGGCGCCATGCTCGAGGACGATCGGCTCACCGGGTCGTCGCTGACCCCACGCCTCGCCGTCAACTACCTGATCACCCCGCGACACGGCCTGCGCGCTGTCTACTCGGAGGCGCTGCGTTCGCCCGACATGTACGAGAACAACGTCGACTGGCGCTACCGAATTCGCGGCCTGCAGCCACAGCCATTCGGTCAGCGCGATGCCTACTACTTCATCAATGCGAAGGGACCGCGCGATCTCGAGCAGGAAGTCATACGGTCCCACGAGCTGGGTTACAACGGCCTGTTCGCCGAAGCGGGTGTCAGCGTCGACGTGAAGCTGTTCTACGACGAAATCCACAACATGATCAGCGAACCGCTGCGCGTCGATCGCTTCGCGCCCAACAACACCCATCGCATGCGTTTCAGCGGCGCGGAAACCCAGCTGGACTGGAATTTCGGCGTGCACGACCGCCTGCGTCTGACCTACGCCTACGTCGACCACAGCGCCACCAGCAAGACCGACCAGCGCCTAACCGCCCGCAACAGCGGCTCTGCCGGCTGGTTGCGTGACTGGGGGCTGGGCTGGTCGAGCGGCTTGTTCTACTACGCTGCGGATCGCCTCAACGAGCGCCGCTTCGAGCGCATGGACCTGCGCCTGGCCAAACGCACGCCCATAGGCCGCAGCCAACTGGAAGTGGCAGGCGTGCTGCAGTGGCGTCTGGATGACGAAGCCCTGACCTGGCGCGAGAACAACTACGACGAGCCCCGCCTGTTCTACCTTAGCGCCGAGCTCGAATTCTAGATGGCTGCCAACCGCTCGATGGCATGGCCAGGCAACCGCACGTGGGTGCGCCGCGCGCTGCTCGTGCTGTGTCTGCTGCAATCCCCGTCACAGGCTGCCGAGCTGCTGCTGAGCAGCGCTGGGGACACCAGCGTTCTGCACGGCTTCGGCACCGCGCTGGCGGCGGCGCGCCCCCAGGATCGCGTGCGTATCGTGCCCCTCAACGAAATGCCGCCGCTCAACGAACTGCCAGCCGATACCCGCCTCATTCTCTTTGGCCAGCCAGCTCTGGCCTGGCGCGTCAGCTCGCAAGACGGCCCGGCGACGCTGGTGCTGCAGGTCAACAGGACCCAGGCCCGGGCGACCCTTGGCGAACGCACCCCGGCCAACCTCAGCGTGCTCTGGCAGGATGCTGCACCGCTGCGCCAGCTGCGTCTGGCCAAACGTCTGCTGCCGCATATCGACAGGGTCGGCGTGCTGCATGACCAGCACAGTGCGTTTCTGCTCGACGAGATTCAGCAAGCGGCCAGCAGCCTGGGCCTGAAGATCGTTTCGCAGGGCTGGCCGAATACCCGCGACAACCGCCCCCTGCTGAGCCTGCTGCGCGACAGCGACATACTGCTTGGCGTTGCCGACGATGATCTGTACAACCCGCAAACCGCCAAGAACCTGCTGCTGACCAGCTATGGACAGCAGCACGCGCTGATCGGCCCCAGCGCCGGCTTCGTCCGCGCCGGTAGCCTGGCCAGTACCTACAGCGACCAGAACGATTGGCTGACCACCCTTGGCCAGTTGCTCGATCAGCCGCCGCAAAGCTGGCCTCATGGCACCTACTCGAACACATTCAAAGTACTTGGCAATCCTCAGGTAGCCCGCGCCCTCGCCGTGGACCTACCCAGTGACGAGGATCTCGCCAGGCATCTGTCAGAAGGAGAAACGCCATGAAACTGTGGCGCGGCTGGAACATCCACATCCGCACCCAGCTCATCAGTGTCGGCCCTGCCCTGCTGCTGACGCTTCTGCTGACCGGGTTTCTGACCTTCAATCGCCTGCAGGACCTGCGGGTCGAGATCAACCACACCGGACAGCTGATCGCCAGCCAACTCGCTCCGGCCACGGAATATGGGGTGATCTCGGGCAACGGCAAGGTGCTGGAGTCATTGCTGCAGGCCACCCTGAAAACACCTCACGTACGCTTCGTGGAAGTACGCGACCGCGACGACAACATCCTGGTCTACCTCGAGCAGCAGTCCGAACACCTGCAGGCCGGTCACGGCCATATCGAGATATTCCAGTCGCCCATCCAGCAGCAGCAGGTCGATCTGGGCTCGGATTTCATCCAGGAAAATGCCAACGCCTCCTCGCCACTCACCGGCGACTACCTGGGCCGCGTCGTCGTCGGCATGTCCGGTGAAGCCTTCAACACGCGCCAGCAGGAGATTCTCTTCAAGGTCGCGATGCTGGTGCTGTTTGCGCTGTTGCTGACCTTCCTGCTCGCCCGGCGCCTCGCCAGCCGCCTGTCGCGGCCGTTGAGCGCGATGAGCGATGCGGTGACGGCGATCCAGAGCGGCAACTATCAGACGACGCTCCCGGAAGTGGGCGGCCGCGAACTGGTTACCCTGGCGCGGCACATCAACAACCTCGCCAGCGGTCTCAACAACGCGGCCCTGGAGCAACAGCAGGCCATGACTCTGCTGATCAAGGCCCGTGAGGAGTCCGAACTGGCCAACCGCGCCAAATCGGACTTCCTGGCGATGATGAGCCACGAACTGCGTACTCCCATGAACGGCGTGCTGGGTATGCTGCAATTGCTGGAAACCACCGACATGAACCAGGAGCAGAGTGAGTATGCCGCCCTGGCGACCGAGTCGACCGAACACCTGCTCAAGGTGATCAACGACATCCTGGATTTCTCGCGGATCGAACGCGGGGCGCTGGAACTCGAACTGATCAGTTTCAATCTGTCGGTGCTGCTGAAAACCGCGCTGCAAGCCTTCCAGCACAGCGCTCAGCAGCGCGGCCTGGCGCTGCGTCTGGAGCTTGGCGAGGCCCTGCCATCACTGCAGGTGCAGGGCGACCCCACCCGTCTGCGCCAGATTCTGGTCAACCTGATCGGCAACGCCCTGAAATTCACCGAGCGTGGCGAGGTACGGGTCGAGGCCCACTGGCAGGCTCTGGACAATCAGGTGCTGTGGTTCACCTGCAGCGTCCACGACACCGGTATCGGTATCAGCAGCGAACGCCTGGAAACCATGTTCGACGCCTTCCAGCAGGCCGACAATTCGATTTCCCGCCGCTATGGCGGTACCGGCCTGGGCCTGCCTATCGCCCGTACGCTGGCGGAACGCATGGGCGGCACCCTGAGGGCACAGAGCGAGCCGGGCCATGGTTCCTGCTTCACTCTGGAGATTCCTTTGCCGTTTTCGGCGCAACAGCCGCAATCGCTACCCGAAACCTCGATTTCCGAGCCTGCATTACAGGAAGCCCACTCGGTGCTGCTGGTGGAGGATAATGCGGTCAATCAGACGGTGATCGAGGCCATGCTGCGCAGCCTGGGCTATCAGGTCACCCTGGTCGTCGACGGAGTGCAAGCCGTATCGGCGGTCAGCCAGGGCCATTTCGCGGCGGTGCTGATGGACTGCCGCCTGCCGATCATGGACGGTTACGAGGCTACCCGGCGCATCCGCGAGCTGGGCACGCGGGGCAAGCTGCCGATCATCGCCCTGACCGCCAATGCCCTGCAGGGCGACCGTGAGGCCTGCTTGCAGGCTGGAATGAACGATTACCTCGCCAAACCGTTCAAACGCATGGAACTGCAGGAATTGCTCGATCGCTGGCTGTCACCCAACCATTAGATGACTAGTCATATCGACGGAAATGTTGCACGCTTGCTGGTTGAAGTGGGCGTCAAAGGGGCATTTGTGACACCATTGGCCGCAGCAGAGTACAACTGTACTCACCACACTGTGACTTTCACCACAACGCAACAGTCTATGACTAGGCTGCTGGCAGGCGCATCAACGATGCGCAGCCGGCCAGGACGATTTACCCAGCCGAGGCGCGTGGGGATTATTGAGGAGCTCGCATGACCAAACAAAACGCCTTCACCCAGGAAGATCTGTTGCGCTGCAGCCGCGGCGAACTGTTCGGCCCGGGTAATGCGCAACTGCCCGCCCCCAACATGTTGATGATCGATCGCATCGTCCACATCAGCGAAACGGGCGGCAAGTACGGCAAGGGCGAAATTGTCGCAGAGCTCGATATCAATCCTGATCTGTGGTTCTTCGGCTGCCACTTCGAAGGTGATCCGGTGATGCCGGGCTGCCTGGGCCTCGATGCCATGTGGCAGCTGGTTGGCTTCTTCCTCGGCTGGCAGGGCAACCCTGGCCGCGGCCGTGCGCTGGGTTCGGGCGAAGTCAAATTCTTCGGCCAGGTTCTACCTACCGCCAAGAAAGTCACCTACAACATCCATATCAAACGCACCATCACCCGTTCGCTGATCCTGGCAATCGCCGATGGCAGCGTGAGTGTCGATGGTCGCGAGATCTACAGTGCCGAAAGCCTGCGCGTCGGCCTGTTCACTTCCACCGACAGTTTCTAAAGGATCCTTTCCATGCGTCGCGTCGTTATTACCGGTCTAGGCATCGTTTCCTGCCTGGGCAATGACAAAGAAACCGTCTCCGCCAACCTTCGCGCTGGCCGCCCCGGTATCCGCTTCAATCCGGAATACGCCGAAAAGGGTCTGCGCAGCCATGTATCGGGCTCCGTTGACCTGAACCTGGAAGAATTGATCGACCGCAAGCTGTTCCGCTTCATGGGTGATGCCGCGGCCTACGCCTACCTGGCGATGGATCAGGCGATCAAGGATTCCGGTCTCAGCGAAGATCAGGTCTCGAACCCACGCACCGGCCTGATCGCTGGTTCCGGTGGCGCGTCCACGCTGAACCAGATGGAAGCCATCGACACCCTGCGCGAGAAAGGCGTCAAGCGCGTTGGCCCGTACCGCGTGACCCGCACCATGGGCAGCACCGTTTCCGCCTGTCTGGCGACCCCGTTCAAGATCAAGGGCGTCAACTTCTCCATTTCCTCGGCTTGCGCCACCAGCGCGCATTGCATCGGCCAGGCCATGGAGCAGATCCAGCTCGGCAAGCAGGACGTCGTCTTCGCCGGCGGTGGTGAGGAAGAACACTGGAGCCAGAGCTGCCTGTTCGACGCCATGGGCGCCCTCTCCACCCAGTACAACGACACCCCGGAAAAGGCCTCCCGCGCTTACGACGCCCAACGTGACGGTTTCGTCATCGCTGGTGGCGGCGGCATGGTGGTCGTCGAGGAGCTGGAGCACGCACTGGCCCGCGGTGCCAAGATCTACGCCGAAATCGTCGGCTATGGTGCCACGTCCGATGGTTACGACATGGTTGCCCCGAGCGGCGAAGGCGCGGTGCGCTGCATGCAGCAGGCGCTGGCCACCGTCGACACCCCGATCGACTACCTGAACACCCACGGCACCTCGACTCCGGTCGGTGACGTTGCGGAAATGAAGGGTGTACGCGAAGTGTTCGGCGCCAAGGCTCCAGCCATCAGCTCCACCAAGAGCCTCTCCGGCCACAGCCTGGGCGCAGCCGGTGTACACGAGGCGATCTACTGCCTGCTGATGATGGAAGGCAACTTCATCACCGCCTCGGCCAACATCGAGGAGCTGGACCCGGCTGTCGCTGATCTGCCGATCCTGCGTGAGACCCGCGAAGATGCCAAGCTGGACACCATCATGTCCAACAGCTTCGGCTTCGGTGGCACCAACGCCACCCTGGTACTGAAGCGCTGGGCCGGCAACTGATAACTGCCTGATACGAAAAACGGCGCCTTTGGGCGCCGTTTTTTATGCTCCGGGTTCATCACCACAAGCCCGGGTAGTGTATTTCGGCGCTTCAGCGCACCTCGAAGCGCTGCTCGGCCAACTTGCGGTCACCCTGGAAAAGCAGGAAATGCCACTCGCCGGGTACCACTTCGTTATTCTCGGAGAACTCGAATGCCATGACGTCCTGCGAGGCGTCGGGCACCAGTTTCTGTGTGACCACGAACTTGTCGCGGCGCTGGCCATCGCTACCGGTCACGCCCGGAGTGAGGTACAGCAGCGTCAGCGGCTCGCCGTCGACGGTCTTGCCGGTCAGCGTGTAGCGCATGCCGAACTTGGTGCCCAGCTTGGCCGGCACCACGCGGGTCTGCTCGATCTCCTGACTGGATCGGGTAAGCACGCGCTCGCCCGGCTGGAAATCCTTGTGCTGACTGATGAAGACACCGTACTCGACCGGCCCCTGTACGCGAACTTCAGCCTGAGCCAGACCTGCTGCCAGCAGCAGCGCCGTCATAGTTGCGAATCTGATGTGTTGCATCTCACGCTCCTTCTTTGGAATGGCGCGAGGCTATGACGCGGCGATGACAGGCTGATGACAATCAGCGTGACACAGGCTGCGCCTCGCGGACATTGCGCGGCAGGATGGCGAGAAAGTTGTCTCTGGCCACCTTGTGGGCGACCTCCTCGGGCAACGCATCGAGGAAGCGATCGAAGCCCTGCATGTACTCGCCCATGCTGTCGAAGCGACCGACTACATCGGAGCCGATCATGAAACGTTCCGGGTAGCGGCCGACCAGTTCTACCCACTTAGGGTCCGGCTTGCCATTTTCGTCGGTAAGGTACGGCCTGAGCATCGTCCAGGACAGATCGACGTACAGATTGGGGTAGCTTTCCAGCATCCGCGCGAGGGTGTCGAAGAGAAAGTCCAGCTTTTCCTGATGACGATGGATCTCCATGCTGGTGCCCGCGTGGGCCCAGATGAAACGCACGTGGGGATGATTGCGCAGCGGCTCTTCGATCTCCTGCAGATAGAGCGGATTACGCTCGCGCTTGGAGGTGATGTTGGAATGCACCATCACCGGCAGATCGTATTCTGCCGCCAGATGATAGACCCGCGTCATGGCCTCGTTGTTGGCCCGCGGGGTGCTGCCCTCGATCAGCGAGGTCAGGTCGTCGTGGCGCGTGAACACTTCGCCGATGCCCTGCCAAAGCCCGGGATCGAGCTCCAGCATGCGACGGATATGGGCATCCGAATTCTTGTCGTTGGGGTTGAAACCAGACAGGAACGGGTGAAAACGATGGCGCTGCGCCTCAGGCACCTGCTTGTAGGCGTGGGCGATAAGTACGTCGGTGGCGCTGTACCAGTAGGCCGCGGCATCATCACCGGCGTAATAGCGCGGGCGCTTGGGCTCGTCTTCGTGCCATTTCTTGGCGACCGGTATGCCCGAGAACATCACGTGATCGACCTTCGCCTCGTCCATGCGCTGCAGCAGTGTGTCCATGCCTGCGCTTTCCTGGAAGAAATCGACGTAGTGCAAATGGGCGTCGCTGTAACGATATTCACGCGCCTCGACAAGACCGGCCAGCAGCCCTGCAGACAATAAAAAACCCAGACGAATCAGATGCATGCAGGCGTCCTCCTGACGTTGAGCAGCATAGACTGTGAGCGCTCGTACCAAGTTCAGCCAATATGGCGGATCGGCGAAGGCTCAGGCGAGACTATTTGTTTCATTGCCGGGGCATCCGTAACCCCTTGTCTCGGGTATAACCCTTGTCACATTCAGGACGCAGCCCATGACAGGACGACGGCATGTCTGACCCGATGTTCGACTACGAAAAAACTCTGGAAGCCTGCGCCCGCAGTGACGAGCGCGCCTTCCAGGCACTGTATCGCCAGGAAGCCTCGCAAATGCTCGGTCTGGCAATCAGCCTGCTGGGCCAACGCGACTCGGCCGAGGACTGCCTGCACGATGCCTTCGTGCAGATCTGGCGCAATGCCGGGCGCTTCCAGCGTTCGCTGGGCAGCGGCCGGGCATGGATCTACAGCATCCTGCGCTACCGCGCGCTGAACCAGCTGCGCCAGCGCGGCCGCACCGTGGCCTTGGCGGACGACATCGCCGATCACCTGATCGACGACAGTCCCTCGGCCGCTCAGCAACACGAACAACAGTCGGACAAGCGTCATCTGCGCGCCTGCCTGCAGAAGCTCGAGCGCCCACGGCGTCATCCGGTTCTGCTGGCGTTCTACCGCGGCCTGACCCATGAGCAGATTGCAGAGCGCCTGACCACCCCACTGGGCACCATCAAAGGGCGCATTCGCAGCGGTCTGCGCGCACTGCAGGAGTGTTTGCAACGATGATAAGCACCGACCCCGCAGAACGCCGTGCGCTCATCGGCGAGTACGTTCTGGGCCTGCTCGAGCAGGATCAGGCCCGTGAAGTCTCCGAGCTGATAGAGCACGATCCCCAAGCTGCCGCCATGGCGTTGGAATGGGAGCAGCACTTTCTCGAACTGAGCGACAGGCTCGAGCCCAGCACGCCCTCGCCGGGCCTGTGGCCGCGCCTGCAGCAAACGCTGAATCTGGGGCAGCGGGCCAGCAATTGGCAGGCCTGGTGGTCGAGCCTCAACACCTGGCGCCTGACCAGCGCGGCCCTGGCGATGGCGCTGATCATCGCCCTGCTGCCGATGCCGTGGCGCAGTGACGTGCTGCCGCCCTCCTACACCGCCGTGTTGCAGCCGCCTGGCGAAGCGGCAGCACCGGGCTGGGTGGTGCATATCGATGCCACGGGCACCTTGCTGCTTGAGCCACTGCGAGAAGACCAGGTCGCCGCAGACCGCTCGGTGCAGTTCTGGACGCTGGTCGATCCGAAGGACGGCCCGCGCTCGCTCGGTCTGGTCGAGCCGGGCGAACGCCTGACCCTGTCCGCCGAGCAGATCGGGGCAGTACGTGCCGGCCAGCTGTTCGAATTGACCCTGGAGCCGTCCGGTGGCTCGCCACTGAACAGACCGACGGGCGAGGTGCTGTACATCGGCCGCGCTGTGGTGGCGGCGCTGGACTGAGCGGATGCACATGAAAGATCGGCAGATGTAAGCAAACATTTCCACCGACATCTGCCGCTTCATCTCATGGGTATAGGTATCAGGTGCTTCATCACGGTGCCTGGATGCGAGCGCGAAGAGACCTTCGCGCCTTACCCATAGAGAGGACGCTCATGAACATTTCCAAGAAAATGCTCGGTATCGCCATCACCACCGCTGCTCTGGGTTGTGCCACTGCCAACGCCGACAATCTGTTGGCGCTGAGTGCGGACGGCAAACTGCTGCACATCGACACCAAGACCCTCACCGTCGCTTCCGACGTGAAACTCAGCGGCGTATCAAGCCTGCGCGGCCTCGATGTACGCCCGTCCAACGGTTGGATCTATGGCCTGGATGACGCTGGCCAGCTCTACACCGTCGACGCCAAAACTGGCGCGGCCAGCAAGGCTGCCAAACTAAGCCAGGCGTTGCCAGGCAACGGCCAGGCCGTGGTGGACTTCAACCCGGTAGCCGATCGTCTGCGCCTGCTGGCTGCCGACGGCACCAGCCTGCGCGTCAACGTCGAGAGCGGTGAAGTCGTGGTAGACGGCAAGGTCGCCTATGCCAAAGACGGTCCGTACGCGGGCAAGACCGCCAAGGTAGTCGCGGGTGCCTACACCAATTCTTACAAGGGCACCGAGAAAACCGCGCTGTACACCGTCGACCTGGCTACCGGCAACCTGATGCTGCAGAACCCGCCAAATGACGGTATTCAGCAAGTCGTGGGCAAGATCGCCGATGGCCTTAAAAGTGCGGCTCTGGACATCAAAAGTGACGGTAAAGGCGGAAACACCGCTTACCTGCTGACCGGCACCACGCTGCACCAGGTGAACCTGGAAACCGGCAAGGCCAGCGCGCTGGGCGAGATCAAGAATCTGCCTGCCGACATCATCGACATCACTGTCCTGCCAGCCAAGTAAACACCAGGAGGGGAAGGCCGAGCGGCCTTCCCCTGTATCGGTTCGCGTTACTCGAACACCTCATCGAGCAGATTGTTCATCGCCTTGAAGGCACGCGCCGCGACAAGCGGGTGGTATTGATTGCTACCCGGCGTATTGGCCTTCGGATTGGTGAACGAATGCACCGCACCACCGTAGCTCACCAGCTGCCAGTCCACCTTGGTGGCCTTCATTTCCGCCACGAAACCGTCGACCTGCGCCTGCGGAACTGCCGGATCATCCGCGCCGTGGAGCACCAGTACCGGTGCCTTGATGTTATTCGCGTCAGCCGGGTTGGGCGTATCCAGATTGCCGTGGAAGGACACGAAAGCCTTCAGCGGAGCCCCCGAACGGGCCAGTTCCAGAACCGTTCCGCCACCGAAGCAGAAACCGATCGCACCCAGTTTGGAGGTATCCAGAGCGACCTGAGTGGTCTGCGCCTTGAGGACTTCGACCGCAGCCTGGGCGCGCTTGCGCATCAATGCCCGGTCACTGCGCACGGCGGTGGCCGCTTCCTTGGCTTCGTCGGCATTGCTGGGGCGGATGGCCTTGCCATACATGTCGGCCATGAACACCACGTACTTGTCTCCGGCCGCACGCGCCGCTTTCTGGGCAGACGCATCGTTGACGCCCATCCAGTTGGGCACCATCAGCAAGCCTGGACGCGGGTCGGTAACGGCATCGTCATAGATCAGCAGGCCTTCGAACGGCTCACCATCGATTTCGTAGGGGACGTTCTTGACCACCACACCCGCTTCGGCCAACCCCGCCAGCCCCAGCAACGCTACCGACAACAGTGATTTCTTCATTGTTTGACTCCCATCGTGCATGTGCCCACTCGATACAGCCGAAGCTGCGCCAGAGCCACAAGGAAGCACATTTGCGGCGTCAGGGAAACCCATGACGCCGCAGCCGGGAGTGGATTCAGGCGCTGGCGAACAGCGCGTCGATCTGCTCCTGAGCCCCGCGCAGGGCATTGGCTTTCGGCTCTTCGCCATAGGCCAGGCCTTCGGCACGCACCACCTGGATATCGGTGATACCAAGGAAACGCAGCACGAAAATCAGGTAATCCTCGTGAGCCTGGCCACTGGCTTGCCCCGCATGCAGACCACCAGCGGTCGAGGCGATGATCACTTTCTTGCCACCTGCCAACCCCTTGGGGCCGCTTTCGTCATAGGCAAACGTCTTGCCGGCCACGGAAACACGGTCGATCCAGGCCTTGAGCTGGCTCGGAATGGAGAAGTTGTACATCGGTGCGCCAATCACGATGGCGTCAGCGGCGAGGAACTCTTCCAGCGTGGCGTCGGCCAGCGCCACTTCATGAGCCTGGGCGGCATCGCGCAGCTCGGCGGGGGTACCACCGGCAACCAGGCTGGCAGCCGAGAAGTGGCTCAGGGCATCGCTGGCCAGGTCGCGGTAAGTGACCTGCAGATCGGCCTGACCGCTCTTCCAGGCGTCGACCACAGCGGCACTGAGCTGACGGGAAGCGGACGCATTGCCGAGAATGCTGGAATCGAGATGGAGAAGTTTCATGGTGGCTCCTTGAACGTTCAGGTTCATCAGTAGATGTTCGATGGATTAATCCTACCGGTGAAGCCAATCGCTGATTAGTCGGTAAAAATGCGATGATGCGTTCTACTGATAGAACAAACCCCGTATTTGTCCTGAGCTGGAGCCTGTGATGCAGGATCTCAACGACCTGATGTACTTCGCCAAGGTGATCGAGCACGGCGGATTCAGCGCTGCCGGGCAACAACTGGGCATTCCCAAATCCCGCCTGTCGCGGCGAGTGGCCGAACTCGAGGCACGCCTGGGCGTGCGTCTGCTGCAACGCACCACGCGCAAGCTGGCGCTGACCGAGACCGGTGAACGCTACCTGCGCCATTGCCAGGCGATGCTGCTGGAGGCCGAGCAGGCGCAGGAGGCAGTGGCTTCGCTGAGCAGCGAACCGCGCGGAAGGATTCGCATGTCCTGCCCCAGTGAACTGGCCCGCGCCGGGCTGCATCAGGTGATCAGCAGCTTCCTGCTGAAGTACCCGCTGGTTCAGCTCGACGTGGTACTCACCAATCGCCGGGTTGATCTGCTCCAGGAGGGTGTCGACGTCGCTCTGCGGGTACGCGATCAAGGTGATGAGGATCCCTCGCTGATCGCCCGCCAGCTGGCGCCTGCATCGGCCTTTCTGGTGGCCTCCCCGCCCCTGCTACAAGGGCTGAGCATTCAGACCCCGGACGATCTGCAGCAGCTTCCCGCACTCGGCGCGGTGGGAAGTGACCGGCGCATTCACCATGTTTTCAAAAGTCAGTCGGGAATGCGCCGTGAGGTGACTTTCGAGGCACGTCTGAGCATCGAAGACTTCGATATACGTCGGGAAGCGGCACTTCAGGGTCTGGGCTTCACCATGCTGCCGCATACCAAGTGCCTGGCCGATATCGAGGCTGGCCGCCTGATTCGTCTGCTGCCGGACTGGGAACTGCCCGGCGGCCATCTGCAAGCCGTCTATCCTCATCGTCAGGGCATGCTGCCGGCAGTGAGGGCCTGGATCGAGCACATGATCCAGGCCAGCGCCGATGGCTGGCTCATGCCTGGAACGGACACGCGCCTTGCCCTGTCAGATCCGCCTGACGATTCTCAATAGCCTTTTCTATCAAACAGGATGCCCGATGACCGCCCGCAAGCCCCACGTTCCCGGTCAGACCGCCCGAATTCTTGCTGTGGTTTTCTTCACCTTCATCGGTTTCCTGTGTGTCGGCCTGCCTCTGGCAGTGCTGCCTGGCTTCGTGCTCAACGATCTGGGCTATGGCTCGGTGATGGCTGGCCTGGTGATCAGCCTGCAGTACCTCGTCACTCTGGTTTCACGCCCCATCACAGGTGTGCTGATCGACCGTATCGGGCCAAAGCGCGCAGTGGTTTACGGCCTCGCCGGTGCCGCGGGCAGCGGCGTGCTGACCCTTGCGGCTACCAGCCTGCATGGTCTGTCCAGTGAGGTGGGTCTGGGCTTGCTGCTCGCTGGGCGGGTAGCGCTGGGCATCTCCCAGGCGCTGATCGGTACCGGCTCGATCACCTGGGGCATCGGCCGGGTCGGCGCGGAGAACACCGCGCGGGTGATTTCCTGGAATGGCATCGCGTCTTATGGCGCCATCGCCGTAGGTGCTCCGCTCGGCGTCCTGATGGCCTCCGCCCTGGGCCTCTGGAGCATCGGCCTGGCGATCACCCTGCTAAGCCTTGGTGCCCTCTGGGTAGCACGCGACAAACCCGCCATCCCGATCATCCAAGGCAAGCGCCTGCCGTTCCATCACGTATTCCTGACCATTGCCCCCAATGGGGTCGCACTCGCGTTGGGCTCCATCGGTTTCGGCACCCTGGCAACCTTCGTCACCCTGTATTACGCCAGCCTCGGCTGGGAGCACGCGGCTTATTGCCTGAGCGCCTTTGGCGTGGCCTTCATCGTCGCCCGTCTGCTGTTCGCCGGCACGATCGAGCGGCGCGGCGGCTACCGGGTCGCGACCATTTGCCTGGCGATCGAAACCCTCGGGCTGTTGCTGCTCTGGCTTGCCCCAATACCGGCGCTGGCGCTTTGTGGCGCCGCGCTGACTGGCTTCGGCCTGTCGCTGGTCTACCCAGCACTGGGTGTGGAGGCAATCGGCAATATACCCGCAGCCAGCCGCAGCTCGGCCTTGGGCGCCTACGCGCTGTTCTTCGACCTGGCACTGGGCATCGCCGGCCCGCTGATGGGCCTGATCGCCAGCGCCTATGACTACGGTGCCGTGTTCCTCGCCTCCGGCCTGCTCTCGCTGCTTGGCCTTGGGCTGAGCCTGCTGCTGCTGCGCCGAGCGGAACGCCCGAAGGAAGTGCAGCCATGACCCGCGAAGAGCTCGTTGCTTTCTGCCTGCACCTGCCAGGGGCTCGCGTCGACTACAAATGGGGCAGCAACCAGGTATTTTCCGTGGCGCACAACAAGATGTTCGCCATCGTCGATTTTCTCGGGGACAACCTGGCCTTCAAGGTGGATGACGCACTGTTTCTCGGTTTAACCGACCGCCCGGGCGTTCGCCCGGCGCCCTACTTGGCCCGTGCTCACTGGATCAGCATGAACGGTAGCAAGCCGCCCATCGGTGACGAAGAGCTACGTGAGCTGCTGACCCGCTCTCACCAACTGGTCGTGCGGCGGCTGCCCCGGAAACATCAGGTCGGCTTGCTGCTCGACCTATAGCAAACCGCCCAGCCGGCCGCCGGTATAAGCCCCGGCCATGAATACCTGGTCAGCCCAGAACAGCTGGTGCAACACCACGATGATCCAGAACAGCCCCTGATAGGAAAGTTTGCGCGTCTTGTGCCTGAACGCTTGCTGCCCCAGCAAGGCGCCCGGCCAGCCGCCTGCCAGCTCGACCAGATGCAGGGTGTTTTCCGCAATGCGCTGACGGCCACGCTGGGCACTGCTCTTGTCGCGCCAGTAGAGAATGAAGCACAGCACGCTGGCCAGCGGGTAAAGCAGCAGCGGCCAGATGCTCTGCCCCTCGGACAGCCAGCGCAGCGCGCCAAACGCCGGCAAACTACACAGCGCCGCGAAGATCATCAGCTTGGCGGCTGGATTGCGCAGTGCGCTCGATGTCCGGCGGGCATCGCGTGCATGTGGCTTGGCTGCGCGCCCTGCCGCGGACGGCGATGTACGGGACGGTGCGGCAGCCCGCGGCTTGACGCGAATCTGCGGCTGATCGACGGCCAGCTCACCCGCCAGGCGCAGGTGCTCGGCACGCAAGCGCCCTTTCTCGTCACGGCCGGCGACGAACAGCACCTGATCGCCGGCATTGGGTCTGCGATCACCGCGCATCGCCGAGATATGCGCGAAGACTTCGGCACCGCCCGCAGCGGGCTGAATGAAGCCGAAGCCCTTGTCGTCATTCCAGCTCTTGATTCGGCCGGCCTGTTCCCTGGTCTGCATAGGTCTTCACTGTCTGGCGAGGCAATCAGCCCTCTGCCGTGCTCCAGTCGATCCAGCCGAATTGCCAGGTCGCCAGGATCAGCAGGCCAAAAGCGATCCGGTACCAGGCGAACACCGCGTAGCTGTGGTTGGCGATGAACACCAGCAGTGCGCGTACCGTCAGCATGGCAACGATGAACGTGGTGACGAAACCGATGGCGAACATCGGCAGATCGCTCCACTGCAGGATTTCACGATACTTGTAGAGCGAGTAGACGGTGGCCGCGACCATGGTCGGCATGGCCAGAAAGAACGAGAACTCGGTGGCCGCCTTCCGTGACAGGCCGAACAGCAGGCCGCCGATTATCGTCGAGCCGGAGCGCGATGTACCCGGGATGAGTGCCAGGCACTGTGCGCAGCCAACCTTGAGGGCCAGTTTCCAATCCATGTCATCGACCGACTCGGCGACGATGCGGTGCTGGCGCTTCTCCGCCCAGATCATCACCACACCACCGACGATCAAAGCGGCGCTGACGGTGATGGGATTGAACAGCCAGTGCTCGATGAGATCCGCGAACAGCAGGCCGAGAATCACCGCAGGAATGAAGGCGACCAGGACGTTGACCGTGAAGCGCCGCGCCATCGGATCGCTGCCCAGACCGGTCACCACCGAAGTGATGCGCTGACGAAACTCCCACATCACCGCCAGGATCGCGCCGAGCTGGATGATGATCTTGAAGGCCGTGGCGCGTTCACCATTGAACGACAGCAGATCGCCAACCACGATCAGGTGCCCGGTGCTGGAAATGGGCAGAAATTCGGTGAGGCCTTCAACGATACCCAGGATCAGCGCCTGAAATGCGAGCCAACTGTCCATCAGAACTCCTACGGATGTGCCAGACAGGCTGGCTGGAAAGGGGATGATTCTCGGACTGGAGCGGCTGGTGTAGGTTCCAGCAAGGCCGAAAAAAGCGGCAGTTATAAAGCAGTTGTTTTCAATTTCAAACAGCTATCAATGCAATCTCTCGAATTGCCGCCCTAACGCAACGTGCTGTGGCAAGACGCCCCGAGTGGCACGGGATAGAATGCGCCCCCTACACCACCACGCATTCAGGGGTTCCATGTCACCGCTCGAAGCCTGCGCCTCCCTGCTCGGCCTGCTCGCCGTATGGCTGACCGTGCGCCAGAATCCCTGGTGCTGGCCCGTCGGCCTGGTCATGGTGGTGCTCTATGCCTGGGTATTCTTCGAGGCTCGGCTGTACTCCAACGTGCTGCTGCAATTCGTCTACGCCGCCCTGCAGCTCTACGGGTGGTGGCACTGGACTCGGGGCGACCGCCCCGACGAGCGCCTCCACGTGTCACGCCTGAACCTGCGCCAGACAACCACGGGACTGGCACTTGGCCTACTGGGCTCGATCATGCTGGGCGTGCTGATGACCACCTACACCGATGCCAACGCCCCCTGGCAGGATGCCACGCTGTGCGCCTTCAGCCTGGTCGCGCAGGTGTGGATGGCCAAGAAGCGCCTGCAATGCTGGGCGCTGTGGATCGTCCTCGACCTGCTGTTCGTCGCGCTGTTCATCGACCAGGCGCTCTATTCAACCGCCGCCCTGTACGGCCTGTTCACCCTGCTGGCCTGCCACGGTTGGCTGACCTGGCGCCGCGAACTGGCGGTGCGTGCACCATGAAAGTTCTGGTACTGACGGGTCCGGAGTCCAGCGGCAAGAGCTGGCTGGCCAATGGGTTGCAGCAGCGCTTCGGGGGAATCATCGTTGGTGAGTACGTGCGCCACTTCATCGACAGCGAGCAACGCGATACCTGCTACGCCGACATACCCGCCATCGCCAGGGGCCAGTTGGCCTGGGAAGACGCCGCACGGGAGAAGCTCCCTCACCTGCTGATTCTCGATACCCACCTGCTGAGCAATATCCTCTGGAGCCATGAACTGTTCGGTGACTGCCCCGACTGGATGGAACAGGCCCTGCTCGAGCGCCAATACCATCTGCATCTATTGCTCGACCCTCGCGGGGTCGAATGGGTCAGTGACGGCCAGCGTTGCCAGCCGGAGCTCGCACAACGGATCGCGTTTCATCAAGCCTGCGCTGCGTGGCTGACAGCCCATGGGCAGACCGTGGTGGAAATTGCAGGGACCTGGAGCGAGCGTCAGAACGAAGTGATTGGCCTGGTTGAAACCTGGCTGGCAACTGGCGAATAAAAATCTCCGGGAGAAATCCTGATGCCCCTACGGCGATCCGCAGTTTGGTCGCTGGGGGTCGCAGACCAACAAAAACCCTACGAATTTCACGGGATGCATGCGTGGCATCTTGCCATTATCCGCCAGCATGGGCATAAAGGAGCACGACTAGAAGAACGCCACAAGGACGTCACCGATGCGCCTGATTCGCCGCACCTTGCAGATCATGCTTCTGTTGTTGCTCATCGCATTACTGATTGTCGTCTACTTCATCGCCAACCCCAATCTTCCCGACTACAAGCCGGCAGATAAGGTGCATTACCTTGGGCAATGGAGCGAGCAGGAACGTCAGTTCTACTACTACACCCCCCAGGGAACGCGGGTGAAGGGTCTGCAGTACGCATGGTTCTCGGCGCTGGAGCTGCCCTTCGGCAAGGCCAAGTTCGCCGACCCCGACTACCTGGCACGTTTCGGCTTTCTCACCCAGCCCGGGCAAAAGGCCACGCCACTCAATCCTGGCAACCTGCCGGTGGGCTTCGCACGCCATCAGGATGACGAAAGCGGCGTTGAGTACCTGGACATCACCTGCGCCGCCTGCCACACCGGCGAGCTGCGCTTCAAGGGCCAGGCGGTGCGTATCGACGGCGGCGCAGCCTTGCACTCCCTGGCCTCCACCGTGCCGACCCTAAAGGGGGGCAGCTTTGGCCAGTCCCTCGGCATGAGCATGGCGTTCACCTACTACAACCCGCTGAAGTTCCGCCGCTTCGCCCGGGAGGTATTGGGCGAGCGCTACGAGCGCGAGTACGACACCCTGCGGGTAGAATTCAAGCAAGTCCTCGATCGGCTGCTGAGTACCGCTTACAACGACTGGCACAGAGGCCTGTACCCGACCGAAGAAGGCTTCGGCCGTACCGATGCTTTCGGGCGCATCGCCAATACCGTGTTCGGTGACAGCATCGACGCGGCCAATTACCGGATTGCCGATGCACCGGTCAGCTATCCGCACCTCTGGGATATCTGGAAATTCGACTGGGTACAGTGGAACGGCTCGGCCATGCAGCCCATGGCACGCAACGTCGGCGAAGCGCTCGGCGTTGGCGCGACGCTGCATCTGCTCGACGAGAACGGCCAGGCTGTCGCGGAAAATCAGCGCTATGCCTCCAGCGTCCGCATCCATGATCTCTATGAACTGGAAGAGACGCTCAAGCGCCTGCAACCACCAGCGTGGCCGGAAAAGATCTTTGGCAAGGTGGATATCGCCCTGGCCAGCCGAGGGCGTGCCCTGTTCCAGGAAAACTGCGCCCACTGTCATGCGCCACAGGTCGTTCCGCCAGACAAGCGCATGGCCCCGGAGCGCGACCCCGAGTGGTACCTGCGGGTCATTCCAACGTCCATAGTCGGTACCGACTCCACCACCGCCGACAATATCGCGGACCATCGTTTCGACGTCAGCAAACTGGGCTGGACGAAAGCCAAGCTCGCGAAACTCGACGTCAAACTGTTCAGCAACAGCCTCGACAACGTCGACTTGCGCGCCATCTCCACCGCCGAAGCGCTGGCCTACATCACCGCCTATGTCGAAGAACGGGCCTATCGTGACAACGGCATCACGCCGGAGCAGCGCAAACGCATGGACGGCTATGGCCTGAAAATCGGCGTACAGGAGATCCGCGGCTACAAGGCACGCCCTCTGGACAGCATCTGGGCCACCCCGCCCTTCCTGCACAATGGCTCGGTACCCACGCTATTTCATCTGCTGTCGCCGGTCTCGGAGCGTCCCAGCCAATTCTGGGTCGGCAACTTCGAATTCGATCCCCAACATGTCGGCTTCGTAAGCGACAAGTTCCCCGGCGGCTTCCTTCTCGATACCCGTATCAAAGGCAACGGCAACAACGGTCACGAGTTCCGCGACGGTTGCCGCAACGACGGCGCCATCGGCCGAGGCCTGCAGCCGGAGGAGCGTTGGGCGCTGGTCGAGTACCTGAAAGTGCTGGGTAATGCGCAGCTGGAAAACCAATTGAGCGAAATGCCGAGCAAACCATGGAGTCCCGGCCCGTTCTGCCAGGGCAGCGTGACGGCCAACGATGAGGAGTCCAACGATGCTTAAACGATTCTGGCTTTGGCTTGGCAGGCTTCTGGGCAAAACGCTTGTTGTGTTGCTGGTCGTCGGCCTCGGTGGCTGGGCAATAGGCACCGCCTACTACAGCTGGAAGTTTTCCGGGCCGGTTTCCAGCGAGGAACAGATTCCTGCCAACGAGGCAGCCTATACCGAGGGCATCATCGAGGACGCCATTCGTGTGGTCGAGCAGCACCGCGACAACACTCGCGTGCTGCGCGACGCCCATGCCAAGGCTCACGGCTGTGTGAAAGCCGAAGTAACGGTGCGTGCCGAGCTCGATGAAACCCTGCGCCATGGCGTACTCAGTGAGCCGGGCAAGACCTGGCCGGCCTGGATGCGCCTGTCCAACGGAAACGCTTACCCGCAGTTCGACCGTGCTCGCGATGCCAGAGGGATGGCCATCAAGCTGCTCGACGTACCAGGCAACAAGCTGATGGCCAATCCACGCCATGCCGACGAGCAGGATTTCGTGATGTTCAATCATCCGGCATTCTTCGTGCGTGACGTCGCAGAGTACCGCAGCAACTTCGCCGCCCAGGCGGATGGCAAGAAGGCGCTGGCCTTCTTCCCCAGCTGGGATCCCCGCACCTGGGAGATCCGCCACCTGATAATTGCCTTGAAGACGCTTTCGCCGGCGCCGAGCAGCCCGGTCGAGACGACCTACAACTCGATCGCCCCCTTCAAGCTTGGGCCACACAACATCAAGTATCGGGTCATCCCCAGCCCCGAAAGCTGTCCGGCCTACGCAATCCCCAAGCCCAACACCGACCTGCCCAACTTCCTGCGCAGCGCGCTTTATCAGCAGCTGTCACTGGACCGCATGCCGGCCTGCTTCGCCCTGCAGGTGCAGCGGCAGAATCCGAGCCATTACATGCCGATCGAGGATCCCAGCGTGGAATGGGACGAGCGGATTTCTCCATTCGAAACGGTCGCCGACATTCGCCTTCCAGCCCAGGACTTCGACAGCTCGGAGCAAAACCTGTTTTGCGACAACCTGTCGTTCAATCCCTGGCACGCCTTACCGGAGCATCGCCCAATCGGCGGTATCAATCGTCTGCGCAAGGCAGTCTACGAAGCGGTAAGCGTCTATCGCCACGAACGTAACGCCGCCCAGCCCCAGTGAAGGCCCTACAATGTGCAGCAGGCTGCTAGAATCGCAGCCTGTTCGCACTGTAGACAAAGAGACTGGCCTTGGAACTGTTCAAAGAATTCATCTTCGAAGCCGCCCACCGGCTCCCCCACGTGCCTGAAGGCCATAAATGCGGGCGCCTGCACGGCCACTCCTTCCGCATCGCGGTCTATATCGAGGGAGAGGTCGACCCGCATACCGGATGGATCCGCGACTTTTCGGAGATAAAGGCCATCTTCAAGCCCATCTACGAACAGCTCGACCACAACTACTTAAACGACATACCTGGTCTGGAAAACCCGACCAGCGAAGTACTTGCCAAGTGGGTGTGGCAGCAACTCAAACCGCTGCTCCCTGAACTGTCGCGCATTCGTATTCACGAGACCTGCAGCAGCGGCTGCGAATACCGCGGCGACTGACCCCTCCCACACCTCGTGGAAAGACCAAAGCCCGCCTTGTGCGGGTTTTGTTTTTTCATTCGAGCGACCCAGCGAACCGCACGCCGCCCCAGGTCACGCCTTCGGCCGCCCAGGCTACAAAGCCTGCCGCTTCACCCTTCCACCACTGCCCCACGCGCAGGACGACCTGCTGTAGGAGCCGGCTTGCCGGCGATGCTCTTGATCGCGGCTCGCCAGCAAGCTGGCTCCTACACGTGCTCCGTAGCCTGGGCTGGCGACGCGAAACCTGGCGCGCTATCCGTAGGGTGGAAGACGCTTCACCCTTCCACCACTGCCCCACGCGCAGGACGACCTGCTGTAGGAGCCAGCTTGCCGGCGATGCTCTTGATCGCGGCTCGCCAGCAAGCTGGCTCCTACACGTGCTCCGTAGCCTGGGCTGGCGACGCGAAACCTGGGGCGCTATCCGTAGGATGGAAGACGCCCCACCCTTCCACCACTGCCCCACGAGCAGGACAGCCTGCTGTAGGAGCCAGCTTGCTGGCGATGCTCTTAACCGCGGCTCGCCAGCAAGCTCGCGCCTACGTGCGGGCCGCCACAGCCTTTTCTGGCGCCGAAAAGACGAAACCCCAGACCTCTGTCGAGATCTGGGGTTTCTGGTAGAAGCTTGACGATGACCTACTCTCACATGGGGAGACCCCACACTACCATCGGCGATGCATCGTTTCACTACTGAGTTCGGGATGGGATCAGGTGGTTCCAACGCTCTATGGTCGTCAAGCAATCCGGTTGGGGAGTCGATGTTTAGGTCGCTTCCCCGAATTGGGTATGTGATATCAGTTGGTATTGCGTGTTCTTGCAAATTTTCGGCATTACTGTCGACTTCTACCGTCTAACAGCCAAATTGTTTGGGTGTTATATGGTCAAGCCTCACGGGCAATTAGTACTGGTTAGCTCAACGCCTCACAACGCTTACACACCCAGCCTATCAACGTCGTAGTCTTCGACGGCCCTTTAGGGAACTCAAGGTTCCAGTGAGATCTCATCTTGAGGCAAGTTTCCCGCTTAGATGCTTTCAGCGGTTATCTTTCCCGAACATAGCTACCCGGCAATGCCACTGGCGTGACAACCGGAACACCAGAGGTTCGTCCACTCCGGTCCTCTCGTACTAGGAGCAGCCCCTCTCAAATCTCAAACGTCCACGGCAGATAGGGACCGAACTGTCTCACGACGTTCTAAACCCAGCTCGCGTACCACTTTAAATGGCGAACAGCCATACCCTTGGGACCGGCTTCAGCCCCAGGATGTGATGAGCCGACATCGAGGTGCCAAACACCGCCGTCGATATGAACTCTTGGGCGGTATCAGCCTGTTATCCCCGGAGTACCTTTTATCCGTTGAGCGATGGCCCTTCCATACAGAACCACCGGATCACTAAGACCTACTTTCGTACCTGCTCGACGTGTCTGTCTCGCAGTCAAGCGCGCTTTTGCCTTTATACTCTACGACCGATTTCCGACCGGTCTGAGCGCACCTTCGTACTCCTCCGTTACTCTTTAGGAGGAGACCGCCCCAGTCAAACTACCCACCATACACTGTCCTCGATCCGGATAACGGACCAGAGTTAGAACCTCAAGGTTGCCAGGGTGGTATTTCAAGGTTGGCTCCATGAGAACTGGCGTCCCCACTTCAAAGCCTCCCACCTATCCTACACAAGCAAGCTCAAAGTCCAGTGCAAAGCTATAGTAAAGGTTCACGGGGTCTTTCCGTCTAGCCGCGGATACACTGCATCTTCACAGCGATTTCAATTTCACTGAGTCTCGGGTGGAGACAGCGCCGCCATCGTTACGCCATTCGTGCAGGTCGGAACTTACCCGACAAGGAATTTCGCTACCTTAGGACCGTTATAGTTACGGCCGCCGTTTACCGGGGCTTCGATCAAGAGCTTCGCGTTAGCTAACCCCATCAATTAACCTTCCGGCACCGGGCAGGCGTCACACCCTATACGTCCACTTTCGTGTTTGCAGAGTGCTGTGTTTTTAATAAACAGTCGCAGCGGCCTGGTATCTTCGACCGGCATGTGCTTACGGGGTAAACCCTTCACACTCACCGGCGCACCTTCTCCCGAAGTTACGGTGCCATTTTGCCTAGTTCCTTCACCCGAGTTCTCTCAAGCGCCTTGGTATTCTCTACCTAACCACCTGTGTCGGTTTGGGGTACGGTTCCTAATTACCTGAAGCTTAGAAGCTTTTCCTGGAAGCATGGCATCAACCACTTCATCGTCCTAAAGGACAACTCGTCATCAGCTCTCGGCCTTGAACGCCCGGATTTACCTAAGCATTCAGCCTACCACCTTAAACACGGACAACCAACGCCGTGCTGGCCTAGCCTTCTCCGTCCCTCCATCGCAGTAATTAGAAGTACGGGAATATTAACCCGTTTCCCATCGACTACGCATTTCTGCCTCGCCTTAGGGGCCGACTCACCCTGCGTCGATTAACGTTGCGCAGGAAACCTTGGTCTTTCGGCGTGGGAGTTTTTCACTCCCATTGTCGTTACTCATGTCAGCATTCGCACTTCTGATACCTCCAGCAAGCTTCTCAACTCACCTTCACAGGCTTACAGAACGCTCCTCTACCGCTCATCCTAAGATGAACCCGTAGCTTCGGTGTATGGTTTGAGCCCCGTTACATCTTCCGCGCAGGCCGACTCGACTAGTGAGCTATTACGCTTTCTTTAAAGGGTGGCTGCTTCTAAGCCAACCTCCTAGCTGTCTAAGCCTTCCCACATCGTTTCCCACTTAACCATAACTTTGGGACCTTAGCTGACGGTCTGGGTTGTTTCCCTTTTCACGACGGACGTTAGCACCCGCCGTGTGTCTCCCGTGCTGACACTTGCTGGTATTCGGAGTTTGCATCGGTTTGGTAAGTCGGGATGACCCCCTAGCCGAAACAGTGCTCTACCCCCAGCAGTGATACACGAGGCGCTACCTAAATAGCTTTCGAGGAGAACCAGCTATCTCCGAGCTTGATTAGCCTTTCACTCCGATCCACAGGTCATCCGCTAACTTTTCAACGGTAGTCGGTTCGGTCCTCCAGTTAGTGTTACCCAACCTTCAACCTGCCCATGGATAGATCGCCCGGTTTCGGGTCTATACCCAGCGACTAAACGCCCTATTAAGACTCGCTTTCGCTACGCCTCCCCTATTCGGTTAAGCTCGCCACTGAATATAAGTCGCTGACCCATTATACAAAAGGTACGCAGTCACAGAACAAGTCTGCTCCCACTGCTTGTACGCATACGGTTTCAGGATCTATTTCACTCCCCTCTCCGGGGTTCTTTTCGCCTTTCCCTCACGGTACTAGTTCACTATCGGTCAGTCAGTAGTATTTAGCCTTGGAGGATGGTCCCCCCATATTCAGACAAAGTTTCTCGTGCTCCGTCCTACTCGATTTCATTGAAAAGAGATTTTCGTGTACGGGGCTATCACCCACTACGGCGGCACTTTCCAGAGCCTTCCACTAATCTCAAATCAACTTAAGGGCTAGTCCCCGTTCGCTCGCCACTACTAAGGGAATCTCGGTTGATTTCTTTTCCTCAGGGTACTTAGATGTTTCAGTTCCCCTGGTTCGCCTCATGCACCTATGTATTCAGTGCATGATACCCAGCTTATGCTAGGTGGGTTCCCCCATTCAGAGATCTCTGGATCACAGTCTGTTTGCCGACTCCCCAAAGCTTATCGCAGGCTACAACGTCTTTCATCGCCTCTGACTGCCAAGGCATCCACCGTATGCGCTTCTTCACTTGACCATATAACCCCAAGCAATCTGGTTACTGTCTATAACGTGAAGACGACATTCGCCGAAAATTTGCACTTGAGAACAACGCAAATTTTACCTTGACCAGATCAATTACCAGTGAAAGTAATCAATCAGTCACTTCTATCACATACCCAAATTTTTAAAGAACGATTTTTCTGACTGGTCAAAGACCAGAAATCAACACTCTTCTGCCTAAACAGGAATGCTCATTTCTGAACTCTAATTCACATCAACAACGGCTGTAAGTGGTGGAGCCAAGCGGGATCGAACCGCTGACCTCCTGCGTGCAAGGCAGGCGCTCTCCCAGCTGAGCTATGGCCCCAAATACTTCCAAGGCCTGCACCCTCAACAATTGGTGGGTCTGGGCAGATTCGAACTGCCGACCTCACCCTTATCAGGGGTGCGCTCTAACCAACTGAGCTACAGACCCAATCGTCTTTCGCAATGAATCAAGCAATTCGTGTGGGTACTTATGAGAAGCTGGGATCTTCGATTAAGGAGGTGATCCAGCCGCAGGTTCCCCTACGGCTACCTTGTTACGACTTCACCCCAGTCATGAATCACACCGTGGTAACCGTCCTCCCGAAGGTTAGACTAGCTACTTCTGGTGCAACCCACTCCCATGGTGTGACGGGCGGTGTGTACAAGGCCCGGGAACGTATTCACCGTGACATTCTGATTCACGATTACTAGCGATTCCGACTTCACGCAGTCGAGTTGCAGACTGCGATCCGGACTACGATCGGTTTTATGGGATTAGCTCCACCTCGCGGCTTGGCAACCCTTTGTACCGACCATTGTAGCACGTGTGTAGCCCTGGCCGTAAGGGCCATGATGACTTGACGTCATCCCCACCTTCCTCCGGTTTGTCACCGGCAGTCTCCTTAGAGTTCCCACCATAACGTGCTGGTAACTAAGGACAAGGGTTGCGCTCGTTACGGGACTTAACCCAACATCTCACGACACGAGCTGACGACAGCCATGCAGCACCTGTGTCTGAGTTCCCGAAGGCACCAATCCATCTCTGGAAAGTTCTCAGCATGTCAAGGCCAGGTAAGGTTCTTCGCGTTGCTTCGAATTAAACCACATGCTCCACCGCTTGTGCGGGCCCCCGTCAATTCATTTGAGTTTTAACCTTGCGGCCGTACTCCCCAGGCGGTCAACTTAATGCGTTAGCTGCGCCACTAAAATCTCAAGGATTCCAACGGCTAGTTGACATCGTTTACGGCGTGGACTACCAGGGTATCTAATCCTGTTTGCTCCCCACGCTTTCGCACCTCAGTGTCAGTATCAGTCCAGGTGGTCGCCTTCGCCACTGGTGTTCCTTCCTATATCTACGCATTTCACCGCTACACAGGAAATTCCACCACCCTCTACCGTACTCTAGCTTGCCAGTTTTGGATGCAGTTCCCAGGTTGAGCCCGGGGCTTTCACATCCAACTTAACAAACCACCTACGCGCGCTTTACGCCCAGTAATTCCGATTAACGCTTGCACCCTCTGTATTACCGCGGCTGCTGGCACAGAGTTAGCCGGTGCTTATTCTGTCGGTAACGTCAAAACAGCAAAGTATTAATTTACTGCCCTTCCTCCCAACTTAAAGTGCTTTACAATCCGAAGACCTTCTTCACACACGCGGCATGGCTGGATCAGGCTTTCGCCCATTGTCCAATATTCCCCACTGCTGCCTCCCGTAGGAGTCTGGACCGTGTCTCAGTTCCAGTGTGACTGATCATCCTCTCAGACCAGTTACGGATCGTCGCCTTGGTGAGCCTTTACCCCACCAACTAGCTAATCCGACCTAGGCTCATCTATTAGCGCAAGGCCCGAAGGTCCCCTGCTTTCTCCCGTAGGACGTATGCGGTATTAGCGTTCCTTTCGAAACGTTGTCCCCCACTAATAGGCAGATTCCTAGGCATTACTCACCCGTCCGCCGCTGAATCAGGGAGCAAGCTCCCGTCAACCGCTCGACTTGCATGTGTTAGGCCTGCCGCCAGCGTTCAATCTGAGCCATGATCAAACTCTTCAGTTCAATACTGCATTGGGTTTTGAGAAAACCCTAAACTTGGCTCAGCAATCGCAAACCTCTCTATCGCTAGAGAGTTAACTCTCGAATTAACGAGTGTTTACTTGTGATGCTGATAATCTTGCGATCACTCAGTCTTAACCCACAAGCACCCACACGAATTGCTTGATTCAGTTGTTAAAGAACGTTTGGTTAAGTCTTTCGTCTCAACCGAGGCGCGCATCTTACAGCAGCCTCATTTCCTGTCAAGCTGTTTTTGAAGAACTTTTTCTTTCTTCTCAACACCTTGCAGCGCCCCACCAGATCATCTTCTCTCCAGCGGGAGGCGCATTCTACAGCGTTACAAACCGCTGTCAACACCCTCTTTACCGCCTTCGATCAAACCTGATCGAACCATCAACAGAACCACTCAAACCACCCTGTCGATGCCGGCGCATTCTACTCGAATTCGCCGTCCGTGCAACCTTTATTTTCGTCTAACTCATTGTTTAGCAAGGAGTTTTCAGATCAGGCCGCGCCGGAAGTGGTGCGCATTATAGGCCCCCACGAAATCAGGTCAAGGGGTTATTTGCGCTTTTCTACGCTTTTGTCCAAGGCGCGATAATCGAACGCTTTGTCCTAGTCCTTTTCGCCGCACGATTGACCAAATTAACTGGTTGGTACATTTTGAATGCAGCTTTATTCAGCTATCCGACAATAACAACAGGAAGCAGCATGGCTCCCATCGTCCTTATCCTCAACGGCCCGAACCTGAACATGCTCGGCACCCGTGAACCCGAAACCTATGGGCACGAAACCCTGGCCGACATATCCCGCCTTTGCGCCGAGACAGCCGAACCCCTCGGCCTGGCCACCGAGTTCCGCCAAACCAACCACGAAGCCGAACTCATCGACTGGATTCACAAGGCGCGCGGACGCTGCGCAGGTATCGAGATCAATCCTGCAGCCTGGACCCACACGTCGGTTGCCATCCGCGATGCATTGGTCGCCAGCGAGCTGCCGGTAATAGAGGTGCATCTCTCCAACGTGCACAAACGTGAAGCCTTCCGCCATCATTCCTTCGTATCACCGATCGCGCTCGGTGTGATCTGCGGACTGGGTAGCGGCGGCTATCGCGCAGCGCTGCAGCACTTCAGCCAACTCATTAAAGGATGATGCACCCATGACCACCCATACACCGAGCATCCTCGCCGGCCTCATCGGTGCAGGCATCCAGGCATCCCGTACACCCGCCATGCATGAACACGAAGGTGATGCGCAGGGCATTCGCTACTTATATAGGCTGATCGATCTGGATCAATTGCGCCTCGACAGCAGCGCCCTCCCCGATCTGCTGAGCGCAGCCGAGCACATGAGTTTTACCGGGCTCAACATCACCTTCCCGTGCAAGCAGGCGATCATTCCCCTGCTCGACGAACTGTCCGACGAGGCCCGGGGAATTGGCGCGGTGAATACCGTTGTCTTCAAAGATGGCAAACGAATCGGCCACAACACTGACTGCCTTGGTTTTTCGGAAGGTTTCCGACGCGGCCTCGGAGACGTGGAGCGCGCCCAGGTCGTACAGATGGGCGCTGGCGGCGCTGGCGCGGCAGTGGCTCACGCTCTATTGAGCGAAGGCGTCGGGCAACTGACCATTTTCGACGTGGAGCTCGAACGGGCGCAGGCGCTGGCCGACAATCTCAACAAGCACTTCGGCTCATCACGCGCTCAGGCTGGCAGCGATCTGGCCGCGGCAGTGGCAAACGCCGACGGCCTGGTCAACACCACCCCCATGGGCATGGCCAAGCTACCGGGCATGCCGATTCCCAAGGCGCTGTTGCGCCCGGCGCTGTGGGTCGCGGAGATCGTCTACTTCCCGTTGGAAACGGAGCTGCTCCGTGAAGCCAGGGCCATTGGCTGCAGGACGCTGGACGGCGGCAACATGGCAGTATTCCAGGCGGTGAAAGCATTCGAGCTGTTCAGTGGCGTTGAGGCGGACGCGCAACGCATGCTCGATCACTTCCACAGCATGAACAGTTGATGGTTGCAGGCCGGCCATCGGTGGTGGTCGGCCTGAGCTCAGCGAGTGACGTAGCGCAGCACCGCTTCGCAAATCATGCGCTTGTGGCGAAGCTTGACCTGCTCGTCCGGCAGATCGATCTGGAAGATTTCCCCGAACGTATGCCGGTTGGATACCCGATAGAAGCAGAACGAGCTGATCAGCATGTGCACGTCCAAGGTATCCAGCCCTTCGCGAAACACGCCCTCCTTCTCTCCACGCTTGAGCGTTTCGCCCAGCGTCAACAGCACCACGTTGCTCATCCGGCGGATTTCCGGTGACTGCTTGACGTACTCGCCGTAGTGAATGTTCTCGATGCTGACGATGCGTACGAAGTCCGAATTGCGATCATGGTGATCGAAGGTGAACTCGACCAACCGGCGAATCGCATCCGGTGGCGACAGCTCATCGAGATGCAGGCGTCGTTCCGTGCTGCGGATATCGCCATACAGCTTGCAGAGCACTTCGACGTATAGCTGCTCCTTGCTGCCAAAGTAGTAGTAGATCATGCGTTTGGACGTTGCGGTGCGTTCGGCGATGGCGTCGACGCGCGCACCTGACAGGCCCTGCTGTACGAACTCGGTGATGGCGGCCTGCAGGATGTTCTCCCGGGTCTTTTCCGGGTTGTTCTTGCGCGGCTTGCGGGTCGCCGTGGCCAGTTCTTCGGCCGCAGGCTCAAGGGTAACGGTCATAGAGGTACTCATCATGGCCTTTCTTATTGTTCATCCTGCACCCTGAGGGCGGGTATGGCTATAGCCGATACCCGCTGGAACATGCAGGTCAGAGCTTCGCCTGACGCACGGCACCGCTGCGCGATTTGGCCATCGCCGCTAGGCGGACGGCGACGTTGGCGGCTCCATAGCCGACATAGCCATTCTTGCGCTGAATGATTTCGAAGAAGAAGCGCTCCTCGAATGCCTCGGTGTACACGTGGAACAACTCACCACCCTGAGCGTCACGATCGTAGAGCACGTTGTAGTAGGCCAGTTCACTGAGGAACTCGTCGTCGAAATCGAAACGTGCGGCCAGATCGTCGTAGTAATTGAGCGGTATGTCCAGCAGGGGAACGCCGGCCTCCTTGGCCCGCGCCACCTCCTTGAAGATGTCTTCGCAGGAGAACGCGATGTGATGCACGCCCGAACCGCGATAGCTGGAAAGTGCATGAGCGATGGCCGTGTTGCGGTTCTCGGAAATGTTCAGCGGCAGGCGCACCGAGCTGCAACGGCTACGCAGTGCACGACTTTTCACCAGGCCGTAAGGATCGGGCAAGACCACTTCGTCATCGGCTTCGAAGTCCAGCAGACTCTTGTAGAACAGCACCCAGCTGTCCAGGTTGTCGGCTGGCAGTGCCAGTGCCATATGGTCGATGCGCTGCAGGCTACCGGTTTGCACCGCACTCGGGTCGAGCTTGAAATCGGTGTCGTAGATGCTCTGCCCCGCCTCGGCTTCGTCGACCAGATAGATCAGACTGCCATCGGGAGCACGCATCGCCGGAATTTCCCGCTCGTTCGGCCCGACCAACCCGCGATAAGGATGCCCGCGGTAATCCCGAGCGCGCTGCAGCGCCGAAGCACCATCCTTGACCTTCAGGGCCGTGGCACACAGCGATGGGCCATGAGCTTCGAAGAACCCGTGGGCGAAGGAATACGGTTCGGCATTGAGGACGATGTTGATGTCGCCCTGGCGCAGCAGACTGACGTCCTTGGAACGGTGTTCACCGGCCCTGGCGAAGCCCAGTCGCTCGAGCCACCCCGACAGCTTGGCACCCGCCGCTTCGTCGACCGCGAACTCCAGGAACTCGACGCCGTGATAGCGACTGGCTGGCGGCGTGGAGAACAGCATGTCGAGATTCGGTGCCTGTGCGTCGGCTGCCAGAAGCTGACGGGTTTTCTCCTCCAGATACAGCAGCGAGCGCAGCCCATCCACCGCGTTGGCACGCGGCGGCGCCGCGCGGAAACCGTCGTTGAAGATTTCCAGAGACAGCGGCCCGTTGTAGCCGGTGCGAATGATCGGCGCGAGAAAGCCCGGCAGGTCGAATTCACCCTGGCCGGGGAAGCAACGGAAATGGCGACTCCACTCCAGCACGTCCATCGCCAGGATCGGCGCATCGGCCATCTGCACGAAGAAGATCTTGTCGCCGGGGATATCGGCGATCGCCGCAGGGTCACCTTTCAGCGACAGGGTGTGGAAGCTGTCGAGAATGACGCCGACCGCAGGGTGGTCCGCCTGGCGCACCAGATTCCACACCTGCTGGTAGGTATTGACGTGGCGCCCCCAGGCCAGTGCCTCGTAACCGATACGCAGGCCCCGTGCACCAGCACGCTCGCCCAGCAGACGCAGATCGTCGACCAGGATGTCTTCATCGCCGAGCGAGTCGGCCGCAACGTTGCTGCAGACCAGCACCAGATCGGTACCGAGCTCCTGCATCAGATCGAACTTGCGCTCGGCGCGGTCGAGGTTGCGCTGCAGGCGATCCCGACGGCAGCCTTCGAAATCGCGAAATGGCTGGAACAGCGTAATGGCGATGCCCAGATCGGCGCACATCTTGCGAATGTCGCGCGGGCTACCCGCGTAGTACAGCAGGTCGTTCTCGAATATCTCCACACCATCGAAACCCGCAGCCGCCACGGCTTCGAGTTTTTCCGGCAGGGTTCCGCTCAGGGAGACGGTGGCAATCGAGCGATGCATACTTCAGCTCCTTGTAGATAACGATCTCTGCGGATCGCATGATGACCTCGGCCAAGCTCCAGCAAGCGTAGTCGACAAGGTCTTCGGACCATTGCCTGACAGCCGTTCAATCAGCCAGCAGCTCGATTTCTCGGGGGCTGCGGCGATTATTCGCGCGCACGCGGGAGGCGGCAATTCAAAGTGTACGAACCGGTTAGTATTCTGTGCGTTTATCGAACATAAGGCCGTTTATCGAATTGACCAAGCTCTCATTTCTCCCTGACCATGGTCCCCACTGCGGACAACTGATGCCTCGAAGGTCAGACCCACAGACGGCCTAGCACGGTCCATAACAATTTCAAGAAAACGAGTACATACCATGCTCACTTCCCAGTCCCCGAATACCCGCATACCATTCGCACGCTTTCTGACCCCAACCCGGTCAGTTGCGACTCCGCGCGCCCTACCCTGACTCGCGAAGCTCCGCTCGATCAAACCCGACAGTGATTGACCTGACGCCCCAAAAGGGCCGGTCCGCGCATGCCGGCGCTCGACTCGAACACATGCTGCTGACTCGTTCAGGGCTCTAAAAATAACGGAGACAATGATGGCTAACCCCTCACGTTCACAAGCCAAGAAAGCTACTGCCAGCGGCTGGGTCGGCTCCGCTCTGGAGTATTACGACTTTTTCATCTACGCCCAGGCGGCGGCACTGATCTTCCCGCAGATCTTCTTCCCCAACACCGACCCGAAAATGGCCATCGTCGCCTCACTGGCCACTTATGGCGTGGGTTACCTGGCGCGCCCGGTCGGTGCCTTCGTCCTGGGTCACTGGGGTGATACCCGTGGCCGCAAGAACGTGCTGCTGCTGTGCATGTTCCTGATGGGCATTTCGACCATGGCCGTAGGCCTGCTGCCGACCTACCACGACATCGGCTTCCTGGCTCCGGCCATGCTGGTGGTACTGCGTCTGATCCAGGGGTTTGCCGTTGCCGGTGAAATCTCGGGGGCCAGTTCGATGATCCTCGAACATGCGCCTTTCGGACGACGAGGTTTCTATGCCAGCTTCACCCTGCAGGGTGTACAGGCTGGCCAGGTACTTGCCGCTGCCGTCTTCCTGCCGCTGGCTTACTTCATGCCGACCGAGGCCTTCAACGACTGGGGCTGGCGTATCCCGTTCCTGCTCAGCGCCTTTGTACTGCTGGCAGGCTTCATCATCCGCCGCGAAGTCCATGAAACCCCGGCCTTCGTCAACGAAGAGAACAAGCAGAAGATTGCCAAGTCGCCGATCTCCGAAGCGTTCAGCACCAGCTGGAGAACCATGTTCCTGGTCATGGTCATGTCGCTGATGAACGTCATCCCCGTAGTGGCCACCATTTTTGGCGCGGCTTACGCAGTGCAACCTGCCTATGGGATCGGCTTCGACAAGAGCGTGTATCTGTGGATCCCGGTGGTAGGCAACATCGTCGCGGTGCTGGTCATCCCCTTCGTCGGCAACCTCTCCGACAAGATCGGCCGCCGTCCGACCATCATGACTGGCGCACTGGGCTCGGGCCTGCTGGCCTTCGGCTACCTGTACGCCATCAGCATCAGCAACGTGCCGCTGGCATTCGTCATGTCGCTGCTCATGTGGGGCGTGGTGTATCAGGGCTACAACGCGGTATTCCCAAGCTTCTACCCGGAGCTGTTCCAGACTCGCTACCGCGTGTCGGCCATGGCCATCGCCCAGAACATCGGCACCATGCTGACCGCCATGCTGCCAGCGGTGTTCGCCCTGCTCGCACCGCCCGGTTCGGACAACATTCCGCTGCTGATCGGTAGCCTGGCATTCGGCATCACCTGCCTGTGCGCCATCGCCGCCTTCATCGCCCCGGAAACCCATCGGATCCCGATGGCCGATCTGGGCAAGCCGGGTGCCAAGCCGATGGACAAGGACGAGTACGAAGCTGCACGCAAGAACAGCTTCAACGACAGCAACCACTGAGTCGACTGACCCGTGCAAAACAAGAAGGCCCGCAAGGGCCTTCTTTCATTTCATGGGTACCCGAATACCAGCGGCACCGTCCGATCAGCGCTTGCGGCGCTGTTGGTAGGCGGCGGCCAGGCCGCTCAGGCAAATGATGGCGATCCCGACCTTGGCGCTGGTCTCCGGATCATGACCAAAAATCACCAGGCCCAGCAGACCCGCGAAGACGATCTGACAGTAGCCGAACGGCGCGAGCAGTGCCGGGGCTGCGTGACGAAAGGCCTTGGTCAGCATGAGATGAGCGAACATGCCACAGGCCCCGAGCGCCAGCATCAGTGGTAAATGCCGCCATTCCGGCAATTGCCAGAAGAACGGCACCAGGCAGCTCATTATCAGGGTGTTGAGCAGACCGGTGAAGAAGTTGCTGGTGGTCGGTGTGTCGTACTGGCTGACCATGCGCGTCAGCAACTGATACGCCGCGAAGCAGGTCGCCGAACAGAGCGGCAGCAAAATCGCCGGCGTGAACAGTTCGCCCCCCGGGTGGACGATGATCAGCACGCCACAGAAGCCGACCAGCACCGCAGCCCACTGGCCACGAGTGACCCGTTCATTGAGCAGCGGCACCGAAAGCGCGGTGACCAACAGCGGAGCGAGAAAGTTGACCGCCGTCGCCTCGGCCAAGGGGATGTACAGCAACCCGGTGGTGAAGAACAGGCTGCAGCCCAATAGACAGATTGCCCGCAGCGCCTGCAGGCCGGGACGCTTGCTGCGCAGCACACGCAGGCCGGATTGCGGCAGGAAGATGCCGGCCATCAGCAGTGTGTGCACGACATAGCGCGCCCAGACCACCATGATCACCGGATAGATGCCGGACATGTATTTCGACAGCGCGTCATGGCTGGCGAACAGAAAGGTCGCCAACACCACCAGGCCGATGCCCTTGAGCGGATGGTTGACGCCTGACAGCGAACTCGGGGTACTCATGCGAACTCTCGTGATTCAGCAGACATCATCATATTCGGTAGCTGACTAACTATTAGCTCAGCCTGATCTCGATCAACAGCCTGTAGCGGCGCCGCTCCAGTATGGACTACGGGTTGCCGTGCAGCCGTGCCAGCAACGCCCGCGTCTTGTCGATAGCAGCCCTGGCCCGCTGCTCGGCACTGACACCCTGCTCCAGCAAATGCCGGGTAGGAATTTCCAGACTCAAGGGAACAGTGGCCGGTAGACAGCGCAACAGCCCTGCCAAGTCACAATCACCTTCACCGGGAAAGCGTCGCTCATGGCGTGCCTGGCGCAGAATTTCCGCCATGTCATCGGGCCGCGGGCCGGCTACATCGCACAGTTGGGCATAACGCAGGCGCGATGGTTCCACTCGCTGCAGATCATCCAGGCGCGAGGCCGAACGGTCGAAATGAAAGGCGTCTACCAGCACGCAGCCATTGGCACGCCCGGCGTGCTGCATGATGCGCACTGCCTGCTGCAGATTGGCGACGTCCGTCCAGGGCATGAACTCCAGATGGGGGTGCAGGCCGTAGGGCGCTGCACGGTCGCACAGCTCGGCGAAGTTGTCGGTCAACCGTGCTTCGTCTGGGTCGTTGCCCGCCACCAGAACCTCGCTCGCGCCGAACTCGCCACCAGCTTCGAGCACCGCCTCGAAATCGCTGCAACGAGTTTGCGGCTTCAAGCGCAGAATCTCGATATCCAGCACCCGCATATCGGTATCACGCAGGCGCTTGAGGGTCTGCCTGCGCAGCTCGAGGTCGGCGATCAGCGGGAAGTGATGTTCCTCCTCGGTCGCCGGGATCAAGCGCAGCCCGACATGGCTGTATCCGGTGCGCGCGGCCACCTCGACCATCTTCGGCGGAGACAGCTCCAGGACGGTTAGGCTGGCCAGGGAAAGGATGCGTTCGTTGCTGTTCATGGACGTTCTCTCGGCGGCGCACCGCATGATCTGAAAAGCGCTCAGAAGCGTTCGGGCGTGCAAGCACTGGCATCGCAAGCGGCCCGGCAGATGGCTTCGTAAAGCGCCAGGGTGCGACCGGCATCGGCAGCGCTCACCAACGGTGGCTCCTCACGGCGGGCAACGGCAATGAAATGCGCCAGTTGTCGACGTAGCGCCTCGTCGACGTCGAAAAGCTGATTCCGAACCTCCAACGGTTCGTGCCAGCCCGCGCCGGGAGTGGCATATGACCAATGCTTGAGCTGCGGGATGCTCAGTGCTCCAGCAGTCCCTGCGAGCAGATAGCACGGCTGATCAGGCTGCCGCGGGTAAACCGGATTTTCGCCTGCGGTGAGCTCCCAGCTCCACGGCGCAGCCACTGCATCGGAGCCGGTCAGGCTACCCAGCGCGCCATTGGCGAAGCGCAGGATCACCGCCGCGCTGTCTTCATTGGCGAAACCACGCACCGCGCTGCTGGTAATGGCCTGCACCTGCTCCACCTCACCACAGAGATGGCGCAACAGATCGAGGTCGTGGATCAGGTTGGTCAGCAGCATTCCCGCACCGGGCTCGCGGCGCCAGGCGACCTCGTAGTAACTGTCCGGTTTCTGCAACTGCCACAGTGCCGTCACCGTGGTCAGGCGCCCCAGCGCACCGTCCTGCAACAACTGGCGGGCTTTACCGATCAACGGATTGTGGCGGCGATGATGGCCGACCAGAACCGGTACGCCGCTACGCTCGACGGCCGCCACCAACTCACGCACCTCGTCCAGATGGACGCCGACCGGTTTTTCCAGCAGCACTGGCAAACCGGCGTCAATGCAGCGCAAGGCGGTCGGCACATGGGCCGCGTTGGGATTGGCGACGATCACCGCCTGGGCCAGACGCCTGTCGAACAGGGTTTGCAGGTCGCTGAAACAAGGTACCTCGAATTCCTCCGCCAACTGCGCCGCCTCGGGCCCAGGGTCGACGATCGCGCAGAGAACCGCCTCGGGCAGTTGGCGCAGATGATGGAGATGTTGCCGGCCCATGATGCCGGCGCCGATCAGAGCAATGCGCAATGGCGGTTTCAATACGCGAGTCCTTTTCTGATTATTTTGGGCAAGCCTGACGCCCACCGAAATAATTTAGAACTCGGTTCCACAATTAATCAATCACGGTCTCATTCACCGGGCGTTAATCGAACGCTATCGCTGAATGCTCAAACGAACAGGCCTGACGCCTGGCTGGCGGCGGAAAGCTCCGCAGCGGATTCGATCAGGCAAGGGGCCAGTTCCTCCATACGCTCGGCCGGCATGCGCGCGCTCGGTCCGGCAATGCTCAGCACACCGATGACACCGCCGTGGCGAGGATGGGTGATCACCGCGGCCAAGGCACAGGTGCCGACCGAGGATGTCTCTACCACAGCGGCATAACCCCTGGCCCTGGCCTGGCGAAGGTAGGCGCGCAACTGCTGATCATCGTGGGGGGCATTGGGCCCGAACTCATCGTTCTCGGCTATCTGCTGGCTTGCCACCAGCGCCAGCGCCTCCTGGTCGCTCAAGCTCGCCAGCCAGGCGTGGCCGGAGGCCGTATAGCGCAGCGGTGCATCACGCCCCATGTCCGGGTCATAGCGCAGACCGGAGCGAGCGCCCTGGGATTTGGCGATCCAGGTCTGCCGTTCGCCCTCGATCACGCCCAGGCGCACCAGCTCGCCACTTTCCCGAGCCAGGCGGTCGAGAACCGGCTGCACGATGTCCGCGCCGTTGCTGGCCAGGTAGCGGAAACCCACGGCAACCAGCTTGGTCGACAACCGATAGCGGCTGCTGTGCGCGTCCTGGCGCACGTAGCCCAGACGGACCAGTTCGCTGAGCATGCGGTGAGTGGCGCTCTTGGGAATCTGCAACTGCTCGGCCAGCGTCTGCATCGGCACGTCACCGGCGCCCGCCAGGCTCTCCAGCAGGTTCAACGCCCTTTCTATCTGGCTACCGGCCATGGTCCTGCCCCTCGATAACTGTTGCGCGATTCTAAAAGACAATCTCGTGCATGCGGAACCACCGCAAATTCGCCACGGGGGCTGGTAATGCCCTCATACAGGTTCAGGGGTTGGCCGAGCCGCGCAACACGGGCCATAATCGAAGCGCTGAATTTGTACTAACTGGTTCGTTCTTGTTCGGTTACCGAACGAGAACACGTCTGACGAATTGAATTACTCGGGATCACCGCACAGTATTCGATCCATGTTCATCGAGGTTCCGCACTTCAAGCCTGCGAACTTCGGAAAAAGCTCTGCAGCTGAACCTATAAATATAAAAAGGTCGCCATCCATGCCACAGCTCTACATTGCCTTTGCCCGCGCAAAGCAGATGACCCTCCGGGCCATCCGCGCCCTCGCCACTTCCGCCAACGAAGACTGGTCATCGCTCTCTCCCGCCGCTATCTGCCTGCTCGCGCCCGCCATGCCTTCACGGGCAGACGCCGTGCGGCACCGTCATGACGACGCGCGTACCTGATCGAGGTACGTCCCCAACGTGGGCAGCATGGACTGCTTCTGGAGTGACCTATGACTACATCGAAAAAAATACCGGTGGGTGAGCGCACATTCTGCGTGCTGCTGGTGATTTTCAGTATCGCCGTGCTCTATCAGGCCTACCTGATTTCCGGCTTCTCCTCGATCAGCTCGCCAGGCGCATTTCCCCTTGGCGCCAGCACGGTACTGCTGATCGCCGCCTTGCGCGTGCTCTACGAAATGCGCGGCAAACCCACCCACGGAGAAGGCTGGGTAGCGTCGGCGAAACGTTTCAGTCACGCGCATTTCCCCCGCCACATCGTCGTTTTCACCCTGCTTTGCGTGGCTTATCTGGCAGTGATCCAGTGGGCAAGCTTCTACGTCAGCACCTTCGTGTTCCTGATGCTCTCCATCGTCTACCTGCGGCGCGGCAAGGTGCTCTCGGCACTGCTCGCCAGCGGCATCTCGGTGCTGGCCATCTATCTTCTGTTCACCCTGGCGTTCAGCGTCTACCTGCCCTGAGACGAGACTTCCATGAGCGATACCTTTTCTTACCTGCTGATGGCCTGGATGGATCCCAACCTCCTGATGCTCACGGCGCTCGGCACCTTCGCCGGCATCTACATCGGCGCCATTCCCGGTCTTTCGGTGACCATGGCGGTATCCATCCTGGTGTCCTTCACCTTCTCCTGGGATGTGAACGACGCCCTGGCGCTGATCGTCGGCATCTTCATCGGTGGCGTTTACGGCGGCGCACGCAGCGCGATCCTGCTGAACATTCCCGGTGGGCCATCCTCCGTGGCCACCTCGTTCGACGGCTACCCGCTGGCGAAGCTGGGCGAGGCGGGCCGGGCGATTGGCCTGAGCACGGTGATGTCGGTAATCGGTGGGCTGGTCGGCACCGTGGTCCTGGCCTGCGCCGCGCCGATTCTGGGTGACCTGGCGCTGAAATTCGCCCCACGCGATTACTTCCTGATCGCCGCCATCGGCCTGATGCTGGTCGGCAGCCTGGCCGACGGCAGCCTCGCCAAGGGCATCTTCGCGGTCGCGCTGGGTGCGGTCATCGGCATGGTCGGCATGGACCCGGTCACCGCCGAAGGACGCTTCACCATGGGCCAGATGGAGTTGATGGGCGGCATCCACTACGTGGTGGTGATGATCGGCCTGTTCGGCGTGGCGGAGGCCCTCTTCCAGCTTCACAACCTCAGCACCCAGGCGGTGAAACAGAAGGTCGACAAGATCATCCCGTCGCTGGCGATGGTGATCAAGTTCCTGCCGCTGTCGCTGCGCACCTCGGTGATCGGCGTACTGGTTGGCGTGCTGCCGGGGGTCGGCGGCGAGATCGCTGCCCTGCTCGCCTACGACCATGCCAAGCGTACGGTCAAGAACCCGACCCGACCCTTCGGCGAGGGCGCCTACGAGGGCCTGGTGGCACCGGAAACCGCCAACAGCGCCGCGGTGGGTAGCGCCTACGTGCCGATGCTGACACTGGGCATGCCAGGCGACGCGGTCACTGCGGTGATCATCGGCGCGCTGGTCATCCACGGTCTCAACCCCGGCCCGATGCTGATGGTGGAGAACCCGCACATCTTCTGGTTCACCGTCGGCAACCTGGCACTGGCCAACATCTTCCTGCTGATCTTCGGTCTGATGGGCATCAAGTTGTTCGCCAAGGTCGTGGAACTGCCCAAGGCCGTGCTGATCCCCCTGATCCTCGTGCTTTGCACCGTCGGTTCCTACTCGCTGAACAGCAGCATGACCGAGGTGTACTGGATGCTTGGCTTCGGCCTGCTCGGCTATTTCCTCAAGGCCTTCGGTTTCCAGATGGGGCCGATCATTCTCGGCGTCATTCTCGGCCCGCTGATGGACAGCTCCTACCGCCAGGCCATGGCGTCGGTCGGCGACAACCCCGTCGAGCTGCTGGGCGAAATGGTCAGCAGTCCGCTGTCGCTGATTCTTTCCAGCGCCCTGGTGCTGGTACTACTGAGCAACACCCCACTGTTCGGCTGGCTCAAGCGCAAGCGCAAGGCCGCATCGGTTCAACCTTGATACACCGCGTCACGCATGCCCGGAAACGGATATATAAAAACAACCAATGGAGAGTCTCCCACATGCTCAAGCAACTACTTACCGGCGTCGCATTTTCCCTTAGTGCCCTGACGCTCGCCCTGCCCGCCCACGCCGATTATCCGGAACGCAGCATTCAGGCGGTGATTCCCTGGGGTGCCGGCGGCGCCACCGACAACGTGATGCGCAGCCTGGCGCCCTATGTCGAGAAGGAACTGGGCACCAAGCTGATCCTCAACAACCGTCCCGGTGGCACAGCGGTGATCGGCAGCAGCTACGTGCTGCAGCAGAAACCCACCGGCTACACCCTGCTGCTGGGCGCCGAAAACCCGCAGCTGTACCCGGTACTGGGCCTGGCCAAGTTCGACTACAGCGACTTCTACCCAGTCAACATCATTGGCCAGAACGTCGTGGTGATCGCCACCAACGCCGACAGCCCGTTCAACTCCATGGCCGACCTGCTGGCTGCGGCCAAGGAAAAACCGGACACCCTGCGCATGGGTTCCACCGGCGCCGGCGGCCTGCCAAGCACCGTACATGCCATGGTCAACGCCGTTGGTGAATTGAAGGTCCGTGAAGTGACCTTCGGTGGCGACGGCCCCGGCATCACCGCGCTGATGGGCAAGCACATCGACTTCATGCCACTGAGCCTGGCCGCCGCCCAGGAACTGGTGCGCTCCGGCAAACTCAAGGCGCTGGCCGTACTGGCTGCCGAAGAGGTGCCCGAACTGCCCGGCGTTGAACCGATCACCAAAGCCCTGCCGGACATTGGCGAGTACCTGCCGTGGGGCCCGTTCTGGGGCGCCTTCGTGCACAAGGACACGCCGGACGACATCAAGCAGAAACTGGTCGAAGCCTATGCCAAGGCCGTTGCCAATGAAGAGTTCCAGGGCTTCCTGAAGAACTACGGTGCGCAGAGCCTGAACCTCAACGGCGCCGAGGCCGAGCAGTTCCTCAAGCGCTGGCAGTCGGTTACCGCCTGGTCGATGTACAAGGCCAAGGCCATCGAAATCTCGCCTGACAGCGTCGGTATTGCGCAACCTTGATGGATTGGCTGGGCAGGCAACCTGCCCAGCCTTGCAGCACCGGAGCGCCTGCACAGGCGATCTCCAAACAATCGATGACAGAAAACAATTCCGCCCAGGCGGCAGGACAAGTGCGTCCTGATAACAGGAAAAACAGTCATGACTCTGATCGCAACCGCTGTGCGCAGCCCCTTGTTGCTGGCCCCCTCGCTGCTGGCGCTGGGTGTTTCCCTGGCCCTGCCAATGAGCGCCCACGCCGAAGGCTTCGTTGAAGATGCCAAGGTCAGCCTCGGCCTGCGCAACTACTACTTCAACCGCAACTACCTCAACGGCACCGACCCGGTAATCCGCGGCGAGCGTCAGGGTCAGGCCGAAGGCTGGACCCAGAGCTTCATTCTCGATGCCCGCTCCGGCTACACCGCCGGCACCATCGGCGTAGGTCTCGACGTACTGGGCCTGTACAGCATCAAGCTGGACGGTAATCGTGGTGCCGCCAACACCCAGCTGATGCCGATCCATGGTGACGGCCAGGCCGCTGACGACTTCGGCCGCACCGCCGTGGCTGCCAAGGCCCGCCTGTCGAAGACCGAGCTGAAGGTCGGTGAATGGTTCGCCGTGCTGCCGATCCTGCGTGCGGACGACGGTCGCTCCCTGCCGCAAACCTTCCAGGGTGCGCAGCTGACCTCCAGCGAAATCGATGGCCTGACCCTGTACGGCGGTCAGTTCTGGAAGAACAGCCAGCGTAACGACGCCAGCCGCGAAGACCTCACCTACAACAACATCAAAGGCGATGATTTCAACTTCGGTGGTGGTGAATTCAAGTTCAACGGCAACAACACCATGGTCGGTGTCTGGCACGCGCGTCTGGAAGACATCTACCAACAGAGCTACCTGCAACTGACCCATAGCCAGCCGGTAGGTGACTGGGTTCTCGGTGCCAACCTCGGCTACATCGACGGCAAGGACGAAGGTGCGGCCAAAGCCGGCCGCCTGGACAACAAGGTCTATCAGGGCAGTTTCTCCGCGAAGACCGGCAGCAACACCTTTACCGTGGCATACCAGAAGCTCAACGGTTCCACCAAGTTCATGCGCGTCGACGGCACCAGCGGCGGCACCCTGGTCAACGACGGTTTCACCAACAGCTATGACGCCCCGAACGAGCGCTCCTGGCAGGTACGCCATGACTTCAACTTCGCGGGTGTTGGCATCCCGGGCCTGACCCTGATGAACCGCTATGTCAGCGGTGACAGCATCCACACCGCCGACGGCCGCAAGGATGGCGAAGAGTGGGGCCGCGAATCCGAGCTGGCCTACACCATTCAGGACGGCACCCTGAAGAACCTCAGCGTGCGCTGGCGTAACTCCGACGTACGCCGTGACGTCGGCCAGGATCTCCACGAGAACCGCCTGATCTTCAACTATCCGCTGTCGATCCTGTAACGCTTACACCACTCATCCAGTGTCACCCTTCAGCCCGTCTTCGTGACGGGCTTTTTTTGGGGCTGCCGCGGCTGCTGGTGCATGGAGATCGAAGTGACGGACACACGAAAACGCCGCTGCGGCATGTGCCGAGCGTCGAGAAAACAGGCGGAGATACGACCCGAGCGGGCCTTGGAATGGAGGCGACCCTACCAGCCACACCCCGGCACACAATGTTCCCGCTGTGGCTGCTTCCTTCCGGATCTGACCAGGTTCACGGGTAATCGTTGCGGGGGGACCGGCAGGGCCACCATAACGCTGCTCACCTTGCAGTGAGCCGGCGCCATTGTACCGGCTTGCGCCGAACTTACAACTGCTTCAAGCACTTAGCGTGCACCTGAGCCATCAGACTCGAAAGCGTCCCACCAGCCGGGCGAGGTCGTTGGACAGCTCCGACAGGCGCTGGCTGGCCGCGGTGCTCTGTTGCGAGGTGTGCGCCGCCTCGTTGGAAAGCTCGCGAATATCGCTGATGTTGCGGGCGATTTCTTCGGTAACGCTGCTCTGCTCCTCGCAGGCCGTGGCGATCTGTGCGGCCATGTCGTTGATGCGCTGCAGCGAATCGCCGGTATCGCTCAGAGCCTGATCGACACCGGTAGCCTGTTCAACGCTTTCGCGCGCCTTGACGCTGCCTGCGTGGGTGGCTTTGACGGCATTCTGCACACCGCCCTGCAAACGCTGAATCATGTCCTGAATGTCCTTGGTGGACTCCTGGGTACGAGCGGCCAGGGCCAGAACATCGTCAGCAACCACCGCGAAGCCGCGACCCTGCTCGCCGGCACGCGCCGCTTCGATGGCGGCATTGAGGGCCAGCAGGTTGGTCTGTTCGGCGATGCCACGGATCACCGCCAACACCTCACCGATCTTGCCTGCGTCCTGCTCGAGCGACTGGATGCTGTCCGAGGCACTTTCCACCTCGAGCGCCAGTTGCCGAATCGACTGGATGGTCGCCCCGACCACCCGCGCGCCGTCACGGGACTGGGTTTCTGCATTGCGTACGGCGTCAGCGGCCCCCTGAGCACTGCGCGCCACCTCATGGACCGCTGCGCTCATCTCGGTAGCCGCCGTGCTGACCTGATCCACCGCCGCATGCTCGCTGTTGATCAGCCGGTCATTGGCACTCGCCATTCCAGCCAGGCTCTGCGCGGAGCTCGCGACTTCACCGGTAACACGGCCCACCTCGCTGATCAGCGGCTGCAGTTTGTCGAGAAAGCGGTTGAACGCCTGACTCAGGCGCCCCAGTTCATCACGTGAGGTCACCTCCAGGCGCACCCGAAGATCACCATCGCCATCGGCCAGTTGCTCGATACGGGTAAGCAGCCGATGCAGCGGTCGGGTCACCAGCGCAGGAAATCCGAGGATCAGCAACAGGCAGACCAGCAGGCCACAAACCACCACCGCACCCTGCTGCCAGGCCAGGCGCTCACCATGGGCAATGGCGGCAACGCCCAGCCCGTTGGCGGCCTTATCCTCCAGCTCACCGAGCTTGTCGATCACATCACGCATGGCATCGAACTGCGCCTCGCCGTCACCGAAACTGAGGCGCGACGCGGCAGCGGGATCGGTAGCAGCCAGTTGCACGACTTGCGCGGCGGTGCGCTCCCAGCTGGAGAAGGCGCGCTCGAAGTCCGAGACCAATCGCAGCGCCTCGTCGCCTGGCTGCATCTGCGCATAGGCCTTGACCCGGTCGGCGGCCTGCTTGACGTTGTCCACCTGTGACTTGCGAAGGTCAGCGACATGCTCCACGGAGACCTCGCCCAGCAGACTGCGTTCGGCGACCAGCGCCTGGTAGAGGTCACGATCGGCGTTGAGCAGTAGGCTGACACCCGGCAGGTAGCGGTGCGTCAGGCGATTGCTGGAGTCGACCACCTGAGCAATGCCCCACATGCCCAGTGCGCCCATCAGCAACAGCAACAGAGCCAGAAAGACGATCGGCAGAGCGATCTTCGAACGAAACCCGAGATCAGCGAGCAAGCGCGGCATGGCAACCCCCGAACACCTGTGAATGGTTCTGGCACCTCGTTTCCAGCAGCATAGCCGCAATCCGTCATCATGCGCAGGCACACAGCCATCATCGTCCTCGCTCTTCGGGAAAGGCCGGATAAATGGAAAAACTGCGGCCGATGCCCGTAATTGAGCACTGCCACGGGAATTTACCGAGAGCAGGTGGGTCACAATGAGGCCTGATCGGCCAGGCCCACGGGCTGGTCGATTACCTATGTTTCACGGGCATCAATCGATGCCACACCTTTTCATCCCCAAGGAGCAACCACATGGCCATTACCAAAGACCAATTGATCGGTGACATCGCAGAAGCCATCGACACGCCGAAGACCACCGTCCGTGCGGCGCTCGACCAACTCAGCGAGATCGTCAGCGACGCCTTGGAAAATGGTGGTGAAATCACCCTGCCAGGTATCGGCAAACTGAAGGTCAGCGAGCGCCCGGCCCGCACCGGTCGCAACCCGCAGACTGGCAAAGCCATCGAAATCGCAGCCAAGAAAGTAGTGAAATTCGTACCGGCCAAGGCCCTGACCGACGCGGTCAACTGATCCATCGGCGGGGCGTCGCCAGGCGCCCCGCTGCATCCCCGCTGCACGCCCCTCTCGATAAGACTGAACCCAAGCCGACCTGTCGCCTCAAACGACGACATCCGTCAGATGCAGGTTCGCCATGCCCGCCGACCGCGAACTCACCTTCCGCGCACTGTTTTCAGGTGTGCTGCTCGGCGCCTTGCTGACGCCATCGAATATCTATTCCGGCCTGAAGATCGGCTGGTCGTTCAACATGTCGATCATCGCCCTGCTGGTCAGTTACGGGATCTGGCAGAGCCTGGTGCGCTGGCGCCTGGGCACCGCCTGGAGCATGCGCGAAAGCAACATCAACCAGACCACGGCATCGGCTGCCGCCTCGATCATCTCCGGTGGCTTGGTCGCTCCGATACCGGCCTATACCCTGCTGACCGGCCAGCAACTGCCGACCCTGCCGTTGGTGGCCTGGGTGTTCTCGGTGAGCTTTCTGGGTATCTGGGTGGCCTGGTACCTGCGCCGCAGCATGGTCGAGGACACGCGGTTGCGCTTTCCCGAGGCGGTCGCCACGCTGGAAACCATGCAGCAGGTCTACAACCACGGCCGTGACGCACTGCAGCGTCTCTACATGCTGGGCGCGGCAGCCCTGCTCGGCGGCCTGATCAAGTGGGCCGATACCCTCCTGGCACTGCCGCGCTGGTCGCCCTCGGCGAGTCTCGAGCGGCTCACCTTCAGTCTCGACCCCTCTCCTCTGCTGATCGGTTTTGGCGGGATCATCGGTATTCGCGTCGGCCTTTCCCTGCTACTCGGGGCACTGATCGCCTGGGGAGGGCTGGCACCCTGGCTGCTCGGCAGCGGCCTGGTGCCGATTGCAGCAGACGCCAGCGGCCCGCAATTCGGCTCGTTGGTGGAGTGGCTGCTGTGGCCCGGCGTGACATTGCTGGTGTGCACCACGCTCACTTCCCTGGCGGTGCGTTACCGGGTCAGCCGCCGCCTGGCCAAGGCGACGCCCGATCGCAACAGGCACGCACCGGCAACGCTGCCTTTGGCCATGCTCGGGCTGGCATCGCTACTGGTGGTCATCCTGCAGGTGCTGCTGTTCGATATCGACCCGCTGATGGCGCTGCTCAGCGTCCCGCTGGCGGTCGCGCTCGCCTGCATGGCGGCGCGGGTGGTAGGCGCCACGGGTATTCCACCGATTGGCGCCACGGGCCAGTTGTCCCAGCTGACCTTCGGCCTCATCGCTCCCGGGCAGGTTGGGGTCAACCTGATGGCCGCCAACACCGCGGGAGGGGCTGCCGGGCAATGCACCGATCTGCTCAATGACTTCCGGGTCGGCCATGCCATCGGTGCCAAGCCCTACAACCAGTTGGTCGCCCAGTGCCTGGGCATCTTCGTCGGCAGCATCGTCGGCGTGCTGGTCTATCAGATTCTGATTCCCGATCCGCAGACCATGCTGATTACCGAGCAATGGCCCGCCCCGGCCGTGGCCACCTGGAAAGCGGTGGCCGAAGTGCTGGGCTATGGCCTGGATTCGATCGACAGTAGCGTCCGCTGGGCCATGCTGGTCGGCGCACTCAGCGGCGTGCTGTTCGGCATCCTGGAAGCCAGCCTGCCCGTGCAATCGACCTTCGCCCGCCTGCTGCCGAGCTCGGCGGCATTCGGTCTGGCGTTCATCATCCCCGCCTCCATCTCGCTGATGATGGCGCTGGGCGCCCTGCTCGCCTGGGTAATCCAGTCCCGCTGGCGGAGCTTGGGCGAGCGCTTCACCATCGCCGCAGCGGCAGGCTTGGTGGCCGGGGAAAGCGTCGTCGGTGTTGGCACATCGTTCTGGATGATGTTCGCGGGCGGCTGAGGCTCGATACCGGGCGAGCCGGCTCGCAAACAAGCCATACACCGTAGGAGCCCGCTGCGGGCCAGAACGATTGCGGTCATCACGCAGAACCGAGGCATGCCCGCCATTCGCCGGCAAGCCGGCTCCTACACGGTCGCGGTGCCATGCAGCGCGTTTGCAGGAGCTCCGCCCCCGGGGCGAATGGTGGATACATCTCGGTATCGAGATTGCCCGAGTCATTCACCGCGGGGGTCGTGGCATGAAGCCCTTACTCGGTGCCGATGCCGTAATCCGCCAACCTGGCGATGAAGGTCTGCTCATCGAGCACGGCAACGTTCAGCTCGTTAGCCTTGGCCAGCTTCGAGCCGGCGCCGGGGCCGGCGACCACGCAGGTGGTCTTCGCCGATACCGAGCCGGCGACCTTGGCGCCCAGGGCTTCGAGCTTGTCCTTGGCGATATCGCGGCTCATCACTTCCAGGCTGCCGGTGAGCACCCAGGTCTGACCGGCCAGCGGCAGGCCTTCGACCACCTTTTTCTCGCATTCCCAGTGCATGCCAAAATCACGCAGTTGCGCTTCGATGGCCCGTGCCCGCTCGACATTTTCAGCGTTGGAGAAGAACTCCCGCACCGATTGCTTGGCCTTTTCGTTGAGCCCTTTCATGGCACTCAGGTCGAGCCAGTCGGCAGCGATCACGCCGTCGAGGCTCTTGAAGCGCTCCGCCAGGTTCTTCGCGCCGGTCACCGCAACGAAGGGGATGTTCAGCTTGTCGAGCAGCCCGCCCAGTGTCGTACTGGCCGCGAACTCGGCGGACAGCTCGCCCTGATCCTGCAGTTCCAGGCCACGCTCGAGAAGGTGCTCGATGACGGTCTGGTTGTGCGCGTCCTCGAAGAAGCTGTGAATCTCGTGGGCGACCTCCAGACCGACATCAGGCAGGTAGGTCAGCACCTCGGGTAGCGCCTGGGTAACCCGCTCCAGGGAGCCCAGGGAACGCGCCAGCACCTTGGCCGTCTCCTCGCCGACATCGGGAATGCCCAGCGCATAGATGAAGCGTGCCAGGGCGGGTCGCTTACTGTCGGCAATGGCATCGAGCAGCTTGCGGCTGGAGACCTCCGCGAAGCCTTCGAGGCCGACGATCTGTTCGAACTGCAGGGTGTAGAGATCGGCGGGCGAGCCTACCAGGCCTTCGTCCACCAGTTGCTCAACGCTTTTCTCGCCCAGGCCTTCGATGTCCATGGCGCGACGCGAAACGAAATGAATGATCGCCTGCTTGAGCTGAGCCGCGCAGGCCAGGCGCCCGACGCAGCGATACACCGCGCCCTCGCTGACCGTTTCGCGGCCCTTGCTGCGCTTGATCAACTGGGTACGCTCCACCGCCGAGCCACACACGGGGCATTGCTCAGGCACGGCGACCGGGCGGGCGTCCTCGGGACGACGATCAGTGACGACCTGCATGACCTGCGGGATCACGTCCCCCGCGCGGCGGATGATCACGGTGTCGCCGATCATCACGCCGAGGCGCGCTACCTCATCCATGTTGTGCAGCGTCGCGTTGGACACCGTCACCCCGGCCACCTTGACCGGCTTGAGACGGGCGACGGGCGTCACGGCACCGGTGCGGCCAACCTGGAATTCCACGTCGAGCAACTCGGTCAGCTCTTCCATGGCGGGAAACTTGTGGGCGATGGCCCAGTGCGGCGTGCGTGCGCGAAAGCCCAGTTGCTGCTGGTCCTCGATGTTGTTGACCTTGAACACCACGCCGTCGATGTCATAGGCCAGGCCCATGCGCCGCTCGCCGATATCGCGGTAATAGGCCAGGCAGTCTTCGACACCTTTGGCCAGTTTCAACTCGGGGCTGATGGGAATGCCCCAGCTCTTCAGACGTTGCAGCATGCCGACCTGGGTGGTAGCCGGTTCGGCGCTGTGCTGGCCGAGCCCATAGCAGCAGAACTCCAGCGGACGGCTGGCGGTGATCTTCGAGTCCAGCTGACGCAGGCTGCCAGCCGCCGCGTTGCGAGGGTTGGCGAAGGTCTTGCCACCGATCTCGGCCTGGCTGGCATTGAGCCGCTCGAAACCGGCGCGGGACATGAACACTTCCCCCCGCACTTCCAACACATCCGGCCAGCCGCTGCCCTGCAACTTGAGCGGAACATTGCGGATGGTGCGCACGTTGACGCTGATGTCTTCACCGGTGGTGCCGTCCCCCCGGGTAGCACCACGCACCAGCTTGCCATCGCGATACAGCAGGCTCACCGCCAGGCCGTCGAGCTTGGGCTCGCAGCTGTATTCGACGTCCACACCACCACCGAACAGATCGCCGCCCTGCAAACCGAGACCGCTCTGCACACTGCGGTCGAACGCGCGCAGGTCATCTTCTTCGAAGGCGTTGCCAAGGCTGAGCATCGGCACCTCATGACGCACTTCACCGAAGGCGCTGAGCGCCTCGCCACCCACCCGCTGGGTTGGCGAATCGGGTGTCACCAGCTCCGGGTGCTCGGTTTCGAGCGCTTGCAGCTCGCGGAACAGTCGATCGTACTCGGCATCCGGCACGCTCGGCTCGTCGAGCACGTAATAGCGGTAGTTGTGCACATCCAGTTCGGTGCGCAGTTCGAGGATGCGTTGGGCGGAGTCTTTCATGGGGTAGTTCTCGACAAGGTACGACGGCAACACAGAAATGAAAAACCCCAAGCCAAGCGCGCGGCTTGTAGCTTGGGGCTCGCAGCTTGCAGTGGCTGCTTAGCGCTTCTGGGTCAACAGTCGGCGTTCATATTCGACGATACGCTGACGGTAGTGTTCGATGGTTTGTGCAGTGAGTACGCTGCGCTGATCGTCTTTCAGCTCACCGTTGAGCTCGTGAGCCAGCTTGCGCGCCGCGGCGACCATCACGTCGAAGGCCTGCTTGGGATGGCGCGGGCCTGGCAGGCCAAGGAAGAAGCTCACCGCTCGGGTGCTGAAACCTTCGATGTCGTCCAGATCGAACGTACCGGGTTTCAGTGCGTTGGCCATGGAGAACAGCACCTCGCCGTTGCCAGCCATGCTTTCGTGACGGTGGAAGATATCCATTTCGCCGAAACGCAGGCCACTTTCCAGAATGTTCTGCAGCAATGCTGGCCCTTTGAAGCCCTGCTCGTCGCGGGCGATGACATTGATCACCAGCACTTCGTCTACCGGCGCCTGATCCTTGTTGACGGACTTGGCGGACAGGCTGTCGCGGCCCGTGTCTTCGTCTTCGACTGGAGTCAGCAGCATGGGCACCGGCTCGTCGGCGACCAGGTCCAGGTCACCCTGACGCGGCTCGCCGCGACGACGGCTGTTGACGTCCCGCGCGCTCAGCGACGGCAGATCGTCCTCGTCCAGCGATGGCTCGTGATTGCGCTCGATCACCCGTGGCGGGCTGAGCACGTCGGGATCCCCTTCGTCATCCGGCAGGTTCGACACGCTGCGATCCAGCCGGAACTTGAGCTTGCCCTTGCCACCGCGCATCCGCCGCCACCCGTCGAAGAGGATGCCGGCGATGACGATGATGCCGATGATGATCAGCCACTCGCGTAGACCGAATTCCATGAAATGTCCTGACCCCTAAAGCAAAAATTGATTAAAAAAGGCGTCCTGGCCCGTATCGATGACCTTGAAACGTGGCGCCAACTCCATGTTCTGAATGGCGTTTTCCCACGTGCAACAAAAGTGGGCGTTAAGCTAGCACGACGAAAGGCAACTTTACACCGGCAAAACGCTGTAAAACCGCCACTCCAGCCAGTTTTTACGCAACAGAATCTGTGTAACCGCGCATCAGCTGTCAACCATCGCCAATGCCTCCTCGACATCCACCGCCACCAATCGCGAACAACCGGGCTCGTGCATGGTCACCCCCATCAGTTGATCGGCCATTTCCATGGCGATCTTGTTGTGGGTGATGTAGATGAACTGCACGGTCGCCGACATCTCCTTGACCAGCCGCGCGTACCGTCCGACGTTGGCATCGTCGAGCGGCGCGTCCACCTCGTCGAGCATGCAGAACGGGGCCGGATTGAGCTGAAAGATCGAAAATACCAGCGCCAGCGCCGTCAGTGCCTTCTCGCCGCCGGACAGCAAATGGATGGTGCTGTTCTTCTTGCCCGGCGGACGCGCCATGATGGTCACCCCGGTATCGAGTAGATCTTCGCCGGTGAGTTCCAAATATGCGCTGCCGCCGCCGAAAACTTTCGGGAACAACGCCTGCAACCCGGCGTTGATCTGGTCGAAGGTTTCCTTGAAACGGTTGCGGGTTTCCCGGTCGATCTTGCGGATGACATTTTCCAGGGTATCCAGCGCTTCGACCAGGTCGGCGTCCTGGGCGTCCAGATAGCGCTTGCGCTCGGATTGCTGCTGGTACTCCTCGATGGCCGCCAGGTTGATCGCGCCAAGACGCTGGATGCGTGCCGCCATCTGCTCCAGCGTCTGCTCCCAGGCGTTCTCGCTGGCGCCCTCGGGCAGCGTGGCGAGCACCCCATGCAGATCGTAGCCGTCTTCCTGCAACTGATCCTGCAGGGCCTTGCGGCGCACGTTCAGCGACTGCCACTCCAGACGCTGCTGCTCCAGTTGGCCACGCAGCAACTGCGCTTGCTGCTCGGCCTGGGTGCGGCGCTTCTCGGCATCACGCAGTTCGCGGTCGGCATCCTCCAGAGCCAGGCGCGCCAAGCGCAACTCCTCTTCGACCCCCATGCGTCGCTCGAGCAACTCTTCGAGCTTCAGGCGCAGCTCTTCCAGCGGAGCGGCACCCTCTTCCAGATTCAGATCCAGCTGCTCGCGTTTTTCATGCAGGCGCTCGGACTGCAGCTCGAGGCGCTCCAGCGCCTGGCGCGTGGAATCGTGCTGGGCGCGCAGCGAGCCCAGGCGTACCGCCAACTGGTGGGCATGGTCCTTGTGCTGGCGGGCGTCCTGACGCACCCGATCGAGCCGCTCGCGCAAGGCGTCGCGACTGGCCAGCAGGCTTTCCCGCTGCTCGTTGTCGAGGGCCATGCTATCCAGCGCATCCTGCAAATACAGGCGCGATTCGCCGAGCTGTTCGGTTTCCAGCGCACGCTGCTCGCCCAACTCCTGCTGCTCGGCCTCGATACGCTGACGACGTAGCAGCAACTGCTCGGCCTTGGCCTGGCCAGCGGACAGACGTGCCTTCAGCTCGCCGAGGCGCCGCGCCTGATCCTGCAACTGACGACGCTGCTGCTCGCGCAATTCTTCTTCATGGCGCTGACGCTCACGCAAGCCCTGCAGGCGCTCGTCGAGCAGCGCCAATGCGGCTTCGCGCTCTTCGCGCTCCAGGCCCAGGCTTTCCAGCTCCTGACCGCGGGCGAGCACGCCGCTCTGCGCCTCGCTGGCACGCCGTACGCGCAGAAAATGCCGACCGACCCAGTAACCGTCGCGGCTAACCAGGCTTTCACCAGAGGCCAGCCCGGCGCGCTCGGCCAAGGCCTGCTCGAGACTCTCGACCGGGCGCACACGCCCCAGCCAGGGAGCCAGGTCGACCGGTGATTCGATCTTGTCGAGCAGGCTGCCGGCGATGCGCTGGCCATCGCTTCCGGTCGACACCAGGCGCAGCTCGCCCTGTTCGAGGGAGGAAAAGTCCAGGCCGCTGAAATCATCTTGCAGCACGGCCTGCAGGTCGGCGCCGAGTACGGTTTCCACCGCCAATTCCCAGCCGGTCTCCACACGCAGCCCTTCGGCCAGACGCGGGCGCTTGTCCAGGCCGTGCTCGCGCAACCATTCTGCCGCGCCAGTGCCGGGATCGAGCGCAGCCTTTTGCAGGGCCTCCAGAGAAGCCAGACGGCCACTCAGGCGCTGCAGTTCACCCTGCGCCTGCTGCTGAGCCTGGCCGGCCTGCTGAAGGTCCTCGCGCAGTTGTTGCAGCCGCTCTGCCTGCTCGGCTTCCTGCTCCTGCAGCTGCTCCAGATCCAGCTCACCAACGGCGATCTGCTCGCCCAGTTCGATGATCGCGGCATCCTCGGGATCAGCTGCCAACTGCTGCAGCTCGTCGACCAGGCGGCGCTGGCGCTCGCTGAGGCGCTCCAGGCTGTGCTCCAGCTGCTGAATGCGCGACTGCTGCACTTCCGCCTGGCGGCGCGGCTCGGCGCTGCGCTGATTGAAGCCGTCCCACTGCTCCTGCCAACCGTGCATGCCGGTTTCGGCCTCTTCCAGAGCTGCAGCCGACTCCTCGGCTGCAGCGGCGGTGAGTTCCTGCTCCGGCTCGAGCATGGCCAGCTCTTCGCCCAGGGTCGCCAGCAAGGTGCGGTCATGGCCCAGGTGCGATTCGGTTTCCAGGCGCGCGCGCTCGGCTTCGCGCAGATCGTCCTGCAACTGGCGCAGGCGCTGCTGGCCGTGCTGAATGCTCTGCTCGACGCGGGCGATGTCACCGCCCACCGAATAGAAGCGCCCTTGCACCAGGTTGAAACGTTCGGACAGCTCATGGTGACCGTCGCGTAGGCGCTCGATGCTGGCATCGGCGTTGCGCTGTTCAGCAACCAGCGCCTCGAAACCGATTTCCTGGTTGCCGATCACCGCTTCGCGCTGGCCAACCTGCTCGTTCAGCGCCTGCCAGCGCAATGCGGTCAGCTGTGCCTTGAGCTGGCGCTCCTCGGCCTTGTATTCCTGATACTTCTCGGCGGCCTGGGCCTGGCGGTGCAGGCGCTCGAGTTGCCGTTCCAGTTCCTCGCGCAGGTCAGCGAGACGCGCGAGGTTTTCCTGGGTGCGGCGGATGCGGCTTTCGGTTTCCCGCCGGCGCTCCTTGTACTTGGAGATACCTGCCGCTTCTTCGATGAAATTGCGCAGTTCCTCCGGCTTGGCCTCGATCAGCTTGCTGATCATGCCCTGCTCGATGATCGAGTAGCTGCGCGGGCCCAGGCCGGTCCCGAGGAAAATATCGGTGATATCACGACGACGGCATTTCACGCCGTTGAGGAAATAGGTGTTCTGGCTGTCGCGCGTTACCCGACGGCGGATGGAGATTTCCGCGAAGGCCGCGTACTCGCCGGTCAGGGTGTTGTCGGAATTGTCGAAGATCAGCTCGATGCTGGCCTGAGTCACCGGCTTGCGGGTATTGGAGCCGTTGAAGATGACGTCGGTCATCGACTCGCCGCGCAGGTTCTTCGCCGAGCTCTCGCCCATCACCCAGCGCACGGCATCGATGATGTTGGATTTGCCGCAGCCATTGGGCCCGACCACCGCCGCCATGTTGCTCGGAAAGTTCACCGTGGTGGGGTCGACGAAGGACTTGAAGCCCGCCAGCTTGATGGACTTCAGGCGCATGCAGGGAAGCTCGCCGACACGGCAACGAATCGAGTGGATGGGTTAATGGCGCACAGCGTCATATATGTCCTTGAAGGCGCAATGCTTTGTAGGCGACAGGACCTGGCCGATCACCAGAAAGGCCGGGGAGTTTAGCACAGCAGCGTGTTTTGACTGTGCCCCGATCTGAAGATCGATGGAACGCCGTTCGATCGGCCGCATCAAAACGCCAGGCCGGCGAATCCTCCTCGCCATTGCCGCTTGCGGATCAGCACTCCCCCTACATTGTTCGAGGTTCATCAACATGCCGACACGCGCATGGGCAGCCCATCTGGATCGCCTGAATTTTTTCCTGGCCGATGTCCGCGATGGTCTGGGACCTTACCTGGCGATCTACCTGCTGTCGGTGCATCAGTGGCAGGCAGGCGATATCGGTCTGGTCATGGCGCTCGGCGGGCTCGCCGGCCTGCTCTCGCAGGTACCGGCTGGCGCGCTGGTCGACCGGGTGGGCGACAAACGCCTGCTGATCGTCGTCGCAGCCGTACTGGTCACTGCGGCATGCCTGGCCATGCTGTGGCGTGCCGACTTTGCCTGGGTCACCATCAGCCAGGTAGCGGCGGGCATGGCGTCCTCGGTATTCGCGCCCGCGCTGGCAGGCATCACCCTGGGTATCGTGGGGCCCAAGGCCTTCACCCGGCGCATCGCCCGCAACGAATCCTTCAACCATGCGGGCAATGCCTGCGCGGCTCTGTTGGCCGGCGCTTGCGCCTACCTGTGGGGCCCCGTGGCGGTGTTCTATCTGATGACCGGCATGGCGCTGCTGAGCATGATCTCGGCCCTTGGCATCCCCGCGCGGGCCATTGATGCCGACCAGGCCCGGGGACGGGAAACCGGTGGAGCGCTGACCCCATTGCGCCACCTGCTGACCCAGCCACCGCTGGTTCTTCTGGCGTTGTGCTGCGCCCTGTTTCACCTGGCGAACGCCGCCATGCTGCCACTGGTCGGTCAGAAGCTGGCGCTGGCCAATCCCGAACTGGCGACCACGCTGATCTCGGCCTGTATCGTCGCGGCCCAATTGGTGATGATCCCCGCGGCGATGCTGGTCGGTGCCCGCGCCGACAGCTGGGGTCGCAAGCCGCTGCTGATGTTCGGCTTTCTCATCCTGCCGATACGCGGGGTGCTGTACACCCTCAGCGATGACCCGGTCTGGCTGGTCTCGGTGCAACTGCTCGATGGCATTGGTGCCGGGCTGTTCGGTGCCCTGATCCCACTGATGGTGCGCGATCTGACCCAGGGCAGCGGTCACTTCAACATCAGCTTGGCTGCAGTGACGCTGGTGTTCGGCATCGGTGCGGCGCTTAGCAATGGCCTGGCTGGCTACGTGGCCGAAGCTGGCGGCTACGACAGTGCCTTTCTGGTGCTCTCGGCGGTCGCCGGCTGCGCGGCTCTGCTGCTGATGTTCCTGCCGGAAACCCTGGGCACCGCCAAGCCGGTGTCGCAACCGATCGATCTGCCCGCGCGCACGGCGTCCTGATCCGACCTGCCCCTGGGACGACTTTCTTGTCGGCAGGGGCGTTGTCCAGCAAAATCCCCGTTCCATCCCGGCGAATGCCTGCGCTCGACGCGCTCGCCCCTGCTGGTTTCTCCCTGCGCGAAGCCAAGCCCCGCTCCACCGAATTGCAATCGAGGCCCCATGTCCAACGTCACCCACGCCTACCGCGGCGCCATTCTGCACAGCCTGGCCGACCCGGCCGAAGTCGGTATCGAAGCGTCCTACGCCTATTTCGAGGACGGCATTCTGCTCGTGGAGGATGGCAAGGTCCGCGAGGTTGGCCATGCGGCCGATCTGTTGCCGCGCCTGCCTGGCATCGCGCTGACCCATTACGAAAACGCGCTGATCACCCCCGGTTTCATCGATACCCATATCCACTACCCGCAGACCGGCATGATCGGTGCCTACGGCGAGCAGTTGCTCGACTGGCTGAACACCTACACCTTTCCTACCGAAATGCGCTTCGCCGACAAGGCCCACGCCAGCGAAGTGGCAGCTGTCTTCCTCAAGGAACTGTTGCGCAACGGCACCACCACGGCGCTGGTATTCGGCAGCGTGCACAAGCAGTCGGTAGATGCGCTGTTCGAAGCGGCCGAAACGCTGAACCTGCGCATGATCGCCGGCAAGGTGCTGATGGATCGCAATGCCCCCGCAGCACTGACCGACACCGTCGAAACCGGCTATGCCGACAGCCGTGAGCTGATCGAACGCTGGCACGGCAAGGGTCGCCTGCACTACGCGGTGACCCCGCGTTTCGCGCCGACCAGCACGCCGGAGCAACTCGCCATGGCCGGGCGCCTGCTGCAGGAGTATCCGGATCTGTACCTGCATACCCACCTCTCGGAGAATCGCCAGGAGATCGAGTGGGTCAAGGAGCTGTTCCCGGAAAACAGCGGCTACCTGGACGTTTACGACAAGCACCAGTTGACCGGCCCGCGCTCGGTATTCGCCCACTCGGTGCATCTGTGCGATGCGGAATGCGAACGCCTGGCGCAAACCGGCTCGGCAGTCGCCTTCTGCCCCACCTCCAACCTGTTTCTCGGCAGCGGCCTGTTCGATCTGCGACGCATGGAACAGCACAAGGTACGCGTCGGCCTGGGTACAGATATCGGCGCGGGCACCAGCTTCTCGCAGCTGCGCTCGTTGAGCGAGGCGTACAAGATCATGCAATTGCAGGGGCAGAAGCTGGATCCGTTCAAGTCGCTGTACCTGGCGACTCTCGGCAGCGCGAGAGCGCTGTATCTGGATGAATGCATCGGCAACTTCGCAACCGGCAAGGAGGCGGATTTCGTGGTGCTCGATTACCAGGCCACGCCGTTGATCGACTATCGCCTCAAGCAAAGCAACACCTTGGCCGAACGGTTGTTCGCCCTGATTACCTTGGGTGACGACCGGGTGATCAGGGAGACCTTCGCCGCCGGACAGAGCGTGCACCGCCGCGATAGCTGATACTGGAGAAACCCGGTTTGCAGGCGAAAAGCATCGCCGGCAAGCCGGCTCCTACGCGATCGTATGGACTGTAGGAGCCCGCTTGCGGGCGATATGAGCGCAGGAATCCAGCCAGCTCGGCAGCATGGCTACCAATCGCCGGCAAGCCGACTCCTACATGATTGTGGATACCCGTAGGAGCCCGCTTGCGGGCGATGCGACCGCAGGTATTCCGCCAGCCCAGCAGCATGGGCCACCAATCGCCGGCAAGCCGGCTCCTACGGGCAGTGGGTCTTGGGGGAGCTACGCGCCGATCACCGACACTGGATAGATAGCGGTGTAAGCGCCGTCGTCCACGCTCAGGGTTCGGCAATCGACGCCATACACGGCCGCCAGATGCGCCGGTGTGAGCATCGCTTCGGTGGTGCCGCAGCCGTGCACCTGGCCGTCGCGGATCATCAGCGCGTCGTCGGCGTAGCGGCTGGCCAGGTTCATGTCGTGGAAAATCGCCAGGGTGACGATGCCTTCACGGCGGGTGTAGGCGCTCACCGCCTCGAGCATGTGCAACTGGTTGGCCAGATCCAGCGCCGAGGTGGGTTCGTCGAGCAGCAGCAGGCGGGGGCTGCGCACCAGTGCCAGGGCCAACGAGATCATCTGCCGCTCGCCACCGGACAACTGCCCCGGCTGCTGTTCGGCGAAACGCTGCAGGCCCAGCAGTTCGAGTACTTCACTGGCCCTTCGCTGGCTGTCCCGCTGGGTGGCCCAGCCGCGCGCGCCGCCGTGTTGAGCCAGGAGCAGCAGCTCGTAGGTCGACAGGCGTACATCGAGGTGGGTCAGGTCCTGAGCCACGTAACCGATCAGCCGCGCCCGCAATGCCGGCTCCAGGCCGATCAGTTGCGTGCCGTCGATGGTCGCCGAGCCCTCGGCACGCAGTAGCCCGCACAGGCCTTTCATGAACGTCGACTTGCCTGCACCGTTGGCACCGAGCAGCGCGAGGGTACGGCCCGCTTCGGCACGTACCGCGAAGTCGCGGATGATCGGCCGACCGCCAAGGGAAACACGGTAATCCTGACAGACAAAACTCATCGGGACGTCAGCCTCCGGTCACGCAGGATCAGAATGATGAAAAACGGCAGACCGATCAGCGAGGTGACCATACCGATGGGCAGCACGGCACCCGGCACGATCAGCTTGCTCGCCAGGGACGCCAGCGTGACGAAGATGATGCCGCAGGCAAGCGTCACGCCAATGGTGAAGCGCTGATCCTCGCCGACCAGTAAGCGCGCTACATGCGGCGCGACCAGGCCGACGAAACCGATGATGCCGACCACCGAAGTCACCGCACCGGCCAGCAGTGCCGCCAGCACCAGCATCAGGGTGCGCACGCGCTTGACGCGAATCCCGAACACCACCGCCTGCTCGCCGAAGCTGCGCAAGGCGGTCAGTGCCCAGGCTTGCATCAGCACCAGCGGCACGGCCACCAGCGCGATGGCGGCACACAGCGCGACCTTGCTCCAGGTCACGTGCAGCAAGGAGCCCATCAGCCAGAACACGATGCTCTGCAACTGATCGACGCTGGAAACGTACTGCACCAGGCCGAGCAGCGAGCTGAACACGAAATGCACCGCGATCCCCAGCAGGGTGATGGCCTGCAGGCCGATCTGCCCACGGGTCAGCAGCAGGATCACGCCAACGGTGAGCAGCGAGAACAGAAAGGCGTTGGCCGTCACCACCATCTCGGCACCAAAACCCGGCAGCCACTGCGCCAGGGACAGGTTGAAGGTCAGCGCCAGCGCTGCACCGAATCCGGCTGCCGAAGAAATGCCGAGGGTGAAGGGTTCGGCCAGCGGGTTGTCGAGCACCGTCTGCATGATCAGCCCGGCCAGTGCCAGGCAGGTACCGGCCAGCACCGCCATCAGCGTCATCGGCATGCGCAGCTCCCAGAGGATAACCCGCGTGGAGGCGTCCACCCGATCCGGGGTGAACAGGCCTTGCACCGCATCGGCGAAACTCAGCGTACCCGAGCCCACCACCAGATCCGCGATGAAGGCGATCAGCGCCACCAGCAAAAGGCCGACTAGCAGCAGGCTGCGCTGCCACACCGCCCTGGCGTAACGCTGCTGGTAACCGTCGGCGGGCAGCGCGCCCAAGGCAGAATCACTCACTGGCAGGCGCCTGACCGAAGAGAATCGCCGGTACCTCGCCAAGGCCGGTCATGCCCAGCAGCGCGCGGGTGCTCGCTGCCGGGTCGAGACGTTCGGCAGCTTTCGGGTAGAAGGCCTGGGCCAGGTACTCGACCGCCAGGATATTCCAGCTGCTGGCGTAGAACTGGTGGTAAACGCCATACACGCGGTTTTGCTGGGTGGCCTGCAGCTGCGCCATGCCAGGGCGTTTGAGCAACTGAGCCATGGATTTGTCGATAGCTGCCTGCGAAACCGTCGGACCGAAGCCGAAGGGTGGCGAAATCGAGGTGTTGCCCGGGAACTGAGTACCACTCATCACGTAAACCTCGGGCTTCTTGCTGATTACCGTTTCCAGGGTCACGTCACCGGTGGCGCCCGGCAGCAACTGGCTACCCAGGTTATCGCCACCAGCGGCCTGCACGAGCTTGCCCCAGTACACATCGCCGTGGGTGAAGCAGCAACTGGTGGCGCCGCCCTGCCCGGCCTTGGCCTCGACGAATACCAGCGGGCGCTTGCCCTGCTCGGTGATTAACTGATCAACCTGCGCCAGACGCGCCGTGTAGAAATCCAGGTACTCGGTGGCGCGGGCTTCGCGGTCGAGCACCTTGCCGAGCAGGGCCACGCTCTTCTGGCTGTTGGTGACGGGATCCAGGTCGCTGTCGATGTAGATCACCGGAATCTTCAGGGCCGCGAGCTTGCGTTCGACACCCGCGCCCTCCAGGGATTTGCGTGCGCGCAGCTGGAATACCAGCAGGTCGGGCTTGCCAGCGACAACGGCCTCCAGGTTCATGTCGCCGTCGTCGCCGAACTGCATGTCGACAGCCTGCCCGGAACTCTTCGGCCACTGCTTCTGGAACACCTGCCAGGTATTTGGATCGGATCGCTTGATGATGTTGTTCCACACCGCGATGCGCTTGAAGGGGTCTTCCCGGTCGAGCAACGCCAGGCTGAACAGGTCACGGCCGTCTTGCAGGACGATGCGCTGGGGCTCGTGTTCGATGGTCACCTGGCGGCCGGCCAGGTCGGTCACGCTGAGTGGATAGTCGGTGGCATGCGCGGCAGCGCTGAGCAACAGGCAGAGAGCGGCCGCGAGGCGGACGAGAGGCGCGGAGACATTCATGAAGGGAGAAACCTTTTACTGCGCGATGGAGCAGGCGGCGAACGCCAGCAGCGGAAAAAACGGAAATATAGCGTAACAAAGGCTCGCGCCAGCGTCATTAAGAACTATTCTCGATGAATGAAACCCAGACCTCGCCGCTGCTGGCAAGAAATCGCGGCCACAAAAAAGGACGCCCTGAGGCGTCCCCTTTTCAACGAATCCAGATCAGCTGGCGCGTGCGGTATCACGCAGCGACTTGACCTGATCGTGGTTGCGCTGCACACCTTGCAGCTGCTTTTCCAGAACGCTGCGCACGTTGGCTGGCAGGTCTTTCTGCAGCGCTTCGCGGTAGTTTTTCAGCGCCACGTCTTCGCCACGCTCGCACTCGTTGAGGATGGCCTCTTCGCTCTTGCCGGTCACCAGCGACTTCAGGTCGACCCAGCCACGGTGCAGAGCACCCGCCACGCTCGAACTGGTTTCCGGATCACCGCCAAGGCCACGCACCAACTGCTGCAGTTCGGCAGCCGCACTGGCGCAGTCTTGCGAACGCTGGGTGAAGAAGCTCTTGAGTCGCGGCTCTTTCACGTCCTCGGCACACTCGCTGAAGCCCTTCTCGCCATCTTTGCTGGTTTCGATCAGGTCGTTCAGTACCGAAATAACGTCTTTGTTATCCACTTTGAATCTCCTCGTAGCTTCAGAAATTAGCCCTGTATGGGCCGCTCCCTTAAGTGGAGTGAGCGCTCGTCGAGGAGGTTCAGGGCAATTTCCAGCGCCGTGCATCGAGCGGCATCAAGCGGCTGCAGGCAAAGCCGCGCGCGGCCTGGGCGCGAACCGCTCGTCTGGAGAGCTTTTGTCTCGCAAGCCGCTCGAGGCATCGCGGGCAACACGCCGCTGGCAAAACAGGCGTGGCTGGTCGCGGTGGCAGACGATCGCAGCAGGCGTTGGCCAGGTTCTCAGCCGCCGGTCATGCTCATGAAACGGATGACCTGCACCTGTTCATCCGTTTCGAAGTGGTGGCGTTCGGGCTTGAGCTGCAGGGCCTCGAGCAGCGCGTCGCGCAGTCGCTCGCTGTTGCCGGGGTGAGCACGCATCAGGGTGCGCAAATCCAGGGCATTGTCGTGCCCCAGGCAAAGCACCAGCTTGCCCTCGGCGGTGACCCGTACGCGGTTGCAGTCGCCGCAGAAATTATTGCTGTGCGGCGAGATGAAACCGACCCGGGTATCGCTACCGCTGACCTGCCAGTAACGTGACGGGCCGCCTGTGACATGGCTGCTGCGGACCAGCGAGTAACGCTCTTCGATGCGCTCGCGCACCACCTCGCTGGAGCAGAAGGTCTGCTCACGCTGATGGCTGACCACACTGCCCAGGGGCATCTCTTCGATGAAACTGATATCCAGGCCACGGGCCATGGCGTACTCGACCAGGCCAAGCACTTCGTCATCGTTGCGCCCGGTCTGCACCACGCTGTTCAGTTTGATGCGCTTGAAGCCTGCGGCCACTGCGGCGTCGATGCCAGCCAGCACCTGATCGAGCATGTCGCGGCGAGTAAAACCAGCGAATCGCTCGCGCTGCAGCGAGTCGAGGCTGACGTTCAGGCGGGTGACGCCGGCTGCACGCAGATCGCCCGCCATGTGCGAGAGCTGCGAACCATTGGTGGTGATCGACAGGTCCTCGAGCTCCGGACGCTCGCCGAGACGACGCAGCAGGCTGAGCAGATTCTTGCGCACCAGCGGTTCGCCACCGGTGATGCGGATGCGCTTGACACCCAGCCCGATGAACGCATCGGCCACGGTGTACAGCTCCTCCAGCGTGAGGATCTGCGCACGCGGGGCGAAGACCATGTCTTCGCTCATGCAGTAGGTGCAGCGAAAATCGCAGCGATCGGTCACCGAGAGTCGCAGGTAGGTAATGCGCCGGCCGAAGGGATCGACCAACTGCGTCGTGTTCATGGAGCCCAACTCCCGGCCCTGGGGCCAGCTATTCATGGCTGCCACGTGAGCGGCAGTGCGTAGCCGTCATGGCCTACGAAGAGGTCGCCAGTTTACCACGCCTACCTTGCTGGCGCGCCGGTCCGCGGGTCAGATCATGTGGCCCCGCCCGCCAATAACCACACATTCAGTGACACAACCAAGGCCGCTCGACATGCCTGCAGAGACCGTTCCCCTGCCCGGCCGCTGGGCTACAGGCCAGTCATGCCGGGGCTCACAGCGCGAGACAAGAAGAGCCAGCCTGCCCGGATGCGCTCGGCGGAAAGGTCGAACCGGGTTTCGCAACGGGGAGTCACACGGACTGACCCGGGACGACTGGCTATGGAGGGCACCGATGCCACTGCTGAAACTGCTGCATTTCACCGCGCTGATCGCCTGGTGCGGCGCCCTGCTCTATCTGCCAGCGCTGATCGCGGCCAGCTGCCGCACGGCGAACACGATCGAGCGCCCGGGCCACCCCGAACTCAACCGCAGCCTCTTCAATCTGGTCGCCACCCCGGCAGCGCTCATCGCCATCGGCAGCGGTACGGCGCTGTTCCTGCGTGACGGCACCTTCGGTATCTGGCTGGTGGCCAAGCTCTCGGCCGTGGCGGTGCTGGTCATCTGCCACGCGCTGTGCGGAATGCTCATCCTGCTCTGCGAGCGCCATCCGCGACCGGGCCTGACGGTCGCCTGCGCGGCAATCGGTGGCGTCACGCTGAGCATGATCGCCACCACCCTGTGGCTGGTATTGGCCAAACCCTTCTGAATGAGGAGTCATCCCCCCATGAATGCAAGCGGGCTAAAGCCGGATTCAATCGACATCGACACCCACGGCCTGCTCGTAGACCAGGCGCCCGCCGAGGTAAGCGGCGATCGCGATCAGCCCTGCGGTGAACAGCGACAGGTAGAACGCCCACATTTCGAAGCCCTCGTCACCGTGGCGGTAGCGCAGCATCCAGTTCAGCGAGGCCAGGGACAGCATCATCACGGCGATGATCGCGTGACACCAGGCGCTGATCTTCTGGCGAATACGTTTCACGGTCAGCAGGTCGATCATTCCGGCGATGCTGGCGATCCAGCCACCGGCGGCACCGACGCCCGCCAGCCACAGGCTGGCCCGCGCCCAGAACGGGTCGGTGGTCCAGAAGTAGGCGAAATCGGTGGCCACCAGGCCCAGCAAGGCGGCGACCGGGAAGTGGATCATCATCGGGTGCAAAGGGTGGCCGGCGATGGCCGCGCGACTGATGATGGACTCTTGTTGCTCAGCCATGGCGGCCTCCCTGTCGATTCGAAAGATGGCCGCATTTACCCGGCTCTACTCAAGTTGACCGCGCTGACCTCAGCAGTTCCGATTATCTCCGCCTGCAGTGGTGACCAATCAATTCTGGCCCCAGCCGGTCCGGTGGCGCGCGACATCGCCCTGTTGTGGTGGGCCATGTGCGGCTTCTTCGGCCTGGTCCTGGTGGTAGTCAGCGCGCTGTGGGTCTACGCCATGTGGCGCAGGCCGCGCGAGTACTCGGTCGAGGATGCCAGGCGCATCCAGCGTCGCTGGCTGATCGGCGGCGGCATCGTGCTGCCGACGGTCACCGTTACCGTGCTACTGGCATTCGGCATTCCCGTGGGCCAGCGCATGATGCAGCTGCCGATTCTCGGCGAGCAGCCGGTGCAGATCCATGTGATCGGCCACCAGTGGTGGTGGGAGGTGCGCTACCCGGACAGCGGCGTGGTGACCGCCAACCAGCTGCATCTGCCCGCAGGTCGGCCGGTGGACATCACCGTCAGCAGCGCCGACGTGATCCACTCCTTCTGGGTGCCGCGCCTGGGCGGCAAGATCGACATGATTCCCGGCCGCGAGAACCGCATCCGCTTGCAGGCCGATGCACCTGGCACCTTTCGTGGCCAGTGCACGGAGTTCTGCGGCACTCAGCACAGCCACATGATTCTCGACGTGCAGGCCCACAGCGAAGAGGACTTCGCTGCCTGGATCGACGCTCGTCGCGAGCCCAGGGTCAAGGCGCTGCAAGGCCCGGCTGCGGACACCTTCCTCGCTCACTGCGGCATGTGCCACAGCGTGGCGAGCGTCAGCGCAGGCAACCGCGCGCCGGATCTCACCGACCTGGCCAGCCGCCGCAACCTGGGTGGCGGCGTAATGCCCAACGAACCCGGTGCCATCCTGACCTGGTTGCAGGAGCACGGGCGCCTGAAGCCGGGCACCGGCATGCCACTGACCGACGACCTCGATGCCAAGCACCTGCAGGCCATCGCCACCTGGCTGGAGGGCCTCGAACCATGAGTGAAACGCGCGAAACACAACGCGGCGAAGACACCGACGCCCTGCACGACCAGTTCAACGAGGTGTGGGGCAACCCGAGGGGCTGGCGTGCGCTGACCATCGTCAACCACACCACCCTGGGCCTGCGCTTTATGGTCACCGGCCTGGGCTTCTTCATTTTCGGCATCCTGCTGGCGATGCTGATCCGCACCCAGCTGGCACTGCCGGGCAACGCCTTCATGGGCGCGGAAATGTACAACCAGGTGTTCACCATGCACGGCACGGTGATGATGTTCCTGTTCGCCGTGCCCATGATGGAAGGCCTGGCGGTGTACCTGATTCCGAAGATGCTCGGCGCAAGGGATCTGGTCTTTCCACGGCTCTCGGCACTGGGCTACTGGTGCTACCTGTTCGGCGGTCTGATCATCTGTTCCAGCCTGCTCCTGGGCGTGGCACCCAACGCTGGCTGGTTCATGTACACGCCGCTGTCCAGCGCCGCGCATTCACCGGGAATCAACGCCGACTTCTGGCTGCTGGGTATCACCTTCGTGGAGATCTCCGCGGTGTCGGCCGGTGTCGAACTGGTGGTATCGATCCTGCGCACCCGTGCCGAAGGCATGGCGCTGAACAGAATGCCGATCTACGCCTGGTACATCCTGACCATGGCGATGATGATCGTCATCGGCTTTCCGCCGCTGATTCTCGGCAGCATCCTGCTGGAGCTTGAACGGGCTGCGGGCCTGCCCTTCTTCGAAGTGGCGCGCGGCGGAGATCCGCTGCTCTGGCAGCACCTGTTCTGGCTGTTCGGCCACCCCGAGGTGTACATCATCTTCCTGCCGGCCGCCGGCATCGTCTCGACCCTGCTGCCGGTGTTCTGCGGCCGCCCGCTGGTGGGCTATCGCGCCGTGGTGCTGGGCGTGCTCACCACCGGCTTCATCAGCTTCGGCCTGTGGGTGCACCACATGTTCACGGTGGGCATCCCGCAGCTGGCCCAGGCGTTCTTTTCCGCAGCGAGCATGCTGGTGGCGATACCCACGGCGATTCAGGTATTCGCCTGGATCGCCACGCTGTGGCTCGGCAAACCGCGCTACAACGTACCGATGCTGTGGCTCGTGGGTTTTCTGATCACCTTCGTGTGCGGCGGGCTGACCGGGGTGATGCTGGCTCTGGTGCCCTTCGACTGGCAGGTGCACGACACCCACTTCGTGGTCGCGCATTTCCACTACGTGCTGATCGGCGGCATGCTCTTTCCGTTGATCGCCGGGCTGTATTACTGGTTGCCGCACTTCTCCGGGCGCATGGCTTCCGAACGCCTGGGCAAGTGGGGGTTCTGGCTGGTGTTCATCGGTTTCAACATGACCTTCCTGATCATGCACTGGACCGGCCTGCTGGGCATGCCGAGGCGCGTCTATACCTACGACACGGGCCTGGGCTGGGACATGCCCAACCTGATCTCGTCGATCGGCAGCTTCATCATGGTGATCGGTATCGCCACCCTGCTGCTGGATCTGATCCTGCACTACCGCTACGGCAAACCCGCCGGCAAGAATCCCTGGCAGGCCGATACCATGGAGTGGGCCACCAGCCTGCCGCCCAACCCGTACAACTTCGTCAGCCTGGCCAAGGTCACCGACCGCCATCCGCTGTGGCGTGACCCGGATCTGGGTGACAGCATGGCTCGCGGTGAGCATGCCCTGACGGTGATCGACCACGGCCGCCGGGAAACCTGGGGCGTCGACCCGCTGACCGGCGAAGTCAGGGAAATTATCCACCTGCCCGGCAACAGCTGGCTGCCGTTCATTGCCGCCTGCTGCATCGCCGTGGTGTGCCTGAGCCTGCTGACCAAGACCTACACCCTGGCGCTGGTGGCCTGTTTCGCCTCGATCGTGGTGCTGCTGCGCTGGAGTTGGGAGAACGGTGCCCACCCCAAGGCGGCGCCGGATGCCAAGACCCAGCCCGGCGAACCGCCGCTGCATTCGCGAACCTGCGACGGCCCGGGGCTGTGGGGCATGGGCGTGACCCTGCTGTCCAATGGCGCACTGTACCTGGCGTTGCTGTTCGGCTGGTTCTACCTGTGGACGGTGGCGCCGAACTGGCAGGTGCCGGATGCGCCGGTATTCAACCATTGGCTGCTGTTCGCCAGCGCCCTGCTGCTGACCCTGGCCACGCCCTGGCACCGGCGGGTGCTCGCCCGCCTGCGCCAGAGAGACGCCCGAGGCCTGCTGACCTGCCAGATGGGCCTTGCCGCGATAGGCCTGATACAGGCCGCGCTGCTGCTCTGGGCGCTGCTCAGCGAGGCACTGCAGCCCACCGTTCGTGCCCATGATGCGGTGATCTTCGTGATGCTCGCCTACAGCTTTGGCCACGCCCTGCTCGCTGGCACGCTCAGCGCCTTGCAGGCACTGCGCGTGCGCATCGGCTACGTCAGCGCCGAGTCGCCCTACGAACCGCTGGTGGTGGCGCAGTTCTGGAACTACAGCCTCGGTGTGCTGTGGACGAGCTACTTCGCCATCGCTCTTTTCCCCCCCGCATTCGGAGGCGCGTGATGCAAAGCCTGCGCTCGGCCTACAACCCGATCCACATCGTCACCGGCCTGAGTATCTGGAGCCTGTGGTTCGTCGCGCTCTACGGCGGCCAGGGCGTTGGCTGCTCGGTCGCGCCACCGCCGCTGGATGACGGGCCCTGGACCTGGCTGAATCTGACCCTGGCGGCTCTGTCGCTGTTCACCACGCTCATGCTGTTGGCCCTGGCGCGTCTGTTCCACAACGCGGCACGGCAGCCCGACCGCAGCGACCGCGAGCGGTTCGTGGCGAATGTGTCGGCCGGTGGCAATCTGATCGCCGCCATCGCCGTGGTGTTCATCGCCCTGCCGATCATGGCGCTGCCGCCCTGCGCCTGAAAACGCCCGGAGAAACCTGCTGAAACAGCGGCGCCTGACTTTCACGAACACCGGTTCTGCAGTGGTGGGCGGGAAAAGCGCCGTACACCACTGCAGGCTGACCGATGCTGGTGGACGAGGAGCGCCTCGTCCACCGGTAATCATCAGCCGCGCTCGACGGGCGCCGAGGTCAGTTCGAAGGGGTTGTTGCTGCGCCGCTGATTGCGGTCTTCCCGCGGTGTGGCGCCGAAGAAGTTGCGGTACGCGCTGGAGAAATGCGGGCCCGAGGAGAAGCCGCAGGACAGGCCGATCTGGATGATCGACTTGCTGGTCTGCATCAGCAGTTGCCGGGCCTTGTTCAGGCGCAGTTCCAGGTAGTACTGGCTGGGCACGCGATTGAGGTACTGCTTGAAGATGCGTTCCAGTTGCCGACGCGACACGCAGACATGCTGGGCGATCTCGTCGGTGGTCAGCGGCTCCTCGATGTTGGCCTCCATCAGCAGCACCGCCTGGGTGAGCTTGGGATGGCTGGAGCCGAGGCGATTCTGCAACGGAATGCGCTGACGCTCGCCACCTTCGCGAATGCGCTCGACCACCAGCTCCTCGGATACCGCGCCGGCCAGTTCGGCCCCATGATCACGGGCCAGCAGGGCCAGCAGCATGTCCATTACCGCCATGCCGCCGCAGGCCGTGAGGCGATCGCGATCCCAGTCGAACAGGTGGCTGGTGGCGATCACCTTGGGGAAGCGCTCGGCGAAATCATCCTGCCAGCGCCAGTGCACGGCCGCCCGATAGCCATCGAGCAGGCCGAGCTGGGCCAGGGGATAGACGCCAGCGGCGACCGCTCCCACGCAGCAGCCGCTGCGCGCCACCTGCTTGAGCGCCGCAGCCAATGCCGGGGCTACGGTGGCTGGTGGCTCATCGGCGAGCAGGAACAGCTTGCGGTAGCCCTCCAGCCCACCGGCCCAAGGGCTGCCCGGCAGGCGCCAGGCCCCCTCGACAGGCTCTTCGGCCTGCAGGAACGACACCTCGTAAACCACTTCCGGATGAACGCGCTGAGCGACGCTCAGGGCCTCTTCCGCCAGCGCCAGTGTCAGGGGCTTGGTGGAAGGCCAAAGCAGGAAGCCGATTCGGTGAGCAGTCATGATGGGCAGGTCGGGCTCTGAGGGCAGTGGAAAGGAGCGTGCAGGGATGATAACGCCAACTACTTGAGACTACCGCTGAGGAACTGTTGCAGACGTTGAGATTGCGGGTTGGCCAACACCTCGCGTGGGTCGCCCTGCTCCTCCACCAGGCCCTGATGCAGGAACAGCAACTGGTTGGAGACTTCGCGGGCAAAGCCCATTTCGTGGGTCACCACCACCATGGTACGCCCCTCGCCAGCCAGATCGCGCATCACCTTCAACACATCGCCGACCAGTTCCGGATCAAGCGCCGAGGTTGGCTCGTCGAACAGCATGACTTCCGGCTCCATCGCCAGCGCCCGGGCAATCGCTACGCGCTGCTGCTCGCCGCCGGACATGTGCGCCGGATAGGCCTCCTTGCGGTGCGCCACGCCAACCTTCTGCAGGTAGTGTTCGGCCTTCTCGCGGGCCTCGGCCTTGCTCATGCCCAGCACGTGCACTGGCGCTTCCATGACGTTTTCCAGCACGTTCATGTGCGACCACAGGTTGAAGTGCTGGAACACCATGGCCAGGCGCGAACGCAGGCGCTGCAGTTGCTTGTCATCGGCAGCGCGCAGGGCGCCATCCTTGCCGGGCACCAGCTTGAGCGCCTCGCCGTTGAGCAGAATCTGCCCGGCGTGGGGCTGTTCGAGCAGGTTGATGCAACGCAGGAAGGTGCTCTTGCCGGAACCGCTGGAGCCGATGATGCTGATCACGTCGCCGGCCTTGGCAGCCAGCGATACGCCCTTGAGCACCTCGTGGCTGCCGTAGCGCTTGTGCAGATCCTTCACTTCGAGCTTGTACATGCTTTCCACTCTCTTGAATCCGATGTCATGCCGCTACTTCGTAATAATGGCCGGTCAGCTGCGCCGCGGCGCCAGGTAGGCCAGCCAGCGACGCTCGGCCAGTTTGAACAGGCGCACCAGAATGAAGGTCAGGCACAGGTAGAACAGGCCGGCGGTGATGAACGCCTCGAACGGCAGGTAATACTGGGAACTGACCGTACGCGCTGCACCGGTGATGTCGATCAGCGTGACGATGGACGCCAGGCTGGTGGTGTGCAGCATCATGATCACTTCGTTGCTGTACTGCGGCAGCGCGCGGCGCAGCGCCGAAGGCAGCAGAATGCGACGGTACAGCTTGGCCCGCGACATGCCCATCGCCTTGGCCGCCTCGATCTCGCCATGGGGCGTGGCCTTGAGGCTGCCGGCGAGGATTTCGGCGCTGTAGGCGCTGGTATTGATGGCGAACGCCAGGCAGGCGCAGAAGGTGGCATTGGACAGGTACGGCCACAGCACGCTCTCACGCACCGCCTCGAACTGGGCCAGGCCGTAGTAGATCAGGAACAGTTGCACCAGCATCGGCGTGCCGCGAATCACGTAGGTGTACAGCCAGGCCGGGCCGTTGACCCACGGCGAGCGCGAGGTGCGCATCAGCGCCAGAGGCACGGCGAGCAGCAGGCCGAAGAACAGCGCGATGGCCAGCAGCTTGAGGGTGACCAGTACGCCGCCGAAATACAGCGGCAGGCTGTCCCAGATGACGGTGTAATCGAAGATCATCGTTCGCCCCTCACAGTTCGGCGGCCTTGGTGCCGACCGAGTAGCGCTTTTCCAGATAACGCAGGGCCAGCAGGGAGACACTGGTGATCAGCAGATACAGGCCGGCCACCGCCAGGTAGAAGGTGAAGGGCTCACGCGTGGCATCGGCGGCGCTCTTGGCCTTGAACATCATGTCCTGCAGACCGACCACCGAGATCAGCGCCGTGGCCTTGGTCAGCACCAGCCAGTTGTTGGTGAACCCGGGAATGGCGAAACGGATCATCTGCGGCACCAGAATGCGCAGGAACACCTGCAGGCTGCTCATGCCATAGGCCGCCCCCGCCTCCGCCTGCCCCTTGGGAATGGCCATGAAGGCACCGCGGAAGGTTTCCGACAGGTAGGCGCCGAAAATGAAGCCCATGGTGAACACGCCGGCGACGAAAGGATTGATATCGATGTACTCGTCATAGCCGAGCATCGGCATCACCCGGTTCACCAGATCCTGTCCGCCATAGAAGATCAGCAGGATCAGCACCAGATCGGGAATGCCGCGGATCACTGTCGAATAGGTCTCACCGAGTACCGCCAGCCAGCGCACTGGCGACAGCCGAAACGCAGCGCCAACCAGGCCGAGCACGATGGCCACCGCCATCGACGTCAGCGCCAGGATCAGGGTGAGCCAGGCGCCATCGAGAATGGACGAGCCGTAGCCGTTGAGCATCCGCTTACCTCATGGGTGCGCCATCGGGCGCCGGAAATGCAACGCAAAAGTGGCACACGCCAAGAACAGTCGGCGTGTGCCACCCTTCGACAAGAAGCCACGATCTGCGAACTACGACCGTGCGCGCGTGTTTCAACGCCGCATGGCCCAAGCGCAGCAGATCGAGGCCTTACTTGCCGTAGACGTCGAAGCTGAAGTACTTGTCCTGGACGGCCTTGTACTTGCCGTTTTCGCGGATGGCCAGGATCGCGGCGCTGATCTTCTCGGCCAGCGCCTTGTCACCCTTGCGCACGGCGATGCCCTGGCCTTCGCCGAAGTATTTCTCTTCGGTGAAATCCGGGCCCACGAAGGCGAAGCCCTTGCCAGCGTCGGTCTTGAGGAAGCCGTCTTCGATGTTCACCGAGTCGGCGATGGTGCCATCCAGGCGGCCAGCGCTGAGGTCCAGGAACACTTCGTTCTGCGAGCTGTAACGCACGATCTCGGCACCGGCCGGGCCGAAAACGTCGGTGGCGTAACGGTCATACACGGAGGAACGCTGTACGCCGATCTTCTTGCCCTTGAGGTCGGTGGCCACGTCGTTCATCACCGCCCCGCTCTTCATCGCCAGCTTGGCCGGCGTGGCGTAGTACTTGCCGGTGAAGTCCACGGCGCGCTTGCGCTCTTCGGTGATGGACATCGACGACAGCACCGCGTCGAACTTGCGGACCTTGAGTGCCGGGATCAGGCCGTCGAACTCCTGCTCGATCCACTTGCACTCGACTTTCATCTCTTCGCACAGGGCGACACCGATGTCGTAGTCGAAGCCGGTGATGTTGCCGTCGGGAGTCTTGTAGGCGAACGGCGGGTAAGCCGCTTCGATACCGATACGCAGCGCCTTGGCCTCCTGGGCCATGGTCAGCGGCGACAGCAGGGATAGTGCCAGCGCGCCGAGCAGTGCGATCTTTTTCATGAAGGAAACTCCTGACAGGGATAGGGTTTCGCTGGCCCTGGGCGGGTTACCCGGGCCATGGAGTAGTGACGTCGCCAGCGTAGCGCAGGGCTGCGGGCGTCGCACGGAAGTGCGGCATTCTAGCGATAGCGCGGCAGGCGATATTTCCCAGATGCGACAACTAATTACAGATGAGAGAGAGCACCGACAAGAGCATCTTGACAGAATGAAAATAGGCGAGATCGGATTCCTGGCGACAGTGGCCCGAGAGCAGGCCTGCAATCCCGCTGTGGAAGCAACTCGCACGTCGCCATCGACAGTGAACGGCAGCCCCACGCAAAACGCCCCACGCGGCAGTGCCAGCGCGGGGCGTTTGCGTTCAGCGCGGGATCAGATCAGGCGCAGGCGGTCTGCATCGACTTGTGGGTGTCGATCAGGTGTTGCACCACGCCCGGATCGGCCAGCGTGGAGATGTCGCCGAGAGCGTCGTATTCGGCCGTGGCGATCTTGCGCAGGATGCGCCGCATGATCTTGCCCGAGCGAGTCTTCGGCAGCCCCGGCGCCCACTGGATCACGTCCGGGGTGGCGATCGGACCGATTTCCTTGCGCACCCAGGCCTTGAGCTCCTGGCGCAACTGCTCGGACGGCTCCTGCCCCTGATTCAGGGTCACGTAGACATAGATACCCTGTCCCTTGATGTCGTGCGGCACGCCAACCACGGCAGCCTCGGCGACTTTCGGGTGGGCGACCATGGCGCTTTCCACTTCCGCGGTGCCCATGCGGTGGCCGGACACGTTGAGCACATCGTCGACGCGACCGGTGATCCACCAGTAGCCGTCTTCGTCGCGGCGTGCGCCGTCACCGGTGAAGTACATGCCCTTGAAGGTCTTGAAGTAGGTATCGACGAAACGGTCGTGGTCACCGTACAGGCTGCGCGACTGGCCCGGCCAGGAATCGAGGATCACCAGGTTGCCTTCGGCAGCGCCCTCGATGATGTTGCCCAGATTGTCCACCAGTGCCGGTACCACGCCGAAGAACGGACGGGTTGCCGAGCCCGGCTTGAGTGCCGTCGCGCCCGGCAGCGGGGTGATCATGAAACCACCGGTTTCGGTCTGCCACCAGGTGTCGACGATCGGGCAGCGCGACTGGCCGACCTTCTCGTAGTACCAGTTCCAGGCTTCCGGGTTGATCGGCTCGCCCACCGAACCGAGCAGACGCAGGCTGGAGCCATCGGCACCTTCGACGGCGGCGGTGCCCTGGGCCATCATGGCGCGGATCGCGGTCGGCGCGGTGTAGAGGATGTTGACCTTGTGCTTGTCGATGATCTTCGACACGCGGGTCACGTCCGGGTAATTGGGGATGCCTTCGAACAGCAGCGTGGTCGCGCCGTTGGCCAGCGGGCCATAGACGATGTAGCTATGGCCGGTGACCCAGCCCACGTCGGCGGTGCACCAGTAGATCTCGCCCGGCTTGTAATCGAACACGCGCTCGTGGGTCAGCGCGGCATACAGCAGGTAACCGCCGGTGGTGTGCAACACGCCCTTGGGCTTGCCGGTGGAGCCGGAGGTGTAAAGGATGAACAGCGCTTCTTCGGCGCCCATTTCCTTCGGCGCGCAAACGCTGCCGGCCACCTTCATCAGGTCCTCGAACCAGATGTCGCGGTGCTGGTTCCACTTGATCTCGGAACCCGTGCGCTTGACCACGATGACCTTCTGGATGCTGCGCGTTTCAGGGTTGGTCAGGGCGTCGTCGACGTTGGCTTTCAGCGGAATCTTCTTGCCGCCGCGCAGGCCTTCGTCAGCGGTGATCACCACCTTGGAGGAGCAGTCGATGATGCGCCCGGCCAGGGCCTCCGGCGAGAAGCCACCGAACACCACGGAGTGGATGGCACCAATGCGGGCGCACGCCAGCATGGCGACCACGGCTTCCGGGATCATCGGCATGTAGATGGTCACCACGTCACCGCGGTGCACGTCCTGGCCGCGCAGGGCGTTGGCGAACTTGCACACCTGCTCGTGCAGTTGGCGGTAGGTGATTTCCTTGTGCTCGGACGGGTCGTCGCCTTCCCAGATGATCGCGATCTGATCGCCGCGCTCCGCCAGGTGGCGATCAAGGCAGTTGTAGGAAACGTTGAGCGTGCCGTCGGCGAACCATTTGATATCGACGTGGTGGTCGTCGAACGAGGTCTGCTTGACCTTGGTGAAAGGCTTGATCCAGTCGAGGCGCTGAGCCTGCTCGCGCCAGAAGCCATCCGGGTTGACCACGGACTGCTGGTACATGGCTTTGTAGGTGGCTTCGTCGGTCAACGAATTGGCCGCCACCTCGGGGCTCACGGGATACAGGGACGCAGCACTCATTGAATCACCTCGGTTATTGATGTTGTTCTTCTATGAGTACATTTGTAACCATCCCCCCTGCTTACAACCATTCGACCATGGTCTTACCGCCGCTAGACCTTGGTCGCAGCCGCTCCGCCCGGCCAGCGAAAGATCCTCGGCACGCCGTTCGGCCGCGCGCTGCAGACGATTCGAGACGCAGCGGACATTCTTGCCGTACAGCTTTCGCTAAGCTGATTACAGCCATCCGGACCAAGGACCCTCATGCCCTTCTCCACTCTTCGCTCCCGCGGACGCGCTCGGCGCCTGAGCACCTCATTGGGTGTCGCGGCACTGCCGCTGCTGCTGGGCATACCGCTGATGTACTGGCAGGCCGCGACGCTGCTGACCAATCGCGCGGAAAAGAGCGCGCTGGATGCCCAGGCCCAGCTGGAAGTGGTACTCGACAATGCCGCTCAGGCTGCCGATGCAGTGATCGAGCTATCGGGCCGCGCCTGTGCGGAAGTGGAGCCACAACTTCGTCGCCAGGCTACCGCCAGCCCCTTCGCGCGCTCGGTCAATCTGGTGCATGACGGCATCATCTATTGCACATCGCTGATGGGGCCGTACAGCATCGCCGAAGAACCTGCCGCCTACAGCGAGGGTCGCCTGCGCCTGATGGCCGGCAACCCGGTCACGCCGGAACGTGCACTGCTGGTGTACCGCCAGAGCGACACCAATGGAAGCGTGCTCATCGGCATCGACGGCCAGCACCTCAACAACCTGCTGCAGGTCAATGGCCAGGAGGTTCCCCTGCAACTGACGGTGGGAGAGAACTGGATGACCGCCGACGGCATCGTCAGTCAGAGCGCGGCCACGCAATACACCGACTATCCCTACAGCACCGCATCGTCGCGCTATCCGTTCAGGGTCCTGGCCAGCTACCCGAGCGGCGTCTCGCTGCAGTACATGCGTGAACACTATCTGCCGCAGCTCCTGCTGTTCCTGATGCTCGGTGCACTGGCTGGCACCGTGACCTATCGCTTCAGCCTGCGCTCGGCCTCGCCCAGCGGCGAGCTGCAGCGCGCCCTGGAGGCGGGTGAGTTCATCCCCTACTACCAACCTCTGGTGGACGCTCGCAATGGCACTTGGGATGGCGTGGAGGTGCTGATGCGCTGGCAGCACCCCCGAGAAGGCCTGGTGCCCCCCGATCAGTTCATCCCGCTGGCCGAACGTGGCGGCCTGATCGTGCCCATGACCAGCGCCCTGATGAACCAGGTACGCGAAGATTTCGCCAGCCGAGCGCACGATCTGCCGCCGGGTTTTCATATCGGCATCAACGTCACGGCAGCGCACTGTCAGAACCTGCACCTGCTGGAAGAGTGCCGCGACTTTCTGGCGGCCTTCCCTGCCCGGCGCATCAACCTCGTGCTGGAGCTCACCGAGCGCCAGATGATCACGCCCACCGCGGTGACTGACCGGCTGTTCACCGAACTGCGCGAGCTGGGTGTGCGCATCGCCATCGACGACTTCGGCACCGGCCACTCGAGCCTCGCCTACCTGCGTGAATTTCGCGTCGACTACCTGAAGATCGATCGCAGCTTCGTCTCCATGATCGGCTCCGACGCCCTGTCCCGGCATATCCTCGACAACATCCTCGACCTGGCGGTGCGCCTGGAGCTCGGTCTGGTCGCAGAAGGCGTGGAAACCGCTGAGCAGAGTGAATACCTGAGCCAGCGCGGCGTGCAGTTCCTGCAGGGCTACCTGTTCGCCAGGCCGATGCCTGCACCCGCGTTGTTCAAGGCTCTGGAAACGCCACCGCAGGTTGTTTGAGCCATAAAAAACCCGGCGCAGAGGCCGGGACGAGGAAAGTGGCCAGGCGCCTCCTGCCGAGCAGGAAGCGCCTTGCTCAGTCGGTGATCAGTTCATGCCCAGCCAGTTCGGCAGCCCCAGCGAGATGAACGGCACGTAGGTCACCAGAATCAGGAACGCCAGCATCACCAGCAGCCATGGCGATACCGCGCGCACCACGCGAGTCAGCGGCATGCCGGTGACCGCCGAGGTGACGAACAGGTTCAGACCCGTGGGCGGCGTGATCAGGCCGATCTCCATGTTCACCACCATGATGATGCCCAGGTGGATCGGGTCGATGCCCAGCTGCATGGCGATCGGGAACAGGATCGGCGCCAGGATCAGGATGATCGCCGACGGCTCCATGAAGGTGCCGGCGATCAGCAGCACGATGTTCACCACGATCAGGAACTCGATCGGGCTGAAGCCCTGGTCGACGACCCAGGCGGTGATCGACTGCGGGATCTGCTCGGTGGTCAGCACGTGGGCGAACAGCATGGCGTTGGCGATGATGAACATCAGCACCACGCTCAGCTTGCCGGCCTCGACGAACACCTTCGGGCACTCGCGAACGGTCATGTCCTTGTAGATGAAGATCGCCACGAAGGCCGCGTACACCGCTGCCACCGCAGCGGCCTCGGTCGGCGTGAACATGCCCGAGTAGATGCCGCCGAGGATGATCACGATCAGCGCCAGCCCCCAGCCGGCCTTGCGCCCGGCAGTGAGGATCTCGCTCATCGACGCCCGCGGCAGCGACGGCATGTTCTTCACCCGGGCGATGATGTAGATGGTGATCATCAGGAACACGCCCAGCAGCAGCCCCGGCACCACGCCGGCCATGAACAGCTTGCCCACCGAGGTCTCGGTCGCGGTGGCGTAGACCACCATGACGATCGACGGCGGAATCAGGATGCCCAGGGTACCGGCGTTACAGACGATACCGGCGGCGAACTCCTTCTTGTAGCCCGAGCGCACCATGCCGGCGATGACGATCGAACCGACCGCCGCCACCGTGGCCGGCGACGAGCCGCTCAGCGCGGCGAACAGCATGCACGCCAGGATCGCGGCGATGGCCAGGCCACCCTTGATATGGCCGACGCAGGCGTTGGCGAAATCGATCAGCCGACGGGCCACGCCGCCGCTGGTCATGAACGCGCCCGACAGCAGGAAGAACGGAATCGCCAGCAGCGTGTAGTGCTCGCTGGTCTCGAACAGCTTGATCGCCAGCGAACGCACCGAGTCGTTGCTGAAGAACAGGATGGTCATGGCCCCGGACAAACCCAGGGAAATCGCCACCGGAATGCCGATGAACATCAGCGCGAACAGGGCGACGAACAGAAATGCGATGGTCATCGTTTAGCCTCCGTCTCTTCGGCGAGTTTGATGGCGTCTTCGACTTCGCCGTGACCACCAAAACCAATCTGCTTGTCCTGGATCACCCGCACCAATACCTGGGCGAAACGCAGGAACATGAGAGAGAAGCCAATCGGCACGATCATCACGATGTGCCACTGCTGGACGCCGAAGCGATCCAGATCCTCGGCACCGGTGCCGATGTTGAACAGCACCGCGACCCACTGCTCGCTGGAGTAGGCCATCAGCGCGCAATACGCCAGGCAGATGATCAGGGCGATGATCGCCACGGTTTTCTGCAGGGCAGGCTTGAACATGCGCACCAGCAGGTCGACGCCGATGTGCGCACCGATGCGCACGCCCCAGGCCAGACCGACGAAGATCAGCCAGCCGAACATGGCCTTGGTCAGGGCCACGCTCCAGGTCATTTCCTGGGCGACATAAAGGATGCCGTCGCCAATGCTGAACATCGCATCGTTGGCGAACGGCAGGGAATCACCCAGGGCGTAGAAAACGCCGTAGAGGTTGTTGAATACCACGTACGAGAAGGTGACCAGGGTCATCGCCGCGAGGAGAAACGCCACGGCGATTTCCTCCAGCTGATCCCACAGGCGCTGCAAAGCTGTCATCAGCGGTCTCCCAGAGAGAGTTGTTGTAATTGTTTTGGCAAGCCGACTCTAACCCCGCCGTCTGGCGGGCAGATATTCACGATTGGTAAACGCGGCCTTCGGCGTGGGCGAATAGCCTTTAGTGGCAAAGCACTGGAGGCATCCGTGCGGAAAAACCTAACGGCTAGAAAGTGGCGATAGCGGTCGGCCGCGGTTCTCGTGTAGGAGCCAGCTCGCTGGCGATCAGAGCCACCGCCGATACGGTGTTGTATCAACAATCGCATCGCCAGCAAGGGCTAGGCGCCCCCCAAGCCCCTACAGGTCATGCCATCGGCCGCTTCTACACGTTCCGCTGCCCGACCAACTCAGCTATCTCGATCAGGTTCAGGTCAGGGTCGCGCAGGTACACCGAACGGATCGGACCCGTGGCGCCGGTGCGCATCACCGGTCCTTCGATGATCGGCCAGCCGACTCGCTGCAGATGCGCGATCACCTCTTCCAGAGGCTGGCTGGCGATGAAGCACAGGTCCAGCGCACCCGGCACCGGCAGGTGAGCCTTGGGCTCGAACTCCTGGCCACGCACGTGCAGGTTGATCTTCTGATTACCGAAGCAGAACGCCTTGCGGCCATTGCCGAAGGTCTCCAGGCGCATGCCCAGCACCTCGACATAGAAGTGCGTGGTCGCATCGGCGTCGGTAGCGGTCAGTACCAGATGATCAAGATGGTCGAGCATGGCGGTCTCCGTTCTAGTTGGCGGCAGCATTGGCAGCCTGGGCCGCTTCGATCAGGTCGCTGCCGATCTTCCCTTCATAGTCTTTCCAGATCGGCCGCATGACTTCGCGCCATTGGGCCCGCTCCTCGTCGCTGAGGGTGATCAGCTCATGCTTGCCGCTGGCCAGGATCTGCTCCTTGTCCTTCTCGTTGAGCGCCAGCGCCTGGCGATTCACCTCGACGGTGACCTCGTCGATGATGGTTTTCAGCTCTCCGCGCACATCCTCTGGCAGGCCGTTCCAGAATGCCGCGTTAGTGATCAGCATGTAGTTGCCGACGGCATGGTTGGATTCGATCATGTACTGCTGCACTTCATAATGGCGCTGGCTGTAGATGTTCGACCAGGGGTTGTCGGAGGCGTTGATCACCCCGGTCTGCAGGCCCTGATAGATCTCCGCGAAGGCCATCTTGCGCGGCACCGCACGCAGCGCACTGATCTGCGCGGCCTGCAGGTCCGAAGGCTGCACGCGAAATTTCATGCCCCGGGCGTCGCTCGGCACATGTAGTGGCTTGTTGGCGGTGAACTGACGCATGCCGTTGAGCCAGTAGGCCAGGCCAAGAATGCCGTTGTTCTCCAGGCTGTGCAGCAACTCCTGGCCCTTGGCCGACTGCTCGAAACGCTGGGACGCAGCCGCGTTGTCGAACAGGAACATCAGATCGAAGATCTGCACCCGTGGCTGATACTTCTCCAGCTTCACCGGCGCAGGCGCCAGCAGTTGCACGTCACCGAGCAACAGCGCCTCCATCTCCTTGCCATCGCCGAACAACGAAGAGTTCGGGTACACCTCCACGCGCGCCTTGCCCGCCAGGCGTTCCTTGACCAGTTTCTGCAGCATGCGCGCGCCCTGCCCCTTGGGCGTCTGGTCGGAAGCGACGTGGGCGAACTTGATGACGATTTCTTCCGCCTGCGCGGCGCCGCCGAAGGCCATGGCGGTGGAAAGCAGCACGCAGGACAAGCTGCGCGAGAGTAGGCGGGACATGAGGCGATCTCCTGTTGTTGTTAGTGCGGCGGGTCAGTGCCCTGCCGGATGCCTTTGTTCGCGACGAACTCTACTGCAGCGCCGAGGGCGACTAAATTCTTGATTGGCCAAGCCTGCCTTCGCCATTGCCGAAGGCAGAGCCGCTAGCGAGATGATCGACCATCTGCCGAGCGATCAACGAGAGGTTGTCGTAGTGCCGTACGCAGATGTTCAACTCGCGGATCGCCCAGGCATCCTCGATCTCCACGGCACGTACCGCCATGCCCGGCAGATAGGTGCGCACCGCCTGCTCGGGGAGGATGCCGATCCCCATGCCGGTGTGGATCATTCGGCAGATCGCCTCGAAGCTGCGTACCTGGATGCGCACCCGCAAATGCGCGCCTACCTGCTGCGCGGCCTCGCTGATCAGGGCGTGCAGCGACGCCTCTTTCTGCAGGCCGATGAAGTCGTAGCCCACGGTCTCCAGCAGCGTCACTCGTTCACGCGTCGCCAGGGGATGCTCGCTCGGCACCACCAGCACCAGCCGATCGCGGCGGTAGGGAAAGACCTGCACGCCATCGGCCTGCACATGGCCGGCGAAGATGCCGATATCGGTCAGCCCCTCGCGCACGGCGTGGACGATCTCGCTGCTGACCCGCTCTTCCAGATCGATACGAATCTGCGGGTGCTGGGCGGTGAAGGCGCTGAGATCCTCGGGCAGAAAGGCGATCACCGCCGAGGTGTTGGCGTGGATGCGCACATGGCCGTTGATACCTTCGCTGAACTCGCTGAGGTCGGCCTGCATGTGCTGGATGTTGTCCAGCAGGTTGCGCGCGTGGTGCAGCAGCGCATCGCCCGCTGGCGTCAAGGCTACGCCCTTTGGCTGGCGATACAGCAACGGCGTGCGCAGGTGCGCTTCGAGGTCGCTGATGCGCTTGCTCACCGCGGCCAGCGCCAGGTGCTCGCGCTCGGCGGCCCGGGTCAGGCTGCGCTCATCGGCAATGGCCACGAACAGCTTGAGGGTCAGAAAATCCACGCGCATGGCAAGCTCCGCTTCGTGATTGGCGAAAGGCTCACCGCAGCGGCTGGCGCCGGGCAGGAGCGGCAACACCATAAGCCTTCGCGAGATACGAAGCCAGACTTGACGATTGACTGATTGCGGCCAGGCCCGCCGTGGGCGATGCTCGCCGCCATCGACCCAAGTCATCGGGAATTCGCACATGTCTGTCGACTCAACCGTTACACCCATGGCCCTGGCCGGGCTCAAGGTCATCGAAATGGGCCAGCTGATTGCCGGCCCGTTCGCCAGCAAGATGCTCGGCGAGTTCGGTGCCGAGGTGATCAAGATCGAACCGCCAGGTATCGGCGACCCGCTGCGCAAATGGCGCAAGATCAAGGACGGCACCTCGCTCTGGTGGCACGTGCAGTCACGCAACAAGCAGTCGCTGACCCTCAACCTCAAGGAAGCCGAAGGCCAGGACATCGTCCGCCGCCTGGTCGCCGAAGCCGACATCCTGGTGGAGAACTTCCGCCCCGGCACGTTGGAGGAATGGGGCCTGGGCTGGGACGAACTGTCACGCATCAACCCGCGGCTGATCATGCTGCGCATCTCCGGCTATGGGCAGACCGGCCCCTACCGCGACCTACCAGGCTTCGGCGTGATCGGCGAAGCCATGGGCGGCCTGCGCCACCTGTCCGGCTACCCCGGCCAGGCGCCGGTGCGGGTCGGGGTGAGCATCGGCGACTCGCTGTCATCGCTGTATGGGGTGATCGGCGTACTGCTCGCCCTGCAGGAGCGCAACCACAGCGGCCAGGGCCAGCAGATCGACGTCGCCCTGTACGAATCGGTGTTCGCGATGATGGAAAGCCTGGTGCCCGAATACGATGCCTTCGGTTACGTGCGGGAACCGGCCGGCAGCGCCTTGCCCGGTATCACGCCCTCCAACTCCTACCCGTGCAACGACGGCAGCTACGTGCTGATCGCCGGCAATGGCGACAGCATCTACAAGCGTCTGATGAACCTGATCGGCCGCACCGATCTGGCCGACGATCCGCGCCTGGCGCAGAACGACGGGCGCAGCCAGCACGCCGAGATGATCGATGCCGCCATTGGCGAATGGACTGCCCAGCGCGGCCGCGATGAGGTGATCGACGCGCTCAAGGGCGCGCGGGTGCCGGCGGGCTATCCCTACACCGCCGCCGATATCGTCAGCGACCCCCATTACCTGGCCCGGCAGATGATCGAGACGGTAAGCACCAGCGCCGGCCCGCTGAAAGTGCCGGGCGTGCTGCCGAAACTCAGCCGCACGCCAGGCCGCATCGGCGAAGGTGGCCCGCAGCTCGGCGAACACACCGATGACGTCTTGGCCGGCTTGGGCCTGAGCGACGAGCAGGTCAAGGGCCTGCGCGAGCGCGGGATTATCTGAGAAATCCCGACATGCCCTGTAACGGTGGATGGATAAAACGCCATCCACCCTACGCCACAACGGATTCGTAGGGTGGACAACGCGGAGCTTGTCCACCAAATGTGCCGCAGAGCGAAGGAAGCTTGGCCAGCCTCTTACATGCAATCGCTGTGGTGGACGGATGAAGCATCAGCTACGTGCCCCGATCCACCCTACGAGCCGCAGCCCGTAGCCTGGGTTGAGCGCGGCGATACCCATGCTACGCACCGACATAATCAGGATCTCACCATGACCAAACGCCTCTATATCCAGGACGTCGCCACCCGTGACGGCTTCCAGATCGAAGCGGCCTTCGTGCCGAGCGAAGCCAAGATCGCCCTCATCGACAAACTGTCGCAGACCGGCCTGGCGAAGATCGAAGTCACCTCGTTCACCTCGCCCAAGGCGATCCCCAACCTGCGCGACGCCGAAGAAGTGATGCGCGGCATCCAGCGTGTCGACGGGGTGGAATACACCGTGCTGGTACCCAACGTGCGCGGCTGCGAGCGGGCGCTTTCGTGCCAGGTGGACGAGATCAACCTGGTGATGTCGGCCAGCGACACCCACGGCCTGGCCAACCTGCGCATGACACCGGAACAGTCCCTGACGCAGTTTCGCGAGATCATCGAGGTCACTCGCGGCAGCGCGGTGTTCATCAACGCCTCGCTGTCGACCACCTTTGGCTGCCCCTTCGAGGGCGCGGTGCCCGAGGTGCGCGTCCATGAGCTGACCCAGCGCCTGCTCGATCTCGGCGTGCAGGGCGTGACCCTCTGCGACACCACCGGCATGGCCGATCCCGCCCAGGTCGAACGCATCTGTCGCGAGTCGCTGCAGCGCTGGCCCGAGGCGGTGTTCACCGCGCATTTTCACAATACCCGTGGCATGGGCCTGGCCAACGCCCTGGCAGCGCTGAACGCCGGTATCGACCGCTTCGACGCATCGCTCGGCGGGCTCGGCGGCTGCCCCTATGCGCCGGGCGCCAGCGGCAATATCTGCACGGAAGATCTGGTGCACATGTTCCAGCGCATGGGCCTGGATACCGGTGTGAATCTGGATGCCCTGCTGGCCGCCGCTGCCACCCTGCCCGACCTGATCGGCCACGACGTGCCGGGTGCGATCCTCAAGGCCGGCACATCAGAACGCCGTTATCCGAAACCGAAATGGATGAGCGAGGCGAGCGCCTGATCGCGGATGTGGCTGTTATTCCACCACCATTCACGGGTATCGCTGCGCTCAACGCCGGGCTACATGCCGGATGTAGGAGCCTGCTTGCGGGCGAAGCGATTGCGGCCATTTAGCCCAAGCCGCATCACGGCCACCAATCGCCGGCAAGCCGGCTCCTACCGGCTCATTCATTAGCGCGTGAACGCGGCTTTCAATGCCCCCCGCCCGACTCCGCTGCGCCCTTGGCGGAGAACGGCGGCTTGGCCAGGTAGATGATCAGGATAAGGCCAAAGAACAGCCAGCCCATCAGCGTGAAGTAATCCACGGTCGAGAGCATGTAGGCCTGACTCTCCACCACCCGGTCGATCTGCAGGTAGGCCGATTGCGAGGCGCCGCCTAGCTGCTCCAGATACTGGTGGGTGGCCGGATCGTAGGGCGTGACGTGCTCGGTCAGTTGCGCGTGGTGATAGATCTCCCGGCGATGCCAGATCCAGGTGGTCAGCGACGACGCGAAGCTACCGCCCAGTACGCGCAGGAAGGTGGCCAGGCCGGAGCCGTCGGCGATGTCCTTCGGCGGCAGGCTGGAGAGCAGGATGCTGGTGGTGGGCATGAAGAACAGCGCGATTCCCAGGCCCATGAACACCTGCACCTCGGCGATATGCCGATAGTCCACCTCGGTGTTGAACGAGGCCCGCATGAAGCACGACGCGCCAATCACCAGGAACGATCCGCCGGCCAGCAGGCGCAGGTCGAACTTGTGCGCGTACTTGCCCACCAGCGGCGACAGGAACAGCGGCAGGATGCCGATCGGCGCTGCCGCGAGCCCGGCCCAGATCGGCGTGTAACCCAACTGGGTCTGCAGCCACTGCGGCAGCAGCAGGTTGATGCCGAAGAACCCGGAGTAACCGAGCACCAGCGCCAGGGTACCGAAGGTGAAGTTGCGGTACATGAACAGGCGCAGGTTGATGATCGGATGCTGATCGGTCAGTTCCCAGATCACCAGCGCCACCAGCGAGACCACCGACACGGCCGTACCGATCTGGATGAAGGTCGACTCGAACCAGTCCAGGTCGTTGCCCTTGTCGAGCACCACCTGCAGCATGCCGACCCCCAGCACCAGCAACGCCAGGCCAATGTAGTCGATGGGCTGGTGGACGATGGTTTCCGGCCGTTTGCGCAACTGCGCCCAGACCACGAAGGTGGCCAGAATGCCGATCGGTATGTTGATGAAGAAGATCCACGGCCAGCTGTAACTGTCGGTGATCCAGCCGCCGGCAATCGGCCCGATGATCGGCGCGACCACCGTGACCATCGCCAGCAGCGCCAGGGCCATGCCCCGCTTGGCGCTGGGGAAGATCGCCAATAGCAGGGTTTGCGCCATGGGATACAGCGGGCCGGCGACCAGCCCCTGCAGGGCGCGGAACACCACCAGTTCGGGCATCGAACGGGCGATCCCGCAGAGAAACGAGGTGATCACGAACAGCACCACCGCGGCGAGGAACAGCTTCACCTCGCCAAAGCGCCGCGCCAGCCAGCCGGTCAGCGGCAAGGCGATGGCGTTGCACACGGCGAACGAGGTAATGACCCAGGTGCCCTGCTCCGAACTGACCCCCAGATTGCCGGAAATGGTTGGCAAGGCGACGTTGGCGATGGTGGTGTCGAGCACCTGCATGAAGGTCGCCAGGGAGATGCCGATGGTGGCCAGCAGCATGCTGGCCGGGCGAAAGTTGGCGTCGCTCATGTCAGCCCCGAGCCGTTGAGGCCTGGGCCGGGCCATTGGCGTGGATGATGCGTTCGATCAGCGCATCGGCCTCGACCAGCGGCGCGTCGTAGACGGCGGTACTGAAGCGCGGCTCACTCGGCATCTGGGTGGACAGCTGGGCACCGCTCTGGTCGTGCAGGTCCACGGTTACCGCGGTGGACAGGCCGATGCGCAGCGGATGGCTCTGCAGCGCTTCTTCGTCCAGGCGGATGCGCACGGGCAGACGCTGCACGATCTTGATCCAGTTGCCGCTGGCGTTCTGCGCCGGCAGCAGGGAGAAGGCGCTGCCGGTACCTACGCCGAGGCTCTCGACGTGGCCCTGATAGGTCACTTCATCGCCATAAAGATCGGCCTCGACGGTCACCGGCTGGCCGATGCGCATCTCGCGCAGCTGGGTTTCCTTGAAGTTGGCGTCGATCCAGATTTCATGCAGCGGCACCACGGCCATCAGCGCGGTACCGGGCTGAATGCGGCTGCCGACCTGCACCGAACGGCGTGCCACGTAACCGCTGACCGGTGCCACCAGGGTGCTGCGGGCGTTGTTGAGAAAGGCCTGGCGCAATTGTGCGGCGGCACTTTTCACGTCCGGGTGGGAAGCGATAACGGTGTCATCGACCAGCGCCTGGTTGGTGTCCAACTGCTGCTGGGCGGAGGTCAGCGCACTCTGCGCGCTGCTCAGGGTGTCCTGGGCGTGGGCCAGTTCCTCACGGGAAATCGCGCCTTTGCTGGCCAGGGTCACGCGTCGCTGATAGTCGGCCTTGGCGCGCTGCACGTCGATCTTGCGCGAGGCCACCTGGGCCTTGTAGCTGTCGACGTTGCTGTACAACCCGCGCACCTGGCGCACCGTACGCGCCAGGTTGGCCTCGGCGCTCTGCTGGGCCACCTGGGTATCGGCCGGGTCCAGCCACACCAGCGGCTGACCGGCTTCGACATAGTCACCGTCATCCACGGCGATGCGCGTGACGGTGCCGGTGATCTGCGGGGTGATCTGCACCAGATTGCCGCCGACGTAGGCGTCGTCGGTCTCTTCGTAGAAACGGCCGTACAGCTCGTGGTAGGCGAAGATCGCCACGCTGCACAGCACGACGATGACGCCGAGGCCCAGCAGCAGGCGTTTGCGCTTGCCCGAATTAGGGGCGGCGGGAGTGGCTTGAGATTCGGTCATGGCGAGTACTCAGCGTGCGGAAGTGGATGACGGAGCGGCAGCCTCGAAGCCACCACCCAGGGCCTGCATCAGCAGCACCGACGCGTCGATACGCTCGGCACGCAGATTGGCCAGTTGACGTTCGCTCTGCAGCAGTTGCTGCTCGACGCTCAGCGCATCGAGGTAATTGCCGATGCCATCGGCATAGCGCTGCATGGCGATGTCGTAGGAACTGCGGGCGATGTCACGGGCCCGTTGCTGCTGCTCGATCTGCTGTTCGAGGGAACGAATGCGGCTGATGCCATCGCCGATATCGCCCAGCGCGCCAACCAGGGTCTGGTTGTACTGCGCCACGGCCACGTCGTAATCGGCGTTGCGCCCAGCCAGCGCGGCGCGCCGAGCGCCACCGTCGAAGATCGGCAGGCTGAGAGCCGGGCCAACGCTGAAGAAGCGGCTGGCACCACCGAACATGGCATCGCCGAGCAGCGACTTGCTGCCAGCGGCAACACTCAGGTTGAGGTTGGGATAGAAATCGGCCTTGCTGGCATCGATGTCGCGGGTGGCGGCCTCGACACGCCAGCGCGCGGCGACCAGATCAGGGCGACGACCGAGCAGTTCGGCCGGCACGTTGGCCGGCAAGCTGACCGCCGTGGGGGCGATCAGCTGCGGACGGGGCAGCGTGGCGCCGCGATCCGGGCCCTGGCCGAGCATCACGGCCAGGCGAATGCGCGCACTGTCCACCTGCTGGGTGGCGGCGGTCAGGCTGGCTTCGGCGGCGGCTTCCAGGCTCTGGGTCTGTTGCAACTGGTATTCGCTGTCGAGGCCGGCATCGACCCGGCTGCGGGCCAGGTCGAGCATGTCGCGGCTGCGTTTGAGGTCCTGCTCGGCAAGATCCTGAGTGGCGTAGGCCAGGCCGAGGTCGTTGTAGGCACGGGTGACGTCGGCGGCCAGGGTCAGGCGCGCGCCCTGGCGATCCACTTCACTGGCACGGGCACGGCCCAGCGCTGCTTCCCAGGCGGCACGCTCGCCACCCCACAGATCGAAGCGGTAGCCACCCTCCAGCGACAGACTGCGCAAAGTGCCGTAACGGCCGCCCTGCCCGCTGGGGTCATCGACCCGGGCGGATCGAGATCGGGTGACGTTGGCGTTGGCGTCCAGGGTCGGCTGGCGCTGCGCATCGGCGGCCAGTACGGCAGCGTTGGCCTGGCGGGCACGGGCATCGGCTACCTGCAGGTCCGGGTTGCTGCGCAGGGCTTCTTCGATCAGCCCGCTCAACTGCGAATCACCCAGGCGATTCCACCAGTCGCTCGCCGGCCAGGCAGCCGGAGACAGGTTGGCGGTAAAGGTCTGCCCCTGCAGGCTGGCGGCATCCAGGGTATGACCTTCGGTGTGCAGGCCCTCCTGCGAGGCACAGGCGGCCAGCAGCAAAGCGCTGAAAATCAGGGTCAGTGGGGTACGCAACGGCATGGTGTTCATCATTCTCCTGGCACGTGCGGCAACGCATCGGCGGCCATCAGCATTTTTTTCAACAGGCGTTGGAATTCGTCGAGTTCGGTGCGGCTCAGGCAGCCGGTCAGCTCATTGGTGGCATCCGCGGCGATCTGCGGCACGCGCACGCCGAGGGCATTGCCCGCCTCGGTGAGCGTGAGGCGCACCTGGCGGCGATCCTCCGAGCTGCGCTCGCGAGTCAGCAGGCCCTTCTGCTCCAGGCGATCGAGCATGCGGGTCATCGCCCCGCTGTCGAGGCTGAGCAAACGGACCAGATCGGCGGGCGTGCTGGCGCGGCTCTGGCTGATCAGCAGCACCACCTTGAACTGCGCGGCAGTCACGCCGTGATCCACCAGATGGCGTTCCAGCATGCGGTCCTTGAGCTGATTGATCAGCGCAATGAGGTGGCCGGGTGAGTGCTGCAGCGAGAACCGTTCGCGGTCGAAATGTGGCATCGAAAATTACCTGCCCAGGCAGTGAATGCCATGCAGATTACTGCCCAGGCAGCGAATAGCCCAATTACATTTCGTAATACTTGTTATCAATTTCAGAAATACTTTGAAATATTTGGTGGTTTTGAAAGGACTGCCTGGGGGTTCGATGGGTTCAGGGGATTTGGCGGGGACGACTGTTACGGGGGTGATGGAGGGAACTGGAACGGAAGCGATTGCCCTGGGTGTCGCAGGCTCGACCCTGGCTGCGATCGGGTAGCCGGCGTCGAGCGTGGCGACACCCAGGGATTGGTTCAGACCCAGCCATTCCCTGGTCGCTCCGCCCTGCTCATTCCACGAAGGTGCAGAACGCCTCCAGGGGCAAGCGTTCGCTGACCAGTCGATTGACCGGCGCGTCGGGGTCGCCATAGCCCACGGCGATGGCGCAGTGCAGCATGTGCTCGGCGGGTATCTGCAGGAAACGCTCGACGCTCAGGTGGTATCGCGCCCAGCAAGCCTGCGGGCAGCTGTCCAGGCCGTGCTCCTCGAGCAACAACATCAGGCTCTGCTGATACATGCCCAGATCGGCCCACTGCCCCGGCCCCATGCAGCGGTCGACGGAAAAGAACAGCGCACAGGGCGCCTCGAAAAAGCGGAAGTTACGGGCGAACCAGGCCAGGCGCGCAGCCTTGTCTTCACGGCCAATGCCGAGCAGCGCGTACATCTGCTCGCCTACTTCGAACCGTGAGGTGCGATAGGGCTCCTGCAGCGGCTGCGGGTACACAGGGTAATCCGCAGGATCGGGCTGCGGATCGTCCTGCAGCCGCAAGGCGATGTGCTGGCGGAAACGCTCCAGCGCCTCGCCCTGCAGCACATGGATGCGCCAGGGCTGCAGGTTGCCGCTGGAAGGCGCGCGGGCTGCCTGCTCGAGCAATCCGCGCAGCAGTTCAGTCGCCACCGGGCGATCCAGAAAGGCCCGTGTGCTGCGCCGCTCACGTAGTGCCTGGCTGACGTTCATCCGCTCTCCTCGCTGGTGATGAATAGCCCATCAAAACAAAGGCCGCCTCCTGATGGAAGCGGCCTGCGGTGCTGCACGAACGGTAGTCGATCACTGCGCCTGGTTGGACGCCTCGGCAGCCTTGATCAGGTCGGCACCGATATCGCTTTCGAATTTCTTCCATACCGGGCGCATGGCTTCGCGCCACTGTTCGCGTTGCTCTGGGGTCAGTTGGATGATCTCGCTGGTGCCCGCCTTGACGATGGCGGCACGAGCTTCCTTGTTGAGCTCGTCGGCCTGCCGGTTAACCTCGGCAGTCACCTCGACCATGATCGTGTCCAGCTCGCTGCGTACATCCTCCGGCAGGCTGTTCCAGAACTTGGTATTGGTGATCACCATGTAATCGATCAGGCCATGGTTGGATTCGGTGAAGAACGGCTGCACCTCATGCACCTTCTGGCTGAAGTAGTTCGACCAGGTGTTCTCGGTACCGTTGACCACCCCGGTCTGCAGGCCCTGATAGACCTCGGCGAAGCTCATCTTGCGTGGCGCGGCACGCAGCACCTTGAACTGCTCGTCGAGCACCGCGGAAGCCTGTACGCGGAATTTCAGGCCACGAGCATCCTTGGGCTCGTGCATCGCCTTGTTGGACGACAATTGCTTCAAGCCGTTGTGCCAATAGGCCAGGCCGGTGATGCCCTTGCCTTCCATGCTGGTCAGCAGTGCCTTGCCCTGCTCGCTGGCCTGAAAGCGGTCGACCGCCTCCATGTTGTCGAACAGGAACGGCAGGTCATAGATCTGAATCGGCTTGGCGTAGTGCTCGAACTTGGCCAGCGAAGGCGCCAGCAGTTGCACGTCACCGAGCAGCAGCGCTTCCATTTCCTTGCCATCACCGAACAGCGAGGAGTTCGGATAGACCTCCACCTTGACCCGGCCGGGCAGGCGCTCCTCGGCCAGCTTCTTGAACAGCAGCGCGCCCTGGCCCTTGGGCGTGTGCTCGGCAACCACGTGGGCGAACTTGATGCTTATGGGATCAGCAGCGTGCAACGCGCCAACCACGGAAAGCGACACAGCGCAGACCAGCGCCTTGAGGGATAGCTTGAGCATGGGTGTACCTCATCTTGTTTTTGTAGTTGGGCAGTCGTTCGAGCCACTGATTACTGTTTACAACGTTGCGATCCCTGCACGGAATTCACCATTGTGCAAAGGCGCGTTCAGCATCTCCGAACGCCGCCTAGTCCGCTGCCCCGGCACGCTCGGCGATGCGTCTGGCGCGGCCGACCACCGGTGCATCGACCATCTGTCCGTCGACCACGAAAACACCGTCGCCCCCCTCGCCGGCCTGCAGCACCCGGCGCGCCCAGGCCAGTTCCTCGGCCGAAGGCGCCAACGCCCGGTGTACCACGGCGACCTGGCTAGGGTGGATGCACAGCAGCCCACCGAACCCCATGTCGCGAGCATCGCGGCTGGCGCGGTCGAGGCCGGCCTGATCCTGGATCGCCGGGAACACGCTATCCAGCGGAGCGGCCAGATTGGCCAGACGGCTGTGCAGCAGGATCGCGTAGCGCGCCTGATCGAGCATGCGCTCGGCCGCTGGCGTACCGCTGTTCAGGCCGAGGTCGAGGCCCAGATCCAGACCGCCGAACGACAATCGCTCCACACCTGCCGCACTGGCGATGGCTGGCAGGTCATGCAGACCACGGGCGCTTTCGATGATCGGCCAGACCGGCTTGCCAGTTGCGGCAGCGCGCTCGCTCTGCGCCGCGCTTTCCACCTTGGGCAGCAGCACGCCGATGACGCCCGCATGGGCGGCGCAGAAGTCAAGATCGGCCTCATGCTCGGCATGCTCGGGCGAGTTGACCCGCACTCTCAGGCGCGCTTCTGGGTTGGCTGCCAGGAACACCCCGAGGTTTTCACGGGCCTGGCGTTTGAGCGGTTCTTCGACAGCATCTTCGAAATCGACGATGACCGTGTCGGCACCGCTGGCCAGTGCCTTGGCGAAGCGATCAGGCCGGCTACCCGGTACGAACAAGGCGCTACGGATGGTTTGTCTGGTCATGGAATCTGCTTCCTGGCGTAAGACTTATTGTTTGGTGATACGGCCAATTGGTGGGCTGAAGCCCACCCTACCCGTATGCCTTTCGTAGGGCGGGCTTCAGCCCACAAAACCGAGCGTCCACGGCCGCCTCGAACTAGGCTTCAAATCGCGCCGCTGACCTTCAGGCCCGCTATCGCGGAATCGCTATATCCCAGCTCGGCCAACAAGGCTTCGGTGTGCTCGCCCAGCGCGGGCACCGCATCCATCCGCGGCGTGAAGGCGCTGTTGCTGCCAGGCGGCAGCAGCGCGGGCAGGCTGCCTGCCGGGCTGTTCACCTGGCGCCAGCGGTCACGGGCCTTGAGCTGCGGATGCGCCCAGACGCCAGCCATGTCATTGACATGGGCGTTGGCGATCTGTGCCTGTTCCAGCCGTTCGATCACCTGTTCGGCACTCAGCGCGGCGAAGGTCTCGACGATGATCGAGCGCAGCGCTTCCCGATTGGCCGAACGTTTGAAGTTGGCCGAAAAGCGCTCGTCTGCGGCCAGCTCCGGCTGCAACAGCACTCGCTCGCAGAAAGCCTGCCATTCGCGCTCGTTCTGCAGGCCGAGCATCACCGTGCCGCCGTCGCCAGCGGGAAACGGGCCGTAGGGATAGATGGTCGAGTGGGCGGCCCCGGCACGCGGCGGCGGCGTGGCGCCGTCGTACGCGTAATACAGGGGATACCCCATCCACTCGACCAGGCTCTCGAGCATGCTCACATCGATGCGGCTGCCCAGACCGGTCCTGCCGCGCAGCAGCAGGGCCGAAAGAATGTTGCTGTAGGCATACATGCCAGCGGCGATATCGGCGATGGAGCACCCGGCCTTGGCCAGTTGGTCGTCGCCTGCCCCGCCAGTGACCGACAGGAAGCCCCCCTCGCTCTGGATCAGCAGGTCGTAGGCCTTCTTCTTCTCGTAGCTGCCGCCTTCGCCGTAGCCGGAAATGTCGCAGACGATCAGCCTCGGGAAGCGCTCATGCAGCGCCTCGAACGACAGGCCCATGCGCGCCGCCGCGCCGGGTGCGAGGTTCTGCACCAGTACGTCGGCCTTTGCCAGCAGGCTGTCGAGCACCTCACCGGCATCGTCCTGCTTGAGGTCGAGGGTCAGGCTCTCCTTGGAACGGTTGGTCCACACGAAGTGCGACGCCAGGCCATTGACCCGCTCGTCGTAACCGCGGGCGAAATCACCACTGCCGGGGCGCTCGACCTTGATCACCCGGGCGCCCATGTCGGCGAGCTGACGGGTGCAGAACGGCGCCGCGATGGCGTGCTCCAGGCTGACCACGGTGATGCCGTCCAATGGCCGGGGCTGCGTATTGTTGTTATTCATGGCGGTTTTCCCGTTTCAATCGTCCAGATCCGTCGGCTGGATCGCGCGTCAGCGATCCAGCGCATTCTTCGGCGCAGTCAGGCCAGGTCGCTCAGGTCGGCGGTTCGCCGCAGGCGCCAGACCCTGGCGATCAGCTCGCCGGCCTGGTCACTGCTGCGCTTGCCGGCGAACGCCAGCAGGCGGCGGAACTTGTCTTCCAGCTCGGCGCGGCTGAGGGTATTGCCCGGGTCGCCCTTGGGCTCGTCGATGGCGCCGCGCAAGGTGCGGCCGTCGGTGGTGAGCACTTCGACCCGACCCAGCCAGCGCGCCGGATAGGCGCCATCCACCTCGGGGTCGAGGCGCATGCTGACCTTGTCCCTGAATTCGCTGACGTCAGCGTCAATGAGCGACAGGTTCTCGAACTCGGTGAGCTGCGCCTTGCCATGCACGGCGATCAGGCCCAGCACGGTGCCCATGGAAAACTTGGCCTGATGCACGGTCTGCGGCACCACCACACGCCCCAGCACATCGATAGCGCCCTGATGCACGTGGGTGACCACCTGGGCGATGTCGCCATGCCGCAGGCCCTCGCGCTGCATCAGGCCCAGCAGGGCATCGGCGGCCGGGTGGGTATGCCGGCAGGAAGCATGGAACTTGAACGAGGTCTCCGCCAGCGCCCAGCGGCTGCCGAGGCGATCCGACAGCTTGCTCGGGTTGGCATCGCTGGACATCCCGGCGGCCATCCCCTGCTCGCCCTCGAGAATGTTCTGTGCACCGGTCAGGCCCTGCTCGGTGAAGTACGCGGCCAGCAGCCCATCGGCGGCGGCCTTGGCGGTGTGCAGTTGCTTGGAGTCGGCGGCGTCGCGCAGGAACTCCCAGAGCCCGGCTGCCTGGGTGCCAGCATTGCCGAGCAGGTGAATGAACTGCTGTTTGTCGAAGTTCAGCAGCTTGCCCACCGCCACGGCAGCGGCCAGGGTGCCGACCGTGGCCGTGGTGTGGAAGATGCGGTAATGGGAGCGACCGAGGAATTCACCGATACGAATGCCCGCCTCGTAGCCGGCCACCGAGGCCAGCAACAGCTCGCGGCCTGTCTTGCCCAGGTCCTGCGCGGCTGCCAGAGCCGCCGGGAATACCACGGTGGCCGGGTGCAGCACCGAGCTGTTGTGCAGGTCATCCTGCTCGACCAGATGGGACGAAGCGCCGTTGACCAGGGCCGCGAAGTACGCCGAGGTGCCGCGACCGTTGACCAGAATGCGCGCCGGGCCATCGGTCGGGCCCATCTTCTGCGCATAGGCTTCGAACAGCGGAATCGGCCGCGCGCCTTCACTGGCCAGGGCCGAACCGAGCCAGTCGAGGAACAGGTCTTCGGTGCGATCGAGCACGTAGTCAGGCAGATCGTCGTAACGCAACTCGGCGAGGAACACGGCGAGCTGTTGAGTATTTGTACTCATAAGCCGCTCCCAGGAGTCTGCTTATGAACTCGCGAGCTAGAGCCAGGCAAGGCGTAAGCGGGCGAGGAAGCGGAGTTTACGAGTTGTAAATGAGCATTCCGAGCCCGATTACAACGCAGCATGGCCGACGCGCAGCAGTTCATAAGTAGGCTCCTCAGAAACTACGCGGCAGCTCGAGCAGATGCTCGGCCACGTAGGACATGATCAGGTTGGTGGAGATCGGCGCCACCTGGTACAGGCGGGTCTCGCGGAACTTGCGCTCGACGTCGTATTCATTGGCGAAGCCGAAGCCGCCATGGGTCTGCAGGCAGGCGTTGGCCGCCGCCCAGGAGGCCTCCGCCGCCAGGTACTTGGCCATGTTGGCGCTGGCCCCGGCGTTCTCGCCACGGTCGTACTGTTCGCAGGCGCGCCAGCGCATCAGGTCGGCGGCTTCGACCTCGATATGAGCCTTGGCGATAGGGAACTGCACGCCCTGGTTCTGACCAATCGGGCGGCCGAACACCACGCGATCACGGGCGTAGGCACTGGCCTTCTCGATGAACCAGCGACCATCGCCGATGCACTCGGCAGCGATCAGCGTGCGCTCGGCATTCAGGCCGTCGAGGATGTAGCGGAAGCCCTTGCCCTCCTCGCCGATCAAACTGCTGGCAGGGATTTCCAGGTTGTCGAAGAACAGCTCGTTGGTCTCGTGGTTGACCATGTTGGCGATCGGCTGCACGGTCAGGCCGTTGCCGATGGCCTCACGCAGGTCGACCAGGAAGATCGACATGCCTTCGGATTTCTTCTGCACCTCGGCGAGCGGCGTGGTGCGCGCCAGCAGAATCATCAGGTCGGAATGCTGGATGCGCGAGATCCACACCTTCTGGCCGTTGATCACGTACTTGTCGCCCTGGCGCACGGCGGTGGTCTTGATCTTGGTGGTGTCGGTGCCCGTGGTGGGCTCGGTCACGCCCATGGACTGCAGGCGCAGCTCGCCGCTGGCCAGCTTCGGCAGGTAATAGCTTTTCTGTTCGTCGCTGCCGTTACGCAGCAGGGTGAACATGTTGTACATCTGCCCGTGGATGGTGCCGGAGTTGCCGCCGCAGCGGTTCACCTCCTCGAGGATCACCGAGGCTTCGGCCAGGCCCAGGCCGGAGCCGCCGTATTGTTCCGGGATCATCGCCGACAGCCAGCCGGCTTCGGTCATGGCCGCCACGAAGGCCTCCGGGAAGCCCTTCTCTTCATCGATCTTGCGCCAGTATTCGGCAGGAAATTCGGCACACAGGCCGCGTACGCCTTCACGGATGAAATTCAGTTCTTCGTTCTGTTCCGGGGTCATCTCGATTCCTCGATTCTTCTTGTTGTGTTTCAGCCTAAGAGCCTCTCAACGATCGCAAGCTGCGTAGGGTGGACAACGCTCTTTTTGTCCACCATTGCGATTGCAGAACGGTGGACGGATCGCGCCACGCAGGTGAAGCGCCGTCCGCCCTACCCGGCATCCGTCAGTCGAATTCCACGTCGGCCTGCTGGGCCATGCCGGCTTCATTACCGGCCCACAGCTGCGCCTTGCCCGGCGCACTGATGCGCCCGGCCACTTCGAAGGGCTCCGGCGCAACCAGCGGGCGCAGGCCGCGATAGGCGAAACGACGCAAACGGGCCTGCGGGTTGGCGCGGCAGAACGCGCGCAGGTTCAGGGTGGCGATCAGCGGGCCGTGCACCACCAGCCCGGCATAGCCTTCGGTGTCGGTGACATAGGGCCAGTCGTAATGAATGCGATGGCCGTTGAAGGTCACCGCGCTGTAGCGGAACAGCAGTGTCGGGCTGGGTACCACGCCCTCGCGCCAGTCACCGCTCGGCAGCGCCTCGCCGGCACCGCTCTTGGGCGGGCTGGGCTCGCGGTAGACGATGTCCTGCTCCTCGCGGATCGCCAGCTCGCCATCCTGCAAGTAGTCATGCTGCACGGTGACGAACAGCAGCGCGCCCGTGCGGCCATGTTTCTCTTCGATGTGCTTGATGGTCGATACGCGGGTGGCTTCCCCGCCGACCCGCAGCGCGGCGATGAACTCGACGCGACCGCCGGCCCACATGCGGTTGCGGTTGTCGGCCGGGGGCAGGAAGCCACCGCGTGCCGGATGACCGTCGCCCCCCAGGCCGCTTTCGGCAATGGGGTCCTGAAAGAATGCCCAGTGCCAGAGTGGCGGCAGCGCCTCGCCATGAGCGGGCGTGTCTTCGCCCAGGGTCGCGGCGATGCGCTTGACCAGGTTGCGGCTCAGTTGATCGTGGGATTCTTCGGTGCGGCCGATCCAGGCGGAAAAAGCAGAGTCGCTCATGGTGGGTTCCAGCTGTCTTGTTATGTGCCGCCAGCATGCAATCCGCTTATCGTTCTGTGAATTTGCATTTGCATAAACCGGCGTTCGGTTATGCTGAACACCGCTACCGCTGCCTGAACAGGACTGCCATGCACTTCGATCTGCCGGATTTGCGCCTTTTCATCCATATCGCCGAATCGCCAAGCCTGACTCAGGGCGCACGCCGTGCGTCGCTGTCGCCCGCCGCAGCCAGCGCGCGCATCAAGGCGCTGGAAGGCCAGCTCGACACCCGCCTGCTGTACCGCGACAGCCGTGGCGTGGAGCTGACACCCTCCGGTCAGCGACTGCTGCAGCATGCGCGGTTGATCATGCGCCAGGTCGATTACCTGAAAAGCGAGTTCACCGAATACGGCAGCGATTCGGCCGGGCATATCCGCATTTTCGCCAACACCACGGCAGTGACCGAGTTCCTGCCCGAAGTACTGGCCGGCTTCCTCGCCGAGCGCCCCGGCGTGACGGTGGATCTGCAGGAGCGCCTGAGCCGCGATATCGTCCGCGGCGTGCTCGACGGCGGTGCCGACCTGGGCATCATCGCCGGGCCGGTGGAGGCCGCTGGCCTGCAAGTGCTGCATTTCAGCACCGACCGCCTGGTGCTGGTAGTGCCGGACAACCACCCCCTGGCGGGCCGTGATCAGGTCAGCCTGCGCGACACCCTGCAGTACCAGCATATCGGCCTGCACGACGGCAGCACGCTGCTGACCTTCTTGCGTGAACACGTGGAAACCCTCGGCGGCACGCTGTCGCTGCGCATCCAGATGTCCAGCTTCGAAGCTATCTGCCGCATGGTCGAAGCCAACGTCGGCATCGGCATCATCCCCGAGTCCGCCGCCAGCCGACACCGCCGTACCATGAAGCTGCACACCATCGAGTTGAACGAGGCCTGGGCCGTACGCGAACGCAGCATGCTGGTACGCGACCTCGAAGCCCTGCCGGGCAGCGTGCGGGCGTTGATCGCCACGTTGCTGCCGGAATCCTCCACGCCGTAGGCCAAGGCGGGATTGCCGGCACCATCGCACTTCAATAAGATGCGAACACTTCGCATATGTGATTGATTTCGATGTCTACCCTGGACGACTCCTACGCACGCCAGGTGGAGGGCTACTACAGCGCCCACCACGGCTGGATTCACGCCTGGCTGAGCAGGCGCCTGGGCAACGTCAGCGATGCGGCGGACCTGGCTCACGACGTGTTTCTGCGCCTGCTCAGCAAACCTCGCCAGTTCGACAGCGACAGCCACGCCCGCGCCTACCTGCACGCCATGTCGCGGCATGTGTGCGTCGACTTCTGGCGCCGTCGCGAGGTCGAGCAGGCCTGGCTCGATGTGCTGGCAAGCCGTCCCGAGGTCTGCGCGCCCTCAGAAGAACATCGAGCCATGGTGCTCGAAGCACTGCAGCAGGTTCACAGCATGCTTGCCCGCCTGCCGGAGCGGGTCGCCGAGGCCTTTCTGCTGGCTCAGTTGCAAGGCCTTACCTACCGCCAAATCGCCGCGCAGTTGGGCGTATCCGAACGCACCGTGACCAAGTACTTGGCCCAGGCCATGTACCAGTGCCTGCTGCTGGAGATGGAGCTGGATGAAGCGCTCGTCTGAGGCCCCGGATCACACCGTGCTCAAACAGGCTGCGTACTGGTACGCGCAACTGCAGGGCGACGCCGATGCAGTGCTGCGCGCCGAGTGGCAGAGCTGGTACGCCCAGCACGACAGTCATCGCCGCGCCTGGCAGTACGTAGAGCGTATCGGCACGCGCTTCTCGCCTTTGCAGGATGACCGCGATACCGCCCAGCACACCCTGAGCGCTGCCAGACAACTCAAACACTCCAGGCGCAAGGTGCTGCTGGGCCTGGCCATGTTTGGCAGCGGCGCCCTGCTCGCGCGTCTCGGTTGGGCGCCGGCGCAGCAGAGTCTGTTGGCCTGGCGTGCTGACCAGCGCACCGCCGTCGGTGAAATCCGCTCGCTTAGCCTGGAAGACGGTACACGCCTCTGGCTGAACAGCAGCAGCGCGCTGAACATTGCCTACACGGCGCAACGACGCGTGTTGCGCCTGATTCAGGGCGAAGTGCTGATCGAGACCGCCAGGGATAGTCGACCTTTTCTCGTCGAAACCGCTCAAGGCAGCCTGCAGCCGCTGGGTACCCGCTTCAGTATTGGTCAGCAGGCAGACCAGACGAGACTCGACGTGTTCGAGGGCCAGGTTGCCATTCGCTTGGGCGATCAGAGCGAGGTAGCCACGGTGGTACCCGCTGGCCGCCAGCGCCGTTTCGATGCCGCGCAGCTGAACACGGAGGAAGCGGCCAGTAACGGACGGCAGAGCTGGTCGCGAGGGATTCTGCAGGCCGATGAACGACCGCTGGGCGACGTGATCACCGAGCTGGCCCGCCATCACCATGGCCATATCGGTGTCGCACCGGAAATCGCCGATCTGCGGGTGATGGGTACCTTCCCGCTGAACGATCTGCAACAGAGCCTGAGCATGCTGCAAAGCGTGCTGCCGATCCGCATCGAACGGCCACTGCCGTGGTGGATCAGCCTCGAAGCCAGGCGGTAGCCGCTCGATCAAACGCTGTGGCGGACATTCGATCTGGTGGGCTGAAGCCCAGCTCCTCGGCAGATACCGTCTTGCCATCCAACCTACAGGGCTGCGCACATCCAGCTGTAGGGTGGGCTTTAGCCCACCAATTGGTGTCTCCGTAATGAATGACCACTATCGCCACCACAGCGCTTTTCAAAGAAAACAAGAAATCCATTTGAAAATTATTTTCATTTCCGCGTTCCGGTTTTCCCGTCTCATCCGAATTAGCTGATGACACTGCCATACCATCAGCCAAGGAACACCCATGTCCCCTCGCCCCTCGGTTTCTCTACGCCCCCTGAGCCTGGCCATCGCCCTGGCCCTGTTCGCACCACTGGCCAGCGCCGCCGAACACTACCAACTCGAATCCGGCCCGCTGGCCACGCAACTCAACCGCCTCGCCGCTCAAGCCGGCATTTTCCTGGCCGGCGATGCCAGCCTGACCAGCGGCCAGCACAGTCGCGCTCTGGACGGCAGCTACAGCATCGAACAGGCGCTGGCGATCCTGCTTGAGGGCAGCGGCCTGGAAGCGGTGAAAACCGGCGAGAATCGTTATGAGCTACAGCCGCTACCAATCAGCGGTGGCATGGAGCTTTCGGCCCTGAGCATTTCCGGCAAGGCGCCTGGCTCGACCACCGAAGGCACCGGCTCTTACACGACTTGGTCGACGAGCAGTTCCACGCGCCTCAATTTGTCGCCCAAGGAAACACCACAGTCGATTGCGGTGATAACCCGACAACGCATGGATGACCAACGCCTGACCAACTTGAGTGACGTGCTGGAGGCCACCCCCGGAGTTACCGTCAAACCGCTGGGCATGGGAGCTGACGCCCCGCAAATCTGGGCGCGCGGCTCTTCCATCAAAAGCTTCCAGATCGATGGCGTGCCGACCTCGTCATCACTGAGCAACTACCTGCAAAGCACGGCAATCTTCGACCGCATCGAGATCGTGCGTGGCGCTACCGGCATGATGAGCGGGCTGGGAACACCATCCGCAACGATCAACATGATCCGCAAACGCCCAACCTACGAGCCGCAAGTCATCCTGAATGCCGAAGCAGGCAACTGGCAACGATATGGAACAGGAGTGGACGTCTCAGGCCCCCTGACGGAGAACGGTAATATCCGTGCTCGGGCAGTGGTCGATTACAAGCAGCAGGGAGCCTGGACAGACAATTACCAGCAGGACTACTTCACGCTCTATGGCATTACCGAAGTGGACCTGAATGACAGCACCCTGCTCACGCTCGGCTTCAGCCATATCACCCGGGACACCGACTCCCCGGTGAGGCCCAGCCTGCTGTTCTACAGCAACGGGCAGCGCATCCGATTCGATGCAGAAGATAACGACACGCCCAAGTGGCAGTACTACGACCACGAACTGAGCAGCGTCTTTACATCGATCGAGCACAGCTTCGAGTCAGGCTGGAATGCCAAGGCAGAGCTCACCCACACCGAGTACAGCTACGACACCATCACTGGAAACCTGACAGGCAATATCGACCAGGCAACCGGAACAGGTGGCATCGTGCGCCCGGTTCATTGGGCAAGCGATGTCGGTCAGGACAGCCTGGACGCCTATGTGACAGGCCCCTTCTCGCTGTTCGGGCAGGAGCATGAATTGATCGGGGGCGTCACGCTGTCGCAACTGCAGTCGAGCAGTCCTGGCTATGCGCTGCGATCCGCCCTCACCGTTGCGGATGCATCAGATTGGGTCGATGCGACACCAAGGCCTGACTTCAACCGCAGCGGGAAATCGACTTCTCACGAGTATCAGTATGGTGTGTACCTCAGCACCCGCCTGCACCTGTCTGAGGATACAAGTCTGCTACTGGGTGGCCGGGTAACCGACTGGAAGCAGAACAAGGACTCCACGTCTTACACAACTGGCCTCAAGAGCAAAGAAAACAGCCGTGAAAGCGGGATATTCGTGCCCTACGCGGGCCTCGTTCACACGCTGAATGACACGTGGTCGGTGTACGCCAGTTACACGCAGATATTCCAGCCGCAAGACTCCTTCGTCCAGGACTACGTCGAGTCGCCAGCGCCGGAAGAAGGCACCAGTTATGAAGCCGGCATCAAGGGCAGCTTCAATGATGGTCACCTCAACTCCAACTTTTCCGTGTTCAGGACCGAGCAGGACAACCTGGCCGTCTGGAGCAGCGCCGAGCGCACTTACGACCTCTACAACGATACGACCACTGAGGGCGTGGAGCTCGAGCTCAATGGCGAACTCGCAGAGGGCTGGAACTTCACTAGCGGCTACGTTTACAGCGTTACCCGCAACAAGGACGACGAGCGCATCCTGACCCGGGCGCCTCGACACAGCGTCAAGACCTTCACCACCTATCGTCTCCCAGGTGCCCTGAATAAATTGACGATTGGTGGCGGGATCAACTGGGAAAGCAAGACCGGCGACAACCTGCATCTCTACACGCAAAGCAGCTATGCCCTCGCCAACCTGATGGCTCGCTATGACATCAGCGAAAACCTGACCGCCTCGCTCAACGTCAACAACCTGTTCGACAAGGAGTACTTCATGGGGTCGGCGGGTAATGGCATCTACGGCCCGCCGCGCAATTTCATGACCGCCCTGAAGTACACCTACTGACCGGAGTGTCGGGGCAATGCTCGCAGCACCGTTGCCAAGGTGCTGCGAGATGCCTGCCGAGCGGCTCTGCGCTCGGCAGCACCTTGCCTCGGAAGACTGCCACCGCCCTGCGGGCTTCTCAGGCAACGCTTTACCAACCCCATCACATCGATGACCGGCAACGCTGGCAATGCGTGGCGATGATCATTAAAATCGCCTGCGCAGGAAGCACGTACACCCGTACCTCGGATTTAACGTCATGGACAGACTTCGGCAGTCTCCCTCGCGCAGCACCCAGCGCGACAGTTACCCCCATGCATTAGCGCCTTGTGAACGTGTTCGGCAGCTTCCTGTCCGTTACAGGCTTTGCCCTGCCCACTTTTTCACGAGACTCGTATGAACAAGATCATCACCGCCATCCTTGCAGGCATGCTCGTGCTGCTGGCCGGTTGCGCCACCGAAAGCTCGCGCACCCTGGAAGTCGCCAAGGTCACTACCGCAGCGAGCCATTACAACGGTCCGCGCAGCCCGATCGCCGTCGGCAAGTTCGATAACCGTTCCAGCTATCTGCGCGGCATTTTCAGCGACAGCGTCGACCGCCTTGGCGGGCAGGCCAAAACCATCCTGATCACCCACCTGCAGCAGTCGAACCGCTTCAATGTGCTCGACCGCGACAACCTGGCAGAGCTGCAGCAGGAGTCGGGCTTCTCCAAACAGGCCCAGCAGGTGAAAGGCGCCAACTTCGTAGTCACCGGTGACGTCACCGAGTTCGGCCGCAAGGAAGTTGGCGATCACCAGCTGTTCGGCATTCTCGGCCGCGGCAAACAGCAGATCGCCTACGCCAAGGTGAATCTCAATATCGTCGACGTCAGCACGTCCGAAGTGGTCTATTCCACCCAGGGCGCCGGCGAGTACAGCCTGTCGAACCGCGAAGTGATCGGCTTCGGCGGCACCGCCAGTTACGACTCGACGCTCAATGGCAAGGTGCTCGACCTGGCGATTCGCGAAGCCGTGAACAACCTGGTCAGCGGTGTCGACAGCGGCGCCTGGCGCCCGGCCAAGTGAGCGCGGAGAACTCGACCATGACATTCGCCCGTACTCCCCTTCTGCTGGCAGCCCTGCTCGCTGCCGCAACGCTCGGCGGCTGCGCCCAGCAGCCCAAATCGCTGTACTACTGGGATGGTTATCAGCAGCAGGTCTACCAACGCTTCGAGAACACCACCGGCACCGAAGAGCAGATTGCCGCCCTTGAAGCCAGTGCACAGAAAGCCCGCGCCGCGGACCGTACCCTGCCGCCAGGTTTCCATGCCCACCTCGGCATGCTGTACGCGGAGATCGGCAAACCCGATCAGGTGCGCCAGCAATTCGAAACCGAGAAGGCCCTGTTCCCCGAGTCCGCTCAGTACATGGACTTCCTGATGCGCAATATGGCCAAGTGACCGACATGCCTCTACTGACCTCTCTCAAAACACTCGCGGCCCTGGCCGCCATCGCCCTGCTCGCCGGTTGCGCCACCCAGCAGCCCTACGACTACAGCGCCTTCAAGGAAAGCAGCCCGGCCTCCATTCTGGTGCTGCCACCGATCAACAAATCCCCGGACATCAAGGCCACCTTCAGCATGTATTCGCTGATCACCGCGCCCCTGAGCGAGGCCGGCTACTACGTGCTCCCGGTGGCGGTGGTCAACGAGACCTTCAAGCAGAACGGCATGCTCAACGCCGAGGAAATCCGCGAAGTCCCGCCGCAGAAGCTCTACGAGATCTTCGGTGCCGACACCGTGCTGTACATCGACGTGACCGAGTACGGCAGCAGCTACAAGGTGATCAGCAGCGAGGTAGCGGTGGCCGCCAGTGCCACGCTGGTCGACCTGCGCACCGGCAAGGAACTGTGGAAAGGCATCGCCCGGGCCAGCAGCGCCGAACAGCAGCAGAACAGCGGCGGCGGCCTGGCCGGCATCCTGATCACCGCGCTGGTCAATCAGGTGATGAACACGCTGAACGATCGCGGCCACGAGATCGCCGGCATCACCAGTGCCCGCCTGCTGAGCAGCAACCCGGTCAACGGCATTCTGCCCGGCCCGCGCGCGCGGCCCGTCAGCGCTCGCTGACACCCGCCAGACGAGCCCGGATCACCGGGCTCGTTTCCTTCTACTCCTTGCCAACCCCATGCTCGCGCAACTTGTTGGCGATGGTGGTGTGGGACACGCCCAGCCGCTTGCCGAGCAAGCGGCTACTGGGAAATTCCCCGTGCAGGCGCTCCAATACGGCCTTCTCGAAACGCCCGACGATGGCGTCCAGCCCGCCTTCCAGCGAGAAGTCGCCCAGCGGCTGCGCCGCACCGTAGCCCGGCAGGCGAATGTGCTCGGGCTTCACCACTGCGCCGTCGCACAGCGACACCGCCTGGAACAGCACGTTCTCCAGCTGCCGCACGTTGCCCGGCCAATGGTAACGGCCCAGCTTGTCCAGCGCGGCGGGCGCCAGACCCGGTAGCGGGCAGCCGATCTGTCGGCTGGCGCGGTCGAGAAAATGCTCGGCCAGCGGCTGCAGGCCATCCAGGCATTCACGCAGCGGCGGGATGTGCAGGCTCAGCACGTTGAGCCGGTGGTACAGGTCTTCGCGAAACTCGCCACGGGCGCACAGCTCGGAGAGGTCGAGCTGGGTGGCGCAGGTCACCCGCACATCCAGGTACACCTCCTCGTCACTGCCGACCCGACGGAAGCAACCGTCCTGCAGAAAGCGCAACAGCTTGGCCTGCAGGCGCGGGCTCATTTCACCGACACCATCGAGAAACAGAGTGCCGCCTGCGGTCAGCTCCAGCAGGCCCAGCTTGCCCTCGGCACGGGCCCCCTCGAAGGCACCGGGGCCGTAACCGAACAGTTCGGTCTCGGCCATCGACTCCGGCAGGCCGGCACAGTTGAGTGCCATGAACGGCGACTGGCCCCGCGGACTGGCCAGGTGGCAGGCGCGGGCCAGCAGTTCCTTGCCGGTGCCGGTTTCGCCCTCGATCAACAGCGGTGCATCCAGCGGCGCCATGCGCCGCGCCTCACGCACCACGGCCGCCATCACTCGGGAACTCTGGAAGATGCTGTCGAAACCACGCAGTTCCTGCTTGCGCACCTGGTAAATGCGCTCGCCGACACGGTCGGCACGGTGCAGGGTCAGCACCGCACCGGCCATGGCCTCGCTGTCGTCGTGCTCGCTTTGCAGCGGTGCGATATCGGCGAGAAACACGTCGCCACAGACCTTCACCCGCAGGCCATTGATGCGCGAGCGATTGGCGCGGACCAGCTCCGGCAGATCGAAATCCTCGACGTAGCGCGACAGCGCGATGCCCGGTACTTCGTCCACCCGTACCCCAAGCAGACCGGCAGCGGCCCGGTTGGCGGCGACGATACTGCCACCCATGTCGATGGACAGCACCGGGAATTCCAGCGCACCGAGCAAGGCGTTGAGCTCCAGATGGCGACGCTCACTGGGCATCAGGCCCACGCGCTTGACGCCGAACACGCCGGTGATGGCTTCGAACTTGGCGCGCAGCGCCTGGAACTGCAGATTGATCAGGTTGGGGCAATGCAGGTAAATGGCGTTGCCCTGCTCGCCGCCGACCTCGCCGCGTGCGACGTTGATGCCATAGTCGACCAGCAGTTCGAGGATATCGCGCAGGATGCCAACACGGTTCTGGCAGTGGATCTTGATACGCATGACGGCCGCTCTTGTTATTTTCGTCAAGGTTTCTTGCCAGTCTAGTGGATGCGACCTGGCTCAGGACAAGGTTTCGCACAAGACGTAATCCTTTCTTTACGAAAATCCCGTCCAAGGCGCTGGAACGGATCGCGCAGGCGCTCCCCGAGATCTCCAGCCTGGGCCATGCTGCAGGCCATGGAAAGGGTTGTCGACGCCAGCTGCAGCGGCCTTGATGCGTCGCGCACCCGCCCCTCGATAGCCCGTAAACCGAGCCGTGACAGACCAGGGAGATCGCCCGATGAAAGCCAGCCAGTACGTCGCCAGGCAGCCTGAGGCGAGCGGCTTTATCCACTATGACGAGGTCGAGCATCGCACCTGGCAGACGCTGATCGAGCGCCAGCTCGCGGTGATCGAGTCACGGGCCTGCCAACCCTATCTCGATGGCCTGGACGAGCTCGCCCTGCCCCATGACCGGATTCCCCAGTTGCCGGACATCAACCGCGTGCTGCGCGCCGCCACCGGCTGGCAAGTCGCGCAGGTACCGGCGCTGATTCCCTTTCAACGCTTCTTCGAACTGCTCGCCAATCGGCAGTTTCCGGTGGCCACCTTCATCCGCAGCGAAGCGGAGCTGGATTACCTGCAGGAGCCGGACATCTTCCACGAGATATTCGGTCACTGCCCGTTGCTTACCAACCCCTGGTTCGCCGGGTTCACCCACACCTACGGCCGCCTGGGTCTGGCCGCCACGCCTCAGGAGCGGGTGTTTCTCGCTCGCCTGTACTGGATGACCATCGAGTTCGGGCTGGTAGATACCCCGGCGGGCAAGCGCATCTACGGCGGCGGAATTCTCTCCTCACCCAAGGAGGCGCTGTACTGCCTGTCCGCAGAGCCCGAACACCTGCCGTTCGATCCTGTCGAAACCATGCGTACGCCCTACCGCATCGACATCCTGCAGCCGCTGTATTTCGTGCTGCCGGATCTGCAACGGCTGTACGCCCTGGCCCAGGAAGACATCATGGGCCACGTTCAGGAGGCGATGCGCCTGGGCCTGCACGAGCCGAAGTTTCCGCCCAGGGCGGCTTGATGGAACAGATAACAATCTGGATCGTAGGAGCCCGCTTGCGGGCGATGATTGGCGGTAGAGCGATCTTCCACAAGCGGGCTCCTACACGATGTTCAATTCGCATAGTCCTGACCACTTACCAGCGGAGCCATCTATGACTGATCTCACCAAAGCCACTTGCGAGGCCTGCAACGCCGACGCCCCCAAAGTCAGCGAAACCGAGCTGGCGGAGCTGCTGCGGCAGATTCCCGACTGGAACATCGAGGTTCGCGACGGCGTGATGCAGCTCGAAAGGACCTACGCTTTTCGCACCTTCAAACATGCGCTGGCCTTCACCAACGCGGTGGGCGAGATCGCCGAAACGGAGAACCATCACCCCGCTCTGCTCACCGAATGGGGCAAGGTCACGGTGACCTGGTGGAGCCACTCGATCAAGGGCCTGCATCGCAACGATTTCATCATGGCGGCACGCACCGACGAGTTGGCCAAGGGTGCCGATGGGCGCAAATGATCTGCCCCGTAAACGGGAAAAAGTCGCTCCTTCACGCACTGCGCTGGTGCCTTTCACTCCCCGAAAAAACGCAAAGACCGTTCGTCGGCAAAAATTAATCTTAATTATCAATAACCTAGACAACCATCGCAAAGATCACTGGCGCGCTTTCTGCTTGCCATCATCGGCATAGTCCCCTAGGGTTGTTCGCCATGTGGTCCTTGATTGCCCCTATCAGCTCGTTGCTGGGTGGGGTTGCGTTACTCCTCCTCGGCAACGGTCTGCTCAACACTCTACTGACCCTGCGTGGCGTCGCCGAAGGCTACTCCACCGGGATGCTCGGACTGATCATGTCCGGGTACTTCGTCGGTTTTCTTCTCGGCACCTGGCTGGCTATTCCGCTGGTTCGTCGCGTTGGGCATATTCGTGCGTTCTCCTTTTGCGCCGCCCTCGCCGCGATCACCGCGCTGCTCCATGTGCTGATCGTCGACCCCTGGGTCTGGCTGGGCTTGCGGGTGCTCTATGGCCTGGCGCTGGTCAGCCTGTATATGGTCATCGAGAGCTGGCTCAACGCTCAGGTCCCCAACGACAAGCGCGGACAGATGTTCGCGGTGTACATGGCGGTGAATCTGGGTGCTCTGGCTGCCGCGCAGCAATTGCTGAACCTGGCAGATCCTGGCGAATTCCTGCTCTTCGCCCTGGCGGCGATGCTGATCAGTGCGGCACTGATGCCCATCACCCTGACCCGCCAGCCGCAGCCGAGCGTGCCGGATACACTGCATACCAACCTGCGCGCCATCGCCGGCATCGCGCCACTGTCGATTGCTGCAGCGGGCCTGTCTGGCCTGGCACTCGGTGCGTTCTGGGGCATGGCGCCGGTGTATGCCAGCCTCAATGGCTTCGATGCCGCCGGAGTCGGCCTGATGATGAGCGCGACGATTCTCGGCGGCGCTCTGCTGCAGTGGCCGATCGGGCGCTTTTCCGACACCCATGATCGACGCTGGGTGCTGTTCTGGGTGGTCAGCGCTGCGGTGCTCGTCGCCCTGTTGATGAGCCTGCTGCCGGCCGGCCGGCCGCTACTGGCCCTGATGTTCCTGTTTGGCGGACTGTCGTTCGCCATCTATCCCGTCGCCGTGGCGCAGCTCATCGACCAGTTGCACAGCGACGAGATCCTTGCCGGCTCCAGCAGCCTGCTGATGGTCAATGGCATCGGCTCCGTCTGCGGGCCGCTGCTCGCCGGGCTACTGATGCAGTACACCGGCGCCGCCGCCCTGCCGCTGTACTTCGCGGCCACCCTGGGGTTGCTGGCGGCCTACACCTTCTATCGTCTGCGTCACGTCAGCGATCTGGTCTCGGGTGAACAGGCGCATTTCGTGCCGATGCTACGCACCAGTCACACCGTGCTGGAGCTGATGCCCGACGCGCCGCCCTCGGACGATGAAAACGACACGGACAACGATAACCAGGGTGACGAGCGGGAGCCCGTCACCGCTTCATCGTAGGCACGACGCCTACAGAACAGAGGTGCCTAAAGGCACCCGCTTTGCTCGTCGGCTGATGTCGGCGCGTCACTGCACCACTCATGGACAGGGAGACAGCGCATGCTACTTGCAACCGATCTTGATGGAACCTTTCTCGCTGGCGATCCCGAGGATCGTCTCAGCCTTTACCAGACCATCGCCGCCCACCCGGAAATTCAGCTGGCCTACGTCACCGGCCGCAGCCTCGAAGCGGTATTGCCGCTGCTGGCCGACCCGACCTTGCCACAACCGGACTTCATCATCGCCGACGTCGGCGCCACCTTCGTGCATGGCGACACCCTGCAACCGATCCAACTGCTGCAGAGCCAGGTCGATGCTCGCTGGCCGGGTGAAAGCCAGGTAGCCCAGGCCGTGGAAGGCTTCGGCCTGGAGCGCCAGGACGTCCCCCAGGCACGCCGTTGCTCCTATTTCTGCACGCCCGAACAGGCTGCCGACCCGGTCCTGGCCAAGGTCGCAGAAACGCTAGGTTGCGATCTGCTCTACTCCGCGGATCGCTACCTCGACTTTCTGCCCAAGGGCATCAACAAGGGCACCAGCCTCAAGGCGTTGGTCGACTGGCTGGGAATCGACGCCGGTCAGGTGCTGGCCTGTGGCGATACCCTCAATGACCTGAACATGCTCGACGGTACCTACAAGGGCGTCTGCGTTGGCGAGTCCGAGCCGAACCTGATCAAGGCGACCGAGCACCAGTCGTGGATCCTGCAGGCCGATCGCCCTGGCTGCGGCGGTATCTTGCAGGCCTTCGTGCATTTCGGCTTTCTCGGTGAACATGGCATAGCCGCGGAGAAGCGCACGGCGACCAAGCCGGGCCGTGCCGAGCTGGTGATGGTCTATCACCGCCTGCCCTACGAAGAACACCGCGTGGACGGCAAGGTGCAGCGCCGTCGCCCAACCTCGCCCAACGGCATCATTCCGACCCTGATGAGTTTCTTCGGTGATTCGCGCCCTGGCTCATGGGTCGCCTGGGCGGTCGACGAGAAAGGCGACGAGCCATTCGAAACCCATACCACCGTGGATGCCGAGCGCTACCCGAAACTCACCGCCGCGCGGGTGGCACTGAGCAAGGAAGAAGTCGACATCTTCTACAAGCGCTTCTCCAAGGAAGCCTTCTGGCCGACCCTGCACACCTTCTGGGAGCGCGCACGCTTCGACGAGGATGACTGGCAGGTGTTTCTCAAGGTCAACCGTGCCTTCGCCGAGCGCACCGCCAAGGAAGCCGCGGAAGGCGCCATCGTCTGGCTGCACGACTACAACCTGTGGATGGTGCCGGGCTACCTGCGCGAACTGCGCCCGGACCTGCGCATCGCTTTCTTTCACCACACCTACTTCCCATCGGCCGACGTATTCAACGTACTGCCGTGGCGCCGGCAGATCATCGGCAGCCTTCTGCAATGCGACTACATCGGTTTCCATATCCCGCGTCAGGTGGAGAACTTCGTCGACGTGGCCCGTGGCGTCACGCCGCTGCAAACCGTCAGTCGACAGAACTGCGCACCGCGTTTCGTCACCTATGGCTGCGCCGTGGGCCTGGAGCGCATGACCACCGCCGTGGACACCGGCAGCCGCGTGGTCAAGCTTGGTGCCCATCCGGTTGGCCTCGATATCGACCGCGTGCGCAACGCCCTTGCCCAGGACAAGACCCGCGAGCAGATGAGCCAACTGCGTGACGAGCTGCGCGGTATCAGGCTGATTCTCTCGGTGGAACGCCTTGACTACACCAAGGGCATCCTCGAAAAACTTCAGGCTTACGAGCGCCTGCTGGCCGACAACCCGGAGCTGCACAAGAAAATCACCCTGGTCAGCATCTGCGTGCCGGCGGCCCGCGAAATGACCATCTACGACGAGCTGCAATCGCAGATCGAACAAGCCGTGGGGCGCATCAACGGTCGCTTCGCCCGCATTGGCTGGACGCCCGTGCAGTTCTTCTTCCGCAGCTTTCCGTTCGACGAAGTGGTGGCCTGGTACGCCATGGCCGATGTCATGTGGATCACGCCGCTGCGCGACGGCCTCAACCTGGTGGCCAAGGAGTTCGTCGCCACCCAGGGCCTGCTCGAAGGCCAGGGCGTGCTGGCGCTTTCGGAATTCGCGGGTGCTGCAGCGGAGCTCAAGGGCGCGCTGCTGACCAACCCCCACGATACCGCTGACCTGGCGCACACCTGCTACCTGGCGTTGAACATGCCCAAGTCCGAAGCCCGTGCACGGATGCGCGAGCTGTTCGATATCGTCAACTACAACGATATTCGCCGCTGGGGTGACGAGTTCCTGGCCGGCGTCGCCGAGCCGGAGGAAGAGACGGTACTGAAGCTGGCGGCAGGCTGAGCCAAGTTAATAGATCTGTGGGAGCGGGCCATGCCCGCGACAGCTTCGTGGGCATGGACTGAGCGTCCCCGCCCGCTCCCACAAGTGGTGTTCTACCCTGCTCTGCGGTCTGCAACTGATATGCTGCGCGTCATTGCAAGTACGAGACGCGCAGCATGAAAGACATCCTGATCATCGGCATCGGCGCCGGTGACCCTGACTACCTCACCACGCAAGCGATCAAGGCGCTCAATCGTGCCGACGTGTTCTTCATCCTCGACAAGGGTGAAGCCAAGGACAAACTGATCGCCCTGCGCCGCTTGATCCTCGATCGCTATATCGAGCCTGGTCGCAATTATCGAATCCTCGAAGCGACCAATCCGGAACGCGAACGCGATGTAGCCAACTATGAAGCCAGCATCGACAGTCTCAATCGCGACAAGCAGGCCGTGTTCGAGCAATTGCTCGAGCAGTTGCAGGAGGGCGAAACCGGTGCCTTTCTAGTCTGGGGCGACCCGTCACTGTACGACAGCACCATACGCATTCTCGACGGCGTTATCGCCAGTGGCATGCCGCTCGACTATGAGGTGATCCCCGGTATCACCAGCGTCCAGGCGCTTACCGCGCGCCACCGCATTGCGCTGAACCAGATCGGCCGTGCCGTGCAGATCACCACCGGCCGCCGCCTGCGCGAAGGCTGGCCAGAGGGCGTGGACAGCGTGGTGGTGATGCTCGATGCGCAGGACAGCTATCGCCATGTGGTGGGCGAAGATCTGCATATCTACTGGGGCGCCTACGTCGGCACGCCGGACGAGATTCTTATCTCAGGAAAGCTGGCCGAAGTGGCCGAGCAAATCGTCACGACCCGCGCTGCCGCACGCCAGGCCAATGGCTGGATCATGGACAGCTACTTACTGCGCCGCGGTGGCCGCGAGGCCTGAGCCAGACTCACGGACTCCGACCGCGGCCCATTCATGACCTGCCGTGCATTACCTGAGCGTTCGACTGCAAGCGCCTGACGATTCATTGTGGGAACGGGCCATGCCCGTGATCTTTCGCGGGCATGGCCCGCTCTCACAGGCAGTGGCCTTACGATCGCTTACGTCACATAGCGGGCCCGTGACTCGAGCTAACGGATCGTAATGTCGCCTCAGCAGCGCTCGCGAAACAGCGCCTGATGTTCGCGACACTGCTCGGCCGACAACATGAACACGCCGTGGCCACCGCGGGCGAAATCCAGCCAGGCGAAATCCACTTCGGGATACAACGCCTCGACGTGCACCTGGCTGTTGCCCACCTCGACGATCAGCAGACCTTTGTCAGTCAGGTGATCGGCCGCTTCGGCCAGCATGCGGCGCACCAGATCCAGCCCATCATCGCCGCAGGCCAGGCCCATTTCCGGCTCGTGCTGATACTCGGCGGGCATGTCGGCGAAATCTTCGGCATCCACATAGGGCGGGTTGGAAACGATCAGATCGAAGCGCTGCCCTGGCAGACCAGCGAAACCGTCACCCTGCACGGTATACACCCGCTCATCGAGGCCATGGCGCTCGATATTGCGGTTGGCCACTTCCAATGCCTCGTAGGACAGGTCACCGAGCACCACTTCGGCGTCGAGGAATTCATAAGCGCAAGCAATGCCGATGCAGCCCGAACCGGTGCACAGGTCGAGAATCCGCGCCGGCTCTGCGGACAGCCAGGGGCTGAAACGCTGCTCGATCAGCTCGGCGATCGGCGAGCGCGGCACCAGCACACGCTCGTCGACGATGAAGGGCAAACCGCAGAACCACGCCTCGCCGAGCAGGTAGGCGGTGGGTACACGGTCAGCGATGCGGCGCTGCAGCAAGGCGTGCAGATGTTGCTGCTCGTCTTCTTCAAGGCGGCAATCGAGATAGCTGTCGGCGATTTCCCAGGGCAGATGCAGGGCGCCGAGCACCAGTTGCCGTGCCTCGTCCCAGGCGTTGTCGGTGCCATGGCCGAAGAACAGCTCCTCTGCCTGAAAGCGGCTCACGGCCCAGCGGATGTAATCGCGCAAGGTGCGCAGGCGGGTGTTCAGGGCTGGGCGGGCATCGGTCACAACTTGGCTCCGGGCAAAAGGCGTTAGTTTAGCAGGCCTACCCCGGCAATCCAGCGCTGCCAGCCACCTGTTGGGTGGGCCAGCGCCTAACGGAGCCCGCAAGCTGAAACGATTCACTTGGGCTACCGAGACCGCTACGCTGCAATACAACCAACAGAGAGGTTCACAGCAGCGCCATAGAGGCGGACAATATGCACCGTTAACCGCGCCAGCAAGGAGTCGTACATGTCGTCCCACCCGCAAACGTTCTATCAGCTCACTGGTCGTGGCCACGCGCCTGCCAACCTGAGCAATGCGACTCTGCTGGTCATCGATGCCCAGGAAGAATATCGCAGTGGTGTGGTGCAGTTGCCTGGCCTGGATGCAGCCCTGGCGGAAATCGCCAAGCTGCTGGATGCCGTTCGCGCCCAGGGTGGCGCCATCGTTCACGTCAAGCACCTGGGTATCCCTGGCGGCCTGCTCGACCCCCGCGGCCCACGTGGCGAGCACCTCCCGGAAGTGGCACCACTGCCGGGCGAAATCGTCGTAGAGAAACGCATGCCGAACGCCTTTTCCGGTACCGACCTGCACGAGAAGCTGCAGTCTCTGGGGCACCTCGACCTGATCGTCTGCGGGTTCATGACTCACTCCAGTATCAGCACCACCATTCGCGCTACCAAGGATTACGGCTATCGCTGTACCGTGGTCGACGCCGCCTGTGCCACCCGCGATCTGCCAACGCCGGATGGCAAGGTGATCAGCGCCGCCGAGATGCACCGCTTCGAGATGATCGCCCTGGCAGACAACTTCGCGGCCTGGGTTCCGGACGCCAGCGCGCTGCTGTAACTCCGCTGCCAATGCGGCGCCAGGCGCCGCATTGGTTTGAACCCGCTTCGTTCCTGCCAGTCATAGCGAAAAGATCCTTCGAGGAAATGTCGCCCCATGAAGCAATCAGACGGTTTCGATGCCCGACGCCTACGCCCGAGAGGATCGGGCCACTGGCGACTGCGCGTTGCCGCCGCCCTGGCGGCGCTGTTCGCGACATTCGGTATTCTGCTGGCCATGGCGGGTACTGCAACGTTATTGGGCAGACCACCTGCACTTGGCAATCTGAACGATTCCACCAGCGATGCGGGCGTTCTGCTGATGCTTGGTCTGGTACTGCTTTGCGGGGGCGTGGTGGGCTGGCGCAAATGCCGACGTCGCATGCGCCAGCGCAGGGCCGACCTGGCCATGTCTCCGCACCTGATGAAGAAACGCGACTGACCCGCCCTTCTCCGCTTGGTAAACTTGTCGCCCCCTGCGGAGGCTCCAATGCAAGACGATGACCTTTCCCTGTTCAAGGCACAGCTGCAAGGCGTGAAGCCGATCAAGCATGATCGTGCCGACACCGGCAAGCCGAAGAGCGACCGTGCTCGCCTGGCTACCCTGCGCCAGGCTGCCACATTGCGCACCGACACCATCAAGGTCGACGGCCTCTCCGATCAGTTCGTCATCGACGTCGGCGCCGAAGACGCCCTGTATTGGGTCGGCAATGGCGTGCAGGACGGCCAGATGCGCAAGCTCAAGCTCGGCCAGATCCCCTTCGACGGCAGCCTCGACCTGCACGGCATGAACGTGGAAAAGGCCCGCGACACCCTCTGGGAGTTCCTCGCCGAGGCCACCAGGCTGGAAGTTCGCTGCGTGCGCGTGACACACGGCAAGGCGGTACGCACCGACGGCCGCAAACCGATGATCAAGAGCCACGTGAACACCTGGCTGCGCCAGCACCCGCAGGTGCTTGGCTTTACCTCATGCGTCGCCAAACACGGCGGCACCGGTGCGGTTTACGTGATACTCAAACGCACCATGATGGACGGCCGCGACGAGTGATCCGCCGCGCTCGGCAGCCCGACGCGCACTCCCCTTGAATCACAGATGTAAAAAACCCGGCTCGAAGGCCGGGTTTTCAACACACAGCTAACCTGACGATCAGACCGGCGCCTTGGCGCGGGACTTGTATTCGCCGGTGCGGGTGTCGATCTCGATCCAGTCACCGATTTCGCAGAAATCAGCCACTTTCACTTCGGTACCGTTGTTCAGTTTGGCAGGCTTCATCACCTTGCCGGAGGTGTCGCCACGGGCGGAACCTTCGGTGTAGGCCAACTGACGCACGATGGTGGTCGGCAGGTCGACGGAGATGACCTTGCCTTCGAAGAACACGGCTTCACAGACGTCGTTCATGCCTTCTTCGATGAATGGCAGAACGCTTTCCAGATCTTCGGCACGCAGCTCGTAGGAGTTGTATTCCGGATCCATGAAAACGTAGTCGTCGCCACTGATGTAAGACAGGTTCACTTCCTTGCGCTCAAGGATGACCGGTTCCATCTTGTCGTCGGCTTTGTAGACGGTTTCGGTCTTCGAGCCGTTCATCAGGTTCTTCAGCTTCATCTTCACGATGGCGCTGTTACGACCGGACTTGGTGAACTCGGCCTTCTGGATCAGCCATGGCTGGCCATCGATCAGGGCCACGCTGTTAGGCTTCATTTCTTGTGCGGTTTTCATACGAATATCCGGATCTGAATGGATTTACAAAATTCGAGGCCGCGTATCATAGCCAATTTCGGTAAAACTGCACCAGCGCTGCGGCAAGATCTGCACGTACCGCCTGGCGCTTCGCCCAGGCCTGGGCATGGGCAGTCAGCTCATCGCGGCACTGCAGCCATGCGCTCCAGCCCTGCGCCATGGGCTCGCTGCCATTCCAGGCGCGCCACAGGCCCTGCAGCGCCGCGCTGGCCTCGGCTGAAAGGTCTTGGCAGTACAACGTCATGAACGCCTCCAGTTTGTCCCAGTGCGCGCCCTCCTGCTGGGGGTAGATGTGCCAGACCAGCGGCCGCCCGGCCCACTGCGCGCGCACGAAGGAATCCTCGCCGCGCACCAGATTCAGGTCGCAGCACCAGAGCAGCGCGTCGTACTGATCCTGCTGCATGAAGGGCAGCACCTGCACGCTCAGTACTCCCCGCTCGGCCAGCGTGCCTGCTTCGATGGGCTGACCCAGCCAGTGCTGCAGGTCAACGAGAATCCGCCCCTCGGGCACCAGCAAATGGCTGGGCGAGGCATCGCTCGCCAGGGCATCCAGCCAGCCGGATAGTGCAGCGTTTTCGTAGGCGAACAGGGAGATCAGACGCGCACCAGCAGCGGGTCGCACGCCCATCGACTCGAGCAGACGCTGACGGGCGTCAGCGTCCTCCTGCAGCGCGTCACGGGCGCCCAGCAGATCGCCTTCACGCAGCAACCCACCGGTGCCCGCGGTGAAACCGGGGAAGAAGAAGAATTTCTGCAAGCCATTGCCTTGCATCGAAGGCAGCCCGTGGCAACCCTCGACCCAGTTTTCGGCGCTCAGGTATTCCAGGTTCAGCCAGAGGATGGCAGTGGGGCTTGCCGCCATCGCCGCGACGTAATCGGCCGGCAACTCGCAGGCGAACGCCTCGATCACCACATCGGCTGGCTCGATCGACTGCCAGGCCAGCGCCCAGTGACATACCTCGACGCCACTCAGGCGCTGCACCGCCAACTCGGCATCCGCCTCTGGGCAGATCCGCGTCAGCGCCACCAGATCATCGACCCACAGACGTACCTCGGCGCCGTGCTCGGCCACCAGTTGCCGCGCCAGTCGCCAGGTCACGCCGATATCGCCATAGTTATCGACGACGCGGCAGAAAATGTCCCACTTCATCGCAGCACTTCCTTCATTGGGCCTCGATCATTTCAGGCCTGAAGCCCACCACCGCTGCGTACCTGATCGCCCTGGGATGGATCGCCCACGGGCTCGGCGACCTCGACACCGGGTACCACGTCGGAGAGATCCTCCATGCGCTCGTGTTCGAGCGCGCCCTGCACCAGGTCTTCGGTCACCCGCAGCTCGGCCCCCACCATCGAGGCAGGGGTCGCCGGCTCGAATGGTGCCACAGGCTGTGGCGCCGGACGCAATTTGCGACGCCAGAAGAACAGCACCACCAGGCAACCATTGAGCAGGCTGAATGCCATGAACAGCCCGGCATCGCCATCACGCTCCATCAGGGGTGAAATCATTAGCGGGCTGATCGCCGAACCGAGCGAGTTGATCAACAGCAAGCCCTGGACCATGCGCACCAGAGCACCGGCAGGTGCCCGATCCGCTGCGTGGCTGACCGCCACCGGATAGACGGCGAACACCCCACCGCCGAGCAGGAAGAGCAGAACCATCAGCAACAGCGGCGAGGATGGCAACACCATGATGGCCACGGAGATCGCCAGGCAGAAGATGCTCAACGCGATCAGCACCACCTGACGATCGTACTGGTCCGACCAGCGCCCCACCGGGTACTGCAGCAGCATGGCGCCGAGAATCACGCTGGCCATCATCTGGCCGACTTCGCTGACGCTCATGCCCACGCGTTGCAGATACAGCGGCAGCAGTGAATACACGGCGGCGATGGCGATACCCGAGCCGAAGCAGCCGATCACCCCGGTCGGTGTCATGCGGATCAGTTGCTGCGGCAACAGCGGCTCGACCTTCTCGACCAGCGGGGTCACCCGAGGAATGATGCCCATCGGCAATACCGACAACGAGGCCAGCAACCCCGCCACCATAAAGGGAGCGGTCTCCCCCCAGGCGTCGATGGCACCGAGCTGCAACTGCCCGAGCATGCCCGAGCCGTACAACGCCATCATGTACAACGCCAGCAGGCGGCCGCGCACCTTCTGATCGCCAGCCAGAAGCATCCAGCTCTCCACCACCAGAAATACGCCGAGAATCGACCAACCGGCGATCAGCCGGAAGACGAACCAGGCCCAGGGATCGAAGAACAAACCCTGCAGAAGCACGCTGACTGCGGTCAGCGACGCGAAGCTGCTGTAGGCACGGATATGACCGATGCGCAGGATCAAACGGTCGTTGAACAGCGCGCCCAGGGTCAGGCCGATGAAGTACGACGCGGACACGATGCCGATCACCGTCGCCGACACCCCGGCCGCATCCAGACGCAGCGTGGTCAGTGAGGAAATAAAGCCATTACCGATACTGATGATGAATAAACCGAGCAAGGGCCCCAGCGCCATGCCAAGCAGTTGCGACATAAAAACCTCAGAAACGATGATAGGAGTCCGCCCCCGCCATGGGCAGGTGACTGAAACTGGAAGTGCCGTGCCGTTGCACAGGCAGCAATCGAAACCTGAAGCGCAGAGGCGCAGACTCTCGCCTGCGAGCTGTGCTCGGCTGAGTGCTGGATGCTCGGAGAGGGTTGGCGCCGCAGAAAGCCGGACACCAGAAGCCCAAAGCCAGCGAAAACCGGTCGGTTTTCGGCTTTTTTGGTGTTGTTCGAAAGTGGCTGTGAAGACGGGGCTCGAACGCCGCCCCGCTCTTTCAGCTTGCCACAGGCCGCATCATGGCAGGGCGCGGACGATACAGCAGCGCCCTGAAACGGACAAGATCGTCCTGGCCATTGGCGTATTTCCCTTTACCCAGTCGCCCGCGCAGTTACCAACGGTCGGCTGTATGAAAGCCCAGCTATCCAGACTAGTCACGTTGGTAGTAGCTTATTGCCATAACACCAGCCAAGGAACGGCCATGCTTCGGCTATTGCTCGCTTCATCCCGCCTGCTCACACCCGCCATCGACGCACACGGCAAAGGCTGCCGCAGCAGCCGACCATGCGCCACCCCTGCATTTCCTGGAACAAAACTTGCTGCATCCGGGAAGGCAGTAGCTTTAGCAGCTATTCTCCAAAAAGCAGCACGACTGAGCTCGCTCCAATTCTGCGGCGAACCGCTCGTCGCAGCTAACCATGGCTGTTGCCTGCGTACGAGCTCGCGAGGGTCGATACACGCCAATCTATTTGAAGCGCCAGCAATCCTGCTCTAGCCTGAGTGCTCAAACATCAACGTAAGGATGCGGATCATGATGTATCACACGATCAAACACGGCATTTTCGCAGACGAATTCGCCCGGGTTCTGCGCCTAGCCATGAACAAGAATGACGACGTGCTGGTGGCGGTTCCTGGCAACATCGATAACCTCACCGTGCCCATTGCAAGACTGCTTGGTGCGGCGCTTGCCAAACGGCTGCTCGAAGAGCGTGAAGTGACGGTGACCACACCTGGCGCGCCGGAAAAAACCCTCTATCTCGCTTCGATCAACGGCTGCACCTCTTTCAAAAAGGGTTCAGTCGTATTGCCCTGGACTCCGCTCGATACGGTTTCCAAGGCAGCGGCAAAGCATTCTTCATCGGACACGTTCTTCATCGCCAATGACGGCCCGGGCACGCCTTACCGCGAGCCAGGCAAAGACGAACTGACGCGCTACCAGAAGAGCTACCCCAGGTCGAAAGTGGTATGAGGCCTTAGGAAGCTGAAGAAAACGCCAAGGAGCCTTCTGCTGCAGCTTGAAGGGCAGGACTGAAGCCTTGCTGGACGAGTGCGGCGTCTCCTCCCCTCCCGCTCCCCCTTACGAAAAGCTCGCAGAGGACCTGAACGGCGCATGCTCGCGGCGCAGCAACGTCCAGCACCGCCTCGCCTACCAGGTGCCGCAGGATGAGCACGTGATCAAGGTGCTGCGGCTCTGGACTCACTGCGAATAGAGCGCTTTCGACACTGCTTTGACGGTTACCTGACCCAGAATGCAAAAAGCCCCGAAAACGGTGACGTTTTCAGGGCTTCAGGTATTTCGAAAGTGGCGGTGAAGAAGGGATTCGAACCCTTGATACGATTTCTCGTATACACACTTTCCAGGCGTGCTCCTTCAACCGCTCGGACACTTCACCGGATCTCGCCAGACATGCTGTCTGTCGAGGCGCGCTAATGTAATCGAAGGTTTTCCCAAAGGCAAACTTTTTTCAGAAGATTCATGCATTTAAGCCATGGCGAGGTATAGCGGCCGCCCGCCTGGGCACGCGCGACGGACTCCTGCCGAATCAGCCAGCCGTAGTAGCGGGCACGCTGGGGAGTGACGGCAATGCCAATCCGTCCGATCCCTCATCGGCGCCACGCTGGGACGGAGTCCTGCATTCGCCAAGGCTGAAGCCTGACTCTACAGTCACCCTTCGTGCTTTACCTGACCTCGTCCGATGGGTAACGTCAGCCGCATATCCAGAACAAGGAGTCGACCATGAGCGACCTGATCAGCTACCAACTCGATGACGGCATCGCCACCCTGACCCTGAACAACGGCAAGGTGAATGCCATTTCCCCTGCGGTGATCGAGGCGTTCAATGAGGCCCTGGATCGCGCTACCCAGGACAAGGCCATCGTGATCCTGACCGGACAGCCGGGGATTCTCTCCGGCGGTTATGACCTCAAGGTGATGACCTCCGGCCCGCAGAATGCCATCGACCTGGTAGCCGCGGGTTCGACCCTGGCGCGGCGCATGCTCGCTCACCCCTACCCGATCATCGTCGCCTGCCCGGGCCATGCGGTGGCCAAGGGTGCGTTTCTGCTGCTCTCCAGCGATTACCGCATCGGTGTCGAGGGGTCCTTCAGCATTGGCCTCAATGAAGTGCAGATCGGCATGACCATGCACCACGTGGGCATCGAACTGGCCCGCGACCGCCTGCGCAAGTCGGCCTTTCACCGCTCGGTGATCAATGGCGAGATGTTCGATCCGCAAAGCGCAGTAGATGCGGGCTTCCTCGACAAGGTGGTACCGGCCGACCAACTAGTGGTCACTGCACTGGCCGTCGCTGCGCAGTTCAAGAAGATCAACATGAATGCCCACCGCAAGACCAAGCTCAAGGTCCGCGCTGCGCTGCTGGAAACCCTCGACCAGTCCATCGAACTGGACAAGCAGCACGCCCTGTAAGGCTTCAGGCATGCTTTCGCCCGATCAACTGCATGCCTGAACGTCGGCAATCACTGGTAATGGCCTGGCAATTGCCCAAAAACCGGGCCACCCCTACACTGCGCGACCTTTTTCGAGTGGGTCGCAACCATGCTCTTCGTACTGCGCATGCTGATGATGGGCGTGCATTTCATCGGCGCAGGCATTCTTGGGCTGTTGCTGGGCCTGTGTCGCCCATTCCACCCTGACAACAGCCGCCTGTGCGCGCGCTTGTATTCATTGCCGGCGCTGCGCCTGCTGCGCATCAAGGTCCAGACCGATACGCGCAATCTGGCCGAACATGACCGCCCCTGCGTGATCATCGCCAACCACCAGTCCAACTACGACCTTTATGTCATCGGCTGCGTGGTGCCCCGACGCACGGTAAGCATCGGCAAGAAGAGCCTCAAATGGGTGCCCCTGTTCGGCCAGCTGTACTGGCTGGCCGGCAATGTACTGATCGACCGCGGCAACGCACGCAAGGCCAAGCGCTCGATGCTGGCGACCACCCATACGCTGCAACATGAGAACACTTCCATCTGGGTCTTCCCGGAAGGTACCCGCAATGGTGGTGGCGAGATGTTGCCGTTCAAGAAAGGCGCCTTCCAGATGGCCGTTGCCGCCGGTGTTCCGATCATCCCGGTGTGTGCCAGCAGCTACGTACGCAGTCTGCGCCTCAATGCCTGGAACAGCGGCCGGGTGATGATCCGCTCACTGCCGGAGATCCCCACCGCCGGCCTGAGCATGGATGACCTGCCGCAACTGATCGAAACGTGCCGCTCGCGCATGCAGACCTGCATCGATGCGATGGATGCCGAATTGGCGAGCACGTCGACGCCGGCGTAAAGGGGCTGAGCGACGCGAGATAAGCAGGTAAGCTGCCGCGAACAGGTAACGCACGGGGCACACCATGGGCGAAGTCGTCGCAGCAGCCGTTTACAGCAAGGGCCACAAGGTCAGCGATATCAATCTCGACGAGGGACGCGACTGGGCCAACAAACCCGAGCACTTCGTGTGGATAGGCCTGCACGATCCCGGTAGCGAAGAGCTCGGCAACCTGCAGCGGCAGTTCAACCTCCATGAGCTGGCCCTGGAGGACGCGCTGCAACGGCACACTCGGCCCAAGCTCGAAACCTTCGGTGATGCGCTGTTTCTGGTGCTCTATTCACCGGTGCAGGTCGGCGATGAACTGACCTTCGTGGAAACCCAGTTGTTCGCCGGCAAGGGCTACGTGATCAGCGCTCGCTATGGCGAGTCCGCGACCTACTCCCGGGTGCGCCAGCGCTGCGAGGCACGGCCGCTGCTGCTCGAGCACGGCGAAGACTTCGTACTCTACGCCCTGCTCAGCTTCATCATCGAAAATTACCGACCGCTGATGGACATCTACTACGCCGAACTGGAGCAGCTCGAGCAGGCCGTGCTGGAATGCGCCATGAGCCACGCCGAGGTGGTGCGCATTCAGCATCTGCGCCGCAACCTGCTGCGCCTGCGCCGCAACATCGGTCCGCTGGCGGAGATATGCCAGGAACTGCAGCGCCTGGACTTCCCGTTCATCGACAAGAACATGCGCCCGTACTTCCGTGACGTCGCCATCCACGTCAATCGCCTGCTCGAAGACCTCACCAACCTGCGCGAGATGGCCGACCACGCCATCGAGATCGGCCTGCTGCTGGAGTCATCCCGACAGAGCGTGGTACAGCGCAAGTTTGCCGCCTGGGCAGCCATACTGGCCTTTCCCACGGCCGTGGCCGGCATCTACGGCATGAACTTCCACAACATGCCCGAGCTTACCTGGCAGTACGGCTATTTCGCGGTCCTGGGCGTGATCGGCGCAGGCTGCGTCGGCCTGTACGCCAGCTTCCGCCATTACGGCTGGCTGTAGATGGCCCCTGCAGCCAACCCCGCAGGAGCCGACATGCCGGAGAATGGCGGCCACGGTTTGACGTTGCGGCATAACCGCCATCCATCGCCCGCAAGCGGGCTCCTACGGAATGGGTGGCATCGCTGTCGCGTAGGAGCCGGCTTGCCGGCGATTCCCGGGCCTGACGCGTTGCTGAGTCATGGCCGCCAGCGCATCGCCCGCAAGCGGGCTCCTACAGAATTGCTGGCATCGCTGTCGCGTAGGAGCCGGCTTGCCGGCGATTCCCGGGCCTGACGCGTTGCTGAGTCATGGCCGCCAGCGCATCGCCCGCAAGCGGGCTCCTACAGAATGGGTGGCATCGCTGTCGCGTAGGAGCCGGCTTGCCGGCGATTCCCGTGCCTGACGCGTTGCTGAGTCATGGCCGCCAGCGCATCGCCCGCAAGCGGGCTCCTACAGAATGGGTGGCAGCGCTGCTGCGTAGGAGCCGGCTTGCCGGCGATTTTCGGGCCTGACGCCAAGCAAGGGGCCCGACGACATGCTCACTGCCGCATGCCGCGCCCACTGACCAGCAAACGGACGCACAGCACGTAGAGCACTGCCGTGGCGACCAGCATGAAGCCGATTGCCGTGCCTATACGGATGTCCGATACGCCGAGAATGCCGTAGCGGAAGGCGTTGACCATGTGCAGCACCGGGTTGGCCATCGACACGGTCTGCCAGAACGGCGGCAGCAGGCTGATCGAGTAGAACACGCCGCCCAGGTAGGTCAGTGGCGTCAGCACGAAGGTCGGGATGATCGAGATGTCGTCGAAGTTGCGCGCGAACACCGCGTTGACGAAGCCACCCAAGGAGAAGATGGTCGCCGTCAGCAACACCACCAGCACCGTCAGCCCAAGGTGATGCACCTGCAGATGGGTGAAGAACAGCGACAGTATCGTCACGATCACGCCCACGGCCAGGCCGCGCAGCACGCCGCCGGTGACGTAGCCGATCAGGATGGTGTGCGGCGATACCGGGGAGACCATCAACTCCTCCACCGAGCGCTGGAACTTGCTACCGAAGAAACTCGACACCACGTTGCCATAGGCGTTGGTGATCACCGACATCATGATCAGCCCCGGCACGATGTACTCCATGTAGGTGAAGCCATCCATGTCGCCGATCTGCCGACCGATCAGGTTCCCGAAGATCACGAAGTACAGGACCATGGTGATCGCTGGCGGCAGCAGGGTCTGCGGCCAGATACGCATGAAGCGGCGAACTTCGCGGTAGACGATGGTACGCAATGCCACCATGTTGGCGCTGAATTCGGACTGCTCGCGATTCATACGGCCACCTTCGACAGGTTCTTCTCGACCAGTGACACGAACAGCTCCTCCAGACGGTTGCTCTTGTTACGCAGGCTCAGCACCTCGATGTTGTGTGCCGACAATTGGCGGAACAGCTCGGTGACGCCCTGGCTTTTATCCACTTGCACTTCGAGCGTGTGACGATCGACCAGCTTGGCCGGATAGCCGACAAGCTGGGGCACGGCAGTCAGGTCGTGCTTCAGGTCCAGCAGGAAGGTCTCGACATGCAGCTTGCCCAGCAGCGCTTTCATGCTGGTGTTCTCGACGATCCGCCCGTGGTCGATGATGCCGATGTTGCGGCACAACTGCTCGGCCTCTTCCAGGTAGTGAGTCGTGAGGATGATGGTGATGCCCTGTTCGTTGAGATCGGTGAGGAAGCTCCACATCGAGCGGCGCAGTTCGATATCGACACCGGCGGTCGGCTCGTCGAGGATCAGCAGCCGCGGCTGATGTACCAGCGCGCGGGCGATCATCAGCCGGCGCTTCATGCCACCGGACAACTCCCGCGAGGCCACGTCACGCTTGTCCCACAGCCCCAGCTGGTTGAGGTATTGCTCGGCACGTTCCTTGGCAAGGCGCGCCGGAATGCCGTAGTAGCCAGCCTGGGTCACGACGATGTCGAAGACCTTCTCGAACTGGTTGAAGTTGAATTCCTGAGGCACCACGCCGATGCAGCGCTTGAGCGCGGCAGGCTGGGCGTCCAGGTCATGGCCGAACACGTTGACCGTGCCGCTGGACTTGTTCACCAGCGTCGAGAGGATACCGATGGTGGTGGATTTGCCAGCGCCATTAGGGCCAAGCAAGGCGAAGAAATCCCCTTCGGCCACATCGAGATCGAGGCCGTGCAAGGCCTGGAAGCCGTTGCCATAGGTTTTGGTCAGCTGTCGGATCGACAGAGCAGTACTCATAAAGGATACGCACGCATGAAAAGTGACAGGGTTTAGATGGGGGTGAAGCACCTGCATTGCAACGACATTGTGCAATCAGGTCAGGGCGGTCATCACCGCACTCTGGTAGGCGGGTCGCTCGCGCAGCCGCGCATACCAGGCTTGCAGATTGGGCTGTGGCGGTCGCTCGATGGGCATCTCGAACCAGGCATAGATGAAGCTGCCGAGCGGGATGTCGCCCATGCCGAAGGCCTCGCCGGACAAGTAGTCATGCTCGCCCAGTGCCCGCTCGGGCAACGCCAGAAGCGCGATGCAGCGTTGCCGGGCAGCGTCGATCGCCGCCACGTCGCGCTGCTCCACAGGGGTACGCAGGGTGCCCCAGAACAAATCGCGGAATTCACCGGCAAAGGTGGACGTGGTCCAGTCCATCCACTTGTCGCCCTGCGCCCGGCTGGCTGGATCTTCACGATAGAGGCTGCCCGGCGCATACGCCGCGGCCAGGTAACGCACGATGCTGTTGGACTCCCAGAGCACCAGGTCACCGTCCTCGAGCACAGGCACCCGCCCATTCGGGTTGCGCGCCAGAAACTCCGCTTGATCGACCACGCCGAACGCCCCACCGGCATCCAGCCGCTGGTAGCCGACACCGGCCTCTTCAGCACACCACAGCACCTTGCGCACGTTGCTGGAGTTCTTGCGGCCCCATATTTTCAGCATGCCAATCGTCCTTATCAGAATCCCGCCAGCCGAGACGCTGACAACCCTACCACTCTGCCCGCAAGAAGAAAGCCAGACATACTGATGTTGGATATCGACCCCGTTCATGTAGCCCGAGTACGGGCCATTCATGACCTGACCAACAGGTCATCCGCAGACGCAATTTGTTAGCCGAACTACGCGGCCTCGGTAGGGGTCACTATCGTGAACGCGGCAGGTCGTGACCACCCGGAAGTGATCTGTAACGCCCCTGTCGGCAGCCTTTGCGCTTGCCGACTACGATTATGGCGTCGGTAGTCGTTCTGCCATCGCCATCATGGAGGATTCTGCATGCTCGCTGTCTGGTTGCTCGTTCTGGTCATCGGTACGGCCTATCTGGCCCACCGCCGCACGGCGCCCCTACCCGCCCTGGCAATCGTTGCTGCCTACCTGCTCGTGATGGGCGCCTACAGCCATGCGCCTGGCTGGCTGCTGGTGATCTTCTGGCTGCTCTGGCTGGCTGTCGCCATCCCCCTGGCGCTACCGGAGCTGCGCCGCAAGCATTTCACCGCGCCGCTGTTCGCCTGGTTCCAGAAGGTGCTGCCGCCGATGTCGGCCACCGAAAAGGACGCCATCGAAGCAGGCACCGTATGGTGGGACGGCGAGCTGTTCAGCGGCCGCCCCGACTGGGACAAGCTGCTGGCCTACCCGAAAGCCAGGCTGACCGCAGAGGAGCAGGCCTTCATCGACGGCCCGACCGAAGAATTGTGCGCGATGGTCAGCGAATGGGAAATCGGCCAGCGCATGGATCTGCCGCCAGAAGCCTGGGCGCACATCAAGCAACATGGCTTCTTCGCCCTGATCATTCCCAAGGAATACGGCGGCAAGGGTTTTTCCGCCTACGCCCACTCCCAGGTGGCGATGAAGCTGGCCACCCGTAGCGGTGACCTCGCCTCCACGGTGATGGTACCCAACTCCCTCGGCCCGGCCGAACTGCTGCTGCATTACGGCACCGAAGAGCAGCGCAACCATTACCTGCCGCGCCTGGCGCGTGGCGACGATATCCCCTGCTTCGCCCTGACCGGCCCACTGGCTGGCTCCGACGCCGGCGCCATGCCCGATAGCGGTGTGATCTGCAAAGGCCAGTGGAACGGCGAGGAAGTCGTCGGCCTGCGCTTGAACTGGGAAAAGCGCTACATCACCCTCGGCCCGGTTGCGACACTGCTTGGCGTGGCCTTCAAGGCCTATGACCCGGATCATCTGCTCGGCGACAAGGAGGAACTGGGCATCAGCCTGGCACTGATTCCCACCGATACCCCTGGCGTGGAAATCGGCCGCCGCCACCTGCCATTGGGCGCTGCCTTCATGAACGGCCCCAATTCCGGCAAGGATGTATTCGTGCCGTTGGAATACCTCATCGGCGGGCCGGACTACCTCGGCAAGGGCTGGATGATGCTGATGAACTGCCTGTCGGTAGGTCGCTCCATCTCCCTGCCCGCCGTCGGTACCGGCGCCGCCAAGTACACCAGCCTGGTCACCGGCCAGTACAGCCAGGTACGCGAGCAGTTCAACGTGCCGCTGTCGGCCTTCGAAGGCATTCAGGAGGCCCTGGCACGCATCGGCGGCAACGCCTGGCTGATGGACAGTGCACGCATCCTCACCGCCAATGCGGTGGACCTGGGCGAGAAGCCGTCGGTACTTTCAGCCATCCTCAAGTACCACCTGACCGAGCGTGGCCGCGAGTGCATCACCCATGCCATGGACGTGCACGGCGGCAAGGGCATCATCATGGGCCCGAGCAACTACCTGGGCCGCTCCTGGCAAGGGGCGCCGATCTTCATCACGGTCGAGGGCGCCAACATCCTCTCGCGCAACCTGATGATCTTCGGCCAGGGGGCGATCCGCTGCCATCCTTACGTACTCAAGGAAATGGCCCTGGCCAATCGCGAAGACCGCGACCAGGCGCTGGTGGAGTTCGACGAGTTGCTGATGCAACACATCGGCTTCGCCGTCAGCAATGCCGCCAGCACGCTGATTCTCAGCCTCAGCCTGGGCATGCTCGGCAAGGTGCCGGGCGACCGCATCAGCCGCCCTTACTTCCGCGCCCTGAACCGCCTGAGCGCAGCCTTCGCCATGCTCGCCGACCTCAGCATGATGCTGCTGGGCGGCGAGTTGAAGCGTCGCGAGCGCCTGTCGGCACGCCTGGGTGACGTACTCAGCCATCTGTATCTGGCCTCCGCGGCACTGAAGCGTTATCACGATCAGGACTACCCGGAGCATGTCCGCCCGCTGCTGCACTGGGCGCTCGAGGAGAGCCTGGGCAAGGCCGAGGACGCCATCGACGCCCTGCTCAGCAACTTCCCCAATCGCTTGCTGGGAAGCGCCCTGCGCGTGCTGGTCTTTCCCTTCGGCCGTCGTCACCAGGGCCCAGACGATCACCTCGACGCTCAGGTCGCAGCGATCATCGGCCGCAATGCTGGCGATCCGGCACTCGAAGAGCTGCTCGAAGGCTGCTTCCGCCCAAGCGCCACGGACGATCCGGTTGGCGCCCTGCAACACGCCTTCAATCTGCTGCAGGAAACCCAACCGCTGCAGAAGAAGCTGCACAAGGCCGTCAAGGCCGGGCAGGTTCGGGAAACGCCGGGGCAGAACGAGATCGAAACGGCAGTCGCTGCCGACGTACTCACTGCCGAGGAAGGCCAGCAGTTGCAACGGGCCGAGCTCGCCCGTCGTGTGGTGATCGATGTCGATGACTTCAGCAAGGAAGAGCTGCTGCCGAGCGAGGGTAAAGTCAGGTAGGCATACTGCAGGCACGACAGCGGGCGCCGTGGACTTTATACTCCGGCGCCCGTTTTACTTTCAGGATCACCGGACATGGCCAACACCCATCTCGATCACCACATCGCCCTGCTCAACCACCTGCGCACCATTCTGGTCGCCCTGGGCGAAGCCGAGCAGATTCTCGATGACAGCCATGCCAACTTCCTCGAGCGCTATGACGAACTGCTGGCGGAGCTGCCAGTGGATTTCGAACGCAGCCAGTACCTGGGTCAGGACCTGATCAGCCAGATCTTCCAGCGCTACCCGCAGATCGCCCACCTGGTGCCCCGTGACCTGCTGTGGTTCTTCGGCGGCGACTGCCTGCACTTCATGCCCGACGAAGAGATCGAGCTGTATCAGCAACTCGACGAGCGTCGTTTCTACGCCGAAGAAAACGACGAACCGTTCGACTGGAATCAGGAAAAGCAGCTGCTGGCGATGCCGGCGCCAACCAGCCGCCACTGACAAAAAAATCGCCAGCACTCAACCCATGCTGGCGGCCTCAGAAAGCCAATCCGGATCGCATGATGGGCATCGCCCGGCCATAAACTCGCATTGAACTCGAGTCAGATATGAAACTGTGGGTCTGGAGCCAATGAAGACATGAACAATACTGCCGAACGAATTCTCGACATTGCGGAGCGCCTGATCCGTTCACGAGGCTATCAAGGGTTCGCGTTCAGAGAAATTGCCGAGATCATCGGCATCAAGAGCGCCAGTATTCATTATCACTTCCCCGCAAAGAAAGACCTGGTGGAAGCGGTCATGAAGCGCTATCTGGCCCGCTTCGAGCTGGCTCTGAACAACCTTGACAGCCAGCCCGGTACGCCGCTGCAACGTGCGGAGCGCTACATGAACATGTACCGCGAAGAAATTACCAGCCATCGAACCATGACACTGTGCATGATGTTGGGCGCGGATATCGAGATACTCCCTGACAGCGTTGTCAGTTCCCTGAAGAACTTTTATAGGCTGAACCTGGATTGGATCGGAAAAATCATCCTCAACATGGCCTCATCACTCAGCCGTGACGAACAAGGGAAGATAGCTGCACAGATACTTGCATCGCTCAATGGCGCGATGATTGGCGCACGCGCCCTGGACGATATGGCATATTTCGACCACGTCGCCGAAGGCGTCAGTGTACGTCTTCGCGCATTGGTGCATTGATTAGACTGCTGCGCAAAATGGGCGGCAACGTCCATGATGCGGCGCTGAGGCGGGCTTGCTCTGCACGTTTCGAAGCATCCGTCGACTCTCTGCTGGCGGATGCATCATCGAAATCGATGACACGCTGCACTAACTGCGGCAGTTGCTGGCGGTAGTCCATAGACCCTAGTTGCTCGGCCAGGACTCGCACGCTGTGCTGGCATTCGCCATTGAGCAATGACTGCACCCGGCTATCGAAACGGCCGGAGGCGATTTCGCCGGGACGCAACAGATATCCACCTCCCAGGCGCTGCAGGTTGCTCATGGCCAACAACTGGTCCATGTTCACCGCAACTCCCAATACAGGCGTGCCCGCGGCCAGAGCCTGATAAGACGAAGGACTGCCGCCATTGGTAATGACCAGGCTGGCGCGTCTGGCGATCACTTCACCAGCGACCAAAGGCGCAGACCTGACTCTATGATCCCAGCTAGCCGGTCGATCCTGTTTGGCAACACCGCTGACGACTAATTCGAGCCCCAAGCGCATCAAGCGCTCGACCACCGCCCCAAGCACTCCCGCCCCCGCCGATGACCCGAGTGCCACATACACAAAGGGGTCGGCCAGCCCATCAAGCAATTGATCCGAAGGAGGCACCGCGGTCGGCTGCCACGGCACGTGACCGATGAAATGATGGTTGGCAGGTAGCGCTGGCAAATCGAAATGCGCAGGCACGTCGTAGTAGGCCGTATGGTCGCCGAAAGTCCAACCATGCAAGCAATGTGAAAACGGCGGGAGGCCGAAGTGCTCACGGGCTTGATTCAAGGCCCTGCCTTGAACATGGAATATGATTCTGCTCATCAGTGGCATTACGTGTTTCATACCGGGAATGCGATGTAGCGCAACCTGTCGCAGCTGTGGAACGGGCAGCACCATTTGATGCTGCCAAGGGCTCCAATAGGCATTGATCAGGTTGATATACAGGGCGCGAGCCAGACGCGTGCTTATCGATAACGAGTGCCTGAAGTCGCCCATGACCAGGTCGGGCGACAGCCGCCTGATCAACTCGACCTCTTCACCCACATAGTCGATAAGCTCTTGGGCCGAGTAAAGGCAGCGGCCGGTTTCTACACGTTCTAGAAAGCGCCCATGCGCTACCGACTCAATCCAGTGATGCTCGATATCCGGCTGGTCGAATACGAACTGGAATCGATCGGCACTGGCAAAGTGCACCCGGTAGCCAGATTGCACGAGTACCTTGGCCAACTGGTAGGGGCGAACCAAATGCGCGAGCGTGACGGCCTCAGCGAAAATGAGTATTTTTTTTGCTGGCATATCAATTCCTCGAAGCCTGCGAGAGTTGAAGCGCTGGTTACGCGGACCTCGCCGGTTCGACGATCAATAGATTTGGATGCGCCACAGTTCACGCGACCGCGAACGCTCGGTCATCGGCAGACGGCCATGGAGCATTAGCCAATTATCGATAAGTACCAGATCATCCTGCGCCCACTGGTGCTCGATAATGCAATCGGGGTCATAAGCCAGGCTGTTCACTTCGCCGAGGATGCTGCGTTGCTCTGCCGTCGACATATCATCAATGTTTAAGTCGAAGGTTTGCAGTGCCGAATCGCTGCCCTCCTGATATCTAAAGATCAGCCGGCCATCGAAGGGGTGCGTATCGACCAGTGGGTAGCTGCGCGGATTGCCTCCAAAGTAAGTCATTTTCGTAAAGTAGGTGACGCGGGTTCTAGCCCACTCGCGCACCTTTGCCAGCCCGGCCTTAGCCAATACATTACGGCCGTCGACGATCGTAGTTTGGCCCTCCCCCCCACATGGTGGTGTCTTGCAATAGAGCATGAACTTGCTGGCGCTGAATTTTTCATTTCCAACTACGTCCTCATGGGTCAAGGGCAACATGCTCAAATCCCAATGCAAAGGCGTTTTCTCCAGCGAATGCACGAACCCTTCCGGCTCATCTTCGGGCTTGACCACATGCACGGCGCCAAATTTCCACTGGTAGATTTTTCCGAATCCTTCACAGCGGCGAGTGAAGGCTTCTTGATCGGTAAACGCGTAGCCACTCAGGCACACAAAACCGAAAGTTTCGGTCAGCGAGGCGAGAAGAACGCTAGACAACGTATCGAAGCCTTTTCCAAGCGGGTCTCGTACCGCCAACCCGAACAGCGGCAGCTTCTGGAGTTCGTACTCGAATTCCAGAGCCCGCGGATCATCCACCTGGTGATACAGCCAGGGCCGACCTTGATAAGTCACCAACACATGTTTTTGCGCATCGACCTGATTGCGGCATCGCAGTGCCTGGGGGCCATCCAGACCGCACACCGGGACCATATGCCAAGGACTGACAGGTCGTTGCAGGCCAGTCTGCAGAGAAACGGTATATTTAGGGCCCGCGTTATCGTATTGGTGGACTGAAAGACGAATGTCATCAGGGAACGCGCGCTTGAGGACAGCATTCAGTGCGTGCCCGCGCTGCATCATTTGCCAGGCCTTAGTGGAAATATCCTCCAGATACTGGTCTTCTGACTGATCGGCCTGTTTGCCCAGCCGCAGATCGTTGTACAGGTAGCTGCATAGCTTATCGTGACTTGCCGCCAGCTCATGATCCTGCTTGCCCAGAGCCATCAGCCTGTCGATAGATGCATAGGGTAATTGGGCGTGGCGCAGCAGCTCACGCCGCTGCTGCGCCGGTGAATCAGTCGCTGGCAAACAGTCGGCCAGACTCGCCCAAACGATGGTATGGGTGTGACACAAGTCGCGTAGGGCGTCGTTGTACTTCTCGCGGCATTCGTCATCGACACCGACGATATCGTTGAAGGTTGTGCCGTCACTGACGATGGTCACTATGCAGCCTGGCGCATGATGATCCGCCAGGGCGCTGCCTAACTGGTCTAGCCGCTGGATGGCCATGACCTCACCATAGTCGGGCAATACTCCCAGGCTCTTGTCACGGCTATTGGGCGACTTGCAGGGAAATCCGGGGAACAATAGACGCAGTGGCCGCTGCTGGTCGAAGCACACTGCAAGCTGCTTGGCCAGTGCGTTGCGCCCCCGCTCTTCAAAGCGGTCACCGGTAGCACGCAACAAGAACGGCTCGATGATCTCGATGGCCGCTCCAATCCAGTTCTTGCGATTTTCATTCATCAGGCTTGCTCCTGCAGTGCCATGAGTTTTCGAGCCAATGCATCCCACACGGGAAACTCTTCGATATTCCATACGTCACCGATCAACGCCTGGCATTGCTGCGCGGACCACCCCAGTGCGCTCATGGCGTACACACCGTAGAACACACTGACCCGATAGTTGGCGGCGCAGTGAATGAGCATCCGCTCACTCCTCAGCTCATCCAGCGTGGCGGCGAAAAGCTCAAAGTCGGCGATCGTGGGGTTTTGGAAGCTGACCGGCTGATGCACATAACGCATCCCTAAGCTCTGCACCAGTTCCTGCTCGTTAGGTAACGAGTAGCGAGGATCAATAGGCGCTATGTTCATCACCAGGGCAAAGCCGAGCTCATGAAGTGCCACAAGCTCCGTCTTGCTGGGCTGCCCGGCAGTCCAGACCGACTCACTGATGATCCGCAGACTCTTGATGTCATGGACCACGTTGCTCATCCTTGTGCGGTGCAGAGGGGCGTGGTGCCACGGCCAACACTTGTCACACACAACAAGGCCAGGGTGGCGCTGCCCACGACTACTCCAGCCAGGGTGAGGGGGCCAAGGCGTGACAGCAGCAAGGCAGACACCAGCGTGACAGCGAAGGCCAATAGCGAGCTGATCACGTTCATGGCACTAGAGCAGGTGCCTGCACGATGATCCGCGGCGCGCATAACCACGGAGGTTCCCGTAGGGATCGCAACACCGATGGACATCGTTACCAGCATGAACGGCACGATGACCTGCAACGCCGAACTCAGCGATGTCACCCAGAGGCTGATCGTCAGGACAAGGCTGCCCAGCATCGCGCCCAGCACGCCCAGACGAGTGACATGCAGTTCGCTGTATTTACGGCATAGAACCTTGGCGAGCGCCCCGCCACCGCCGAATGCCCCTGCGATGGGAATGAAGGTCAGACCGATTTGCACAGGGCTGTACCCTAAGCCTGCGAACAGGAAAGGACAAAGCGTCAGATACGCCATGTACATCCCGATGCAAAGCCCGAGCGCCAGAAAAATACCAGTCATCCGCCACTGCCCCAGCACCACCGCGTAGCCTTGCAACAGTGACTCGCGACGCTGGCTGTCTGGCATAGCGACAAGGGACTCGCGAAACCCTAGCACCGTCCAGGCAATCAACAGCGCATTGATAGCCAGCAGGAAAATGAAGATTGAGCGCCATCCCCATTGCTCGGTAAGCAGGCCGCCAAGCAGTGGCCCCAATGCGGGGGAAATCCCCAGAAACGGCATGACGATCGCGAAAACCCTCTGCACCTGGGCTGGCGGGTAGATATCGACAACCATTGGCTGCCACAACACATAAGCAGCACAAACACCCGCCGCCTGAATAAAGCGACCTGTCAGGAACCACTCGACAGAAGCGGCCATCAAGCAAGTGAAGCTACCGACCGCGAACACGACCAAGCCCACCAGCAAGACGGGCTTGCGACCAAAACGGTCGGACATCGCGCCATAGATTGGCAATGTCAGCACTGAGCCAATAAAGAACAGACTCAATGACCAACCGACCCAAGTGGAGTCAGTGGCGAAATCTCGCTCGAGAACAGGAAACGCCGACACATATATATCGGAGGCCAACAGATTGACCATGGCCAGCAGAATGGCGAAGAAGATGAATCCTCGCTGCTTTCTCTCATTCATAACCAGATCTCTTCCTGAGGTTTTCCAGCACAAGGCGCCCGTTAAAGCGCAGGCAGTCAGTCGAACAGAAAACTTGCCAACTGGCCGGGCTCTTCGAAGACAGCATGGGGGCTCAACGCCATCAGCGACTGCCTACTCCCGTAACCCCACAACGCGGCGCCGGCGCGCATGCCTGCAGCTCGCGCTGTGAGTACGTCACTCTGGGTATCTCCCAGCAACAGGCAGCACTCTGGACTTGCCCCAATCTCCGCTGCAGCGAAAAACGCCCCCTGGGGGTTTGGCTTGAGGGGCCTTGAAGCGCTGGCGCCAACTGTCGTGACGAATGGAATAGTTGGCAGCAGCGCATCCAATAATCGAGACGCCATAGCCTGGCTCTTGTTGGTGACCACGGCCATGGGTAGAGCCCTGTCACGGCAATGTTCGAGCAGGGCAAGCACACCATCGAAAGGCCGGGAGCGATTTAAAAGACACTGCTCATACAAACGGAGGTATTGCTCGTGCCACTGTTCATCCCAAGGCAATTGCGCATTGGCGCAGACGGCCTGCAACATCGCTCGTGTCCCCCCACCGACCAACCGCCTCAGTTGCGTATCGTCCAATAGCTCCAGGCCACGATCGTTCAATAGGCGGCCCAGTGCCTGGCTAATGTCGGGAAGCGTGTCGATCAGGGTTCCATCGAGGTCCAGCAACAAGGCTTGGAAACCATCTGCTTTGACAGGCCGGGTCATCAGCACTGACTCACGTAATGACACGGGCGACCGTTATGGAAGACCAGGTGATTGCTGCTTTCATCGATATTGCTGCGCTTGTCCAGAGATATCTCGCCGTGACGTTTTACGGCCACCGAATGCCACGGCGTGCGCCAGATATCGCTGCTTGCAACCAGCTGTATGCCGATTTTCGATGAGACCTCGAATTGCGGATGAATGGAGAGGCGTACAAATCCTGGGTAACGCACCTCGAGCAACTCACTCCACGCCTCACTGCGCTGAATCACACGAAGGGCGGCAAGCTTCGCCGCTTTCTGGATCTGGGTATTGGAAACACCCCTGAAATCAACGAGCCCGGAATAGTCCTCAGCCAGAAACCGGGTAATGCCCCGATACATGGCCATGGCGCGAGGTTCACTAAGGGAGCGCTCCTTGAGTTGAATCAGCGAGGTGCCGTGCTCAATCATCAACTCTTCACGCATGGACTCCAAACAGCTCAATCGCGGATAGGCGTCCTTGAGATCGAACATGGCAAAAAGACCTGGATGGGTCTGCTCTGCATAGCGCTGCAAATCCTGGGTGTAGCCCTGTACATGGTGATCCGGAATCTTCACCAGATCGGAGAACACGTAGCCGTCCGAACAGATATGAATTCTGGCACCGGGCGCATGCAGAGCGCGGATCTCCGCGCACAGGCGTCCCAACTCATCGATCGCATGACGTTCGGCAAGATCGGGCAAATGACCAAGGGTCTTTCTTCTGTTGGGCGATTTCCCCGGAAAGGCAGGCAGGATCATTTCAATCGTGCGGCCTGCCACTACCATCGCTGCAATCACGGAAAGATGTGGCCGCAACACATGCGCAGGCGGTAACTCAGATTCATTCCGCCCCGTGACACTCGCCGATCGGCGACCAATGACACAGCGGCGTTTGAACAGGCAATGCAAGATCTTTAGTGCCGTGCCCTCACCATCCAAGGTTGAACGCGCCGGGTGCAGGCCCAAGACATTTGCATTATAGCGAAGCGTTGGTTCGGTCATGTTCATTCCCTTGTATGACACCTTAGACGCCATCAAGCATCTACCTATCTGAAGATAGATTCCTAAAATAGTGTTTAAAGATCAATAGGCCTATCGGCAAAAAATCGGGTTATGCAGTGAAAAATTAGGAATAAGCACAGAACCACAGGATTACTTGCCTTACCGTGAGTCAGGCGATAAGGTCTTGAAACCTACCTGGTGATAGTCAAAAAGGAGATCACCATGCCGTCGTACTTCTCTACTCAGGTATTGGTAATAGGCGCTGGCCCAGGCGGTTATAGCGCAGCCTTCCGAGCTGCGGATCTGGGGCTGCAAGTCACGATGGTGGAGCGCCACACCAATTTGGGTGGCGTGTGCCTGAATGTGGGGTGCATCCCTTCCAAAGCATTACTGCACGCGGCCAATGTGCTCAACGAGACCACCAACGCACAACACCTGGGGCTGCACTTCAACGCACCACAAATCGATCTCGAGCAGTTACGCGGTTTTCGAGATCAATGCATTGGCACGCTTGGCCAAGGCATAAGCGCTCTCGCGAAAGCTCGGGATGTTAAGGTCATTCATGGCACGGCGCAGTTCACGGGAGCCAATCAGGTAGCCGTGAAAGATGGCGCGACGCATACGATCATAAGCTTCGAGCACTGCATCATCGCCGCGGGCTCACGCGCCACCTCGCTGCCCTTCCTACCGGACGATCCCCGCATCTGGGATTCTACCGAGGCACTGGCGCTACGCTCGATTCCCGGACGGCTGCTGATTGCCGGCGGGGGTATCATCGGCCTGGAGATGGCTACGGTCTACAGAGCTCTAGGCAGCCAAGTCACCATCGTGGAGGCCTCGGAGCAACTGATTCCGGCAGCTGATGGCGACATGGTTCAAGTCTATCAACGCTACAACGCCGAACGCTTCGAGATCAGGCTCAACACCAGCATAACCGCTGTTGCGCCAAACACGACAGCGCTCGAAATAGAGTTCACCAATACTGATGGAGCCTGCCAACCCGAGCGATTCGACGCGCTGCTCGTGGCGGTTGGGCGCAGACCGAACAGTGATCGTTTGAACACAGAGGCCGCCGGCGTAGTTCTCGATGAGCGCGGATTCATCAAGGTCGACAATCAACTGCGCACCAGCAAGCCACATATCCTTGCCATTGGAGATATCAATGGCAATCCTATGCTGGCACACAAAGCTTCCCACGAAGGCCATGTGGCTGCCGAGGTGGCTGCCGGCAAGCACTCAGCCTTCGCTCCGCTCACCATCCCGTCAATTGCCTACACCAACCCTGAGCTGGCCTGGACAGGATTGACCGAGAAGCAGGCGGCTGCCCAGGGAATACCGTTCAAGACCGCAGTATTTCCCTGGTCTGCCAGCGGTAGAGCGTTGACGGAAGGACGCACGGAAGGCAAGACGAAACTGCTGTACCACGCCCAAAAGGGAACCGTGCTGGGAGCTACAATAGTCGGCGCCAAAGCCGGAGAACTACTGGGCGAAATATGCCTGGCTATAGAAATGGGCGCCTACATCGAAGACCTGGCCCTGACCATTCACGCTCACCCTACGCTCCATGAAACGGTAGGGCTTGCCGCCGAACTGGCCAGCGGTACGGTTACCGATTTGCTCAACCCCACGATCAGGAAGGCGCGAACACCGTCCTGATCAACAAGGGTCAATCGTCTTTGGCCTGCTCAGGAGACCGGGCACCTGCTTCGAAGCATTGACCCGGAGCATCTGTCGGACCCTGCGGTGCTGATTCCTGGGCACCCGCATGTAGCTGCAGGTGCATCCAGGAAGCTTGCGAGGCGGACACCTTCCAAGCGGACAATCCCGCTTCGGAGCGGGATCCTTTCACCGAAAACTGCAATCGAAGTAGTGGTCAACTAATCACGGACGCTGCGTTAAGTCTTTCCTCAGCCAACGCAGTAGGTACCACTGGGAATGCGGACTTTCGCAATGGTACCGTTGCATCAAAATGCGACCGATATTCCGTCGGGCCCGCGAAAAACTCATTTACCCAGTGGTGGGTATCCACTCTGTCTTCGGGCTGCGAAACAGCCGCTCCATCGGGGCAATGTAATCGCAGCGCTCTCGACGGCTCATCCTCTGCTTGAAGCGATAACGCCAGAGCCTCTGACAAAAGGAGCGTGAGGGAGAACGCCGCAGACCTTCCCCCTTTTGCGGAACTGCGGTTAGAAATCAACCGAGGCCGAGAGCTGAAGGGTACGTGGCGCACCAAGGCCACCGGAAAGGCCGCTGCCGTCCCCACCGTTGTACGAACCAATCCAGTAGGCACGGTTCGCGACATTTTCCACGTTGGCCCGCAAGGTCACCGGTTTAGACATGACATTGGTGGTATAGCGCCCGCCGATGTCGAAGACGGTGTACGACGGCAGCTCCATGCGGTGATCGTCGGTGACGTAGCGGCTGCCGATGTAATTGGTGCCGGCGGTAAGAGTCAGCCCCGAGACAGTCTCCAGGTCATACTCAGCGCCAAGCTTGGCGATGACCCTAGGCACGCCGGTCACTTGGTTGCCCTCGTTGCGCGTGACCAACGCCTTGGTGAGTTCGGCTTTGGTGTAGGAAGCACCGCCCATCAAACGCAGCCCTGGCCGGGCTTCGCCGAAAAAGCTCCACTCCACGCCACGGTTACGTTGCTCGCCGTTTACGCCGTAAATATTGGTGGCCGGATCGGTGTAGGCACTGGGTTTTTCAATCTGGAATACCGCCATGGTAGTGGCGAATGTACCCAGGTCCATCTTGGCGCCGACTTCATACTGCTTGGTCTGGTAAGGGCTCAGGATTTCACCCGAATTGACCGCTGTGGTCGGTGCCGTGCCGCCCTGCGACAGACCTTCGATGTAGTTCGCATACACCGACACATCGTCAGTGACCTTGACCAGCAACGCGGTCGCCGGTGAAACGCGGCTATCTTTGTAGCTTGAGGTCTTGACTCGAGCCGCTGTCAGGTTGTCGCTTTCCACGGTCTGGTCGCGCCAGCCCAGGGTCCATTGCACGCGCCCATCGAGGAACGACAGAGTGTCGAGAAACGCAAAGCTTTTAAGCCTGGCTTCGGTGCGCGAGGTGATAGCACCGTATCTGCCCAGAGGTGGTGTAGGACCGAAGTCGAGGTTGTCGTAGTTGGTCACTGCGTAGTTGGGGATCTGCAGGTCTTTGTAGTGCATTTCCGATTTGTACTGAGTGGCCGCGAGAGACCAGGCGTGACCGACGGGGCCAGTGTCAAATACGCCCTTGAGGCCCGCTTCACCGGACTTCTGTGTGCCCTGCCCGTCCGAACGATAGGCCAGGACGTTGATGTCTCCGTCGTTGTTGATCAGCGAGCCACGTGTCATCAGCGCATTACGGCCACCGTCGCGCTGACCATAGGCCGCGAAAGCCGTGAGCGAGTCGTTCAAATCCGCCTCGCCCCTGATCAGCAGGGTTTCAGTGGTGTTGATGGTGTACGCCCAGTCTGGCGCCAGGTTGTAGTCACCTTTTTTCGGGCTGGGTACTTTGTTGACCGAGGATGCGATCGAAGAAATACCGAAGTAGTTGGCGCCGTCCAGACGCTCACGCTGCTTGTAGGCATCCAACGACAAACGCACGCGCTCGCTGCGCCAGTCCAGGCCCAGTGCGTTGAGCTGCATTTCCTGTTTCTGATCATCGACGGAGGTGTCGCCATCGCGATACACGCCGTTGTAGCGGATACCGAACTGGTTGTTTTCACCGAACCGACGACCCACATCGGCGTGTGCACCGTACAGGCCATTGGATTCGTAACTGGTGGTCAAGCGTGTGAGGGGTTCATCGGCTGCGCGCTTGGGCACCAGGTTGATGCTGCCGGCGATGCTGCCATCGGGGGGCATGCCGTTGAGCAGCGCAGACGGGCCTTTGAGCACTTCGACCCGTTCGGCCAGCTCGGTCGCGCCGCGCAGATTCGGCGCCATACCGGCCAGGCCGTTGTAGGTGATGTCGTTGGCGGTGGTATTGAAACCACGAATAAAGAAGGTTTCGATGATAGCCCGCTTGGACGGGACATTGACCGACGGGTCCGTTGCGCCGATCACCGAACCAATGTCCTTGGCCTGGTGGTTGCGCACGAAGTCATCGGTGTAGCTGATGGCGCTGAAGGGTGTTTCCATGAAGTCCTTGTTGCCGAGCAGACCGACCCGGCTGCCCGTGGCAATCTGCCCGCCGGCATAGGCCGGTGGCAGGTTGTCGGTGGCGAGCATTTTACCCTCGATCGTCGTTTCCGACAGGACTAGGCGGCCTTTGTCCGCCTCTGCCCGGGATTGCGTGGACCGCTCCGGTTCAGGAGCGGCGCATACCCCCATCGCCGTGCCACTCAACCCTAACAGGAGCGCCATCTGTACGGCAGGTAACGTGCGGTTCAAGGCAAAGGGGAACGTGCGAGACGTGGCCTGCAAAAAAACAGGGTTGGCGTGAATGGGGCGACCGTGTTCCGACATGCTGGATTCCTTTCAATGCGAAGTGTTGAAGTGCATTCATTAGGTTTCCGTACCAGAACTTTAAATCCTCAATCTAAATGATAAATATTATTAAATGACCTATGCCTGAATATCAGCGGCTCCGAATGCGGTTGATACACCGCCTGAAATCAGCCTTCGTACCCCTGCATCACCTCATCAGCCATGCGGTTGAGGCAGGTCACGCTGGCGGTGCACAGGTACCAGGTCTGAGCATCGACGAAGATCACGTTCCCGTTATTCCAGGCTTTGGTCTTGCGCAGAAGCGGGTTGTCCAGGCTATTGATGTCGAGCGCCGGACGATGCTCCATCACGGCCGTGCGGTCGATGACATAAAGAATGTCGGGGTCGGCCTGCTGAATGAATTCGTTGGAAATCGGTTGCCCATGCAAACCGGCCTCAATGTCTGTACTGGCCGGTTTCACACCAAGGGTGTCGAAGACAAAACCGTAACGTGACTTGACGCCGTAGGAGGTGAAGGCGCCATTGTTATGAAGCACGATCAAGGCTTTCTCTGGGCGCCCTTCGGTGACCCGGCGGGTCTGTTCTACCTTGGCGTCCATTTCCGCGACCTTCTGACGGGCCAGGTCCGGTTTTTCGAGAATCCGACCCAACAGGGTCAAATGCGCCTTGGCGGTCTCGATGAGGTTGCCTGTTTTATTGGTCAAATCCACATCGTCATACACGGTAGGAGCGATCTGACTGAGCTCCTCGTAGCTTTGTGCCTGAAGTGGCGAGATCAGGATCAAGTCGGGCTTTAGTGCATGCAGCCGCTCCAGGTTGGGCTGGATGGTGGAGCCGACATCCGCAACGTTTTCATCGTCACGGTAGCGGACCAAAAAGCTGCTGACGTAGTCCTTGGCGATACCGACCACCGGCGCGCCCAGTTGATCAAGGGTATCGAGTTCGCTCATGTCGAACGCCACCACGCGCTCAGGCAACTTAGAGACCACAGTGGTACCAAGCGGGTGCTCGATGGTGATCGGTTCATAGTAGGCCTGCGCGGTCACAGCCGGTTTGGCCTCCGCTGTCTGCTTGTCGCACCCTTGCAATCCGACGATTGCGGTCATTGCCAATAGCAGTGCGCAGATTTTGTGATCGGTGCTCATATCTGTTCCCTTGATGGTAATGGGTTGAAGTAGTTGCAGACGAACCCCTGTTCGCTCTGCAGAATTTCAAAATCAAGATCAAACAGTTCACGCAGATTGGCCTCGGTCACCACCTGCGCGACCGGGCCATGGAGGTGAATGGCACCGCCTTTCATGGCCACGATATGATCGGAGTAATTGGCCGCAAAGTTGATGTCGTGCACCACCAGGATCACCGTGCGGCCATGCTCATCGCACAATCGACGCAGGGCACGCATGATTTGCACCCCGTGTTTCATATCGAGGTTGTTGAGCGGCTCATCCAGCAACAGATAATCGGTTTGCTGGGCAATGGTCATCGCCAGGAACGCCATCTGCCGTTGCCCACCGCTGAGTTCATCGATGTAGGAGAGGCGCAGGGGCTGCAACGATAGAAATTCAATGGCCTTGTCGATTACCTGACGGTCGTGCGCGGTCAGCACTCCACGGCTGTAGGGGAAACGGCCGAAGGCAACCAACTCCTCGACGGTCAAGCGCAGATTGAAATCCGGTGACTGACGCAAGGTCGCGACGCGCTTGGCGTAATCACCTATCGGCACATCCGTAATGCTGCGCCCGCCCATCAGTACCTCACCACGGGTGGGTGTCAGCAAACGCGCGATCAACATCAACAACGTGGACTTGCCCGCACCATTGGGACCGATCAGTGAAGTCACCTGCCCCTGCGGGAACTGCACGCTGACGTCGCTCACGACATGCTTGGCGCCATAGGCTTTGTAGACGTGATTGAGGGAGATCATGCAGTGCCTCGGGTTCGAATCATCAGCGCGAGGAAATACACACCACACACCAGGTTGATGAGAATGCTGACGGAGGTGTTGTAGTTGAACAGTTGCTCGACCAGGTACTGGGCGATGATGAAAATACCGATGGCGATGGCGCATCCGAGAGGCAGCGTGACCTGATGCCGAGCGGTCCGAGCCAGCGCGTAGGCGATATTCGCCACGAACACGCCCATAAACGCGGTCGGCCCAACCAGGCTGGTGGAAACAGCCACTAAAATGGCGATCAACCCGAGTTGCAAGCGCACACTGACCGGGTAATCCACGCCCAGGGAAATGGCTTGATAGCGCCCCAGTGACAGTACGTCGAGTACCGGCAGAGTGCGCTGGGCGATGAAGCACACCGCCGTCACCAGCACACCGGAATAGATCACTTGCCCAGGTTGGGCCTTGTTGAAGGAGGCGTAGTTGAAGCCCTGGAAAATAGAGAACTCCCCGGGGCTGATCTTCAGCTGGATGAACTGAGTGACGGTCGCCATCACCATGCTCAGCACCAGCCCGAGCAACAGCAACAGGTAGACGTTGTGGCTGCCCTCACGGAACAACCAGCGGTGGATGAGCCACGAATAGCCGAGCATCAGCAGCACCGACAACAGGACATTGCTGTCGCGCCCCAGCAACACCAGGCTTTGAGTACCCAGCACCAGAATCAGCAACGCCTGGAACAGCAGATAAATCGCCTCATAGCCCATGATGGCCGGGGTGAGTATGCGGTTACCGACAATGGTCTGAAAAATCACTGATGAGTACGCTATGCACACGCCTGCAACGCACATCGCCGCCAGGCGGGTGAGGCGCTTGGGAATCACATAGCTGAAATCCAGGCCCGAGCCCAGCAACAGAAAGGCCATCGCCAACATCAGGACCAGCAGCCAGGGAACGTAAAGGGTTGCCATGCGCGTCATGCGTACTTCCTGACCAGCAGCACCAGAAACACGACACCGCCGACGCAGCCGGCAGTCAGACCTATAGGCACTTCAAAGGGATGGATCAGCAGGCGACCGAGGATGTCGCAGGCAACTAACAGCGAGGCGCCGCACAGAGCGACGATGGGCAATGTGCGCTGCAGATTTTCGCCGTAATGCAGGGCCACCAGGTTGGGAATCACCAGCCCGACAAAAGGGATCGCACCCACCGTAATCACCGTGACGGAAACAGTGACCGCCACCAGCATCAACCCCAACGCTGCATTGGCCGCGTAGTTCAAGCCCAGGCTGCTGGCCATGCCCTCGCCCATACCCAACACGGTAAAGCGGTGGGCATACAGGTAGGTGAGCACGATAACCGGCAAGATCAGGTAAATGATTTCGTAGTTGCCCTGCACGATCTTTGAAAAGTCGCCGAGCATCCAGCCCTGCATGCTCTGCAAAATGTTGTTACGGTAAGCGTAGAACTCGGCGACGGCGCTCAAGACACTGCCATACATCAGGCCGATGACGGGTACCATCACGGTATTCTTGAACTTGATGCGACGAATGATCGCGACATAAATCAGGCTGGAGACAAAGCAGAATGCCAAGGCGAACAGCATCCTCCCGGCGCCCCCCGCCGCGGGTGCTACCGTCAGTGAAATCAGAATGCCGAGCTTGGCGGAATCCAACCCACCCGATGTACCGGGTTCGACGAACCGGTTACGCACAATCTGCTGCAGAATTACGCCGCACACGGCCAAACCGACCCCGGTAAGGATCAGGGCCACGAGGCGCGGAAGCCGGCTGGCGGTCAGGGTCAACCAGGCATCGTCGGAGAAACTCAAAAGATCCGACCATGCGACCTGCTTGACCCCGACCATCAGCGAAAGACAGCAAAGCACTGCAAACAGGGCCAGTAGAGCTGCACGACTCAAGAATCGTCCTCACAGCCGGAGGCTGCGGCGATCTGCCAACCCTTTGCCGCGCGACGCTGCGCCAGAAAGTGCGCGTAAAGCCCGGGCTTGGCGATCAATTGTGCATGAGAACCTTGCTCGCTGACTTGGCCATTATCGAGCACCAGAATCTGGTCGGCCATCGCCACCGTGGAGAGCTGGTGCGCGATGACGATTAAGGTACGTTCGCCACGCAGGCGCGCCAGCGCCTCGGCGATGGCCGCCTGATTCTCGGCATCGAGCGCGGCGGTGGCCTCATCGACCAGCAGGATCGGCGCGTCCTTGATCAGCGCACGTGCGATGGAGATGCGCTGACGCTCGCCGCCGGACAACCGGGCGCCGCCCTCACCCACTGGGGTGTCCAGGCCTTGGGGCAAACGTTCGATGATTTCGACGACACCGGCCTGACGCGCCGCCTCCAGCACCTGCTCGTCAGTGGCGCTAGGTTTACCGATGCGAATGTTATCGGCAATGCTGCCCTGAAACAGATACGTTTCCTGAAAGATCTGACTGATCTGCCCGGCCAGTCGCGCGCTGGAGATGTCGCGCACATCCACGCCACCCACGTTAACGCTGCCTTGAGTTACGTCGAAGAAACGTGCGATCAGGCGCACCAACGTGGTTTTGCCCGAGCCCGATGCACCGACCAGCGCGGTCATGCTGCCAGGCTCGATGCGCAGGCTGACATTGCGCAACACATCAGCTTGTCCCTCAGCATAACGAAAGCTGACGTTGCGCAGTTCAACGGAAGCATCGACGGGCGGTTGGTGTACCTCTGACTCAGGCAACGGACGAACCGCAAAAATCTCGCTCACGTCGCCCAACTGGCCACTCGCGCCCCGCAGCACTTCGCTATAACCCGCCACGTCCAGTAGTGGGTCGACAAAGCGGCTGACCAGCAACAGTGCGACCATCACAGCGATAACCGAACTGAGCTGCAAACCAGCGCTCAGCAGATCCCCCAGCCATAACGTGGCCGCCACCAGCAGCGCTGCGAAACCGACCTGCACGGCCCAGGCATTGATAACGACCGACATCGCCGAAACATGGATCAGGCGCTTGGCAGACTGCTGCTGGCGAGCGATGGCCTGCTCCAGAAACTGCGAGCCACCAGCGTCACCATTAAACGCGCGCAGCACGGACTGCGCTTGGGCGAACTCGACCATCCGCTGGCTGGTCAGCGCTGCATTGTGCTGGAAGTCCTGATCTGCACGCTGCCCCATACGAGCCGTCAGCACAAATACCGCCAACAGCACCGGCAACGTCGCCAGAGCGATCAGGCCCATTTGCCAATACAGGGCGAACAACGCGACCAGCATCACCAATGGCGTGATCACACCGGTCAGCAGCGGCGTAAACACATGCGCGGGCAGTTGCGCAATTTCCATCATGCCCTGGGTCGCGACATGGCTAAGCCGTGCGGTGTTTTGAGCGGTGAACCAACCCACCGGCAAACGTGCCACATGGTCGCCAAGCCGATGGCGGCCACGCTGGAGTACGGCAATACCGACACGGATACCGGCCTTTTCGACGACGCGCCGCAATGCCCAACACACCACGACACCTACCATCAACGCGACGAGCCATTGCCCTGCGCCCTGTGTGTCACCGCCCAGCAGCCGCGTGACGATCGGCACCAATGTCACAATCGTCAGCCCGTAGAGCAGACCGTAGATCAGTGTCATCAATATATAGCGACGCAGTACCGGAGCGTCTTCGCCCAGCAGTTGAATGAAGGTTTTCAGCATGACGACACCGCCTGATCGTTGGCCTGCTCATAGCCGCCCAACGCCCAAAGCCTGGCGTAGCGGCCCTTGCGTGCGAGCAGTTGCTGGTGAGTCCCTTGCTCGCTGATCGCACCCTTGTCGATCAGGATGATCTGGTCGGCATGCATCACCGTATCGAGCCGGTGAGCAATCACCATCAACGTGCGGCCCTGGGCGAATCGCGACAACGCTTGCTGCAGCTTCACTTCGTTCTCCGCATCCGCTGCGGCAGTGGCTTCATCCAGCACCAGAATCGGCGGGTCGACCAGCACGGCGCGAGCGATACTCACGCGCTGCAACTCACCACCGGAGAGCTGCACGTTTTCACCGATGACCGAGTCATAGCCCCGCGGCAAAGCAAGGATGCGTTCGTGAATGTTCGCGATGCGCGCTGCGGCCTCGATTTCCTGTTGGCTGGCCGAGGGTCGGCCCAGGGCGATGTTGTCACGCAGGCTGGCATGAATCAGGCGCACCTCCTGCAGCACGAAACCTATGCGCCGGTACAGCTGCGCGCTCTCGATGAGCCTCAAGTCGACGCCCCCTAACGTGATGCGCCCATCGCTCGGGTCGAAAAAACGCAGCAACAGCCGCGCCAGTGTCGACTTGCCGGAGCCGGAGGCCCCAACGATTGCAGTGACGGTGCCAGGCTTGAGGGTGAAGTTCAGCCCCTCAAGCACCGGGCTCTCGCCATCGTAGCTATAGCCCAGTTGCTCGACGCAAATCTCGTCATTGTCAGGCAATGACGAGGACGCGCCACCAGGGGTTTCGAGTACCGGCGTTTCCAGCAACTCTTGCACGCGCTGGGCGGCGGCGGTTGCGCTGTTCAAGTCGTGAGTGATGTAGCTCAACAGCAGCAGTGGCGCACAGATACCCGGCGCCACCAAGGCAAAGGGCAAGATATCCACCGGCGTGATCCAGCCCAGGCTCACACCCAACGTGCCGAAGGCCAGCACCACACCGAGCACCGCAACCGGAGTGATCATGGCGTGGGCGTTGGCCATCGCGCTGACCAGCGGGCGGGTAAAATCGGTGAACGCCTCGGCGAAGGCATCGACGGCTCCACGGTAGCTACTGTGGGCCTTGCCTTCGACGCCGAACGCCTTGACCACAGGAATACCATTGACGAACTCCACCACGGCATTGTTGATGCGGGTCATACCGGCGCCGAACGATTGCATGTTCGCGCCACTGGCCTTGGTGGCTCTGGAGAAAAACAGGAAGAACAGCGGGAATGGCAGCAGCGAGACGATTGCCATGCGCCAGTCCATCGCGAACAGGTAAATGATACCGATCAGCACCGCGCCAACCGTGCGGCCCACCGTCGTAAAGAAGTGCGCCGTGAGGCTGTGCAACGTACCGATGTCATCCTGCATGGCCTGTTTGACTTCACCTGACGAACGTCCGGTAAACCAGCCCATCGGCACCTTGGCCAACCGGCGGGTAATGGCCAGACGCAAGTGACCGGTAATGCGATGGTCGGCCAGGTGAGCCACCACCTCCCCCACTGAAATCAGGCCCATGCCGAGGAACAGGCACGCCAGGCTGACACCAACCACCCGCCAGATCGGCTCCTGCAGCTGACTCCAACTGGAAACCGTCTCGGCCTGACCGATGGCCAACTGGGCAATATGGGCGATGCCGGCCAGGGGCACCATTGCCAGCATGGTGCCAATGGCGGCAAGTATGGCGGCGACAATCAGCCGACCGCGAATGGGCTGCAATATCTGGGATATCGGGTTTGCTGCGTTTTTTTCTTCAACACTCATGCGCTCTCCTGAATAGCCACTGCCGACAGCGTTGAGGCATGTCGGCCTTCCTTTGCGCTCAAGCGCTAGGCGCGCTCCTACTGGGTGTTCCCAACGGCTCAGCAGAGCGCTCAACCCAACCGTCGATCGATTCGCTGTACACCCTCAATGAAACGGCCGCTCACAACCCGGCCGTCGAAACGTAGGGGTAACAAGCCCGAAGGCCGGCAGCGATGTACTTTTCGACGGATGACACCGACACCTTCAATTCAGCGGCGATATCCCGGTGGCACATGCCATGCAGTTTGCACAGGAGTAATGCTTCACGTGCCTTCGAGGGTTTGTCGTGCAGGGCTTGTTCGATCTGGACCAGGGCCTCGGCGGCCAGCGCGCGCGTCTCTTCCGAAGGCACCAGAGACTCCTCCTGCTGCATCAGAGCTTCGAGGTGATTAGCTTCCAGATGGCGACGACGGTACAGGTCAATCACCAGGCCTTTGGCGATCTGGGTCAGGTGGCACCGGGAGTCTTCAACGGAAGGCACCCGGCCCTTCCTGATGAGATTGAGATAGGTGTCATGGGCGAGGTCCGCAGCATCCACCGAATTGCCCAACTTGCGACGCAACAGGCTGCACAACCAGCGATGGTGCTCGATATACAGCCGTTCAAATTGCTGTTTGGACGCGAACGCTCCGTTGTCCACAACACTTCTCCTGACACGATTCTCTTCGAGTTCAGACTTTGACCAATGATAATCTTTATGATTATTATTCTCGATAATACGGTATTCACAAAGTCCCTGCAACGCAGCCTGTTTGCACGTTCTCTGAAGCCCAGGCTCCGGGGCATCACAACAGACCGAGGATGGGTCTGTCGGCACTCGATGCCACCTCTACTTCTTACTGTTCAGTTTGATAAGGCGGGAAAACTCCATGATGGACTTCAACCCAGATACGCTGTCGAAACGCTCTGCCAGCGAATACGAGGAACATGTCTGGCTCCTGCAGCAACAATTTCCCGAGCGCGCGCTCAAGCACCTGAAGGCCTGGGAGATTGACGCCGATATTGATCTTTCACGCCTTGAATCGGCCCTCAGATCGGTAGTCGAGTCGCTGCCCGAGCTGAACGCCCGCTTCCACTTCAACGACGACGGTGAAGTCGAAAAAGTCCAGGCACTTGACTGGCAATCCTGCGTCGAGCGCATTCAACCGACAGGCGACGCCATCCAGCACCTGCTCTCTGAGCAGGCGGCGGCGTGGGATGCGCAGCAGCAGCCCCCTTTCAAGGCGTTGATCGTGCAAACCGAAGAGGCGCCGATCCTCGCATTGGTGCTCCATCAGATTCTCGACCAGACCTGCCACGCGGACGAGCTTTATCGCAGGATCATGGACAACTGCGCCGAGCAGCCGGTCAGCGATATCCCGCCCTCTTGGTTCCAGCGTCACCCGGACAACGACGAAAACGCTAACGCACGCTCCGCCCAAGCGGATAACGGCATAATCGCGGCGATAATCCTCGACGAATTTCGCGAAACGCTGGCAGAACCCGGCATCTGCGCGACCGATGATTTCTTCGACTTTGGCGGTCATTCCCTGCTGGCCACCCGCATAATCGGCAAGCTGTTGAACGGCCATGGCATCGAAGTTCAGTTCAATGACTTTTTCAGCGCGCCCTCAGCAGCAGCCTTAGCATCCCGCGCCCGTATCGTCACCCGAAACGATGCGCCAACGGCTGCCGAAGGCGCGCCGTCAGATATACAAAAAACGCCGTTTGCGCTGGCCCAGGCCTCCCTTGGGCGAGCTTACGCAGCATTCGAATTCGGCACGATTTTCAATCTGCCGTTTGCCATGGAGTTCCTCGACAAGGTCGATGAAACGTTATTCGAGCAAGCCTTTAATGATCTGTTCGAGCGCCACGCGAGCCTGCGCACCACGTTTCATTTCGAACAGGATGAGGCCTATCAGCAAATCGTGCCGGTCGCGCAGTTGCCGCGATACAAATGGTTCTGGTCGAGTAATGAAAGCCAGAATGCAACCCTGCAAAGCGAAGCAGCGCATCAGTTCGACCTGGCCCGCGAACTGCCTCTGAGGGTGCGTTTTATTTACGACGCACGACACCAGCGTCAAACCCTGTCGTTGCTGGTGCAGCACATGGCGATTGATGAATGGTCGCTCAACGTGATGATGGAAGAACTGGCCCAGGCGTACCTTGCCCGTGCCGCCAATAAGACGCCGCAGTGGAAAAGCCCGGCTCCTTCATTCCATGAGTTTGCCGTACGCCAGCAGGCAGCCGGGATCAACCAGCAGCACCTCGATTACTGGACGAGCATGCTGCGCGACGCACCCCGCGGCCTGACGCTCCCCTCCTCAGAGCATCAGCCTGACGTACCAGCCACCCAGGCATCGACGAAAGCCGAGTGGTTCGAGATCAAGCCGAATCAGAGCACTGTCGATCAACTCTACGCTTTCGCCCGTCAAAGCAAGGCCTCACTGTTTGGCGTGATCTACTCTGCGATCGCACTCTCGCTACATAAAGTCGGCGGCTTAAAAGACCTGGTGATCGGCACTTCCGCGTCCGGCCGCACCGACCCTGCGTTTTACGACACGGTGGGCTACTTCACCACGATGGTGGCGCATCGCGTGCAGTTCGATACCCAACAGACCGTTGGCGAAATGATCGAAAACGTCAGCCGTTTGATCAACGACTCCATGGCCTACGCCGATGTACCGATGGAGCAGATTCAAACCGCCCTGGGCATGACACCGACCGACGGCCTGCTGTTCGACGTCTACATTCAGATTCACGCCAATAACGCCTTGAATGGCGCCCTGAGCACACCAGATGCTGAAGTAATCCGTTACCGCCAGATTGACCCGGACAAAAACCAGTCGATGTTCGGTATTCAATTCGAGATCATGGAGAATACGATCGACGGCAAACGCTCACTACGCCTGGTGATCACGTACCGATCTGACCGCTACAGCACCGAGCAGATGAAGCGACTGAGAGTCGCGATAGAGGGGATGCTCGCACTGTTTTCAACCGCCGACGCCGGCCACATCACCGTGGACCATATCCGCGTCTGACCAGTTACAGGGCCTTGCTCGTTGGCAAGACCCTGTGCATCTTCAGCTAATTCTCGTGCATCCCATAACGCTGGAACGACGACCGCCTTGGCAGGCGGTAGTGCTGGCAACCGAGCAATTGATTGGCAATGGTCGCATTGCGAATGGCTGCAATACCAAGGTCGGGCGAGCCTACACCATGCTGGAATATCTCGGCGTTCTGCACAAAAATGCGCCCTGCCCCGGCGTCACAACGACGTGCGGTAAAGTCCTCGTCCACTATACAGTCGCCGTACTCATCGGTTTCCAGCACCGCCCCTTTAAGCCGTTCAAACCACCGTGGCCAGGTATGCCGGTAGCCGGTGGCCACAACAACCGCTTCCGCCTCAAGACTGCTCGTCTGATCCAGTTCGCGATGCCGATAGGCAATTCGAAACGTACCATCGATGTCTTCGACCGTCTCGACCTCACAGTTGGACAGCAACGTCAGGCCTGGATCACTGCCACCGATCGAGCGTTCATAGATCAGGTCGTAAATGTCGGCGATGGTCGAAAAGCTGATGCCCTTGTACAGCAAGTCTTGCTTGGCCACGACTTCACGGCGCCGCTCACGCGGGATACTGTGGAAGTACTCCATGTAGGACGGGGTAAAGCATTCTTGCCCCAATTTCGAATACTCCATCGGATGGAATCCGGGTGAGCGTGTGATCCAGCGAATCGAGGCGCCGGCTGCGATCCGCTCGGGCGTCAAATCGTTGAACAACGCCAGCACACACTCTGCGGCACTTTGGCCGGAGCCAATCACTGTGACACGCCGGCACTCCGCCAATTGCGCCTGGCGTTTGCCGAACTCTGCCGAGTGCATGATCGGCGCATCGCTTTTCACCTGCGCCCACTGCGGCAACAGCGGCGTAGTGCCAACGCCCACCGAAAGGTTACGGCTGGCGTAACGACGCTTGAAGCCCGACACAGACTGACTTTCTATCAGGAATAGACCTGCCCCCGCTTCGTAGCTCACATCACAAATGTTCTCACCGAAATGGCATGACGGCAGCTGTTGCGATGCCCAACGGCAGTAATGATCATACTCGCGGCGCGGCACCTGAAAGTTTTCATAATAATAGAACTGGTATAGCCGATCATGCTGGTGCAGGTAATTCAAATAGCTCAATTCATGGGTCGGGTCCGCCATCGTCACCAGGTCTGCCAAGAACGGCACCTGTAACGTGGTACCCGGCAACAGCAGCCCTTCATGCCAGCGGAATTCGGCTTTCCGATCGAGGAAAATGCTGGTGGTGCCAGGGTGCTTGGACAATAAAGCCGCCAGCCCAAGGTTAAAGGGCCCGATACCGACACCGGCGACATCTACAATGGGTAAATCCATCATCCAATCCATCCCCCTGGATACTGCTGTGTGGTTAGGCGCCGGCGCCGCAAAAGGCACTGCGCTTGATTCATGTGCGCTCATGCAGGTTGTGCGGCGAGCAGTGCTTCAACGTCCTGGGCGTTACGGCAACGCAGCAATTGCCCAGGTGAAAGCTGCACGGAAAGCTCTTCGCGCAACCGCGTAGCGATGGACTTCAGATGCTGAGGCCGCAAGCCCAGGCTGATGAAGTCGACCGAGGCATTTGCACCGTCTTCCGGCGGCCGCCCCAAGACGCTTAGATAGATCGCCAACACCTTGCTGCTTTGCACCGAATCCGCGGCAGCCTCGTCAGTGGGCGCCATCAGCAAGCTGCGGGCCCGATGGCGGTCAGGCTTGCCGTTCTGCGACAGCGGCAGCGCCTCGACCTGCATGAATCGCGTGGGCACGTGAGACTGCGGCAACTGCTCGCGCGCGAATTGGCGCAGTTGGGCGGCGCTCAGCGGCGCGCCTTCTTCGGCGACGACGTACAAGGCACCAATGCCCACATCGCCTTGGCAATGCTCGTCATAATCCACCACCAGTACGTGCTTGACCGAAGGCTGCTTGATCAGCTCGATCTCGATGTCGGGCAGCGATACGCGCACACCGCGCACCTTCACATAGCCATTGATCCGGCTGGCGAACATCAACGTGCCGTCGCGGCGATAGCGCCCGCAGTCACCGGAACGAAACGCGCGTACAGCCTCGCCCTGTTCATCGATGACGGTGATGAACTCACTCTGCGTCAGCTCACCGCCTTCCAGATACCCAAGCGCAAGATTGACGCCCGCGGTATGAATCCGGCCGACAACGCCTGCCGGGCAGTGCGCACCCTGGGCGTCGAGTACCAGATAACCATTACCTGGCAGAGGCCGACCATAGGGTATCTGCGCCTGGTCATCGGCACTGATGTCGTGCCAGATACTCCAGATAGTCGTCTCGGTCGGTCCGCCGAGGGAGATCAGGCGTGAAGCCGGCAGCAACTCGCGCAACTCTGCGATAACACCAGGCTTGATGTAGTCGCCGCCTTGGGCGATCACGCGCAGGCTGTTCAAACTCCATGCGCCACGGCAGGCAAGGAGCATTTCAAGAATGGCCGGTACGGAACACCACAGCGTTACCCCGTGCCTGGCAATCAGCTGATTCCAGCGCAGCGCATCCTTTTCCTCGCCGAGTCCGGGCAGCACCAGAGTCGCCCCAGCGGTCAGGCTGCCGAAGACATCGAACACCGACATATCGTGGTGTAGCGGAGTGACCGACATGAACACATCGTCGGCGCCCACTCCCCAGTGCGACAATGTGCTGCCGATGACATTGGCCGTGGCGCGGTTGCACAGCACCACGCATTTGGGCTTGCCGGTGGTGCCCGAGGTATAGAGGTAATACGCTGGCGCGTCGCTCAATGACAGATCATTCAGCGCGGCTGGCAAGGCAGCGGGCTCTGCCAACAGTGCTTCGGGCGTCGCTACCGGATGCTCTGCCGTTTCGCCAACACTTATGACCACCAGATCGGGCCGGCAGTTTTCCAGCAGATAATGCCGGCGCTCAGCCGGTGCCGACGCGTCGATGGGCACCCAGATCACGCCCGTCAACGCACAGGCGAGCGTCACCATGGTGTGCTCCGGGCTGCGTGACAGGCAGATAGCGGCCACATGCCCCTGGCCAAGGCCGCGCGCCTTCAACCCTGCAATGACTCGCGAGACGCCCTCGCCCAGCTCGGCGTAGCTGATGTGCCGTTCGCCGCTGATAATGGCGATACGCTGGTTGGCGGGATTAAAAAGGTGTGTGGCGATCCGAGCCAGGAACCTGTCCTGGCGCGCGTCAGTGACCGGGCTGTTGAGTCGGTAGTGATGCTTGTCGATGATCGCGGCGCAATCAAAGGCAAAAACGCCGCTCGCTGCAATTTGACTGACGGCCTGTTCAAGGGTGTCGAGAATATCGCTGACAATGGCGCAGTGAAGGGCCTCGCGCGCGTAGTCGATATCCAACATCAACGCGCCATCAGCATTGGCCCAAAAGCGAATGTCCATGGCGACCTGGGGTGTTTGGGTCAACCCGCCCTGCAGGCGCACGGGGCTGTCCGCAGCTATAACCGGCCAGGAAAAGCCGTTGGTTATCACCACCGGAAGCACAGGCCCTGGACCGTGGGATTCGAACAGCAGCCGGGCAAGGTCCACTCCCGAAAAAGCCAGGTGCTGAAGCCCTTCCAACACATCGACTTGCAGCCTCGCCGCACGCTCGGTAAAGCTGCCTTGGGCCTCGCCTCCATTGATTGCGATAAAGCTCGAACGGTTGGCGAAAGCGCCAGCAGTTGGCGGTGCCACGGGCACAGCCACGCACAACCCACCCTCGTCGAGCCAATGGGAAAGCACTTCGAGTACCAGCGCCATCAAAGCCGAGTTCTTGAACAGGCGCTGCCGGGCGCCCAGCTTACAGAACACGTCGAATACCTCTTTGGGCACCTGCCGACTCTGGCGTGAATAGCGCGCAGCCCCCACCTGGTCCAATGGCACACGCCACGGCAAGCGTGGCGCGCCACTCACCGCCGCAAGCTTGGCTTTCCAATAGAGCGCATCGACCTTGCGTTGATCGGTCAGATCCAGTGGTTCGGGCGCATCCTCGGCGACGGGTTGCTCGCTGATCACACCGTCGAACAACTCCACCAGCAACGCTGCGATGGAGCGACCGTCGAGGATCAGTGCATCCAGGCGCACAAAGACGGTTAACAGGTCATCGGACAGTTGGAAAATGGTGACATCCCAAGGTGAACGATCCAACTCGAAAATACCGTGCGCATAAGCCTCACGACATGCATCGATATGCGCCTGCGCTGCGTCGCGCGACAGCGCTGTGAGGTCGATGGTTTGCAGGTTTACCTGGACCTCATCACTGACATAGGACAAAAGCTTGTGCGCATCGATTCGCGTGCGCAGGCTGGCATGGCGCTCGACCATCGCGACCAGACGATTACGCAGCACGGCCACCTCTATGCGTCCGTGATACTCACGAAACTCCTGCATGGCTACACCTCCCAGCGGCACTTGCGTGCCACGGCCAAGCAGGTAGGCCTGTTGCAAGGCGGACAGCGGGGTTTCGATGGCGCTGGAGCGCGGCTGCAGTGGCTGATCGAGCGCGCCAGAACTGGCCACCACTTCACGAGTGACCGCCACGAAACGCTCGAAAAAAGCCGACACCCACGCCAGCGGCAGCGCATCGAGACGGATATCCCAGTTAATCAGTATGCCGTCGTCGACGCAGACAATCTGAGCATCGAGCGCCACCTGGGGACCTTGGGAAATAGCCCAGTTCATCGGGCCGAAAACACGCCGTACACGCGCCGAAAACAAGTCGCCACCCGGCATGTCCAGCGCGGCGGTGAATACCACGGGAGCCAGTTGCGGCGAACCATGATGGCGGGAAAGATCGCGCATCACATTCACGCCGCTATAGGCGCTGTGCTCAAGCAGCCCCAGCATTTTTCTCGCCAACTGATCGCACAGCGCGCCCAGCGTGCCGGCCGATTCGATGTCCACGTCAAGAATCAATACGTTGGCAAAGTCGCCCACTATCCTCTCGACCTCGTCCACCAATGGCTGGCGCCAAAACGTGGGGACATTGAGCCGGAAGGTCTTGTCGCCGGTTTGAGTCCCAAGTACCGCTGCGAACAACCCCATCATCAAGGTCGAGAGGGTCATTCGACGTTCACGCGCCACGCGTTGCAGCGCCTGGCGTTCTTGCGGGCCCAGCCAAGCGTTCAGTCGCTCGCTCCGCGCAGGTCCGGGCGGGGTCTCGATAAACGGCAATGTCGGTGCAGGGGCGACACTGGCCAAGCGCTCACGCCACCAGACACGGTCACGATCATGAACGGCTTTGAGTGCGGCGTCGGCGCGTGCCTTGTCGTACCAATCGAAAAATGACGGCGTGTGCGGCGCCTCGTTATCGGGCCGCTCGTAAAAACGTGCGAGATCTTCCATCAGCGTGCGGAAGCTTGATGGGTCGACAGCAATCATGTCTGTGTCGACATGCAGGCGAAACGCATCGCCCGCCAAGAGACTCACGCCGAATCGGGCGCCGGGCTCCTGGCCAAGATCGAGTTGTTGATGCGTCCACGTCTCACGTTTGGCGAGCAGATGATGCGCTGCCTCCTGCTCGGTCATGGCGCACAAGTCTTCGACTTCCAACTGAGGCGCCAGGCCCATTCCAGAGATGGTTTGCAGCCCCTGTGAATTTATCCGAACCCGCAGCATGGGATGCAGCAGACCTACTCGCTCGAGGGCTTCGCGTAACCGGCCCAGCTCAATGAAATGGCCATCGAACTCGGCATAAAGATGAGCCGAAACTCTCCCTAAAGACGCATGAGCAGTACGCCCGACCCAACAGGCGGCTTGCATTGGAGTTAACTCTCTCATGGCTCACCCATGTGATTGACAAATCTAAATGATTGGCGTCACCTATATAAGAATGATAATGATTATATTTCAAGTATAAATTTTTCTACCAAAAGCCATGGAGGCTTTCGCAAATGAGAGCGGGCACCCTAAGGACGAATGACATGAACCAGGAGCAGCTGCTTGTTGACGCAAGAGACAGTTTTTCCTTCACCTCAGGTGATCGTGAGCTCGCTGTCACCGGGATGCTGCAAAGGATCGAAACGCCAGCTATTGGCGGCGAAAACGCTGACAGTGCGTTCCAAAAGACCATTGCACATGCACTCGATCAAGCGCGCGAAGCTGGCCAGCTCAACCCGATCATCGTCGGCGCCATTCCTTTCGACCCCGCCGAAGCGTCCTGCCTCTACATCCCCGAACATGCGCAATGGCAAACCCGAAATACCGCCTTATCTACGGATGTCACGCCCCTGCCAAAATTGCTAGACCAAAAAAGCATCCCGGACGAACAGGGCTTCAAACATGCGGTGGAGCACGCCATCGTCAACTTCCACCACAGCGATGTGCGCAAGGCAGTGCTTTCGGTACAACGTGAATTGTTGTTCGCCAAGGATGTCGATGTGAGCGCCATGCAGGACAACCTGCGGGCGCAGAATCAAAGCGGCTATCACTTCCGCGTGCCCATGCCGGACGGTGAGACGCTGATTGGTGTCAGCCCCGAGCTGCTGGTACACAAAGATGGCCTGAGTTTCGTGTCGAACCCCTTGGCAGGTTCGATCAAACGCATGGCCGACCCGCACGAAGATCGTCGCAATGCCGATTGGTTGGCCGCATCGGAAAAGGATCACTACGAGCATCGCCTCGTAATCGAAGACATCGCCAGCCAGCTGGCGGAACTGTGTACGCAACTGAACGCGCCCCAGTGCCCGAGCCTCATCAGCACGCCCGCACTCTGGCACCTCTCGACACGAATCGATGCCACATTGGCAGACCCCACTGTGTCGGCATTGCAGCTGGCTTGCCGCCTGCACCCTACCCCAGCCGTCTGTGGCTTCCCCACAGAACGCGCGCGGCGCCTGATCCGTTTCGTCGAGCCCCTCGAGCGTGGCCTGTTCACCGGCATGGTGGGCTGGTGCGACGCGCAGGGGAACGGCGAATGGGTGGTGACCATCCGTTGCGGCACCGTCAAACGCAATAGGGTCCGCCTGTTCGCCGGAGCAGGCATCGTCGAAGCCTCCAACCCCGACTCCGAGTGGACCGAAGTCCAGACCAAGCTCGGCACCATGCTACGTGCATGTGGTTTGTCTCGTTAAACACCTCTTTTTCAGCAGTGACTCCCATGACTATAGAATTCACTCACTGGCCCCTCGACAGAGCGCAAAGCTATCGGGAAAAAGGCTACTGGATCGACCAGCCACTCACCCAGTTGCTCCACACAGGCAGCCAATCGCATCCTCAATCGTCAGCGGTCATTTGTGGCGAGCGGCGTTTCAGCTATGGAGAACTCGACCAGCTGTCTTCCAATCTGGCCTCGCGCCTGGCGGCCAGCGGGCTTGGCACAGGCGACACCGCTCTGGTGCAGTTGCCCAACATCGCCGAGTTCTACATTGTGCTGTTTGCGTTGTTCAAGGTCGGGGTCGCACCGCTAAATGCGCTCTACAGCCATAGAAAGCTTGAACTCAAAAGCTATGCCAAGCAGATCACGCCCAAGCTGCTGATTGCGTCCCGCGAGCACGAAGTGTTTCACGACGACGGCTATCTCGACGACCTCAAGGAAACAGGAGCAAGCCCACAGGTCACTCTGTTGTTGGGCGAGTTGCGCGATGAAAACAACCTCATGGCCTGGATAGAAACCCCGGCCGACACCCAGGCAGCGTTTTCACCCAGCGCGCCGGATGAAGTCGCGCTGTTCCAACTCTCGGGCGGCAGTACGGGTACACCCAAACTCATTCCGCGAACCCACAACGACTATCACTACAACGCACGCGCCAGCGCCGATATCTGCGGCCTCACAGCGCAAACACGCTTTTTGTGCGCCCTGCCCGCAGCGCACAACTTCCTGCTCAGCTCGCCGGGTGCGCTGGGCGTGCTATATGCCGGCGGCACCATCATCATGGCGCCGAACCCTGAACCTCAGACCTGTTTCTCGATGATCCAACGTCATGAGGTCAATACCGTCGCCCTGGTGCCCAGTGCAGTCGCGCTATGGTTACAAGCCGCCCCCAACTGCCGCGATCAATTGCAGTCGCTGGAGTTTCTCCAGGTCGGCGGCGCGGTCTTCGCCGACTCGTTGGCCCGTCAGGTCCCATCGCTCCTCGGCTGCAAACTGCAGCAGGTGTTCGGCATGGCGGAGGGCCTGATCAACTACACCCGTCTCGGCGACACCGCCGAACAGATATTCACCACCCAGGGCCGCCCGATCAGTCCGGGTGACGAAATCAAAATCGTCGACGAACATGGTAACCCGGTGGCTAACGGCGAACCCGGCTTGCTGGCTACACGTGGCCCCTACACATTCTGCGGATACTACAAAAGCCCCGAGCAGAACGCGCAGGCCTTCGATGCAGAGGGGTATTACTATTCCGGTGACCTGGTGCAGATGACACCAACTGGCGACCTGCGCGTCGTCGGCAGGGTCAAGGACCAGATCAATCGAGGTGGCGAGAAGGTCGCGTCGGAAGAAATCGAAAACCTCATCGTTCTACACCCGGACGTGACCCACGCCGGTCTGGTGGCAATGCCCGACGACAGACTGGGAGAAAAGAGCTGCGCCTTCGTCGTCTCGCAAAACCTCAAACTTACCCCTCCAGCCTTGCGAAGGCACCTGATGGAGCTCGGCATCGCCGAGTACAAATTGCCCGACCGCATCCGGCTTATCGAAACCATGCCGCTCACCGCCGTGGGCAAGATCGACAAAAAACAGCTGCGCAGGCTGTTGGCAGCTGAAACCACCCGCACCTGGCTGCAAACCCGTGTGCTGCAGCTGATTGAAGAGGGAGAAGAGCTGGACCCCGAGGAAAACCTGATTTTCTACGGACTCGACTCGCTGCAAGTGATGAAGCTCGCCGCAGAGCTCAAGGAACGAGGCATCGCCGTGAGTTTCGAGGAACTGGCCAACTCACCAACGCTCGCCAGTTGGTGGACGCTGGTAGACGCGCGACAAAAACTGGTCTGACCGGGCCGCGTCACCAAGTCGATTTAAAAGGAGTTAGACATGACTTTATCCTCGGCAGACCAAAGCCGACTTGAACGCTTCTGGCAGCATTGCGTGACCAACCAGTACTTCAATATCGGCTACCCCGAATCAGCCGATTTTGACTACTCTCAGATACACCGTTTCCTTCAGTTCTCGATCAATAACTGCGGGGACTGGAACGAGTACAGCAACTACTTGTTGAACTCGTTCGACTTTGAAAAAGACGTCATGACGTATTTCGCCGAGCTGTTCGATATTGCACGCGAAAATAGCTGGGGCTACGTCACCAATGGCGGTACTGAAGGCAATATGTTCGGCTGCTACCTGGCACGCGAACTGTTCCCGGACGGCACGCTGTATTACTCCAAAGACACCCATTACTCGGTGGCAAAAATCGTCAAGTTGCTGCGCATCAAATGCCGCGCAGTCGAATCGCAGCCCAATGGTGAAATCGACTATGACGACTTGATGGTCAAGATCGTCGCTGACCAGGAGCGTCACCCGATCATCTTCGCCAACATCGGCACTACGATGCGTGGAGCCGTTGACAACATCGCCACCATCCAGCAACACCTGCAACTGGCCGGCATTGCCCGCCGCGACTATTACCTACATGCGGACGCAGCGCTGAGCGGGATGATCCTGCCTTTCGTGGACCACCCGCAGCCCTTCTCCTTCGCCGATGGCATAGATTCGATCTGCGTCTCCGGGCACAAAATCATTGGCTCACCGATTCCTTGCGGGATCGTCGTGGCCAAGCGTAAGAACGTTGAGCGTATCTCCGTGGAGGTCGACTACATCCTGGCACATGACAAAACCATCAGTGGTTCGCGCAACGGTCATACGCCACTGATGATGTGGGCTGCGCTGCGCAGCCACTCGTTTGCCGACTGGCGCCGGCGGATCCACCACTGCCTGGAACAGGCACAGTACGCAGTGGACCGGTTTCAGGCTGCGAGCATCGATGCCTGGCGCAACGAGAACTCCATTACCGTGGTGTTCCCGTGCCCGTCAGAGAGGCTAGCGAAAAAGTATTGCCTGGCAACATCCGGAGACTTCGCGCACCTGATCACAACGCCACACCATCATGACAGCGTGATGATCGACGCCCTGATCGACGAGATCATCACCGAATTCCAAACAGATACCTGGCGATACCGGGGCGTAAATACCCGAAACGCAGAGAACAGGCGCTGACTTTCGAGCGACCCAACGGTCATCTGCCCGCACCTTGACGTTATCTGCAGCAGGGCACTAACCATCACCTTTAGAGACAAGCACCATGTCGCAACTTAAAACACCTGACGCCTGTGAAAGTCTGAATGACATCAGGGCCGGCATCGATTTTTTTGACCAGCAGATTCTTCAAGCCCTGAAGCAGCGCCTAGGCTACGTGAAGGCCGCCATCGAGTTCAAAGCTAATGAACAAGCCATTCCGGCGCCCGAGAGAGTCGTTACGATGCTTGAAGACCGCCGCCAATGGGCGGCTGCTGCAGAGTTTGATGTGGCTTTTGCCGAGAAGCTCTTCGAGCAAATCATCCACTGGAACATCCAGCAGCAGATTTTGCACTGGCGGGAAACCCACTCCACCCCGACAGGCCTGACGTCTAGTCGCTGAAACAGAGGCCACCAAGGATCGGCAATCTCCACTCCACAGCATTAAAAAAGATAGTCAAAGCCAATACGGTCGGCGATTGGCCCTGCGTGAACTTCACGCGTCGTTGCGGGTACATACCAAGTTGTCCGCCGGCAATGCCGAATTTCGGCGCCAGACTGCGCCGATCAGCCTCCCAGTGACCTCAGGTCTCGGACTCATGGAAGCCAGGGATGATCGCCTGCTCGCTCCGGCCCAGCCCGACCAGAGCCTCATTGATTGCATCGGTCACAGACATAGTGCTGGGGCCAGTCTTGCGTGTCGCGCAGTTGGCGATCCCAGAACCAAGTCGACGTTGCGCCCGGCAACACACTTTGAATACGCACGGCCTAATCGCTGAGATCACCTAGCAGTATGCGGCCGAAGTTGAGCACATCAGGGTCTCGACGCGCCGTAGACACCGTTTAGCATTTCTCCGGAGCCCCCACCACCGAGGCAATGTTTGCATGGGGTCATATCGACCAGTACTTACCCACCACCCCGAAAAGTAAGCCACTCACGATGCGGATCATGACCGTACGACTTCCTGGGAGAGGCGATCGATTTCGCCAAGGGTGCAGTCCTTGCCGGTTGCTTGCCCTGACCCGGCGAACGGCCATGTCCGATAGCGCCATGTTCCAGCGCCTAACCTGAGGAGTCTGGGGTAGGCCCTAGAACCGCCACCCCAGCAAGAATGCGGAACCTCAAACTCCGTTTTTTATAGACTGAGAAATGGACTGAAAAGCCCGCAAGGCAGGTAGATTCCAGCGGCCGTATCTGGAACGAAAAAAGGACCCGAAGGTCCTTTTTTCAATGACTTACAGACTCAAACGGACACCTGCATGTCATAAATTGGAGCGGGAAACGAGACTCGAACTCGCGACCCCGACCTTGGCAAGGTCGTGCTCTACCAACTGAGCTATTCCCGCATTTACAAATTGGCGTCCCCTAGGGGACTCGAACCCCTGTTACCGCCGTGAAAGGGCGGTGTCCTAGGCCACTAGACGAAGGGGACCTGGAACTTTTTTTCAACGATCCAGCCGCCAAGCTGAATCCAGAATCTGGAGCGGGAAACGAGACTCGAACTCGCGACCCCGACCTTGGCAAGGTCGTGCTCTACCAACTGAGCTATTCCCGCATTTGTTGCTTCCACTTCTTTTCGAAGTGGCGTCCCCTAGGGGACTCGAACCCCTGTTACCGCCGTGAAAGGGCGGTGTCCTAGGCCACTAGACGAAGGGGACGTTGCCCGGAATTTCCGGCTTCCTCGTTGTGCTTTTCAGCATTACCGTGGAAGTGGCGCGCATTCTATGGAGCCTTTCAACGGTCGTCAACCTCTCAAATAAATATTTTTAAAATCAACGACTTCACCCGGGATTTCAGCCACCCGGAGAGAGCCGTGGCCCCTTCTTGCCAGCAGTCCCTATAGAGGATGGCAGTCAAGCGTGTTGCTGCCATGCTGGCAAGTGGCCCACAATGCGAATGATCGGCGGCTCGGCTTGCCTACGGGCTATGGCCACAGGGTCTGCGCTGCTCCCCTGGCTCGGCGCAATCACCGCTAGGAGCCTACTCAACTAAGCACTACACTCGTGTCGAAAGGCGCTCTAGAGGTTAAAACGATGTCCTCGTTGATGATTACCATGGCGATAGTAGCTGGCATCACCTTGCTGGTGCTCATCGCCTATCTGAATCAACTGGCCGAAAACAACAAGCGCAAGAAGGCACGCCTCAAGGCGGACCTGGGCGAGCGCTACCGGCGTATCGCCGATCTCAACGAGCAGTTCGCCGGCCAACTGATGAACCCGGAGCTGAAACTGCTGCTCAGCCGCCTGCAGTTGCACTTCGCCGAACGCCTGCTGGAAGTCGACAAGAAGGATGCGGCCTATGCCGCCATGGCCGAGGAACTGCGCAAGTTCATTGGCCAGGGCGAAGCCATCGCCGTTCGCAACGCGCCCTTCCCGGTGACCGATGATGAACGCGCCAAACTGGTTCGCGCTCAACTGGAAGCCCTGCATGGCCAGATCACCAAGGCGGCGCAGACCGGTCTGTTACCGGTCGATGAGGCCAAGCACTGGGCACAGGAAACTCGCCACATGCTGGCCCAGCTCTATATAGAGCTGTACGGCAATCAGGCCCGTCAGGCGCTGCAGCAGCAACAGAACGGCCATGCACGCCTCGCTCTGGAGCGCGGTGTGCAGTTCCTGCAGAAGCAGGCCGACACCGCACGCTACCAGGCACAGTTGGCGCAGTTCCAGAAACAGTTGGCGCGCGTAAACGCCACGCTGGTCAGCCCGGAGCGGCAGGAAGGCGACGAGTCCAGCGAGCTCAACGAAGGGCTGAAATCACTGGAAGGCGATGGTGACTGGAAGAAGAAGGCGCTGTACGACTAGCGCCTCCCCTCAGCAATCACTCGCCTGTAGCAGCACAGCCGCAAGGCCTTCGATACCGCGCTGGTCTGCCTCGCTGAAGCGACCGATCAGCGGGCTGTCCAGGTCCAGCACACCGATCAGCCGGCCGTCCTTGATCAACGGCACGACCAGCTCGCTGTTTGACGCACTGTCGCAGGCGATATGCCCGGCGAAGGCATGCACGTCCTCGACCCGCTGGGTTTGCAGCGATGCCGCCGCAGCGCCGCATACGCCGCGGCCGAACGGGATGCGCACGCAGGCGACCTTGCCCTGGAATGGCCCCAGCACAAGTTCATCGCTCTTGACCAGATAGAAGCCGGCCCAGTTGAGCCCTTCGAACTCGTGGAAGACGAAGGCGCTGAACTGCGCAGCATTGGCGATGAAATCCCGCTCGCCACTCAGCAGCGCCTCCAATTGGGCGGTCAACAGCGGGTAGCCGTCGAGGCCGGCACCACTTTCACTCAAATCGATCATCGCGACGTCTCCAGCAGTTGCAGGCCCACCCACTGGCGGGCGAATTGATAGGCACAACGGCCGTTGCGATTGCCACGCCCGGTCGCCCAGCGCACGGCAAGCTTTTCCAGATCCTCGTTCCACTGCCACTGCAGGCCGTTCTCCGCCGCCTGAACCTCGATCCAGTGGCGCACCACATCTAGGTAATGCTGCTGGGTAAAGGGATAGAAGGACAACCACAAACCAAAACGATCCGACAGCGCGATCTTGTCCTCGACCGCCTCGTTCGGGTGCAACTCGCCATCGACGACCTTGGTATTGGCGTTGTCACTCTCGCGCTCCGGCACCAGGTGGCGACGGTTGGAGGTGGCGTACAGCAGCACGTTCTCCGGCGAGCGCTCCAGGGAACCGTCGAGCACGCTCTTGAGCACCCGGTAATCGCCCTCGCCCGCCTCGAACGACAGGTCATCGCAGAACAGGATGAAACGCTGCGGCAGTTTCATCAGTTGCTCCACCACACGCGGCAGATCGGCCAGGTGATCACGCTCGATCTCGATCAGGCGCAGCCCGGCGCTGGCATGTTCGGCCAGCAGCGCGCGTACCAGTGACGATTTTCCGGTACCGCGAGCGCCCCACAGCAGCGCGTGGTTGGCCGGCATACCCTGAACGAACTGGCGGGTATTGCGCGCCAGTTGCTCGCGCTGGGTGTCGACACCGATCAAATCGCTGAGGCTCATGTCCAAGCTCACCTTCAACGGCTGCAGATAGCCGCCGCGTCCTTCACGCTGCCAGCGAGCGGCCAGGCTGCGCTCCCAGTCCAGCGGTTCGCGGGTGGCAGGCAGCAACGGCTCCAGACGTGTCAGAACGCTGTCGGCACGTTGCAGAAAATCAAGCAAGCGGGAATCCACGGTCAGTTCCTCGAATCATCAGTATGTGAGGCAGGTGTGCCGAAAAGCAGGCCATATCGACTATGCTTGAGCAGCGATCGGAACGAGACAGCGCCTTATATGGAAATCCCACTGACACAGCGGCTGTCATTCAAACAGGCCGGTATCACCGTCATGGTGGCGTTCATCATTGGCACGCTGCTCAGCCTGGTGCAGATAGGCGTCGATTATGCCAGCGAAGATGCCGCCATCAACCGCGAGATTCGTGCGCTGATGGAGATCAGCCACAATCCTGCCGCGCGTATCGCCTACAACATCGACGCCGAACTGGCACAGGAGCTGGTCGCAGGCCTGTCACGCTCGCCCGCCGTGACGGGCGCACGCATCGTCGACAGCAATGGCGAATCCCTGGCCAGCACCACGCAGCCCCCGGCGGAAAGCAACTATCGAATCTTCAGCGACTTCCTGTTCGGCAACAGCCGCCATTTCGAAACTCGCCTGTCGGTCGAGCATGCGCCTGACGAACAACTGGGCATGCTGCAACTGGACATCGACACCTACGCATTCGGCAGCAACTTCCTCAAGCGCTCGCTGCTGACCCTGGTCAATGGTTTTACCCGCAGCCTGCTGCTGTCGGTGATTCTGCTGGTGCTGTTCTATTTCATGCTGACCAAGCCACTGAACCAAGTAATCCAGGCGCTCGCCGATCGCGACCTGCGCACCCCGGATCGCACCCGCCTGCCCTGCCCGCCCGGCCACGAGCGCGACGAGATCGGCGTGCTAGTGGATGTCGCCAACCGCCAGTTCGCCAGCATCGCCACCGAGATCGAGCATCGACGCAACGCCGAAGACCGCCTGACCGACTACCTGGGCGAACTGGAAGCCATCGTTTCCGCCCGCACAGTCGAGCTGAAGGCCGCCAACAGCCGCCTCAGCCGCTCCAACGAAGAGCTCGAGCAAGCCCGGCACGACGCCCTGGCCATGGCCCAGGCACGCTCCATTTTTCTGGCCAACATGAGCCATGAGATCCGTACCCCGCTGAACGGCCTGCTGGGCATGCTGGCACTGTCTCTGGAAGGTCCATTGGGCAGCGAGCAGCGCCAGCAACTGTCGATCGCCCATGATTCCGGCAAGGTGCTGGTCGACCTGCTCAACGATATTCTCGACCTGTCGAAATTCGAGGCCGGGCAGCTGGAACTGGAACGCATCGCCTTCGACCCAGGCGCACTGGTGGAAGGTACCGCGAGCCTGCTATCGCAGAATGCCCTGCCCGGCGTGGAGCTGACCTGCCTGATCGACCCGAACCTGCCTGCCCAGTTGCTCGGCGACCCGACGCGGGTGAGGCAGATCATCAGCAACCTGCTGTCCAATGCCCTGAAGTTCACCCGTGAGGGCCGCGTCGATATCCGCATCAGCGCGGAGGCGGAGCGGGTTCGCATCGAGGTCTGTGACACCGGCATCGGCATCGCCGCCGATGCCCAGGCACGTATCTTTCAACCCTTCACCCAGGCAGGCGCGGACATCACCCGGCAATTCGGCGGCACAGGCCTGGGCCTGGCGCTGACCCGACGCCTATGCGAAGCCATGCAAGGCCAGCTGGAACTGCAATCCACGCCTGGCAGCGGCAGCCGCTTCACCGCAACGCTGCCACTGCCGAGCCTGCAGGCGGCGCCAACAGCACCTCGGCTATCTGGGCGTGTACTGGCGATCTGCGCAGCCGACACCGGCCTCGCCGAACTGCTGCCCACCCTGGTGGAAAGCTGGGGCCTGGATTACCGGCGCCTGGACAGTGCCGAACAGGCCAGTGACATCGATGCCGACGTGCTGATCAGCGACTGCCCGAGCTGCATGAAGCGCCTGCGCCAGCGCACGGCGACGCCGATCATTCTGGTGACTGCCTACGGCAGCTTTCTCGACACCGAACAGGCCATCGCGCTATCGCCGCTGGAGCAGGTCGCCAGGCCCCTGACCCGCCAGCACCTGCTACAGGCGCTCGGCCACGCCCTGCAGGAGCCCGCCGAGAACCCGGCAGGCTCACAGGCACCTGCCGCGGCGCCACGCAAGCAGGCGCGTGTATTGCTGGTCGAGGACAACCCGGTCAACCAATTGGTGGCCAAAGGCATGCTCAGCAAGCAGGGCATCGACGTGACGCTGGCCAACAACGGCGAGCAGGCACTGGAACGACTGCAGGAGGAGACCGTCGATCTGGTGCTGATGGATTGCAACATGCCGATCATGGACGGCTACGAAGCCAGCCGACGCATTCGCGCCAACCCCGCCTGGCAGCATCTGCCGATCATCGCCCTGACCGCCAACGCGCTTTCCGAAGAGCGCGAGCGCTGCCTGGCAGCGGGCATGAGCGATTACCTGGCCAAGCCCTTCCGTCGCGAAGAGCTGCTCGGCCTGCTCGACAAGTGGCTGCCAGCCTGACGGTTCAAGGCACCTGAAGACTGCGCATGCGCTGCAGCAACTGATCCAGTTGCGCGCGCAGCGGCTCCAGTTCCGCGCTGTCGACAGCGTGTTCGCAGAGCAGTTCGCGCTTCAGTTCTGGCACTTGGGCGCGCAACTCGCGCCCAGCGGCGCTGAGTCCCAGATGCACTTCGCGCTCATCCTCGGCACTACGTCGACGCTGCACCAGGCCGGCTTGCTGCAGGCGCTTGAGCAGAGGCGTCAGGGTGCCGGAGTCGAGCAGCAAGCGTTCGCCAAGAGCCTTCACCGTCGGTTGCTCAGGCGGCGTTGCATCCCACTCCCAGAGCACCAACATGGCCAGATACTGGGGATACGTCAGTTGCAACCTGTCGAGCATCGGCTTGTAGGCACGCACCACCATGCGGGAAGCGGCATACAGCTTGAAACACAGCTGCTGATCGAGTTGCAGTTCATCCATCGAGCAGCGCTTCGATGGCAGCGCTCAGCGCCTGGGGCTTGGTGGTGGGCGCGTAGCGTTTCACCTGGCGGCCATCGCCACTGATCAGGAACTTGGTGAAATTCCATTTGATGCGTTGCGTGCCCAGCAGGCCGGGCGCCTCGCGCTTGAGCTGCACGTACAGCGGGTGCGCGCCATCACCATTGACCTCGATCTTGCGAAACAGCGGGAAACTGACGCCGAAATTCAGCTCGCAGAAGCTGGAGATCGCCTTCTCGTCACCCGGCTCCTGCTTGCCGAACTGATTGCAGGGAAACCCCAGCACCACCAGCCCTTTGTCGGCGTACTGCTTCCAGAGGCTTTCCAGGCCCTGATACTGCGGTGTGAAGCCGCACTGGCTGGCGGTGTTGACCACCAGAATCGCCTTGGCGCCGAAATCCGCCAGGCTCTTACGCTCGCCGCTGATCGTGATGCAGGGTATCGCCAACAGGTCTTGGGTCATGGGTGCGGGCTCGCCGGGGTAAAGGAGCGAGAAGAATAGTCAGCAATTGAATTGCACACAATTCAATTGCTCAAAAACAAGGCCCGTCATAAGCGGGCCGAATGATGACTCGCGCTCTACGCCTGGCGTGGCACGTGCTTGAGCGACACCGAGTTGATGCAATAACGCAACCCGGTCGGGCGCGGGCCATCGGGAAATACGTGTCCCAGGTGAGCGTCACAGTTGCTGCAGCGCACTTCGATACGGTGCATGCCGTGGCTGAAGTCTTCCAGCTCGGTGATGACCTCGGCGTTCAGCGGCTGGAAATAACTCGGCCAGCCGCAGCCGGAATCGAACTTGGCATCGGAGTCGAACAGTGGCGTGCCGCAGCACACGCACTGGTAGACGCCAGGCACCTTGCTGTCGTGGTACTCCCCGGTGAACGGACGTTCCGTGCCGCCCAGCCGGCAGACGTTGAACTGCGTGTCCGACAACTCCTCGCGCCAGGTTTCCAGTGGTTTTTCGAGCTTGCTCACAGGCCGTCCTCCTCGGGATAAAAAAGCCCTATCTGTATCTTTGCCCGACTCAGGCTGACACGTATGATTCGACACCTCAACCCGCCACGGCTCGCCGCCGCCTCGGCCCGCTGAAGGCCGCACCTCTTCGATTCGGGATTCTTCACCATGCAGGTCAGCAAATCCAACAAGCTCGCCAACGTCTGCTATGACATTCGCGGTCCGGTGCTCAAGCACGCCAAGCGTCTGGAAGAAGAAGGCCAGCGCATTCTCAAGCTGAACATCGGCAACCCGGCCCCCTTCGGTTTCGAAGCACCCGATGAAATTCTCCAGGATGTGATCCGCAATCTGCCTACTGCACAGGGCTACAGCGACTCCAAGGGCCTGTTCAGCGCGCGCAAGGCGGTGATGCAGTACTACCAGCAGAAGCAGGTGGAAGGCATCGGTATCGAGGACGTCTACCTCGGCAACGGCGTATCCGAGCTGATCGTCATGGCCATGCAGGCACTGCTCAACAACGGCGACGAAGTGCTGATCCCGGCCCCGGATTACCCGCTGTGGACCGCTGCCGTGGCCCTTTCCGGTGGTAACCCGGTGCACTACCTGTGCGACGAACAGGCCGGCTGGTTTCCGGACATCGCCGACATGCGCGCCAAGATCACCCCGAACACCAAGGCCCTGGTGCTGATCAACCCGAACAACCCCACCGGTGCGGTCTACTCTCGGGAAGTACTGCTGGACATCGTCGAGCTGGCGCGCCAGCACAACCTGGTGGTGTTCTCCGACGAGATCTACGACAAGATTCTCTATGACGAAGCCCAGCACATCTGCACCGCCTCCCTGGCGCCGGACGTGCTCTGCCTGACCTTCAACGGCCTCTCCAAGTCCTATCGCGTGGCCGGCTTCCGCTCGGGCTGGGTAGCCATTTCCGGGCCCAAGCACCGCGCCACCAGCTATATCGAAGGCCTGGATATACTCGCCAACATGCGCCTGTGCGCCAACGTGCCGAGCCAGCATGCGATCCAGACCGCCCTCGGTGGCTACCAGAGCATCAATGACCTGGTACTGCCCAACGGCCGTCTGCTGGAACAGCGCAACCGTACCTGGGAACTGCTCAATGACATTCCGGGTGTCAGTTGCGTCAAACCCATGGGCGCGCTGTATGCCTTCCCGAAGATCGACCCCAAGATCTGTCCGATCCACAACGACGAGAAGTTCGTGCTCGACCTGCTGCTCTCCGAGAAACTGCTGGTGGTTCAGGGCACCGCGTTCAACTGGCCGTGGCCGGACCACTTCCGGGTCGTCACCCTGCCCCGCGTCGATGACCTGGAGCAGGCGATCGGCCGAATCGGCAGCTTCCTCAAGACCTATCGCCAGTAACGGCATCGGGGACCGAGAGCCATGGACCTGCAGATAGACGACTTCTACAAGGACGCCGCCAGCGGTCTGCTGGCGCTGTATCAGGTATTCCCGCGCAAGGCCGCGTTGTACGTGGAAGACCTGATCGGCCGCGAGGAGCCGGATGAGTTCGGCCTGCCGAGCAAACGCCACCAGGCCTGCCTGGACGCTCTGCTGTGGCTCGCCGACGAGGGTTACCTGCGTTACGAGTCGACTATCGGCTACGACGCCGTCGACCAGGCGGTCCTGACGGAAAAAGGCTTCCTGCGTCTGTCGCGCAGCCTCCCCCACGCCCTGCCCGATGGCGAGGTGCCTCCTCCGGCAGTACACCGGGTGATGGCTACCCTGGCCTTTCAACTGCGTGAAGCCCTGGCTCAGCAACATGGTGAACGGATTGCGCGACTGACCCGCCAGCTCTTCGAACAGCGCGCTGCAGCGCCCCGCTCCTAGCGGCAGAGGTGCCGGGAAAACCGCAATAAACGCGGTTTTTCTCGGCCTCGATTGAAATAAACCGGAAAAACCCCATCTAAGCAGCTGTCCCCCTGCTGCGCAGTGGTCCCTGACAGGGGCCGTGCGACACAGTTTGAAATAGTCACTCGGTTGAATAGCCACAGGGCGAGCCCTTATATAGCCGCCGTATCGAGCCTGTATTTCCCGTGAGGAGTCGTTTCACACCATGATGCGCATTATGTTGTTCCTGGCTACCAACTTGGCGGTGCTGGTCATCGCCAGCATCACCCTCAAACTGCTGGGGGTTGATCGCTTTACCGGCCAGAACCACGGCAGCCTGCTGATTTTCTGCGCCGTCTTCGGTTTCGCCGGCTCGCTGATCTCGCTCTTCCTGTCCAAATGGATGGCGAAGATGAGCACCGGCACCGAGATCATCACTCAACCCCGCACGCGCCATGAACAGTGGCTGCTGCAGACCGTCGAAGAGCTGTCCCGCGAAGCCGGCATCAAGATGCCGGAAGTGGGTATCTTCCCGGCCTACGAGTCCAACGCGTTCGCCACCGGCTGGAACAAGAACGATGCACTGGTCGCCGTCAGCCAAGGCCTGCTCGAGCGCTTCTCGCCCGATGAAGTGAAAGCCGTACTGGCCCACGAAATCGGCCACGTCGCCAATGGCGACATGGTTACCCTGGCGCTGATCCAGGGCGTGGTGAACACCTTCGTGATGTTCTTCGCCCGCATCTTCGGCAACTTCGTCGACAAGGCGATCCTCAAGAACGAAGGCGGTCACGGTATCGGTTACTTCGTGGCGACCATCTTCGCCGAGCTGGTACTGGGCATCCTGGCCAGCATCATCGTCATGTGGTTCTCGCGTAAGCGCGAATACAAGGCGGACGAAGCTGGCGCCCGACTGGCCGGCACCGGTGCCATGATCGCTGCGCTGCAGCGCCTGCGCGCCGAACAGGGCGTTCCTGTACAGATGCCTGACAGCCTGACCGCTTTCGGTATCAATGGTGGCCTGAAGAACGGCCTGGCCGGCCTGCTGATGACCCACCCCAAGCTGGAAGATCGCATCGAAGCCCTGCGCCGCCTGGGCTGATAGCGACGCGAACGAAAAAGGCGACCGCGAGGTCGCCTTTTTTGTGCCTGCTGTCCCGTCCTGAATAAGGTTTACACCTTCTGCCCGAGAATCTGGAGAACTCAATGGAGCAAGGTGCTAAACGTACGCAGCGTGATTACTCGCTGACTTTTAAATTGTCGGTGGTCGATCAGATCGAAAAAGGCGAGCTGACCTATAAACAGGCTCAGGACCGGTATGGCATTCAGGGCAAGTCCACTGTTTTGGTATGGTTGCGTAAGCATGGTCGGCAGGATTGGAGTCAGGGGGCCTCGATTCGAGCCGGCAGGAGCCAGATCGTGACCGATCCCAAAGACCTGACGCCCGAGCAACGCATCAAGGATCTGGAGCAGCAACTGCAGTTCATGAGCCAGAAGGCACAGTTCTTTGAAGCTGTGGTCGACGTGCTGAAGAAGGATTACGGTGTTTCGATCGTAAAAAAGCGACCCGGCAAGTCATCTCGCAAGGGCAAGCCCAAGGGCTGAGCATCGTCAGGGCTTGCCAGTTTCTATCCATCAGTCGCCAGGCTTATTACAAGCACAACCGTGTTGCTGATCAGCGCGCTATACAGAATGAGCTGATCGCGTGTTATGTCCAGCGGTTAAGGCTTCGCCAGCCAAGGATCGGCACGCGCAAGTTACATTACCTTCTGCACCGCCAACCCAATGACAGCCTGAAGGTCGGGCGCGACCGGCTATTCAAGATATTGGCCGAACACCGCCTGCTGGTACTGCCCAAGCGCGCGTATCACAAGACCACGCAGAGCTTTCATCGTTTTTATCGGCATCCGAACCTGCTCAAGTCTGGAGCTGATCAGATTACGGCGACAGCGCCCGACCATGTTTGGGTGGCGGATATCACCTATCTGCCGGCCCGAGGCGGCCCGCTGTATCTGAGCTTGGTCACGGATGCGTACTCCCGAAAGATCGTCGGCCATCACGTCCATGAAGGCTTGCATGCAGAGTCCGTGGCGGTTGCCTTCAGGCGAGCACTAAAAAGACGCCAGGGTAACCAGGTACTCGTCCATCATTCTGATCGCGGAATCCAGTATTGCTCAGCGCTCTACCAGGCACTGCACAAATACCACGGTGTGCAGTGTTCGATGACCGATGGCTACGACTGCTATCAGAACGCGCTTGCGGAGCGGGTCAATGGAATTCTGAAGAACGAACTGCTGCTACGCAGCCCCAATGATCTAGAACAGGCCAGATCAATGGTTAGCGAGGCGGTCAGGATCTACAACACGGAGCGGCCGCATCTGGCCCTGAAATACAAAACGCCCGATGCGGTGCATCGGGCATTTTGAGTACCGCAAACCTAGCTGAAACGGTGTAAACCTATTTCAGGACTAGACATGCCATTCGCTCAGAGCAGCCGCAATCGATAGACACGCTCATCCATGCGAGTGAGCCCTCGGGCAGTGAATCGCTCCTCCATGGCGTCCTGGCTTTCCAGCAGTTGGCTATCCCAGACACTGCCGGACCAGCCGCTCACCTCCTCATCGCTGACGGAAAAGGGTGGCCCGTTCATCAACGACTGATCGTAGTCCAGGGTCACCAGCAACCCCTGGCTTCCTCCAGGCAGCACGCTCTGCAGATGGCGGACATAACGCTCGCGCATCTCGGCTGGCAAGGCGATCAGAGCTGCGCGGTCGTAGAACAGCGCACAATCTGCGAGCTGTTCGCTGTCGAGCGCGAAGAAATCACCACAGTACAGCTCGATCCTTCCGTGCCGGTAAACCCGAAATGCCCCCTCCTGAGTGACCGTCGCGTCCAGACCCTGCTCGGCGAAGAATGCCTCGACGGCGGTGCGTGCCAGCTCCACGCCAATCACCCGATGCCCCCGCTCGGCCAGCCAGACCATATCCAGGCTTTTGCCACACAAGGGCACCAGCACCCGAGCGCCATCCGCTGCCGTAAAACCAGGCCAATAGCGGCGCAGGAACGGGTTGACCTCGGCCGCATGAAAACCGATCTGATTATTCTGCCAACGCGTTTGCCAGAACGCTTCCTGCATGATGCCTCCACGAAACAATCGATAAAACAGATAAAAACAGCCACCAAATAGCCGTTGTTCACCCAGCCTAGCTGATAGATCATCATCCTACCTTCAGGAGATCATCATGTTACCCAGCCTGTTCATTTCCCACGGATCACCCATGCTTGCCCTGCAGCCAGGCGCCAGCGGCGTTGCTCTCAGCCGTCTTGCTGGGGAGTTGCCGAAACCACGCGCCATCGTGGTGGTATCGGCGCACTGGGAAAGTGCCGAATTGCTGGTGATGAGTGCGGCTCAACCGCAAACCTGGCACGACTTCGGCGGCTTTCCCCCGGAACTCTATCAGGTGCAATACCCGGCGCCCGGCAACCCGCAACTGGCAGAGGACATCCTGCAGCGCCTGAAGACCGCCGGCCTGCCTGCCCGTGCCGATGAGCGCCGGCCGTTCGACCACGGCAGTTGGGTACCGCTGTCGCTGATGTATCCGCAAGCGGACATTCCGGTGGTGCAGGTGTCGCTGCCAAGTCACAAGGGCGCAGCCCTGCAGGTGCAGGTTGGCGAGGCGCTGGCCGGGCTGCGTGAGCAGAACGTGCTGCTGCTCGGTTCCGGCAGCATCACTCACAACCTCGGCGAACTGGACTGGCGTGCCGCTCCGGAAGAGGCGACGCCCTGGGCTGCGGAGTTTCGCGACTGGGTGGTCGACAAGCTGCAGCGTGATGACCTGCAGGCGCTGCTCGACTACCGCCAGCAAGCGCCTCACGCCCGTCGCAATCACCCCAGCGAGGAGCACCTGCTGCCGCTATTCTTCGCCCGCGGTGCCGGCGGCACCTGCCAGATCGAACACCAGGGTTTCACCCTCGGAGCGCTGGGCATGGACATCTACAGCTTCGCCTAGCAGAAGCGCTCCAGGGTGCTGAGCAGGACCTGCACCTTGGTAATCGACTCCTGATACTCGGTCTGCCAGGCCGAGTCGGCAACGATACCGCCACCGCCCCAGCAACTCATGGTGCCGTGCCTGGCCAGCAGGCTGCGGATGGCGATGGAGCTGTCCATCTCGCCGCGCACGTCCAGATAGAGCAGCGAACCGCAATACAGACCGCGCCGGGTGGGCTCCAGCTCGTCGATGATCTGCATCGCGCGAATCTTCGGCGCGCCGGTGATGGAGCCGCCCGGAAAGGCGCCCAGCAACAGGTCCAGCACATCCTTGTCGGCAGCCAGCTCACCGGTCACCGCACTGACCAGATGATGCACGTTCGGGTAGCTCTCCAGTGCGAACAGCTCGGGCACGCGCACCGAGCCGATCCGGCAACTGCGCCCCAGGTCGTTGCGCAGCAGATCGACGATCATCAGGTTCTCGGCGCGGTCCTTGGGGCTTTCGAGCAAGGCGCGGGCATTGTCCGCATCCTCCTGATCGCTGCGCCCACGGGGCTGAGTCCCCTTGATCGGTCGGGTTTCCACCTGCCCCTTGCTGACCCGAATGAAGCGCTCGGGCGAGAGGCTCAGCACCGCACCGCCATCTGCCAGCGTCAGGTAGCCGGAAAACGGCGTCGGGCAGGCCTGGCGCAGGGCGCGGTAGGCCTGCCAGGGCTCACCCTGGTAGCTGGCACGAAAGCGCTGGGCGAAGTTGACCTGATAGCAGTCACCGGAAGCGATATAAGCATGAATGCGGGCGATGGCACTGGCGTACTCATGTGCCTCGATGTCGGCCTGGAAGGGCCCAAGCAAGGCGAATGGCGCCTCTTGCGACGCGACTGGTGGCGTGCACCGGAACAGGGCGAGCAAGCGCGCCTGCTCGCTGCTGGAGAGCGATGGGTGAAACACCAGTTGACTGGTCTGTGCATGGTGGTCGCTGATCAATGCCCAGGGGTACAAGCCGAATACGGCATCGCCAAGACCCAGGTCATCCCTGGCCTGCTCGGGCAGCGCCTCGATGCGACGACCGAAATCATAGCCGAGGTAACCGAGCAGGCCACCCGCGAACGGCAACTCGAGCCCGGCCGGTAGCTCGGCCTCACCCAGAGCCGCCAGCCCCTCGCGCAGGCGCGCGAAGAAGTCCATGCCTGACTCACCCTCCTCCGCGCTCAGCGTCGCCTGAGGCCAGGCGCTGAGCAGGTCGTAACGCCCACGCGACGCGATCGGCCGACCGGAATCCAGCAACACCGCACCCGGTGCCTGGCGCACCCGTTCGAAATAAGCGGCGGGATCTGCCTGATACGGCAGGGAGTGGACGAGACAGGTAGGCATTCAATGCATCACACGGACAAGGACGGCCGATTGTAGAGCCGCCGAGGGGATAGTCCTAGGGTCTGTTGCCGTTTCAGCACGACCGCGCCACAGCGGCAACAGGCCCTGGCTTCCAGCGCCTGGCTGAACGAGCTTTTCGAGGCCCGGAAACGACTCGGGGGAGCCAATGGCTCCCCCGAGTTCTACAGCATCGCGGATCAGTCTTCGCGATAACGACGCAGCTTCAGCGGCTTGCCGGCAACACGGGTGTCCTTGAGCTTGCTCAGCAGACGCTCGAGGCCATCTTCCGGCAGCTCGACCAGGCTGAAGCTCTCGCGGATCTGGATCCGACCGATCGCTTCACGAGCCAGACCACCTTCGTTGAGGATAGCGCCCAGCAGGTTCTTGGCAGCGATGCCATCACGCGCACCCAGCGCGGTACGGCAACGCGCACGACCTTCGCCCAGCGGCATCGGCGCCCGGCGCTCGCGGGGATCGCTACGCTCACCACTGCGCTCGCCTTCACGCTCGCGACGCTCACGCGGAGCACCACCAACGCCCGGCACCAGCGGCTGCTCGCGCTCGACGCTGGCCAGATCCAGAGGCTGACCATTGGTGGCCTTTTTCAGCAGCGCAGCGGCCAGGGCACGTGGCGTGCAGCCGATGTCAGCGGTCAGGCGATCGAGCAGCTCACCATGGCTGGCCTCGGCATCGGCAACCAGCGGCGCCAGGCCATTGGTGAGCTTCTTGATGCGCGCATCGAGAACCTGCTGGCCGTTTGGCAGTTTGACTTCACCAACCTTCTGACCCGTTACTCGCTCGATTACCTGCAGCATGCGACGCTCGCGCGGCGTTACCAGCAGCAGCGCACGACCTTCGCGACCGGCACGGCCGGTACGACCGATACGGTGCACGTAGGACTCGGGGTCGTACGGCATGTCGACGTTGAATACGTGGGTGATACGCGGCACGTCGATACCACGGGCAGCGACGTCGGTAGCGACGACGATGTCCAGACGGCCATCCTTGAGGGACTCGATCACGCGCTCGCGCTGGTTCTGGGCGATGTCACCATTCAGGGCGGCAGCCTTGTAGCCTTTGGCTTCCAGCGCAGCGGCCAGATCCAGCGTCGCCTGCTTGGTACGCACGAAGGCGATCAGCGCGTCGAATTCTTCGACTTCCAGCAAGCGCAGTACGGCGTTGGTCTTCTGATCGGCATGGATCATCAGATGCGCCTGCTCGATACGCGAAACGGTCTGCGTCTTGGCCGCGATCTTGATGTGCTGCGGATCACGCAGGTGCTTTTCAGCGATGGCGCGGATCGAGTGCGGCAGGGTCGCGGAGAACAGCACGCTCTGGCGGCTTTTCGGCATGGCTTCGAAGATCACTTCGAGGTCATCCATGAAGCCCAGCTTGAGCATTTCGTCCGCTTCATCGAGCACCAGGTACTGGATGGTCGACAGCACTTTCTCGTCGCGACGCAGGTGGTCGACCAGACGGCCCGGGGTGGCAACGATAACCTGCGCGCCCTGGCGGATGGCCTTGAGTTGCGGGCCCATAGGCGCACCACCGTAGACGGCGACCACGTTGAGGCCGGGCATCTGCTTGGAGTAGGTTTCAAACGCGGTGGCGACCTGCAAAGCCAGCTCGCGGGTCGGCGCCAGAATCAGCGCCTGGGGCTCGCGCTTGGCCGGATCGATTTTCGACAGAATCGGCAGCGCGAACGCTGCGGTCTTGCCGGTACCGGTCTGAGCCTGGCCGATCATGTCCTGGCCGGAGAGAATCACCGGAATGGCCTGGTACTGGATGGGCGAAGGCTCTTCGTAGCCGACGGCGGTCAGGGCGGAGAGAATATTGGCGTGAAGGCCGAGTGCGGCGAAGCCGCCGGTTTCCTGGGTCATGGGTCTGCCTCTAGTGCATCCGCAAAGACCCATGTTCCAAAGCTGCACATGCCATGTAGGACCTTGTGGGTCACCCTGGCAGCCATGTCGGCGGGGATTTGCGAAAACGTGGTGAAAAGTGAATCGTCAAGATAGCCCGCATGGCGGACTGGCTGCCGAAAATAGCTTCCGGGCGAGTTGCACTACTTGAACGTGGCCATGAATTGGCCGGCGCGTACTATACCGGAATTCATATAGACGTGTGCGTTTTTTCACACAATAAACAGTCCATTGCGGCCCGTCAGACAACCTGCGGCATTGTGCCACGGGCCGTATTGCCGGTGGTCAGACCCTGCTCGTCAATTGCGCCTCGATGGCGGCTTTATCCACCACCGACCAGACTTCGGCGATCTTTCCGTCGCGAAACGCGTAGAACACGTTTTCGCTGAAGGAAACTTTGCGACCATTGACTGGCAGATCGAGAAAGCGGCCTTTCGGTGCGCAATGAAAATCCAGGCGACTGCCGATGGTCGATTCTTCGCAAGTCAGCAAACGGATGTTGAAGCGCAGATCGGGGATTTCCTGAAAGTCGCGCTCGAGCATCTCTCGGTAGCCGGTGAGGCCCAGGCGACGACCGTTGTGCACCGCGTCGTCGTGAACGAAATTCCCCAGGTTCGCCCAGTCCTGACGATTCAGGCAGTCGATATAGGCGCGGTACACCGCCGCAAGGTCTTGCTCACTCATGGTAATACTCCGTCAGAATGGTTTACTGACAGTGCATACGCCGGTTAATTCCTGATTCAGCTGGCCATGCGCACGGCATCGATCAATGGCTGCAGCGAATAACCCAGGCGCGCCTGCAAGGCTTCGGCGCGGCGGCTCACTGCCTCGCGGTCGAATTGCTGGTCCAGCTCGGCGGGCACCAGCACCACCACGTTGCCCTCGATCACCGGGCACTCCCAGTAATGCCGGTGATAGAGGCCACGCAGCAGCGCAGCACCCAGCGGCTTGCCGTCGTCACCGGCCCACTGGTTGATGATCAACCAGCCGCCCGGGTTGAGCTTGGCGCGGCAGTCATCGAGAAAGCGCCAGGCCAGATGACCGACACCCGGACCGGTGTCGGTATAGAGATCGACGAAGATCAGGTCGGCACTCTCCGCACTGGGCAGCAGCTCCATGGCATCACCGATGCGCATGGTCAGGCGCGGGTCGTCCTCCAATCCCAGGTATTCCATGGCCAGGCGTGGCACATCGGGGCGCAGCTCGATGGTTTCGACATCGTCGAGCGGCAGGAACTTCAGGCACGCCTGGGTCAGGTTGCCGGCCCCCAGGCCAAGGAACAACGCAGTCTCCGGTGCCTCGTGGCACAGCGCGCCAGCGAACATGGCGCGGGTGTAGTCGTACTCCAGCCAGCTTGGATCGGCACTGAACACACAGCTCTGCTCGATCGACTCCCCGAACTCGAGAAAGCGGTATTCGCCGATTTCCACCACGCGGATAACGCCAAAGGCGTCGTGCACCTCGGCCAGCACGACCTCGTCCTTCATTTCCTCCACCGGAGGCAAGCCAGGCATACGCAGATTCTCCACCATCGCGTTCCCCGGCTCAGGCCGGGCTGGCATCGATTGTCGATGATCGCGCGCACTCAGGTCACGCGATAAATGCCTGACGATAGCCTCAGCGCGCCTTGGCACACCCGGCGATCGGTTACCATGGCCGATCACCAACAAGAGATGCCGCCATGAGTCAGCCCTGGAGCCCCGATAGCTGGAGAGGCAAAGCCATCCAGCAACAACCTGTCTACCCGGATGCCGCGCAACTGAGCAAGGTCGAGCAGACCCTGGCCAGCTTCCCGCCGCTGGTGTTCGCCGGCGAGGCGCGGGAACTGCGCAAGCAGTTCGCCGAGGTGACCCAGGGCCGGGCGTTCCTGCTGCAGGGCGGCGATTGCGCGGAGAGCTTCGCCGAGTTCAGTGCGGCGAAGATCCGCGACACCTTCAAGGTGCTGCTGCAGATGGCCATCGTCATGACGTTCGCAGCTGGCTGCCCGGTGGTCAAAGTCGGGCGCATGGCCGGCCAGTTCGCCAAGCCGCGTTCGGCCAATGACGAAACCATCGACGGCGTCACCCTGCCCGCCTACCGTGGCGATATCGTCAACGGCATCGGCTTCGATCCGGTCAGCCGTGCTCCCGACCCTCAGCGCCTGCTGCAGGCCTATCACCAGTCCACTGCCTCACTGAACCTGTTGCGCGCCTTCGCCCAGGGCGGCTTCGCCGACCTGCATCAGGTCCACCAGTGGAACCTGGACTTCATCGCCAACTCGGCACTGGCTCAGAAGTATCACCAGCTGGCCGATCGCATCGACGAGACCCTGGCGTTCATGCGCGCCTGCGGCATGGACGGCGCGGCGCAGGTTCGCGAAACCAGCTTCTTCACCGCCCACGAAGCCCTGCTGCTCAACTACGAAGAAGCCTTCGTACGCCGCGACAGCCTGACTGGCGGCTTCTACGACTGCTCGGCACACATGCTGTGGATCGGCGATCGCACCCGCCAGGTGGACGGCGCCCATGTCGAATTCCTGCGCGGCGTGGGTAACCCCATCGGCGTCAAGGTTGGCCCGAGCATGACCGACGAGGACCTGATCCGCCTGATCGACATCCTCAACCCGGACAACGACCCAGGTCGCCTCAACCTGATCGTACGCATGGGCGCCGACAAGGTCGAAGCCGGCCTGCCACGCCTGATCCGCACCGTGCAGCGCGAGGGCCGCCAGGTACTGTGGAGCAGCGACCCGATGCACGGCAACACCATCAAGGCATCGAGCGGCTACAAGACCCGCGACTTCGCGCAGATTCTCGCCGAGGTTCGTCAGTTCTTCGCTGTCCACCACGCCGAGGGCAGCTATGCGGGCGGCATCCATATCGAGATGACCGGCCAGGACGTCACCGAGTGCATCGGCGGTGCCAAGCCGATCACCGAAGCCGGTCTGTCGGACCGTTATCACACCCATTGCGACCCGCGGATGAACGCCGATCAGTCTCTGGAACTGGCGTTCATGATTGCCGAGACGCTGAAACAGGTCCGCCGCTAGCGCGGCAGGGGCAACGGTGGGTCAGGCCACATTGATTCACCGTCATCAGCCCGCCTGACGCTGCTTTAACCTGAACGAAGACAACCGACAGACGGTCTTCTGTACAGAGCCGATCGACACCGAGGCTCACCTATCCATAGAAGGAGTCGCACATGCCCTGGTATGCCTGGTTGATCCTGATTGTGGCGATCGGCTCCATCGTCGGTGGCCTGTTCATGCTGCGTGATACGGCGAAGAAACTGCCACTCAGCGACGAGCAACTGAAACGCATCCGCGAGCGCAACGTCGAGCAGGATGCCAAGGACGCTCAGGATCGCTGATCCCATCCGAGCGCTGTAAACTGCGTCTCCGCTCAGGAGGCGCAATGCCCTTATCTCTTCGACTGCTATTGCCGCTTTGCCCCCTCGCCACCGGCGTAACCCTGGGCTTCATCGAGCCTGCGGGCCTGTTAGTCGCCTGCCTGTTCATCGCCCTGGTACTTGCCCCCAACCACCTGCCTGCGAGGATCCGGGACAGCCTGGTGATGATTGCCAGCCTGTTGCTGGCCGCGCACCTGCTGCCCGGCTTCGCCCCCTGGGTCCTGGGCGAGCCCGAGCGGATCAGCAGTGACGCACCGCCCTACCTGCTGCGCCTTTCGTGGGACAAACTGCTGGTGGGTTGCACCCTGCTCGCCTGGTGGCTCGGCCAGCCCCCGCGACACGGCGACAAGCCGATGCTGGCCGTGCCCGTGTATGCGGTGACGCTGCTGGCGGTCCCCGGTCTGGCATTGTCGCTGAGCGTGGTGGGCTGGCAGCCGAAGTGGCCCGACATGCTCTGGCCCTGGCTGATCATCAACCTCGGCGTGGCCGTATTGGCAGAGGAGTTGCTGTTTCGCGGCCTGCTGCAGAGACGTCTGGTCGAATGGCTGGGTACCTGGCCGGGGATTCTCTGCGCCTCCCTGCTGTTCGGCGCTGCACACATTCCCTTCAGCCCCTGGTTCGCCGTGGTGGCGACCGTCGCCGGGCTCGGCTACGGCGTGGTGTTTCACCTGACCGGCCGGCTGAGCGTGGCCATCGCGTTGCATGGCCTGGTCAACCTGCTGCACTTCACGCTGCTGAGCTACCCGCTGCGTATCGGCTGACCGCCACGGCCGGAAACCGGTACGCTGGGCGATTTTGCTGGTGCAGCCCTGCCTAGCGGCGGAACTCGAAATGCAGCTCGGCACCCTCCACCGAATTGGAAAACTCGGTACCCGCCTCTCCCGTGAGCAACCTGCCACTCAGCTGGAAAGGGTTGAGCGTGGGTTTCTTCTCTTCGAAAAAAGCCGGCAGGATTGGCGCGATACCGTCATCCGCCGCACGGTTTTCAGCATCGAGCTGGGCAGCCAGTTCCTTCGGCAGGCTCAAATCGAGCTTGGTCTTGGGCGGCGCCGCCTGCACGACTTTCTGCGGTTTTTTCTCGGTCTTGGCTCGCTCTGCCGCCTTTTTGGCGGGCGCAGCATGCTTGGCTTCGTCTGCAGCATCTGCGGCTGGCGCTTGCACCGCTGGCGCCGCCTCTTCGGGTGCAGCCTTGGCCGGCTGCTCGGCGGGCTCGGCTGGCTTGTTCGGGGTCTGGCTGGCGGCGACCGCCGGCTCACTGTTCTTGCGCGGCGTCTCCCCGCCCTGGTCATCGGAACCACAGGCGCTGAGCAGCACGGCACAAAGTATCGGCAATAGGTAACGCATCGAGGTCATCGCGGCAGTTCACGCAGTTGCGGTTAAAGACTCATTCTAAAACGCCTGAAGAATAACGCCAGCCGGGCTGCCGAATGGCAGCACCGCCTGTCGATGCCCATCGATGCGTCATGGTTGCGGCCAACGCAACAGCTCGGCCTCGACGTCCAGATCGGGGTACTGCTCTTTCAGGCGTGCCACCCGCTGCTCGGCCTCTTCCCCTTCGCCGCGCGCCCGCAGATCGGCGATCTCACGCAGCGCGCTCGACACATTGCCCGGCAGTGTCGCCATCTTGGCCGTCATACGCGCGACGATCTTCGGCGCCTCGGCCGCTTCGCCCATCACCGAGCTCGAGGCGGGGCTTGGCGGTGCCTGCAACGCCATCGGCGCGGGGGCCTGACGCTGCATCACCGTGGGCGGCGCATCATAGGCAGGTGGAACCTGCTCGAGCGTTTTCAGGCTCAGACCAAGCCCCAGCCCGAGCAACGCCAGGCACCCGAAGGCTGCCGACCAGCGCCCGCGCCCCGATGCGCCAGCCAACCAGCCCAACAAACGCTGCCAGGCGCTTTGCGCCTGTGGCTCGTGTGCTCTTGCGGCCTCGGCGGCGGCAGCCAGAATGCGGGCATCGAGTGCCGACGACGGCCGCTGGCGATCGTACTGGCGCACGTGCCGCAGCAGTTCCTCGTCACCCTCGAAATCGTGCCGGTGATCGTTCATGGAGATACCTCTTCGGCCACGCTGAGCAGGCGACGCAGTTTCTGCATCGCATAGCGCAGGCGACTTTTAACCGTTTCTGCCGGCGTGTGGGTCAGCTCGGCAATCTCGTGCAATTCCAGGTCGGCGTGCGCGCGCAACAGAAAGACCTCGCGCTGCTCCGCGGGCAGGTCATCGAGTGCAGCCTGGATCCGCGCCTGGTCCTGGCTGAGGCTCAGTTGCCGCTCAGGATCGGGATCGCCGCTGGGCTGATCATGCAGGTGCTCGTCGAACACGTCCTCGTGCTGCTGACGCTTGCCATGCTTGCGCCAGTGGTCGATCAGGCGGTTGCGGGCGATCTGGTAGAGCCAGGTCTTGAACAGCACTGCCGCCTCGCGCTGCAGGGACTCGCTGCGGATCAGGCTCATCCAGGTGTCCTGGAATACCTCTTCGGCGACCGCGTGATCGCCGCACAAACCAAGCAGAAATCGAAACAGACCAAGGCGGTGCCGCTCGTAAAGCTGCGTGAACGACGCGGCATCGCCGCCCCGGTAGCGGCGCAACAACTCGGCATCGCCGGGCTCTACGGCGGTTGGGGGATTGGCGGTCACACTCAGTCGACTCCGGTAGCACGGGAATCGCCAGTTTGCAGGCTTTGCGCCAGTTCCACCAGTTGCACGAACTCGTTGCGCAGACCGAACGGATCGTCGCCACGACTGCCCCGCGCCAGCGCCGCCGTAGCGGCCCAGTCGAAGTTCCCGGTGTAGCGGCCCCCGCTCAGTTGCTGGGCGAAGGCTGCCACGGAGGCCGCGAAACGCAGGTCCTCACTGGCCTTGCTGATTGGCGTGTAGGACACAGGCGCCTCGATGGCCGTTTCCAGCAGGCGGCTGTGATTCTGCTCGGGCGTCTTGTAACGGATGCGCAGCCAGGCCAGCTCGCTGTCGCCCGAGCTCGCTTGCGCCGCCTGCCGATAGCGCAGCGGCTCCAGCCAGCCCTCGTTGCCGACCGGCACGATCTCGTACAGCGCTGTCACGCTGTGCCCGGCACCGATGTCGCCGGCATCGACCTTGTCGTTGCTGAAGTCTTCACGCTTCAGCGCGCGGTTCTCGTAACCGAGCAGACGGTACTCGCTGACTCGAGCCGGGTTGAATTCGACCTGAACCTTCACATCCCGGGCGACCGTGGCCAGGGTCGAGCTGAGCTGTTCGACCAGCACCTTGCGCGCCTCGCGCAGGTTGTCGATGTAGGCGTAGTTGCCATCGCCAGCATCGGCCAGCTGCTCCATGAGCCGCTCGTTGTAGTTGCCCGTACCGAACCCCAGGGTGGTCAGCGAGATACCGCTCCTGCGCTTGTCGACAGCGAGCGCCTTGAGGCTCTCGAAGTCGCTGATGCCGACATTGAAGTCACCATCGGTGGCCAGCAGGATGCGATTGATGCCGCCTTCGATGAAGCCCTTCTGCGCCTGTTGGTAGGCGAGCTGAATGCCCGACTCCCCCGCCGTCGAACCGCCGGCCCGCAACTGCTCGATGGCTGCGCGGATAGCCGCCTTGCGCGAGCCGGACGTTGGCTCCAGCACCACGCTGGAGTCACCGGCATAGACCACCAGCGAGACGCGATCCTGGGCCCTTAATTGATCGACCAGCAGTTTAAGGGTGCTCTGCACCAGCGGCAGGCCCTCGGGGCGATCCATCGAACCGGATACATCGACCAGGAACACCAGGTTGGCGGCCGGCAACTCGGCGACTTGCAGGTCGGACGCCTTGACGGCGATGCGCAGCAAGCGGCTCTGCGGGTTCCAGGGCGTCACCGCCAGCTCGCTGCCGACCCCGAACGGTGCGGCACCTCTGGGCATCGGATAGGCATAGGGAAAGTAATTGACCAGTTCCTCGAGGCGCACCGCCTCGGCCGGTGGCAGCCGCCCCTCGTTCAGGAAGCGCCGCACGTTGGCGTAGCTGCCGGTATCCACGTCGATGCTGAAGGTGGATACCGGCGCCTCGGCGACGGATTGCACGGGATTGGCGGCCAGACGCTGGTACTGCTCGCCGCTGGCCTCGGCGACCGACGCATGAGCCTGATCAGCGGCCAGTGGCGCTGCCATGCGCGTCATCATCGGTGCGGGACGAACCTGCTGCTGGATCGATGCCACTTCACTGACAGTTGGCGGCTCGCTGCGCGGCGCCTCGCTGGCATCTTCATGGCTGGCCGTGCAGGCCGTCAGCGACAGCACGACACCGCTGGCAAGGCCGCACAACAGAGGCTGGGCAATCATTTTCATGGTGCATCTCCTGGATCGAAAGAGTCGCTCTGATCCAGTAGACGCACGGCTGACCTGATTCGGGTTAACGCTAGAAGCTGCTGGCGGCTGCCTCCTGACAGAGCTGGCTGGCCAGCATGCCGAGGGTCATCAGGGCGCGCTCCGCTTCGCGGTTCCAGGGGATCCCGCAGTTGAGGCGCACGCAGTGGTTGAACTGCTCGGTGTTGCTGAAGATCAGCCCCGGGGCGATGCTGATACCCTGCTGCAAGGCGCTGACGTGCAGATCCTTGGTGTTGACCCGCGCCGGCAGACTGACCCAGAGAATGAAGCCGCCATTGGGCCGGGTGATCTGCGTACCCTCGGGGAAATACTGCTGCACCGCCAGCTGGAAGGCACTCAGGTTCTTGCGGTATTCCTGACGGATGTGCCGGAGATGACGGTCGTAGCCACCATTTTCCAGGTAAGCGGCCACCGCCATCTGGGTGACGCTGCAGGCCGAATGGGTAGTGAACATCTGCAGCCGCTGGATTTCGTCCTGATACTTGCCGGCAATGATCCAGCCGATGCGCACCCCAGGCGACAGGGTTTTGGAAAAGCTCGAGCAATACACCACACGCCCTTCCAGATCCCCGGCCTTGAGCGCCTTGGTGCGCCCCTGTTCGAACATCAGTTCGCCGTAGATGTCGTCCTCGACGATCTGGATATCGAAGTCGCTGGCCAGGCGCAGCAGCTGTTTCTGCCGAGCCTCGGGAATGGTGCCACCCAGCGGGTTGCTCAGGCGCGCAGTAAGCACCAGCGCCTTGATCGGCCACTGGCTGGCAGCCAGTTGCAGGGCCTCGACGCTGATCCCGGTGGTGGGATCACTGGGAATCTCGATGACCTTGAGCCCGAGCAGATCGGCCAGTTGCAGCAAACCGTAATAGGTCGGCGACTCGGTGGCGATCAGGTCGCCGGGGCGCGTCAGCACCCGCAGGGACATCTGCAGGGCGTCCACGCAACCGTGGGTGATCACCACCTCGGAGGGATCGACCAGCACACCGGCATCGCGCATGCGGATCGCCACCTGGCGGCGCAGCGGTTCGAAACCGGGGCTGAACATGTAGCTGAAGGCGCGCGGGCTCTGGAAGCGAGTGACCTTGGCAAGCTGCTGATGCAGGGCGCGAACCGGCAGGTAGTCGACGTGAGGCACCGCCGCCCCGAGGGGAAACACACCTTCTCTGCGCGCTTCGCCGAGCACCTGATTGATGATGCTGCTGCGCGTCACCAGGCCGGGCCGTTCGACCCGCGCGATATCCGGTGTATCGGCAGTCAGCGCAGGCGTCTGGTGCACGTAGAAGCCGGACTGCGGACGTGCCCGAATCAGGCCCAGGTCTTCCAGATTGGCATAGGCCTGCAGCACCGTGGCATGGCTGACGCTGAGCTGGGCGCTGAGCTTGCGCACCGATGGCACCCGCTCACCGGGCTGATAGACGCCACGACGGATATCATCCGCCAGCTGCTGAGCGATACGCTGATAGAGCAACAGATTGGTCATGGCCGCTTCATCCCGGGACTGAACCATAACAGTACTCCAACTGAATGTTTCTGTACCGGTACAGCCCTGAAATATCTCGACGATACAGCCGCTTGGTTCGGGAATGATCTTTCCAGGCCGCTGATGACGACCCGAGGGTAGAAGCCAGCGCAGACGGTCATGAAAAACCCCGCACTGGCAGTCAGTAGCGGGGTCCTGCGCCATGGTCTCTAGCGAGTAGCGCCCAGCCGCCCCTGTTCATCGGAGAATAAGATCTCGACGCGACGGTTCTGCGCCTTGCCCTTGGCCGAAGCGTTTTCAGCCACCGGGAAGCTCTCGCCAAAGCCTTGCACCTCGATGCGCCCGGCATCGATGCCCAGATCGATCAGCGCATCGGCGACGGTCTGCGCGCGATCCCGAGACAGCTGCAGATTTTCCTCGCGCTTGCCGCTGCTGTCGGTGTAACCCTCTATGCGCAGCACGCGGCGCGGGTTCAGCTGCAGAAACTGCACGAGCTTCAACACGGTGCGATTGGCGCTGGTCTTGAGGTGCGCTTCGCCCGCGTCGAACAGCACGTCGCCGAGGGTCATCACCAGACCGCGGTCGGTCTGCGCAGTGGCCAGGCTGACGATCTGCTCTTCGAGCCAGGCATTCTGCTCCTGCACGCTGGTCAGCTTGGCTTCACGCAGCGCCAGTTGCAGACGCTGACGCTCGAGCTCCAGGCGTGCAGCACGCTCCTGATCCAGAGCGAGCTGCGCATGCTCACGGGCAATCTCGCTATAGCGCTGGCTCAGGTAGGCGTAATGGGCCACGTCGTCACCGCTGCCCCAATAGCCGGACAAGCGCTCGGCACGCCCAAGGGACTCGCCGGCACGAATGACATCCTTGGGCGCGCTACGCAGCACCTGAGGATCCTCCCTGACCGACTGGAAGCTGCTACGGGCAGCGTCGAGCGCAGCGCTGTGCTGGTCATCGAAACCGGCGCAACCGCTCAGAACGGCGCCAACCAGCGCCACGGCACTCATCCGCGACAGGCTCATGGCATGGCTCCCAACTGATCGCGAAGCCGCTTGATATGGCGGTTCAGCTCGGTCAATTGCGCCTGGCTGCGCAGCGTCAGCACCCGAGCCTCGGCCAGGCGCGCATCCAGCTCGGCCTGTTCGGCCTGGACACGAGCAGTGCGGTACGCCTCCTCGTCCATGGCCGAACGTGCCCGGGCAAGCTTGTCCTCGGCCTGGGTGAGCTCGGCGACGGTTTCGCCGGCAGCCACGGTACGGGCCTGCTCGATCACCTGTTCGGTGAGGCGCATCTGCTCCGAAGGTGCAGGGTCAGTGGCACAGCCTTGAAGCAACAGCAGCGCCAGCGCGGCGCCGGTATATCGATAGATCACAGGTACGTCCTACTGATTCGGAACACTACTGGCAGCGGGTTGCGGCTGTTGTTCCTTCCAGCGCTGCAAGTTGCGTTGCAGAAGGGTTTGCGGCACGCCAGCGGCGGTGAATTCTGTCATTTTTCTGGCCAGCTGTCCGCGCAGCCAGGGGTCGTTGCACGCCGAGTTGTGCGACAGCGCCAGGTGCAGCCCCTCGCTGGAAACCGGCGGATCGAGCACCTGCAGATCGTCCTGCAGGCCCAGGGTCGAAGCCAGCGCCTGCCCCGGATAGCGCTCGTAGAGCACGTAGTCGGTACGCCCCAGCAACAGTTTCTGGAACGCCTGGGTCAGGCTGGAAACCCCTTCGAGGGTCAGGTTGTCCTTGGCATAGGTGTCGAACGTCTGCCCGAAGCTGTTGTTGACCAGCGTGTCACCGGTACGCCCCTGCAGATCGGCCCAGCCGGCATACGGGAAATCGCTGCCCTTGCGCACCCAGACCACGCTCGGCGTCGACAGGAAAGCTGGGTGAACGAAGTCCATGCTTTCCAGCCGTGATACGGTCAGGAAGGCGCCGGCGAGCATGTCGATACGCCCGGTTCGCACATCCTCCTGCGCCCTCGACCACGGCCCCGCGTAGACCACCTCGATGCCGACACCGAGCTCCTCGGAAACCGCCTTGAGCAGGTCGACGGTGGCACCGATCAGTTGCCCCGGGTTCTGCGGGTCACGCCACAGGTAAGGCGGGTACTCGGGGTTGCCGGTCGCGACCAGTCGCTCGCATTTGCCGGCAGCCTGCGCACCACCGGCCAGCAGCGAGCCGGCAAGCAACAGCACAGCTGACCTGATCAAACCTCGCTCACCCATTGGCACTCTCTCGATTCAGATATCGGCCGGACAGCCACCGGCACAAGATTCGTGACATGCTAGCTCATACTCCTTCGATATTCAGCGATAAACGCCGCATGAAGAAAATGATTCTCGCCGTATTCGTCGTCATCGCCCTCGCCGCAGGCGCGGTGCTCTACCTGTCGCCCGCGGCGCAATTGACGGCCTATCAATCCATCGAGCAGTGGCGCGCCGGGCTGCACGAGCGCAGCGTCAGCGTCAACGACCTGAACGTCAGTTATTACGAAGGTGGCCCGCAAGGTGCCGAGACCGTACTGCTGGTTCACGGTTTCGGTGCCGACAAGAGCACCTGGCTGTGGTTCGCCCGGGATCTAACCGAGCGCTATCACGTGATTGCCGTGGACCTGCCCGGCTTCGGCGACAGTGGCCGGCCGCACGGCAGCTACGATGTCGGCACCCAGGCCGAGCGCCTGGCAGCCTTCGTCGATGCACTGTCGATAAGACGCCTGCATCTGGTTGGCCACTCCATGGGTGGGCATATCGCAGCGCTCTATGCGGCCCGCTACCCGGAGCAGGTCACCAGCCTGGCCCTGATGGCCAATGCCGGCATCGATGCGCCACGGCGTAGCGACTTCTTTCGAGGTCTGGAGGAGCGCGGCGACAACCCCCTTCTGGTGGAAAGCACGCTGCAGTTCGATCAGCTCCTCGACTGGCTGTTCGTCGCCCCGCCCCAGTTGCCGGAGCGCATCCATCAGTACCTGGCGCAACGTGCCGTCGACGACAGCGCCCATCAGCGCGTGGTTTTCGACCACCTGCGCCAACGCTACCTGCCCCTCGAGCCCGAACTGCCACGAATCAGCGCCCCTACGCTGCTGCTCTGGGGCGATCAGGATCGCATTCTGGACGTATCCAGCATCGAGGTGATGAAGCCGCTACTGGCAGACCCGAGCGTAGTGATCATGAAGGGCTGCGGTCACGCGCCGATGCTCGAGCGCCCCGAAGAAACCGCGACCCAGTACCTGCAGTTCGTCGGTACCCATGGGGCACAGGCCACGGCCACGAAACAGTAGCCGGACGCGTAACCAGCCTGTTCCGGCGAGACAGCGAATGGATCGTCTCCTGCCGTCAGAAGAAAGGCCGCGAGATCAGCTCGAGCCCCAGAATCAGCAGAAACCACAGGAAGCACAGGCGGAAATGCCTTGGACTCAGGCGCGCACGAATCGACTGCCCCAGCCACATCCCCAGCAGCGCCGGGATGACCGCCAGCGAAGACACACCCAACTGGTCGACGCGAAAGGCTCCCTGCAACAGCAAACCGCCCGCCAGCGCCAGGGTCGACACCGTGAAGGACAGGCCTAGCGCCTGCACCAGTTCGTCCTTGCTCAGGCGCAGCGCCTGCAGATAGGGAACCGCGGGCATCACGAAAACCCCGGTGCCCCCGGTGATCAGCCCAGTGACGATCCCCACCAGCGGCGACAGCGTTCGCTCCCATCGCGCGGGTACCGAGACGGCCGGAGACACCAGGGCATAGCTGGCGTAGGCCAGCAGCGCGCACCCCAGCCCGAAGGCAGACCAGGATGGATCGACCCGCACCAGCAGTGCCGTACTGCTCAGGGTGCCCAGCAGGATACCCAGCGCCATCGGCCACAGGCGGCGCAACAGACTCACCGTCGCCGGGCCCGCCAGGCTCTGCCAGAGGTTGCTGACCAGCGAGGGGATGACCAGCAGGGCCGCAGCCGCCGCTGGCGACATGAAGGTCACCAGCAGGCCCATGGCAACCGTGGGCAGGCCCATGCCCGTCACGCCCTTGACCACTCCGGCCACGAGGAAGATCAACATCAGCGGTAGCAACAGGGACAAGGATTCGTTCATGCGCCCATTTGGCCTGTCAGAGTGCTTTCGCACAATCAGGATCTTTCATCGTATCCTCTGGTTTTTCCGAAGGCTGAGGAGCGCTGACATGCGACCGGATCTGGCCGACCTGCGCCTCTTCCTGTGCGTGCTGGAGGCGGGCAGCATCACCCGCGGTGCAACCCTGGCGAACCTTGCCCTGGCCTCGGCCAGCGAGCGGCTGCGCAACCTCGAGCGCGATGCAGGTGTGCCGCTGCTACTGCGTCTGCCGCGGGGCGTAGCGCCGACCGAAGCAGGTGAAGCCCTGGCGCACCATGGCCGCCTGATCCTCGACCAGCAGTCGCTGCTTCAGGACGAGTTGCGTGACTTCGCCAACGGCGCGCGGGGCACACTGCATCTGTATGCCAATACCGCGGCGCTGACCGACTTCCTCCCTCCCCGACTCGCTCCCTGGTTGGCCCAGCGCCTAGGGCTGCACCTCGAACTCAAGGAGCGCACCAGCGCCGAGATCGTCGGGCTCATCGGCAGCGGCCTGGCCGAAGCCGGTATCGTGTCCGACGCCGTCGAGGCCCAGGGCCTGCACATGCAGCCTGTGGCGAAGGATCATCTGGTTCTGATCATGCCCACCGAGCACCGCCTGGCAGACCAGACCACGCTGCAACTGGCCGATGTGCTCGACGAGCCCTTCGTCGGCCTGGCAGCAGGTAATGCCTTGCAGGACCACATCCTCGATCACGCCCGCTCGGCTGGCGGTGAGCTGACCCTGCGCATTCGCCTGAAAACCTTCGAGGGCCTGTGCCAGATGGTCGCCCATGGTGTCGGCCTGGGCATCGTCCCACTGACCACCGCCAGCCGCTACCGGCGCCGCCACGGATTGCGGACGGTATCCCTGAGCGATGACTGGGCACGCCGTCAGTTGTGCCTCTGCTTCGGTTCCTGGCAGGCGCTGTCCCCGCCCATGCGCAGCCTGCTCCTGCACCTTGGCGTCACCGCCGAAGCCGCCCTTGCCCGAGGGCTGGCAGGCAATAAAAAACCCGCTCGAATGAGCGGGTTCTCTGGGTGCAGAAACAGCTGGATCAGACCAGCTTTTCCAGCTCCGGGACGGCTTCGAACAGATCGGCGACCAGGCCATAGTCGGCAACCTGGAAGATCGGTGCTTCTTCGTCCTTGTTGATCGCGACGATCACCTTGGAGTCCTTCATGCCGGCCAGGTGCTGGATGGCACCGCTGATGCCGACCGCGATGTACAGCTGCGGAGCGACGATCTTGCCGGTCTGGCCGACCTGCATGTCGTTCGGCACGAAACCGGCGTCGACCGCGGCACGGGAAGCACCGACCGCTGCGCCGAGCTTGTCGGCCAGGGTGTACAGGTGTTTGAAGTTGTCGCCGTTCTGCATGCCGCGGCCACCGGAGACCACGATCTTGGCAGCGGTCAGTTCCGGACGATCGGACTTGGCCAGCTCCTCACCGACGAACGCCGACTTGCCGGCATCGCCGCCCGCCGAAACGTTCTCGATGGCAGCGGAACCGCCTTCGGCCGCCACGGCGTCGAAACCGGTGGCACGCACGGTGATCACTTTCACGGCTGCGGAGGATTGCACCGTAGCGATGGCGTTACCGGCGTAGATCGGACGCTTGAAGGTGTCCGGGCTCTCCACGGAGACGATCTCGGAGATCTGGTCGACGTCCAGCTGTGCAGCGACGCGCGGCAGGATGTTCTTGCCGTTGCTGGTGGCGGCAGCCAGGACGTGGCTGTAGGCCTTGCCGAGCTCGGCAACCAGCGGCGCGACGTTTTCCGGCAACTGATGAGCGAATGCGGCATTGTCGGCAACCAGCACCTTGGCGACGCCAGCGATCTTGGCAGCCGCTTCAGCGGCAGCGCCAACGCCTTGGCCGGCGACCAGTACGTGGATGTCACCACCGATGGCCTGTGCGGCAGCGACGGTGTTGAGGGTCGCTGGTGCCAGCGCGGAATTGGTGTGTTCAGCGATAACCAGGATAGTCATTTAGATCACCTTCGCTTCGGTTTTCAGTTTCTCGACCAGTTCGGCAACCGACTTGACCTTGATACCCGCACCGCGTGCAGCTGGCGCTTCGACCTTGATGGTCTTGACGGTGGAGGCAGTGGAAACGCCCAGCGCGTCAGGGGTCAGGGTTTCCAGCGGCTTTTTCTTGGCCTTCATGATGTTCGGCAGCGAGGCGTAACGCGGCTCGTTCAGGCGCAGGTCGGTGGTGACGATGGCCGGCAGGTTCAGCGCAACGGTTTGCAGACCGCCGTCGATCTCACGGGTGACGTTGACCTTGTCGCCGCTGACTTCCACCTTGGAGGCGAAGGTACCTTGGGCGTAGCCGGTCAGCGCAGCCAGCATCTGGCCGGTCTGGTTGTTGTCGCTGTCGATGGCCTGCTTGCCGAGGATGACAAGCTGCGGCTGCTCCTTGTCGACCACTGCCTTGAGCAGCTTGGCGACCGCCAGGGAGTTCAGCTCTTCGGCCGACTCGACCAGCACGGCGCGATCGGCGCCCAGTGCCAGTGCGGTACGCAGTTGTTCCTGCGCCTGGGCAGGGCCGATGGAGACGACCACGATTTCACTGGCGACGCCCTTCTCTTTCAGGCGCACGGCCTCTTCAACGGCGATTTCGCAGAAAGGGTTCATCGACATCTTGACGTTGGCAAGATCGACGCCACTGTTGTCCGGTTTGACGCGAACCTTGACGTTGTAATCGACCACTCGTTTGACAGCTACAAGAACCTTCATGGATTCCTCGTTACTCTCCGGTGAATAGGAATGTCGCCAGAAGCGAGCATGCGGGTGATGCAGACAAGCAGACACCATAGCTCAGGCGGCGAGCGCAAAACCGCCCTTATCTTGACCGTCACACCTGGCTCGGTCAATACGCCCTGGCTGCGAGCCATTCGTGTTGTAGCTCGATTCTAGCAGGCCTACAGAAAATTCAAACAAACGTTTGTATTGGCCCTAATCGAGGCTGGCTATATACTGCGCGAGCGTGCCTTGGGAAGGTTGCTGGCTCGCCATGAAAAATTAGAGAGCCTTGATGAGGAGATAGCCCGTGGAACGCGAATTTATGGAGTTCGACGTCGTCATCGTCGGCGCTGGCCCTGCCGGCCTGTCCGCCGCTTGCCGTCTGAAGCAGAAGGCCGCCGAGGCTGGCCAGGAAATCAGCGTCTGCGTGGTCGAGAAAGGCTCCGAAGTGGGTGCCCACATCCTTTCCGGCGCGGTCTTCGAGCCACGCGCCCTGGACGAACTGTTCCCCGACTGGAAGGAACTGGGCGCGCCGCTGAATACGCCGGTCAAAGGCGACGACATCTACGTGCTGAAAGATGCCGACAGCTCCGTCAAGGTTCCGGGCTTCTTCGTGCCCAAGACCATGCACAACGAAGGCAACTATATCATCTCCCTCGGCAATCTGTGCCGCTGGCTGGCCCAGCAGGCGGAGAATCTCGGCGTGGAAATCTACCCGGGTTTCGCCGCTCAGGAAGCGCTGATCGATGAAAGCGGTGTGGTTCGCGGCATCGTCACCGGCGACCTGGGCGTCGACCGCGAAGGCAACCCCAAGGAAGGCTATTACACCCCCGGCATGGAACTGCGCGCCAAGTACACGCTGTTCGCCGAAGGCTGCCGTGGCCACCTTGGCAAGCAACTGATCAAGAAATACAACCTCGACAGCGAAGCCGACGCCCAGCACTACGGCATCGGAATCAAGGAAATCTGGGACATCGACCCGAGCAAGCACCAGCAAGGCCTGGTGGTGCACACCGCCGGTTGGCCGATGGACATCATGGGCACCGAGAACACCGGCGGCTCCTTCCTCTATCACCTGGAAAACAACCAGGTGGTGGTCGGCCTGATCATCGACCTGTCCTACGCGAACCCGCACCTGTCGCCGTTCGACGAGTTCCAGCGCCTCAAGCACCACTCGGTATTCAAGCAATACCTGGAAGGCGGCAAGCGTGTCGCCTACGGCGCCCGCGCCATTGCCAAGGGCGGCCTGAACTCGCTGCCGAAGATGGTATTCCCAGGTGGCGCCCTGATCGGCTGCGATCTCGGCACCCTCAACTTCGCCAAGATCAAGGGCAGCCACACCGCCATGAAATCCGGCATGCTGGCTGCCGAGGCCATCGCCGAGGCCCTGGCCGCTGGCCGTCAGGGTGGCGACGAGCTGGGCAACTATGTCGACGCCTTCAAGGCCAGCTGGCTGTACGACGAACTGTTCCGCAGCCGCAACTTCGGCGCGGCGATCCACAAGTACGGCGCTGTGGTCGGTGGCGGCATCAACTGGGTCGACCAGAACCTGTTCGGCGGCAAGCTGCCCTTCACCCTGCACGACGACAAGCCGGACTACGCCTGCCTCAAGCCTGCGGCCCAAAGCAAGAAGATCGACTACCCGAAACCGGACGGCAAGCTCAGCTTCGACAAACTGAGCTCGGTGTTTCTCTCCAACACCAACCACGAAGAGGAGCAGCCCTGCCACCTCAAGCTGGCCGACCCGAGCATTCCGATCGACAAGAACCTGCCGCTGTACGACGAACCGGCGCAGCGCTACTGCCCGGCCGGCGTGTACGAAGTGGTCGCCAACGACGATGGCAGCAAGCGCTTCCAGATCAACGCGCAGAACTGCGTGCACTGCAAGACTTGCGACATCAAGGACCCGGCCCAGAACATCACCTGGGTGGCGCCGGAAGGGACGGGTGGGCCTAACTACCCCAACATGTAAGGATCTGCGCACAATCTGCTGCGCGTCGGCCCTGCGGCGTTTAAAACAGGCTCGGAATGCTCATTTACAACTCGTAAACTCCGCTTCCTCGCCTGTTTTTGCCTTGCAGGGCTCTAGCTCGCTAGATCGTGCACAAATCCTGGCTATTGAAAGGCTCCCTCGGGAGCCTTTTTCATGGGCCCTATTCCAGCGGCCCGATGGGAAAGAACACGCCACCACTCCACACGCCCAGCCATGGCTGGCCGTCGATTTCACGGGTTTGCGCCAACTCGACCAACTGGTAGAAAACGTTGCGATGGATCAGCGCGTCCAGGTTGGCGCGCACGTGCACGTAGGGCGATGGTTCCTGAGTCTGCGCATCCAGCTCGACCCGCAACGGATGCTCATCACCCGCCTCGACCTCGTCACCGACATTGCTGACGAAGCGCAGCACCTGCCCCTCACCCTGCCCCGTCACCTGCACGGAGATTGCCACGAAAGGCGCGTCATCGACCTTGATGCCGACCTTCTCTACCGGCGTGACCAGAAAGTAGTCGTCGCCATCACGGCGAATGATCGTCGAGAACAGCCGCACCATGGCTGGCCGACCGATGGGCGTACCCATGTAGAACCATGAGCCGTCGCGGGCGATACGCATATCGATATCGCCGCAGAAATCGGGATTCCACAGATGCACCGGCGGCATGCCCTTGCTGCCTGCTGGCGGAATCTGCGCCAGCAGGTCGCCGGCCTTGTCGCGTTCACTCATTACCCTTCCTCACGCTCCGAGGAGCACCAGGCGGCAGTGCCCTCAACGACTGAATCCGAGCAGTGTACGCGCATAATCCTCGAGCGGCGCCCGGATCAGGTCTTCGGGCCTGGCGTCGTAGAACGTCAGGAATCCGCCACGACTGTGAATTCGCGCGGTGTCCACCAGATAGCGGGTGTTGGTTTCGATCAGCATCAACTGCAGCACGCTGCGGTCGGTACCGAGGCGATCGAAGGCCTCCTGATCTTCCCACTCCTCCATGGTGCCGATGCGGTCATCGGCATAGGCGAAACGGGTGTAGAGCAGATAGTGGGCACCGGCGGCGCGGGCTTCGCCCAGCGCCTCATCCAGGCCGACAGGCGCCTTGGCGCGACGTACCATGGGAAAGTATTCGACGAAACCGCGGAACGCTTCCTCGGCCACCACATTGGGCCGCGGATAGGCGTGCTTGCCACTTGGCGCGAAGTGGCCCTGAGCGATGTAGATGAACGAGTCACCCTGCAGCCGCCAGGACGCCGAGCGCCGCACCTTGCTGTGATCCAGCACGCCCGCATCACGCAGGTGGTAGGTGGCGCCATCGGCCATGTCGCTGACATTCATGCAGCCAGCGAGGCTCAGCAATAGGGCCAGGGCGAACAGATTACGCATGTGAACTCTCCCGAGACCGGCGACGGAAAACCGGCGAATGACTGCTCCAAGCAGGTTTCGCGCCAGTCGGCTCACTCGTCGCCCGAATCGGGTCGGAGGGGTCAGGCGGGAGGCGTCTCGCTGTCGCGCTTGCGCTTGTTGCCCATGCGCACGCCGATATCCATCAGGAACTGGAAGAAGCCTTCCTGATCTTCCAGCACATTGCTCCAGAACGGCGAGTGATAGAGCGCCACGGCCCCATGCACCAGTGCCCAGGCAGCGCAATAGTGGAAGTACGGGGGTACGTCTTCGAGCTTGCCCTCGGCGATGCGCCCCTTGATCAACTGGGTGAGGCGCTCGAAGTTGGAGGCGCGGATGCTGTGCAGCTGCTCCACCAGCTCAGGTACCTGATTGCCCTTGACCACCTTCTCTTCCAGGCGATCGAACAGCCGGTAGCGTTGCGGGTCGCGCATGCGGAATTCGAAATAGGCCCGCGACAGCGCTTCCTTGTCACGGTCGATATCGGACGAATGCAGCAACTCGTTCAGATCACGCTCGTAGTCGAGCATCAGCCGCAGGTAGATCTCCGCCTTCGACTTGAAATGCTTGTAGATGGTGCCTTTGCCGATACCCACGGCGTCGGCAATCATCTCCACGGTCACGCTGTCCTCGCCCTGCTCGAGGAAGAGTTTCAGAGCGATGTCGAGAATCTCCTGCTCGCGGCGGCGAAACTCACGGATCTTGCGGGGTTCTTTCTGCATAAGGAAATGACAAGGTCGTAATTCAAGTCCGGTATTATGCCTAACTAACGCCAAATTGCACGGATCACGCGCTCATGAATGCCATCATCGACGAGTTTCCCCAACCGGACGATCTCTACTACCTGAACCACGCTGCGGTCGCCCCCTGGCCGGCACGCACCGCACGGGCCGTAGAACGCTTCGCCCGGGAGAACATCACCACCGGCGCCCGTGATTATCCGCAATGGCTGGAAACAGAACGGCGCCTGCGCGAGCGCCTGGCGCGCCTGCTCAACGCCCCCTCGCGAGCCGACATCGCGCTGCTCAAGAACACCTCGGAAGCCCTGTCGTTCGTGGCCTTCGGCCTGGACTGGCGCGACGGTGACCAGGTCATCATCAGCACCGAGGAGTTCCCATCCAACCGCATCGTCTGGGAAGCGCTGCGCCCGCAGGGCGTGGAAGTCGTCCAGGTCGACCTGCAGGACGGCGATGCCGAAAGCGCCCTGCTCGCCGCCTGTACACCGCGCACCCGCCTGATGGCCATCAGTGCGGTGCAATACGCCAGCGGTTTGCGCCTGGACCTCGATCGCCTGGGAGCCGGCTGCAGGCAGCGCGGCGTTCTGCTCTGCGTCGATGCCATCCAGCAGCTGGGTGCCATGAGCATGGATGTGCAAAGCAGTGGCTGCGCCTTTGCCATGGCCGACGGCCACAAGTGGTTGCTCGGCCCTGAAGGCCTGGGCGTGTTCTATTGCCGTCAGGACCTGCGCGAGCAGTTGACCCTGCACGAATACGGCTGGCACATGCTCGAGCACGCTGGCGACTACGACCGTGACGACTGGCAGCCGGCCCGCAGCGCCAGACGCTTCGAATGCGGCAGCCCCAACATGCTCGGCGCCATGGCGCTGGAAGCGAGCCTTTCGCTGCTCGAGGAGGTCGGCATGGCACACGTCGAGCAGGCGGTGCACGAGCGCGTGCAGTGGCTGCTCGACGGCCTGCGGGACATCCCGGGGGTGCAGATGCGCAGCATCGTCGAGCGCGAAAAGCGCGCCGGCATCCTGACTTTCGCCATGGATGGCTGGGACAATCGCGCGTTGCACGAACGTCTCAAGCGCGAACAGATCATCTGCGCTCAGCGCGGTGGGGGTATCCGCTTGTCGCCGCACTTCTACACCGAGCCGCGGATCATCGAGCACACCCTGAAGCTGCTGCGTCAGCTTGCCAGCGAATAAGCACTCAGCAGCGGGAAAAGTATTCCAAATCCGTTTAAAGGCGGGGATGGACGTCTGCCGCACATGGCCAATACTTCAGATACCGGTGCGACATACCCCCCCAAGTGTCGCAGCGGCCGGAGTGCCGAGGACCGCGCACTTCGCTTGACTCCTAAAGGTCTTGACCCGGCTTCTGCGCGAAACCGGGTTTTTTTTGCGCGCGATCCCGGTGGCGACGACTCAGGCCACCCGGGCCAGCGGGAACAGGCGCTTGAAGTTCTCCCCCGTCTGCCGCGCCAGCTCTTCGTAACTGACACCACGCAACACCGCCAGGTACTCGGCGACATCACGCACGTACTCCGGCAGGTTTGGCTTGCCACGATGGGGAATGGGCGCCAGATAAGGGGAATCGGTCTCCACAAGCAGGCGATCGGCGGGCACCTGACGGGCGACTTCGCGCAATGCATCGGCATTGCGGAAGGTGACGATACCGGACAGCGAAATGTAGAAGCCGATATCCAGGGCCGCCCTGGCCATCTCCCAGTCCTCGGTAAAACAGTGCAGCACGCCGCCCTGGGGCAGCGCCGCCTCGCGCAGCAGCGTCAGGGTGTCGGCACGGGCCTCGCGGGTATGCACGATCACCGGTTTGCCGGTGATCTGAGCGGCTTGCAGGTGCAGGCGGAAAGCCTCCTGTTGCAGCTCAGCCGCTTCCGGTTCGTAGTGATAGTCCAGGCCGGTTTCACCGATGGCGACCACCCCTGGGTGGTCCAGCTCGGTGAGCAGCCAGTCCAGCGCCGGTGCGCTGCCTGGCTCGAGATCGAGCGGATGGATGCCGACGGAGCAGTCGACGTCGGCGTAGCGCTGCGCCAATTCGCGCACGGTGGCAGCGTTATCGGCACTCACGCCAATGCACAGGAAGTGGCCGACACCACGAGCGCGGGCGGCTGCCAGTGCTTCGTCCAGCGAACCGCCGCGGGCGGCCAGGTCGAGACGATCGAGGTGGCAGTGGGAATCTATGAGCATAAATCAGAGCCTCGAGCGGCAAGCGTGGCGACGCACGGGATCAGGCAGACGGCGAGGCCTGCCGATCATCCGTGACCACCTGCTTGCCGTCGTTACATCGTATGGGTGGGGCGATCGGACTTGAGGGCGCCTGCCAGGTAGGTCTCGATCTTGTTGCGGGCGGTGTTGTCACCCTCGTTGAACTGTACGCCCACGCCTGCAGCGCGGTTGCCCTGGGCGCCCTTCGGAGTGATCCACACCACCTTGCCGGCGACCGGGATCTTTTCCGGCTCGTCCATCAGGTTGAGCAGCATGAACACTTCATCGCCGAGCTTGTAGCTCTTGTTCGTGGGAATGAACAGGCCGCCATTCTTGATGAAGGGCATGTAGGCGGCATAGAGCACGGATTTGTCCTTGATGGTCAGGGACAGGATGCCGTTACGGGGCCCCAGATTGGGTGGCAAGCTCATGCGTGATTCCTGATGTCGAAACGTGGTCTCGATTCTAGCCCGGTCCAGGCAGGCTTGCCCACTGCACCAGCAAGGCTTCGAGAAGCAGAACACGGTTGAGGTTGGCCTTGCCCAGTACTTTCTGCCGCTGCTGCAGCAACCACTCCTGAATATTCAACACTTTGCCCTGGGGCGCTTTCTGCGCCAGGTACTGCACGACCTTGCTCATGTCCGTCGGGCCTAGCCCCTGTTCGTCCTGGGTCAGCTGGTAGCGCAGGATCAGATGAGCCCAGTCACAGAACCAGTCGAACAGCAGCGGCAGGGGCACGGCGTTCCAGCTCTCGGCCAGCTGGCTGGCGGAAATCTGCTGCTTGTGCAGCTTCTTCACGCCCTCGGCGACCAGCGCACGCTGCTCACGCACGCCTTGTGCCTGCAGCCTGACCGCTGCCAGCGGGGAACCTGCAGCCAGGTACAGCAGCTCGCGGATTTCCTGCTCGGAAGTGCCCGGCAGCGCCTCGCTCAACCACTGCAAGCTCACCGCCTCGCTGGGCAGCGGGCAGGCCTGCTGTACGCAACGGCTCTTGATGGTCGGCAGCAGACGGCTCGGCTGGTGACTGATCAACAGCAGCACGGTGTCGCCCGAAGGCTCCTCCAGGCTCTTGAGCAGAGCGTTGGCGGCGTTCAGGTTCATCGCCTCGGCAGGCTCGATGAGAATCACCTTGCGCCCCCCGAGCTGCGCCGTCTGCACCACGAAATTGACCAACGCACGCACCTGATCGACCTTGATCGGTTTGTCGGCCTCTTCCGGCTCGAGCACGTAGTTGTCCGGGTGGCTGCCGGCAGCCAGCAGATGGCACGACTTGCACTGCCCGCAGGCCTGCTGCGCCACCGGCGACTTGCACAGCAACAGCGCCATCAGGCGCTCGGCCAGCGCCCGCTTGCCGATGCCAGCGGGGCCATGCAGCAGGTAGGCGTGGGCATGTTGCGCGCGCCCGGCGAGTTGCTGCCAGAGCTCCGCCTGCCAGGGATAGACATCAGCCACGCTGCAGCTCCAGCAATTGCGGCAGCAGCGCATCGAGATCACGCTGCACGGCCTCGAGCGACTGGGCGGCATCGAGAATGCGATAGCGCGCCGGCTCGGCCCTGGCCCGCTGCAGGTAGGTACTGCGCACAGCTTCGAAGAAATCGCGACCTTCCTGCTCGAAGCGGTCCAGACGACCACGGGCAGCCGCCCGTGCCAGGCCGACCTCGACCGGCAGATCGAACACCAGAGTCAGATCCGGGCGCAGCGCACCCTGAACGAAATTCTCCAGCAGGGCGATGCGCTGCACATCCAGGCCACGGCCCCCGCCCTGATAGGCGTAGGTCGCATCTTGTTTTCGGTTTGGTGAAAACGTAAACATTAGGTGTTAATATCCCTTTCTAGAAACGTAAACAACCCTGAAAGCCCCGAAACACGGGAGCCGGGGAAGCCTCAGGAGCACCACATGCGTACCATCATCGGCCTGGCCGCACTCGCTAGGTCAGGCAAAGACACCGCAGCATCCATGCTTTTGGCCCACCAAGGAGTGGCTGCTTTCGCACTGGCAGACCCTCTCAAAGTGGGGTGCCAAGCGTTGTTTGGTTTGACCGATGATGAGACTTGGCTGGACACCCAGAAAGAGAAAACCATAGAGCTCTGGGGTCGCTCGCCGCGTGAGTTTTTCCAAACCGTGGGTACTGAGTGGATGCGCAATCATAACGCAGACCACTGGCTGATGAGAGCCGCGAGAGAGATCAATCCACCCTCTTCTCAGGTATCGGAGACTTCGACCTCTAGCCCCTCAAAGCCACTCGCGCCAGGAGCACCAGATGCCCCATTTTCCCTAGCCGCCCAAGCGTTCTTCGACTTCGCGGATGAGCAGATGATTGGCGATGCGTACGACACCCTGGATGCGTACTGGGGGCTATCCCCTGCTCAAGCTGTGAGCCTGCTCAAAACGCTCACTCTGCGCATGTACCCAGACTTCGAAGAGCGACGCGTCATTCGCCGGCTGGAGCCCCTCAAACGCCGCGAGCAGGTGCCTATGACGGCGCACACGATCGTGATCAAGGACATCCGCTTCGAAAATGAAGCAGCATTCCTGCGTGCGCACAATGGCCAGATTTGGCATATCAAACGGCCAGACCTGCAGGCAGTAAAAGCCCACTCTTCCGAGCTTGGAATTGAACAGGCATCCGCAGACGTACTGATCGTGAACGACGGCTCTCTCGAAGTCTTACGCACTCGAATCGAGCATGCCTGGGCCCAGCAGCAGCACAAAAATCAGAATATCAATAACAATAAGAACTAAGAAGATAACAAATAATGACTGCTTTTAACCGTGAAATTCCGAATGAGATTACCGAGATTATCAGCAAGGAGGGTATGCCTGTTGATTGCCGATACTTGTCCAGCCCTGCGTACGACCCAGAATCCAATCTATGCAAATGCTTGCACTGGCTTTTTGTCCTCTACGGCCCATCCAAGAGCTACTCAAACTCTTATTTATTACGCAGCGCTATCGAGCATTTTTTAACTTTTCTCGTGCAGTACAACAGCTCAATGCCCGAGCAGTTGAAAGTGGAAAAGTACACCGATATAACCTCAGAAGTATTTACGAAATTTATTCATTACTTGCGTGACAGAGAGCTTTCACCGTCGCTCGCCGAGAAACTAAAGACGGCAATTACAGTAGTTGCTCGCGATACTGGAAAGCTTCCCTTTATCACACTTCCAATGGTGCCCATCAATAAGAAGCATGGACAAGAACCTCTATCTCCAGAAGGTGTTGATTCGCTGCAATCGGCACTAACTACACATATCCATACCCTGTGGGATAAATTGCGTTTTCGCGCCGAGGTTGACGAGGCCCAGCCCTATATAGCATCTGAGGTAATGGAGCTTTTCTATCCACCCGTAACACGCCAACGAGCATTGGAATTTGTAAAATACAATAAGCAACACAGTCGGACGCCTCAGCCATCCGGATTTATAACTCAGCTCAGCTGTTGCAACGACACAGAAATCCAGGAAGTCATTAACTCTGCAAACCCTTGGAGCGAGTTATGTGCAATTTACGAGAACTGCAAAGATAGTATCCCATACGAAGTCAAGTCAAACCCGCTCGTAGGCCTACATGTTGACAAATGGGAAATAGATTACGCTCGTGTGATGAAAACCTTTCTGGTGAATGGCTACCCCTTCAGCTATGACCTGAGATACATTTATGACAACTACCGCCGCATCAAGCTTGGCAAGCCGGAAAAAGGCTGTGATGACATCATCGCTATCCTTCTGTATCGATTAACCACCGCCAATAGAAAGCCTAACCTTATTTTATTTCTAGACGAAGTCTTAGCGTTGTACTACCCGACGATTGTAGACATGCTAGCTATTGTTATCTTCATGATGTTTCAGTCCGGCTGGAATAAAGAGACCGCGTTAGCTATCGACCAGAACAATTTCGAGCACCCGCTAACGAGTACGATTGAGTCGGCTATTCGCGTAGTTTTCTCAGAAAAATCCCGCTCCCAAGGAAATGATAAGACCTATCACGACGCCAAGCGCATCAACTTACCGACAAGAGACGACGACCCCTACTCGTTCTACAACTTGATCAGGCTTGCGATCAAAATGTCGGAACCACTGGACGGCATTCCCTTCGACGTGATTCCGATTCTTAGAACAGAAGATCGGATGAACACCATGTTTCTCTGCATCAGACCGAGTTGTGACTGGGACAGAGGCGGTCGTCACACGTCGATTGCGCATCCCAAGACCTTCAGGGTCGCCATGAAGCACTTCCTACAGCAGTACGAGGTGATTGAGGATGGCAAACGCTTGGCCTCGGCTAAAGAGATCACCAGGCGCCTTCGTCCAACTTGGTTGCTCTACACGAAAAAGCACAACCCGATCGCTCTACTCTCAACAAGTATGGGTCATAGCGATCGTGAAACAACTGACATCTTTTATGACAACAGTGGCCTAGCAGTCAAAGGACGCCTGCAACGTCTTCGAACTGAACTCGAAGAGATCATGACTCTTCTGAGGACGAGGCAGTTCAAGGGAATGATCGGCGCCCAGGCGCAGGCTGATGCCACAGCCGATCTAAAAATTTTCCATATACCGGGACTTTCTCGACCGATGTGGGCGTGCGCTGACCAGCGAAAACCGGACTGGGTTGGCTCAGAGATCATCGCACGAACAGGCGGCAAATGCTGGGAGCTCGGTGAGTGCATTTTTTGCAGTCAACTGCGAATCTTCGAAGACTCACTGCCCTTCTTAATGGAGCGAGCGTCGCATCTAGAAGAGATGCTCGGCGATGACGATGCAGGGGGGTTCGCGAACCGAATCGAGAAAGAGCTTGAAGCAATCCGGTTCATTTTGGACGAATGGGGTGACGAAGAAGACATCTCCATGGCTGCTCGTTACCGCCGACGCAACAGCCCTCTTTTACCGCGCGATCTGAAAGTACTGAAAGTCATCTTTGAAAGTGAGGATCACAATGTCTAACTATAAATTCCAAGCTGAAGAAGTCGTTGAGCAGAGTGGCAGTTCAGTGCACGAAAACGCAGCAAAACCAAAACTGTCAATTTTCGAGATGCTCGCACTGCCTAAATCTGAACGCGCGAACTATAAACCCCGTCTTGCTTCGCTACCGGAAAAAGAAGGTCTGGTTCAGAGTGAGAGCAGTGTTCAGCCCACTAAAACCACGAACCAGACGCGCAACGAAGGTAGTGCCACCTCGGCATCAGCTTTGCCGGATGACGTCAAAGACGGTTCAGATGAAGACGCCGAGTCTGTAGATGGGGATGATGAAAGCGAAGCAGCCTCGATGCTCAGAGAAATTGAAGAGGACTATAGCGAATTAGAATTCGAAGAATTGGAGAGCTTGCAGGAGGAGTTCCAAAGACGGCCTGACGCACCCTCCTCATCCCTTGCAAGCAAATTAAGCGTGCTTGATGACTTCCCGATCTGCCCTGAATCGAATTACAGGGACAAGATGTGGAAGTTGCCTCACGGAAAGAATTCGTTTGCAAATAACATCCGTTTTAATAGAGAGCTGTCAGGCTCTAACGATCTCAAGCGCGTACTCGTCTACCATGTAATCCCTGATTACTCGCCGTTCAGCTTCATTCGGTCATATACAACAGCCAAGGCCTTTGGTAACGAATACGCAGTACTTGAAAAATATATTTTCATAGACAATCACATCTCAGCTCAGCCTGAACATATCGCCCTGATTTCCATTCCGATGGTGATGCAAGCGCTCGAAAAGGCTAAAGCCAGTGAAAGTAAACTTCACTTCTTCCTTCTATTCAAATTTTTAAGATTGTGGTGCAATCTCTCTGAGCACAAGCTTATCCCAGAGCAGTACTACCTGAGCATCCCGATTGACCAGATTGATACCGTTGAGCGCCGGCATGAGGTTCTAAAAAGTAAATTTACTGGCACCATGAATGCATGGACATCATATTCAGAGGAAGATCTAGAGCACATCATGAACTACGCAACGGCGTGGCTTGATGGCGCTATCCCTAAGTTGTCCGATCTGAAAAACTACATAATGGATAATGGTTTCCATGAGTACACAGATAAAAACATTAAACGTCGCGAGCGGCTGATAGAGCTCGATAAGCTCATGACCATTACTATTGATGGGAAGGAGATAATGAGGCCGCATGTGCTTCGATACACTCTAAAAGGTGATGAGACTTACACGCACAGCTGGGTCGGCGGCTACGGTCGAGCACTAAACGGCATTCGCAACTCGATTTTCATGCTAGTCGCATTAGTTACAGGGGGTCGTAAATCCGAGCTCGCTACTATTCATTTCGACCATATCACGACGGATCACAAGGGCGACTATTGGATTACGATAACTCGCTATAAGACATCTGCGAGCCCTACCCACGGCGAAGAGGACACGCTTCCGCTCCCGCGTTACGTCGGAGACATGATATCTAAATTCAAAGAATTGCGTAGTCTTCCGCCGTTTTACAAACAAGGATGGTTGTTTCAACCTAACAACTCAAGCAAGGTAGTTAATAAGGCAACTCCTGGCCTAGTCACCAACATCATCGTACAGCTCAAGGAAGAACTGCCGATTGCTCGCCTGCACGCGCATCGATTCCGCAAGACAATTGCTGAAATTTTGATTAATCGTGATGAGCGTAATATCGATATTATTAGAGCGCTCTTTGGCCACAAGAGCTACGCGATGACACTGCGATACATCGCTCGAAATCCGCTGATGGTACGTAGTGTGGCAATCGCGATCGAGCAGAGCTACGCACGAGAATTCCACGACATCGTAGCGGGAATACGCTTTGCAGGTTACTCGGGCGAAGGTGCCAAACGCATCTACCAGCAGATCCTCAAGCGGCCCGATGAATTCACAGGGAAGCAGCTGAAAGTCACCCTTGTGGCCTACGTGAGCCACTTGCTCGCCGCTGGTGAGCCGCTCTTTATCCGTCGTACTGCGGTTGGTACCTACTGTCTAACCGGCGAACACTTTACACACGAGAACCTACCGCCGTGCCTTCAAGGTCGGGAGATTGAGGGTGACCTGATCATGCCAGATCCGGGAAACTGCCAGCCTGACTGTAGGAAGATTGTGGTACTTCAAAGCGCGAAGTATGCGCTGGAGGACACTGCCCAGTTCTATTCGCAGGTTCTAAACAACTCGGCAGGCAAGCTCAGTGCGGTGGCAGAGCGCGAGCTCAATCGACGCGTCAAAGCAGCCCACGCCCACCTGGCCAACCTCAATGAGACCGGCCACTCAGCTGCACAGCTGATTGAGGTTACTCATGCGTAAATCAATCGGAGCCTCAGAGCCACTAAAAACTACCGTGCTAGTAAAAGCCCTCGACCCAGTAGAAGTCGCTGAGCAAGATGACGAACTGGAAAAGGTAGATCGACGGTCGGCGATCATTGAACTCCTAGTCGCCCACCACCTGTCTGGCAACACCGCCAAGCTTAAAATCCAAGATGTAGCGGAGCGCTTGGGGATTTCCCGCCAGACGCTGCATCTCTACTATCGTGATCTGAAGCCCTATATATCAGGGAAGAAGGATATTGGCGAACTGGTGAGCGGTACAGCCCAGCGTATCCAGATCGAAAAGCAGTTAGTGGTTAATGACACCACCGCCAAGTGGAAGACAGAGCTCCAGCGAGTGAAGCAGGAGCATCAAAGGGAGCTCCAGAAGGCCCTGGACTCCCACATCACCTCGTTAATGAACAACGACATCTTGATGCTTGAAAGTAATCAGGTGCGTATCTCCTTAGAGCGTCAGACGCTTCACAACGTTGAGCTAATCAAAAAGATCACTGAGCTCGAACTAAAACTGACTCAGAAGAGCCTATTATCTAACAGCTCAGCGTCACACGCGCAAAACAAGTTAGCCTATGACGTAGACATTCAGCATTTATGCGGAGCGTACGCGTCCAATGGCAATATCGACGCCTTTGAAGATGCGAAAATTGCTGAGCTCGGAAAAATAAAGCAAAAACTTGCAAAGTTCTCCGACGAACCAGATACGCACATCATTATCCTCCTTGATAAATACATATCAAGATTTTCAATCTTCGCAGAGAACTATAGAAGCCTCTCTAGAGAGACATCACTAATTGTAAGACTCCCCTTATTCACTAGAGATGAGATAACAGGTTTCTTAGGGGGATTGCCAAAGAGCGCCAAGAAAAGTATTTACATCCCGTACTGCTCATCTGACACAGAACGAAAAGCCCAAAGAACCTTCATATATCAGCAAGCCCCTGTCCCCCCCGACGAAGTTAAGGCTGCCGACAGGGCGGATATCCCCTTGGTTGCCTGGGGTTTTGATCAAGTCGTGCACTTTAAAGTGCAGCAAGGCGAATAACTACAATAACAAGCCCAAAAATAGACGAACAAACAGGACGCCCAATGATACGGGCCTTTGGATTGCCGAGATGAACGAAGAACTTATAATTAAAACAAAGCAGATAGAATATCAGAGCATTGAGCACGGTGGACGCGTGAGTCACTGCATTCTCATTGCTGAAGTCGGCAATAAAAAAATTCTACTGACTCACCCTAACCTCTACTTGTACAGAAAAACGACATCGTCCATGTCAACGTCCACGCGCTACGCTACCGTTATTTCAATGTTTTACCGATTCTTGGCTACACGTCAAAAATTTAAAGGCAAAGACATTAGCGCCTACCACGCTCTTGCAGACAACATTGATATTCGGCAATGGCAAATATATCGCCAGATGCAGAGGCTAAGTAAAGGATCTTTACGACCGAATTCCGAAACCATATTTGAAGACGCCAAAATTTTATTGACATTTTTCCACTGGATTAACAAAAAAGGCTATCTGACAAATGTAAGTGTCGAATTACGGACATGGCGAGCAAACTTCAAAAATCGCCGAATGTTAAATTATATCAAGCAAGTCTCGCGAGAAAAGATTGATCCAGAAAATATTAGGATTCTTGACCGCAAGAGTCGTCAGGGCAAATCCGACTTTTTGATCACAGACAAGGAAATCAGCCAACTCCTTGAAAGCTACTCTGACCCGGTCTACCAGGCACTCTTCAATCTGTCACTGGGTACCGCGATGCGGCCAATGGATATTGTTAACTTTCCTTATCTAGGAAATGGTGATAACAAACACGTTATGCCCTATTCTGAAATGAATAAAAAAAGCGCATCGATCAAATATGAAGTTTATAACAGCAAAGGAAACAAAGATCGAACAATCACCATCAACATGGATGATCTAAAGGCGCTAGAGGCCAACTACATAATCCCGTACTACACTATTCGCAAGCAGCTTTACAAGAAAAAATATGGCCACCCTTGCCCACCCTCAATACTATTTCTGAATAAAAAGGGCGATCCAATAACGGCAACGCAGATTGCTTCGCGCACTAACGATGCGAAAGAAAAGGCCATGCGCAATCATCCTGACTTTCGAAATCACATATGCTTTTACCAAGCAAGACACTGGTGGCCTACACAGCATCTGATCAACACGTTTGGGGATCGCCTGTTAACAGAGGACATGCAGACCCTCTACTTAGCAACAGCCCAGGCGATCAAGGATCAAATGGGGCACGATGATTTTGAAACGACCTACAAATACTACATCGATATGGCCAGAATCATCATGATGGTGCATAAAGGTAGGACTCTAGATCTGCTGAATAATCCCACCCAGTCGGTAAGCGGATTCATTCAAAGCATCAAGCTACCAGCCCTGGACGACCTCCCTTCTTCGACTCAGGCTGCCTGATGCTTGCGGTACGCAAGGTAGACGATTGCCCGACTACATCGCTCAGAACGTTCGTTACTCAGAAGTTTTTGGCCGATGAAGGGTTGGGCGTGCCCTGTCGGGTCGGCTGTCGTGAACCAAGCCTCCAGGCTTCGCCTGGGGTCTTGGCCCTTTGGGCTTCCATCCTCACGCCTGCGCGCTCCGCTTGCCGCCCCCAGGCTTCGGCTGCAGGTCACGCCTGCAACAGAGAGGACGATGCCCCCTACTCTCCGCCTAATTTTGGAGGAGGCCCACCACGACGGCGCTGCGACCCAGCAAATGATGGATCAAGCGCTACACCTGGAAGTACTTGAGGTTGGGCATGCCGAGCATCGTATACGCGAACCGAATATTCTCATCGGTAGGCTCGCTATCACGCAGATGGCGAACCTCCAGACCAAGGTAGTAGGCCCAAAATGCCCCTTGCTTGAACGGTAGCCAACGGTTCGTCTTAGCCATTACTTCCAGGTATTGATTCATCAGTCGGTACTGATAATCGCCAGCACTGTATCGGCCAAGCTGAAAAGCCGCAGTGTAGTGTTCAACTGCCGCATCGAACTCATCAGCGCGGTAGAGAACCACAGCGCGAAGCCAGTGAAACATCCAAGGCGCCCGCTTGGCCAAGTCAGCCTTTGTCATCCGCTGCTCAAATGCATCCACATCAGCCAGCGTCGTGGAGCCGGCCTTACGCATTGCACTTGCCTCTGCCATCAACTCATCAAAGCCGGCAGGCTTATCCAGTACCCAACGGTTCGTGATGTCCTGATCCATGCGCGCAGCAAACGCCCCCAGTTGGTTTTCAACCAATTCGATGCTGAGTGGGTTGTAAGTACCATCAGAAGCGCGATGCCCCTGAATGAATACGTTCGCCTCTGAGCATTTCGACATGTAGTCCCTAAACACTTCGAGCGCGTAATGGGCGCGTGCTTGCCCTAGGTCAAGCTGAGCGATGGGATAAGTCTCAGTAAGCCTCTCCCCCTCCTGCCGAGCAACCTCCAGATGAGGTGAGATCCAGCCGTTGTAGAGCTTTATTTGTTCGCAGGTACTGAGCAGAAATTCACGCCCGTACTCTGCCTCGATGCTGTAGGCAATGTAGCTAGCTATCCTAGCGACCGCCAAACTCGTGATGATCGCCAGACGCAGCTCAGGCACCACAGGTTTCCCAGCCAGCTCAAGCGCATCGAAGCTATGCGTCACGTTTCGATAGAGCGCCGGCAAGGTCGGTGGCTTGGATTTACCTAAGACCCTCCACTTACGACTCGTGTCCAGATTGCGTGCTAGTTGGCCACAGGGGTCACTCACGCCGCTGGGCTTATGAAACTGTGCCTGAGAGACCCCACTGATCTCGTACACCCACTGCAGTGCGTTATGCAGTGGAGAAACGAGCAGGCCATCCTCCTCATGGGGCAAAAACCAGAAGGCCTGGGTGGGGCGAGGCTGCTGATTATTTGCGGCTGAAGTCGCTAGAGCTTGCACCTGCCAGGACGAAACGCTGCTTCTGACCGCATAGCTAGTGAGCAGGTAGCGCACTGTCTCTGACTTAGTCGCGAATGTGCAGTACTGCTTGAGTGTTTCTCGATATGGCCCATACAGATCGCTCAGTAACTCGGCAATTTGTAGCCGCATCACCGGGCAAGTCACATAGACACGAAGCTCCTCAATATACAGATCGAGTAGAGCGTCGAGCTGGGGCTGGAGCGAACCACTCTCCTCAGCCAGGCGATTGAGCTGTTTGTAAATGGTCTTGGCATTTTTGTCATGCAGAGAGCTGTTCGTCACCGCAGGTAAATCTTTATCACCCGTGATGCCTGTGGCGTCGAATAGGTACTTGACCGTCTCTCCAAGCGTTGGATATGTGTATTCGCGTTGCATTATGTTGTCCATGATAAGCGTCCCTGCTTGCTCCGAATTTAACGCTGATTGGGGTTCAGTTGCTTGCCCCGATTGCCGTTAGCCTTTGAGTTGGCCTGATTGCTGCCGCTTGATCCACGATTGCGGTTGAGCTGATCGGAATGATGATTTTTTTGCTGCTGAGTTTTGTTGTCGACTGACATGCTGGATTCCTCCGTTGAGTTGGTGGAACCAAGGTTAGTCAGGACGAGCTCGTGCCCCTAGCGGATTGTCGACGACAACCTTTTCATAAGCACTAGCATTACCCAATTTGGGGATTGAGCCGCTTTCGGGTCGACCTGTTGTGCGTGCCCTGCCGGGCCGGCTGTCGTGAACAAAGCCTCCAGACGTTGCCTGGGTCTTGGCCCTGCGGGCTGCCATCCTCACGCCTGGCGCGCTCCGCTTGCCGCTGTCCCTGTAAGGTCATGCTAGAGCGATGAAAGGAGGCCATTCACACAGCGAACTTAGTCGAGACAGCCCCCGAATCCTTCATCATTGCGCATCCCCATTTGGTCACTCTGACCCATGGCGTCAGCTCAGTTCCAGAGTGGCGAGCCCTACGCAGAGATTTTTCGGGGTTGAAACTTTTCGGAAATGTCGTGAAAGGCATGTGTAGTGGTCTACGGATTCACGACCCCTATTTTCGGGTTGGCCGAGTCAGCCCTAAGTAGGTCGGGCGAGTAGCTCCAGCAGGAACGACAGGGCGCTACCCGCTAGAACCTCAAATCATCATTATTCCAGCAGTCCGGAAGCGACGCGGCATTTTACTGGCCGGCCTGGCTTCACCAATCTCAGTATCCATTGAGTAAAATGATGCCCTGAGGAATAACCTTCGCTGCTCCAGATCTCCGCGAACGAACAAACGAATAAAGGACTGCCGATGCCCGCTATCGCAAATGACCCGACGACCCAGCTCGCCTTCTCGATGTTTGAGAACAAAGGCGTTTATGCAGTGCTGCTTGGGTCGAGATTGCCAGCCGGGCCGCAAAATCGACTCTGGCTATGAAAGTTTCGGTGGAAACAAGCGCACCCACTACTTAAATAAAATTAAGAGCTCTCCCTATGCCTGACTCTGATCAAGAAGATAAAAAACTCACGCGAATCTGCTACCTAACGGGGCAACAGCTTAAAACGCCAGTCGAAGCTTACGAGGGCTATCTCAAGTCATTTAAAAATGCCGCAATGGCTGAAAAGACGAGTAAGGAGCCTCTTTCGTTCGGAAGCGAACCGCACGCCCCTGACAGAGAGTCATTAGAGCATATAATTCCGAATGCGATTGGTGGCAAGCTTAAATCAAAAAACATACTGAGCCATGCGGGCAATCAGAAACTGAACGAGGACATCGACAAGGAATTTGTCAAAGTCTTCAGCTCATTCAGCTTGCGCCTCGCTGCGAATAATGACAGAAAGACTAAGCCAAGCATGGACGCCTTTCATAAAGACCACGGCGTTAAAGTCATTTTCAGAGAGGGCAAGTTTTTCCCTGTCTCGCCTTTTTTTGACGAGAATTCAGGGAGAATTTACGCCCACTCGCTAAAAAATGCTGAAAACTACAGAAAGCACCTTATATCGCAAGGAAAAATCCAGCCAAATGATGAAATAAAGTTGGCCGATGACATGGCTGGCGAAATGGAAAAGCCTTTTGGATTTGACAACAAAAACTTCAAGCAAGGCATGGCGAAAATAGCCGTCGGTTTTGCTGCGCTTAAGGGACTCTCCCGCGAGCAGCTTACAGATGTACTAGATTGTGAAAATAGAGCATTCGCAGATAAGATTTTGTTTGTGCCCTCCATGCCCACATCACCAAGCGAGCAGTTCTTCGAAATAAACATTACCAAGAGTTCTTATTATCCATGCCACGCTCTGACGCTCTGTGGGCACCAAGGCATTCTATTTTGCCATGTTGAGCTTTTCAGCGCATTTCAATGCTACATAGTATTAAACAGTGCCTATCGGGGTGACGATATTTTCGAAACCTATACCTACGATTTGCTGGATGGACAAGAAATTTCGCGCGATGACTATATAGCCTCGGTGACGCTGCCGCCGCACCTACCAAACATCAAGAATATGAGGAAGCTTCCACCACCTTATCTACTTGGACAAGCTGAGGCCGCCACTACCAGAAAGGAAGACTGGAAATCCTTCAACACATTCAAGTTCAATCAATTGTCCGAATTCGTCAACCGTTACTTTGTTTATCACAAAGCTATTGAGTTGGGATTGATAAAAGAAAACTTTGTGCTGTGAGACAGCGTGGCACCTGCTTACCTCGCTCAATGCGCCAGACCTTAAAAATTGTCGGCGCACAAAAGGCGTCGCCTAATATCATGAGCGAATCGGGGTAACTTGATAGGCGGCCAGCTTCCAACAGCCCACTAGGCTCACCCATACGGCAAGGCTTTATTACGAAGTGAGCACGTGGCTGCCAACAGCTTGTGCTCCAGAACTCAACACGGTGGCGACCAAAAGCCCTGTTAGGGAATTCATCATGGGATCCTCTGTGAGCAGACGCTGGCGGGGCGCTGGCCCTGGCGCTCACGGAGACAATAACGCAGCCTTCAAAGATCATCGGCTGGCCGTTTGCGCCCCGGGCCTTTAGCAGGCCTCCGACACGGCGGGTGAAGCAATCTGACAGTGACTACAGCCTGAAAGTAGATGCCACCATGTTTCCCGATGGGGGGCGTGAGCAAGCACAAACGGCCCCGGGAATCTGAATCCCAGAAAGCTGTAAACCACATTGTTGAGCTGAAAACCTGTGTGGTTAACATGTTACAAAATTGGGTTACAGCCAGTGCTGCGGATTTACGTTCGGTGACTTATCGGACATCTGGACGGATGGGAAACAACTATGGATTCGATCAAGGGTTAATGATGTGCCGCTTGGCGCTAAAGCCCCATGAGGTTGTACAGGAGGTCAGAACAAGGGGGTGATCGCAAGCTCAGGGGCCTGTACTTGCATAGTCACAGGTAGGCTTCAGAGCGTCCTGTGAGCCTGACTAGGGGCCAAATCAGACCTAGGCACCATAGCCGTGCTCTAAACGGTTGGGTAATTCGATAACTGCCTTAATGTCTGCATCCACTGGACGCTTCTGCCCAAGCGCTTGCAGTGGGGTGGATAGCCACCGGATCGCATATTCTTCTTCCATAAACACGTTGATTGCTGCAGCTAATACCGGGGGCACAATGCTCTCTTTCAACACATCACCCACCGCACTTCGGTCTTTCTCAGCACTTGTGTCTGCTTGGTTTTGAACTATGGATTCAGCCAGGGCTTCCTCTAAACTTGAGCTGAGATCTTATTGGACACGCCACTTTAGTGCACCGTTGAGGCAAGAAAAGCGGGTATAGTTGAATGGTACAACTATTGCTTCCCAAGCAATCGGTGAGGGTTCGATTCCCTCTACCCGCTCCACCTTCCAGCCATTGTTTCCGGGCCTTCCAGGGGATTCCCTCCTCAATCAGGAAGCCGAAAGCATCATTGCAGTACCTAGATCCAAGCTCCCCAGCCCTCCCCTAGAGTCACCAAAATTTGGTGCACCGTCGGCGCCGTCCAGAATCACGAATCGACAGACCATCGCGCTCCTCGATCCACCCAATAAACCCCAAAAAGCTCATTTCCGTATCCGTACCAAGCCTGGATCGCTAACCAGTTCATCACCGTGCGTGCCAGAATGGCGTTCCGGACTGCCGCCCTATAGTGCCGTCTCAGAAGACGACCCAGAGTTCGCGAAAGGGAGTGAGCAGATCGGCCAGCCCTCCCCCTCGAAAATCACCTCGACGTCGACAGGGCTCCAAACGACCCAGCATTCTTGCGCCTCAGTCATTTCCTCCAAAGACCGGATTATCCAAACCTAGAAAGTCCGCCATCCAAGCTCGCTCCCCGCCACTGGGCTCGTAAGAATAAGCAGTCTTACCCTCAACTTGCTCAGGCAACTCACGCCAATATCTTGGTTCAGCAACGCCGTCCAAAAATACTAGTTCGCAGGACACATAGCACATCCATATCCCTGCCGTCAGGAATTGAATATTCAACTGCAACGATTCTTCATTGCCCGTGTATTCGCGGATGGGCGTGAACTGCTTATGCAAAGTTCCAATATGCGTAAACTCTCGACTCAGCAAGCCGTAGATGTGGCCAAATGGAGGAAAGACGCGCTTGGCACTGGAAACGGCACGCGGAGACTCAAACTTGTGCTCTTGGTATTTCTGAAAGTCTTCCGGAAATTGCACGAGATGGAGGGCTACGGCCATGGTTTCAATGGCTGAGCGCACGACCGGGCCAGGCTGCAGAACAAAGCCACCCCGAAGCATGTATGCTGCGCCAACCATGGAGTTCAGGGCGTTTGAGAGGAGCTCTGCACACGCTTTGCGAAGCTTATCCTCTTCGCGATCAGCCCTAAAAAGCCCCGATGTCAAAATAGCGGAGCAATGGGCAAAAAGCGCACTCATTTTTTCAAGATCAGCACTGTGTAGCGCGTCAAAACTTTTAGCGATTTTATCAGCATCGCGACTTATCTGATTAATAAGCATTGACCGACGGAACTCGTACACCTTCTCGTTGAATGGATCAACTACTACTGCGCAAGTATCAGGATGCTTTTCCCACATAGACCATTCCTTTTTCGTCAAGAGTCGTCAACCTGAGACGCTGATATCCTTAACCCGCCAACTCATCTGCGAACCGGCTCAGGCAATAGGATACAGAAGCCAATAAGAATATAATTCCGCAATCAATATCAGTAGTACACGTCCTGTGAAGCATAGCTCGTAACCCAGGACAGGTTCCCCCGCTGAACGCCCCTGTACGATGACTTCCATCAGGGCAGCTGAAAAAATCCGCCTCATGGTCAAGCCTGACAAGCTGGCAAGCCCTACAGTGTTGATCAGCACCAGAAGCGATGCTACCGTACCGACCACGGTCTTCCTGGATCGAGCGGTCGGCATGCAAAGCCTTTGCGCCTCAGGTGTTTCTCCCCTTCTATCGCACGCACTTCGACAATTGTCAGCGGGCAGCCGACCCCGTGACATTGGAGAATTGCCATGCGCGTTCCGGTCTATCCCGAAGATCTGCTCCCCCAAGCCGCCTTCAAAAAACTCGCCAAAAGCATCCAGAAACGATGGCCAGGCCATTCACCCGTCCAGCTCTCTTTTGCCCGAGAGACCCTGTCCAAGGGGCTAGGGTATGCCAATTACCACGACCTCATTAAAGAGTCCGTCATCTGGCCTCGGGATGCAGAAACGCCTGCCCTGAGTACCACGCACACCCAGTTCGCGGCTGAGATTTCTTCGGTATTGGCCTTGGCCAACGACACCTCAGTACCGCGCAGCGTGCTTGACCCTTTTGTCGAGACGCTCCCTTTGAAAGCGCTTAGCACGTTCAAGGGGGCTGCCTCACGAGGCGTGGAAGTGACCAAGAGCCCAATGCCTGATTTCAACCAGACTGGAATCTGTCCTGAGAACACCACCGCCCCAGAGTCCGAAGTCCCGTGCTACACGTGTCCACCGATAACGCACAAGCCATCGAGGCTCCACGCCATTCCGTTGGGACTGGATGTCTTCACTCACAGTGATGCGATCAAGCGGATCGTCGAAAACTCAGGAAGCCTTCGCGACCGGAGCCTTTTTGCACTGCTGGAGACAGGGCTTCGGGGGCATGTCGTCCTTGGTGCCAAGGTTTCCCAGGTTGTCAGCTTGGAAACCTACATGCCTTCGAGCAAGGAGATATCCATTAAGATCTCGAAAGCGAAACCACCACTACCCCTTGCGAACACAGCAGTAATCGAGAAGTACATCAGCGAGGAGAATCTCTCTGCCGATGACTATCTCTTCCCGAGTAATGACCGGAAGCAACCCATGTCGACAGCGCAACTGCTACCGATTTTTCGGTCGTGGGAACGACAAGCTCAACTTCCCGGCTCAACACTAACGCCAGGCACCTTGAGACTGGCAGCGATGGCACGGCTAGCAGCGTCCACCCCAACACAACAGCCTGGCGAGCGAATCGCCGATCAGTTGGGTCACTCCTCCAGTTCCATGGCCGAACAATACGTTTCACTCACTACGACAGGCGCTGATGCGGCCTTGAAGACTGCCAAGTAAACTGGGAAAGCTCTGAGTCTTGAAAGACGCAGGGCCTCAAGGGGAGGCCGTGAGGACTAGCATCGACGACCCACATCTCACAGCATGCTAGGACTGGGCACATAGAGCAGCCTGGGGCGCTTTAATCGGCGAGCCTTGGGGTACTGACTTCCAAGGCTCGTTACGCGCGATACGTTACTCGTTGTCTCCGAACGTCAGATTCAACGCAGTCTCCCACGCTTCGCCTTGCTCAAGCGTTGCCACCTTTCTGATGAACTCACCAATGATGGCTTCCTGCTCCTCCTCGGTCTCCGCAGCTCCGAGTTTGGTGTTCAAGTCTTGAGTGAGTCGGCTGCGATTTTCTGCATGGCTCTCGACGCTCCACTGCTCAAGCACGTGATCCGATGCGGTTTTGTTTGCGGCCATCGTGAACGAGTGTTCCGCCCTGAACGATTCCGGTGTCCTCGGGACGTAGCTAGATGGAGCTGTCCCCTCGATCACGAAACGAGCAGGGCTCACTGATCGAGGATTGATGGCTACACCTCGGAAGGGAATGCCCGTGGCAGGGCCGAGCGCGACCGAGAACCGCCATCCACCGAAAATCTCAATGAAGGCCACGGTAAGGTCACCGACTTCAGTGACAATCAGTGAATGCTCAAATCCCGAGAGTTCTGCGCCAATGCACTTATGATGGGGCTCAATCTTCGAGATGGTTGGCCACGGGTTGACGAAATCCCACCCGCAGAACTCGTTGATGGCCGGCTCGCCACAGATGATCGCGTCTCTCACATCACGATCTATGACTGCGAGGGCCCGCTCATTGCCGTACAACAACACAAAGCCTGAAATAGCCGACTTTGCGATGCATTTCCACACCTTTATGCCATCAAACTTCGAGCCTAACTTGATTTGCGGCACTTTCCGCTCAATCAGCATAGAGTTCGAGAAATCAGCCTGCAGCTTGCGCTTGTTCAGGATTGATTGTACCCGCTTGGCCTCGGCTTCATTCGGGACAGTCAGGTTCAAGACACTCGCACCTGGAGGTCGCTCGGCACCTTAGGTGGCCTGATGAAGGGTATGAATCCAGGGGCTAGATCGAATGATCCCCCCTCTTCCAACACACCTGCATTCGCGATCGTGGTCGGAGGCTTTTTCCGACCTGTCCAGATTTGGAGACCATTTCGGACATGCTCAAAGGCATCAGCCAGTGCGTCATCAATCTTGCCAGTTTCTTGGCTGCTAGGTCATCACTAGCGTCCCTCTTGCTCTGGCGGTAGGGGTGCTGGTCGTAGAGAAGGCCAGCTGGCAATCAATCATCAGATTCTTAGTAAGGGAAGAACTTGAACGTTTTTAGCATTTTGGAAAAACCGAGGGTGCCAATTGCGCTAACTGAGAGTAATTACAACAAGAAAACGAGCCGCAGCAAGCCCTATGTTTGGAACAATGGACAAGAGGTTAAGTCGTACGCTCTCTGCCCAGCATGCGTAAATCCAGTTCTCTTGGTAAATCGTCATGTCGCGAAGACCGATGCCAAGATTCTCTACGCCAAGCACGCAGGGCGCTCCATCCCTGGCTTAGCCGAGCACGATCAACAAGCCTACGAAAGTTGCCCATTCCACAACCCGGAACGCTTTGACAGCAAAACTCGCCGAACCAATGAGGTGTGCAACGACGAAATCCGAGAAGCCCTGATCAACCATATCCACCTGGTGGTCAAGATCTTGGAGACGGCCACAGGCATCGCATACAGCGATGGTCTGGTGGAGGCTATGCTGAGAGACTTCGGCGCTAACCAGGGGCATCAGTACAAAGCGATCAATCTTTATAACCTGCCGTTCGGCTTCGCCTACATGACGGAAGCTCAAGACATGTACGGCTTGAAGGTGGATAATTATCTTGCCGCGCAGATCACTGAGAACTCGGTCGGATTCGAGGTCGGGCAGTATCGTAAAGTGGTGCGCAAGAAAGACACGAAGGGCACAAGTCTGCGCTTCTACTTCAATAACCATCGGTTGGGAGAATCGTCGGTAGGGGATGACTCAATCGATCTCGTCGTTGCAGAAATACATAACCCCACTCGCACGTCGACGATCGTTTGCTCGAAGGCCATCGAGTTCAACAGCGAATATTTCTTCAACACGTACATGCGGCGTGAGCGGCTACGCCTACTCGCACTGCAATACCTGTAAGGTGATGTCGAAGTAGTAGACTCCAACCTACCGGGCAGCCGATGGGCTGCTGCAGCCTTGATGGTGGGCAAAGGCCAGTCCAGCCCGCCGAGTGGGTATGGCTGTTCTGTCTCTCAAACACCCGCCTCATCCCGGGTGTTGCGGCGGGCAGGCGAGCCTCAGAGAATCACGCAGTCAAGAACTCCTTAAGCAGCGCAGCGCAGCGGAATGGCGACTCTGCGATGTCCGTACCAGCCACCCTGTATGACCGTATCCCAACCGCTGCCAGTTTTTCATCTACGGCTTTGTCTTTTGCTACCTGGGCAGGAGTTGTGTGATGAGCTTTGGAATCACAAAATACTGCAACCATCTCCTTTTCAAAGAAGAAATCTGCCTCAGTGATTGTCTGCGCCAGTTTCTTCGTGCGAACACCACCCTCCCACATCGACTGCAAGGATGGGAAAATCGATCCATCAGGATAAATATGCATTTGGATTTTTGGATGCAAACCAATTTGGCTCATGGCCTGTAAAAGGAAAAGCTCAATGGGAGAATCGCACCCCCAAATTTTAAAAGGTTTTGAATCAGTAAACTTCTTGAAGTAGTTCTTGCATCTGTATTTTTGGTAGTCTCCAAGAACCCCTTTGGTCTCGCCCAGCAACTCAGTGCACAGACCAGGATCTGTTGCATCTCTCGGAACATGTTTGGAGGCAACAAAATAGGTATTATAAACAAAGCCGATAACATCTGAGCATATGGCTTCGCTGACAGGGACTGCCCCAATAGCGTATAGGCCAAAAGCATCCGAGAATGGATTAAACCCCATGTAGTGTGGCTTGCCGTCCAAAACCTTCTCTAAATCAAAATTTGCGATCCAGTCAACCCACACTGTCTGAGGTGAACCATTTTTCATAGCTGGACGTAGAGAAACATGGTAAGGCAGTGCAAATAGCTTACCATCACGTCTTTCGAATGAGTGACAGCAGACAACCACATTAACCATCTGGAATGTGTCACCACGCTCTCTGTAATACTCAATGGCCTCTTTCGATGGGTTTACGCCGACAACTGGCACCCCTTCGAAGAGCTTCTTCGACAGGTCGAAAATTACCGTTTCAAGAGGCTGAACTCCGTCCAGATCAAAGATATCATTAGCCAAAAACTTTCCAGCAGCGCTGGCCAAATCAATTTGAAAGGACTCATCAGGCAAATGATTGTAGTTGGGCAACGTCCACAATTCTTTTGGCCGGTTTTGAATATCACCTATGATATTAGGCACGTGACCTCCGTCTTCAGCCTAAGCAGGTATACCATAATCATAATAAATCGTACAAACTGAAACTATGCCAGGCACAAACATATTATCAAGCAACGAGAGCCAATGATATGCCTGGCACGCTGTTACCCCACAAAATCTCGCCTCGACTAAGGCAGAACGCGCGCCTATGTAACTTTTTCGCCTCTAACTTCCTTGCCATCTGACAATAAACCGCTAAACGGTAATATCCCCTTATTCAAGACAGAAGTTATCCATAAAATCCACTTCAGCCATGAGACAAATCTTCCCACAGGAACTTTTTACACGCATATTGACAGCTCTCTCTTAAAAATTCGCACACCTATTTTAGTGCACGACAATAGGCCACAACCAAGTGAGACACTGCCTTACTAGACATTCAAGTAAAAGATTATAAGGAGGCTGGCATATTGTAGCTTTTTCAGTAAGACTTGTTATACCAAGAGCCTAGGTAATCGTAATGAACTCAACGCCTCAACTCCCCATTGAAAACTTGTTCAACATTGGCGAGGCAGCATCACGTCAGGCGAAGTTTTTGATTGCCGCAGGCCGAGTGTTCATCGAGCATGGCTACGACGGGGCCAGCATGGAGGAGATTGCAAAGGCAGCCGAGGTAACCCGCCCAACCCTGTACAACCGATTCCCTGATGGCAAAGAGTCGCTCTTCTTTGCGGTGGTCGAACGGATATGGCAAGCCTTCCCGGCCATGAATGTCCCGAAGGACAAGAGAGCCCTGAACGATCCGAGGGCTGGGCTACGGCGTATCGCCACTGAGTTTGCGGTTTTTTGGGAGGGCCCAATGGCTTCAGACTTCCTGCGCATGATCTTTCTGGAAAGCAAGCGCTTCCCCCAGCTAAGCCGCAGGTTTGAAGAGATCATTGAGCAGCCCGTCCAAGAGGTAGTCTGTGCTTACTTCGTCAAGCTGGCCCGGCGAAATATCCTTGTAGTTCATGACCCTGAGGTCGCCGCACGTCACTTCTTGGGGATGATTGATGGACTCGTCATCCTCACCCAGATCAGAGGCAATCGTGAGCCGCTAGACCGTGCGGAGATTGAGGTGATCGTGGAGCGGACGGTAGACATTTTCATCCGTTCATACGAGGACAAGTCCCTGGCGTCTGGAGTCCAGGATGTTCAAGCTTGCTAGATCGGTAACCAGGAGCCCCTATGCTCGTCCAGCTTGACCTTAACCGGAACGACCGCGACGCTCTGCTTCGTCACTGCCAATCTTTCCAACCGGCATCCGGGGACGCGTGGGAAGATGCTCGCTTAGCGGATGCGCTGTCTGCCCTGATCGAAGCGCTTGAGCATGATGATTCACACAGGCCGCAGTACGAGGCTACCTGACTGCCTCGGCCCTGCTGCGGCAACCCTCGCCATGTCGAGATGGGCCCTCTGGATGCCCTCTATGGTGGCTTAGAGGCCAGCCCTAGAGGTAGGAGTGGCTTCTACCGCTAAACGGCCCCAAAGCACATTGTCCGGTAACAGGTAGCAAAGTAGTATCAGCCCAGCGCTCCTTTCGAACTCATGGACTTGATGCATGGACAACACCGCTGACACGGACGCTTGCGACCATCCTCGCAACACGAAAATTTCCCCTTTCCTGGCTCGATCCGGAACACTTCGTACTGGAGAAGACCGGCTGCCTGGCTACTACTGCGAACAGCAGCAAATGTGGGTAGTCGACACCGAACAAGGTGTTCAACCGATCATCAATGAGCAAGCGCTCTCGCAACTGAAGACAAAGACTCGTGCCGACGGCGAAGAAGATGATGACTGCCAACTAGCACTTGAGCTGGTGACTAAAACGCATCAGCAGATTGAACGAGACGATGACACGCAACCAAACGGGTTTAACAACCTCCTGCAGCTAGCGACCAAGACCGACTCGATCGACGAGGCAGATGACAATTACTCAGCAGCCCAACTGCTGGAGTTGGTCACCAAAACAAAGGTTCAGCAGGAAGCAGACGACGATGCCATCCAGTCCTTTGGTTTTCACTGCTGACAGTGCTCAGAACGAAGCGAAATGCTGACCTGGACGGATTGAGTTAGGGAAAACGAATGCTGCTGTTAGTTACCAATCGTCGCGACGTCACTATTGATTACGTGGTAGCCGAGCTCAAGCGCCGGCAGACGCCATTCTTTCGTTTGAATACCGAAGATATGCCAGCAGCTCGCTGCACCATGTCTGCATTTCCCAGGGGAGCTTGGTCACTGTCATTCGGTGATCGAGTGCTCAAAGGATCGGATGTCAAAGCAGCCTACTTTCGGCGTCCTGCCCAGCCTTCTAGCCAAGTCAGCATCGCCGACGACGGTGAAAGGGAGTATGCGGAGTCCGAATGGGGGGCTTTCCTAAAGAGCTTGTATGCCCGCCTGGAGGGCATGTGGCTCAACGCTCCTTTGGACATCTTCGCTGCGGAAGACAAACCAAAGCAGTTGATGCTTGCGAGCGAAATAGGCTTCAACGTGCCACAGGGTTTGATCACGAACGACATCGCATCGGTGCGCGAGGTCATTCAGGCAGGGCCTGCGATTGGGAAGCCACTTCGGCAAGCGTTGATCCGCGGTGAACAGGAACGCGTGATTTTCACCACCCGTTTGGAGCGTTTGAACGACAGCGACGAGGGCTCCATCGCACTGGCGCCGTTCATTGTTCAGACCGAGATCAAAAAGCAGTACGACGTCCGCGTGACGATGGTTGGCTGCCAGGTTTTCGCGACCGCGATTAGGTCGCAGGAACATGAAGAGACCATCGTAGATTGGCGCCAAGGCAGCAGGCCTGATCTCAGACATGAGCGCATGGAGCTTCCCCGTGAGGTTGAGGAGCAATGTGGAGCCCTAATGAAACGCCTGAACCTACGTTACGGTGCGATCGACTTTATCTGCGATCAACAGGGCAAATTGTGGTTCTTGGAAATCAATCCGAATGGCCAATGGGCCTGGATCGAGAACCTCACTGGATACCCCATCGCAGCAGCAATCGCGGACGAACTTGAAGGAATCGCCCGATGCCAAAGCTAGTGCCTGATTGGCTATGGCCTCGCCTCACACTTTCCTCATCAACGGCTGACTCTCAACAACAGAAGTGGCTCAAAAGTGAGCACGAAAAGGTTGATCAGGGATCCTGGGCGGATAAGAGCGATGTAGCCTTGGAGGAGGCTCGCAGGCTCTTTGATGCCGAGCAAGAGCGTCGCCGGGGAGCTGACTCCAAGGCTGGTCTTTATCTCGCAGCAATTACCGCTCTGATGCCGATTCTGGCATCCATCCTTCCAGGGCTCTGGGAGGATCAGATCGGCAGGGCTCCTCGGAGCACACTGCTGGCATTCTTCGTCCTGGCGTTGGTGTTCCTGACACGGTCGGGCCTATGGGCCCTGAAGACCATCAAGATTTCCGCGTCGACAGTGGTAAGCCCTGGCGATATCGCTGACAGCCTCAATTCGGACAAGCCAGAAGAAAGACTGGCGAAGGAATTGCTGAAAGCCGTCATCCAGAACTACGACGCAAATAACCGAAAGATCAGCTCCATAAAGATGACGCACGAGCTTCTTCTCCGGGCCTTCATGTGCTTCGTGGCCTTCTTGGGGGTTCAGGCAAGTTGGCCTGCGGCAGTCTGGTTAATTGGTCGAATTCATAACGAGATCGTCACGCCACTCATGGCCTGTTTTCCGTAGCACGATACGCATCCCCCAGCCCCAACACTTGGTACCCAGACCCAATCGCCGCCACGCAGGGACAGCAGATGATCACGAAGATCAAGATTCAGGGCTATCGCATCTATAGAGATTTCACCCTGACCCCCAACACAGATCTCAACATCTTGGTGGGTGGTAATGACGCAGGAAAATCGACCCTGATGGAGGCGATCGGTCTTGCACTCAATGGGCGTATCGGTGGCCGCTCAGCCCAAGAGGAGCTGAACCCTTACTGGTTTAATAAGGCCTTGGTGTCGCAATTTCTTGAGGATGAAGGCTGGGGAGAGAATCCAGCCCTCCCGGAAATCCTGATCGAGCTGTTCCTGGAGAATCGAGAGGAGCTGCAGTTTCTCTGCGGCGCGATCAACAGCGACAGAAAGACCAATGCCTGCCCAGGCATCTCGTTCAAGGTCATACCCAATCCCGAGTATGAGGAGGAGCTGACTCAGTGGCGGGCCAACCCCAGCGCGCTGATTCCCGTCGAGTACTACAAGATCGAATGGCGAACCTTCGGGGATGAGGTGTTGACCCGACGCCCACGGCAGCTTGCTGTCGCGACCATCGATTCACGTACCGTGCGCTCTACCTCAGGTATCGACTATCACCTGCGCCAAATCCTGAGTGACCATTTGGAGCCAAGCGAGAAAGCCAAAATCTCCCATCACTACCGCTCAATCAAAGAGTCGATTACCGACGACTCGCTGGGCGACGTGAATCAACGGCTGAAGGAAATCCGAGCTCCGCTGGATCATCAGGAAATGGCCTTGGCGATGGATCAAAGCGCTCAATCCTCTTGGGAGGGGGCGGTTACACCGCATGTGGATCATGTGCCGTTCGCACTGGCAGGTCAGGGGCAGCAGGCTTCGATCAAGATCACGCTGGCTATGCAGCGCCTGTCTGAGCAGACCAACATCGTGATGATTGAAGAACCGGAAAATCACCTTTCGCACACAAGCCTGACCACGTTGCTATCGCGCATTGAGGATGCAGCTGGCGAACGGCAACTGTTCATTTCAACCCACAGTGCATACGTGCTGAACCGTCTTGGGTTGAGCTCATTGTTATTGCTGCATCGTGGTAAAGCGTCCCACATCGAGGAGCTTGATCCGGACACTGTCACCTATTTTCAGAAGCTCGCAGGCTTCGACACGTTACGAATGGTGCTGGCCCACAAGCTCGTCTTGGTGGAGGGCCCATCGGACGAAATCCTGTTCGAGCGCTTCTTCAGAGACCTCTACAAAGCTTCCCCGATGGAACTGGGGATTGATGTGATGAGCATGCAAGGTCTGACGCTGAAGCGCTGCCTGGAGCTTTGCGCGGCCATTGATCGTCCCGTTGCGGTGCTTCGGGACAACGACGGGCAAGACCCAGAAGCCCTCAAAGAGCCCGTCAAAGAACTGCTCGAAGCTGGCAACCGAGCGCTATTCATTGGCGCGAAGGAAGCTGGTAGGACGCTGGAGCCGCAACTGATGGCGTGCAATAGCGAAGCGACCCTGCGCAAGATCCTTGGTGTAACCGACCGGGCCAACCTTGATAAATGGATGTCGAGGGAGAAAACAGAAGCAGCGCTGCTCATCGCCGAATCCCAGGAAACCCTCACGCCGCCGCCGTACATGGAAGCAGCAGCGCGGTTTATCCATGGTTAACTCAGCCGTGGCTAATAATTACCTGACCCTGGCGGTCGCAGGTGCTCGCAAGACGCAAAGCCTGGTGGAGCACTGCAAGGCGCTACCTGTTGATCGCAAGGTGCTGCTCATCACCTTCACTCAGACCAACCAGATTGAGCTTCGCGAGCGCGTTAGGCGATATGTCGGTGACCGGCCCAGCTTGGAAGTATGTGGCTGGTTCAGTTTCCTGCTGCGTCACTTCGTCAAACCCTTTGTGCCATTCGCATTCCCAGGAAAGCGTTGCAGAGGCTTCAATTACGACGGTGATCCAGGACGATACGCGAGCGGCGAGAACCGATTCTTCGACTCAGGGGAAAGCGTGTATGCGAAAGAAACAGCGCGCTTAGCATACGAATTGATCGGTCAAAGCAGTGGTGCCTTGATTCGTCGCCTTGAATGCCTCTACGACGAAATCCTCATCGACGAGGTGCAGGATCTCTCTGGCTATGACCTGGATATCTTGCAGGCATTGTTCGGCACTCGCATCGAAATTCGGCTCGTTGGCGATGTCCGCCAGGCTATTTTGTCCACGAATCCTCGGGGCCAAATGAAGAAGGCCTTCGCCTACTCCAAATCGCATGAGTGGTTCAAAAAACAGCAAAAGGCTTGCCGGCTGGAGATCAACTACAGCTCCGTCACTTGGCGATGCTGCCAATCTATCGCCACGTTTTCCGACACGATCTTCGATGCGAGCTGGGAGTTTCCAGAAACGACCTCGGAGAATCACGTGACCACGGCACACGACGGTGTCTTCTTGGTGAGGAAGGAGCACGTCGGTCTGTACGTCGAGGCGTTCCAGCCCCAATGCCTGCGTGACAACATCAAGTCAGGCAAGGAGTTCGAACTCGACTACATGAATTTTGGTGTATCGAAAGGTCAGACATTCAACCGTGTTTTGATCTATCCAACCAGCCCCATAGGGAAGTTCATCAGCAAGGGGGAGCCTCTCAAGCCTCTTTCTGCGGCTGATTTCTATGTCGCGGTCACACGGGCTGAGCAGAGTGTTGCGATCATCCTAGACAAGCCGGGGGCATCGATACTTACCTACTGGACACCTGACGGTGGTCAATCGCCTAGCGGAGATGGAGAACTCAACGATGAGCAAGCACTACAGGCCAAGGGAATTGCATGAGTAATTATGAACTAATTAAAGACTTGGAAAAAAAACTATCCATTTATAGGCAGGCTTATCCAGAAAAGCCCTCTTCGCAGCCGAACAGAATCCACGAAAAAATTGCATCGCTAGTTCTTAAGGCGAAACTTTACCCCGCCCGCCTTACCAGAGAAGTCGTTAAGTCACTCATCCAGGATAGGGAGCCCTGGCCGACGATTGAGGGATATCCTTATTGCCTCGCACATCCAATAAATATTGAAACGCTGGAATCTGCTAGATTAATTAGTTTCCCAAATGACAATCTTTGCGTTCAAAGAACTACAGAGATATCGGGAAATATGCCGACTCAGCTACGTAATGAGCTGAGTGCCCACCGATTTCTCTATGAAATACGTTATCATGGCGGTGAGCTTTCATCTCCGCACTTGCGGCTGCATAAAAGCGAAATTGGAGGGCCTGATCTTGCTCTGGTAGGAGATCGCCTAACACCGGATGGCGACTACCTAAGAATAGCTATTGAAGACGACGACATTTTTGGTGTAGGAACCTACCTCTGGAATGCTCTGCGTATCACGAAAGACACCCCTGATGAAGCATTCGATGAGTACACTATCAGGATGCGTACCGCAGCAGATCGACCCTATGTTTTCGAGATAGATTTCGAGAATAGAGTTGATCTTGATGAGTTTCTTGGATGCGCCCTAGCATTTATAAAGTCAGACCAGAAATTACTTGAAGATTGGTCGAAATGCGCTGCCGACATTGCACTAGACTGCAATCGAATTGAATCATTGACTGAACTGTCCCGTACGCCAGGATCCACCGATATAAGTTATGCGAATTCGCTTAATTTGCAGCCCTTGCAAGACGTCATCGATGGGATGCAGAAAGTACCCAGAACGACTCTGCTAGAAGCCATCGAATGGTTCAAGCGTAATGATCGCCATGGTTATTATGATCGCGATCATATTACGGGGTTCCTCGTATGGCTAATCATTAAGAATGAGCACAATGCTTATACAGTTCAAAACAGCTTCAAATTGACCCAACGACTGATTGAACACTCTCAAATCGCGCCGAAACTCAATGATTTTCTATTCAGGGATATCACTGACCCGAGCTATTTGTGTTTCTTACTTTCATTTAACCCTACCAGCCATATTGGCCTCATAGCATTGTATCAAAAAATGGCAAGCAATGCTTTGCGTAGAGCTTCATCGAAAGTCGATTACGAGAAAGCATGGCAAGATCTGATATGGACTCAGGGACTTGAGGTATATTGTAATAGCTTCGAAAGTAACATTGAGTACAAACATGTACGCGGCACGCTTGAATCTATCTGTGAAATGGTTGCATGGTTTGTGAGCCATGAATTTTCTAATAGTTCTAACATGAGGCCAATCACAGATACTCGAATCCCCAGCCTAAAAGCTACAATCCTTTCTCTGAAATATATTACAGAGATGGGCTACAAGCAGAATCTTTTTGAAGATCACCTAGTGCTCATTGGTGAACTTATCCACGACCGGGCTTTTGAGAACCGCAGTCTATACGCCCCTGCTCCGATGGGTCATTGGCTCGTGCTATTCTGGTCTATTGAAATATCAGAAAAGAAAAATATCTCTGGCGATAACACATCTCGCATTCTGGCTAAGACTCTAACCAGTAGTTATCTACAGGTTCTCAATGACCGCCGACACGGCAAGTCTATTAGTGGCGACGACCCTACACTTTTTGATGACTTAAGCTGGGGTCAACTCCTTCCGCATCTTTCAAAGCTACAACAAGCAAAATGGTTATTGGCACTACACGAATGGCCGGATCGAATCGAGGGATTGCCCGCAGGCGAATCTAGCGCGTTAAACTCTGCAGTGAGGCTACATTTACGGACACTCCTGAATGTCCATGACAGTTCATTGAATGGTGAGATAAAGGGCACAGTTTTTGACGAGCTATGCTCCATTATTGACCGTTTCGGGTTTGCCCCAGATGATTTCTCTGGCGCTCTAAACTATACAAATGATCACGCAAGCCATAGTCCACTACGACTCTGGCGAGCGATTTGCGAGTTGACCAACGACGTATCTAGCGACTGTTACAATAGTTTTCTGAATACAATTATCTCGCGCAAGCCACCTCTGAGCGCTTTATTTGATCTTCTGGATAGGACTAATTTGCAGGAGCGCAAGGCCACAATTTCGGCAATTATCGCGAGTAGAAATGTGGAGCTTGAGAAGCAGTACTGGGTTCCCGAGATATTCGATACAGCAATAAAAGCCGCAAACAATAACCACATTACTACTGCCAAGTATCTATTGGAGAACATCCAGAAAAACTCGCATAAAACTCATAGAGCCAAGGTTGAGGAACTGATAGCCAAGGTGAGTTTAAAAGAGATTTTCGATGATGCGTCGAAAACACCAGTAGAGAAGATCGAGATTCTTTCTAAATTTGAGGCGACTATCCAAGAGCAGGAAATATCTAGATCAATAGATGAATTCAGAATATTTTTAATAGCGACGCTTGAAATGCCGGCGAACAAGGAAGCTTCAATAGCGAAGTTTGCTCGTTTGACAAAAGCTTCGCCAACTTTGCAGAATGCTACTGGGTTGATCAACAGCTTGCTTTCCATTCCGGAAATGGAGGAGTCTGTCGCACTGCTTAATGCGCACTATACTACGTGGATGGGGGTATTTGAGAATTATACACTTGCTAATCAAATGCCTGAGCTTGCTGATGAGAGCTTACATAGCGTTCTCCAAGCGTGTCTTAGAATGTCACTACTGTCAGAGTTCAGTGGATTTTGGGGAAGCGCATTAAAGCGCCAGCGAGATAGCTACCAGTTTGCAGATGTGCGCACAGAGTACTTAACTAAACTTGGGCGTCACACCGAAGCGCTTTCCTACGTAAAGACGCTACTTGACAAGCTAGACGATCAGTCCGTTTCTGCACGCAATGAACTAATCAATATCCAAACAGGTCTGCTAGAACCGCTAGCCCAGCCGCACTCGTCGTTAGCCCAAGTACCCGCAGTATCTGTTGGCGCATTGGAAGCAGAATTGAGAAATAGTTGGTTGCGCATTAAAAACTTAGGTGCTCTCTCTCAAAGCCAGATTTTTATAGAGCCAACTAACTCGATAGATAACTACCTGCTTGAGATTATGGAACAAGTTGGCAATGAGTTGCTTATGAGAGTTGGTAATCTCCTAAGAAAGAAAGTTCCAGCCAAATCAAGTGCCACTATTCCTCTTGATGATGAAGACTTAATCAACGACTGGATGGTTTCATTGCTAAGGCAGAAAATGAGCTTTATTGGCTGGACTGTTCATGATCAATCTCGCATGGGGAGATCTGCCTCTGGCAAAGGTGTTGGCGAGACTGATGGTTGGATTCAGGATGGAAAAGGTAATCCAATATCTATTATCGAAGCCTTTCGTCTAGGGAACAGTGTTGACAGAAATGTGATTCGTGAGCACCTGGATAAAATTGCTGGCTACAACTCATCAGGCATTTGCACACTATTTATTGTCATTTACTCGTCAAGTAACGATTTCTCTGAGCTTTGCTCAAATTATGCCTCATATATCAATAGTCAGGAATATAAAGGATTTGATAGCAGGGGATCGAGCCCTTCGACCCCCTTGGTCTCTAGGAAAGTGAATCCTCCTAAAGCGGAGGCACGCTACTATGAAGAGGCAAGATATGTGAATGGTGAGAGGATAAAAATTTATCATCAGATCCTGAATCTAAGAGTGCCTGACTAAGGGCTTTTATTTAAGTAGCCTCACATTCGGTGGCGACCGATCCAGTGTCGCCCGAAGTATAAATTTCATCTTTTCTTCACCACAAGTTTTTTATGTTCTGTCCCTGATGCATTGAACAACAATACTAAATCTTGATCCCAAACTCCTCGAAATCCCGCTGCAGAGTTTTATGCCCCAAGACAGCTGGGATTTTGAAGAAAAAGCGATAGGCCAAAAACAATAGCCAAGGTGTGATCAACAGCCCCGCGCCGTAAGTTGCGATCCCCACTATAACTCCGGCTGGCAAAGCTGCTGCTGCAAATACAATGCCCTGTACACGGGCCCCACGAGTAACTCCGTTTATCTCATCCCTGTCGTAGAAGAACTCGCCAGCGCTGTTCTCAAAACCTACAACGACAGTAACGTTGCGCGAAGTCTCTTTCACAAACCAAGTGCGCGGAACGTCTCTACTAAAAGCCCCTTTTTTATTTATGTAGTCAGGAATCAGCAAATCTTTATAGTAAATTGTAGCACCCGCCTCATCTTCAGCCCTGACTCTCTTAAAAAGAGTTGCAGAATTGCATCTTGTACTATCTTTGTAATTTCTGACAACTACAACAATTTTGCGCATTTGCGACATACAAAAATATCTCTATAAAAATGAATTGATCAATACCCGGACGCGGCACTACTTGCCAGGTAAACAAAAGGCACGAAAAACAGACAAAGACCACCCTCAAATAAAGGTAGCTTCGGCTGAGTGCGACATACGGAATGCATTACCACCAGGCAACCTTTCGCCAACAAAGCGAGCCTATTTACGGCTCACCCTCGAAATTGCGCCGAATATGATCTCGCCCCATCTCTTCGAAGTCGGCAGGAACTTTAATTGCCCCCCGCATAAACCCATGTCGATAGCCTATCAACACACACTCGGCAAAGTGAGTCAGGCTTGAAAAATCCCCCCTACCCGTGCGATTCAAATAAAACCCAGCAAGCCCTGCAGCCCGTGCCCCATCGCGGTCGCATTTAACAGAGTCTCCAACCATGACTACCCGCTCGCCCCCAAGCTGCCTGCCCGGCACGACTTCTAACTCCTGGCAAACCGTTCTGTAGATAAGAGGATCCGGCTTTAGAACTCCAAGCTCATAACTGAAGCCATAGGCATCCAGATTAGGCAGTAACTCACGCACAGTCGGGCCATATCCCGACGCTGAGTTTGAGCACAAACCAATCTTGACCCCAGCTTCTCGCAGCATCGAGATGGCCTCTTGGGCGTCGTCAAAGAGCGTCATGCTTGCAAGCTCTTTCTGCAGCTCCCCTGCAAAACCTCGGAGCACTACATCACCGGCGCGTATGCGCAGCAGATCGGCAGCTTCCTGCCAGCCAAGTTCCTGTGTCATGAGCATTCGAAGATGCTCACCGCTCAGGCAGAGACCTTGTTTGCGACCGTATCGAAGGAGCTGAAGATATGGATTTCGTCTGTCATTAATTTTTATCAACGTGCTGAACACGTCGAATATAACACCAGTTGTTTTTACCATTTCTGAAAAGCTCCCAAGCAATGAGCTCTTGATGGCTGGCGAGCGTGACATTAAATTACCCGCATTAAGCCTTTGTGTACTCCACTCAGTCCGACTCAATATAGGGTTTGCAATCGAGGAACCTCGCGCACAAACTCAAACAGCGAACTCATGTCAGCTGCAAAATCAATAACAACGTAATAGCTATTCAGTGTTTTAAATAAATAGTAACCGTCATACTCTCTAAAGCTGACAACCATCGACGTAACTATTAAATGCCCATTCGCAAACCTGGATCCATTTAACCCTGCTTTGCGATGATGCCATACGACGCCAATTAAAGATCCAGAATCGAATCTCGCACTTGTTAGAAATCCTGTGACAGAAACAGGCCACTTCATAAGTAAAGCCTTATCCAAAAGCTTCTGCTGTACAGTATTTACTTCACGAGAAAACTTATCTTCAAGCATAACTAACTCATCGCACCAAAACTCAACAGGCTCAACTCAGCTGGAGAAACTTCGATAATAACCAGGTCGGTCAGGTGTATGACGGTGTATATTCGGAAACCAGAACGTAGTGATCCCTACCACACTCACTTTGCATCAGTTGGAAATCGCCACAAGCACTGAGCATTCTCAACGGTGGTGTAACCACCGTTTCTCCATCCGGAATAGCGCGTGCGCGATCCAAGAAAACTGACGCAGCGAACCGTTCGCCTACCTTCGCTGCGTTGATCAAATAAGCATCGATGAGCACACCCCAGTCGATGCGAGAGGCCTGCTCTACGCTGGCAGGGATAGCTTTTACATCCAGCACAGCAACTCCTGTTGTGGCTTAAAGATCAATCACGAAGGACGGGTTAAAACCTGTGTCTTCGCCTGGATAACCGCGCGGATTAGATATCACGCGACACCCGTAAAACTCATCGTTGATTGCATCGTGCGTGTGCCCAAAAATCCAAGCGTCAGCCTTGGCCACAAGCTCTGGCCAATTGTTTGCGTAAGATGCACTTAGGTGCCCTACAGGCTCCTCGCCTAGGATGCAAGCGAGCGGAGCATGATGGCTAATCACGACTGTTTTGCCGTCAAAATCCTTGGCTAACTCGCTTTTCAGCCAGTCGTGCGACGAGCGATTTCGCTTGATTACGTCTGCGGGACGCAGCTTGCGATAGCTGTCACCAAAGCGGATTAGCTTGTAATCGTTCATTCCATCCAGCGCTTCACGGACAGCAGCTTGGGAGTCTCCAGAGATCGAAAAGTCTGCCCACCCTGTGGTGCCAAGGAAGCGCACGCCATCACGTATGAAAGAGTCGGCCTCCAAAATGTGCACATGGGGTGCAGCGCATTCGCGGGCTTTCGCAAGCGTGCGATCAAGATGCCCTCTGTAAAATTCATGATTACCCATGACGTACACAACGTCGCAGTCGAACACCTCATTTGCCCATTTCACACCGCGTGTCAGTGTGTGGATGTCACCGGCCAGTATCACCAGGTCTGCGTCGTGAACCTCTGGCTTGAAACCAGAAAATTCAATGTGAAGGTCTGAAAGGACATGCACACGCATTGCAGATTCACCATCCTCGATTTAGCGTTAAATTGAAGAAACTCCGAGGATGATCCTCACAACCGTCTCCCCATGGACTCAGCTTCCTGCGAGCAGGACTGAGGACTTGGGCGTGCCTGGATGATATTTCTATTGTCCATATAACGTCAATATACGCTGTTTATCTGAACGCGCTGTGTATGGCTCTATCCTCGTTTTTTGGATGCATATGACTCTGAAAATCGAGGTAGCTGCTGTGCTGCGGGCTGTGAGGCAAGTGCGCGCAACAAGTTACGACGGCATGAAGGATGCCAGCGCCAATAGCACCATTGGCTTGCTGGAGCGGGCCAAGTCCGGAGTCACGCTGGACAAGCTTTCAGAGATAGCCGCCGCGCTGGATTTCGATCTGGTCACGTTCGTTGCCCTTTGCGTTGCACTTCAACGTCGCACGTCGCCGGAGCGCGTCCTCAAAGAAGCGTCTGAGCACCTGCAAGACTTTCTGCAGGAAGATGGGCAGGCGCTCATGAACGCCCAGCTAACTGGTCGCACGCTTCAGCAGCGGCCTGCTGGTAAACCAGGCAATAACGATAATCGGAACGCGGTGCTGAAGCTGAAGGCGTGTGGATTAAGCCAAGCGGAAGCAGCCCGCCTGCTAAGCCTCCCACGCTCAACTGTCCACAGCTATTGGCATCAAGGCTGACAAGCCTGCCGTTTGCCAGGATGGTCGGCGAGGCCATTGGATGATCTCGCTGGCCTTCTACGCTGGCGGATCTGGTAAACGCATCATAGTGCTGGAAGTGTATCGAACATGGCGAATGTGGTTGGATGCGTCTGGATATGGCCACATTCCCACGGATCACGGGCTAGGTGTCAATAACTCGGCTGCCGTGCTACAGGCAGCTATAGACAGTCACGGCCGCTCGCAGCGTGATGGTGCGTGACGACCTAGCGGCTGGACGCCTAATTCGGCCTTTTGCCGACAAAGGTTTGGAGTGCCCACTGACCCAGGCGTACTACATCGTCTACCGCACTGAGTTCAGTGAGCTGCCAAAAGTACGCGACTTTCGCGACTGGTTGCTCACCGAAGCTGCCAAGGACGCTTTAGATAACTGACTATTGCGCGCTCTACCAAAGCCCACTGGAGAACGTTGATCGTTACACACCTCAGAACACCGTCTTTATCGAGCTAAGGCCCTTCAGAAAGCTGGAATACACGTGCTCTCCAGGCTGGGCCTTGCTCCAGCTGAAATTCTCGTTTCTGACACATAGATGCTGGATAGGTGGCAAGCGCTTCAAACTGCAGTAGCGGTGGCGACGTGTAGCTATTAGAACGGTTTTAAGATCACAAGAAACACGATCACTAGCGGTGCACCGAGAATGACAGGCAGCAAGACTCTTGGGTCGAAGCCAGTGTGGGTATTTCCGACAGTGAGCATGCGCCGTAATTTTCCAGCTTGTACGCCATGAATGCCCGCAAGCAGCATGACGATGGCTATTTTTGCAGACAGCCACCCATTTCCAAACCATCCAGCAATAGTCCCAATCCCTACCCCGCTACTAAGAGCAAACACCATCGCGGGTGTAGTTATAAAACGGTTCCACTTGATCAGAAGACGCAAAGTAGAACGTTCCTCAGGCATTGGAGGGCCGGGCAGTGTGCGGCTCACTAATAGAATGAATGCTTGCATCAGCAGTCCAGCGATCCATAACAGTACGAAGAAGATGTGGAATGTCTTAAGCGTCAAATAAAGCACAATCTATTCCTGTTGTTTGATATATACATTTTTTTGCAGGAATCGGGCTGTAAAAAAGCCCCCGAATGGAACCAAAGCGGCGAACAACACGCGCAGCAAAAGTCCCGTGTCCCAAGCGTGCTCTGCAGCCGTTTTAAGTGTAATCGTGGCATAAATAATGAATGCAACCCCGTGAACAGGCCCAAGCAAGGAGACGAGCTGCGGGTAATGGGCAAGGTGCTTTAGGGGTACTGCTATGCACAGTAGTAATAGCAGTGTGGTTCCCTCAAAACGCGCTGCCCATATGAGGGCTCGCGCCGGTGCATCTTCAGAGACTTTAGCGTTTCGCATACTTAAACTTACCTGGAAGGAAAAGCGTGGGGGGGTCGATGTTGCGTAATCTCGAACTAAATACCAATACTCGAAAGATTTTTGAGCATTCCCTTGGAGACGTTGAACAGTGTCTGGCGATACAGAAGAGATACTCATCTAGTCCTTAATTTTCTTATCTAGATCGTTCAGATACTCGACGATCAATTGAACGCCCTCCTCATGAGAAATAGTTGTGCCTATTTGCGGCATGTGCAGAGGGCCTGACGTTGTAATCCTTCTGGCAATTTCTTGCCGCTTTAGGTGAGTTGATTCACGGTCAGCTGTCTCTTCGTACGTCAAGTCAAGTCGAGTAAACCTAGCAGTGCCTTTAGGTCTGTGGCAGTGCGCACAATTGGCGTCGAGATAAGCTCTTGCCCTATCCTCAAGCGAGGTCGATTCAGCCCTGTAGTCAGGCGTACGTGTAATCGCCCCGGGCGAGATCGCATCCAGTTTCTGGCTACTCTGGAGATGTTCGAGCTGATTGATCAGCACCTCATCTCTATGTGCATCGATGTTCATATTCCTGAGCTTCATGCCTAGGGGCACGAGCTGATTACCCTGACGATGACAGGCAAGGCAGTCGTCGCGCGAAGGAACCCTGTAATTGATCGTTCTGCCGTGCCCTTTTTCATCTATAAAAGCAATAGGAACTGTAGCGCTATCTTGCAGCAGAAAAGCTTCATCCTGGGTGTCGTTCCATTTATAGGTAGCAGCACTCCATTTAGATTGACTCTTAATAAGAAGCCGCGTCTCCACTATTAATTGCGAAACAATATTTCCTTTACTCGAGCGTGGATAAAAGAATGTTTTGACGATTACGGTGCCATCCGGAAAGTCAGGAAGGTCATTCCCCTTCCCCTTCATTTTCTCACCCTTTGGCAACAAGAGCAGCCGCTGCTTCTCCGCGTGATCAGTGAACAGCGGCGACGCTATTTCTATAATGGAGGCTTCATCAACGGGAACAAGCTCGGACATCTTTCCTTTAAAAAAACCATATTCAGAAAGCCTTGGTTTGAAAGCAGAGCTATCTCCCTGATTTGAGTCAGTCCCGCAGCCGCTGAGCTGTATAGCAGAGCTCAAAATTATTACTGTGATCAACACAGCAACTGTTCTGCCCATGACACTGTTGCCTCATTTTTGAGCACTATTTTTTGATAGTCGAAAGACCGCGCGATCCAACCTAGCTTGGAAACTGCCTGAAAGTTTGGGTCGCAACTGATGTGCTTCATTGGATGATGATCTTTTAGTTCTCATCGCGCGTCACAGCGCGAAGAAAGTTCAAAACAGCTTCATCCTTTCCAGAAGCCACCAAATCCTTGGCAGTGCATCCACCCAATATGGAAATGGGATCGTCTTCGAACCACCTCGCCACTTGTAAAATATCCGTCTCAATACATTCGGCTAGCTTGAGAATGGTCTGGGGGATCGCAGTCACCATTACTACTAGTGCCTCTGCCCTCTCCACGGAAAGAGAGTGAGAGTCCGACGACAACGAGCACGACATGTCGCCCACGCTAGTGGCGTCTGAGGAAGAGGAGCGGTTCATAGTTCGGCCGTTGTGGATTGTTGAAAGTGCCCGACCCGGAGCGGAGCAAGGTGTGTACGGATGAAAGTTTCACGCAATGCAGCGATGGCGTAAAGGACGCTAATCCCTTATAAAAGGCCATATGAAAAACATCGCACTCTACGTCTGCCCTGAATTCTTGCTGCTTGACCTAGCCGGGCCTCTCGCCGCCTTCGAAGCCGCCTCGCTAGTGGCCGGCCGCCCCCTCTACTCCCTTGCCGTAACATCCGCCGAGGGTGGGAGTGTGTTCAACAGCAGTGGTATTGCTATGGAGACGGTCTCCTTCAACGCTATCTCGGCAGAAACTGTGATTTTCATTGGTGGCCGGCTGGAACCAATGTTCGAACCAGCTCAGATCTGTGCGGCCAGCGCACATGCATCTGGAGCGACTCGAGTGGCCAGTGTGTGCACCGGCACTTTTCTCTTGGCAGAGACCGGGCTTCTCGATGGCAGACGCGCGACAACTCATTGGAAAGCCGTCCCTCTGTTTCTGGAGCGCTATCCCTCCGTGAAGATGCAGCCCGACCTGATCTACGTAATGGACGGGAACGCATGGACGTCTGGGGGCGTGACCGCTGGAATTGACTTGGCTCTGGCATTGATCGAAGCAGACCATGGAGTAGAGATGGCTCAATCCGTGGCACGGCATCTTGTCGTGTACCACCGTCGCACAGGGGGGCAATCGCAGTTCTCGGAGCTTTCAAAGATGGAGCCAGCATCCGATCGCATAAGGCGGTCGCTGACGTTTGCGCGCGAGCATCTTGCCGAAGCTTTGCCCATCGAACGCCTGGCCGAAGCAGCCAACCTGAGCGTTCGCCAGTTCGGCAGAGCATTCCGTCAGGAAACGGGGGAGACACCTGCCAAAGCAGTGGAGCGTTTACGTGTCGAAGCAGCGCGCCTGAGATTGCGTGAAGGTTCGGAGCCAATCGAAAAAATAGCCATATCCGTAGGCTTTATCGATCCAGAACGGATGAGGCGGGCTTTTATAAAGCTCCATGGAATGTCACCGCAAACTGTGCGGCGCGTGGAAAGATGAATTTCGCTTCCCATGCGAGCGTCAGGTCGCCGAAGTTCATGCTAGGCGTGAACGTGGTCGACTGCCCTATGTCTGGCACTTACGGCCACGAAGCACGCAACCTGCAATCATCCAAAACGATCTTCTCTCAATCGTGGGGGCCTGCGCTGAAATCTGAGGACGGAGCGGAGCCGCTGGCAACCGGCGATTCATGCCGCAGCCAGTCCGCGAGGATGAACGATAAAAAACTGCGTCACCCCATTCAGGCCTTACTGGAACACTACGAAGACTGAATGCTTGCTGGGCATCCAGTCTCACGTGCTAGAGGCGACAGCTCGAATCGCCCCATGCTGACCGCCTCCATGCGATTGATTTAGCCGCAGCTTGGCTTGGGGAACGCGAAGTACAATCTGACTTGCTAGATACCGCTCCGACCTCCTTATGGGCCGGCACTCGAGAACAGTTTGGGCAGGGTCTCGATGAGTTCTTTCACCTTCAGCGGCCCTCTGACGTAACCGACCTGCTTACCCTCTGGGTCTATCAGCGCCAGGTTGCCGGTATGCACGACAGGGTAGTTGGGTTGGCTGGTGTCCCCAGGCACGAATGGCAAGCCGATGACACTGGAGGCGTGCTGTACCGCTGCGAGCTCTCCCGTCATCGCGGTGAAGCTCGGATCAAAGTAGGTCACATATTGCTGGGCACGCTCAGGTGTATCCCGGTTCGGATCCACGCTGACCATCGTCACACCCATTAGCTCACGTGACTCAGGCGGTAGCGCCAGGTAAACCTGCCTCAGTTCACTCAAAGCTGTAGGGCAGATGTCCGGGCAAAAGGTGTAGCCGAAGAGCACCAACGTCCATTTCCCAGCGAAGAATTTCGGGCCGAAAGCCTGCCCATCCATGGTGGCCAATTGAACACCTGGAAGCTCACGAGGGCTGGGCATCAGCACGATATCGGCACTCGCCAGCTCCGCCTCATCCAATGGCGCTTCCTTAAAGGCCCAGTAGGCAACTCCTGCTCCGACAACACATGCAGCAGTGAAAAACAGTAGCAAACGACGCATCAATATCTCTCCAAAAAAATACAACGCGAGCTCGAGATGAGCTCTACAGCGAGAGCTCTCTTGGCAACCGCGGGCCAGCAGCTGTGCTGGCCGCGATTAAGGGGAATATCGGGAATCCCTTTGGCGCCCTGAAACTCAGTGCTGGTGACCTTCGCCATGGCCTTGGTGAGATTGCTGCTCAGCAGGGGCGTCCTTTTGTACGACGACGTCGACTTCAACCGCGCCGGCCTTTTCAAAGGTCAGCGTGAGGGGAAAGTGATCACCCGCTTTGGCTTGCTGCTTCACGTTAATCAGCATCACGTGATAGCCCATCGGCTCGAATTTCACTTCACCTCCAGCAGGAATTTCTATGCTCATCACCTGCTGCATCTTCATCGCACCGTCAGCATGCACATGCTCGTGCAGCTCTGCTTTTCTGGCGACGCTGGTACTCACGGTGAGCAGGCGATCAGCGTCGCTGCCCTGATTCTTGAGGACGAAGTACGCAGCAGCTGTTGGTGCCACAGGTGGGAGCTCGCGTGACCACGGGTGAATAATTTCAATGTCGCCAGCCTGAAACTCGTGCGCATGAGCAACCTGGGCAAGCGACAGGAACGAGAGTGCCAAAAGGGATTTTGCGAGGGACATGGGATTACCTATTTGTTTAAGCAGGCGCCGTTCAGTACTACTGCCCTGCGGAGGATGAATGAGTTGTAGATCGGTTAAGCATGAAGCGGTCATAGACGCCACTCGAGGCCCAAATAGACGCTACGGCCATCGCCGGGGAAGTAATAAGCACCGTCCACGCTCCGCACATTGGCCTGCACAGCTGTTGTGGCGGCGTAGTTGCGGTCAGCAAGATTTCGCCCTTCTACGAACCAACTGGTGTGCCGGCCCAACGCACCACCGACCGTCATGTTGAGCAGGCTGTACCCACTGGCTGATAAGGTGTTGGCGTGATCGATGTATGTCTTGCCTGGCAACCACTCGAGAGCGGGCGCGATGTAAAGCCATGAGGACGGCGACCAGCGCAGTTCTGCGCGGATAAATTGGCGAGGGATTCCAGCCAATTGATTATCGCCGTAAACCGAATCGCCATCGAACTTGAAGTCGTTGAAGAGGTAGTTCATACGCACCGACCATTGCTCGGCCAGAGGTACATTGGCGTACAGCTCTAAGCCCTGATGAATTGTCTTGTCTGCGTTGACCGTGCCGAGTGCATTGCCCTGGCTATCGGTCAGCGACAGCAATTCGCGGTCGATCCAGGATCGGTAAATCACCGCATCGAGCTGCAGATCACCACGGCGGTGGCGGTATCCGAACTCCCAGGTAGTCGACTCTTGATCTTCAGCGAGGGGCTGGGTGTTGACCGTGATTTCGCCGAATGGGGGCGCTTCATAGCCACGGCTCACACTCATGAACCACTGTGTATTGTCGTCTGGTTCAAACAGCACACCGATCTTGGGACTCATGCCCTCGTAGCGTTCGTCATAACTGATTGCGGGTAACCCACTGAAGGTCGTTTTGCGCTCAGCCTGCACAACCTGCGCGCCGACTTCGACGGCCCAGTGGCTGCTCAGTCCGTACTTAAACTGGCCATAAAGAGTGCTCTCGTTAGCGTCGAGATCGCTCTGGCGGGTCAGAACACCTGGCTTACCGTTAGGATTGGTGAAGCGATCCTCTTCGCCTTCAAGACGCGAGTAGGAAGCTCCCAATGTCAGCTTGCGAGTCAGATCCGCCTGACCGAATTCGGTGGCCATCCTGACGCTCAGCCCTGTATCGATAAGATCCTGCTGCAGAATCGCAAAGGTCATCGCATGATCTCGCTTGCGATCCGCGACATAAAACGACGTCTCGACTTCAGTCTGCTCAGAAGCATTCCAGCTCAGCTTCAGTGCTGCTCGATCAAGGCGGTAGTCGTTGTGTGCATTCAGGCGCTCGTAGTTGGCACCCGCAGAACGGGGAGCGTTGCGTAGTGCTGTTTTGCTGATGCTCCCCGGCATTTCCATCTTGCTTTCGAGGTGGGTCAGGAACAGACGCGCTTCCAAGTCTTGGGAAATTCGCATACCGATATTGCCGAAGTAACGTGTGGAGTCCGTTGCGGACTGATCGCGATAACCGTCCTGATGGCTGTCGGTGATGCTCAGAAAACCGTCGAAGACATCACCGGCCCCGGCAACAGCCACCTGATTGCGGCGTTGATCGTAGGCACCAGCTTGGGTACGCAATTGCAGAGGCCCTTGATCTCGCCCAGTAGGTGAGACGAAGTTCACCGCACCTCCAAGGGCGTTAGAGCCATACTCCAGACCGCTGGAGCCTCGCCACACCTCTATGTACTTTGCTGCGAGAGGCTCTATTGACTGGAAGTCACCGCTGCCGTCGGCGTGATTTAGTGGGATGCCATCCTGGTAAAGCTGGATGCCGCGCATCAGAAAGCCACGCTGAATACCCGAGCCACGAATGGAAAATCTAGCCTCATCGCCGTGACGACTCTGAGCCAAAACACCCGGCGCATAGCCCAAGGCATCAACCACCGTGGTCGCTCGTCCATTACGGTAACTTTGGGCATCGATAACAGCAGTGCTGGCAGCTCGGCTCTCCAGATTCTCGCGCGCGCTCGTCTGTACATTGTCCCTGTTGCCGACAATATCCAGAGGATCCAGCTCGATTTGCGCAGGCAACCCATGTACCGCATCAGCCGCTTTCAAGTGGCCCAAAGGCATAAGCAAGAACAAGCATGACAGCAGTGCGGAGGAGCGAACTGGTAACTCGGTACGACGCTGTATGAGCATCATCAGTATCTCCACTGCACGGCCACTTCGAGGCTACGCGGCTCACCCAGGTAGTACTGGGTGTTGGTCTGATGAATGAAGCGTGCGTATGTCTCGTCGGTGAGGTTACGCAGGCGCGCACTCAGCTCGGTATGCGCGTCGAGGTCGTGCTTGAGGAACATTCCGTAGACCGTGTAGGACGGTACCCACATGGTATTGGCTGTATTGGCGTAGACCGAAGACACGTAGCGTGCATCGGCGCCGATTTGCCACTGCGGTGCCAAATCGTAGGTCAGCCAGAGGTTGGCGGTGCGATCCGGAATGTTCACCGGGTTCTTGCCCTTGCGTGAACGCACCACGCCGGCGACGGTTTCATTGAATTCGTCGTATTCGGCCCGCACCCAGGCGAAATTACCGGCTGCCAACAACTGCGGAGTTATCTTGAACGATGCTGCCAACTCGATACCCGTAGAGGTCTGCTGGCCAGCCTGCTCAGTGGTGTTCTGCAGTGTGGAGGATGGCACCGAGATGTTCTTGCGCACGATTCGGTAAGCAGCTGCTGTGGCAGATCCGCGGCCGTCGAGGAAGTCGAATTTGCTACCGACTTCGATCTGGCGTCCGGTGCTCAAGTCGAAGTCACCGACCTGGCCGATGCTTGCGCTGGTCAGGGTTCCGCCTGGCGGCTCGGCTGAGGTGCTGTATTGGGTGTAGAGGCTGGCGTTATCGGTCACGTCATAGACGAGCCCTGCCCTACCGGTAAAGGCGTCCCAGCGGCGATTGAGTGAGTTGCGCGCCGCGTGGTCAACTACCTCGAAATCAATGTGGTCGTAGCGCAGCGCGGTAATCAGTGCCAGACGATCAGTCAGGCGTGTGCGGTTCTCCACAAAGGTCGACGTGGTATCCGTCCAGGTGCTGCGGCCTTTCGTGCGTGCGGCATCCATGCCAGGGATGTCGAGAAACTCGCCTGGATCGAAGCTGCCTGGGTCTACCGCAGCGCCGAAAGGCCCATTGATGGACAGTGGATAGTTAACCTGCTTGTTGCGGCTGTACTCGAGGCCAAAGGCCCAGTCGCTGGCCCGATCGAACAGTTCGCTCGCGTGCGTCAACTCCAGACGATTACCGTTCACCTCTTGATCATGCCGCTGGCGATAGCCCGCGGAGCGAGCTACGGCGCTGTTGTCCGCGTTGAAGCGGTACACCTCCAGATTTCGGTAATCGCGCTGACCGTCATAGTGATAGAAGGTGTTGCGCAACCCTGTGGAGTCGTCGAAGCGGTAGTCGGTAATCGAGCGCAACCAGCGAGTTCTCTGCTCGTAGCGCCCATCATCGACGTTGTAGTTTTTGAAGCGGTTATGTTTTTCGATATGCAGCTTGCCGCTCAGTGGCTGCAGCACTGGCGAGCCCCAGTAAGGGCTGTCCTCCTGCTCTTCCAGATACTCGATGGCGAGTGTGTGGGAGAGCTGGTCGTTGATATCGCTCAACAAGGAAAAAGCCAGATTGCCAGCTCCGTTCTCCTGACGATCGATGTAGCCATTGGTGTGGGTGCGGCTGTAGTCCAGACGCGCGTAATGGCGCGCTCCGTCACCCTCGTTGAGGGCCTGGTTTACGCCGATGGCAGTCTCCCAGGTGTCGTAACGCGAGTAGCTCACTCGCCCCTCGATGCTGTTCTTGTCGCGGCTGGCCAACTTGGTGATGAAGTTTAGGCTACCGCCCACCGCGCCACTGCCATTGAGAAAGGACGAGGGCCCACCCAGCAGCTCGACGCGATCGTAGATCCACGCACCGACCGGGCGCGCTGAGCCGCCGTATTGCAGATTGATGCCGTTGAACAGCTGTCCAATCTGCCCGCCATTGAAGCCGCGGTAAGAGACATAGCCACCCCAGCCAGGTGGTGCGGAGGCATTCACTCCAGGCAGCGCATTAGCCGCATCTTGGAAGTTGCGCGCACCGATGCGCTCCATCGTCTCGCGGTCGGCCACACTGACGGATGCGGGGTTCTCACGGGCGCTCAGGTTTAGGCGCGAGCCACTCTCGATGGCCTCATCCAGATCGATACCCGTTGCTTCTTTAGGCTCTGCAGCAACTGCGGAGACGGTACTGACAGGTAGTTTCAGGGCGTTATCTTGCGCCAACGCAGGATGGCTACTGCCAACGAGCAGCGCCAGGGTGGTCATGCGGAACATAAAGGACTTCCAGGCTTTTATTCGATAAGCCCGCACACGGCCCGGCATCACAGCCAGCCTGAACGGGTACTTTCAGAGCGAGAGAAGTCCGAGGGGCGATGCACGTGGATTGGCCGGAGGCCAGCGATACCGATTCAATCGGGGGCGTTGTGAGCCGGACAGAGGCCGCACCTGATCGGCAGCTAGCAAGCCCCACAGACCGTAGAACGCGGCAAGAATGATGGCGCTGAACAGGCTGGCCAACGCGCAACTGGATCCAGTGACGGGGTTTGCTGCAACCAAACCAGAACCATCAAGATCGGCCCCGGTACCCATACTGTCGTCGAGGGAACAATACTGCCCATCGAGGCCAGCCAACTGCAGGCCTGCCATCTGACCATGACCGATCGCGCAGGCGAACGCACTGAACAGGATGCATCCATAGAGCACCCAGGCTACGAACGCGCGTTCATTGCGTGCGAATTTCATGAGGCGATACGTTACCGCAGTATGGGTCGACGTACAGGTCAGCGGAGTTAACAACCGCGCCGACCCAACCGTTCAGTGGTGTTAGAAAGCTGCACACCCTTCAGTAGAAACGCTGATGCTGACAGCAGCGAAGCATATTGCACCTGCGACATCCCGCCTCAGGCTTACGAGCCTCGATACAAGCTGGCTCTGCACCTGGCAATTCCGGGGGGTGATTGGCAAAATCCGACAACACGCCCCGACCCAGGATGGCAAGTTGTCGCACCTCTTAGCTGCCGACTTCCAAGGAACCTAACCGCATACCCTCCCCCCATCGCAGAGATCGACTTGCGACATCGTCACCGGCAATGTCTACTCCACAGGTACTTCCTTCAATCGCTGTTCGAGTAACTCAAGTGCTTGTCGCTGAACCTCTCCCTGCTGCCGTATTTCTGTAACGATCTCGCTCTCTCGTTTACTACGCGGCCAAAGCGGTGCCAGCGCGAATGATGCTGTGCCATGGATGGTTCCCAAGTAACGTCCATCTGACTTATGGAAAGCCAACGAAAGGGAAGAAGCCGGCTCAGAACCGCGACCATCGATCAGCTGAGTGTTCATGCTCAATGTCGCAATGAGCGGCAAACCGCTGCGTGCAGCATCGTCGAATGATTGGAATGAGCGAACCTCGCCGAACCGTTCCTCAAGCACTCGCGTCACCCCCTCCACGCTAAAGCGTGGTTGCGAGGTTTCCACATAGGCACGCCGGATGTTCTCGGTATAAAGGCGCGCCGTCAGCGCATCCTTGTAATAGCTGTTATAGGCCCCAAGCTCTTCAATCGTCTCAATCACTGAGCCAGTAATGATCAGGGCGACAGGGCCTGCTGGTAACCCGGCGGGAACCTCTACTTGGTCATAGTGGTTCTCGGTAATGTGTTTAGACGTGCAACCGATGACGATCATCAATGAGATTGCAGCAGCTGATATCTTCAAAAATCTTGGCAATGTTTTTCTAATCTGAAAAAGGGATGAGAGCCAAACTAGGGACATGATTTTGAACTGCAGTGATTTATGAGTTCTTCTCAAGGCACAGAGGCACGACTAAATTTCTCAACATGAATCAAAAAGAGCTCTCTCCCAGAAGCACACCATTCTCGTCAATCAATTGTAGGGCTTTGGTAACGCCCCTGTCGGCGACCGATATTTTATAAGTACTTGCCTTGCTGAAATTGTCATAGTCGATCAAAACAAACCTGTTGAACGTGTAATTTTTACCTGACTCACCAACGACGAGCACTTCCAAACGGTTATGACCTGAGAGGACAGAAAAATAACGCCCGCTCTCCACACGCTCTCCATTCAATTTACTGGCCACTAGCGTGTGAGTAGAGTCGCGGGAAAACAACACTACACTTTTCGAGTCTATTGGTGCCGGCAACGTACTGGTGCAAGCTGACAACAAAACAACTGCGGCAGCAATCATCCAAACTTTCATTTTTTATACCTTTAAGTGGTTAGGAGTCAGTTCCTGCAAGAACGGCGTCTCATGCCGCTGCGCTGACCAAGGCTCCGAAAGAGACTCGGGAGCATTTTGCAATTAACAGATTCGCCAGTATTTCAAGCGGTTTGGAAGACAAGTGATCGTGCATGGCGTTTGCGTCATACCAAACGAGCTCAATAATCCAACCATTGGCTACCTGAGTTCGTTTCAAGCTGCAGTCAGTACACCTGACCGAAACCTGCTTTATGTATTTCAAAAGCAATAGAACCTCTAGCTGCAGGTCTTCACCCTTTTTAGCCTCGAACTCGATGACGTTGCTTACTGGTGACATGCTGGAACCCCTAAGGCTTAGAGCGCGTAGAAAGGGCATTTGAAAGCGAACCTGCTTCATGACAGCGGTGCGGTAGTAGCCCTGGTTTTCCCTACACCTCGTCAGGCAAGCTCGAACTCACAAGCGCTGAATAACGCTTTTTCGGGATTGCGGAGCCAGCATAAGGCAGGCTATCTTGGCGAAAATGACAAAAAGCTGCTCGTTTCCGCCAATCGCAGCAAGATCAAGCCGCCATTCTCTGGAGGGGTATCAATGGTCAGCAAGTCGATACAGATCATGTCGTATCCCGGGGTCAGTCTTCTCGATTTAGCGGGGCCTCTCGATGTTTTCATTGCGGCCAACCACTACACGAAATCACCTATTCCACCCTATTCCTTATCGATCCTTGCTCTGGAAAGTGATACGGAGGTTTTTACGGGGCTTTCCCTCAGCGCCGAGGTTCTAGAAGCGCACACGCCATCGCCAAACACTCTAATAATCCCTGGCGGGCCTGGTATTCAGGAGTTTTGCAAAGGGTCAAAGTTCTCCAGGTTCGTAGCTCATGCAGACAAGGCAGAGCGCTTGGTATCGGTATGCACAGGCATATTCGCACTAGCGGCAGGCGGCAAATTAGATGGCCGAAAAGTGACGACACACTGGTCTGCGTATGAAGAGTTAGAAAAGTTCTTTCCCAAGGTGATCGTCAAGAGAGGGCCCATTTTCATTAACGATGGAAACATATGGACATCGGCAGGAGTGACATCAGGGATTGATCTTGCCCTTTCCATTGTCGAGCAAGACTTGGGGCACACCGCAGCACTCGAGGTCGCGAGACATCTTGTGATGTTCCTGAAACGCCCGGGCGATCAGGATCAATTCAGTTCATCTCTAAGACTGCAGTCGGGTAGCAGTCAGTTTTCTGACCTGCATGCCTGGATAAGTACAAACCTGAACCTAGATCTTTCTGTTCCGGTACTGGCCGACTTCATGAACATGACCGAGCGTACTTTTCTTCGTAAATACACCGCGGATACAGGCCAGACGCCTAGCAAAATGGTCGAACTACTTCGGTTGGATGCCGCCCGCCATCTGCTGGTTACGTCCAACAGCCCCCTCAAGGAAATAGCTTACAAATCGGGTCTTGGTAGTGAAGCAACTTTGATCAGGCGATTCATCAAAGCATTTGGCGTGACGCCGAGGGAGCATCGTGCACACTTCAGATCAAGGCCATAAAGGCCTGCGTGGGCCGAATATGACTTTAACGCCTCGAAGTTATCGCGGGACTTGTCGAGCACAATCGGCAATGCCGCTAGCGTGCGGCAATCCACCACGGCCCTTGTGCGTGCGAAACGTTATCCGGGTGGTAAAGTCGCGCCCATGAAAATCGCACGCAATGAACGAACACTCGTTGCTTGGATGCTGTACGCCAGCGTCCTGTTCAGCCTGTTCGCCTGCGGTATTCATCACGGTCAGATGAGCGGACTGGCGCTTAGCGGTCTTAATGGCGGCTACTGCTCTATGGGTAGCGGTAACGGCCAAGGCTTCGACGCAGACGGCTCCGACCAGACGCAACATGCGGCTTACCAACTCAACTGCCCACTGTGCTCCTCCTCTTCGCTTGCAGTCGCAGTCAACACGGCAGACTGGGATCTGCGCGATATGCCCAAGGGCAGCCTTTCACCGGTAGTCACACGCACCCTGGCACAGCCCCCTCCCCGCTATTTCTGGCCCTCTCTAAATCCCCGCGCACCACCGACCACTTCCTACGCAGTGTGAATCTTTCTGGCTGATCCGCAGCATTACGCCTTGGCGTTACGCGGAAACAGCGCGTACCCATTTGCGTGGAATTGCTGTTCATGAATCAAGAAAACACCTCTCAGGTGCAGCCGTGTGGCGACTGCAATCTTGCGTATGCTCGAATCATCCAAGAGCACAAGTTGCCTGCTGATGACACGGAGCTAAAGGCTTGTAGAAGCTCGAGCTACGTGAGGCACGTCGGCCCTCTCACCCTGCGCTTCTGACCACCATGAAGCGCTATCTCTATCTCTGGCATCGGTGGTTGGGCATTGTCCTGTGCTTGTTCATGGCCCTCTGGTTCTTTTCCGGGGTCGTGATGCTGTTCGTTGGATACCCAAAGCTGACGCCTCAAGAGCATCTTGGGCATCTACCAACGCTGGGCACAAATGATTGCTGCGTAGGCCCGGCACAGGCCATCCAGGTTGGAGGCTCGACGCCTACTGCAGTGCGACTGACTACGGTAGTTGGGCAACCGCACTACATACTGGACTACGCCAATGGCACACGCGTAGCGGTAGCTGCTCGTACCGGGGAACGCATCACCGCGGTCGATGCCACTATGGCACTCGCCAGTGCCATGCAGTTCGCGCCAGTACCCAACCGCTATGTGAGGGCTATTCAGGAAGACGCCTGGACACGCTCACGCGCTCTGGACAGGGATCGGCCATTACACGTCGTTCAACTGGACGAGCCTCAGGCACGCCTGCTGTATATCTCCAGCCAGACCGGCGAGGTGATACGGGACGCGAACAGTACCGAGCGGGTATGGAATTGGGTTGGCTCGTGGCTGCACTGGATCTACCTGCTGCGTGACAGTCCCTGGTGGACGCAGATCGTCATTTACCTCTCGCTTGCAGCAACGCTGATGGCCGTTTTGGGCTACGTCATTGGCCTGTTGCGCTGGCGGTTTTCCAAGCCCTACCGCAGCGGATCACGCTCGCCTTATCAAGGCTTGCCGGCCCGCTGGCACCATATTGCGGGTTTGCTGTTCGGCCCCCTCCTCATTGCCTGGATATTCAGTGGGCTGATGTCGATGCGGCCGTGGGGGATCTTTGCAAACCCGGTGCGTCTGGATACTAGCGCCTACCAAAGCACCAACCTCTACAGTGACATCAATACAGAGCGGGTCTCCGAAGTGTTGAAACGCTTCCAAGCTGCAGGCTTCGAGCCCGTGGAGTTGCATTGGCAGATCGTGGGCAAGCGCATGTATCGAGTGGCTTACGACCGCACAGGGGAAAGCCGGATTCTGCCGCAGATTCAGGACGCCCAGGCTCTGATTCAGCTGCCTTCGATTACATTGGAAAAAGCGGCTCGGCTCGTTCGCCCCCGGGATGTTCTTGAAGTCGAATGGCTGGATGCCTACGACTTCTACTACGTCTCTCGATCCGAACAGAGCATGTACGGCGCCACGAGAAAGCGACTGCCGATGCTGCGTGTGCGCTTCCAGGATCCTTCCGCCACATGGCTGCATATTGATCCCTATAGCGGCGCTGTGATCGAGCAACTGGATCGGCATCAGCGCGCCGGGCGATTGCTGTTCAATCTATTGCACAGCTGGGACTGGGCACCGCTGCTGGAAAGGCCATGGCTGCGTGAACCCCTGATGATTCTTTTCAGCATTGGCGGCCTGCTCATCAGCCTGACCGGTGTCGTACTGGGATGGCGTCGCCTGGCTCCGGGCAAAAGGACAGCAAAGCGCAAGACCTCTGATGATCGCCAGTCTGAACCAGATATTCGGAGCAAGAACGGATGCCGATGAGCCGCCCCCTGAGAGCCTTTACCGCTTGGGCGCTCTACGGCTGCGTGCTCTTCAGCCTGTTCGCCTGCGGAATTGCGCATGGACAGATGAGCGGCTTGAGGCTCAGCGGATTGCAAGGCGGGTTCTGCCTTTCCGTCGGCGACCAGATCGTCACAGAGTTGAAGGGGCTTTCCAGCCAGTCCCTACCGCAACCCTTGAGCAAGATCGACTGCCCGATGTGCTCGTTCGGCGGTGGGGTCGCATTGCTGAAAAGTACCGCCTGGCTGCTAACCCTGCCGACACTGAACAATCCATTCATCCCCCCTCATCAAACTCCCCACACCACGGCACTGCATGACTGGGTGGCGCATCTTCCCCGAGCACCGCCTTCCTGCTGACTGTCTGGCTGAAGGCCTGACAGCTCTTTTCGATTTGGCTTAACCCTTTGGCTTGCATGCCCCGCATTGAGGCGTGCTGCTTTCGCCTATCGTGTCCACAGGATGCACATAATGTCCGTTCACATTCGCTCCCGATCCACCTGCCGCTCGACACCTCCCCTGCTGCTCTGTCTCTTCGCTCTAACGCCGCGGAGCAAAGCGACTACCAACAGCCGAGATACCAGAAGCACGGTCGATATGCCGGGTGCCGAGATGCTCGAAAAGCAGCCAATACAACACAGCGATCATCCGCGTGAAGCAGCGATTCCTGGAAGACGCAGTGAGGCTGAGCATCATGCCTATACCTAAGCCAAGATCCAGTGATGCAATATTTCCTGACTATCCTGGTAACGCTAGGACATTTATTACACTGGACTCGAAATTGCTACCTTACTGGCACTTGATCTTCGACTTGTGTCCTGTGCTTTTGAAACTGGATCCGCCTGATGGGTTGAAAATGTTTCGGCGATTCATGGGCTGGGCCTATCGCAACCAACCCTCTCAAGACTGGACGTTTCATGTAAGCCTATGCCGGTGGTTGCTGAACTCAAAATTCGCTGCCGAAGTGAGTACCTCTCATGTCGAGAGCTTGCTTTCCGCAGCAGCTGCACGGTGGGCGAGTAATGACTACAGTCGAGCTAAGGGGATACTGATCGCATGCTCAGTGATACCGGCGATCACACTCGAGTGGAAATATTATGACAATAACCAAGGTATCGACTTTGACTCGCTTCCTCCCGCCAGGATGGACTTTGCATGGTCGCCTTTAACGGGAAGTGGAGAGAAAGGATTTCAGCGGTGGTTACGAATACCTGAGTAACAAAGAGAGCAACCAAACTACAAAGTTGCGTATGTTGCGGTGGTTTAAGGCATACGCGACAACTCATTTACTAAATCAATAACTCGCTTAGGCAGGTGTATCAATGCCTGTTTTCTATTTGCGATTGATGGTGAACGGTTGCCCACCGCGATGCCAGTCTAAAGGCTCCACTTCTGAGAAGATGACGTCTACGGCATCCACAGGGCATTTCAACGTTTCTGCCGCTACTCGGGCGACCTATGGCCGAGCGCGACGCTGGCAATCGAAGCGCCTGGTTGGGCGCACTCTTGAATGATCTGGGCTTTGAAGGACTTGGAATAAGAACGGCGTGTTGGCTGCATGAGATACCCGCTTAAAAGGCTAGAACTGGTGCCCACTTAAATTTAAGTGCACACCATGTCTTCGCTTTGCAGGGCTGGGTAGATGACTTGGGCGGACGGTTACTGAGGAGTGCGCTGGGAGCGTATTGGATCTGCCCAGCGACGAAAGGCGATAGGTGTCATTGGGGTAGAATCCGAGTCAGGGATGGGTGTCGGCATTCCGTTAAAAATCTGGAGATGGCCGTCATCGGCTCAAGCCGCTGACAACCACCTTTCCGGGGCTAAACGTTAAGGTCTTGCAACCATTGCTTAACAGAGCGAGGCGTCAATCCAAGGAGGGTCTGAGCACTCGTCTCGTTCAAAATCGTGTTGTGAACACTCCTCGCTTGAGCCTCGTATACTCCAACGACTTCGGCAGCCCCATGGATACCAATAAAGGGCTCTAGCAGCGCCCCGAATTGCTTGGGTTCGACCCCCTCATACCTGACGGGCTGGCCGAGATATTCTGCAAAACTCGTCGCCAAATCGTTTCCGTTCAGGCCCGGCATCGCACCTACCCCGACAACGCCGGTGACAGCCGTGTCCTTGAACAGGCGGACAGCGACGTCAGCGATGTCGAGGTGGGAGCACCACGAGACCTGGTAATCGGCTGGTAGAGGGTAGCGCAACACCCCCTCTCCCTTCATAGGCTGCGACACCAACGGCATCAGAAGATTTTCGAGATACAGCCTGGGGGCTATGACCGCAACCGAAACACCAGCTTGCTCGATGCGGCTTATCAGGCTGCGGATCGCGCTTTCGGGCGGGACTGTCAGCGAGGAATTAGGGTCATCGACTACAAATCCGCTCGTCGAGATCACCACGCGCTTGGGGAGCGCTTTAGCAATCGCCAGTGCAATGCTGTCGCAGAATTTGACGCGGTCAGCTTCCGAAGCGATGGGCAGATGGATAAACACACCATCAGCGCCTTGGTAGGCTTGTGCAAGCAGCTCACTCGAACCGATATCAGCCTTGGCCGCGTTCAGGCCTGGATGTGCTGACGGATCACGAACAATAGCAACCACGGTATGGCCAGCTTTTGTTAGCAGATCATACAAAGGCCCGCCTTGGGCTCCAGTAGCGCCGTGAACAACATACTTCATGTTGTACCTCCATTAGTGCTTTTATTGAATTTTTAATGCTGCGTTGATAGCATCAGTTACGTCAAATGCACTAATAGGAATATTTATGGCCTATCAGGTCGAAGCACGCTGCGGCGTCGAGCGCTTTCTTTTCATACTCGACGGTCCCTGGGCAACGCTGATCATCCTCAAGCTGCTAGATAAGTCGTGCCGCTTCACGGAGCTCAAGGAGGGCTTGCCTGGCATCAGCGCACACACCCTCACCCTTCGGCTTAAGCGATTTGAACAATATGGTCTGCTGACACGGACTGCCTATGCCGAAACGCCTCCCAGAGTTGTCTATGAGCTGACGCCGCTCGGGCAAGAGCTTCGAGGAGTGCTGGAGGCCATGCGCCAGTGGGGAGATTCACTGCCTACGAATGCGTAGTTCAAGCACCGACAAAGGGCATTGCGAGTGGGTGACGACTTTGCTCTCTCTAAGGCCGGGCGCACAGCCTAGATGCCCTTCCAAGGAGAAGATCTCACCTCCGTGAGCGCGACAGGCAAGGAGGGTGCTACCTGGCTTGTCTTGTTCTTCAGTGCGGCGGGACTGGAAACAGCAAAAGGCCGGCAGACGATGAAATCCACAGAAAATTGCACAGCGCGGAAGCCGACGCTTTAATCATAGGCATACTGATCAATCAACCCAAGACGAGGAACGTGAGTGTTAGGCAGTAGCAGAGCGCCTGGGGCGATAACAGCATTCGCCCCTATTTTGCAGCCGTCGCCTACCAAGGCACCGAATTTTTTCACGCCCGTCTCGAACACGCTTTCTGCAAAGCGGATCTTGATATCTGCGCCATCGAGCTCATTGCGATAATTGGCGATGATTGCACCTGCTTCAATGTTTACGCCCTCACCGATCAGTGAGTCACCGACAAAGTTGAAGTGCGCCAGCTTGCTCCCATCGAGCATGAAGCTACTTTTTATTTCACAGCTAGGGCCAACAATGCAGTTATTGCCAAGGTAAACACCTCCCCGTAAATATGCCCCCGACGCAACAAATGCCCCTTCGCCAATGATGATTGCGCCTTTGAGCACTGCTCCTTCCTCAACAACGGCACTTTCGTGGATGAGACAGCTGCCTTCACGGCGGTAGCCATCACCCAGACCGGCCATTAATGCTAGAACCTGGTTTTCGCAGTCTTGAGCCACCAGCCAAGCGGCAGCAGGCATTAGCCCTAGCGAGGGCCATTTGGCAATAAATTCTGTAATTTCAAATGACTTCAAGGAAGCCTCCTGCAAGGTAGTGGTGATAGGTCGTCACGGTTGGTTGGAACCTTGGCCTCTCTCAAAAATTCGAACGCAGCCTGCGTTAGGGTGGGTATTCGCAAAAGCAGCCTGTCGTTACCGGCTGAAATCGACCCAAAGGAGTCGCAACGTCCATTTGCAATCGCTCGATAGTTGCGGACTTACGCCGAAAGATAGTCGTCCACAGACTTAATGGCAGCGTAGCCAAACTCGAAAGCGGCCATCATCGCCGCGTGCGTGTGAGCGGCAGGCACGTTAACGCCACCGAACGTAAGATCCAGGGTGGCGCAGGCGTCATGCAGTACCGTAACCGGATAACCCATGTCCGCCGCTGCACGTACTACAGCGTCGACGCACATGTGGCTCATTGCACCTACGACGACGATATCGTCTACCTCGAAAGCATCCAGTTGCTGTTTGAGGTCAGTTTCGCGGAAGGCGTTGATGTGTTTTTTTACGATTACCGGTTCGTTGGCATCAGGGGCTACTGCTGGCTGAATCTGGGCACCGTCGGATCCCTTAATAAAGATCCCTAAATCGCTGTTATCGGCTTCGTGGCGTATATGGAAAACGGGAACTCCACTATTACGTGCGTGGCTAATGACCCGGCTAGCATTTTTCACAGCGGCCTCAATGCCGCTCAAAGGCAGTTTGCCCGTTGGCAGATACTCGTTTTGCAGATCAACTACTATAAGACCTCGTTTCATTTACGATCTCCAATCAAATTTCCAACGTGATGTTGTGTGAGGGCGCAGATAAACGCCAACCCTCGCAAGAGCGTATAGACGTGGGTTGTTTAAGAACCCACTTCCCAACTGAGCCCCTAAAAAGGTGGGGGTAATTCCGAGCGGCGGTACTACAGCAGTGCAAGCCAATTCAAATTAAAACGTCAACGAAGCACCGTCTTCTGGAATCTCAACGCGACTCTCAATACCTTGCTTCTTGACGTACTCCCGCAACTCTTCACGGGTCAGGGACATATGGTTAATTGAGTCCATGTGTACTGCGACAATTTTTGCGTTTGGCGCGGCCTGCGAAGCATGCAACACGTCTTCCTCGCCCATAATTATCGACCCCTTATACCCGGTCATCATTGCTTTCCCTGCGTTGAGAACAATGACTTCTGGATGATATTTCTCAATGGTCTGATCGACCTCTTTACGCCAGACAGTATCGCCTGCAAGGTAAAGGGTCTTGTAGCCTGGCGCTTGGAAGACCACGCCCATGGCTTCACCTAGCGGTTTAGCGAGTGCTGGCACGGCATACATCTCGTCTGTGCCATGTTGACCACCAGTCTTGATGATTTTGACACCACCGAATTCAGCTTCGTCAGTCAGTACACGTACATTCTTGAACCCTTGAGAACGAATCAACTGCGCATCTGCCTCATGCTGAGCAAAGAGCGGTATATCTTTAGGTAGTGCTTTTTGTGCGGCGTCGTCCCAGTGGTCAAGGTGCGTGTGAGTAACGATAACTGCATCAACACCGGAGATGACTACATCGGGTGACTCAGGCAAATCCACCATTGGATTGCGCAAATGACTGCGATATGTACCTTCGAACCCAGGGTAGGCGTTCTTTTTTGCGAGCATCGGATCGATCAAGAACGTGGAGCCTGCGTAAGTGATTTTCGCTGTCGCATTACGAACCTGCTGCAGTTCTACTGTACGAGCAGTATCGGCTGTAGACGCGTTGCTTGAGTCAGCAAACACCGGTGCGATGACAGCGCCGTGAGCGATGCAAAGTGCGAGCGGAAGCGCTTTGAGTTTCATTTTCTGAGTCCTGCTGAATGCTTGATGAGTTCATTTTTGCCCATTCAGCGAAAGCTCAACAGTGACCTAAACGCCATATATCGATAAGATTGGGCCAATTAAAATCAAGTAGAGGCTTATCGATGCCTTCCATACGCGTCGCTGTTCTGGCTTACAACGGCGTGAGCCTGTTTCATCTTTCCGTGCCTGGGCTGGTGTTCGGAGCCGTTGAAGCCGCACAGGATGAACCTCAATACGAGATCCAGTACTGCGCTGAGGTACCGGGCATGATGGATAGTGATCAGGGCGTCGCTATAACCGTCACGCATGGGCTTGAGCTCATGATGACATCAGATGTCATCGTCATTCCGGCCTGGAGCGACCCTGCAGTTGTGGCGTCAGCATCGCTGGTGCAAGCCCTGCAACTCGCCAATGCCCAAGGTAAGTTGATTGTGGGCTTATGTTTAGGTGCGTTCGTGCTCGGCGATGCCGGCTTACTGGATGAGAAAGAGGCAACTACTCATTGGCTCGCCCGAGATATGTTTGCACAGCGATTCCCCAAGGCTCGTTTTCGACCTGAGGTGCTATACGCCAGTGCCGACAACATCATGACCTCGGCGGGAACGCTGTCAGCGATTGATTGTTGTTTGGATTTGGTTCGTCAGCGACACGGCGCTAAGGCTGCAAATCGCACCGCAAAGCTCTTGGTTACCCCCCCACACCGGCCGGGCGGCCAAGCCCAATACATCGAACGCTCGGTACCCCGGCTGGCTAGCGAGACCCATTTGTCTGACGTGCTGGCATGGGCGCGCCGGAATCTGGCCAGCAATCTTTCGGTCGATGTTCTGGCAGAAATAGCAAAGATGAGTAGGCGAACGTTTACTCGCCGATTTGGGGAAGCCACCGGCAGCACGGTAACCAAATGGTTGAACGCTGAGCGAGTTGTCCGGGCGCAAGAGCTGTTGGAAACGACCAATTTGTCTATCGAATGCATCGCCGGCGAAGCAGGTTTTGGAACGCCCTTATCGCTAAGGCAACAATTCAGCGCTCACCTAGGTACTTCACCCTCGGAGTATCGGCGGATGTTCATTTCGTAAGCGGCTGCTTAGGTCGAACGCCCGTAGCTGGCCGATTGCAGCCAGTGACTACAGGCGGCTATCGGCCACAACCGGACATTCGCCGAAGCCCTCCGGCCTTGCCTGACTCGTGCCCAATGTGTCTAATTCTGAGTACCTTTACGCAAGGAGTAAGGCATGCCGCACAACACTATGACCTTTGAGGAAAAGGTTCGCCCCGGAAGCTCATCGGACGGCTGTAGCAGTGTTGAGCGTAGCTTTGCTGATTTTCAAATCGACGAGCATTCTTTACTGGAAATCCTGGTGACCGCTGACGGTGGGCATTCTGACTACATGAGTGGGTTCGTATCAGGTTATCCAGAACAGAACCTCCGGTTTGCCGAGAGCTTGATTCGATGCGACCAGCCGGAGGCAGGGCCCTATCGGGTGCTCATCTATATTTGCCCTGAGTGTGGTGACATCGGATGCGGAGCCTACTCAGTGCAAATTCGCAGACTCTGTGCTGAGATCATTTGGGAGGTATTTGCTTACGAAAATGGATATGAAGAACCTCGCGTAATACCTGGCGTTGGCCCATTCGTATTCAGCTCAACCTCCTACGTGCGCACTGTAAGCGCCGCGCTTGAGATTTGATTTGGCGGAGGGAGGAGACTGCTCTGTTTTTTAGGGCGTTCACTTCGGGTCATTTATTGACTGTCACGACTGACTGAAATCGACCCGAAGCAGTCGTAATGCAGCTTCCGTGTCATGGCTTGAACGGATCGATCCAGCCAGGCCGAAGTCCTGCCTCGTATTCTTGGCGTACGAAGTCGAGCGACTCTGCGCATCCCATTTCCGCCTCGATAGCGCCTATGCATCCCCAGCAATCCCCGCCGGTATCTCCTGATAGTGGATCTTCCGGATTGTCGAGTAGGCATGCGCAGATCGTGCAGTGTTGCGGCTTTCTGCTGTTTGTCATAATTCTTCCGAGACGCTCCTTCCGTCTTAGATTCTCGCACGCTACCCCGAGGGGTTGCAGTCGGCCAGAAGCAGCCATTGACCATGTGATGCCTCTTACAGCCTTTTCTCGGCCGAATGTATAGGCTTTGATTACCAATCTGGTTCCAGTGACGCTATGGGTCTGTGCTTCGCGCGCTCATACGATTTCGCAACAGGCAATGATGCCTGATTGTGGAGTTTGTCATGGGTACACTGATTCTACCGCAGCGTCTGAAGACGCTCGGCGTCGTAGCGTTTATGGCTGTCGCATCGCAGGCTGCATTCGCAGCTCCGGCCGACCAACATCAGCAGGCAGCCGGCTTCTACCGGCAGATGGTCGGCAATACCACTGTGACTGCCGTTTACGACGGCTATATCGACCTGAACCCGAAGCACCTCGCGGGTATGCCGCAAGAAAAGATCCAGGAGCACATGCTGCATGAGTACCAGAAGGCGGCGCCGTTCGTACAGACAGCGGTCAACGCCTTTCTCGTCGATGACGGGAAACAGCTGGTGCTGATCGACTCGGGCTCGTCTGATTGCTTCGGCCCTACCATGGGGCGGATGGTCGACAACATCCGTGCTGCCGGTTATAGGCCCGAAGAGGTTGATGCAGTGCTGCTGACGCACATGCATCCTGACCATGCCTGCGGAGTGACCCTGCCAAGCGGCAAACGAGCCTTTACTAACGCAACCGTCTGGGCCGCAGCCCAAGATGCGAATTACTGGCTCGACGTGATGCAGGAGGGCTCATTGCCTGAGGAGCAGCGTCCATTCTTCAAAATGGCGCGTGATGCAATTTCACCTTACTCAGATGTAGGCAAATTCAAAACCTTTAATGAAGGTGACTCCATCAGCCCAGGAATTCAGGTCGTGCCGTCAAATGGTCACACCCCTGGTCACACGTCTTACCTGCTCAGTTCGGGAGACGAAAAGCTGCTGCTCTGGGGTGACATTGTGCATGTGCATGCTGTGCAATTGCCGCATCCGGAGGTAACCATCGCAGTGGACGTCGATCCTAAAGCCGCAGTTGCATCTCGCACACGGTTGTTCGCTAAGGCCGCCAGGGAGCGTTGGTTGGTGGCAGCGGCTCACTTGCCCTTTCCAGGGATTGGGCATCTGCGTAAAGAAGAAAAGGGCTACAGCTGGGTGCCTGTCGAGTACCGAAATCCTGTTAATTCTGAACGCTAAATAGCGTCCGCGGAGCGAAAAGGCCACGGTATCTCAGTGGCCTTTTATTTGCCTACAGAGCCAGGGATTGGTTCTTTTCGAGTACCAATCTATGAGCCGATCAGCGCTCTTTCCCAGGCAAGAGGGCCAGTAGGATTCGCATAGCTTTTCAGAAGTAGCTGTTATCTCTTGCCGTCAATGAGGTGTGCCATGTCCAAGATTGTCCACTTTCACCGTACCGGTGACGCTGATGTTCTGACTCTCGATGAAGTCGTAGTACCGGCACCGAAAAGCGGTGAGGTTCAAATTGAAGTAAAGGCCATCGGCCTGAACCGTGCTGAAATCATGTACCGCACTGGGCAGTACGTGATCGATCCCCAGTTCCCGGCGAAGCTGGGCTATGAAGCGGCCGGAATTGTTCGCGCGGTTGGCAGTGACGTCAGCGACGTTGTTCCCGGTGACGTAGTAAGCGTTGTGCCGGCGTTTTCCTTCGCTGATTACGGCATGTATGGTGAGGTGGTCAATGCGCCTGCGCATGCTGTGGTCAAGCATCCGTCCAACCTCAGCTTCGTGGAGGCGGCGGCCAGCTGGATGATGTTTGTGACTGCTTACGGCGCCTTGATTGAGTACGGAAATCTCCAGGCTGGTGAAACCGTGCTCATCCCGGCTGCGTCGAGCAGTGTCGGGCTGGCAGCGATCCAGATTGCCAACATGCAGGGCGCCATCCCGGTAGCCCTTACCCGCACAAGTGCCAAGCGTCAGGCATTGCTGGATGCGGGTGCAAAACATGTCATCGCCACCCAGGAAGAGGATCTGATTGCCGAGGTGGCAGCGATCACCGATGGCAAAGGTGCGCGTATTGTTTTCGACCCCGTTGGTGGTCCCGAGGCAACCAAGCTGATCAAGTCCATGGCCAGCACCGGGATCTTCTTCCAGTACGGCGCGCTGGATCATCGCGATATTCCGGTTCCGGTCTTCGATATTCTTGGCAAGCATCTGACCGTGCGCGGCTACGAGCTGTTCGAAATCACCATGGATATGCAAAAGCTGGCCAATGCCAAGGCTTTCGTTGCCAAAGGCTTGGCAGGTGGTCAACTCAAGCCCGTCATCGACCAGGTCTTCCCGCTCGCTGACATCGCGGCAGCACACCGCCGAATGGAGTCGAATGCGCAGATCGGCAAGATCGTCGTGGTGGTTGACTGAATCACATGCTGCGGTAGTCAGCCTGGCTGCCGCACGCCATCGCTGCTTGCTCCCAAGCAGTCTTGGCGTACTCTGTTTTGATGCCTGAGAGAGTCAGCCTGGCTTCGCTATCGTCCTCAGTGCAGAGCACGTCTGGCCCCATGCACAGTTAACTGGAGGATGGCGATGAACCTGATTGAAGCCATGCAAATGTTCGTGGCAGTGGTTGACCATGGCAGCTATACCAAAGCGGCCGAGGCGCTCAATGTGCATCGCCCGGCACTCTCCAAGCTCATCCAGAATCTTGAGCAGGAGTTGGGTGTGCAGCTGCTACACCGCACCACGCGCAGAGTGAACACAACGCCCGCTGGCGACGAGTTCTATGACCGCAGCCTGAAATTACTCGCTGAGCTAGCGGAAACACTGGAATTGTTTTCGCCGACTCGTCCGCCACGAGGCAAGCTCAGGATCGACATGCAGACCGTACTCGGTCACGCGGTGATAATCCCGCGACTCCCCGAGTTCATGGAGCGCTACCCTGGCCTGGAAATATCTCTGGGAGCCTCCGACAACCTGAACGACCTCGTCGCGGACGGCATCGATTGTTCTGTGCGGCTCGGTGACCTGGATGATTCAAGCCTGGTCGCCAAACGTATTGGCGAGGTTGCTTTGGTGACCTGCGCGGCTCCCGCCTACGTGAAGAAACATGGTTTACCAGGCACGCTGGATGATTTGCAGGCGCACCTGGCGGTCAATTTCATGGTTGAACAACGCCGCCAGGTCATGCCTTGGCGCTTCAGGGCCAACGGTAAACCTATCAATGTGAAGATGCGCAGCGGCATCGTCGTCGACAATGCCGAGGCGTTGCTTTACTGCGCATTGGCTGGGATTGGTATGGTGCAGGGGCTGCGCCCGGCGTTGCAGCGATACATTGATAGCGGGCGTCTGGTGGAGGTTTTGCCGGATGTTCCAGTCGAGCCGAAGACCGTTTCCGTGCTGTTTCCAGACCGCCGTCATCTCTCACCCAATGTGCGGGTATTCGTCGAGTGGGTAAGTGCGTTGTTCCAAGAGAAAAGGCGTTAGTGCGGGAGCCAATTGGTATTAGCTGAATAACAGTTCATGACTCGTTAACGGATTTATCCCTGCTTTCTATGCGCATACCGTTCTCTCTACAACCGAATATGGTGTCAGTCGGTGCCAAGGGGCGGTTATCGAGGTACGCGTGCCTTTTCCGATGATCATGCCCGCCTGGTGATCACGTCACGTTGAGGTGTGCGCAACCGAGCTGCCCGCCTAGCCAACTGGCCTTAAAGTAAGAGGAAGTAATGTCGGCGAAAAGAGTGCCCCCGAATGGGCTGGCTGAGAGTGTTTTTGCCAGGGTTTTTCTCCCTGGAAAGCTGACGTTCGGCCTGCTCACGCCACTGGAGGGCTATCCCCTGAGCGACACCCCAACCATGGCGGAACATACCGCGCTCGCTACGCTGGCCGACGATCTGGGGTTCGCCGCGCTCTGGCTGCGCGACGTGCCGCTGCGTGACCCGTCCTTTGGCGACGTGGCTCAGATATTCGACCCGATGGTATATGCGGCATGGCTCGCTGCGGCGACCCGGCGTATCGCAATTGGTACGGCCGGGATGATCCTACCTCTGCGAGACCCTATTGCAGTAGCCAAGCAAGCGCTCTCAGTCGACCAACTCTCGCAAGGGCGTTTCGTGCTGGGTGTCTCGACTGGAGATCGCCCCTCGGAATATCCGTCATTTGGTGTTGACTTCGAAAATCGAGAAGCACGCTTTCGTGATGCCTATGCTGTGATCCGTACGGTTATGAACCAGTCATTTCCGATTCACCAGTCGAGCCACTACGGCCGTTTGGATGGAACTCTGGATCTGATTCCCAAGGCATTTCATGCACGGCTACCGACAATAGCGGTAGGGCGCTGCGGCCAGGAAATCACTTGGCTGGCAGAGCATATGGATGGCTGGATCTGGCACCAGAGTGATCTTGAGCAGTTGCCGGCACTTATTAGCCGCTGGCAATCCGCATGCGGCGTGCAGACGTTCAAGCCTTACGGCTATGGAACGTTCTTTGAGCTGGACGCGGCCCCCAATGCCCCCATCCGCTGGGGAAGAGGACTGCGCGGCGGGAGAAATGCGCTTATCAGCCTTTGGCAGCGGCAACGCGACCAGGGCGTGTCGCATATTGCCTTGAACATGAGGGTGTCGCACCGCTCAGTGAAAGACAGTGTCCAAGAGCTGGCGGATTACGTGCTCCCACTCTTTGCTTGAGGACATATTAAAACTGGCTGTGTGTCCGCTTTTGGCCGACTCCAGCCGGTTGGCCACAGGCGGAAACCGGACAGAAGCGAACGCCACCAGTACGACTGAGCAGGTCTCCCTGAGGCTGGAAAGCATCGATCAAACTCGGGGTGATTCAAGGTTCAACAGCGCACAGCTGTTTAGCTGCAGATGAAAAAGACATTCGCTCAGTTACAGTTACCTGCTTTGCGAAATCCTGCGTTGATCGCATCTGACTCAGACTCAAAGGCCACCTGATTCTTTGGCGAAACCTGCCCGTAGCTCGGGCACCCAACCGGCAAGTGGTACACATTGCTACGCCGGTTGCCAATCACCTCGCCTCCAACTGAGCCGGCGTTCGTCATTTGCTGCTGGGATTTCGCTACTTGTCGCCCCGGTAACTCGGGTACCGCCGCTGCTAAGCCCTCCCCGACTGGCTTGTGCCCAAGTGACCAAGTTCGTTCGCCCGTAACGAACTTGTTGGAGTGTCCGACAATCAATGAGATGCGCTCACTGCGCTCAACCTCCCAGGAGCTCGGCGGATATTGCTTGCTCCAGGCCATCAGGAGCTGCTGCTGTTGCCGCGACATATTCAGCTTGTATCGATCAAACATGTAGAAAGTCGTGCGGGCAACAAGCCCCTTTACCTGGTTACGAGGCTCAGCAGTTCTGGCACCGAAATCTATACGCGTCGTGCACTGCCCATACTGCGCAGACACGCCTGAAACCATTCCAAAATTGAAATTTGCGCGGTCGCCGTTCACTTCACCAACTGAGGGGTAAAGGTTGTAGAGATCAGCTTCCATGCCTCGGAAAACCGGATCAGTAGCTACGCAGTTCTTGCGACCACCGTTCTGCCAGCACTGTCGCTGGTGGCCGAACTGCCAAGCTGGCACGATGTGTTCCCACTCAGTCCTCGCGGCGCGGGTCGGCTGCTTCCTGACTTCGTAGCCGCAGGACTCGGGGTCTACTCGGCCACCTGACTTACCTACCCATTGCCACTTGCATCCGCAGTAAAGATCTCCGACAGGGCCATTGGCTTGGTCGAAAAAGACTTTAAGTTTCGCAACGACTTTGGCTTCGTTGAAGCTGGTTGGGGCATTCGCAAAGGCTGGGGTTACGACGAAAATCAGGAAGGCAAGGAGAGTTAAAGCTTGGTGCATGCTAAGGCTTAATTTCGTGAGTAGGCAGAGCCATTATAAGGGGCCTACCCTGCCCTCGGGCACTACTAAAAATGCAACGAAATTCCTTTTTGAATTAAGCTGTAGATTCAGGCACAAACAAACCCGCAGCAAGCTTCGTTCGTTAATTTATTGGGGAGAAACCATGTCAAAATTAGCCGAGTTCAAAGCCTTAGAAGCTCAAATCGAAGAGCACAAGCAGCGCCTTGCCGCTCTGCAGAATGACCAAGGCTTGAAGAAAGAAATCGAATTTGAAACCAAACTGCGCAAGCTCCTTGGTGAGTACAGCTACTCGCTGCGCAACGTGATTGATCTGCTGGATCCTTCGGTTGGAACCGGGCGTAAAGCTGCTACACCTAAGCCGGCTCGTCGCGAGCGGACTCTTAAGACTTACAAGAATCCGGAGACTAGTGAAGTGATTGAGACCAGGGGCGGCAATCACAAGGTGCTGAAGAGCTGGAAAGAAGAGCATGGCGCTGAGACGGTTGAGAGCTGGGTGCAGTGAGTGATGAATTAGAGGCCGCGAGAGCGGCCTTTAATACCCTTACGTGTACCAATGCTCCTTTAGGGCGATAGTCTTTCGCTCACAACCTGATCCAGAACACTTCGAAAATTACTCAGGTCTTTGTATTCTTTGTTATTTCCTGCGCTTAGGTTTTCGAAGGCCTTGTAAAAGTCTTGAATTGAAGGGATACAGGAGGTTAGCGTTTCTTTAGCAGCAACTTTGTGTAAGAGACTTTCACAAAGATGCCTTCCCTGATCTGTCATTCCAGTGTAAGAGACTATCGAAAATCCGTTTGTCTCCATTCTAATAAAATTAACGTGCTCCGCATACTTATGATACCTCGGGTGATAGAAGTCTTTGACTTCATCCGGGCTAGGATATTTCGTACTCGAAAAACTAAAAGCGCCCCAGCAGGCATCTGTTTTCGAGCTATTACAATCGAAACACGCGATTCCGAAATTAAAGAAGTGCACAACAAACTGCGGATATCGCGAGTGCGGCAAGACGTGCTCAATTGGACAGGCGTGAGCAATATTCACTAGCCATCTCTGACAATAACAACACCTTTGCCCCTGTCTTGCTAGCAAAAAATCTCTGAAGCTTTTCTTAATATTTACTCCAGACATTGTAGTGGACTTGCTTTGATAATTAGTCAAAGCAGACCAATGATTAGTCTTAATGCCGGGAGAAAGCATCGCATCTTTGTGAAAATGCACCAAATACCTTAGTGCGGCTTTTCGGTGAATTTCGGGCTTATAAGCCCGCTTACGAAAAAGACGATACTCGTCTCTCAAGTCTTGTCTGGTTGGGACAGAGTAATCAGCCAATCTGAGTTTCTCACTATTTTCTTAGAATTTCGTGAATAGCCTTTTCGGCATGTCCAATCAACGATTTCGGGTCGATTGACTGCGACTGAGAATCCAAAGAGGTGTCTTCGATGGTCTTCAGCATCGCGTTCAGCTCTTCATTAATAGCCAGCAATAATTCCTCTCGCATATCCCTTTCCAAACCTGCGCCTTTAATAGCTCTTGAGACGAGCGAAGCGCACCGCTCAGGCAAATCTCTATTATTTGGCGTATATATCTTAAAGCCTTCCATCAAAACGGTTTCGACTGACTGCCTATCTGGTAGCTCAATCGGGGTCAGCAAATTATCAGCAGCCAAAAAACAATTATCCAAATTACTCGAATTAACAATGAGCGTCGGCGAATGAGTGGCAACCACAAATGAGCAATTTAATCTAGCCGATAAATTGGAGATAATTTGGGGCAGCAATTGCTGCCATTTGACGTGGAGGCTAGTCTCAGGCTCATCAACTAAAAAGACAGCATTTGAATCGCAACTAATCAATATGCTAGCAACTAGAGAAACTACTTGCTGTTCTCCTGAGCTCAGCTCGGAGACTCGGACTACGTTAACATCTTTGCGAGCAGCGTTTGCCGCACTCTCTCGAGCAAAGGAAAATTCGTGATGTTTGTGCTCAGTGAGTATTTCCGCATTTTGAGCTGCAGACTGAGAAAGCTCTAATACGCCGTTTACGTATCCGCCTCGCAACATTAAACGATCTGGAATGGTAGTCGACAGCAAGTAGTAAACTTTGCTAAAGCCCAGCATCCCCAACGTTAAACTAAACTGGTCAAGAAGATGTTGATCAGAGAACACTTGTTTCAAAGCGCTATGAATCTGAGCATTACTTTTTCTAATCGATATTCCGTCTTTCGACGTACGAGCGCCCTTATATAAGAACCCGGACTTATTCCCTTGCCCTATATTAAAAGGAAAACGATCAGTGCAAGAAAATGAAAGGCCAACTGTTCGACGCCCCTTATTTTTCAGGTGTTTTAGAATAGACTTCAAGAGCAAACTCTTCCCGGCACCATTATCCCCGATGACGTACGTCACCGAGTTGCCCCCCTCAAGGGAATTGAGAATTCTCCTAGGATCGAGAATTTCTAGGTCTAGTGACTTTATTGGCGTTTGAATAAGCGATGCCGGCATTAATCTTGAGAGTCCAACGCGCTCAACTGTCAGGTTTTTTGATAGCCCAGGCACCACAAGGTGCTTTTCTATCTCTCGGCTAGCATAAGATGCAGTAATTTGCTGAAAAATATAATCAAGCGCCCCCCTACTATGAGCAAAGCTGGAGCCAGCACCGCGACGATAGTTGAGCAGATTTGCTACAAATCTCGCGGCATCCTCTGTACTCACTTTAGGAGAGAAAGTCAGTAGTTTTTCTGAGTTCACCAGATAAACTGGCTGACCCCATGGCTTATTTTTATTAAAAACCCAAACAGAGATGGTATGCTCAATACCTTCGAAATCTGTTGTCGCTAGATCCACTACAGCCTCAAGATACTCGGTAACAATAGCCTGCCCTCCTACCCACACTTTCTTAAGTTGCTGCCAAGGGTAGTCCGGAACATAGATCACCACCTCCTGTGACCTCTCGCTCAATAAAACCTCTTCCACAACCTCGAATGATCGCCGATCATGAGTACGGCCTGCGTCATCTATTACTGCAACAGCTTCGGCCTCACGATGAAGTCCAACTAGAGCGAAGTCGCCCTCAATAAACTCAAACCCATGAACTATTTTCTTAAGAATGATCGCCGAAGAAATTATACCTACAGGCGCGTCTCGAACGTAAACCGATATGCCATCTCTGCCCTTCTTATGCGCTACAGATACTTCCAAGTTATACGGAGTATATTCTACAACAGGTAACGATCCTGCCAGCGCTGTGCAAAACTCAGCCATTTCCCGCGAATGATAAAAACTTGATCCAACCTGACTTTGCACGACAAGATCATAGAGGTGGTCAAAAACTGCAATAACATCTTCATAGCCCGAGGGCAGAATAGCTGGTAGTTGTTTAAAGAGTGCCCGAGCACTCCCTTGAGAAACATTGTGTGCAGGGTTCTTCCCACCATCGATTGCAGTTAACTTTTTAAGAAGATGAAATCTATCTTCGATATTGTTGATATCATCGAGCCCTTGATACTCCGCTCCTGAATATCGAATTATCGCTGAGGAATCTAACGAAAACCTACTTGCAACAATGTAATACATCGCAATCCACTTGCAAGCCTCAATATCGACCGCAACCGGGCTGATCTCAGAATGAATTTTATTTAATTTTTCCAGAAAGAAATGGGCATGCAAATTTCTTTGATCAATCATTTTAATTCCTTAACCCTGCCAGTAAAAAACTAGCCCACGATAATCGCGATTCCAGAACTAGCTCTGGCCGCGCTGTATCCGTCAGGCGGCCTATCAACGTCCTGGCTTCAACTGGCTAACTAGTTAGGTGAGTACTTATTAGCTAGGCTGACAGAGCCAGCGTATTACAACTGTTGATCTAGGCACTGATCCGTTTTTTCCACGAGCAACTTCATAAACCGGATGGCTTTCTCCAGATCATCGCGCTTGACAAGATGTGCGGCTGGAACACCAGTGGACTGAATTTTCGAACGGTGCACAGCCTGACCACGCTTCACAATCAAAGCATCGAGAGCCTTGCGATTACCCAGAGCACTGTTGCTCATTCCACTCCAGCTTTCAGTGACGTCAATGCCGAGGTAGTCGAAAAATAACTGCTTGGTCTTGGCCGAGTCAGGTGTATTGAACCGCTTCAGTTCGGTCTCCAGCTTCTGGCTCATGAAGTCACCGCACCGGCTTCCTTTTATCAGCTTGAGCTGGATCGTCAGCGCCTCTGTAACACGATCCTCAACGTAGGTTTCCCAGGCGGTAAGGGCCATCACCAATCCCGCACGCTTGAGCACCTCCGCATTGGCGGGCGGGGGGTTGGCGTTGAGTGCGTCGAAGTGCTCCAGGAGCTCCTCGGCGTCTTTGATCGAGTATTGAAAAGCCTGCTCTGCTTTTGACATCAAAAAATCCTTTAGCGTCTGTGTCCATCGTGGAGTGCGCCATCCTAATACTCACAGTGTTCTGCTGCTACTGATGTTACGCTGCTCCACCATGCCCCACAGCCTAGAACTCGGCCAGTGATGTGAGGGGCAGCTCGACTTGAATAAAAGGAATTGCCTCTGCTGCTCAGGGGCGGGATCAAATGACACGGACTATTCACTTCCCTTGGTGGGCTACTCTTCTTTTTTCCTCGGCAAGATCAGCCAAGCTCACAGACAGCGGCATTGAAATCACTAGCCGCCAAGGCACTCAAGCATTCAACTGGCATGAGATCGAGCAGTTGCCCTTTAAGGGGCGCCGGCTCATTGGTCATACGCTGGTTTTGCGTACTGCTATAGGTGATGTTCGACTCCACTTCAGTCGTGCGCATCAGCGTGACGAGATCTGGACGCTAATCGCTCGAGGCTGGTATCTCCCGCGCTTATCTAGCATTAGAGCGCGCATGCTGGCCTTCACGAACAGCCTCCCCAAGAACGGCTACGTCCGTAGCTCCCAGTGGACTCCCATTGCCCAAGAGTTCGAAAGACTCCGCTCAATCCTGCCTCCTGAACCACCTGTCTATCTACTTGATGAAGAGCAAGAGCGCTTCTTACGTGCAACCATCGAATTTGTTCGGAGCCCGAATGCATGGCTCACGCAATCTCGCATTCGTTACGTCCAGAATGCCCTCTCCCGACACACTCATCTCTTCGATACTGTTGAGAGCAAGCCACTTACAGCCAGGCAACGAGAGGCCTGTGTCGTTGATGAAGACAACAACCTGATACTCGCGGGGGCTGGTAGCGGCAAAACCAGCACCGTGATGGGTCGCGTCGCCTTCCTCGTCCAGAGTGGTCAGGCTAAGCCTGAAGAAATACTCCTACTGGCCTATGGGAGGGCTGCGGCAGCAGAGATGCGAGAGCGGCTCGAAAAACGCCTCGGCATAAAAGGGATTACCACTGCTACGTTCCACGCCCTCGGGAGTACCGTAGTTGCAGTGGCAGAAGGAAAGAAAGCGTCGTTGAGTCCGATGGCGGATGACGAGAAGCTAAAAGAGAAGTTCATTGATCTAGAATTCCAGCGCCTTCAAAAAGAGGATCCAGAATACCGTCAACTCATTCTCACCTACTTCGAGCGGTGGCTGCATCCCGAGCGCAATCCGTTCGATTTCGAGACGCTAGGCGACTACTACCAGTTCCTCAATGACAACCATGTACGGACGCTGAAGGGCGAGAAAGTGAAAGGCTTTGGCGAATGCGATATAGCCAATTTCCTTTTCAAGAACGGCATTGAATACCGTTACGAGGCCCGCTTCGACACGCCTGAGCAAGCCAAAGCGCGCGGTGCATACCACCCCGATTTTTTCCTTCCTGATCACGGGATCTATATCGAGCACTTTGGCATCGATGAACAGGGCAACACTGCCCCCTATATTGATCGCCAAAAATATCATGACGACATGAATTGGAAGCGAAACGTCCACAAGCTGGCAGGAACTACCCTGCTTGAGACGTATCATTCTCAAAAGCAGAAAGGACTGTTGTTGGACACGCTGGAGAAGGAACTCACCAAGGCGGGTGTGAGCCTCAATCCATTGCCCCCCGAGTCGGTGCTCGAAACCCTTCGAGAGATAGGAGCAATTTCTGCGTTCTCGAAGATTTTGGCGAAGATGCTCAGCCTGCTGAAAGCAGCAAACTTGAGTGTCGAGGAGCGCGAAAACCTGGGTAACAAGACGCCCCAACTCGGAGCAGCCTTGAAGCTCCTAATGCCAATCTTCGAGGCCTACCAGGCCGAACTCAAAGATGATGTCGATTTCGACGACATGGTGGTTAAGGCTACAACCTATGTTGTCGAGGGTAAATTTAGCATCCCTTGGAAATTTATTATCGTCGACGAGTTCCAGGACATCGCCAAATCACGGGCCCAGCTCGTACAAGCACTCCGGAAAAAGAAGGGGAATGTTTCGCTGTTCTGCGTCGGAGATGACTGGCAGTCGATCTATCGGTTTGCTGGCAGCGATATCGGCTACACCTCAAGCTTCCGAGAGCAGTTCGGCGCTACCTCCACCATTGAGCTCGACAAAACCTTTCGCTTCAACAGCCAGATCGGTGAAGTCGCAAGCCGCTTCGTCACGCAGAATCCCAGGCAGTTGGTGAAGACCGTTGTATCTCATGAGCAGGTACTAGCTCCTACAGTTTCCCTGATGAGAACAGACGTTGATCCAGCTGATACCAGGCTGCAGATTGCAGAGCGGATCGTACAGATTGCTCTCCCGAACTCGTCTGTCTATTTCCTCGCGCGGTTCTCACATGACCTACCTGGTAAAGAAGAGCTTTCACAGCTCAAGTGGCGCTTCCCTGCCCTTCAATTTCTGATAGACACGATCCATGGAGCCAAAGGCAAAGAAGCTGACTACGTCATCGTTCTTGGGCTGACCAAGGGGAAGTACGGCCTACCTTCTCAGATCGTCACCCACCCTCTCATTGACGCGTTACTCCCAGAACTTGAGCTCTTCCCTCACGCTGAAGAGCGGCGCTTGTTTTACGTGGCCCTCACCCGAGCCAAGCACAGGGTCTACCTCCCCTGTGACATGAGGAAATGCTCGCCCTTCGTCCAGGAGCTGGTCAAAAACGAGTACCCACTAGACCTGGAAGAGTTTGCGACCAGTAACCAGCAACGGCACGCCTTAGAGGTGAATTGCCCGAACTGTAAGCGAGGGCACCTAACTGAGCGTACGAACAGGTCTACCGGAAACAAGTTCGTAGGCTGCACGAATTACCCGCTATGCAGCCATACCGAGAAAAGCTGCTCAAGGTGCAATGCGCCGATGGAGAAGGCAGGACGATTCAGGCAGTGCGTAAACGCAGCGTGTGGTTGGTGGACACCGATCTGCCCCGTCAGCGGGGGGGAGATGAGCTACAAGACTGACTTCAAATATTGGGGATGCTCGGACTATCGCAGTAACGACCCCGGCTCCTGTCACCATAAGGAATATGGATATATTGGCGCACCGCCAGCAAAGAAATCTCAGCAGGCACTTTAGGCCCTGCTGCACTGTGCATCCAGTATGCTTAGCGTTCTCTCGAAGCCTGCTGGGGGTCTCCGAGAGACTAGCTACTTAAGCAGCCCATCAGGCACATTGAGCAACACAATGTGACCTCCTAGCCAGAGATCGGTGTGAACGCTATCTCAAGGAAAACAGAAAGGAATCTCACTTCATGAAGCTTTTTAGCCTGGGAATCAGCGGTTTTCAGTCATTTGGGCCGGGTATCACCACGATCACTTTCGAAGACGTGACCTATCTTCTCGGGCCTAACGGTGCTGGAAAGACTGCGACGCTCCAGGCACTAGCACGCATGTTTGGCTTTGAACCCGCCCTGCGACGCCTTCGCCGATCAGACTTCCATGTCCCTCTGAATGAGCAGGAGGTTCCCGAGCAACGCACGCTTTGGATTGAAGCCGACTTCACCTTCGAAGAAACCGTAGATGACGAAGACGATGACACGGTACCCCCTTTTTTCTCGCAAATGACGCTGCGCTCGGAAGGTGATGTCCCGCGAATTCGTTTTCGATTGGAAGGAGTTTTACATCCTGATGGTGATGTGGAAGAGCGATTTGTCTATGTCACCCGAATGGACGAGGACGGACAACCCACCACAGTCAAACCGGTGGCAAAGCGAGAAAGAGACGAGATACAGCTGCACTATCTGCCAGCCCGCCGTGATCCTGCCGACCATGTCGCTTACGGCGCGACTGCGCTGCTAGGTCGCCTCCTGCGCGCAGTGAATTGGAGCGACGATCGCGACTCGATCAAGGAGCTCACTGACCAGATCACAGATTGTTTGTCGAGCAATGAGTCGATCAAGGCTCTGAGTAACAGCCTCAGTGGCGCCTGGCAGCAACTGCATAGAGGAGACTTCTTCGCTTCTCCATCGCTCACCTTTGCGAACTCTGAAATCGAGGCGATCCTGAGACACCTCTCGATTTCCTTCAGCCCTGGACATGGTGAAAGCCAAGTGGATTATGCTCGGCTGAGCGATGGACAAAAGTCGATGCTCTACCTCTCGTTGGTGCTGACATCTTTGACCATTGGCCGCGAAGTGAGGTCGGGGCAAAACACATCGTTCGACCCTATGAAACTGAAGCCCTCGGCATTCACGATACTGGCTGTGGAAGAGCCCGAGAACAGCCTTTCTCCGCATTACTTGGGGCGCATCGTGAGTTCGCTCAAATCCTGCGTGGGCGTGGACGCTCAAGCCCTGATCGCGACGCAAGCGCCCTCAATGCTACGTAGGGTCGAACCTGAGCACATTCGATACCTGCGCCTGAATGCGAGGCGTGAGACAGATGTTTCAACGATTGCACTACCCCAGAAACGAAGTGACGCCTACAAGTTCGTCAGGGAAGCAGTACAGGCCTTTCCTGAACTCTATTTCGCACGCTTGGTGGTGCTTGGCGAAGGGGACAGTGAGGAGATCGTGCTCCCCCGCATCCTTCAGGCCAAAGGCGCTCCCGTCGACGAGTCAGCCGTAGCCATTGCTCCGCTGGGAGGCCGGCACGTTAATCATTTTTGGCGGTTGCTCAATGCCATTGGCACACCCCACATCACCCTGCTCGACCTTGATGTAGGACGCCATCAAGGCGGTTGGGGGCGGGTAGGATATGTCCGTGACCAACTGGATGAATTTGCCCCCGCTCGCAGCCTTCCTCAGCACTGGGAGCGCCACACGTGGAATGATGCAGACGTGCTGGTGAGAACACATCATTGGTTTGACAAAGATTGCGATCTATTTGCCGATCTAGAAGCACGCGACGTTTTCTTCTCGGAACCTTTGGATCTGGACTTCGCCATGCTCAAGGCTTTCCCCAACGCCTTTGGTGCTGTGTCAACGCCCCCTACTCCACATGACTATGTGACCGTCCTTGGCAAAAGCCACTTCAACCCTGGGCAGTACGACGCAACAGAGCAACAACTGTTCGCGGCGTACCACAAACTGTTCAAACTGAGCAGCAAGCCAGCAGCTCACCTTGATGCACTAGGCAATCTTTCTGACCCAGAGTTACTGGCCTCTCTCCCTCCATCGCTGAGCCGGCTAGCAGATAGAGTCATCGCGAAGCTGGACGAGTCTCCAGAATGATCTCGAACGATCAGTGGGCGCCTTCGCCAGGTGTACATCTCGACAAGATCGCACGGAGCGTAGTGAACGAACTCGGTCAATCCATCCTTCTAACCGCCGGGCCCGGAGCCGGTAAGACGGAAGTCCTCGCTCAACGAGCTGACTATCTGTTGAGAACCAACAACTGCCGCTACCCCAAGCGAATTCTGGCGGTGTCGTTCAAGACCGACGCTAGCCGTAACCTCAAGGAGAGGATTCAGCTTCGATGTGGATGGGATTACGCCTCAAGGTTCGACAGCGTGACCTTCCATGGCTTTGCCAAACGAATCATTGATAAATTCCGGCCCATCCTGGATGAAGACTTAAGCCCTGATTACACCATCGGTGCCGATCCGATTCCAGGCAAGCAAATTACCTTCAAGCAGCTCCTTCCCCTTGCCATCAAAATCATAGAGCGCAGTGAGATTGCTCGTAATGCAATCCGAAAAACCTATGCGCACGTATTCCTCGACGAATTCCAGGACTGCACCAGAGATCAGTACGAACTCATCAAGCTGGTCTTCCTCAACACCGATATTCGCCTCACGGCGGTCGGGGATAGCAAGCAAATGATCATGGGGTGGGCCGGTGCGCTAGAAGGAATTTTCAAGATCTACACCGACGACTTCGGTGCCCTTCCCCTTCATCTGTACGTTAATTTCAGATCACAACCCACTCTGCGCCGTGTTCAGAATGAGATCATCAGGGAAATCGACCCTACGGCAGTGACACCCGCAGAATTGACCGCAGGACAAGATGGCGAGGTTTTAGCGGCTAACTTCCAGCACTCCACTCAAGAGGCCGGAGTGGTTGCGGACAGCGTTCTCCACTGGATTGAATCGGGTGTTCCTCCAAGTGAAATAGCGGTGCTTGTCCCCAGGCAGGTTGATGACTACTGCTCTGAGCTGATGAGCCAACTGGCAAATAGAGGTGTAGCCTCAAGGAATGACAGTGACCTTCAGGACTTGTTGAAGGAGCCAGCAGTGCGCCTGGTTATCGACTACATCACCTGCCTGTATGGGAAGGGCGAGTCAGATGCATGGTCACGCCTCATGGATCTATTCACCCCCTACGATGAGGCAAGCCGAGATCAGCTTCACATGCTGTTCGAAACCATATATCGCAGTCAGCTCCGCCTAGTTAAGGCAGCAAGTAAAACAGATACGCCATACGTAGACTGGTGGACACATACTTCTGCGTTTCTTAACGGCGTGGGCTATCCGATGCTCACCGCACTATCAGGGGACTACGAATCTACCCCGCGCTTGCATGAGGTAGTTCGAGATATTCGAGATCGCATCCGTACTCTACTCGTTAGCGAAGGCACCATTGCTCACGCGCTTGCTCGCCTTTCGGACAATCAAGCCGTGCGCTTTCTCACCATCCATAAAAGCAAAGGACTGGAGTTCAATACCGTCATTTTGCTAGCCGTTGAGAAGCAAGCTTACTGGGCGAAAATCAAGGACGAGCGTTGCGTCTTTTTCGTGGGCGTCTCGCGGGCTAAAGAACGTTTGTTCATCACGACTGCAGACTACCGGCCAAAACCTAAAGGGGCAGCGGGACAATGGAAGGAAAACCGCACACCTCATCACGAGTTCGTTCCCCATGTGACCAGGCACCTGACAGGAGACCTGCCTGGTGGATAAAGCACTTGGCATAACTCATGATCTTTCGATTGGATACGAATTAAGCCGCAAGCCTAAAACGGCTTGCGTACCTCTGAGCTAAAACTCTCAATGGTGAACGTGACTGCCCTGCCTGAATCCGAGCGACCTCTGACGCTAATCACGTCAGACGCCCTGGCTTCTAGCGGTCAAAGCCCAAGGTCAGCACTGAATCGCAAATCACGTAGGCGATCAGGAAGTACCTCAACAGGCACGAGGATCAGCACCTTCGACGTAAGAAAGTGCCAAATCTGGTTCTGAATGATAAAGCTGCCGAGCACTTCGCAGATCTCCTCACACCCTTTTTGAGACTCATCGTCCACTGCCAACAGGGCACCTACAGGAAGAATTTCACGCAGCAATTTAAAGATCGTGAACGGGTATCTACCATTGCCATCCAAATCAGCAATAGGAGAGTAACGGAAACATCCTGGGTCGTAGCCCTCCCTGATAGCCTCCTCCAGCTCCTCACGTAGCGCCTGGTAATCGAGGCATGCAGCAGCAGCCCACCAGAGGAACTCGACATCTTCGATCGTCCACCCCTCCGGCACGTTCTCTCGATAATTCTCGAACTCTGCGTACATCACAATATCGGGGCGCGGAATAGGTTGGTCGGGCAGCCAGGACGTCATGGGTGCATCGCGTGATATTTGGCCAGTCATGGCATGTTTATCTCTTCAGGTTTGTATGAGTCATCAATCAGAAGATCAGAGCTGAACATGGAGCCTGCTCGCAAGACCCAGTGTAACGCAGAGTAGTTGACCGCCTGAGCTAGGCTGAAGAGAGGCAACACTTAATACACAGGAGCATTTGACCAGCGCAATGCTCCGCCTCAATAATAATGTACTCGAATACTAATAACAAGAGACGTTACCAATGTCCAACTCAATGCGAAAAAAGAAATTCATCCACCCAACCTTACCCTTTATAACAGTCTCCTGGAGCGACGAGACTGACCATTCCTCTGCGGGCTGGACTTATACAATCGAGGGCCTGTACAGCTCCAGTACTTCATTCACTGCTGCAGATGCTAGAGAGGCTGCAGAGTATGAATTATTTAGCCAGAACGGCGAGTTTGTAGAGCAAAAATTAAAGAGCGCAGTAGATCGAGGGGATTTTGAGCTTGCCTTGTCGATCGCTCACCATCGAGGATACTGGGATGGTGTTGCCAACCACAAGGCAAGAATAAAAAAGAGCCTTAAAAGAGCTATAACAAACCTTGAACCGCTACTGCGATAGCTGGCCATGGGACTTATGAGATACGAAGCCTCTTAATCGCTAATTTTTTTCATCGCCCGCTCAAAGTAGCTACTCTTGACCATGGAGTACCATAGCTGGGCAGTACTATATTTCGCCCGATCATAGACCGGCAAACCATTATTATAGAGCTGCCCACCTATCATATAGTGAGAAACACGCAATGTAAAAGAGCCACTCTCGACAATCATATGATTGAGAAGCCCGCCTGTACGCTCTTCACCAATAAAATAGAACACTACGATTGTATTAGCCAGCGACAATTCGCACAGACGCTCAAACGTATTGGCTTCCGGAGGATGCGTTCTAATTACCTCAATAATTATGTTGGGACAACTGGCTCTTGGAAAAAACCGGTTAGCATCCCTACCCGCTAGATCAGGCTGGATATAGGTACCATCGTGGAATGCTATTCGAGCCCCCTCCTCCTTAACCCACCTATAATCACTGGCCGCTCCCGTAGCAAAAACAACTTGCTCTTCGCGAGATTGCGACCCGACTGGAAAGAAATAAGTCAATAGAGTTTTAACCTGCCCAGGCGCCTGAAGATGATCGAAGATCTGCTGGACGCATTTATCATGCGTCGGATCATCTTCACTTCTACCAATTCGACGGCCAAAAGAAGCCCGACCAATTCGACGAAAATGAGGTGTGTCCAAATTTCTGACAGGTACGACTAGCTCATCCTGTTCATTGATCAGCGGCTCAATTTTCATCTTGGCGTATTGCAGGGGGTTGAGAATATCCTGCTCGATGTAAACTTCTTCAGAGATAGTGCCAGTTGCTGCCATCCTTTGCTCCTAATCGATAGATTTCTCAGCGACGAGCCTACAGGACTAGAAGCAATTGAGGAAAAGCCTTTAGCTCCAGGAGCTAGACGCCCTGAGCAATGCGTCGCAAATCCCCTGCTATCGTCGATCCCAGTGCAGCCAATCAACTGGCATCGACGCAAACAAGCGGAGCGCTCAGCCGTGAGGATGAGCGCCCAAAGCGTCAAGATCGATCCATTTATAGCGGGCCTATTTCAAAACTGCCACAGCAGCCGTGCCACACGGCGGAACGCACAAATCAATACAGCGAGCCCTCGATAGAAACTCTCACCATCGACCAAAAAGCCGAGCTCTTGCGCGAGTCTGCAGCGTTCCTCGACAACAGCCCGAACTGATCTGTATCGGCCAAGTCTGCGGCAACCATCAAACGCTCGTTGTCTGCCAGAGCCCGGTGACGCTCAATCTCTGGCGCATAACGTACAAAATAGCGTCGGTGCAACAATTGATGTCGCGATAGCGCCAGGTAAAGCGGAGCGCGCAGGCCGGCTAGGCCGTAGCCGTGAGGATGGAAGCCCGAAGGGCCGAGACAGCCATTCATGGCCAGGCTCGGTTCACGACAGCCGTCCCGGCAGGGCAAGGCAAAACCTTCACGTCATAAGACGCTCCAGGCATACGCTTGCAGGCAACACAACTGCTTCTGATTTAGACCTGGAGTCCTCTATGACTCAGGATCGGAATAACGTCGCTGAACATCAACTGTCGGCAGATGACCGTTATCTTGAAAAGGCTGAATGAACGTGAAAAGTGACGAGCTGTGGATCTGCGACCAGTGTGTAGAAGAGCCGTTCCTTTCGCGCGAGATCGCAACCACGGGCGAGATCGCGGAGTGCTCCTACTGTGAGAGCGAAGGCCAATGCTGGACGATCGAGCAACTGGCGGATCGGATTGAGCAAGCGTTTGCTGAGCACTACGTTCGAACATCTAACGAACCGGATGATTGGCAGCAAAGCCTAATGAGGGATAGAGAGTCGGATTACGATTGGGATCGAGACGGTGAGCCCGTTCACGATGCTATCGCAGGCGCTGCTCGCATTCCCGAAGAGGCGGCTTCAGACGTACTGGAGGTGCTCAGTGACCGGCACTTTGACTTCGACGCGGCGGCTATGGGAGATGAGTGCGAGTTCGACGGCGAATCGCACTACGAGCAAAAGGATTCTAGCGACGTTACCTGGCAGCATGACTGGCAGCATTTCGAAAAAACGCTGAAAACTGAGGCCAGGTACTTTTCTCGGGCGGCGACAGATCATCTCGCAGCTGTTTTCGAGAGGATAGATGAACTCGGCACCTTGGATGGCAAGCCAGTGATTGTGGACGCAGGCCCCGGTGCACCAATTGAATACCTGTTCAGAGCCCGGGTATTCCAATCGGAGGAGCCGCTTAAAGAGGCACTTTGTCGACCCGATCGCCACTTGGGCTCTCCCCCCGCCCGTGCTGCAGCAGCGGGCAGAATGAATGCCCGAGGTATCTCGGTTTTCTACGGAGCCACCTCCGCAGGAGTTGCACTCGCTGAGGTTCGGCCGCCCGTGGGCAGCCAAGTCGCTCTGGCCACCTTCAGGATCATTCGCTCCCTACGCCTTCTAAATCTTTCCGCACTTGAAAATGTGTCTGACGGCGGAAGCGTGTTTGACCCTACGCTGCTCCAACGGCTTGAGCGCGCATCCTTCCTACGATCGCTCGGTAGCAAGATGACGCGGCCAGTGATGCCCGATGATCAGGAGTTCGACTACCTGGCCACCCAGGCAGTGGCCGATTTCCTGGCGACTGAAAATGATCCAACGTTGGACGGTATTCTCTTCAATTCGACACAGTCAGAAGAGGGGGACAACATCGTGCTGTTCCATAAGGCTTCACGCGTGAAGAACATGGATCTACCCGAAGGCACCGAGCTAAGTGCCAACACGATGAGCTGGGACGGTGATGGTTGGTACCCCGACTATTGCGTGCAGGAGAATGTCCCAATCCAGGATGAGACTGAAACCGCTATGACATCAAGCCCTTGGGCTATGAGACTTCATCATATCCATGAGGACGAGGATTATCGCGAGGAGACGCTAGACGTCATTCCGACCTCAGTAGAAGTGCATCACGTTAAGAGAGTGAAGGTGGAAACTGAACCGCACGAGGTAGAGCGCAACCGTCATCAGATGAGCAAGAGCGACATTCTCTGAGCGGCATACTGATACAATCACTGTGAGGGCTATCGTGACGAATTAGCTCTCATTGCACTTATGGAGATCGATCACTTGAGCCGGTTGAGCCGCTTATCAAGAAATCTCTCACACGCCCTTAGTCCCCTTGAAGCTCCTGAGGATCTCCTTCAACTTGTCAACCAACTCGCATACGCCTCTATTAAACATCTTGGGCCAGAGTATAGGATTGAATCGACACAAGAGGGCTTGATAGAAGACCCCATTAGCGCAGACGACATCAACAGACACCTCAACCTGCCGATCCGCTATTTATAAAAAAATTTTGAAGGCTAGAAAACAGAGCTGCTCATTCTGAAGGTATGTATTGACGAAGAGGTCACTGCGCTATCCTAAGGGCCTTTCACACATAACCTTGGAGAGTAGACATAGGATATTTACCGTGACATGGGAGGTCTAAATTATAAATAAAGGCCAAATTTCAGGAAGAATTTCCTGCGCCCACAAACCAGTCAGGTAAAAGGCCATCGTACGCTTCAGACACGAAACGGCTTAGTGCATCACCCTGCTCAGCAGAGGCCTCTCGAACGATTTCTAAAAGCCAGGCTCTTTTATTTTCACGATCTTCAGCATGTGCTGTTTGAAAATGCAAGACGCTTGGAAACTCTATTAAGGGGAAATTGTAATTACCCGAATCGAGCTCACTCCAGTAGGTCGTAAAAAGGTTTTCAAGTAGCCCTCGCCAAAGACTCAGCGGAATATCATACTGCTGCATTGAAATGATATGTGCATCATCATCGTAGATGAGAAATCCTTCAGGCGAATCGAAGCACTGCGTAAGATGCTCCCAGTAAACCTCCTTATGCAGATCGAAAACATCTACAAGATAGTCACCTATATAGTCATTCTGAAACTGACGCTTGTTGACAATATTATGAATATCATCAGGCTTTAATTGAGACAGGACTTCCTTAGCTATCTCAGGAGACAGTGACTTGAGATAGTCATGACGATTTTCTGTCATGTAAAAACGAGTGAACTCCCGATAGTGATCGCTCAAGCTTCGCGGGCCCTCCTGAGTTACAGCTAGACGATAATCAACTCCTACAGGGTCATGTATCAATGATCCTGCCCTTGATACTTCCAACTCCCGAAACGCCTGAATAATTACATTTTTTGCAGGCTTTTCTGCCCATTTGCGCACCATGTTACTAAGTGCCACTGTCGGCAGCCCGAGTGCCCCTAATGCAGAGATCCAGGGCAGCCCTGCTAAAGCCGCAGAAGTCGATGCCACGATGAAAGTAGAACTAGCATCGATACCATCGGCCACATAGGCTGCTACATCGGCATTGCGCTTTTCGAAAAGTGACGATAGCTCATCAACCAGCACTCGCTCTTCTTGACTATATTGCTGGGGCGACAATCCACTGAGTGCCGGCAGAAAATGGCGCCTGATCTCACGCCGAACCGAATCATGCCTGGAGAGAACATCATAGAAGACTTCAGCATCTGCCTCTTCTAAATACGCAAACCGAGTGTCCTGCAGGATGCTCGTAAGGCATTGCTGAAACCTGAGGTTATCCAGAGAAAATTGCTCGTGGCCAGCCGCTAAAACCTGCTGCTCTACCGGTAAACGAGATTCATCGGTCAAAAGCGTGTAGGGGTGTAGCGGCAGGCCATCGGCTATCGCGGCAAATGCGAGTGCCAGCCCAAGGCTGGCAGCCGGAGCAGTCCCGTACTTACGGACAGCCTGATCTATCTCAGCCGCTCCCTGGCTCCACATACTGGGGTGCGCCAGGATCACGGCCCCTCCCCGCCGTACTAAGGACTTGAGCATTAACAGCTCGCAAGCGATCTGAACGACTAGATTTTTGCGGGTTTGGTAGCTCTCGGTCACTAAAACTCGGCTACTAAGCACATCCCAGAGAACAACACGCTCACCGTAAAGCAAACCGAGCTTTATGAACTGATCAAAATCATGCGCAAGGCCGAAGCCAACAGTCTGAACGTGGGTGTCGCCGTACTCGGATGCGGCCTTACGCGCAGCTAGCGCAGTATCACCACTCATTAGCGACGCTAGGTCTGAACGAAGGCTAGTGAGGGCATCGTCAGTTACCCAGTCATGAAGGCAAATCGGTATCCCAGCTTCATTCCAAGTCACCTTCAAATGCCGCTCAAGCAGCTCTAGATAGCCAAGAGTGAAGATTGTCGCCTGATCATTGCTTTGCATCTCGGCCCTCATGGCTCGTACGACTCAAGACCTTGCAGGCACTACTTAATCAGCAGGCTGGTCAGGTAGTGCAGATGCTCATCATCATCTAGCGATACGGCAATGGAGCCAGACTTCGAAAGGTCGACCAGGACAGGGTTGTGGTCGTATTGGTAGGCGATCTTGATCTTGTCGATAGGAGCAGCGCGACCTGCGGTGATTTCCAGCAGCTTCGCCATAGCATTACTCGTCGACGTGATGTCGACCCGGTAGCTGCTCTCGATATCGAAGCTAACAGCCCCCGACACGATGCGCTTAGCCATGACCCTGGTGAACCTCTTATTGCCACGTAGTTGCTCGTAGAATGCCGCAATATTGGGCCTAACCACCTCAAGTGCGAAAGCCCCCCCAATAGCGAGCCTCATCAGCTCCACGAAAGGCTTGAGGTCTTTAGGGGGCATACGCATGCAAATCGAGAAGCGATCTTGCCCTAGCCCCTCAACTGTCATCTCGAAGCTAACGTAGGTTGAGTAGTTGGACTCCACGGTCTCGCCTAGCGGGTTCACGAATGACTGCGTGATATCGCGCTGCTCGTGATACCGAATCGTTGCCCTTCCATCGAGTACTTCAATCGGCTCAAAACCAATTCGGCTCGTCTCATTGAATGGAAGCAGCAGCAGCCCGCGCACCAGCTCCTGAAAGCCAACCTCAGCAGTCAACACCCAAAGCTTTAAGCGCTTCGCCTTCATCTGCCGAGTCCCTTCTCGATGTCATCCAGCGTCTTCTGAGCTGCCTGCTCCAGCTTAGCCTTGAATTTCTCCTCTACCACGGGGCTTGCTCGCACACGATTCTTTGCGTAGCTACCGTTGTGGTAGTTGTAAACACCTTTCACGATGTAAGAGAAGTCACTGTAGGACGCTTGGTTTCCAAATTGAGCTTCGAACTCGACGATCTCTGACCCCACAAGCTTCTCACGCGCTGTCCAGCGGATCTTCCACAAGTAGAACCCATGCCCTTCCAGCTCCAGCAGCTGTTTTGACTCCAAAACACCTTTGCCTTTGAGGGAGGCCTTCTCGATCCTGATGACTTTGTGGGATTTGAGCACCGGTGCCGGGGCCTGACCTTCGCTTAGCTGAGCGCCGGGATCGTGAGGTTGCGAGGATTCTGAGGCTTGTAGGGATGCAGTTGCGCGCGTGATCTCAGATGGGGTTTCTACCTCTATCGATTCCTCGATCTCCAACGCCTCATCACTCAGATCAAGATCGTCATCATCCCGATCACTTGGGTTGAAGGTAGATACGTCGATTACATCCTCGACCACCATATCTCTTAAATTACGAATAAGGTTACGTAAGAATCCTGTCCGGATGGCCGGATCAGCAACCCCAGCTAGCGAGATCGCCCGCGTTGCAACCTCCTCGTCCGTCGCAATTTCAATCTGAGAGTACAGCTGCTCTGTGATCTGCTTGAACTTTTCGTTCATCGGGCCAGTAATCTTCCAGCCACTTCCCTGCTTCTCTATTGTAACCTCAGCAGTTTTTTCAACCACTTGACGAAACTCGGCCTGAGTAAGGTCAAGCTTCTGATATTTGACCGAGAATTTTATTTGATCACCGACTACTGAAACTTCAGCAAGCTCATGCTGGTCATCATTCAGCCATTCTTTCACGGACGCCAAAGCATCTGTAATGGTCTCCTTAGAAACATTACTGGTCACAACAACACTTGTTGTCTTCTCGCGACCTTCACGCCCACCCACAAGGAGAGATATATTGCGATAATCGTGATAGTCGTGAAACAAAGCACTGAATCGCCGAGCTAAAAATTTTCTATCCGACTCGTTGGATATAATAATCCCCCTAGACAGAAAAACTTTTCGCATCTCAGCAGCCGTTAAACTTCTTTGGGTGAGCGCATCATAAATAGCCTTATCAGAAGCATAGAACAAACTACCCATGCGCATATTAACCCCTCCACCCAATTGCTTCTGGCTTATAATTTGGTATTACGTGCTTTATAATATCAAGCTTTATCGCCTGCAACTTATGTAGGCGATGTTCATCATCCCCCCATTCGCTCACATAGCTATTAATAGCCGCATTAAAATTACTAATAATACTAGAGTGGTGGTAGCGATTTGCAACACGTATGCGAATGCTGTGCTTTTTGTCCGCATTCAGCATTTGAAACCGAGAAAGGGCGTCAAATAAATATCTAAACTCGATTTCAGTGGCACCATCGCGCCGATAATAAATCACATAGCCTTCGCCATAGCTTTCCACCGACGTATCAGTTTTCTCGCAAAGGGTTCTGACTGCCTTATGGTGAATAATGAAATACGGAGAGGCGATTAACTCTGCAGTCGCTGCACGCTCCCAATACTCCCCACCCGCCTTATGCATCACCTGATCAGGATAGTAGAATGTGTAGTTATCTTTAGGAAATGTCCCTGCAGCCCTTAGTGAGTCTATATCCACCAAAATAGTATTCAGGTAGTTAATTAATGACGGCTCAACAATATGTATCTGCTGACCGTCTTTGATGCTGAGGCTTTCGCCGTTGTAATCTTTGAAGTGATCGTAGAAATCCTTGTCATATTCATCATCGTGGTTGAAAACGAATAACATTCCTCGGATTTCAATCTTTTCGCGTTTATTAAGGTGGTAGCGGCCCTGCCACTCTGGAGACACACGAGCGCAATCAATGGTTTTCCCTAGGGACTTCAGGGCCTTCTTGATCTCGGCCATTTTGATTGACCCAACCGCGTAGCTCTTCAGGTCGGTATGCAGAATGACACTCTTATTGAGGTACGGATCTGCATACTTGAACACTACGTCACCAGGGTGCGTATGCTCCGTCTTGGTCTTCTGAGGCGCGTGTATTTCTTTCTTCGCACAGACGAAATTCAGGTTGTTGGGGCCAACCTTTTCCCATCGAAAGAAGCTGAAAATATCGCTGGATACGAGCTCTGCGAGCTTCGCAATGTTATCGGTTTCACCGCCTGACATGATCATTCCTGTCGCAAATTGGATGCGCAGAAAGCACGGAGATCGAGCTTGGCGGCTGTCTAGGCCTGGAGCGTGCGTCCTGCTCTATAGATGGCTTCCTGCCATCAAAAGGTATCCCAAAACGTTCACTCAAGCCAACGAGGTTGGTTCAATTGACTGATCAGAAATTCGTGTTTTCGGAGTATTTCGCACGAGGTGACCTTGAACCGCACAAGCTCTACTGGATGCAATCGCGGAAACAGACGGTCATTTTCTGGAAGAGAAGAGCAGCGTAGTGAACGTGGAAATCACGAGCCTGACCAGAGGAAAAACAAAAACGTAAACCTATTTCAGCCCTTTAAATACGGGGGTTCTGGGCGAAAAATGATCACAAACGGAGAGAGTACAGGGGCAAATCAGGAGGCGGGGGTTTACGTTTTGCGTGTGCTAAACATTTTCTTCATAAGGGGTTTACATTTACGAAACGCTCATGGCTATAATGAGATATATCAGCAAGCCGATGAACAGATTAGCTCAGTAACTATGGGGCTTTCAGGCGATGATGAAATTTTCAGGCGGCGCGGCGAGATGACCTTTGACAGGTTTACGCCCTACCAAAAAGAAAATTAACATGGCGGTGAAGCGGTCACACAGCACCACCGCACCACGCTGCAGAGCCGGCACGATCACCTGGGCCAGATGCTGGGCGCGTGCCGCGAACACCAGCAGCAGCTCGGTATCGCTGGCCATGCGTTCGTCACTGGGCGCCAGCAGCAGCTCGCGTACTCGCTCGGCCAGCGGGGTGCCGCCGGGTTCGCGGGTCAGCAGCACATCGACGCCCTGCTCGCGCAACAGCGCCGCCAGGTACTCCCGATTGGTGCTCTTGCCGGCGCCCTCGGGGCCTTCCAGGGTGATAAACAAGCCGCTCACTGGTTGTCCTTATCGCTGTTCTGGGGAGTTGGCGCAGGGCTGGAACGGTAGTCCGCACGGCGCTTCAACTGATATTCACGGACGGCACGGTTGTGCGCGTCGAGGGTTTCCGAAAAGACGTGGCTACCGTCGCCACGGGCGACGAAGTACAGGGTCTTGCCCGGCACGGGGTGCAGCGCCGCATTGATCGCCTCACGGCCGACCAGGGCAATGGGCGTCGGCGGCATGCCGTCGATGGTATAGGTGTTGTAGGGCGTTGGCTCACGCAGATGGGCACGCGTGATGCGCCCCTGGTAGCGTTCACCGAGGCCGAAGATAACCGTCGGGTCGGTCTGCAGGCGCATGCCGGTGGCCAGGCGCCGCACGAACACCCCGGCGATTTCGCCACGTTCCTCGGGCACGCCGGTTTCCTTCTCGATCATCGAGGCCATGATCAGCGCCTCGTAGGGATCCTTGTAAGGCAGAGAATCGGCGCGGTTCGCCCACTCTTCGTCGAGTACCACCTGCAGACGCTTGTGAGCCTGCTTGAGCAGATCCACATCGCTCATACCGCGTACATAGCGGTAAGTATCGGGGAAGAAGCGCCCCTCGGGGTTGAGGCCCGGCAGGCCAAGCTTGGCCATCAGCTCGGCATCGCTCAGCTCACTGAGGGTCAGTTCCAGCTTGTCCTGACGCGCCAGCGCTGCACGCACCTGACGAAAGCTCCAGCCCTCCACCAGGGTCAGGCTGTACTGCACCACTTCACCGCGGCGCCACAGGTCGAGCAGATCACGCGCGCGCAGGTCGGGGGTCAGGCGGTATTCACCGCTGTGCAGCGGCTGGCCCTGCAGGTTGAAGCGCCAGTACAGGCGCAACCACAGTGCACCGTCGATCACACCGTCCGCTTCCAGGCGATTGAGCACGCCACCAGGCGTGGCACCGACAGGCACTTCGATCAGGCGCTCCTCACCGAGCGCCAGAGGCTGCTCGAGGGCGCGGTGCTGTTGCCAGGCCACGAAGCCCAGGGTGAGACCGGCCAGCACCACGGCAATTTCCAGCAGCAACAGTAATTTGCGAATCACGAATCAGCAGTCCAGTAGATGACGAGCAATGCCCTGCAGTTTACGGGTGAGCGGCCCGACCGGCCAGTGACGGCCTTGCAACTCGCGGACCGGCCACACGCCGTACAGGCTGTTGCAGAGAAAGACTTCATCCGCGGCCAGCAGTTCGTCCATCTGCACATCGCCCACCTGGCAGCTGACACCCAGGGCCTGCGCCTGCTCCAGCAGCTCGGCACGCATCACCCCGGCCACGCCGCAGCGGCTCAACTCGGGAGTCGAGAGCACGCCATCACGCACCAGGAACAGATTGCTGAACACCGCCTCGACCACCCGCCCCGACACATCGCGCATCAATCCTTCAGCGTGCTCGGCGTCCTGCCACTCGGCGCGGGCCAGTACCTGCTCCAGGCGATTGAGGTGCTTGAGGCCGGCCAGCAGCGGCTGCTCGGCGAGGCGGGTTTCACAGGGAAACAGGCGAATACCGTTGTCGCCGTGCTGCGGCGGGTAAGCCGGCATGGCGCCAGCCTGAAGGATGTGTCGTGGTGATCCGGCAGATGGAGCGTACCCCCGCTGGCCATCACCGCGGGTGACGATCAGCTTGGCAACGCCCTGCCCCAGCTCGGCACAGAAGGCCGACAGCTCGCTGCGCAGGCGCGCGGCATCCAGATCGATGCGCAGCCGTGCACAGCCTGCCGTAACCCGTGCCAGGTGGCGCTCCAGCAGTACCGGGCGACCGCCCTGCACGGCCATGGTCTCGAACAGGCCGTCACCGTAGGCCAGGCCGCGGTCCACGAGGGGCAGCGACGTGGCCAGCCGGCCATCGACCCAGGTGAGCATCAATCAGCGTACCGGCGGAATACCAGCGAGCCATTGGTACCACCGAACCCGAAGGAGTTGGACAGCGCCACCTCGATCGGCATCTTGCGTGCTTCGTGCGGCACGAAGTCCAGGTCACAGCCCTCGTCCGGCTCATCCAGATTGATGGTTGGCGGTGCTACCTGATCACGCAGCGCCAGCACACTGAAGATCGCCTCCACCGCCCCCGCTGCACCCAGCAGGTGACCGGTCATCGATTTGGTCGAGCTGACGGCAAGGGCGTGAGCATGATCGCCGAACACCGACTTGATCGCCGCCACTTCGGCCTTGTCGCCAGCCGAGGTCGAGGTGCCGTGGGCGTTGATGTATTGCACGTCCGACGGCTGAATACCGGCATCGCGCAGGGCGTTGGCCATGCAGCGCGCCGCACCGGCACCGTCTTCGGGTGGCGAGGTCATGTGGAAGGCGTCGCCACTCATGCCGAAACCGATCAGCTCGGCGTAGATGGTCGCGCCACGGGCCTTGGCGTGTTCGAGCTCCTCGAGCACCAGTGCTCCGGCGCCGTCGGACAGCACGAAGCCATCACGTCCCTTGTCCCACGGGCGGCTCGCCTTGGTCGGCTCGTCGTTGCGGGTGGACAGTGCGCGAGCCGCTCCGAAGCCGCCCATGCCCAGGCCACAGGCAGCCATTTCGGCACCACCGGCGATCATCACGTCGGCCTCGCCATAAGCGATGTTGCGCGCCGCCATGCCGATGCAGTGGGTACCCGTGGTACAGGCGGTGGCGATGGCGTAGTTGGGGCCCTGCAGACCCAGGTGGATCGACAGGAAACCGGAAATCATGTTGATGATCGAGCCAGGCACGAAGAACGGCGAAATACGCCGCGGCCCTTGCTCCTGCAACGACTTGCAGTTGTTCTCGATGTTGGTCAGGCCGCCGATGCCGGAGCCCATGGCCACACCGATACGATCACGATTGGCGTCGGTGATTTCCAGGCCGGCATCGCGCGCCGCCTGAAAGCTGGCCGCCAGACCGTACTGAATGAATAGGTCGAGCTTGCGCGCCTCTTTGGCGGACAGATACGGCTCGACATCGAAATTCTTTACCGAACCACCAAAGCGAGTGGAAAAGGCGGAAAGATCCGTGTGTTCGATCAGGCCGATGCCACTGCGGCCGGCCAGAATGCCCTGCCAGCTGCTCGGCACATCGTTACCCAGCGGCGACAACATGCCCATACCGGTAACCACGACGCGTCTACGCGACACAGCAATCTCCTCTTATCAGGTTTTTCGACGCCTCGATGCACCTGGCAAGCCTTTGCCCAGGCATTGATCATCTGGCGATTGGCTCGGCGTGCAGTTTCACCCGAGCGAAAAAACGCCGCTGGCGTTTCTCTTGAATCTACAGCGAGCCGTCAAAGAAAAGCCGCACGCCTTTACAGACGTGCGGCTTTTCCAATTCGGGAAGCGACGAACTGCTTACTGAGCGTGAGCAGTAACGTAGTCGATTGCTTCCTGAACAGTGGTGATCTTCTCGGCTTGTTCGTCCGGGATCTCGGTCTCGAATTCTTCTTCGAGAGCCATCACCAGCTCAACGGTGTCAAGAGAGTCGGCACCCAGGTCTTCAACGAAGGAAGCGCTGTTGGTTACTTCTTCTTCCTTCACGCCCAGTTGCTCGGCAACGATTTTCTTGACGCGTTCTTCGATGGTGCTCACGTGTTGTCACTCCTATTGGACAAATCCAGCCAGCTGGTTGTGCCGGCAAGTGTATAGAAAGGGTTTTCGGCTTTTCAAGCTGAAAGCCGATGGCGGCCACGGAAATACCTCGACGACCCTTCATGCAAACCAGCAATTTTGCTACCAAGTTTGTATCGGATCGAAGACGTTCGCCGATGGCATCGCCCGTATTCAGCTCATGTACATCCCGCCGTTCACAGGGATAGTAGCCCCTGTGACGTAAGCTGCACCATCGGAAGCGAGGAAAGAAACCACGTTAGCGATCTCTTGCGCCTGCCCCAAACGGCCCAGCGGAATCTGTGTCAGCAGCGCTTCGCGCTGCGCTTCCGGCAATTCACGGGTCATATCGGTGTCGATGAAACCCGGTGCCACCGCATTGACGGTAATCGAACGCGAACCAACCTCACGGGCCAGCGCACGACCGAAACCTTCGAGGCCAGCCTTGGCCGCTGCGTAATTCACCTGGCCGGCGTTGCCCATGGCACCCACCACCGAACCGATGTTGATGATACGCCCGAAACGCGCCTTGGTCATGCCGCGCAGCACAGCCTTCGACAAACGATAGAGGCTGTTGAGGTTGGTATCGATGACGTCATACCACTCGTCGTCTTTCATGCGCAGCATCAGGTTGTCGCGGGTGATGCCGGCATTGTTGACCAGCACCAGAACCTGACCGAAATCCTTCTGGATCTTTTCCAGGGTGGCCGCGACGGATTCGTCGTTGCTCACGTTGAGCATCAGGCCAGTGCCTTCGATGCCGTTTTCCTTGAGGGTAGCGGCGATGCGCTCGGCACCGGCCTCGGACGTAGCGGTACCGATGACCACGGCACCCTGACGACCCAGCTCCAGGGCGATCGCCTGGCCAATGCCGCGGCTTGCGCCAGTGACCAGTGCAACCTTACCTTGCAGACTCATAGCATTCTCCTAGTTCAGGCCAGTGCGGCGCGCGCAGCGGCAAAGGCCTCGGGGGTGTCGAGGTTGTGCGTGTTGACGCCCTTGACACAGCGCTTGTTCAGACCCGAGAGCACTTTGCCCGGGCCGCATTCGACCAGATCGGTGACACCGTGCTCGCCAAGGCGAACCATCGACTCGACCCAGCGTACCGGGCTGTACAACTGAGCCAGCAGGTCGCGCTTGAGGGTGTCCAGATCGGCCACCACATCGGCGCTGACGTTCTGCACCAGCGGGATCTGCGGCGCCTGCCAGGCGATGGCGGCGACGGATTCGGCGAAGCGCTCGGCAGCCGGACGCATCAGCTCGCAGTGCGACGGCACGCTGACCGGCAACGGCAGCGCACGCTTGGCGCCACGGGCCTTGCAGGCCTCGACGGCGCGAGCCACGGCGGCCGCGGAACCGGCGATGACCACCTGACCAGGCGCGTTGTAGTTCACCGCGCTGACCACTTCGCCCTGTGCAGCTTCAGCGCAGGCAGCCTGCACGTCGGCATCTTCCAGACCGAGGATCGCTGCCATACCGCCCTGCCCGGCCGGCACGGCCTGCTGCATCAGCTGACCACGCAGTTCGACCAGTTTCACCGCTTCGGCGAAGCCGATGGAACCGGCAGCGACCAGCGCGCTGTACTCACCCAGGCTGTGCCCGGCGACGAACGCGGGGCGCGCGCCACGTTCCGCCAGCCACAGACGCCACAAGGCGATGGAAGCAGCCAGGATCGCCGGCTGGGTCTTGTCGGTCTGATTGAGCTGCTCTTCCGGGCCCTGCTGAGTCAGTGCCCACAGGTCATAGCCCAGGGCGCTCGAAGCTTCGCCGAAGGTATCGAGGATCAGCGCGTGCTCTGCGCCGTGTCCGGCCAACATGGTCAGCGCTTGCGAGCCCTGACCGGGAAAGACGAATGCGAGGGATGCAGACATGGAACGGTTCCCTTAGTGATCTTCTCGTCGAAAATTAACGCTCACCCTTCGGCAAGCGCTCGAAAACTGAAATTTTGGATGGCTGCCCATCGCAAGTGGTCACATATTACGGATCAAGTGCTCGATCCGACCACTCAGTCGCTGCGGCAAATTCTCCCGTACATCGGTCATTGCCCGGCGAATGGCGCTCTTTATACCATCCGGCCCGGCACTGCCGTGACTCTTCACCACGATGCCCTGCAAGCCGAGAAAACTCGCACCATTGTGCCGCGCAGGCGCCAGCTCGCCACGCAGACGACGCAGCAGCGGCAACGCCAGCAGACCCGCCACGCGCCCCAGCAGCGTGCTGCGAAACAGCGCCTCGAACCGCGACACCATCATGGTCACCAGCCCTTCGCTGGACTTGAGCAGCACGTTACCGACGAAACCGTCGCACACCAGCACATCGGCATCGCCGCGATACAACCCGTCGCCCTCGACGAAGCCGACATAGTTGAGCCCCTCGATGCCTTCGAGCAGCGCAGCGGCCTGCTTGACCTGCTGATTGCCCTTGGTTTCCTCGCTGCCGACATTGAGCAGACCCACCCGCGGCGACGCCATGCCCTGCACCTCGGCAGCCACCGCCCCCATGATCGCGAACTGACAAAGATGCTCGGCCGTGCAGTCGACGTTGGCGCCCAGGTCGAGCAGATGGCAAACGCCATTGCGACTCGGAATGGCCGCGATCATCGCCGGCCGGTCAATACCCGGCAGGGTCTTGAGCACATGCCGCGACAGAGCCATCAGCGCACCGGTATTACCCGCACTCACGCAGGCATGAGCCCGCCCATCACGCACCATTTCCAGGGCCACGCGCATGGAGGAGTCCGGCTTGCCGCGCAGGGCCTGGCCTGGACGCTCGCCCATATCGATTGACTCGGCAGCATGCTCGATGCGCAGGCGCGAGTGATCGACACCGGGAATTCCAGCGATCAGGGTTTCGATAAGGGGGGCTTGGCCAACGAGGACCAGATGCAGCGAGGGGAACTCGGCCAGACAGGCGACGCTGGCTGGAACAATGCAGTGGGGACCGAAGTCCCCACCCATTGCATCAATCGCGATGATCGGAGCGGACAAGATTTACTCGTCAGCGCCCTTGTCGATCACTTTGCGACCACGGTAAACGCCTTCCGGCGATACGTGGTGACGCAGGTGAACTTCACCGGTGCTCTTCTCTACGGACAGAGCGTTACCCTCGAGCGCGTCATGCGAACGACGCATGTCACGGGCGGAACGGGATTTTTTGTTCTGCTGAACAGCCATACTAGTAAACTCCTAAACGTTTGGGTCACGCTTTAACTGTGCCAATACACTGAACGGGTTGGACCGCGTCACCCCGTCCTCGCTCGATTCGGGCTCATCAAGGCCCGCCGGCTGCTGGCAATCTTTCGGGTCATGAACCGGCACGATGGGCAAGGCGAGCAACAGCTCATCCTCGACCAATGCCAGCAGATCCAGAGGATCTTCACCCATTTCCAGTACGTCATAGCCTTGCGGCACGGACTGGGTATTCGCGCCTTCCTTCACCACAGCGTAATCACACTCGCTGAGGATCGGTAAGGTGACCTGATCCAGACAACGCTGGCAAACCATCTTGACTTCGACCTCCAGCTGGCTGTGTATGACCACAGCATGGCGCTCGTCACGCTCGAAGACGAACTTCGCGCGCACGTTGCCGCCATTATCGGCAAGAGGGTCGCAGAGCCGCGACAAATCGGCCAGCAGTAACTCACCCTGAAGGGTGGCACCACGATCGGCGAGTTTGCGTGGATCAACGTGAGGTGGAATCGGGCCATTTGACATAGGCGCCGCATTCTATGGATGCAACCGTGCGCTGTCAAAGGAAATTCCGCCTGTCCAGCCCCTTTGCCGACAGCTAGAATTCTCTGCCCATTGCACACCAGGTCAACGCCGATGTCATCCCTGGTTCTCGCCTCCAGCTCCCCCTACCGCCGCGAGCTGCTGAACCGTCTGCGCCAACCCTTCGAGTGGGCTGCGCCAAGCATCGATGAATCGCGCCGGCCTGACGAGTCCGCTGAGGCGCTGGTGCGTCGTCTGGCCAGGGAAAAAGCCCAGGCGCTGGCCGGGCGTTTCGCTTCGCACCTGATCATCGGCTCCGACCAGGTCGCCGTGCTCGATGGGCAGATACTCGGCAAACCCCACGATTACCAGCGCGCCCACGCACAACTCAGTGCGGCAAGCGGCAGGAGCGTCAGCTTTCTTACCGGCCTCGCGCTGCTCGACAGCCGCGACGGTTCCTGCCAGGTCGATTGCGTTCCTTATACGGTGCATTTTCGCACCCTGAGCGCAGAGCAGATAGAGCGCTATCTGAAAGCAGAAGAACCTTACGACTGCGCTGGCAGCTTCAAGGCCGAAGGCCTGGGCATCAGCCTGTTCCGCAGCACCGAGGGTGCCGACGTCAACAGCCTGATCGGCCTGCCCCTGATCCGCCTGGTCGAGATGCTCGACGTCGCCGGCTTACAGGTACCCTGAAATGCTTTCTTACAACTACTGAAACGCCAGGCTACGCCGTCTTCACGCCCCCACTCGGATACCGGCATTGCGCCAGCTCAAGGCTTTCAGGGCGGCGTGAATGCTGAAGCATCGGCCTGCCTGCAATTCTATCTAAGCTAATTCCTTTAAATTATTGGCCTCGTATTTTTTAGATCGCCTAGTTTGCCTCTACCGGATCACCGGACACCCTGCTGAACCCAGACCGTCCCGTGACCCGCCTCATCCGTGGCTGGCCACGCCATAGATGAGGCTTACCATGTCCCTGCTGCGTCCCATGCTGATCGCCGCCAGCCTGCTGCTCGCCCTGCCCCAGGCCCACGCTGAAAACCTGCGTATCGGCTACCAGAAGTCTTCGACCCTGATCAGCATCCTGAAAAGCCAGGGCACGCTGGAGAAGGCCCTGGCCGATCAGGACGTGACCATCAGCTGGCACGAATTCCCGAGTGGCCAGCCGCTGCTGGAATCCCTGAACGTCGGCAATATCGACCTGTCCGCCGACGTCGCCGATACCGTACCGGTATTCGCCCAGGCAGCCGGCGCCGAGCTCACCTACTTCGCCCAAGAAGCCCCCTCGCCGGGTGCCCAGGCGGTGATCGTGCGCGAAGACTCGCCGATCAAGACCCTGGCCGACCTCAAGGGCAAGCGAATTGCCGTCACCAAAGCCGCCGGTAGCCATTACCTGCTGATCGCCGCACTGGCCAAGGCCGGCCTCAAGTTCAGCGATATCCAGCCCGCCTACCTGACACCCGCCGACGGCCGCGCCGCCTTCGAGAACAAACGCGTGGATGCCTGGGTGACCTGGGAGCCCTTCCTCAGCGGCGCCCAGCAACAACTGCCGACCCGCACCCTGGCCGATGGCGAGGGCCTGGCGGACTACCAGCGCTATTACCTGACCAGTACCCGCTTCGCCAAAGCCAACCCCAAGGTGCTGGAAATCGTATTCGCCGAGCTGGAAAAGACCGGCGACTGGGTACGCAGCAACCCTCGTGAAGCCGCCGAGCTGCTCGGCCCGCTGTGGGGCAACCTGGACCCGGCCATCGTCGAGAAAGCCAACGCACGCCGCAGCTATCAGGTTCGCGCCGTGCTGCCGGGCAGCCTCAACGAGCAGCAGAAGATCGCCGACGCCTTCTACAAGGAAGGCCTGCTGCCCGCGCCAGTGGATGCCGTGGACGTCGCCACCTGGGCACCAGAGAAGCGCTGACAGCAGGGCGCATCGCAGGGAGGGCCAGGACGATCAATAAGAACTGCCACGACACAGCCCCAACAACGCCTATCGCATCAGATGAAAAGGAGCCTCACATGCACATTCGTTCCCTGTTCGGCGCCGGCGTGATCGCCGTCGCCAGCCTGCTTTCAGCGCCCACCTGGGCGGCCAGCGAGTTTCTGGTCAGCACCGACTGGCTGGAGAAGAACCTCGACAATCCTAAAGTACGCATCATCGAAGTCAGCGTGGTGCCTGGCGTGTATGAGCGCGGCCATATTCCCGGCGCGGTCAACCTGGCCTGGCACAGCGACCTCGTCGATCCGGTGAAACGTGACATCGCCAGCCAGGAAGCCCTGCAGAGCCTGCTGCGCAAATCCGGTGTTTCGAACGACACCACCACCATTCTCTACGGCGACAACAACAACTGGTTCGCCGCCTGGGGCGCCTGGGTGTTCGATGTCTACGGCGTGGAGAACGTGAAGCTGCTCGATGGCGGGCGAGTCAAATGGGAAGCGGAAAAACGCACCCTGAGCAACCGCGCCAGCAGCCCGGGCAACGGCAACGTCACCCTCAAGGCTGCCAACAAGGAGCTGCGCGCCTTCCTACCGGACGTACTGGCCGCCGCGGAAAAACGCAGCGACGCGCAACTGGTGGATATCCGTTCCGCCGACGAATACAACGGCAAGGTCTTCGCCCCGCAGGGCGTTCAGGAACTGGCCGTGCGCGCCGGCCACGTGCCGGGCGCCGTCAACGTTCCATGGGGCCAGGCAGTCGCTGCCGACGGCACCTTCAAGTCCGCTGAAGAGCTGAAGAAAGTCTACGCCGCCGTGGGCATCGACGGCAGCAAGCCGATCATCACCTACTGCCGTATCGGCGAGCGCTCCAGCCACACCTGGTTCGCCCTGAAGAAAATCCTCGGCTACGACGTGCGCAACTACGACGGCTCCTGGACAGAATACGGCAATGCCGTCGGCGTACCCGTGGTCAACGTCGCCGGCACGGTCTGGGGCGGCAAGTAACCCTCGGCAGAACACCCTTTGACGGGGCGGACGCGCCAGGCATGGCGTCCGCTCCTTTTTCATGGCCTGCCATCCATGGCGACCACCCTACGGGCCGTCGCAAGCGACGTTAAAAATCGCTCCCGGCGATTTTTCATGGGCGTCCTCGACGGGTCCCGTAGCCGGCGCTGAGCGAAGCGATATCCGGGATGTGCCCCCGATCACTACCTGCCCAATTCCACCCAACGGACAACCGTCAATGGAGCGACCTTCCATGCCCATCTTGCGCACCAGCAGCGCCACCCTGATTCTGTTCGCCCTGGGCATAGCCGCCTGGTTGCTGGCCACGCCGAGCAACGAAGGGCGGGCGCTGAGCTTTTCCCTGCTAGCAGGTGGCCTGTTCGGCGTACTGCTGCAGCGTTCGCGCTTCTGCTTCTTCTGCGTCAGCCGCGATTTCATCGAACGCCGCGACCCGCGCGGGCTGCTCGGCATTCTCGCCGCCCTGGCGGTCGGCACCCTGGGCTATCACGCGGCCTTCGGCGCTTTCCTGCCGGACCCTGCCAGTGGCCGCTTGCCGCCGGATGCCCACATCGGCCCGCTGAGCTGGGTACTGGCGCTGGGCGCCACTCTGTTCGGCCTCGGCATGGCAATTTCCGGGTCGTGCATCAGCGCCCACCTGTACCGTTTGGGCGAAGGCGCCCTGGCCTCGGTGCTGGCTCTGCTCGGTGCACTGGTGGGGTTCTTTTTAGGCTTTCTGAGCTGGAACACCCTGTACCTGGCGAGCATTCAGGGGGCACCGGTGATCTGGCTGCCGGCTCAACTCGGTTATGGCGGCTCGTTGCTGCTGCAACTGGCGCTGCTTGGCGGCCTGGCGCATCTGCTGCTGCGCTACCGCAAGGATCAGGAACCCCGGCAAGCGCACGATGGCCTGCGTGAGCTGCTGTTCGGCGCACGCTGGCCAACCTGGGTTGGCGGCATCCTCATCGGCACACTGGCGCTGGCGGCCTACCTGCGCGTCGGCCCGCTGGGCGTCACCGCCGAGCTCGGCAGCCTGGCACGCACCGCCGCCAATGGCCTGGGCTGGCTGCCCGAACGCCTGGAAGGCCTGGACGGTTTTTCCGGCTGCGCCACGGTGGTGAAAGAAACCCTGCTGTCGAACAATGGCCTGTTCATTCTCGGTCTGGTCCTCGCCGCCTGGGCCAGCGCCCTGCTCGCCGGCGATTGCGCACCGCGCTGGCCAGGCGCCCGGGAAGCGCTGCGCAACGTGGTCGGGGGCATACTGCTCGGTCTGGGCGGCATGCTCGCACTCGGCTGCACCGTCGGCACCCTGCTCTCCGGCATCATGGCCGGCGCCGCCTCCGGCTGGCTGTTCGCCGTGTTCTGCTTCATCGGCCTGATCGCCGGGCTGCGCCTGCGCAGGGTGATTGGCTAACGACAAAAACCGCAATCGTGAAATCCTGTAGGGTGGGTCACGCTCTATCGACCCACCAGGCCATTCAATACCGATGGTGGCTGGCGAACATCGATACGCCTTTGAACTGCGCTCCGAACGGTGATCGCAATGGTGGATGAAAAGAGCGTCGGCTACGCGCCCCGATCCACCCTACGGGCTGAAGCCCACCCTACTTCCCAGGGGCATGAACCGTAGGGTGGCGCTTTAGCCCACCAAAACCGTTCAACACCGACGGTGGCTGGCTGTTTAAAGCATGCGGTTCGGGGCTTTGGGCTGTGGGCGTTGTCGGTGGTGGGCTGAAGCCCACCCTACTTCCAAGGGGCATGAACCGTAGGGTGGTGCTTTAGCCCACCAAAGCCATTCAACCCGATGGTGGCTGGCTGTTTAAAGCATGCGGTTCGGGGCTTTGGGCTGTGGGTGTTGTCGGTGGTGGGCTGAAGCCCACCCTACTTCCAAGGGGCATGAACCGTAGGGTGGCGCTTTAGCCCACCAAAGCCATTCAACACCGACGGTGGCTGGTGGCTCAGAGCATGCGATTCGGAGCTTCGGGCTGTGGGCGTTGTCGGTGGTGGGCTGAAGCCCACCCTACTTCCAAGGGGCATGAACCGTAGGGTGGTGCTTTAGCCCACCAAAGCCATCAACCCGATGGTGGCTGGTGGCTCAAAGCATGCGGCTCGGAGCTTCGGGCTGTGCGCGCTGTCGGTGGTGGGCTGAAGCCCACCCTACTCCGCTGCGCCTGCGCAAGGTGATTGGCTAACGACAAAACCGCAATCGTGAAATCCTGTGGGGTGGGTCACGCTCTATCGACCCACCAGGCCATTCAATACCGATGGTGGCTGGCGACATCGATACGCCCTTGAACTGCGCTCCGAGCGGGGATCGCAATGGTGGATGAAAAGAGCGCCGGCCACGCGCCCCGATCCACCCTACGGGCTGAAGCCCACCCTACTTCCAAGGGGCATGAACCGTAGGGTGGCGCTTTAGCCCACCAAAGCCGTTCAACACCGATGGTGGCTGGTGGCTCAAAGCATGCGGCTCGGAGCTTCGGGCTGTGCGCGTTGTCGGTGGTGGGCTGAAGCCCACCCTACTTCCAAGGAGCATGAACCGTAGGGTGGTGCTTTAGCCCACCAAAGCCGTCCAACACCGATGGTGGCTGGCTATTCAGAGCATGCGGCTCGGAGCTTTGGGCTGTGGGTGTTGTTGGTGGTGGGCTGAAGCCCACCCTACTTCCAAGGGGCATGAACCGTAGGGTGGTGCTTTAGCCCACCAAAGCCGTTCAACACCGATGGTGGCTGGTGGCTCAAAGCATGCGGCTCGGAGCTTGGGCTGTGGGCGTTGTCGGTGGTGGGCTGAAGCCCCACCCTACTCGCTGTTGGTGGGTTATGTACTCAACCGCTCCCATAACCCGCTGCGGCGCTCGACGCGGCGCCCGATGGCGGTTTCGAATACGCCGGCGCGGCTTTCGATGAGGCTGAAGCAATCCCGGGCGCGGGTGATGCCGGTATAGACCAGCTCCTTGGTCAGCACCGGGTTGAGGTTATCCGGCAGCACCAGGGCGCAATGGGCGAACTCCGAGCCCTGGGATTTGTGCACGGTCATGGCGAACACGGTTTCCACGGCGCCGAGGCGACTGGGCAGGATCGAGCGCAGGCCGCCCGAGCCGTCGTTGCGCGGGAACACCACGCGCAAGGCCGAGCGCAACGGGCCGCCCTCCTCCAGCGCCGGCTCGGGCAATCGCAAGGCGATGCCGATATCGCCATTCATCAGCCCCAACCCGTAGTCGTTGCGCGTGACCAGCACCGGCCGGCCTTCGTACCAGCCGTGCTCCTGTTCGATCAGCCCACGCTGCAGCAGCGCGTGGGCGATGCGCCCGTTGAGCGCCTCGACGCCCCAGGGGCCCTTGCGCACCGCACACAGCAGTTGAAAACGATCGAACGCCGCCAGCACTCTGGCGGCCCAGGCATCCCAGCGCTCCTCACCGTCGGACAGCCCGGGGCGCTGCTCACGGAGAATGCTCAGGTAGTCGGCATAGCCCACCGGGCGTTGCTCACCGCCTGGCAAACCATCGAGCAGCAAGCGTTCGAAGGCGCGATCCTGCTCGCCCGTCAGACGCAACTGGTGCAGATCCGCGCCACCGGCAGCCAGCACCTCGCGAGCCTCCATGGCCGCACCGCGATTCACCGCCAAAGCCAGACGCCCGATACCGGAGCCCCCGGCGAAGCGCCGGGAGTGACGGAGCATGACGATGTGCTGCGACAGCGCCCGCTCTCCCACCTGCAACTGTGCGTCGTCAATCCGCTCGCCAGTCTGCCGCGCCAGCCACTCGCCGGTGGCGTGACTGTAACCGCCCAGCTCGGCATCACGGCACAAATCGCCGAGCACCGCGCCCGCCTCCACCGACGCCAGCTGGTCCTTGTCGCCGAGCAGGATCAGCCGCGCATGGGTCGGCAGCGCATCGAGCAGATTGGCCATCATTTCCAGGTCGATCATCGAGGCTTCGTCGACCACCAGCACATCCAGCGGCAGCGGATTGGCGGCGTGATGACGGAAGTGCCGACTGTCCGGCCGACTGCCCAACAGACGGTGCAGGGTGGTGACCGTCTTGGGGATCTGCTCGCGCACCGTTTCGCTGACGGGCAGCGTCGCCACTTGCGCACCGATGGACTCGGTCAGCCGCGCCGCCGCCTTGCCGGTAGGCGCCGCCAGGCTCAGGCGCAACGGCGCGCCCTGATCCAGCGCGGCCGCCTGCAGCAGCGCCAGCAGGCGTACCACTGTGGTGGTCTTGCCCGTGCCGGGGCCGCCGGTGATCAGCGTGAAGCGCCCCCGTGCCGCCAGGGCGCAGGCCAGTTTCTGCCAGTCGGTGAGGCGCTGACCGCCCAGCTCCAGGGGCTCGGGAAACAGCACCGCCAGGCGCTGAGCGAGATCGGCCGGCGCATCTGACGGGGCCTGCAAGCGCTCGCCGATATCAGCAGCGACGCTGCGCTCGTAATCCCAGTAGCGGCGCAGATACAGGCAGGTGCCGCGTAGCACCAGCGGCGCGACCTCATCCTCGGCATCGTGCAGCAGCGCGCTGTTCGCGCAGGCCGCCAGCCAGGCATCTGCGCTCAGACCGGCCAGCACCTCGGAAGGCAGCAGGCTGACGCCCTCGGCGTCCTCGCCTTCCGGCGGCAGCGACAGCGCCGAATCCGGATCGGCCAGGGTGGTCTGCAGGTCGAGGCACACATGCCCCTGGCCCAGTTGATGGCTGGCCAGCGCCGCTGCCAGCAGCAGCAAGGGCGATGCCTCGGGGTCGAGCTCGGCGAAGAAATGCGCCAGGGTACGATCCAGCTCGCGCAGCCAGCCGCGCTCGCTCCAGGCGGCCAGCAGGGCGAACAGACCGTCACGGTTGTCGAGCATCGGCGTCATGCCAGTACCTCCACGGGCTCGCCGAGAAACAGCGCGTCCAGTTTTTCGATCAGCGCCCGCTCCGGCCGCGCCAAATATTGCCCGGCCCCCGGCGCACGGAGGAACAGGTACAGCGCCCCGCCCATGTGCCGATCGTAGTCGTAATCGGCCAGGCGCAGCCGCAAGTGGCGATGCAGCGCCAGCACGTACAGCACGTACTGCAGATCGTAGCGATGGCTGGCCACGGCAGCGCTCATGGCCTCAGCGGTATAGGCCTGCTCGTCGGCGCCCAGCCAGTTGGACTTGTAGTCGACCACGTAGTAGCGGCCCTCATGCTCGAACACCAGGTCGATAAACCCCTTGAACATGCCATTCAAGGTATCCGGGCTCAGTTGCGGGCGCGCCACGCCGGGCATTTCAGCGCGTTGTACCAGCGCATCCAGACGCAGCACGTCGACCCGCCGGGCCTCGAACCAGAACTCCAGCTCCGCCTGGTACTCGCCCAGGGTCGCCAGGCTCACTGACTGGCCATTACCCAGCGCCATGGGCTGCACCAGCAGGCCCTGCAGCCACAGCCACAGCGGCTCGATCCAGCTTGCCAGGCCGCGTCGCTGACAACGCCGCGCCAGGTGTTCGCGCAGCACGTCCGGCGCTGCCGCCATCTCCGCGAAGCCTTGCGCCGCAGCGATTTCCAGCAGGCCATGGAGGAAGGTGCCAGGGTTCGGCCCGCGTGGAAAACGGTGCAGCCCCTGGGCGGAGACCGGAATCTGCTCCAGCGCCAGTGCCGGGCGCTCGTCGTCACTGGCGATCTGCACGGCCGAGCTGTCCGGTGAAACGTCGTCGTGGCGATCGAGCGTACTGGCCTCGCCCTCCTGCATGCGCAAGGCACTGTAGGAGGCGATCCACCAATGCTCGGCAGCACGCCGTGATGGCGTGCGCCACTGCGGCTCGAACGCGTTGGCATCCTGCGCACGGTACTGCTGCTCACTGGCAACCGGTGCGGGCAGCACCACGCAACGGGGTGGATCGGCCAGCGGGCTCAGCCAGTCGCTCAGTTGCGCGCTCTGCGCCAGGGGCTGCCCGCCGCCGAGCAGATAACCGAGCGCGCACTGGTGCAGCCGCGAGGTCTTGGCGGTACCGATCTTCAGGTCAGCGATACCCAGCCAGCAGGCGTGCTGGGCGCGGGTCAATGCCACGTAGAGCAGGCGCAGGTCCTCGCCCAGACGCTCCTGCTCGGCCTGAGCCAGGCTGGCCTCGTCGGGTTTGAGCAGCAGGCGGCGGCGCTCGCCGTCGTGGACCTGCACCGGTTTCTTGTCGTCCAGCGGGCGGAAGGAACAGATGAAGGGCAGGAACACCAGCGGGTATTCCAGGCCCTTGGATTTGTGGATGGTCACCACGCGCACCAGCGCATCGTCGCTTTCCAGGCGCAGCACCTGCTCCTCGGCAGCCTGACCGCGCCCGGCCAGGGACTCGCCAAGATGACGGATCAGCGCCAGTTCGCCGTCCAGTTCGGCGGCGGCCAGCTGCAGCAACTCGGCCAGGTGCAGCAGATTGGTCAGCACCCGTTCGCCGTCAGGACGGCTCATCAGTCGCTGTGGCAGGCCGAAATCCTGTAGCAACTGGCGCAACATCGGCAGCACGCCCTGGCGCTGCCAGCGCTGGCGATAACCACGGAATTGCATGACCCGCGCCTCCCAGAAGCGCTCGTCGAGGTTCAGCTGTTCCAGCTCGGTGAGGCTCAGGCCCAGGGTCGAACTGGCCAGTGCCGCGCGCAGCGGGCGATCCTGATCGGGCTCGGCGCAGGCGCGCAGCCACAGCAACAGGTCATGGGCTTCCACGGTGTCGAACACCGAATCCTTGTCCGACAGGTACACGCTGCGTACGCCACGCATGGCCAGCTCGCCACGAATCGCCTGGGCTTCCTTGAAATCGCGCACCAGCACGGCGATGTCGCTGGGCCGCAGGGCCGTCAGCGTTTCGCCTTTGATGAAACCAGCACGTTGCTGCTGGCCAAGCACCAGCAAGCGGACGATTTCTGCCGCGGCGCTACCGGCCAGGGCGTCCAGATAACGTCCCTTGGCGACCGCCTCGTCGCTGGGCAGTTGCCAGAGGTTGAGCGCCGGCTGCGCCTCGCTCTCGACCGTCCAGACTTCCTTGCGCCCCTGAGCGCCGACCGCAATGAACGGCAGGTCGTCACGCAGCAGAAAGGCACCCTGCCCGTCCTCGCGTGACTCGGCCAGCTGGAACAGCCCGTTGACCGCTTCGACCATGTGCTCGCTGGAGCGGAAGTTGGTGTCCAGGTTGTAGTGTCGCCCGGCGGTGGCACGGCGTGCACGCAGGTAGGTGTGGATGTCCGCGCCGCGGAAGGAATAGATGGCCTGCTTGGGGTCGCCGATCATGAACAGGCCGCAATCGTCGCGATTCGCCTCCACCTGATAGAGGGTGTCGAAGATGCGGTATTGCAGCGGGTCGGTGTCCTGAAATTCGTCGATCAGTGCCACCGGGAACTGCTGACGTATCACCTCGGCCAGGCGCGGGCCGCTGTCGCTCTGCAGGGCGTCGTCCAGGCGGGTGAGCATGTCGTCGAAACCCATCTCGGCGCGCTGGCGTTTCTCGCGGTCGAAGCGCTGACGGATCCAGGCGGCGGCGTGGCGCAGCGCGGCATCGCCCGGTGCGGGCAGCCCATCGAGCTGCGCCTTGAGCGTGGCCATGGCATCCAGTGCCGGATGCGCAGGCGGCGCCCCCACCTTCCAGGCCTCGGCCAGGCCGTGCGGGGTCAGCCGCGTGAAGCCGGTGCCGATATCCAGTACTTCATCATCGCCCAGGGCCCAGGCGCGCAGCTTGTCGAACCAGGGCACGTAGAAACGCGCCTGCAGCTTTCTGGCATCGACCTGCTTTCCGGCCGCCGCCTGGTCGAGCAGGCCCTGCAACTCGTCGACCCAGGCTGCCCAGGGTTGTTTGAGGGCGATCAGCGCGCGCTGACGCGCCTGCAAGGTTCCATCCAGCAGATCGCCCAGCGCCAGGGCGGCGCCATCGTCGTCCTCGCCGAGCAGCGGGCGAATGCGCATGCCCAGCTCGTCCGGCGCGCCCCAGTTCTCCGCCACCCATTCGAGGGCCAGGCCCTGCAGCGGGTAGCAGTGCTGGCGCCAATAGTCGCGCACCACCTCGGCGAGCAGCTCGCTGTGGTCGGTTTCCAGGGTCTGGCTGAACAGGCTGCCGCTGTCGAAGGCGTGTTCACGCAGCATGCGCTGGCACCAGCCGTGAATGGTCGACACCGCCGCCTCGTCCATCCATTGCGCAGCCAGCTCCAGGCGCCGGGCGCACTCCGGCCATTCGGCGCAGGCGAAGTCGGCCTTCAGGGTCGCCAGCAAGGCGTCACCCTCGGCATCACCGCGAAACACCGTGGCCGCCTCTACCAGGCGCGCCCGGATGCGGTCACGCAATTCACGGGTGGCGGCGTCGGTGAAGGTCACCACGAGAATCTGCGGCGGCAGCAGTGGCTCGCGAAAGGCGGCTTCACCGCCATGCTGGAGGATCAGGCGCAGGTACAGCGCCGAGATGGTGTAGGTCTTGCCGGTACCGGCGCTGGCCTCGATCAGGCGGCTGCCGTGCAGCGGAAAACGCAGCGCCAGGGGACGTGTTGACTGGCTCATGGCTGGTGGTCCTTGAGTTCGGCAATGTCTGCATCGAGCAATGATTTGTAGAGCACGGCCCCCCAGTGGGCGAACTGACCGTTTTGCAGCAGGGCATCGAAGCCCGGGTACTGGCGAGCCAGACTGGCGCTCTGCTGCACTTCACCCGTGACCAGGTGGCCGCCTTCGTAGACCTTGCGCGCGGCGTCTATCGCCTTGTCCTCATCCTCGTCCTTGTCGAGCAGGGCGAACCAGGCCGCTACCGTTCTGATCGCCACCGGCAGCGGTGCCTGCATGCCCTCGGCATAGGCTTCCAGCCACTGGCGCAGGATGCGCTCGCCCTCGGCCCGAGCCAGCGGCTCGAAGGCCAGGCGCACGTCTTCGGCGACCAGCAGGGTGGTGAGTGGGTGCCCGCAGGCCGCGGCCACCACATGGCTGACCCAGGGTCTGAGCAGGCGGTGCCACTTCAGCGAGCGATCCTTGCGCTTCAGGCCACCCGCTTGCAGCTCCAGGCGCGCCAGGGCATCGCCGGCAGTGCGCAGTTCGCCGAGCCAGTCTTCGAGTTCCAGGCCGGCATGGGCGAAGCTCAGGCGAATCGGCGACGGCAGAGGCTCGGGCCAGCACGCCAGCAGGGCTTCGTAACCACGCAGTTGCTCCGGCATCGGCTCGAGCAGTTGCGCGCGCAGACGATCACCGAAGCCCGCCACCGGCAGCAGACCGCTGCGCTGAATGCGCCGCGCGGCCCGCGTCAGCGCCGCGTCGACACCCTGGTTCTCTTGCAGCGCCAGGGCTGCAGCCTGCAGCAGCGCCTGCTGGATCTGGTGACGCTGCAAGCCATCCAGGGCGAAGGGCTCGCTATCCAGCTCGGCCTGCTCGGTTTCGTCCAGGTGCACCTTGAGGCGCACGGTGAAGAAGTGCTTCACCGGGTCGCGCAGAAAGCGCTGCAGTTTTTCCAGATTGAGCGCGGCATCCGCCAGGTAGGCACCCAGTGGCTGCTCGAGCGGCTGGGCCACCGGTGCACGGTGCGATGCGGCCCATTCGTGCACATAGCTGAACAGCGGCCCGCTGCCGGAAAAGTAACGGCGGCTGAAGGGTTGCAGCGGGTGTTCGGTGGTCAGGGCGTGGAGCAGATCGCCGTTGCCCGCCAGGCGCCAGGCGCTGGCCAGGTGGTCGCGCAACTGGCCGACCAGCACCGAAGGCGGTCGCTCGGTGTTGTCGCGAATGCTGCGCCCGACCCAACTGATGTACAGGCGCTCGCGCACCGCCAGCAGCGCCTCGAGCAGCAGGTAGCGATCGTCCTCACGGCGCGAGCGATCGCCGGGGCGGTAGTCGCCGCCCATCAGGTCGAAGTCCAGCGGCGCCTGGCTGCGCGGGTAATCGCCATCGTTCATGCCCAGCAGGCACAGGTGACGAAACGGGATGGCGCGCATCGGCATCAGCGTGCAGACGTTCACCGCGCCCGCCAGGAAGCGCTGGCTGAGGCCACCCTGGTCGAGCCCGCCCAGCCAGGCCTCACGGACCACGGCCAGCGGCAGGGCCTCTTCCAGCGTGGCCGCTTCGCAGAGTTCCAGCCAGCTCTCCAGCGCATCCTGGGCCTGGTTGCGCAGTACCTCGTCGCGCTCGTCCTGGGGCAGGAAGAAGTCGTCCAGCAGCGCTCGCAGACGCTCGCCCCAGGTCACCGGCAGCAGCGTCTCGGCAAGGCTGCCGCAATGCGTTTCCAGCACGTCCAGCAGGCGTGTCAGCGGGCCGATCAGCGCGGCATCCAGGCCGCCGATCTCATCAAAGGGCTCGATGCCCGCACGCGCACCGGCACCACCCACGGCGTAGCCGAGCAGCATGCGCCGCAGGCCGAAGCGCCAGCTGTTCTGCTCCAGCCCGGCCCCCAGGCCAAGGCCTTCGCGCTGCTCGGCATCCAGCCCCCAACGCACGCCAGCGCCCTCTAGCCAGCGGCGTAGCACCGACAGCTGGTCTTCGGGAATGGCGAAGCGGGCTCGCACCGCGGCCACGTCCAGCAGGTCGAGAATCTCGCTGACGCTGAAGCGGCTGTCGGGCAGGCGCAGCAGATGCTCCAGGGCGATCACCAGGGGCTCCTTGCCGCGCAGCCCCTGGTCCGCCAGGGTGAAGGGAATGAAACGCGGATCGTCGCTGGCGAACTGGCCGAACACCGCGCGAATCTGCGCCGCGTAGCTGTTCACGTCGGGCACCATGACGATGATGTCCCGAGGGCGCAGCGTCGGGTCCGCGCTGAACGCCGCCAGCAGATGATCGTGCAACACCTCCACCTCGCGCTGGGCGCTGTGGGCGACATGAAAGCGCAGAGAGCGATCCTGCTCGGGGTCGACAGCGGGCCAATGCGTGCGGCTCTCTTCCACCGGGCGCAGGTCGAGAATGTCGTTCTGCAGCTGGCCGAGCAGCGTGCCCTCGTTCATCGTGCTGAACAGGTCGATGCGCTCGAAATGCTCACGGTAGCGCTGCGGCTCGTCGTACTGATCCAGCAGGTTGATGTAATCGCGCCCCTGCTTGCCCCAGGAGGCCAGCAGCGGCTGGCCGTGCTGATGCAGCTCCACGGCGTCGAACAGCCCCAGTTGACCGACTTGCCCAGCCTGCCCGCCCGACTTGCGCTTGTGCCGGCGATACTCGTGGCGCAGCAGGTCCTTGTCTTCGACGATATCGCCCCAGTGGTGCTGCGACGGGTTCTGCACGTAGAGCATCACCTGGCTGAAGCGCGCCATGGCCGCCAGCGCCTCGAGCATCTGCGCCGGCAGTGAAGAGATACCGAACACCGTGACCCGGCGTGGCAGGCCACGGGGCGGCGCATCCAGCTCCGCCAGCCTGGCGACGAAGCGCGGGTGCACGCCCGCCCGGCTCTGGGCCAGGTGCTCATCGCCAACATCGGCCAGCAACGTGCGCCACAGCAGGGGTTGCCACAGCGCGCTTTCGTCCATCTCGTGCACGCCGCCACGGGCGGTGCGCAACTGATCGCGCCCTTCGGCCCAGTCCGCCAGCCAGTCGGCGCGGTACACCTGGTACTGGTCGAACAGATCGGCCAGGCGCTCGGCCAACTGGTGGCGCTTGCGCAGGTCGGCATCGTCCGCCAGAAAGCGCCGCAGCGGTGCGAAACAGGGCTCGCTCAACAGGCTCGGCAGCAGGCGCATCAACCGCCAGGTCAGCGGCGCCTTGTCCAGCGGCGACTGCTGGGGAATCGCCTCGCTGCCCAGCACGCTGCGGTAGGCCTGCCAGAGAAAGCGTGCCGGCAGGCTCACATCCGTGGCCGCGGCGATACCACAGCCCTCCTGCTCGGCCAGGGCCAGCTTGAGCCACTGGGCAAAACCGTTGCTCTGCACCAGCAGTACCTCGTTCTCCAGCGGGCGCAGCGGGTACCGACGCATCCACTCCACCGCCAGGGCGCGCAGCTCCTCGAGGCGGTTGCCATGGATCACGATCAGACCGGGGTTCAGCGCCGACATGGATGGGGTTCCTGAGTGTGCAGAATCAGACGGTGAATGATGACAGAGCGAGGCGCCAGAGTGTGACGCAAAGAGGCAATTGATTGGCTGGCGAAGGCACAGCGGCCATATCAGCCGCACAGCGGATTCCCTATCCATGCCTGCACTCTCGCGTGGCCCCATGGGTGATCACCGGCCCATTGGGAAAACGCTGATCCTGCCTGAGGTGCCCGCATTGCAGAGCGAATCTGAACAACCCAAGCACAAAGCCCCGACCATCCGGGGAGAGGGTCGGGGCTTCATGCGGTGTCAGCGAAGAGAGCAGCAATGGCCTGGGGCCCGGGCATGCCAGGAATACGCGCTGACTCAGCGGTACGACAGTCCCTTTTGTTCGCAACCAATGCCAGGTCAGCGGCAACCGCCGAAACGTCCGCTACCCGCCTGCCGTGACCTAGAACAGGCCAAGCGTGTAGCTGACGATCAGCCGGTTCTCGTCGATGTCGGTGCGGTAGTTGGAGCGCGCCGTAACATTGCGCCAGCGCAGCCCCAGCCCCGCTAACGGGCCACTCTGCACCACATACGCTAGATCCAGATCGCGCTCCCAGTCCTCGCCTTCATAGCCCTGCCCGGTACGCACATTGTCACCCGTGACGTAACGCAAGGTACTGGTCAAGCCAGGGATGCCAAGCACGGAGAAATCGTAGTCATGGCGCACCTGCCAGGAGCGCTCACCGGGCGCGGCGAATTCGTAGGTGGGCAAGGTGTTGCCCATCGGGTTGGTATTGGCGCCAACCTGAATGAAGCCGTCATCACCGTCGATCCGCTGATGCCCTACATAGACGGTGTGACCACCATGCCTGGCCGAGAACAGCGCGAAGACTGCCTGGTTGTCGAGCTTGCCGGCGATGCTGCGCCCTTCGTCACGGCTATCGAAGTACCCCGCGCTCACCCCCAGCGTCCAGTCGCCAAGAGGCTCGGCATGCTTGAAACTGTAGAACCGCTGCTGATAGATGTCCTGCAATTGCGCCTGCCAGATGCCGACGCTGGTGCGTTTGGCGTTGAAACTGTAATCCGCACCGGCGTAGTTGAAGCGGTCACTGGTGAAGCGGGCGATACGTGCCGGGTTGACGGGGTCGTTGATCAGCCCGTGCATCTCCTGGCGATCCGTCGAGTCGCGCAGGCTGGTAGAACGCATCTGCCCAGCCTGCAGCGTCAGCCCCTCGATCTCGTTGGATACCAGCGCAGCCCCCTGATAGGTCGGCGGTAGCAAACGCAGATCACTGTGTAACAGCACGGGAAGATGGGGCCGCAATTCACCGACCTTGAGTTCGGTACGCGACAACTTCACCTTCAGGGCTGCACCCATGCGCCCATATTCATGGGCTCCCCGACCGTCGTGCACCGGCAGCAGACCACTGCTGGTACGCCCGCGACCGCTATCGAGCTTGATGCCATAGAGCCCCAGCACATCCACACCAAAGCCAACCGGGCCACGGGTGTACCCCGAACGGAAATCGAAGATGAACCCCTGGGCCCACTCCTGGGTTCTCGATTGCGTGCTGCTACCGACGATCCCGGAATAATCGCGGCTGAAAAAATAATTGCGCAGTTGCAGGTCAGCTTGGGAGTCCTCCATGAATCCGCCCTCCTCGGCCTGAGCGGACAGACCCAGCCCTGCGACCAGACAGCCCCCGACAACACGACGCATGCAAGTCATGATCGACACTCCAAAAAGACGAACGCAAACGCACGCCTTGGAAAAAATGGCGTGAGAATGAAAAAGATGGGAAGGGTTTAAAATCCGGAACGCGCGACAGCACGCTCCGGCAACACCAGGAGCGCTCGCCTTAGCGGTTGACCAGTTTCGCGGGCAGCGCGATCACCAGGAAGCAGCTGAGCAGCAGGCAACCGGCGAAGAACCAGAGCGCGGCGTGGCTGGTGCCGGTCAGGTCGGTGACCAGGCCCATCAGCGAGTTGCTCACCAGGCCGGCGATATTCGCCACCGAGCAGGCCAGGGCGAAGCCAGTGGCAGCCGCCGTGCCCTTGAGGAACGTGGCCGGCAGGCTGAAGAACACCGGCACGGCACCGATGATGGCCGCCGAGGCGATGGCGAACAGCGTGACGGTCATGATCAGGTTGTCACTGAAGAAAGTGCTGCTGGCCATGGCGATGGCGCCGATGATGAACGGCACGATGATGTGCCAGCGACGCTCACGGTGACGGTCCGAACTGGCGCCGATCAGCAGCATGCCCGCCAGCGCCGCGAGGCTCGGCAAGGAGGTCAGCAAGCCGATATGGAAGGTATCGGTCACCCCCGTATTGCGGATGAAGGTCGGCATCCAGAAGCCCATGGCGTAGGCACTGAGCAGGATCGAGAAGTCGATGCCGCCGAGCATCCACACCTTGAGGTTGAAGAAGCCGTCACGAAAGCTGTGCTTGCTGCCTTTGCCTTCTGCGTCATCGGCCGCCAGATCGCGGGCCAGTTGCGCCTTTTCATCGGCATCGAGCCACTTGGCCTGATTGAAGTGATTGGGCAATGCCCAGAAGGTCAGGATACCGAGCAACACGCTGGGAATCGCCTCCAGCAGGAACAGCCACTGCCAGCCCCGCAGCCCGTTCACCTCGTCGAAGTGATTCATGATCCAGCCGGAAATCGGGCCACCAATCACACTGGAAAGGGGCAGGCCGATCATGAACAGGGCAATGATTCGTCCGCGTCGGTACGTCGGGTACCAGGTGGTCAGGTAATACAGCACGCCTGGCAGGAAGCCCGCCTCGGCAGCCCCCAGCAGAAAGCGGATGATGTAGAACTCGGTGGTGGTGGTGACGAACATGGTGCAGGCCGACAACAGGCCCCAGGTGATCATGATCCGCGCGATCCAGACCTTGGCCCCGACCCTCTCGAGCACCAGATTGCTGGGCACCTCGAACAGGATGTAACCGACGAAGAACAGACCGGCGCCAAGCCCGTAGGCCGCCTCGCTGAATTGCAGATCGGTGAGCATCTGCAGTTTGGCGAAGCCGACGTTGATGCGATCCAGATAGGCGGCGAGGTAACAGAAACACAGGAAAGGGATCAGCCTCCAGGTCACTTTCCGGTATAGCTCGCGGGTACTGTCGGGTGCACTGCCCACGGCGGTGCTGGTGGTGGGTACGTAAGGCATTGCGTGTCTCCTGGCGGTGACTTGTGATTTTTGTTGAAGCCAGCAGTCGTCGACGCCCGCAAGCGTCATCAACCGATGACCTTCCAAGGCAGCGTCAGGGCCGTACCCGAGGCACGGCGGCCACCCGCATCAGGGCGACCCGTGGAAAGAGCGGCGTACCGCAGATTCCTTATTGAGTGTTCACGCAGACAGTCGGTCGAGGTACGCCAACGTCTCCTCGAGGCTGACCACATCGCCGTACTTACTGTCGATGTCGAACAGATTCGCCTCATGGGGCGCCTGGTGCCGATCCCCCACGCAGTCACGCACGACGATGGTGCGGAAACCGTGCTGCACACCATCCACCGCACTGGCGCGAATGCAGCCACTGGTCGAGCAGCCGGCCAGCAACAGCGTGTCGATACCTCGGGCGTGCAACTGAGAAGCCAGACTCGTGCCGAAGAACACACTGGCGTATTGCTTGGTGAGCACCTGCTCGCCTGGCTGGGGCGCCACCTGCGGGCAGAACTCGGCCAGCGGGTTGCCGTCGACCATGTCCTTCATCACCGGCGCCTTGCGTACCCACATGCCGCCGTCGGCGAAATCGGCGGCGTGATAGCGGATGTTGCTGTGCACCAGCGTGATACCCAGCCGGCGCGCCGCGTCCAGCAAGGCCACCGATTGCTCCACCGCGCTGACCACACCCGGTGCAAACAGCGGCGCGCCCGGCGTGGTGTAGCCCTGCATGAAGTCGATCATCAGCAGCGCCGGCCGCGTACCGAAGCCGATACGCTGCCCCCAGACGCCCTGATAGTTGTCGCTAAGACTCTGCGCACTCATGGCCACCTCCTCAGTAGGCGCCGGACAGCAGCGCGCCGGCGCCAGGCACGATTGGTTCCAGATCCAGCGCCTTGAGCATGCAATAGGTGGTGGCGATGGCCGCCGTGACCACCGGTTTGCCGGTCAGCGCCTCGACCTTGGCCACCGCCGGCAGCGACTGCATTTGCACGCACGCAGACAGCACCACCACATCGACACCCTCCAGGTTCATGCCCGCGACGATATCCGGCAGGTTGGCAGGGTCATGGCGCGCGACCTGCAGATTGTCGGGGATTTCCAGGGCACGCCAGTCGACCACCTCGAAACCCTCTTCACGGATGTAGTCGACCACCAACTCGGTGAGCGGCTTCATGTAGGGAGCGACGATGGCGATGCGCTTGGCCTTCATGACCTTGAGCGCCTCGACCAGCGCACCCGCGCTGGTGATCACCGGCGAATTGGCGTCGTTGTCGGCGGTCACCTGGCGCAGACGTTTTTCGGACTGGCGATGGTAGCCAAGCCCCATGGCCATGATCGCCACCAGGCAGGCATAGCCGAGCACGTCGACCTTGGCGTCGGACAGCTCCAGCGCGCAACGATCCGACTCGGCATCCATGGCTGCCAGCTCCTCCTTCTTCACCTGTTTCATGCGCATGCGCGCCGAATGAAAGGTGAAGCGCTCCGGGCGAATCGCCTGGCGCGCGGTGAGCATCGCCGGGATCTCGGTTTCCATGGTGGTGTTGGAGCTCGGCACGATCTGGCCGATGCGATAGAGCGTGTTCATGGCAGAACCTCGTGGTGAATGGGCTGGCCGAGAAAGTCGCCGAAGGCGGCGAAGAAACCGTCGAGATCGTCCCAGGGGATCATGTGCCCGGCGTCCGTGACGCGAACGACCTGCAAATCGCTCTTCAGCGCGCGCAGCTCGGCTTCGTCGACCGGCTCGATGACCCCGCCGCGCCCTGCCACCATCAGTAGCGCAGGCTGTTTCACGGCAGGCAGATACTGATGGATATCGACCTGATGGAACTCCTCGAAAGCCTGCACGATGGCCGGCTCGTAACAGGTGTGCAGCCACTCGGCACGCAGCTGCAATTGCTCCTGGCTCCAGGTCGGGCAGAACGCCTTCATCGCCTCGGCATCCATGCCCTGCTCGGCCTGACGGATGGAGTCGACGTACCAGGGCAGCTTGCTCGGATAGTCGCGGCGGCCCGGCCCGGACACAGGCGGATCGATCAGCACCAGGCGCTCCAACCCCTTGGCGCCCAGCGCCGCGGCGCGAATGGCGAAGCGCGCGCCCATCGAGTGGCCGAGCAGGCTGTAGCGCTCGAACCCCAGGGCAGCGGCGAAGGCGATGATGTCGGCGGCACAGGTATCGGTGTCATAGGCCAGCCCCGCACCACTGGAGGACAGACCGCGCCCACGCACGTCGAGAATGTAGGCATCGAACTGACGCCCCAGCACCTCGCCGACGAACCCCCAGGTGATCGCCGGGCTGGTGATGCCGGGCACCAGCAGCAGTACCGGCCCCTGGCCGCCGTAGCGCAGGTAGTGCTGGCGAATGCCGTTGGCCTGCACGTTGCCGCCACCAATCAGGGTGCTCATGCCGCCACCCCGCTTTTCAGCGGCTGGGCATAGACGTCATAACCGTAGACCCAGGCAGGATCCTCCTGCGTACGCAGGAAGGTATTGGCGTTGGAGACGGCCTGTACGCGCGACGCACGCTCCTTGCGATTGGCCTCGTAGAGCTCGAAAGCCGTGCGGAAATCCGACAACCCGGTTTCCTGCAGGCAGCGGGTCAGCATCGCCGCATCCTCGATCGCCATCCCGGCGCCCTGGGCCATGTGCGGCTTCATCGGGTGGCAGGCATCCCCCAGCAGCACCAGGCGCCCACGACTCCAAAGCGGCAGCGGGTTGCGGTTGCGCAACGGCCACTTGGTGATGTCTTCGGTGCTGCGGATCAGCTTCTGCACCGTGGAGTGGTAGCCCTCGAACGCGGCCAGCATTTCCTCCTGGCTGCTGTCCACGTAGTTGCCCTGGAAATCCCAGGCCTCATGCGGCACGCCCGAGACGAAGTAGTACTCATCGCGCTTGCTGGTGGTGTGATAGACCATCAGATGACGATCATCCGTCCACCATTTCACGCAGGGCTCGAACAGATCGGCGTGCCGCACCAGACTTTCGCCGCGAATCAGCGCACGGTGCGCGACCCAGCCGCTGTAGATGGGCGATTCGGCGCCCAGCAGCTCCTCGCGAATCTTGGAATGAATGCCATCGGCACCGATGACGATATCGGCAGTGGCCTCTGAGCCATCGGTAAAGCTCAGGCGTACCTGGTCGCCTTCATCGACGATGCGCTCCAGCCTCTTGCCGAACCGCACCGTGCCGGGCGCGATGCTGTCCATCTGCAACACGTGCATGTCACCACGGTGAACGGTGATGTAGGACGCCCCGTACTCGCGCCGGGCGAACTCCCCCAGCGGAATGCGTGCCAGATACTCCCCCGACTCGCCATCGCGGCTGTGCCAGAAGTCAGGGTGCGAGCCCATGTCCTCGAGCGGCTTCTCCAGCCCCATGCGCCGGAAGATCTTCATTACGTTCGGCCCGACATGGATACCGGCCCCCAGCCGGGAGAACTCCGGCGATTGCTCGTAGACCGTGACCTCGAACCCTGCCTGTTGCAACAGGGTAGCGGCAGCGGCGCCCCCCAGCCCCGCACCAACGATGGCAATTCTTTGCTGAGCCCCCATGGGCGCACCTCCTCTCTTGGATACGACGAAGCGGGTTTCCCCACCGAACAATTACAGTGTATGCACTATATTTTTAAAAAGTGAAGAGCCTTCCTCAAAAAAACCGTACGCCGCGAAAACTGCTACCAATCATCAATAAAAAGCTCACAAACCAGCAATTGTGTAGATAGGTAACGCTGCAAGCGAAACCTTGCCAAGATCTTCAGGCTGGTGTTTTATCTAAGAAATTAGAGCGCACACTCTATAAAAACGCACCATCAGACAGCAGCAAGGCACCAGCTCGGTGCACCCTCCTCACGACTTTTCAGGAGACACGTCATGCCGGTAAGCGATAGCGAACTAACCCAGATGTTCGAACAGGTGCTGACCCTGTCCAGGGTCGATGCGACCCAGAGCGTCGCCATTCTCAAGAGCCATTACTCGAACCCGAGAACCGTGCGCGCCGCCATGGATGCCGCGCAGCGACTCAACGCCAAGGTGTACGCCGTGGAACTGCCGTCGTTCAACCACCCGAGGGCGATGGGCAACGACATGACGGCCTACTGCGGCGACACCGCATTGACCGGCAACCTCGCTGCACAGCGTGCACTGGAAGCTGCCGACCTGGTCGTCGACACCATGATGCTGCTGCACTCTCCGGAGCAGGAGCAGATCCTGAAGACCGGAACCCGAATCCTGCTCGCCGTGGAGCCACCCGAAGTACTGGCGCGCATGCTGCCGACCGAGGACGACAAACGCCGCGTCCTGGCGAGCGAGGCGCTGCTCAAGCAGGCGCGCAGCCTGCACGTGAAGTCCGCTGCAGGCAGCGACTTCCATGCCGCTCTGGGGCAGTACCCGGCGGTTACCGAGTACGGCTTCGCCGACGAGCCAGGCCGCTGGGATCACTGGCCCAGCGGTTTCCTGTTCAGCTGGCCGAACGAGGAAAGCGCGCAAGGCACCCTCGTGCTGGACGTCGGCGACATCCTGCTGCCGTTCAAGAACTACTGCCGCGAGCGCATCACCCTGGAAATCGACAAGGGCTTCATCACCGCCATCCACGGCGGTTTCGAAGCCGAGTACCTGCGCGACTACCTAAAGTACTTCAAAGACCCGGAGGTGTACGGCATCTCCCATATCGGCTGGGGGCTGCAACCTCGCGCGCAGTGGACAGCCATGGGCCTGCACGACCGCAACGACGGCATGTGCATGGACGCGCGTGCGTTCTACGGCAACTTCCTGTTCTCCACCGGGCCGAACACCGAGGTCGGCGGCACACGCAAGACGCCCTGCCATCTGGATATTCCACTGCGCAACTGCGATATCTATCTGGACGATCAGGCCGTGGTGCTGGCTGGCGACGTGGTCTATCCCGAAGCCTCGAAGGCTGGCTGACACGGCACCACGGGCGCGGCCGCAGGCGTCGGGCAACAAGGGCTACGGCGCTGTTCGTCGCCATGTACAGCCCGCCGCCCGTGGCGGCCGCGCAACGCTCCAGCGCCAGCCGGAAAACACTGCGGGCAGACACGCGACCGCCCTGCACCGCTATACTCGGCCACCTGCGCCTCGAACCGAATGCCCCCATGTCGACCGACAACTGCCCAGAAAACACCTACCAGGTAACCGAACAGATCGGCCACCTGCTGCGTAAGGCCTATCAGCGCCATACGGCGATCTTCCAGCAGAACGTCTGCGACGCTCAGCTGACCTCCATCCAGTTCGTCACACTGTGCGCCCTGCGTGACCATGGCCCGAGCTCCCAGGCCGAGCTGATCAAGGCCACGGCCGTCGACCAAGCCACCATTCGCGGCATCGTCGAACGCCTGAAGGCGCGCAGCCTGGTCGCCCTGTCGCCCGACCCCGACGACCGTCGCAAGGTCATCGTCGAGCTGACCAGCGCGGGCCAGGCACTGCTGACCGAGATGATTCCCTGTGCCCAGGAAATCAGCGAGCTGACCATGGGCAGCCTCAATCCCGGCGAGCGCATCGCCATTCTCTACCTGCTGCGCAAGATGAACGACAGCGGCGAGTAGGCCGCAGGTCGTCCACGACTCTGCCGACAACTGCCTCGAGCAAGGCGCAGGTAGCCTCCCAGCAATCCCCCGTGGGAGCGGGCCACGCCCGCGATTAATACGCATGGCGCACGCTCGCGAAGCAGGTTCGCCACAGCTACGCCACCGTGCAGCCACTGCCTGCAAATCTGCCACGACAGCTACGGGCAGACAGCTGCCCCCTCCTCCTGAATTGCCCAAGCCCCTCGCCCTGGCCCATTCCTTGCGTACCCAAAAGCATATTTCATGAAGTAAGCACTTAACGAACTAAAAGCCTCCTTCCTGGGTAATGCGGTAACGCCGGGATCGGGCAGACAAGGCAGCAAGGCATCCATGGAAAAGAACCTGACCCTGCAAGTGAATGGGCAGGCGGTGCAGCTCAATGCTGAGCCGCAGACCCCATTGCTCTACATCCTGCGCAACGATTTGGCCCTCAATGGTCCCAAGTACGGCTGCGGCCTGGGTGAGTGCGGCGCCTGTACGGTAATCGTCGATGGCCGCGCCACCCGCTCGTGCGTATTTCCCGTTGGCGGTGCCGTAGGCCGCAGCGTTACCACCCTGGAAGGCCTGGGTTGTCGCGAACGCCCCCATCCGGTGCAGCAGGCCTTTATCAGCGAACAGGCGGCGCAGTGCGGTTACTGCCTCAACGGCATGATCATGACCATCAAGGCCCTGCTCGATCGCAACCCACACCCCAGCGACGAAGAACTGCGCAACGAGCTGTCGGCGAACCTGTGCCGCTGCGGCACCCACGTCGAGATCATGCGCGCGGCCCTGCGTGCCGCCGGCCGTCCCGCTGCCCCGCACGGAGAAACCCCATGCACCTGACCCGCGACCAATGGCTCGAACAGCCCGATGCGCTGCTGGTGATCGATACCATCCAGCCCCCCTCCGGCCCCATGCCCAAAGGCCAGAGCGCCACCTTGAAACCTCGCGAACTCGGGCTGTTTCTCGCCATCGCCGGTGACCGAGTTCATGCCTTCAACGGTCATGTCGACCTGGGCACGGGTATCCGCACCTCGCTGGCGCAGATCGTCGCCGAAGAGCTGAACCTGGACATGGATCAGGTCGAGATGGTCCTGGGCGACACCGAGCGAGCGCCGAATCAGGGCGCAACCATCGCCAGCGCGACCATCCAGATCAGCGCGATTCCTCTGCGCAATGCCGCTGCGGAAGCGCGACGCCACCTGGGCCGGCTGGCCAGTGAGCGCTGGCAGACGGATGTCGAGCAGCTCAGGCTGCAGCGCGGCCGCTTCCATCACCCGGACGGCCGCGAGCTGAGCTTCGCCGAACTGATCGCCGGCCAGCACATTCGTCTGTCCATCAGCGGCGACGCGCCACTCAAACCGCCAAGCGAATACCGCCTGGTGGGCCAGGCCGCGCAGCGCGTGGACATTCCCGGCAAGGCCACGGGCGAGCTGACCTACGTCCACGACATGCGCCTGCCGGGCATGCTGCACGGCCGCGTGGTACGTCCGCCCTACGCGGGCTACGACAGTGGCGAATTCGTCGGCAACAGCCTGCTCTCGGTCAACGAAAGCTCCATCGCCGATATCCCGGGCATCGTCGCCGTGGTGGTGATTCGCGACTTCGTCGGCGTGGTCGCCGAGCGCGAGGAGCAGGCAGCTCGCGCCGCCCAGCAACTGGAAATCGAATGGAAACCCTGGACACAGAAACTGCCCGACATGCGCGATATCGCCCAGGCGATCCGCGACAACCCGCGCATCGCCCGCACGGTTCTCGACAAGGGTGACGTCGAGCAGGCCCTGGCCAACGCCGACCAGCGACTGACCCGCAGCTACCTCTGGCCCTACCAGTTGCACGCGTCGATCGGCCCTTCATGCGCACTGGCCGACTACAGCGAGCAGCAGTCGAAAGTCTGGTCGGGCACCCAGAACCCTCACTTGCTGCGTGCCGACCTGGCCTGGTTGCTGGAGTGCGACGAGAATCGCATCGAGGTGATTCGCATGGAGGCCGCCGGCTGCTACGGGCGCAACTGCGCGGATGACGTATGCGCCGATGCCCTGCTGCTGTCCAGGGCGGTGGGCAAACCGGTACGGGTTCAACTCACCCGCGAACAGGAACACGTGTGGGAACCCAAGGGCACCGCTCAATTGATGGAGGTCGACGGCGGCCTGAATGCCGATGGCAGCATCAGCGCCTACGATTTCCAGACCAGCTACCCGTCCAACGGCGCGCCGACCCTGGCGCTGCTGCTCACCGGCCGCGTCGAGCCATTGCCGATGATGTTCGAGATGGGCGACCGCACCTCGATACCGCCCTACGACTACGAGCACATGCGCGTCACCATCAACGACATGGCCCCGCTGGTGCGCGCGTCCTGGATGCGCGGCGTTTCTGCCATGCCGAACAGCTTTGCCCACGAGTCGTACATCGACGAACTGGCATTCGCCGCCGGGGTGGACCCCGTCGAATACCGCCTGCGCCACCTGGACGATCCACGCGCCAGGGATCTGATCCAGGCCACCGCCCAGCGCGCCGACTGGCAGCCGCGCACCCAACCGCAGCAAACGCCCGCCGAGGGTGACGTGCTACGCGGCCGGGGCTTCGCCTATGCCCGCTACATTCACAGCAATTTCCCCGGTTTCGGCGCGGCCTGGGCCGCCTGGGTCGCCGATGTGGCGGTGGACAAGCGCACCGGCGAAGTGGCCGTTACCCGCGTGGTGATCGGCCACGACGCCGGCATGATGATCAACCCCGAGGGCGTGCGTCACCAGATCCACGGCAACGTGGTGCAGTCCACCAGCCGGGTACTCAAGGAGCAGGTGCAGTTCGAGGATTCGCGAGTCGCCAGCACCGAATGGGGCACCTACCCAATCCTGACCTTTCCCGAAGTGCCTGCCATCGACGTGATGATGATGCCTCGGCAGACCGAACCGCCCATGGGCAGCGGCGAATCGGCCTCCGTACCCAGTGCGGCCGCCATTGCCAACGCCATCTTCGACGCCACAGGCCTGCGCTTTCGCGAGTTGCCGATCACCGCCGAACGGGTTCGTGCCGCGCTCGCTGCTGACGGTGGGGCCGACAGCGCCGCGCCTGCGGCTCCCGCCACGGGCAAACGCAGCAAGTGGTGGCTTGGTGGCCTGGCTGGCGTGCTGGGCGCGACCCTGGGCCTGCTCACCACCGCCCTGCCCTGGCGCGCGGAGATCGCCCCCGTGGCACCAGCGGGTTCCGGCACCTGGTCCGCCGCCACCCTGGAGCGAGGCCGCTTGCTGGCAGCCGCTGGCGACTGCGCGGTCTGTCATACCTCGCCTGGCGGTGCCAGCAATGCCGGCGGCCTGGCCATGGACACCCCGTTCGGTACGCTGTACAGCACCAACATCACCCCGGATCGTGAAACCGGCATCGGTAGCTGGTCGTTCGGCGCATTCGAGCGCGCCATGCGCGAAGGCATCAGCCGCGATGGCCGCCACCTGTACCCCGCATTTCCCTACACGGCGTTTCGCAACATCAACGATGCCGACATGCAGGCGCTGTATGCCTACCTGATGTCGCAGCCCGCCGTGAAGCAGCCTGCCCCGGCCAACCAGATGAGCTTTCCGTTCAACATCCGCCCGCTGATGGCCGGCTGGAACGCCCTGTTTCTCGGGCGCGGCGAATACCAGGCCGACCTGGCCCGCAGCGAGCAATGGAACCGTGGCGCCTACCTGGTCAACGGACTGGGCCACTGCGCCGCCTGCCACTCGCCGCGCAACCTGCTCGGCGCGGAAAAAGGCGGCCAGTCGTTTCTTGCCGGGGGGATGGTCGACGGCTGGGAGGCACCGCCACTCAGCGGCCTGCGCAGCAGCGCTACGCCCTGGACGGAGGCGGAACTGACCGACTACCTGAGCAGCGGGTTCTCCGAACGCCACGGCGTGGCTGCCGGCCCAATGGGCCCGGTGGTGAGTGAGCTGGCGATGCTGCCGAAAAGCGATGTGCAGGCCATCGCCAATTACCTGATATCCCTGGACGCTCCCGCGCCAGCGCAGACTGTCGCCAGCAGCACGGCCCCCGACCCGGCAGCGCTCGCCCGTGGCCAGCGCACCTTCGAAGGCGCCTGCCAGGCTTGTCACAGCGATGGCCTGGGCCCGCAATTGTTTGGCGTGAGCCCATCCATGGCGGTCAACAGCAACGTGCACAGCCGCATGCCGGACAACCTGTTGAAGGTCATCCTGCATGGCATCGACACGCCGGCGACTCCTGAACTCGGCTACATGCCGGCCTTCAAGGACAGTTTCAACGACCGCCAGGTCACCGAACTGGTCGCCTATCTGCGCCACCGCTTCGCCAGCGAGCAGCCGGCGTGGCTCGACCTGACCCAGAAAGTCGCGCACGTGCGCGCCAACCCCGGCACCCACTGAGCCCCATCACGACGCCGCGCGGCGCAGACCGCGCAGTACCACGTCGCTGATGAACGCCAGCCAGCGCGCCTTCTCGCTGACGCTGACCAGCTCGTCATCGAGAAAACAGCTCAGCGTGTGCAGGTTGGAGTTATAGAAGTAGCAGAGCGAGGCGATCATCAGGTACAGGTGCCGGATGTCGATATCCTCGCGGAAAAGCCCCTGCGCCTGACCGGCGGCGACGATCGGCTGCAACACGCCCACTGCGGTGCCGGAGAGCGCCCGCAGGTTGCCCGACTTGCGGGCGTGCACGCCTTGCAGCAGGTTTTCCGTGCCGAGGATGGTGATGAACTCAGGGTGCTTGAGGTAGTAGGTCCAGGTAAAGGCGACCAGATCGCGAATCGCCTGCTCGGGGTCTGCCAGATCGAACACCTGCCGGGCCTCGGCCCGGTTGAACTGGGCGTAGATATGCTCCAGCACATTGACGAATAACTCATCCTTGCTGCCGAAGTAGTAATAGATCATCCGCTCGTTGCACTTGGCCTGGCTGGCAATCTGCTCGGTGCGCGCCCCGGCATAACCCTGACGGCTGAACACCTTGACCGCCGCCTTGAGGATCGCCGCCCGACTGCGATCCGCCTGGGCAGCTCGCGTACCGGTCTTGGCCTTTTCCATGGTGTATCCCGCTGGCTTAATCGACGGCGAAGTATGCGGCATCTGCTCCTGACCAATCCACTTTGCCGCCAGCCTCCCCGCAGGACGCGCCTAGCCCACGTCCCTGCGCCGGGTGCGCTCGTTGATCACCCGGGCGCGGCGGAAATTCCAGCCGAGCAGCAGCTTCGAGGCGAGGTTTTCGCGGCTGTGCGGCTCACCGTAATGCAGCAGCACGGTGGAGCGCAGCGCGTTGGGGTCGCAGGGTTCGTTGGCGTGCAGCGAACGATAGCCCCAGAAGAAATAGGCGTTGCCGGGCACGATCTTGATCTTCGCCGGTTTCAGCCAGCTGCGCTTGACGGCGAAGGTCACCAGCTTCTGGGTCAGGGTGTTCTGCATCAGCGCCTTTTCCAGAATGTTGACGTACAGGTTGCTGCGGATGTTGCGCAGGTTGGGGAAGAAGATGAAATCCCCGCAGTCGCGGCCTTCGCTGGGCGTCACCAGCGGAATGAGCGCGGTCAGCGCTGCGGCGTCGTAGTGGAAGTAATAGGACTCGCGCTTGCCGGTCTTGCCCTGCAGGCAGCGCAGCGCCGGGAAGATGTCGGGTGACCGCGGTGGTTGGCCGGTACCGGTCTTGTAGATGTCCCTGAACAGGTCCATCACCTGGGGCGACACGCTCATCTCTTCGAAGATGCTGCCCCTCACGGCATCCTGGCCCTGCATGGCGAAGTACTCGTGGTGGTGCCGCTCCACTTCGTAATTGACGTGGGTGCGGGCCGCCTGCAACTGCTCCTCGGAGAGGAAACCCTCGATGACGGAGTACCCCTGGCTCTCCATTTCGTTGACGATGCGCGGCACGACCTGCGGGTCGGCCTTCTGAAAATCGGGCATTGTGGTCGCGTCCTTCTCTGCTGTTTCGACGGTCACGCCAATCGGCAAGCCTCGGGATTTCCTCCGACCCGACTCGCACCTTCATGTCGCGGGTTCGACGTTCGCTCGCCAGGGGTGATCATCCAGGCCAAACCGGAGATGGCCTGCCCAACGGGCCACGCTGAATGGGAATTACCTCCAGACAGGCAGTTGTAGCCCAGCCAGGGCCGTTCGATGCACGACCAGCGGCAGCTTCTGACGAATGGCATGGTGGCCAGAGAATGGCCAACTAGAGGCTCCCGGGCCCGATACGAAGCGCCAGCCGCCTAGCGCACCTGGGCTGGAGCGTTAGCGGCTATGAATCCGACGCGCCGCAGCAGTGACGGCACCATCGTCGTCCTCAAGGCGGCTCCTGCGACCAGCGTGTACGAATGTCGCCTTGTTCCAGGCGCTGAGGGTTGTTGCCGAAGGCATCCTCGGCACTCATGTCGGCGCCCTTGTTGGCCAGGGCATCGAGCATGTCCTTGCGCTGGAACAGGGCCGCGTACATGGCGGCCGTCTGGCCACTGCCATTGCGTTGATCAGGGCTGCAGTCGGCGTCGAGCAGCCGCTTGGCGATGCGCACCTCGCCCTTGAAGATCGCCCCCATCAGGGCGGTGTTGCCGCGCTGGTCCTGGGCGCAGGCATCGGCACCAGCGCTCAGCAGGCGCTCCACCGCCTCGCGGTGGCCGTGGTAGGCCGCCAGGATCAGCGCCGTGTAGCCCTTCTCGTCAGCCGTATCGAGGTCGTAACCGGCCTGGATGAATTCGTCGAGCATCGCGGTATTGCCCGCCCGCGCCGCATCGAAGTAGTAAGTGCGCAATTGCGCCTGAATGTGCTCGGCATCGCCGGCGGGCGGAGTATCGGCCAGCAGCGGAGTCGCGCCGGTCAGCGCCAGCGCAAAGCAGAGGGTACGCAACATGGGAACCTCCCGAACGGCCAGCGGCCGCTCCCGGGTTGGGGAATCCGTGGCGCACGGCCCGCTCGGGGGCGGTGCGCCACGGAGTGACCGGCGTAGGCCGGTCGCAAGGTCAGTCCTGCAGCTTGGCGGCCAGTGCCTTGACCCGTGCCAGATCGCCCTTGGCTACCTGGGTCAGCCCCTCGCCATATTGCGCATCGGCCTTGTAGAAGAACGACAGCATGATGTGCTTGCTCTCGTCTTCAGCCTCGGCCAGGGCACCGCCCAGGCTGGCGATCAGATCGCCCTGCATCTTCTTGTCGTAGGAACGGTATAGCTCACCGGCCTGCAGGAAGTTCTGCTCGCGCTGGATCTTCTTCTGCTCGGTGCTGCCGCTCAGTGGCAGGTTGCTGTAACGCGCATGCTCGCTGGCAGGCCGTGGGTTGATGCGGCTGGGCTCGTAGTTCACTTCGGTGGTGGTGTGGCCGATATTCGCCGCGCCATCCTGATTGCCGTTGTTGACCGCGACCTTGGCCTGGTTGATCGGCAGGAACGCGTGGTTGGCGCCCAGGCGATACATCTGCGTGTCGGCATAGGAGAACAGCCGGCCCTGCAGCAGGCGGTCCTCGGAGGGCTCGATACCCGGCACCAGGTTGGACGGCGCCATGGCCACCTGCTCGGTTTCCTGGAACACGTTATCCGGGTTCTTGTTCAGGACCATCTGGCCAATCTTCTTGTAGGGCACGTCCGGCCAGATCTTGGTGGCATCCAGCGGATCGAAGTCGTACTTGGCCAGGTCAGCGGGTTCGAGCACCTGAATGTACAGATCCCACTTCGGGTAGTCGCCGGCGTTGATCGTGGTGATCAGGTCGCGGCTCATGTGGTTGAAGTCCTTGCCCTGGATCTGCTCGGTCTGCTGCGGGTCGTTGTTCTTGACCCCCTGCAGGCTGCGCCACTGGAACTTGACGTAGCGGTACTCGTTCTTGTCGTTGACCAGCTTGTAGGCGTGCACGCCGTTGCCGTTCATCTGCCGGTAATTGGCCGGCGTCCCTTCGTTGGAATACAGCAGCGTCAGGGTGCGGGTGGCTTCGGGCACGTGGCTGAAGAAATCGAACTGGGTGCGGTTGCTGCCGTAGTTGGTGTTCGGGTCGGGCTTGAAGGCATGCACCATGTCCGGGAACTTGATGGCATCGCGGATGAAGAAGGTCGGGAAGTTGTTGCCGACCAGATCCCAGTTGCCTTCGCTGGTGTAGAACTTGGTGGCGAAGCCGCGCGGGTCACGCAGGGTTTCCGGGGAATGGTTGCCGTGCACCACGCTGGAGAAACGCACGAACACCGGTGTGGTGGTGCCCTTGGTGAAGACCTTGGCGCGGCTCAGGTCGGAGATGTCGGCACTGGCCGTGAACTCGCCGTGGGCGCCGGTACCCCGCGCATGCACCACCCGCTCGGGGATGCGCTCGCGGTCGAAGCGCTGCAGCTTCTGGATCAACTGCACGTCCTGCAGCAGCGTGGGGCCGGTGCTGCCTGCAGTCTGCGAGTTCTGGTTATCGCCGACCGGCGCGCCGTTGTCGCGGGTCAGAGGCGCAGCGTGGGCGGAAAAGCTGAACAGAGAAGCGGACAAGGTCGCCGTCATCAAGCCAAGGGCAGGTGCCCATGAATTCCTGGGTTTCATGGATGAATCCTCGTTTTCTTATGGTTCCAAGCGCGTCATGCGCTTTCCCAAGGCTACGAGAGGTCATCCGCTGGTCTAAATTGGGAAAACCCAGCGCCCCGATAGACAATGCTTATTACGCGATAGAGCCCGAAAGTGATAAGCGAAGCGCCGATCGGCCGCGGCTTGTGGGCGAAGCGATAGCGGCCATTCAGCGAAATCGCGGTATGCCCACCCATCGCCGGCAAGCCGGCTCCTACACGATTGTGTGTACCCCAGCGCCCACGTAGGAGCCCGCTTGCGGGCGAAGCGATTGCAGCCATCCAGCGAAATCGCGGTATGGCCACCATTCGCCGGCAAGCCGGCTCCTACGCGATTGTGTGTACCCCAGCGCCCGCTTGCGGGCGAAGCGATAGCGGCCATCCAGCAAAATCACGGCATGCCCACCAATCGCCGGCAAGCCGGCTCCTACGCGATTGTGTGTACCCCAGCGCCCACGTAGGAGCCCGCTTGCGGGCGAAGCGATAGCGGCCATTCAACAAAATCGCGGCATGCCCACCAATCGCCGGCAAGCCGGCACGACCGTGTGCATACCTGCGCCATGTAGGAGCCCGCTCGCGGGCGAAGCGATTGCAGCCATCCAACGAAATCGCGGTATGGCCACCAATCGCCGGCAAGCCGGCTCCTACGCGACCGTGTGGATACCAGCGCCCGCTTGCGGGCGAAGCGATAGCGGCCATCCAGCAAAATCGCGGTATGCCCACCAATCGCCGGCAAGCCGGCTCCTACACGATTGTGTGGGTACCAGCGCCCGCTTGCGGGCGAAGCGATTGCAGCCATCCAGCAAAATCGCGGTATGGCCACCCATCGCCGGCAAGCCGGCTCCTACGGTGTCGTGGACATTACGCCTGGGCATCACACGCGGAAGTGGCTGACCATCATCTGCAGCTGGTTGCCCAGACGCGCCAGTTCGATGCTCGATGCGGCGGTCTCCTCACTGGCTTCTGCGGTCTGCTCGGAGATGTCGCGCACGTTGACCACGCTGCGGCTGATCTCCTCGGCGACCGCGCCCTGCTGCTCGGCGGCGGCGGCGATCTGCTGGTTCATCGCCTGGATGCTGGACACCTTGCGGGTGATCATCCCCAGCGCCTCACCGGCCTTGCGGGTCAGAGCCACGGTGCTGTCGGTCAGCTCGCGGCTGCCGTGCATGATGGCTGCCACCTGCTGGGTGCCCTGCTGCAGACCAGCGACCAGGCCTTCGATCTCTTCGGTGGATTTCTGCGTGCGCTGAGCCAGCCCGCGCACCTCGTCGGCCACCACGGCGAACCCGCGCCCCGCTTCACCGGCACGCGCGGCCTCGATGGCGGCATTGAGGGCCAGCAGGTTGGTCTGCTCGGCCACCGCCTTGATCACGTCCATCACGCCGCCGATCTTCTTGCTCTCGCTTTGCAGCTCGCTCATGGCATCGGTGGAACGGGTCACTTCGGCGGCCAGGCGATCGATCTGCGCGATGGCTTCCGCCACCACCCGATCACCCTGGCTGGCCTCGTGGTCCGCGTCGGACGCGGCCTGGGAGGCCTCGGCAGCACTGCGCGCCACCTCCTGCACGGTAGCCGACATTTCCTGCATGGCCGTAGCCACCTGATCGGTCTCCACCTTCTGGCTGTTGACCCCGGCGCTGGTCTGCTCGGTGACGGCCGACAACTCCTCGGCTGCGCTGGCGATCTGCGTGACGCCATCACGGATGCCACCAATCAGCTCACGCAGGGTGCTGCCCATGCGCTGGATACCCTGCTGCACCACACCGAGCTCGTCGCGACGGCTGACCTGCAGAGTCTGGGTGAGGTCACCGCTGGTGATGCGCTCCACCGCTTCGAGGGTTTCCTGCAGCGGGCGGGTGATCTGCCGGGTGATCAGCCAGGCGGCGAGTATGCCCGCCAGCAGGGCCAGCAACGTGGCGCCGATCATCATCCGGGTGGCGAAGCCGGTGTCGCTGTCACGCAGCTTGACCTGCATGGCCAGCAGCGCGTCGCTGCCCTTGACGATCTCCTGCACCTGATCGGTCATGGCGTCGCGCAACTGCAAGCGCTCGGCGGTTGCCGTGCGATAGGTACCCAGCAGGCTGCGGTAGGCGGTGACCGAGCTCTCGAGCTGCTGGATCTGGTCGCGATAGTCGCCGGCGAACACGGTCGCCAGGCCATCGAGCCCCTGATCGACGCGTTCGATCTGCTGGTTCAATGCCTGCTCGGTGCGCTCGTTCACATCAGCGGTGTAGGTGAGTACGCGGTAACGCAGGGTCTGCACGTCATCCTTGAGCCGGGCGATGGCCTGGTAACGCGCGAAACCCGCTTCGTCGCCCACGGCAGTGCGGGCCACTTCGTCCCTGACACGGTCGATCAACTCACCGGCGCGATCCGCCATGTCGACCATCTCGCTGCGGGTCTTGTTGGCGGTGGTGTAGGTCACGTTGGTCTTGTCGTAGGCCTTCTGATACTGCTCGATCAACTCGATCTGCTGCTTGATCAGCCTTACGTTCTCCGGGTTCTGAAAGTGCGGCAGAATTTCCTGCTGCTGCTGGGAGAGCGCACGGATCTGCTGCTGCACCTTGTCGGCTTCCGCCGCGCCGCCATTGGAGAGCAGGTACTGCAAACGCGCCACACGCAGATCGGTGAGGGTATGCGTGAGCTCATTGACGTCGGTCATGCGCTCGCTGCGCTGCACCACGCTGTCCAGGCTGGTCCAGCTGACGGCGGCCAGGGCCATCGTCAGCAGCAGCACGAGGCCGAACCCCAAAGCCAGTTTCATGGTGACGCTGATATTGCCAAACCACGTATTCATGGATCGCTCCAACTGCAAATTCATGTGATGAGGAAACTGGAGACTTATTCTTGTTGAGCCAGCCCGCACTCCAAGCGCGGTTCTGAGACGGCATCCCAGCCGGTGTCGCGATGATTCACCCATCGAAATGACGATGCTGTGGGGTCCGCTGAAGCGGACGATATCACTTTGATATTGCACAGACGCAGTGGCGCGCGGCTTGGTTCAACCTAAATCGCGATTGGCTGGAAATTGAATGCGGCGCTCTGGGGCGCAGGTATCGGCAATACAGCCCTTGCCCGAGCGGATGGACGGGAGATCGGCCTTGGCACGGGCGGAAGGAGGGTGAAGCGATACGGGCGAGCGTTCAGAGCTGTTTGCTGAAGCATCGCCCGTGCTTGCGGCGTGGAATCCGATTAGTCGAACCGCGGAACGTAGGCATCCTTGAGCGGTGGGCCGAACGCCGTGGTCTTCTCGATCTCCAGAACGTTGGCTGGCCGTGGGAACGGCTCGGGCTCGGGTTGCCCAGGCTGCTTGTCGATACCAATGTCCTTGAAGAATATCTCCAGGCCGTTTGGCTGGATGAACCACAGCCAGTGCAGCTCGCTGTCGCTGTCGTTGATGAACATGTGCCGGCGGCCGCGGCCGACGAAGATGGTCACGCCCGGCTTGACGATATATTCCTTGCCATCGATGCGCGCCTTGCCCTCCCCGCGGATGAAATGCAGCACTTCGTCATGTATCGGGTGGTAGTGCTCCCTCACGTAGCTGGCCGGCGGCAGCGTCTGCGTGCCCAGGCTGAACGGGCTCTGAATTTCCAGCTCTTCGGGATCGATACGCACGGAAATGAAGCCATTGGCCGGCACGGGCTGCCAGTAGTCCTTTCCGTCGTCTGGCCCGAGTACCAGAATATCGCCCAGATCAGCATTGTTGCCTTTCTCGATCATCGACATCGTATTGCCCTCTAGAAAAGTGGCCTTACCGTCGAAGAGGCACCCGCAGCCGCGCCTGAAAAGGCCACTGCGTCTCTTCGACAGGATTGGCAAAGGGCCGTGAAGCGCTGCACGCCAATTGCTCGGCAGGGCTTTCACGGCCATGACGGTCAGTCAGCGAGCGGACTCGTGGTCGCTCGCTGGCGCACTTCCAGTTGCCCTTTCCAGGCGACCAGACTGACGATGAACATGGCCAACAGCGGCAGCGACATGCTGAACTGCAGGCCGATGTGATCCGACGTAGCGCCGATGATTGGCGGGCAGATCAGAAAGCCCAGATAGCCAATGGTGCCGTTCAGCGCCAGCCCCAGGCTGGGCGCCTGCGGGTACGCCTGAGCAGCCTTGCTGTAGAGAATCGGTGTCATGTTGGCCAGCCCGAGGCCGACCAGCATGAAGCCGACGATGGCGGTCAGCGGCGCAGGTGCGCTGATGGCCAGGGCGAAGCCGGCAACGCCCAGCAGCCCCGAACAGACCAGCACCCAATCACGGCCATAACGGCGAATCAGCGGGTTGCCGATCAGGCGCCCGATCGCCATGGCGAAGCTGAAGCCACCGAAAGCGAATGCAGCGATACCGGTGCTGGTACTGGCCACGTCGGTCAGGTACTTGGCGCTCCAGTTGATCATCGAGTTCTCGGTGAAAAGCGACATGACCGTCAGCATCGCGATGATCAACAGAGTGCCGTTGGGCCTGATCACCACCTTCTTCTTCTCGGCAACCGTGGCCAGAGTCGGACGCAGGTGACGCAGCGGCCTGGCACACAGCAGGGTGGTCAGCAGCATCAGCACTGCGGCCACGCCCAGATTGGTCAGCGCGCTCAGTGCATAGGCATCCAGTACCGACACCAACCCGGCGCCAGCCATGCCACCGAAACTGAACGCGGCATGGAACCAGGACATCAGTGGCTTGTTCAGCTTCTCCTCGATGATCGAGGCATGGGTATTCATCGAAATGTCGATGACGCTGTTGCACATCCCGAAGAACAGCAGAATGACGAAGAACACCTCGTAGGACGGTGATATCACCAGCAGTGGCAGAGAGATCGACAGCAATATCCCGCCGATGACTATCGACGCACGGCTGCCCAGCTTGTTGGCGACGCTGCCAGCCAGGAAGATCATCAGCATGGTACCCGCCGCGAACATGCTCAGGGCGGCTCCCAGCTGCCCATCGCTCAGACCGAGCGCCCTGCTGATGGCCGGAATGTTGGTGGCCCATATCCCCAACACCAGGCCATTGACGAAAAAGATCGATGTCGTTGCGTAACGTGAATATTTCAGATCACTGACGATGCTCATGGCTGGATCTCGCTGAACATTGGTTGCGTGACTGGGTGCCAGGTGAGCACCCAGGGTTGGCATTCCAGGCCGTAGTCAGACTAAAGCCCGTAATCGATTACAAATCAACGTATTCAAAATCGTTCATGACGCGGCCCACGCAGTGCCCGCCCCTTCCCCATCCGGCTCCTGCGCCAAGCCGCCCGGCCATCAGAACACCAGCGCCTGCAACTGCTTGGCGACCGCCTCTTCGATGCTCAGCGCAGCCAGCCAGGATGTCTTGACGTTGTCCGGCAAGGGGTTGTTGATCAGGCGGATCGACAGTTCGCCAAAGGCGCCTCGTGCCTGAACCTCATGGACGTTCTTGTGCACGCCAGGGTCGGCGATCAACTGGACCTGAGTCAGCTCGAAACCGACGCCGGAGAGCGCCACCGCGGCGGTCACGTTGGCGTTCTTCGGGAACAGCACCGACGCCTGGGCGGCCGAACCGCGAAAGATGGTGGTCGGTTCGTCGATGCTGGCCAGGTCGAATACATCGTCGGCAGGCGTTCCGCCCCAGGCCTGAGGTGGTTTGCGACCGATGTAGATAACTTCGTCCAGCCCAGCCGCACGGGCCGAACGTATGGCATCGAGCCCGCCAATCGCCCCCGAGACCAGAATCAGGCGTGCCTTGCCGGCATTGGCAGCCTGCTCCAGATCTTCCCTGAGGGCCCTGTCGGCCAGCGCTCCGATGGAGGCGATCACCACATCGATACCCGCCCGCAGGCAGGCCGGAACGGCATCCACGACCGCGCCATGGCCAGCACACTCGATGACCAGATCGGGTTGCCAGTCGATGAGCGACCGAACGTCACTGAACAGCGTCAGGTGACGAGACTCGGTGAAAGCCTCGGGGTGCTGCATGCGATCCACGACCGCATAGGAGGCCGATGGCAGGTGCTGGGTCTGCAGGGCTTCGAGCACGCGCCTGCCGATTGCCCCCAGGCCGATGATGCCGACTCGCCTGATTGTTGGTTCACTCATGCTAAGGACTCCCAGAATTCGGCCAAGATCGCCGTGTACAGGTCAGTGCGAGTGAGCGGCGCGAAGTGGCCACCGTTGAACGCCAGCAGCCTGGCCCTGGGGATCAGGCTGGCCAGCTCCTCGCTGTGATGGAAAGGAATGATGTAATCGTCAGGTGCACCGACTACCAGGGTGGGCGCCTGGACGGCCCCCAGTTCGTCGCGGCGGCTGTACCCCAGCAACATGTCCATGCGTGCCTGGGTCATGCCGACATCCAGAGGTGACGGTTCGTCGAAGTTCACGGCGCCGTCGATGGCGAACTGCTCGCCGTACCAGGCCGAGGGATAGCCGGCGAAGCGCGTCAGCGCGTTGTAGGCGGTACCTCCCAACCAGGCCAGCACATACTTGCGGTAGGCGAAGAAGTCCTCGAAGCGCTTGTCCGGGCGCGCCCAGCCACTGCTCAGCGCCAGGCTGCGAACCCGCGGCCCATGGTCGAGTGCCAGTGCCTGGGCGACCAGCGAGCCGGTGGAATGCCCCACCACGTGCGCCCGGTCGAGCTCCAGTTCGTCGAACACCCTGAGCGCGGCGACGACGATACCGGGGATGTTCGGCAAGCCGTCGATCTCGCTGCCACCGACGCCGGGATGATCGAAGGTGATCACTCGCCAGGACTGGCTCAGCGCCGCCACGCTGGGCTCCCAGAAGGACGCCAGCCCACCCAGGCCGGAAATCAGCACGACAGCATCGCCCTGCCCCTTTTCCACGATGTTGATCGCTGCGCTCATGGCGCTCTACTCCCTTTCCGAGCAGCGCGAATTGTTTTGCACATCTGCATGCTCCTCATGCCTCGGCTTGCCAGCTGCAAGCCCGTAATCGTTTACAAATCCAGGCGGACAACCCGCTGGCGGATTGTCTTCGAGCGTCTCTGCTGCGGGACGGGCGTCAGCCGCTCCTGCGCCAGGTATCGCTGAGGGTGTAGCCGGTGGGGAACGGATCGCTGGGATCGAGCACGTACTGATGAAACCCCGTCAGCCAGGCCTGCCCGGAAATGGTCGGGCGGATGCACGGGCGGCCCCCGATACTCATGGTCTCGACGATCTCGCCCACGAACTCGGTACCCAGAATGGATTCGTGGACGAACTTCTCGCCCATGCCAATCTGCCCGCGAGCATGCATCACCGCCAACCGGGCGCTGGTCCCGGTACCGCAGGGTGAGCGATCCAGCCGCCCTGGAGAAACGATGACGCCATTGCGCGAACGCTTGCCCAATGGGTCGTCCCGTAGCGGGCCAGCGAACAGCGTCTGGTTGATGGTGTGGATCTGGGGGTTTTCCGGGTGCACCGCAGGCACCTGCTCGGCGGCAGCGGCCTTGATGACCTCACCGACACTGACCATATCGGCGGCTTCGTCCGGGGTGATGGCAAAGCCCAGGGCCTGGGCATCGGCCAGCACGTAGATCATCCCGCCGTAGGACACGTCGACCTTCAGCGAGCCAATGCCCGGTACCTCGATGAAGCGGTCCAGCGCGAAGACGAAACACGGCACGTTGGAGAACGTCACACTGGTGCACTTGCCATCGCGGCACGCCGCTTCGACACGCACCAGCCCGCCAGGAGCCTCGAGGGTCAGGCGCGTGACCGGCTCGACCATGGGGATCATGCCGGTCTCGAGCAGTACGGTCACCGTACAGATCGTATTGGTGCCCGACATCGGCGGGTAGAACTCGGATTCCATGATGACGAACCCCACATCCGCCTCGGGATGCGCGGACGGCAATACCAGGTTGACGCACTGGGTGACGCTGCCGCGAGGCTCCTGCAACAGCAGCTTGCGCAGGTCGTCACCCTGGGTCTCCAGGTACTTCATCTTGTCGAAGATGGTCTGCCCGGGGACGTCCAGTACGCCGCCGGTGATCACGTCATTGCGCTCACCAGCCGCATGGGCACTGACCACATTGATCATTCGCTTGAAGTTCATAACCAGACCTTCGTTCAGGGAGTGGTGCCTGATCCCTCGGCGCCGCAAAGGCGGTGCCGAGGGTCGGCTGAATCAGCCAAGGGTATTGGGCAGAACAGGCGTGCGCGGCCCGGTCTTGATGAAGGTCGCCTTCACCTCGAGGAACTCGTGCAAGCCGTCGACACCGTTCTCACGCCCGTAGCCACTCTGCTTGAAGCCACCGAATGGCAGCTGCGGTGCGCTCTCCAGGTAGGTATTCACGTATACGGTGCCGCTTTGCAGTTTCTGCGATACCGCGAGCGCCTTGTCCAGATCCTTGGTCCAGAGGCCATTACCCAGGCCATAGAGCGTATCGTTGGCCAGTTCGATGGCTTCGTCGACCGTCTTGAAACGGGTGACCGTCAATACCGGGCCGAAGATCTCTTCGCGGAAGATACGGTGCTCCGGTCGCACCTCGGTAAAGATCGTCGGCCCCACGAAGTAGCCTTTGCCCAGGCTGCCCTGAGTCAGGCGCTCACCGCCACACAGCAGCCGCGCGCCCTCCTGCCTGCCCACCTCGATATAACCCAATACGCTGTGCAGATGCTGCTCGTGAATCAGCGCACCGATCTGGGTCTGGTCGTCCAGAGGCAGCCCCACCACGACCCGCGAGGCACGCTCCACCAGCCTGGCGACGAACTCGTCGGCCACCGACTCTTCGATCAGCAGCCGCGTTCCCGCCACGCACTCCTCGCCCTGATTGAGGATTACCCCGAACAGCACACCGTCCAGCGCGGCCTCAAGATCGGCATCGGCGAACACCACGTTGGCGGCCTTGCCACCCAGCTCCAGCGCTACTCGGGTAAGGTCGCCAGCGGCGCTGGCAGCGATCTGCTTGCCAACCCGGGTCGAACCGGTAAAGGAGATCATCGACACATCGGGGTGGCGCGTCAGGCGCTCGCCCACCACCTCGCCACGACCGGTGACGATATTGATCAGCCCGGCCGGAAAACCGGCTTCGGCCGCCAGCCGGGCGACCTCCAGTGCACTACCGGAGGTCAGCTCGGAGGGCTTGATCACCACCGGGCAACCGGCAGCCAGTGCGTAGGGCAGCTTCTGGAACAGGCACACCAGGGGGAAGTTCCACGGCACGATCAGGCCGACCACGCCCCGCGCCTCGCGGGTGACAAGGCCCAGCCTGTCGTCGCCGAGATGGGTATAGGCCTCGCCCTTGATCTGCCACGCGAGGGAAGCGGCAAACCGGGTCAGCTCGGCAGCCCACGACACCTCTCCCCTGGCATAGATGATCGGCTTGCCCACCTCTTCGGCCTCGATTTCGGCCAGGCGCTCGGCATCTCGCTCGATCAGATCGGCAAGCCGGCTCAGCAACTTCGCGCGTTCCGACCCTGGTAGCGAGGACCAGGCCCTGCTGACGTGCAGCGCCTTGGCCCGCTCGACGGCAATGTCGACATCCTGGGCACTGCCCTCGGCGAAGCGCGCCAGCAGGCCGCCATGCGCCGGAGAATGGCGCTCGATGTGCTGCCGGCCGGAGGGTGCGTACTCGCGCCCATCGATCCAGTGGTCATAGGTTCTGGTGGACATGCTGTTTCTCCTGAAAAGGGTATGTATACGTTTACATTCGAGATCAAACATAGCACCGCAACGGGCTAGCTGGAGCGGGCCATCAGTGGCTCGATGCGGCGGCTCTCGACACTGACTGCAGCCTCCAGCGTCGACAGCGGTGTCTGCGCACCAGCCGTCATCACCAGCACCTGATTGGGGTCGCTGAACTCGGTGGTCCATACGCCACAGCAGGGCTGTCCCGAGGCATCGACGCTACGGTGGATGCGGTCGATCACGGCCGATGCAGTACCCGTGGCACAGCGGTAAGAATGCACAAAGCGCGCCCTGCACAGCTCGACTTCCGAACGCGGGTTGAGCAATTGCAGGAACTGCCTGCTGACCAGAGGAGCGGCCTGCGGCAGGAACGCCTCGCGCCAGGCCTTCACCTTGCCCAATTCGGCCCTCAACCGCGTGCGCTCATCGAATGACTGATAGCGCCACACGTGGCTGAAGTAGATGCAATTGCCCACCTGCTCGTGCCACATACCCAGCAGCGCGCCGTAGTCATTGCCGCGAATCGGCAGGCAGCACGTCTGGAACAGTTGCCAGTAGCGCCCCCAGGCCTGCTCGGTGAATTGATACTCGCGCAGTTCATCGATCATTCCGGCATCCTCACCAGGCGGTGTAGCCGCCGTCGACGGTGAACATCGCACCGGTGGCGAAGGTGGAGTCGTTGCTGGCCAGGAACAGGATCATGTTGGCGATATCCACCGGTTCGCCCATCTTGTTGAGCGGCGAGCGAGCTTCCAGCCCCTTCTTGAAAGCCACCGGATCGGGCACCGATTCGAAGATCTTGTCGTAGTAGCTGGAGGCGATCACACCGGGTGCAACGCTGTTCACCCGCACACCCTCGAGGGCGTGATCCAGTGCCATGGCTCGCGTCAGCGCCGCCACCCCGCCCTTGGCCGCCACGTAGGCTGCACGATCCTTGATGCCGACCACCGAGATGGTCGAGGCCAGGTTCACCACAGCCCCACCACCGCGCCGAACGATCTCGGGAATCGCGTATTTGGAACAGAGGAATACGCCCTTCAGGTTGACGTCGACGACCTGATCCCAGGTCTCCTCTTCGAGGGTGACGACGCTGCCCAGCGTGCCGAAGCCGGCGTTGTTGACCAGAATGTCCAGCCCGCCGAACTTGCCGACGCTGGCAGCGACCATGGCCTCGACCTGACCGGCCACGGCCACGTCCACCTCGACGGCGAACGCCTGGGGGCCGATGTCGGCAGCCACACGGCGGGCCAGTTCGATATTGCGGTCAGCCACCACCACCTTGGCCCCCTCGCGGGCGAAGAGTCTGGCAGTAGCCTCACCGATGCCGGCGCCAGCACCGGTGATAAGGGCGACTTTCTCGTGCAGTTTCATGATGCATTTCCTGAGTGCAAAAGGACGGCGCATGCGCCTGGGCCGCCAACCCGCCGGAGCCGGTCGGCGAGAAATCATTCCGGCACGTAATACGGCGCGCTGGATCCAGCCAGTGGGCTGCGGCCACGAATGTCGTCGGCGATCTTCTCGGCCATCATGATGATCGGCGCGTTGAGGTTGCCGCTGACGATCTCCGGCATGATCGAAGCGTCGACCACCCGCAGGTTCTCGATGCCATGAACCCGACCACGGGCATCGACCACGCTGTTCTCGTCCACGCCCATGCGGCAGGTGCAGCACGGGTGATAGTTGGTTCCCGCCAGGCCGCGCAGGGCTTCGAGAATCTGCTCATCGGTCTGCACCGCAGGCCCGGGCGTGACCTCTTCGCCGCGGTAGGGATCCCAGGCCGGCTGCGCGACCACATTGCGAATCGCCCTCACGGCCGCGATGGCATCCTGCTGGTCCTCTGGAGTGGACAGGAAGTTGAAGACGAACCGCGGCGCGTCCCGAGGATCGGCCGACCCCAGCCAGACGCGGCCGGTGCTGGTCGGGCGCATCAGGCTGAAGAAATACTGGAAGCCGTTCTCCAGCTTCACGCTGCCGTGCTGGAACTCGCCCAGCATGGGGATGAACTCGAACTGCACGTTCGGCACCTGAATGTCATCACGGGTGCGGATGAACGCACCCACTTCGAAGAAGTTGGTGGCTCCCAATCCTTTCTTGAAGAACCGCCACATGAAGCCCAGCTTGAGCTTGCCCAGGGCCGTCAGTTGCTTGGCAATCGAGACGTTCTGCGTGGCGCGGTATTGCACGGGCGCAGCAACGTGATCCTTCATGCCCTGCCCCACGGCTGGCAGATGCGCCACGCAGTCGATGCCGAACTCGGCCAGATGCTCTCGATCACCGATCCCGGAGAGCATCAGCAGATGGGGCGAATGAATGGCACCTGCGCAGAGCACCACCTCCCGGCTCACGCCAATCACCTGAGGCTCGCCGTCGCGTAGCAGGTGGACGCGCACCGCCCGCGTCCCTTCGAACTCGATCCGGGTGACAAGAGCCTTGTCGCACACGTGAAGATTGCCGAGGTGGCGATTGGGGTGGATGTAGGCCTGGGAGGTGCTCCAGCGAATGCCCTTGTGAACGTTGCGCTGGGTGATGTGCACACCCTCCTGGCGGTAACCGTTGTGGTCATCGACCTGCGCATAACCAGCCTGCTCACCCGCCTTCAGGAAGGCGCGATAGAGCGGGTTATCCGCCTTGCACGTCTCGATGTGCATCGGGCCGCCAACCCCGCGATAGTCGTTGCCGCCCTTGTCGAAGGTCTCCGCCTTGCGGAAGTACGGCAGGCATTCGGCATAACTCCAGCCGGCCAGCCCAAGGGCGCCCCAGTTGTCGTAATCCCACGGGTTGCCACGCACCCAGTTCATGCCATTGATCGATGACGAACCGCCCAGCACCCGGCCACGCGCCTCGTAGATGCTGCGATCCCCCAACTCCTTTTCGGGCTCGGAATGGATGTACCAGTTGAAACGGTCATTCATCAGCGGAAAGCCCAGCGCCGCCGGCATCTGGATATACAGGCTCTTGTCGCTCGGGCCGGCCTCCAGCATCAGTACCGAGTGCTGCCGGTCCTCGGCCAGGCGTGCGGCCAGCACACTGCCGGCAGAGCCGGAACCGATGACGATGTAGTCGTACGTACTTGCTGTAGATCGGCCGTTGATGTCACGCATGAGTCCACCCGAATTGAAAGCTGGAAAACACTGTAATCGTTTACAAACCAGAGAAGCAAAATTTGGAAACCCACACCCTACCGGGCCAAGCTCCCAATCAATCTGCGCTTCGACGTACAAGTGCCCAAGCATAAAGCGCGCCATTACCAGCCAATTGCGTTGCCGACTCAGTGTTCATGCGGCTTGGCGTGATCGAGCGGATCAGCGTCTGGCACCGCGCAACCTGTTACCGCACCAAGCCGATGCGAAAAGCGGTAACAGCGCACTGAAAACGATTACAATCATTCACAGGCAAACCGTAGGGCTTTGGCCCATACCGCGAAGCAAGCGATTGATCGCCTCCCTGCACACGCCTCTCTGCTCAGAGCGGGCGAGCCCCGGCGGCACGAACGCGGGCAGTTTTTTGATGCAGCACCCCATTGAATCCCGCAGAATCCTGCGCACGCAGCAACTGCACCACGACACCAGAGGAGCACGTGTGAGCATCGCCAAGAACAACCAGACCCGATGCAACGTCACGGATGTCGCCAAGGCTGCAGGCGTCTCCGTTGCCACCGTTTCGCGCAGCTTCAACCTGCCCCATCACGTACGCGACGACGTGCGGGAAAAGGTCCTGAAAGTCGCCGCCCGCATGGGCTACACGCCCAACTCGGCGGCCAAGGCGCTGCGCCTGCGCAAAACCAACGTCATCGGCGCCATCATCCCCACCCTGGACCACTCGATTTACGCCACCATGGTGAAGAGCTTCCAGGACAAGCTCGCCGAGTACGGCTATGTGGTTTACGTGCTCAGTTGCGGCTTCGACTCCGGCGCCATCTACGAAAAAGTGAAGCTGCTGGTCGAGCGCGGCGCCGAAGCGCTGCTGGTGGTCGGTGACATCCGCGACCCGGCGCTGACCAAATACCTGCAGGAACACCGGATGCCGGTCATCTGCACCTACTCCTATTTCGATGACCGCGCCTTCCCCTTCATCGGCTTCGACAACTACCAGTCCACCCGGCAACTGACCGACTACCTGCTCGGCCTTGGCCATCGGCACATGGCGATGCTAACCGGCCCCATGAAAGGCAACGATCGCCAGGAGGCCCGCCAACGGGCGTTCATCGACACCCTGGCCAACCACCCGGATAGCTGCAGCCACGCCATCTACGAAAGCACCGATGGCTACACCATCGCCTTCGGCGAACAGACCCTGCGCCGTATCCGCCTCGAGCACCCCGAGATAACGGCCATCGTTTGCAACAGCGACGTGATCGCCTTCGGCGTGCTCTCGGCCTGCAAGAAGCTCGGCATCGACGTGCCACGGCAGCTCTCCGTGACAGGTTACGACAACCTGGAATTCGCCGACTACCTCGATCCGCCACTGACCACACTGTCGATTCCAGCAACGGAAATGGGCCTGCTCAGCGCCGAAGCGCTGATCGCCAACCTGAAAAACGGCACCGAGATCAAACCGGCGCTGCTCAGCACGCAGATGATGATTCGCCAGTCCAGCGACAGAATCTGAGCGGCTACAAAGGCACTGCGGCATCGAGGGCGGTTAGTAGCAGTCAAACAGCCGCCCTCATCTACCCGGCATCCCGCCTGCCAGCCCGCACCGCGCCGGGCGGCACACCGACCGAGCGCTTGAAGGCGCGGCTGAAAGCGGCCAGTGAGCCGTAGCCGAGTTGCTCGGCTACGGCTTCGACGGCCTGGTGGTCATGACTGAGGCTCTGCTGGGCCAGGCGCATGCGCAGGTCCGTCAGGTAGCGCAGCGGCGAAACGCCGGTCGCGCGTAGAAAGCGTTGCGCGAACACCGAGCGCGACTGCCCGGCTTCGCTGGCCAGCGAGGCCACCGTCCACGGGCGCCCCGGGTGCCTGTGCATCATCACCAGGGCCCTGCTCAGCCGTGGGTCCTGCATCGCGCCGATCCAGCCGGTGGCCACCCCACAGCCTTTGGCCACCCAGCCGCGCACGATCAGCGCCGCGATCACTTCCGCCAGGCGCGCAAGAATGCCCGCATGCCCGGCCAGCAGCACCAGGGACTCACGCTCCATGGCATCGAGTAACGGACGAATCTCCGGCGAGCTGTGCAGGATGGTGTCGACCCGCATCACCTCCGGCATGGCCTCGACCAGAGGCTGCATACCACCCAACTCCAGCGTCATGCAGCAACTGAAGATGACCGCCGCCTGGTCAGCCTCCGTCGACTCCCAGGGCTGGTCATCGGCAGGCACAGCCGGGTCGAAGGTGCGTATATCGCGGCTCAGCGTGTCTGGCCTGGACAGCACCGCATGCTGGCCGCCACGGGGAATCAGCACCGCATCGCCGCTGTCGAGCCGGTGCAGTTCGCCAGCCGGGCTGCGCAGCCATACCGGGCCGCGACCGACGAACTGGAACTGCGCCCGCCCTACTTCGTTGCTGAAGCCGACACCCAGCGGGCGTGGCACTTCCATCCTGCGAAATTGCACACCGCACAGGCGCATGCCCAGCAGCAGTTCGCTGATCAGGTCATTGGCACTCATCGGGGCTCCTCGCAGATCAGGACGATAGATCAACAGATCTGCACTCTATGCCATAGCTCGTCCCAGGTCACCGACCTAGACTCCAATTCATCCACTTCGCCGATAAGGAGCCTCCCATGCACCACTCCCCTTTCACCCGAACTCTGCGCGGCATCTGGCTTGCCCTGCTGCTGGCCGCCCTGTCGCCCGCCGCCATGGCTGCAGAAAAGCACTACAGCGTCACCGCCCCCGACGGCCTGAAACTCGCCGTGCAGGAGACTGGCAACCCGGACGGCCCGGCCATCGTGTTCATCCATGGCCTGCTGGGCAGCCGCCTGAACTGGGAACAGCAGACCAGCAGCCCCGACCTGCAAGGCTACCGGCTGATCACTTACGACATGCGCGGCCACGGCCTCTCGGGCAAACCCGATGATGCTGCCGCCTATGCCGACGGGCGCCGCTACGCCGATGACCTGGCCGCCGTGCTCGAGGCGACCGGCGCCAAGCGGCCGGTGCTGGTGGGCTGGTCCCTGGGCGGGCTGGTGATGTCCGACTACCTGGCCGCTTACGGCGACACGAAGATCGGCGGCGCCGTGTACGTCAACGCGGTGATCGAGCTCAACGAGAAACTGATCACCCCACACCCCGAGGTGTATGCCGGCCTGGCCTCCGATGACCTGAAGACCCACCTCGATGCGCTGCGCACCTTTCTGCGCCTGTGCTTCCACACCCAGCCCGACGCTGCGACCATGGAGCTGCTGCTGACCAACGCCGCCATGGCGTCCTGGCCGATGACCCGCAGCATTCCCACGATGACCTCCGCCGCTACCGAAGGCCTGCCCAAGGCGAAGGTACCGCTGTTGCTGTTGTACGGCGCCAAGGACCAGCTCGTTGAAGTGCAACCGAGCATCGACCGCGCCAAGGCCCTCAATCCCAAGGCGCAATCGAAGCTCTACGCAGACTCAGGCCACGCCCCCTTCCTGGAAGAGGCCGCGCGTTTCAATCAGGACCTGGTGAACTTCGTGAAGGCAGCTGCTGCAGCCAAGCAGTGAGGAGTGATAGCGGAGCTAACCCTGCCGCCGCTGACGCACGACCGAGTCCTCATACGCCACGACCAGCCGGCCAGCCTTGTCGACACCCGGCAGCAGCGCCAGGACCCTGGCTGGCGTTTCGTGGCTGAACTGCACGGTGTAGCCGCTGCCATCCGAGAAGGGTTGGGCCTGCGCCACCCAGGCCTCGACCAGGCTCAGGTCGAGGTCGATATCCCGAGCGATGTCGGAGAGGGGAATTGGTGGCGAAGCGAAGGCAGTCATATCGAGTTCCTTCTCGGGGTTTTCTCGAGTTTAGCCAGCACATTCCGGAGCACCAGCACGAGATTCCGACAAAGTGCGTAGGACCCGTCCGATTCTCTGACTAGATTTCAACATGAACAGCCCATGAGGGGCTGAACATAGCGAAATGGAGAATCCCTATGCGCCATCTTGCCCTTAGCCTGACTGCCGCTCTATTCCTGTCCGCCACGCTGATACCCGCCGCCGTGGCGGAAAGCCCCGCCGAGAAAAGCATCCGCGAAGACAATCGAGACCTCGACAAAGGCGTCGAACACGACGCCAAGGAACTCGAAAAAGGCGTGCACCACAGTGATGAAGAAATCGACAAAGGCATCGGCCACGACAGCAAGGAACGCCACAAGGCCGATAAACACATCGACAAGGAACTGAAGAAGGATTTGTAGATGGTTGCTGGCGGGAGCCCGGCTGCGGGCTTTCGCCTCGCCTCGGCGTGATGCTGGGAGCCACTACCTGCGAAGAGTTGGCGCACATGACCTTGCCAGTAGAGCCAGAGCCAACCGCGGGGCCTCGGGGAATCAGGTGAAAAGCTACTTTTTGAGCAGCAGCCCCAGCCCGCGATAAAGCAGATAAAACAGCAAAAGCATTGCAGTGCCCAGAAACATCATCACCGCAAGCGTCTGCATATCCTTAGAGAACTGAGCCGCTGGAATATAGCAATCCGCACTGATTCTTCGGCAGCCGAAGCTGACTGCACGCAACCCGAAAGCGATGTACAGACAGAACTCGACAGCCAGCGCGACGAGAAAGCCGCCGATCACGAACAAAGCCCGCCTCACATCCGCACTCCTTAGTGAAAAATTCCCACAGCGAACGTTACAGACACGCAAGGCACGCCTCTATGGTTGCCATCACAAAACACGCGAGCTAGAGTGCGTCCGTCACGGTCTATCCCGTGACCGGGCGTGACAACCCGAATGTTCGAGACGCGGTGCGTCCAGATTGCCTTAGCCGGTATCCATTACCGAGTTGCTGCATTTCTGTGGCGAGCCGAAGAGCCAGGCTTTGGCCTGAGCGGTTCTTAATCATTCGAGGAGCATAAGGAAAATGCACGATAACGCCTTCACACTCGGGCACCACCCTGCCCACCCAGCAGACTCCGCCACCTCCAGCCAGGAGGTGCACCATGACTAACCTGCACTGCCGTGTAATTCGCTTCCCCAAACGGCAAAGCCCTATCCCTCAAAAACCGTTCCCAGCCGTCGACTTGCAGGGCGAGGCAGAATTGCGTGCCAGTTTGGTATGCGACCTTTTCGACGAGGTCATCAAAAAGAAAGACGAGCCCCAGGACAGCATGCAGATACATGTGGCCGCGCTGTTTGCCAAGGATTTGGTTGAAGAGATGGTGGTGTTGTATCGAAGGGCGCTTTGTGAGGATCCCGGAGGGGAAATACATAATTAAAAGGCCAACACGGTAACTCTCGACAAACGAGAGCAATGCTCGTCGAAATCACAATGGCAAACATGCAACCTCTAACGGTACTACGATGAAAAATCTGAGCCGGTCAACCCGGCTCGGATCTACGAAAATCATGCAGCCGGATGCTGTCTATGAGCAAGGGCAGCGGTGCAGCGCCCCGGCGGCTGCTGATATTCGCTGGGTAGAAGAACGCCAAGCAGCGGCGGTGCACCGCAGCGTGGCCGACAATCGCGCAGCCACGCTTAGTCCTAACTACACCACGAACTGCTGGGTCTGTTGGTGCAGACGGCTTGCCATCTGTGCCAGTTCGCGGCTGGCGATGAGACTTTGCTGGGCGCCGTTGACCACCTCGGCGATGCTGCTGTTGAGCTGATTAACGTTTTTGCTGATCTCGTTGGCGACTGAGGTCTGCTCTTCTGTTGCGGTTGATATCTGCTCGTTACCGGAAGCAATTCCCTCAACCGCGCTAGTGATGGAAATCAGGGCGTCACCCGCATCGCTGGCCCGCTGCACACAATGCTGGACGTGTTCGCGCGACTCCTGCATTACAGCCACCGCGGCACGAGCTCCACTTTGAAGCGCATCAATCATGCTCCTGATCGACTCGGTCGCAGTGTGGGTATTACTCGCCAAACCACGGACTTCATCCGCTACGACCGCAAAGCCGCGCCCCGCTTCGCCGGCCCGCGCAGCTTCAATCGCAGCATTGAGGGCCAGCAAGTTGGTCTGCGCCGCAATGCTCTGAATCACACCTAGCACTTTGCTGATTTCACCACTTTGCGCATGCAGGCTATCGATTACCTCGCCAGCCTGAGCCACAGATACCGAGACCCCTTGTACAGACTCAACACTCGCCTGCACCAACACACCGCCTTCTTGGGCCTGTCGGTTAGCATTAGATGCGCTGTTTGCAGTAGAGAGTGCGTTACTAGCCACCTCTTGGACCGCCATGCTCATCTCATGCACAGCGGCAGCAACCATATGTGTTTGGTCTCCCTGAAGCGTTGCAGTTTGGCTAACCTGGGCGCTGATCGCGCTCATTTCCTCGGAAGCACCGGAGAGCTGTGTCGCCGTTGCAGAAAGATCAAGAATCAGAGCCCGCTGATGCTCGATCAGGGAGTTGAAAGCACGGGCAGTTTCAGCCACCTCATCTCGACCAACTCCATTGGCGCGCAGGGTGAGGTTCGAAGTCTGCTGGACCGTTGTAATAACGCTGCGCAGCCCTGACAGTGGGCGAATGATGGAGAGGCTTATTAGCACCGCCGCGACCAGTAGGCCTACCAACGATGCGGCTCCGATCACCAGGAATGTTTTTACCACTGCCTGGTACTGCAAATCAGAAGCGACATAGAGCGCCTGGCCCTCACTCAGTTGCAGATCAATCAAGCTGGAAAGCTTGGCTCCTAGTGGGTCGAAGGCCTCATAAAGAATGGTATTGAAACGCTGACTTTCCATCGTCCGTAAGGTGCCATCGTTGACGGCTCGGATGAACGCCTGAGAAACATCACGTACGTGCATCAGCGCACCATCCACCTCGCTGACCATCGTTCTCTCTCTATCTGTCAGCTGAGTGGCCCGGTACTCCTCCCAAGCCTTGTTGCCGCGCAGCAGCGCCGTATTGAACTCCTGATTCAAGCGCACCTCGTCGGTTAAACCGGCACGGTACTTGTGAAGGGTATCGACCATGCTGACTGCATAGCTGTCCGACACAATCTTCAGCTGGCTGATGGGCTTCATTCTGTCGAGGAAAAGGTGTCCCAAGTTATCATTTATACGTTGTGCGTTGATCGAGGCGATAAAAATGACCGCCATTAGGACCAAAAGGGGGGCGATTACGAGCAGGGCCAAACGGATACGAATGGTCAGGTTAGCGAACATGGGGGATATCTCGAGAAGGACGGCGGCTTGCCGGAGCAACTGCTCCGGCCTGAAAGCCATAGGTCCTAAAATAGAAGCTCTGCGTTTTCACGCATGAGCTAAAGAAGCGTCCTTGCACCGGATGGCGCGTGTACCACTTTTCTCTGGCGGTGTCGGCTGCGTCTTACCCGCGTCATGGACGGCACTGGTCGACTTTTGAAAAGGCACTACTGGCTATCGACCTCCGCTGTAGGAACTTGAAGAGCTGCTTCGCCAATTCCGACTCAAGGTAACCGGTCAGCGATCCGTGCTTTGCGCTGCCGAACTCGGCCTCTGTCATCTTAGAGCCGGACGACTCTAGTAGCCTTTGCCTGCCCCTCGCAGCCCCTCTCCTCTGACCAGACTCAGCCTCACCAGCAGCGATATCCGGTAACGGACATCGGCAGAGCACCATGAAAGCACCCTACCAGTGATTTTTATCCTGATGATCTCAGTAACCGGGTACCTGTAAAGATGGATTCTCAACGATTCCAATGAGGTAAGGCTCAAGCTTCGTCTCATCCAGATCTATAAGCGTCTTCACTGCACCTACCGCTTCCAAAGCTTTCTGAATGGACGAAGAGTCGATAGCTCCACTGTGCGGAACTACCAGCGGCAGCTTGTCATGGCTCATGCCATAGGCTTGGAAGTGAATCTTTCCAAAAGCTTTGTTGTTCTGAACCGCGAAAGCTATCGGCATCAACCCACTCAAATCCAGGTTGCTCGCCTTGGTGTTGAGCTCTGCAGTTATCCTGAAGCCGACTCCGATACGACCTGTAACAGATCGATTGCCGCCCGCATCCACGTTTTCGATCCTGGAAGCACCGTAGTCAAAGATAACCTTGTAGCGCCCCTTTCCCGCGCTCGACTCAGCTCCCAGATACCTGAATGAGCCCTTGTTGTCATACTGCTCAATGCTGACAATCACATCGGTAGTCGTCAGGCGCTCCCGGATCTGCTTGGAAGTAAGCGACCACACTTCACTTTCTTGACTCCCACCAGCTTGCCCACCATAAATTTGCATCGTCTTCACTGGCCTTGGTGTTGTCACGGGAACGATCGCACCAGCAGGCGACGTCAACCCCGCCATCTCAACGTCGGAAATGCCCGTTGCACTACATCCGGCCAAGACGCAAAACCCTATCCACAAAGCAACCTTCAGCGAAGATTTCATAGATCGTCCATTTAAAGAGTATTGGTTTAAGTTGGCCCAAGTGCCCCCAATACCCTAATGGAGGCCAGCCTAGGTTTGGGAAACCAGGCTAAGAGCAATGCACAAATTAATTCGCTTATCTGATTTAAAAATTCCAGCGGCACGTTTTATCGATATTCAAATGAGGCATGACTTAATTTCAGAGGTACGCCTCCAAGCATTAAGTTCTGTACGCTATGCAATGCTGCGGATGCACTTGGCGAGGTGACAAGGAACCTCCTACAACATAGTAATCCGTGTTCGTGAACCATCACGCCTCGTCAGCACACTTGCGATTGCTCAGAGGTTTGGGCGACACATTGTTGTTAGCACAGGAAGTAGCGTATACACACCCTGAAGACCAACCGAATAAATCAGGCTCAATAGTTGAAGCGGATCGGCACCATTGTGAGACTGCGACAGTCCGAACGACCACGGTCTAATTTGGCTTTAACGCCAATCGTTGTCGATAAGTGCTGTCTGATCGTCAAGATAGCACCTAGGGCAGGCTCCAACGATGGCAAAAGTGTCAAATACCAAAAATGTATTTTGCAAGCACTGTACGAGCGTAATACCACGACACAAGAACAGTAATAATTATCATTGCCACCCAATGAGCCTGACATGTATGACGATGGTCTAGTCTCTCCCTTCGAACAACTCTACATCAGCCATCACCGCTGGTTGCACGGCTGGTTGCAGCGTCGCCTGGGGTGAAGCGCTGATGCCGAGGAGCAGAACTGTGTGCCAATCTGTTATGGGACCTTTTCGACGGGGTCATCAGAAAGAAAGACGAGCCCCTATACAGTATGCAGATACATGTGGCAGTGCTATTTGAAGGACTTGGTCGACGAGATGGTGGTGCCGTATCGAAGGGTGCTTTGTGAAGCGCAGGAAGGAAGTAAACATTCCTAAACGGCTTTTCCACAACCGCGATCATGACTGATTGAAAATCTGTTTACAAAACCAGCTTGAGGAAATAAGGAGTTATTTAGGGCTCTTGTAATGAAATGACTCGAGGCCGCTTAGGCGTGCCTTGAATTTAATAGCTCAAAAAAATAAACAACAGTTCAGCTTTCGCCTACATCACTTGCGTGCACAATCCTCAATTTTCAAGATATCAGAGCGCGGAATCACATAGATATTTTTAGACTCATCATCCCAAGGGCGAGCGTAGAAATAATCCGTACTTGACGCCGGAACACGCAAATTAACACTTTTTCTGAAACCAGCATCAGAAAGTTCTTTAACTACGCCTTCGTCATCTCGCCAAGTATAAACAACACAACCTCGCCCGCCCATCGCCCCAACGCCAAGCACATACCCAACAAAGAAATTATTAATCGGAGAATAAACACTAATCACGACCATTGCGAAACCTGCCACATAGCTTGCACGAATTAGAATCCCGCCACCCTGAGAAAACTTAGAAAGAACGACAGCGGTCGTAACCTGTAAAAACGCAAGAACAATCATAGCAACAAAACAAGCCACGACCAGCTGAGCATTGTTTTCCCCAAGCCATCTCTCTAGGATTGCACCAACGCCTATTAAAACCACTACTTGAGCCGAAGAACAAAAAAACACAAAAAAAATGTTTTCCTTAACGCGAAACATCCAAAAACCAGGATCACTATGCGAAACAACCAATATCTGAGTCAACATCATGACTGCCAGTGCAATAGATGACAAGAGCAGGTAGTTTCCACTTAAGTATGGCCAATCCCAAAGCAACATTGCCATGGTAATTAGCATTACAAACAAAAGACCTAAAATCCAATTAAACAAAAGCGTGCCCGGATGGGTATCCTTACAATTCGATCCAGAGTTAATTACTACAGGAGCGCCCACTATGCTGTTCCGAAAAGCTTTACTTTCGACCAATAGAACTCCAATTGGAGCTGATAAGGTCAGAGTTAACGCCATCGCCGAAAAGGAAACAAGAACAAACAAAGCAGGAAGCCCCACAATCACATCAGAAGACATGATACTTAGAGGAATACCTTGCCCTACAAAATAAATATGAACAGCAACAACGGACAATGCTAAAACACCTGCGGCCATAAAAATCCAGTTCTCTCGGTAAAATACACCGAGTTTTCGAAACTCATAGGCCCATATGAGACGCGCCCTAGACATAGAAGAATCCTTTTAAATTAAACGCCCACCAAAAATGGTAGGAAAATCATTATCACACACCAGGCAAGCGTCAAATCTTGCACGCATCAAGTTTCTGATAAAAATTCCAAAGACTTTCAAAAGAGAATCTTTTAACCATACATGCTATCGGCAACAACCCCTTAGCTTCACCAATGAAGTAGCTAAACTTCAACGACATGCATAAGACCCTGACGCCTACACCCTCTTCACCTAACCACTGAACCTGAAACGCTTGACCAAATTCGACCGCAGATACAGAGTTACCACAAGCACTTTATCCGCCGCCGAAGATGATGCTCGCCGCCAAAGCTCCAGAGACGAATACTGGCAAATCATGCTAAAGAGCATTAAAAATGCTAGCACTAAAAAAAGCGCCCGATAACTTGGCGCGTTTTAGTAATAATACTGGCGGCAGCTGCCCCTTTCCTCAGTTACTAATATTGCAGATTTCCGTCTCATCTAATCAGGCAGGACGGTGAAAGGGATGAGTTCGGCTCGCTGAGGGCACTGAAGAATCTAATCAAGGTCTGCTATCAGCGGCAAAAATTTTTCATTTTGCAATAATTGATTGCTCATAAAATCCTGCTTCTCAACAATCCGCCGACATACAACGTCATATACAATTTTTGCTATCTTGTTTGCCAAAAGAGGCGGCACTGCATTACCTACTTGGTGATATTTTTGAGTTCGATTTCCTTCGAAATAATAGTTATCCGGAAATGTTTGAAGCCGTGCCGCCTCACGAACAGTTAGACTACGACATTGGGCTGGATCGTAGTGGATAAAATAGTGCCCATCCTTAGAAATATGGCTAGTGATAGTAGTTGCTGGAAGCCCTTCAAGCTGTACCCTGAAGCGATCACTAAACTTGCCGCTTTCCCAATTTTTGTGAGCGGGAGCGAGGCCAGGAAGTGAGAATTGCTGATGGCCCTTTGGAGAATATTTATTGTGCAAAGCGAAGGTGCTTGCGAATGCGTATCGTCTGAGGTCAGACGGCATATGACCACGCGCATCATGACTCATCCAATACTTAATATTGGGATCCTGATACCAAGCGTCTAGGGATGGCACGCCAGTACTACCTTGCCCCAACTCCTTTACTACTCGATCGCTGCCTGGACTGTTCGGCGCACTGAGAAGTGATTGTCGGGTATCGCGCAGAGGTCTAATCAACTCACCATTTTCAAGTTCCGCGTAATGCAACAAATCATCTACTTCATCGGAAACAACCCTATACCAAGCCTCTTGGGAGTCCAAACGTCGTGACAGCTTACTTCTTAGCCTAGGTAGCCCACCAATAGCTTGTTTAACCGATACGGGGTCAGCTGGTTTCAAGAGTTCATGTGATGGAACATTACCATGCTCATCGAGTGCTATTCCTAGAAGAATTACTCGATGGCGAGCTTGTGGAATGCCGTATTTTTCTGCTTCGATGATAAAAGACTTTGGCTTCACTCTGTCTATAGATTCCGAAGAGCTGAATGACTCCTCGGAAACGAGAGAACAAATTTTGTATTTCTGACCGCCCTCGGCATTATCCAATGCCTTGGTAGGGTCCACCAAATCCTGCAAAATTTGCTTGAATATCCCTTTACCACCAACTTTGGAAGACAAAATCCCTTTAACATTTTCCATGACGAAAACACTCGGCCGATAATCCTTGATGATTCGCAGATAATCTTTGTACAGAAAATGCCGATGATCATCTTCAGGAACATAACCCTGCTTGGCTTGGTTTCTGGCTCTCCCAACAATCGAATACGCTTGGCATGGAGGCCCACCAATAAGTACCCATGGGCGACCTTCCTTATTTAATCTGGCGTTGATGAGCTCATTCAACTCCCTATCGCCTTGCTCTGAACCCAAGGTTATTTGTCGTGCCTCTCGCTCCGCACGATTCCAGAACTCAGCTGTCTCGGCAGTGCTAGGCTCTGCCGCCTCTCCATTACAGTACCGATAGTAATCCTGCAGCCCTTCAGGGTACTCACGCTTGAGCAAACGGTAAAAAGCACGCAGCCTTAACGTTCTCCTAGCAACAGGATCCATTTCGGCAGAAACGATGATATCGAAATGCTTGCCATCCCCAGAGGATGAAAAACCCTCACCCAATCCGCCAGGGCCGGCAAAAAGGTCGACGATTTGGATAGCATCTTCAAGAGCCACAGCTGGCTCGTCGATCGCCTTCGGCGGGAAGAGGAAATTCTGGTATTGAATCATTGGCATCGTTGTTCAAAAAATCAGGAATGGCAACAGCTTAGGTAGCATAGCCTCGGTACTCTACCAGGATTGGCGCAGCAGCGCAGCTCCAGCATCGTTCGCAGCCGCTATAACGCCCTTGGCGCATGCTTTGCTAGGGTCAGCAGTCCCAACAACAGACTTCTTGCTGAGGGAAAAACAGAGCCTCAAGCCATGCTCGCGACCAGAAACACCAAAAACAATCGTCTTTTGTCCAGCGAAAGGTAGCCAATGCCGATTAGCCTAGAATGCGCATTAAGGGATTTCAAAGGTCGTATGATTCTACAAGCGGATTTTGGGAGAGGATACATGGACATAGTCAGTAAAGAAGTCAGGTCTCGCATGATGGCCAACATACGCAGCAGCGATACGGTCCCGGAGATGAAGGTTCGAAAAATGCTCCATAGCCACGGGTTCAGGTATCGATTGCACCCACGTGAGCTCCCAGGTCGCCCCGACGTGGTTTTACCTCGCTACCGGCTCTGCATATTCGTTCATGGCTGCTTCTGGCACAGGCACCCGGGGTGCAAGTACGCGACGAACCCTGGCTCTCGCGAAGACTTCTGGCGTCTGAAATTTGAGCAGAATTTGAATCGTGACATTAGAAACAGGAACGAGCTATTGAGGCAAGGTTGGCGGGTTTTTGAGCTTTGGGAATGCGGAATCCGCAAGCAAGAAGCAGAAATGAAATGGCTTTTGGAGGCCGTACCAAATTTTAACGAAAAATACATCTCTTGGCCCGCCTTTCTTTCGGCGCCTAAAACTCAAAATTAAGCTCAATTTACTAATCCAACCAATTTTTCTATGAAATAGGCTGCTGCATCATCGCTAGTTGCAAGAAAATTAAACCAACATAATTAGACAGACTGAGCTTGAGGGTTAGTGAAGCGTATTGCTACAGCACACTGTGCTTTCCAGACCTGCACTATCAAGCAAAAGAGGCAATCGCACAACCATCAAGGCAACACAAAAAAATTACTATTGATAGTCTCCAAGGCATGAGCAAACCTCCTCAACAAAGACAATATACAACTATCACTGGCAATTACAACTGACTTGACTTCAGACCCGAGAGATCAACCCTATATTCGAGCTGAACAACTCCTGCCGGCAAGACCCCATTTATAAAACTCTCAGGTGTTATCTTGGGAAAACTTTCATCAACAACATAAGATCTTGCTTCTAGCAACCTATATCCTTCTTTACGCGCGGAACATCCTGCCTCCATACCAAGACGCAGCAGAGCCCCTTCGAGCATGGCTGCATCGACGCCAAGCACAACGAGACGATCGCAAACAAGATCGATCGACAGACCGCCATCAACCGGCTCAAATCTACAATGAACTAGCTGTAACGGCTTACCGGATGATGCAGCCAGCTGAAACTGACCAGATATGTTTATCACAGTCCCGTAGCGGCTGATCGTCGACTTAATTTCGTAATCAGTTGCTGGAGTATTAACGTCAACCACACCGCCGAAAGGACCACTCCACTCAAAGGCGATCCCTTTAATGACCAACGCTTCCAAAGCCAGCAGCTCGGCGAGCACTTCATAACCATGCTTGTCGACCAATGCGTTGCCAAGCAGATGCCGCCACCTTTGCCACCATGCTAGCGGATCAGCCAGCAGCGCGTGGCGTACGGCGATGCCAGATTCGATGCTGATCATATGCTCGCAGATCAACCCGAATTCGTTGCGAAGCCATTCAATCGACGATTCTAGCCGCAGGAAACGCCGATGCTGCCCCGCAACAACACGCTCTACTGTTCGGAGTCTGGCACCAGCAAATCCTTCTGAGATTTCTTGAGATTTAGAGCACTCAACTGCAACACCAAAGCTATCGCCTTCACGGAAGATCCACGCGGGACAATTTAATGGCATCGCTTGGATAGGCAGCATCCGGCCACTCTGATCAAGGTTGGCAAAGCCTTCCTGAATCTCTTTCAACAAATTACTCATAATCGCTATTCAGCCCTACAGGGGCACATCCCACATCAGCAAAAAGCGCGTCGACGTAGCCGAACAAACCACCCTCGCAAAACACAGGTTCCTTCAAGACGATTTGCGCTGTATTGAGTTTCATGATTGCCCTGAACTGATCTTGGGAGGGTTGGCGCAACCGCCGCATCTTGAAAATCAGCCGTGTCAAATCAATCCTGAAACCACCCTTACCAGGACGCTCGACCAGTTGCACGACCGTATCTGTTGTAACGCTCTCCAATATCTTTCGAGTGTTTTCCTCGGTTCCCTGCCATGTCAGGTGGACGGTCCACCACATCGCCCGCAACCAGATGCGGCTTCGACCTTTCCAGAACCGCACTGGCGGTGCGCCGTTCCAACGACTTTTCACTAGATCCGGCAGTACCCTAAGAGACAGAAAGCGCCACCAGCCATCATCTGCGGCAGTACGAATATCCATGCCAGCCCCCGCCAATGTTCGATACAAGGCAAGACCAACTTTCATGTCATAGGCGCCAGGCCCTAAAGCATTGCTCCCCGCCAAGGGGTCATAGAGCGACACAACGGCAAGTAGTTGTCGGCGTAACTCTTCCATTTCCGGATTGGGTACCTCCGGGAGAAATGCATCGCTTCTGATCATCTCGTCAAAATGGCGCTGCGACAGCTTGAGATTCAATGTCGGAAAGTTCATTGATCTTTCTCCAGCTCTTGGACCCTTCGATCAAGCCAGCGTTGGGTAGATACAAACAACTCCGGAACGGAGCTTGTATTCAGATCACCCAAGCGAATGAATGAGTGCACCGCGTCTGCAATACTGGCGATACCTTCACCGGCGTCTGGCGCGCTCAGGTATGTGTCGAAATGCGGCCCCATTTCTGCCTTGACCTGAGAAATGACCAACGCAAGCCAAGCTGCAAACACCTGACGCATCAAAGGCGACTGCTCGATATTCACTGCCCTGCGATCACGCAACTGTTCAAAATGCGGGTGAGCGTTGTTCAGTACAAGTGCGACATAGTCGCTGGAGAATGGCTCACCCTGAGGGTCGCTCCAGCAGGCTTTCAATTCCCACAGAGGCCCCTTCGCACCCAGAGGTTCCTCCAACACGGGAAACAGGGAACCGTCACCGTCAATAACGACTTCGATTGGTTGCGCCAAAGAGCCCAGACGCGCACCTGACTGATGCGCAAATCCGGGTACGAACTCTACCGAGCATTGACCAAGAAAAGCTTGAATACAGAGAAAACCGCTCCCCCTGACCGTACCGGGCTCCAACTCTATGCTGAGCACTACGGTGCCGTCTTCATCCTTGCCTCGTAGAACATGAACGTGCCCGAGCGTCCGCCAGCAGGAGTCAGCAGATACCCACTCCAACGCCAGCAACACTTCTGCATCCGGGCTCGCTACACCGTCAATGCCGAAAATGGCTTCCTGCAGTAGAGCCCGCGCGATCAAACATTGAACCCCCAAGGAATGTTCGGCCGGGTTCCAGTCACTGTCTTTGCCCAAGGCAAATTGATCATCACCAACCGCAATAGCGCCAGGATCAATACCGCCATGTGACCGAAATTTATAGCTCACTTCGAGATCGCTTACGCCGCCGAGTGGCGCATTCAGCATTCGATACAGAGGTAGCCGAGTACTCATTCCCCCGCTCCATTTTGAGCCGCAATTCGGACACCAACTACCGGCCGCAACAACTTGCCACCGGATTCAGTCATCCTCACGTGAAGCTCCCCCTCCAGCACCAACTCCTGCTGTACAGGCGTGGCAGCAGCCGCGAGTCTGATGCCAGTCCCATCGGCAATTTCCATGCTTTCTATAAAAGCAACCGCACTACTGATGCTGAGTGACTCCAATCGAAACGGAAATGCTCCGAGCCCGCTTTCGAACCATTTATCAAAGGTGATCGGGCCGGCTTCGGAGTCCACAGAAACAGTGATTTCCCTCGGTACGTCTAGCTGCACCATCCCCCATCTCAAACACCACTCCATGACGATAGAGGATGCTGCGTACCTGACCGCCACTATCTCCAAGTCGGGCGTATGTACCGAACCTCCTCGAGGGCGTTGTCCGATAGCAGCACGCGGCGACGCTTTGCCAAATCGCCCATCCCCGCCAAACCCACGACTGGGCAGTACAAGTTCGGCAAGTTTGCGTGAAATCCGCATCAGAGGTTTGACGGTAACGCTGGGCTGAGGCGGCACACCAAAATCCTTCAAGGCCCGACCACATTGGGCGCGGATCTTTTCAACCACTCGCCCGCCGTTTACGTCTATCCAAGCGGCATGATCCGCACGCTCGCAACTCCTCAGATAACTTTCAAGACTCTGTATGGTCGAGCGCAAGCCCCGGGCTTCGGATGGGAGCAGCTCTTGCTCCGAATCTGGTAGAAAGAGCGCGACAACATATCGACCATCAGAAAATCCTGTAAACCCACCGCCCCAGCCTCGCGAATCGATACTGTCATCCCAACAGATGTTCATCCCTGGAGAGCGCATGAACGTCACTATCGGTCGACGGGGCGCGCCACTATCTATCTTGGAGAAGATGCAGGTTTCTGGGCTGGGTACGTTGTCTGGTGCATCCATCTGTAGCTGGCTTGGAGCCATTGCCACGGCAAGTAATCTACCCGCCTGACCACTGCCAACGAACTCACCGCGCAATTGAATCGCTCTGCAGAGTACCTCGTTGCTCTTCACACCTCTGATCGCCAGATAGTCTTTTTCCTCCGCCGCCGCTCCTATCGCGCGATCATATAAGCACTGGCTAACACGAAATACCGGCAGCATGTCAGCGCTGGTTATATCCTTGCCATTCACGGATGCATTCAAATATCTCCCAGTGGCAAAGAGGGGATTATCCAAGCGCGCACTAAACCAGCGCTGAATAGCAACATTCACGTAATTTTCGTAACTGCTGTACCACCATGGTGCAGGCCCACCTTCCTCATCGAAAACAGGCAACAGATTTTCCCTGAGCAATGGAATGATTATTGCTGTTCCTGTCGATTTACCTAAAAATGGCTGAGTGCCCAACGTCTCCAGAATTTCGTGAATCTGCTCCGGTGCCGTGATGGCTCGTAGGCTATCATCAGCCCCCCACCAAGCAATTCCAGTTTGCGTCTTAAGCAGCAGGCGGTCAGCACGGCCTTCATCCTCCACCAGCGAAGCTACTAGTCGCTCCTCATACCCTATTGCCGTCTTGATGCGACTGTAGTAGATCACCAAGCCAGCTCCCATGCGGAAGTAGCAGGTCTTGCCCAGCCCCCAAGAACCACCCGAACCATCGTCCGAGTGAGTCCTGCCGATTTCGAACACTAGCTTCAGAAAATTTCCGTGCTGACCTGTAGCCTCGACGCTTTCGAAACTCATCGGCCCTGTCAAACCCTCGGTATTTGAATCACGAATTTCAAGTACCCTTGGAGTGCGAGGATACCGCTCCCTGAGGATCTGCAAATTCAGTCCATCACTGAAAGTAGAAGCAATCGCGTCCAGCGAGTGCTCGCGAAAATGAAAATCCACCGAAACCGGCTGACTTTCATTACCATCGCGCCCTGCGTCAAGCGCGTTCTGAATGGACTCTCGAACTAATAAATCTAGCGATGGTGTTTCTTCGTTCTGCAGCGCGCGAAGCAAAAATGCACCTGACTCCTGCATTGGCTGCAGTTGGAGGCTGTAATATTTCATAAGTCAGATCACGCTTACCGTTTCTTCCAGATCTTCTTCCGATATCGTGAAGGTATCCGGGATATTAACCGTGACGTGGGTTACATAATTTTTCTGTTTGCCTTGCGAACCTGGTAGATAAAGACTGATACCGACTATATGTGCTTTGGCATTAAGCGCTTCTCTCTTCCGTCGCGCCGCAGCAGCAACCTTTGGAGTACGTGCTACGCTGTTCTGATCGATGAGATAAATCAACAGTTGAGGTACTGTTCCAACACCACCTTGACCACGAAGGTTTGCTACCTCAGAGCTTCTGAAACCTGCCTTAGAAATATCCTTCTCATCAAGGCCTTGGGCATCGGCCAGAAGATCTTTCGGATCTCTCAGCGCACCAATGGACACACCATTATCCGATCGTTTATCTGCGAAGCGGCTTCGATTGATCCGACCAACAGTTTTGCCAGAAACCTCCCAGCTGTTTTGCGGACTCGGTGTGCTGCCCGCCACGACGACGTTCCATTTCATGTAGCCAGCTTTTTCAGAATTCTCACTGAGCCATTCAAGAAAGGCATTCATGTCAGAGAAGAACTGATTCCCGGGATGAAACGACAGGCCGCCTAGGTAATGAGCTATATGACTAACCTCAACATCGCGCCAAACAAGGCTATTGGTCCCCTTTAGTTCAGACTCTTGGAGTCTGCAGCCTGCACCTGCAAGAAACTCCTCAGTCAATGACAAATTAGTATTGAGCAATGCGGTAGCATCATCGCCGTCGTGGAAAACTGTTGTTTGTCGATTGATTCCCGAAAAATCAAATTCTGCTTCGATCGCGCGCTGCATCTTATTTGCACCTGTCGGCCGAATCCAGGCGAGCCGCGCATGCACACGTACCCGAGGCCCGAATTCCTCCGGTTTAGCGCCGCCATGCATGAAGCGCTGCAGATCATCACGAAGCTCTTCCTCCGCGACTGTCATGAACTCGTATTTTCTTCTCGTATCATCAGTCATCCAAATACGCGGCAGCAATTCGTAGCCTCTGCGATAACCAAACCACCGCCCCATTTGCATGAGAGAATCCGCTTGCGCCGAGCCGCGAAGGAAAAAAGTACTGACCAGATTTTCAATCGTTAGTCCCCTCGAAAGCGTGCCGCCGCCGATAACTATGAACGCCGTGCAAAAATTCAAGCCTTGATCGGGATCAGGATAGAACAACCGTCGAACTTCGTTCTCATCGGTGACGCCGTTATTAGCGCAGTTATCGACACACACATGGGTGCCGCGGTGATACATCCGATTGGCGTTCTCATCCAACTGAATTGCCGTAACCGTATCTAGAAGTGTGTGGATTTCTGCAGAAAATCTGTCAAAACTCGGCAACTCTCGAAGTTCAGAGATTCGCCCGTAGTCAGGAAAACGCTCAGTAAATTGCGCAACATCAAGCCCTGAAGAAACGCGGTCCCACACTGGCCTAAAATTTTCTGCCAATTGATCATCACCATACTTCGACCAAGCTTCTAGCGCTGCCTGCACAGCTTCGCTTACATAGCGATGATGAAGCTGTCTTGCGCTGGTGTGGATCAACATGCTTACAGGCTTTACAGCACCGGATAATCTCATCACTGCAACGCAACATAAGTACCAGATCAGACTCTGTTGCAGCGCCTGAGGCAATACCAAGGTTTCTCCCTTGTGAAGGCTACCAACCTGCTCCAGATCACTATTGGTGATTTCACGGACTATTCCAAGCGGCTCCTTCTCATTTTCATCATAACCAAAAATCTGTACAGCTCCAAAATGCTCATCCGCTTGCGGCAGCGCCGCGATGAAATCCGATGGGTATAGCGTATCGCCTGGTCCTTCATTGAGAAAGTTTGCAGCCGGTGTAGCAGTAAACGCGACGTAATTAACGCACTGCAACGGAAGACTGATCAGCTGAAGGATGAGTTTATTAATGGCCGTACGCTCAGCCTTTGAAAAGTCATTAGAATTGATACCCGCCTGATCTGCCTCGTCATCAATCACAACAAGCCGCATCTGCGACATTCCCACCGGGTGTGCCTTGATCCACGCAATGAGATGTCTTAGGCGGGCCGGGTTCTTCAGACAAACGACAAGATGACGATCTCTTCGGCCTGCGTCGAACTGCATATCCTGCGCACGGGCACCATATGGGCTGTTCCTCGAAGGATGCTCGATCGCCTTCCAGCTGACATTCCCATCGTGTTGGAATAGGTCGCCGACCAGACGCTTGCTTGTCTGCACCCGCAAGTTCTCGAGTGTTCCAGTTAACACAACGAACAGATTCCATCGATAGTCTGCCGCCATGGAGATCAGGCCAGCCATATTAGCTGTCTTGCCGGACTGCACATGCCCTACTACCAGTCCTTTTACTGCTTTGCGACCCTGCGTGGTCTGCCGAAGGTGTTGGAGGATGCGCACAGCAGATTTCTGAATATTATCAACTGAGGCTCCCTTCCACCCCTGCGCGATCAAATACTTTCTGTAAAGCTGCCAAGCACTCCGGGCATCTTGGGGCACAGCCATGCCGGGCTCGGCCTCTTCCGGCCCCACAAAAATCAGCGGCCTTGCAGCTGCAACAGATTGCTGTTCGGCCTGTTGCTTACGCCGAACGATCTCCCCCCAGCATTCAAACCGCTCCTCGGAACTCTTACCCAGCGAAGGCCAGCCGGCCATTTCCTCCTGCGACAGAAGCCATTCATTGACCTTTTGAAGTGATCCCCCCAGCCGACCGAGCATGGCGATTTCCTCCCAACTCCTGCCATTTAAGCGCCAACTATCAATGAACGCGCGGCATTTGTCGTAAGCTGGGTCAATACTGTAATCAATCATTAGCATCCCTACTGCATTCAAAAGGGCAACTTGAATCGGGAACATCGCCCTACATCCAAGTCAGGGACAAGGATAGTGGCACAGCGCCGCCAACCTTGCAAAATCACGCTGTCAGGCACCGGAAATATCAAATGCATAGCAGCGGCAGCCTGCCAATTCAATTTCAGATGCCGACCAACTCAGCCGCTCGCAGAGCTTGGTTCAAGCTATGAAGATTCTTATAACGTCCAGCCCCTAGGAGAGCCATGAACAAAACCAGGCGCCTCACAGTAGCTCAAAGCCCACACAACTCTGCAGAGCTCAACTACCTGCACTGCAAAGTCAAGATGTCAACCGAGACTGCAACTACATGGTCCTGACGAAGTACTTTTCAACCAACGACGGCTCCCTTCCCGAGATAGAGGCGAACTACCCTACAACCACCTTGGCAGCTAAAGCCTTCGAGCTCCTGTACGAATGCGGAGCACAAAACGCCACCATTGATGGCGGCTATCTTTGGATGCGCGCGACGCAGAGTGAAAAGCCGTTCTCTGGCGCAGCCGACGCCTTGCTGGTGGCCTCGGAGCAGGCCGACCCGTTTCACGTGGTTCTCGGTGGTATCCGCGTGACTGGACAGGAGATACCCGACTTGGGGGTCTGGGTATCCGCTGAAGGCCTGGTACTGGACTATCGAATGGGTCCGGAATGGGGTCAGGCGGAGATCGAATCGTTTCTGGAGCTACTGCGACAGCTACGGGATCTAGGCGGCGTGATATCTGCCACTTGGTGGGGCGAGGACGGTGAGCGTGATTTCCTCGCCGCCCTGAGGCGCCGCTGACCTCTCCTCTGGCCAGCCCCAGCCTCTCGCGCATACATGCACGAGGAGTGGCTGCCAAAGAGGCTGAATCGGTATAAAACGCACAAACAAAAAAGCCCGATCATTTCTGATCGAGCTTCGATGTTGGGATTATTTGGTCGGGACGGAGTGATTCGAACACTCGACCCCTTGCACCCCATGCAAGTGCGCTACCGGGCTGCGCTACGCCCCGACGGGTGTTGCTGGTGCCTTTGGCGTTAGCCGAAAGCGGGAGGAACTATATACTAAGCATCTGAATTACGGAAGGTTTTTCTTCAGAAAATCATTTGCGCAGTACGAGGAGGACATCTTCCAGCTCGGCGATCATCTGCTTGATGAGCTGCTTGTACTGGGTGGTGTCGTCCTTGGCTTCTTCGCCGGTCAGGCGCAGGCGTGCGCCACCGATGGTGAAGCCCTGGTCGTACAGCAAGGCGCGGATCTGGCGGATCATCAGCACATCCTGGCGCTGGTAATACCGACGGTTGCCGCGACGCTTCACCGGGTTCAGCTGCGGAAACTCCTGCTCCCAGTAACGAAGCACGTGCGGTTTCACCGCACAGAGTTCACTGACCTCGCCGATCGTGAAATACCGTTTGCCGGGTATGACAGGTAATTCGTCGTTATGACTTGGTTCCAGCATATGCTTCGACCCTGGCTTTGAGCTTCTGGCCGGGGCGGAAAGTCACTACACGGCGGGCCGTGATAGGGATTTCCTCCCCTGTTTTTGGATTACGACCGGGGCGCTGACGCTTATCGCGCAGATCGAAGTTACCGAAGCCTGAGAGTTTCACCTGCTCATTGAGTTCCAGGGCCTGGCGGATTTCTTCGAAGAAGAGCTCCACCAGTTCCTTGGCTTCTCGCTTGTTCAGGCCCAGTTCATCGTACAGACGTTCGGCCATCTCAGCTTTCGTCAGTGCCCCCATACGCTAGTTCCTTAACGTGGCGTTGAACCTTTGTTCCAGGGAGGTGAGGATGTTCTGGGTTGCGGTACTCACCTCATCGTCATTTAGAGTGCGCGATGGATGCTGCCAGGTCAAGCCAACGGCGAGGCTTTTTCTAAGCGGATCAATACCTTTACCGTGATAAACATCAAACAACCTTAGGTCGGTGAGCCATTCCCCTGCCTGGGCACGGATATCGGCCAGCAAATGCTGGGCTGGCACGTCGCGGTCGACCAGCAAGGCGAGGTCGCGGCGCACTTCGGGGAAGCGCGACAGCTCCCTGAATGCCGGCATGCGGCCCTGGGTGATTTCACTCAGCACCAGCTCGAACAGGAACAGCGGCTGATCGAGGCCGAGGGTCTTGGCCAGTTCCGGGTGGATGGCACCCACGTAGCCGACAAGGCGCCCTTCCCGCTCGATGCGTGCGGTCTGGCCCGGATGCAGGGCGCTGTGCTCGCCCGGCACGAAGGCGAAGCTGCCGATGTCGCCAGCTGCAGCCAGCAGGGCTTCGACGTCTGCCTTGGCATCGAAGAAGTCGACGCTGTCACGGCCATGGGCCCAGCTCTCCGGCAAGCGGCTGCCAGTGATCACGCCAGCGAGCATTGGCTCCTGCTTGAGTTCGTCCAGCTGGCCGACGAAGCGCAGGCCGCTTTCGAACAGGCGCACGCGCGACTGCTGACGGTTGAGGTTGTGCTCCACGGCCTTGACCAGGCCCGGCCACAGCGAGGCGCGCATGGCGGCCATGTCGGCGGAGATCGGGTTGGCCAGGGTCAGCGGCTGCACGCCTGGGCTGAACAGTTCGAACAGTTTGGGATCGATGAAGCTGTAGGTGATCGCTTCCTGATACCCACGGGCCACCAGCAGGCGGCGCAGCACCGGCAGGTCAGCCACGGCTTCGGCCTTGGTCTGCGGCGCCAGGCGCGCTTGCGGGTAGCGGACCGGCAGGCGGTTGTAGCCGTACAGGCGGGCCAGCTCTTCGATCAGGTCGACTTCCAGGCTGATGTCGAAGCGGTGGCTCGGTACCTTGACCTGCCACTGCCCTGCCCCTTGGGCTTCGATACCCAGGCCCAGTGCGGAGAGCAGTTTGACGATCAGTTCGTCGTCGAGCTTGAGGCCGAGCATCTGCTCGACGCGCTCGGCACGCAGGCTGATCGGTGCGATGGCCGGCAGTTGCGCCTCGGCGACCGCTTCGATGATCGGGCCGGCTTCGCCGCCGACGATCTCCAGCAGCAGCGAGGTGGCGCGCTCCATGGCTTCGCGGGCCAGTTGCCAGTCCACGCCGCGCTCGAAGCGGTGCGAGGAGTCGGTGTGCAGGCCGTAGGAACGGGCCTTGCCAGCGACGGCGATGGTGTCGAAGAAGGCGCTTTCGAGGAACAGGTCGCGGGTGCTGTCGCTGACGCCGCTGTGCACACCGCCCATCACGCCGGCGATGGCCAGGGCGCGCTCATGGTCGGCGATGACCAGGGTGTCGGCACGCAGGGTGACTTCCTGGCCGTCGAGCAGTACCAGTTTCTCGCCCTCTTCGGCCATGCGCACACGAATGCCGCCCCGGATCACGTCGAGGTCGAAGGCGTGCATCGGCTGGCCGAGCTCGAGCATCACGTAGTTGGTGATGTCGACGGCGGCGTCGATGCTGCGCACATCGGCGCGGCGCAGGCGCTCGACCATCCAGCGCGGGGTCGGCTTGGACAGGTCGACGTTGCGCACCACGCGACCCAGGTAACGCGGGCAGGCCTGGGTGGCGAGCACCTCGACCGGGCGCACGTCGTCGAGAGCCGGGGCAACCTCAGCGACCTGCGGGCGAGTTACCGGCACGTCGTACAGGGCGCCGACTTCACGGGCCAGACCGGCCAGCGACAGGCAGTCACCGCGGTTGGGGGTGAGGTCGACTTCGATGCTGACGTCGTTGAGTTCGAAGTACTCGCGGATGTCCTGGCCAACCGGCGCATCGGCCGGCAGCTCGAGCAGGCCGTCGTTTTCTTCGCTGATCTGCAGCTCGGACGCCGAGCAGAGCATGCCGTTGGACTCGACGCCGCGCAGCTTGGCCTTCTTGATCTTGAAGTCGCCGGGCAGTTCGGCGCCGATCATGGCGAACGGAATCTTCAGGCCGGGGCGCACGTTTGGCGCGCCGCACACGACCTGAAAGGTTTCGCTGCCGTTGCTGACCTGGCACACGCGCAACTTGTCGGCGTCCGGGTGCTGCTCGGTGCTCAGCACCTCGCCCACGATCACGCCGCTGAAGGCGCCGGCCACCGGGCTGACGCTGTCGACTTCGAGGCCGGCCATGGAGAGGCGCGCGACCAGTTCGTCACGGGAAACCTGCGGGCTTACCCAGCCACGCAGCCACTGTTCACTGAATTTCATACTGTCTGTTCTCCTGATCCGATTCGATTACAAACTGCGAGGGGTGCTAGCGAAATTGCGCCAGGAACCGCAGATCGTTATCGAAGAACAGCCGTAAGTCGTTCACCCCGTAGCGCAGCATGGCCAGGCGCTCGACGCCCATGCCGAAGGCGAAGCCGGAGTATTTTTCCGGGTCGATGCCGCTCATGCGCAGCACGTTCGGGTGGACCATGCCGCAGCCCATCACTTCCAGCCAGCCAGTCTGCTTGCACACGCGGCAGCCTTTGCCGCTGCACATCACGCACTGCATGTCGACTTCGGCCGATGGCTCGGTGAACGGGAAGAAGGAGGGACGGAAACGCACGCCCAGTGGCTTCTCGAAGAACACCCGGAGGAATTCCTCGATGGTGCCCTTGAGGTCGGCGAAGCTCACGCCCTCGTCCACGAACAGGCCTTCGACCTGGTGGAACATCGGCGAGTGGGTGATATCGGAATCGCAACGGTACACGCGGCCCGGGCAGACGATGCGAATCGGCGGCTGCTGGGACTCCATGGTGCGTACCTGTACCGGCGAGGTATGAGTGCGCAGCAGCATGTTGGCGTTGAAGTAGAAGGTGTCGTGCATGGCACGCGCCGGGTGGTGGCCCGGAATGTTGAGCGCCTCGAAGTTGTGGTAGTCGTTCTCCACTTCGGGGCCTTCGGCGATGCCGTAACCAATGCGCGTAAAGAATTGCTCGACGCGCTCCAGGGTACGGGTAACCGGGTGCAGACCACCCGATGCCTGGCCACGGCCCGGCAGGGTGACATCGATACGTTCGGCGGCGAGCTTGGCGCTCAGCGCGGCCGACTCGAGAATGTCCTTGCGGCTGTTGAGGGCGTCCTGGACGCGCTCCTTGGCCGAGTTGATCAGAGCGCCCGCCTTGGGACGTTCTTCGGCAGACAGGTTGCCCAGAGTCTTCATCACCTGGGTCAGTTCGCCCTTCTTGCCCAGATAGTGAACCCGCAGTTGCTCCAGGGCGTTCACATCGTCGGTGTGGCTGACGGCCTCAAGCGCTTGCGAGACCAGCACATCCAGATTTTCCATTTACAGACTCCAGATACGAAACAGGGGAAGAGCTTGAAGGCTCTTCCCCTATTGGTGACGTTTAGCACCGGGCCGAAACCCGGTGATTGTCGGGGACTTAAGCCAGTACGGCTTTCGCTTTCTCGACAATCGCAGCAAACGCCGCTTTTTCGTTCACTGCCAGATCAGCCAGAACCTTACGGTCGATTTCGATCGACGCTTTTTTCAGGCCAGCGATCAGGCGGCTGTAGGACAGACCGTTGACGCGAGCACCAGCGTTGATACGAGCGATCCACAGAGCGCGGAACTGACGTTTTTTCTGACGACGGTCACGGTAGGCATATTGACCAGCCTTGATGACAGCCTGCTTGGCAACACGGAATACGCGCGAACGTGCACCGTAGTAGCCTTTAGCGAGTTTCAGAATTTTTTTGTGACGAGCACGAGCGATAACGCCACGTTTAACACGAGCCATGAGTTATTTCCTCTATCTTGACCGAGATTAACGAACGCGCAGCATGCGCGCGACCTTTGCAACGTCAGACGGATGCACCATGGTGCTACCGCGCAGGTGACGCTTACGTTTGGTCGACATCTTGGTCAGGATGTGGCTCTTGAAAGCGTGTTTGTGCTTGAAGCCGGTGGCGGTTTTCAGGAAACGCTTAGCCGCACCGCTTTTGGTTTTCATCTTTGGCATGTTCGGATACTCCGCATTCAGTTGATATAGATAACCATAAGGCCTGCCGTGCCCTGGAGGTTACTTCTTGCGTTTGGGAGCGATGACCATCATCAGTTGGCGTCCTTCCATCTTAGGATGCTGTTCGACGGTACCGTGTTCGGCGAGGTCGGCTTCGACCCGCTTCAACAGTTCCATACCCAGCTCCTGGTGGGCCATCTCACGACCACGGAATCTCAGAGAGATCTTGGCCTTGTCCCCTTCCATCAGGAAACGTACCAGGTTGCGAAGTTTTACCTGGTAATCCCCATCTTCCGTCCCTGGACGAAACTTGATTTCTTTGATCTGCTGCTGGTGCTGGTTCTTCTTGGCGATGGCAGCCTGCTTCTTCTTCTCGAAGAGGTGCTTGCCATAGTCCATGATCCGACACACTGGTGGGACCGCATCAGCGGAAATCTCCACCAGATCCAGCTTCGCGTCTTCGGCGATTCTAAGCGCTTCTTCAATAGAGACGATGCCAATCTGCTCGCCTTCAGCGCCAATTAACCGAACCTCGCGTGCCGAGATATTCTCGTTGATCGGGGCCTTCGGTGCAGCTCGTTTATCTTGTCTCATTTCACGCTTAATAATAATTACTCCAAATCTTGGCGACCGCGCCGGGAAACCGCTTGTGCGAGCAACTCATTGAATTGGGCGATGGGCATCGAGCCCAGATCAGCACCTTCACGGGTACGCACAGCGACAGTTTGCGTCTCGACTTCGCGATCCCCGATGACGAGCAGATAGGGGACCTTGAGCAAAGTATGCTCGCGGATTTTAAAGCCTATCTTCTCGTTCCTCAAGTCGGACTTGGCACGATAGCCGCTTTGAGTGAGCGTTTTTTCCACTTCGAGGGCGAAATCGGCCTGTTTGTCGGTGATATTCATGACCACCGCCTGGGTTGGCGCCAGCCATGCCGGGAAGGCACCCTCGTAGTGCTCGATGAGAATTCCGATGAAACGCTCGAAGGAACCGAGAATCGCGCGGTGCAGCATGACCGGAATCTTGCGGCTGTTGTCTTCGGAAACGTAGCTCGCTTCCAGACGCTGCGGCATGTTCGGGTCGTACTGCAGGGTGCCGCACTGCCAGGCACGGCCAAGGCAGTCGAGCAGCGTGAATTCGATCTTCGGACCGTAGAACGCACCCTCGCCCGGCAGGTATTCCCACGGCAGGCCGGCATCGTTCAGGGCGTCGGCCAGGGCTTTCTCGGCGCGATCCCAGAAGGCGTCGTCGCCAACGCGCTTGGCCGGACGGGTGGACAGCTTCATCTTGATGTCGCTGAAACCGAAGTCCGAATAGACCTGAAGGGTCAGCTTGATGAAGTCGGCCGCTTCCTTCTTCACCTGCTCTTCGGTGCAGAAGATGTGCGCATCGTCCTGGGTGAAGCCGCGCACGCGCATGATGCCGTGCAGGGCGCCGGATGCTTCGTTGCGGTGGCAGGAGCCGAACTCAGCCAGACGCAGCGGCAGCTCGCGGTAGCTCTTCAGACCCTGGTTGAAGATCTGCACGTGGCACGGGCAGTTCATGGGCTTGATGGCGTAGTCGCGGCTTTCCGACTCGGTGGTGAACATGTTGTCGGCGTAGTTGCCCCAGTGCCCGGACTTCTCCCACAGCACACGGTCGACGACCTGCGGGGTACGGACTTCCTGGTAGCCGTTTTCACGCTGCACACCACGCATGTACTGCTCGAGCACCTGGTAGATGGTCCAGCCGTTGGGGTGCCAGAACACCATGCCCGGCGCTTCTTCCTGGGTGTGGAACAGGTCCAGGCGCTTGCCGATCTTGCGGTGATCGCGCTTCTCGGCTTCTTCGATGCGCTGGATGTAGGCAGCCAGCTGCTTCTTGTCGGGCCACGCGGTGCCGTAGATGCGCTGCAGCTGCTCGTTCTTGGCATCGCCACGCCAGTAGGCGCCGGACAGCTTGGTCAGCTTGAATGCCTTGAGGAAGCGGGTGTTGGGCACGTGCGGGCCGCGGCACATGTCCACGTACTCTTCGTGGTAGTAAAGGCCCATGGCCTGCTCGTTCGGCATGTCTTCGACGAGGCGCAGCTTGTAGTCTTCGCTGCGCGAGGTGAACACGTCGATGACTTCGGCGCGCGGCGTCACTTTCTTGATGACGTCGTAGTCCTTGTCGATCAGCTCTTTCATGCGCGCTTCGATGGCGGTGACGTCATCGGGCGTGAAGGGGCGCTCGTAGGCGATGTCGTAATAGAAGCCATCGTCGATCACCGGGCCGATGACCATGCGCGCAGTCGGATACAACTGCTTGACCGCGTGGCCGATCAGGTGGGCGCAGGAGTGACGGATGATTTCGACACCCTCGTCATCCTTGGGCGTGATGATCTGCAGGGTCGCATCGGCATCGATGAGGTCACAGGCGTCTACCAGACGACCGTTGACCTTGCCGGCGACGGTGGCTTTCGCCAGGCCAGCACCAATGGATTGCGCCACCTCGAGTACGGATACCGGGTGATCGAACGAACGCTGACTGCCGTCGGGAAGAGTAATGATGGGCATGGCGCCTCCTCTCCTAGTGGTGACCTCTACCAAAGGCCACGTGGGTTGGGATGAGCCAGTAAGCGATCCGGTGGCGTATCTGCCATACAGAGGCAGGAGCCGTGAGGCTGGCCACAGAACCGCAGTCACTGGAAGGTGTGAAACGGTGGATGCTTTCAGAATCATGACCGCCTGACAAGACGGCCAAAAAAAATGGCCGCCGAAGCGACCATTTAAAATTTGGTAGGCACAATTGGATTCGAACCAACGACCCCCACCATGTCAAGGTGGTGCTCTAACCAACTGAGCTATGTGCCTGCTGTGGGTGCGCATTCTACGGAGCCACGCCGAGGAGTCAACACCTTTTTTCGCTAACTGACTAAAAAAACTGAGTTTTTTACGTTTGAGGCATGTAACCGCCCTGCCCTCGCCGCCGTAACGCCTGCTCTTATTCCTGGGGTATCGCTTCACTCAACCCGAACTACGATGATGCGCATCGCCCTCGCAGGGTGGAAAGCGCTCTTCTATTCCAGCATTGGGACAGCAACTGATCGCTCCTCACGCTCCGCGTGGGTATGCATCCCGAGACGCTCTGCGTCCTCACGGCCCAAGGCCAGCCCAAGCAACGAAGACGTACGCATTCGCAGGGTGGAAAACGCTCCTCTTTTCCACCATTACGATGGCAGACGGCACCCTGAGCGGGACCGCCCGTATCGGGTTACCCATGGACGACGGATGAAAAGAGCGCCAGCTACCCACCCCGATCCACCCTGCGGGAGACGGTCCGGGGCGGCGCGTACCAGCCCCTACGAAAAACGGCGCTCGAGTGCGCCGTTCTGTTTTGCCGGATGCCTTACTGGGCCGGGCAAGCGGCGGGTGCGCTGCACTGGCCTGATGCGGCGCCTTGCTTGCCGATTACGGTGAAGCGCTTGTCGTCGGGGGCGATGCGTTGGGCGCAATGGCGGGCACTGGTGGCCTCCGCTTTGCAGCCGCGTTCGTCGAGCACCTGGGACAGGTTGAACCAGCCTGCAGCGAAGTCCGGCTGGCGGCTGACGCTTTCGCGAAGCGCTGCTTCGGCGCCACGCAGGTCACCGCCGGCGTAACGGCTGTTGGCCAGGGCGAACCAGCCGACGGCCTGTTCCGGCCAGCGCTGGGTGGCAGTGCGGTAGGCGTGCTGGGCGACGTCCTTGCGGCCGACCTCTTCCAGATCCGCAGCAGCCTTGAGCCAGGTGGTCGGCTCGGCGGTGGCCGGCAAGGTGTCTGGCGGCATGGTCACCACGGCCCAGCGGCTGCCGCGCGCCCAGGTCTTGTCGAAGGCGGCGAAATCGGTCACCCAGCGGCGGGTGGTGCCGGAACGCAAGATCAGCGTCTGCTCGCGACGGTCATAGCCCACCAGCACCGCGAAGTGCCATTGCGGGTACCAGTCGAAGCCCAGGTTCTGCAGCACTAGCACCGGGTTGCCAGCGGCCACTTCGGCGAGCAGCGCATCGAGTTTGGGCTTGAGCGGATAGACGAGCAGATCGTGAGAACGCGCTGCCGCGACCATCTCCACTTGCAGGCTGCCTTCGCGGCCAGGGATGTAGACCTGGTCCTGCAGGAAGCCGGGAGTGGTCAGCACACCGCGCTGGTTGAGCATGGTCGCCAGAGCGGCGGGCCCACACTGGTAGGCGGTCTGCGGATAGAAGGGAACGCTGCTGAGCTCGACCCGCTCAGGCAGGCGCTGGGCCTCCGGTGAAAGTACCGGAGACCTGGCGCATGCACTGAGCAGGACGATCAGAAGTGAAGCGAGGAGCGGTCTTAGCGATTTATGCATTTCACGAAACTGAAGAGGTCTGTGGCGCAGAGCATATCGGTGATGATGAAGATCACCAAGAACAACACGATGATGCCGACCACACCCGCACCAGCCGGGGCTTCGGAGAGCTGAGCATTGAATTGCGACAGTTCGGCGCTGGTCAGGTTGTTGATGCGGTTTTCCACCTGATCACGCTCGACGCCCATGGCGAGCAGCTTTTCCTTGACCTGTTGATCGTCGAGCATCGACAGCAGTTGCTGACGGTCGACCTGCTGTTGCTGCTCGGTGAGCACCTCACCCGTACCGATCATCGCGGCATTGGCGAGTGGAACCTGGGCGATCATCAGGACATGGAACACTGCCAACATCGCAGCCAGACGACGAAAGAACGGGGATTTGGTCATTTTGGTATCTCCTTATCAACCATCATCCTAGACCCCTGTGGCATTCGGCCAGTTCCACCTATATCTGCGGCCACCTCGGCAGGCGCTGCAGCCCAGGCATACCGGGCGCTGCAGCCTCGCCGCGCGGCGCCGAAAAACGCCCCGAAAACCAGCGCATTTCATGCCATTGCGCGTGCCCGATGACTCAGAGCGTCTGGCCCAGCTCGCTGCTCAGGTAGTCGCGGCGCAACTATGTTCTGCATGAAACGCGGTTCTTACGCACAAGTCCACGGCACTTACTGGCTCGCGAATCCAGCGCAACAACGCCCAGGCATCGCTGTCAGCTACAGACAGCTGTTCATTCAACAGGAGACTTACATGCCACAGATTCCCGCCCTCGGCCTCGGCACCTTCCGCCTCAAGGACCAGCAGGTGATCGACTCGGTACGCACCGGCCTGGAGCTCGGCTACCGACACATCGACACCGCGCAGATCTACGGCAACGAAGCCGAAGTGGGCCAGGCCATCGCCGAAAGCGGTGTGCCGCGCAGCGAGCTGTTCGTCACCACCAAGATCTGGACCGACAACCTGGGCGCCGACAGGCTGATCCCCAGCCTGGAGGAAAGCCTGCGCAAGCTGCGCCTCGATCAGGTCGACCTGACCCTGATCCACTGGCCCTCGCCCAATGACGACCTGCAGGTAGCCGAATACATGGCCGCCCTGCTGGAGGCCAAGGCCGCTGGCCTGACCGCGCTGATCGGCGTGTCCAACTTCACCAACGCGCACCTGCAACAGGCGATGGAGGTAGTGGGCGCCGACCAGATCGCCACTCACCAGGTGGAGATCCACCCCTTCCTGCAGAACCGCAAGGTGGTGGCGTTCGCCCAGGAACACGGCGTGCACCTGACCGCCTACATGCCCCTGGCCTATGGCAAGGTGATGACCGACCCGGTGATCCATGACATCGCCGCCAAACACGCCGCCAACCCGGCACAGATCGCTCTGGCCTGGGCACTGCAGCAGGGCTTCGCGGTGATTCCGTCGTCCACCAAACGGGCCAATCTGGAAAGCAACCTGGGTGCACTGAAGCTGACGCTCAGCGAGCAGGACATGGCAGCCATCGCCAAGCTGGAGCGCGGTGAACGACTGGCCAACCCGGGCTTCGCTCCGCACTGGGATTAGAAGTCGACCTTACCCCTGCCCGCCTTGATCGCCCCGCGCTTGGCCTTGCCTTCCAGCCGACGCTTCTTGGAGCCGAGGGTAGGCTTGGTGGGGCGGCGGGCCTTTTCGGTCTTGCCTGCGGAGCGGATCAGCTCCGCCAGGCGCTGCAAAGCGTCGGCGCGGTTCTGTTCCTGGGTGCGATATTGCTGGGCCTTGATGATCACCACGCCATCGGCAGTGATGCGGCTGTCACGCAGGGCCAGCAGCCGCTCCTTGTAGAACGGCGGCAATGACGACGCCTGGCTGTCGAAACGCAGGTGCATGGCGCTGGACACCTTGTTGACGTTCTGCCCGCCTGCACCCTGTGCGCGGATGGCAGTGAGTTCGACTTCGTCGTCAGGCAGATGGATGCTGTTGGAAATGACCAGCATGGGGTGCCTTGTTCTGAATGGGCGTGCAGGATAGCCCGCCAGACGCCCGCACGGCTGAAACCTTTGCTTGAAATTTGCCGATACAAGGTGCGAGGCGCTCAAGTAACGTAGTCGACCGCGCAGGCATTTCAGAGAAGACCATGGACTCGATTACCCAAGCCGTACTCGGCGCCAGCATTCAGGGCGCCCTGCTGGGGCGCTGGCAGGGGCGCAAGGCGCTGCTTTATGGTGCCGTGCTGGGCACCTTGCCGGATCTGGACGTGATCATCGACTACGGCGACTCGGTGGCGGCGATGACCTATCACCGCGGTTTCAGTCATTCGCTGTTCGTGCTCAGCGGCTTCGCCCTACTGCTGACCTGGCTGATACGACAGTGGCGACCCCATCCCGGCTATTCGGCCCAGCGGCTGTTCCTGGCAATCTGGCTGGTACTGATCACCCATCCGCTGCTCGACGCCTTCACCAGTTACGGTACGCAACTGCTCTGGCCGCTGGCGCCCACACCGGCGGCCTGGTCGAGCATCTTCATCATCGACCCGATCTACAGCCTGCCGCTGCTTGGCGCGGTGATCTATGGGCTGATCAGCGGCCTGAAGGATCGGGCCAACCCAGTGGTCAACTGGGCGCTGGGGTTTTCCACCCTGTATCTGGCTTCGACCCTGGGCGGCAAATACATGGCCGAGCACCGGGTGGAGCAGGAGCTGGCCCGTCAAGGCATCGAAGCCGAAGCCATCTTCAGCTCGCCGACGCCGTTCAATACGCTGTTGTGGCGGGTCATCGTGATCGAGGGCGAGGACTACCACGAGGCGTTGGTCGGTTGGTTCGACGGCGCGCCACCGGTGCTGGAGCGCATGCCTCGCGGGGCCGCATTGGGCGAGGCGCTGGACAATTCGCCAGCCCATCAACGCTTGAAGTGGTTCACCAATGACGTGCTGCGTTACGACCGCCTTGGCAATCATCTGGTGGTCACCGACATCCGCCTGGGCATGACCGGCTTCCACCCGTTCCGTTTCGACTTCGCCCACCGCCAGGGCGATGCCTGGCAGGTGCAGTCGTTCATCGAGCGCTGGCCCTCGGAGCGCGGCGACATGCAGCGCCTGGCCTTGCTCTGGCAGCGCATCTGGCAGCCCTCGACGCCCGTCCCACTGGCGCTCTGGGCCAGCGAGCTGAGCCAGCATCCGCAAGGCGAGAGCTCACCACCCGATACCGACCTGGCGCCAGGCCGCAAAGCAGCCAGCTCCGCGAACGACAAGAAAGACCCGGCGCTGTGAACCCTAGCCTGGGTCGAGCGAAGCGGTACCCGGGAAGCCCTTTCCCGGGTATCCCGACCTCAGGTTCGGAACTGCCGCACCAGGCCCTGTAGCTCGACGCCAAGACGCGCCAGTTCGGCGCTCGAGCTGGCGGTCTGCTGGCTGGCGCTGGCGCTCTGTTCGCCGATATCGCGTACTCGGGTCACGCTCTCGCTGATGGTTTCCGCCACGGCGCTTTGCTCTTCGGCGGCGGCGGCGATCTGCTGATTCATCTGTTCGATGGTGCTCACCGCCTGGGTGATGCGACCGAGTGCATCACCGGCCTCCCCTGCCAGGCTCACGGTGCGCTGGGTCAGGACACGGCTGCCTTCCATCTGCGCCGAGGCGCCACCGGCCAGGCGCTGCAGGTTGGCGATCAGGTTTTCGATTTCCTGGGTCGAGTCATGGGTACGTCGTGCCAGGGCACGCACTTCATCGGCCACCACGGCGAAACCGCGGCCCTGGTCACCGGCACGGGCCGCTTCGATGGCGGCGTTGAGCGCCAGCAGGTTGGTCTGCTCGGCGACCGCGCGGATCACTTCCAGCACGCTGCCGATGCGCCCGCTTTCCTGATTCAGCTCCTGCATGGCTTCAGCCGACTGCTCGACCTCCTGGGCCAGCTTGCCGATCTGGCTGATGGCCTGCTGCACCACCTGATTGCCCTGCTGGGCTTCGCGATCCGCGTCGGCCGCGGCCAGGGAGGCCTGCTCGGCGTTCTGCGCCACTTCCTGCACGGTGGCGGCCATCTGGTGCATGGCGGTGGCGGTCTGCTCGGTTTCGACCTTCTGGGTCTGCACGCCAGCGCTGGTCTGCGCGGTGATCGCCGAGAGCTGCTCGGCTGCCGCGGCGATCTGCCCAACCCCACCGCCAATCCGCCCGACCAGATCGCGCAGGCTGCGGGTCATACCCTGCATGGCCTCGAGCAACTGGCCGAGTTCGTCATGGCGGTCCTGAGGCAGATCCTGGCTGAGGTCACCACCGGCGATGCGCTGGGCGAAGGCCACGGTCTGGCGCAGCGGTGCGACGATGGAACGGCTGATGCTCAGCGCCGCGAACAGGCCGATCAACACGGCCGCGCCGCCCATGCTGCCGAGCAGCAACATGGCGCTGCGGCTGTCATCGTTCATGCTCTGCTCTTCGATGTTCTTGGCCTGTTCGGCCAGCGCAAGCACCTGATCGGCCTGCTGGAGCATGGCGGCATCACTGGCCTTGCTCTGTTCGTAGAGCTGCTGGAAATTGGTGAACGCCTGCTGGTAGGTGCCAAGCGCCAGCAGGGCGGCCTCGATCGCGCGCTTCTGATCGTCGTTGAGCCACACCATCAGGCCGCTGGCCGATGATTGCAGGTCGTAACTGACGAAGTTCCAGTCTTCCAGCGCAGCCGGCGAGCCATCGATGATGAACTGGCTTTCGTGGCCGCGCAGTTCGAGCATGCGCTTGCTGAGGTTGGAGGCGGTTTCCGCCAGGGTCAGCGGGTCGCTGCCGCGCAGTTGGTCGCCGGCCAGGCGCAATTCACGCACGGCGTCGTACATGCCCAGCTCGATCATCTCGAACTGACTACGCGCTTCCTGGGCCGCTTCGCCCATCTGGGTACGGGCTTCGCTGGCGCGAGCCTGCTGCTGCACGCTGGCGTCGAACTGCTGAAGATAGTCCGCGGTGGCGGTGTCCATGGCCTGCAGACGTTCACGTTCGGCGGGGGTGGCACTGGCTATCTGCTCGGCCAGGCCGGCACGCACCTTGGCGAGCTGCTCACGCATGCGCTGCGCATCGGCTTCGCTGTGGCTGATGGCGTAATCGCGCTCCATGCGCCGCGCACCGAGTATCTGCGCGTCGATGGTCGACAGCCCGAGGGACTGGGCGTGCCCCGTCATCACCGCCTGCACGGCGACGAAACCACTGCCGGTCACGGCAACGGTCAGCAACAGCACCAGGCCAAAGCCCATCAGAAGTTTCTTGCCTACGGAAAGGTCGACGAACAGTCGAGTGGCAGAATGCAACATCCTAAGCGGCTCCATTTATTTTTATAGATTGCAGTGCTCGAGCGCCGTCATGGCGACGCTACTCATGGCTCCAGAAAGGTCATCGGCCAACGGGCAAAAACCCTTAGCAAAAAGACAGCGCCATTAATTTGCCACTATACCTGCAGGTTCACTGAGAGGTTTGCTGTAGCGCAACAAAAGGTTGCAGCGCGGCAGCAGATGGCACAAATGACACCCGCAGCCTTGCACTGCGGGTGTTGCGGGTAGCCAGGCGGCTACCGAGCGAGCCGACGCTGGCGCAGCTGGAAGCAGCCCCAGATGAACAGCAGCCAGAACGGGATGGCGAACACCGACATGCGAATGCCCGGAATGAACAGCATCACGCCAAGGATGAACAGCACGAACGCCAGGCACAGGTAGTTGGCGAAGGGAAACCAGAAGGCGTTGAACGACGGTTCGACGCCCTTGGCCTGCATGGCCTTGCGGAATTTGATGTGGGCCAGGCTGATCATCGCCCAGTTGATCACCAGCGCGGCGACCACCAGGGACATCAGCAGCTCCAGGGCGCTCTTGGGTACCAGATAGTTGACCACCACGCAGACCAGCGTGAAGGCCGCCGAGAAGAAGATCGCCAGCACCGGCACACCGCGCTTGTCGACCTTGAGCAGCGCTTTGGGCGCATTGCCCTGCTCTGCCAGGCCGTAGAGCATGCGGCTGTTGCAGTACACGCCACTGTTGTAGACCGACAACGCCGCGGTGAGCACCACGAAGTTGAGGATGTGCGCAGCGGTGTCGCTGCCGATCAGCGAGAAGATCTGCACGAAGGGGCTGCTGCCGTAGGAGTCGCCACCGGCGGTGAGAGTCGCCACCAGATCGTCCCAGGGATGCAGCGACAGCAGCACGGTCAGCGCGCCGATGTAGAAGATCAGGATGCGATAGACCACCTGGTTGATCGCCTTGGGGATCACCGTTCGCGGCTGATCGGCTTCGGCCGCGGTGATGCCCACCAGCTCCAGGCCGCCGAACGAGAACATGATGATGGCCATCATCATCACCAGCCCCGAAATGCCGTTGGGGAAGAAGCCGCCGTGGCTCCACAGGTTGCTCACCGATGCCTGCTCGCCGCCTGCGCCGCTGAACAGCAGGTAGCAGCCGAGCAGGATCATGCCGATGATCGCCACCACCTTGATGATAGAGAACCAGAACTCGGCCTCGCCGAACACCCGCACATTGGTCAGGTTGATGGCATTGATGGCGACGAAGAACACCGCCGCGGTGGCCCAGGTCGGCACCTCCGGCCACCAGTACTGCACGTACTTGCCCACTGCGGTGAGCTCGGCCATGCCGACCAGCACGTAGAGCACCCAGTAGTTCCAGCCCGACAGGAAGCCCGCGAACGGCCCCCAGTAGGCATGGGCGAAGTGGCTGAAGGAGCCGGCCACGGGCTCTTCGACGATCATTTCGCCGAGCTGGCGCATGATCAGGAAGGCGATGAAACCGCCGATGGCGTAGCCGAGGATCATCGATGGCCCGGCCGACGCCATGACCCCGGCCGAGCCGAGGAACAGACCGGTACCGATGGCGCCACCCAGGGCGATCAATTGAATATGGCGGTTCTTCAGGCCGCGCTTGAGCGGGCCTGTCTGGAGCATTTCGCTTGGCATCTGTCACCTGTGGGTGATCGACCGTGACGGGATCGAACCCGCTCGGCTCGTGGCCTGGCGGAATGGCTTGGTTTTCTCGTCGATCACTGCGCGTCGGGCTGGGCATCCGGTGCGGCTTGCCGGAATGCCTCGAGGGCCTCACAGCGTGCGGTCAGAGCGAGGATGCGAGGATACGCATCGAGGTCACAGTCGAAACGGCGCGCATTGTACACCTGTGGAACCAAACAGGCTTCCAGATAGCCGGGCCGCTTGCCCAGGGAAAATGTTTCACCGTACGCCACCAGATCCTGTTCCACGGCAGCCAGGCCCTGAGCCACCCAGTGCCGGTACCAGGCGCTTCGCCCCTCTTCGGAGACGCCCAGTTCACGCCCGAGGTACTGCAGCACCCGCAGGTTGTCGAGCGCATGCACCTCGCAGGCGATGTGCAGCGCCAGCGCCCTGATCGCCGCGCGCTGCGCCGGTTCGCCAGGCAGTATCGCCGGCACCGGGAAGATCTCCTCGAGGTATTCGAGAATCGCCAGCGACTGGGCGATCCGCACCCCGCCGTTCTCCTCGTCCACCAGCAGCGGCACCAGGCCCTGGGGGTTCAGCGCCCGGTAGGCATCGCCGTGCTGCTCCCCGCCCTCGCGAACCAGATGCACCGGCACCTGCCGGTAAGCGATGCCCTTCAGGTTCAGTGCAATACGCACCCGGTAAGCAGCGCTGGAGCGCCAGTAGGAATACAACGTCAACATACAGCCTCCACATCTGTAGAAGCCCCGTCCCCCGGGGCGAATCGTGCAGCCAGCGCAGATGATGCGCTAAGGCCGCAATCGCTTCGCGCCGAGGGCGACGCTCCTACGCGACCCGCAAATACCTTGCCGCCAACCCCATACCCGTAGGAGCCCCGCCCCCGGGGCGAATCTTGCAGCCAGCACAGATCATGCGAAGGCCGCAACCGCTTCGCGCCGAGGGCGACGCGCCTGCACAAACCAGGCTCCTGGCTAGCGGTAGCGTTCGACCTGCTGGTCGATGGCGCCGAAGATGCTCGCACCAGCGGCGTCGAACATCTCGATGCGCACCCGATCACCGAACTTGAGGAACGGGGTTTTCGCCTCGCCGTGCTCGATCACCTCCAGCATGCGCTTCTCGGCCAGGCAGCTGGAACCGGCACTGCGGTCGTAATTGGAAACGGTCCCCGAACCGATGAGGGTGCCGCTGCCCAGGGGGCGGGTACGGGCGGCGTGGGCAATCAGCGTGGGGAAGTCGAAGGTCATGTCGGTGCCGGCGTCGGGCTGGCCGAACAGCTGGTCGTTGATATGCGACACCAGTGGCCGATGCACCCGCCCCTCGCGCCAGCTCTCGCCCAGCTCGTCCGGGGTGACCGCCACTGGTGAGAAGCTCGACGACGGCTTGCTCTGGTAGAAGCCGAAGCCCTTGGCCAGCTCGCCGGGAATCAGGTTGCGCAGCGACACGTCGTTGACCAGCAGCAGCAACTGCACATGCCCGAGCGCCTGGGCAGGCGTGACGCCCATCGGCACGTCGTCGGTGATTATCGCCAGTTCGGCTTCCAGATCGATACCCCAGGCTTCGTCACCCAGACGGATCGGCGCGTGGGGCGGGATGAAGGCATCCGCGCCACCCTGGTACATCAGCGGCTCGTGCCAAAACGACTCGGGCATCTCGGCACCGCGGGCCTTGCGCACCAGCTCGACATGATTGACGTAGGCACTGCCATCGGCCCAGTGATAGGCGCGTGGCAGCGGGCTGTGGCAATCGCGCTGGTCGAAGTCGAACGCGGCAGTCTCCAGACCATCATTGAGGCGCTGGTAGACCGCCTCCAGTTGCGGCCGCATGTTCGCCCATCGATCCAGGGCGGCCTGCAGCGTGTGGGCGATCTGTGGCACGCGAACGGCACGTGACAGATCGCGGGAGACGACCACCAGCACGCCATCACGGCCCTGGTTCAGTGATGCCAGTTTCATCAGGACTCCTTGCCCGGCGCACGCCAGGAATTCACGTACTCGGCAACGTCCACCGCAGCAGCGGCGTCAGCCACTTCCAGGGCGCGGCGCGTATCGATCATCACCGCCACCTCATCGGTGAAGGTGGCTGGGTCGGTCTGCGCCTTCTTCAGGGCCTTGGGGTGCGGGCCATGGGGGAAGCCGCAGGGGTGCAGGGTGACCATCCCGGCTTCGATGTTGTCACGGCTGAAGAAATTGCCGCGGTGATAGAACAGCACTTCGTCGTAGTCATCGTTGTTGTGGAAGAACGGCACCTTAAGTGCGCCGGGGTCGGATTCCACCGGCCGCGGTGTGAAGGTGCAGACCACGAAGCCGTTGGCCACGAAGGTGGTGTGTACCGACGGTGGCAGGTGGTAACGATGGCTCACCAGGGGCCGGATATCGCGCCAGTTGAGGCGCACCACGGTGTTGTCGCCGTGCCAGCCCACCGCATCCAGAGGGTTGTAGGGGTAGGTCACGGTGCTGATCTGGTTGCGCCGCTTGATGCGGATCTGCCAGGTGCGCTCGTCCTGCTGGGCCTTGAAGGCCTCATCGATATGCGGATGATCGAGCACGGCCGGATCGAAGATCGCCTGGGGCCCGAGCAGCCCCTTGTCGGGCAGTTGGTAGGCGCCATCGGTGTTTTCGATCAGCAGGAAATGGCTGGGCGCTGTCGGCTCGATGCGCCAGGCAGTGCCACGGGGAATCACCAGGTAATCGCCATCGCGGTACTCCAGGTGCCCGAAATCACAGTAGAAGTGCCCCGCGCCGTCATGCACGAACAGCAGTTCATCGCCATCGCTGTTGCGCACCAGGTGGCTCATGGCGCCGGCGGTCTTCCACACGCGCAAGCGAATGTCGGCGTTATGCAGGGTCAGCGGCGCCTGCAGCGGGCAGTCGTGCTCGCTGGCAATCCGGTTGAAGTCGAAGGCATGGGGCCGCAATGGGCCCTGCCAGTCGACCCAGCCGGTGGGCGGGTGCTTGTGATGCAGGTGGGTCACGGGGCCGAAGAAACCCTCGCGGCCCATTTCCCGCTCGTAGGTCTCGGCGGGCAGGTCACAGTGAGCCTGGCGCGAGTGCTCGCCTTCACGCAGGGGAAAGCTGATCCATTTGCGGCTCATGGCTTCACTCCTCGCTGATCACACCACGGCGCAGTTGATCCTCTTCGATGGATTCGAACAGGGCCTTGAAATTACCCTCGCCGAAGCCCTGATTGCCCTTGCGCTGAATGATCTCGAAGAAGATCGGACCGATCACCGTATTGGTGAAGATCTGCAGCAGGATGCCGTCGTCACCTGGCGCGCCATCGATCAGCAGGTTCAGGTCGTGCAGCACGTCCAACGGCTCGCCATGCCCGGCCACGCGCTGGTCGACCTTATCGTAATAGGTGTCCGGCGTGCTCATGAACGCCACGCCGTTGGCCTGCAGCTTGCGCACGGTGGCATAGATGTCGTCGGTGGACAGCGCGATATGCTGGATGCCCTCACCATGGTACTCGCGGATGAATTCCTCGATCTGCGACTTGTCGTCCGCGGACTCGTTGATGGGGATGCGGATCTTGCCGCAGGGCGCGGTCATGGCCCGGGAGACCAGACCGGTGAGCTTGCCTTCGATATCGAAGTAACGGATCTCGCGAAACCCGGCGATGCGCTCGTAGAAGCCCGACCAGACGTCCATCTGCCCGCGTTTCACGTTATGGGTGAGGTGGTCGATCATCTGCAGGCCCACGGCGTTGTCGTCCGGCCCGCGACCTTCGATGAACTCGAAATCCACGTCGTAGATGCTGTGCTCGCCATAGCGGTCGACCAGATACAGCAACGAGCCGCCGATGCCCTCGACGCAGGGAATGTTCAGCTCACCGAAGTTGGCATGGCTGCCGACCAGGGTAGCGCCCTGCTCCTTCACATAGGCGGCAGCCTGGGCGGCGTTGCGAACCCGGAAGGCCATGGCACAGGCGCTCGGCCCGTGCTTCTCGGCGAAGGCATGTACATGGCCGGTCGGGCTGCCATTGAGGACGAAATTGACGCCGTGCTGCTGGAACAGCCAGACCTGCTTGCTGCGGTGCCTGGCCGTCTCGGTGAAGCCCATGGCGGTGAACAGCTGACGCAGCTGCTCGATGCCTTCCGGAGTAGGGGCGGTGAATTCGACGAACTCGAAACCGTCGGTTCCGATGGGGTTGTGCTGTTCGATTCTGGACACGGCGTTCATGGGTTGTCCTCGTTGTCGTTATGGCTCCATGACAGTCGAGGCCGGTGTTAGGGGCAAGGCCCTCGGATGGGTGCGAGGTGACCTTAGGTCGTGGCCGTGGCAACGGATCGATACATCGGAAGGCCCCGCCACGGTATTCGTGGCTTTCAGAGCCACAGACCTTCTCCTCTCGTAAACCTTTCGTTACAGCGTGGTCGATTTGGCTGCCGACGGGATGATGGCCGAATGACAGGCAGATAACTGCAAACGTGCCAGAATGACAGCATCCAAGATGAGCCAACCATGAGGCCGCCATGAGCAGTGAAACGCCTTCCGAAGCCGAGAGCCCCGCCGCGTTCGATCTCGCCCCCGCCAGCGATGAGGAGCGCCTGGCCAAGCTGGAAAAGGCCAACCGCCTCAACCGCCTGCTGATCTTCGGCTTGGCGTTGCTGCTGTTCATCGTGCTATCGAGCCTGGCCACCTCGGCGGTGGTGAAGATGCTCGCCGACGAGCCTCCTCCTTTCGATCCCGAGGCATTCGCCGCCGTTCAAAAGCGTGCCGAAACGCTGGAAACGGAATTGGCCAGCCTCAAAGAGGATCAAAAACGCCAGGATGCCCTGCTGAAACTGGCCGCCACCCCGCCGCCTCCGGCGCCAGCCACCGCGGCACCGGCAGCGGCCCCGCCCCAGGACATCGCCGCGCTGAAGCTCATGGGCCGCACCCTGCTGGGCCAGGAACAGAGTTTCCAGCAGAGCTTGCAGGCCCTGAAGAACGGCATGCGCGACCTCGCCGACATGATTCCCGGCTCACGCAGCTGGCTGGATGATTACAACGAAGAACTCGACAAGGCCGTCAACGCCAGCGTGCAACGCACCAAGGCGATCCAGCAATGGGGCAGCAAGCTGCCGCACGAGTAGTTTTTCAATGCTGGCCTCAAGGGCGCGTCTACCGAAATGGTGCCAACGCGGGTATCGCGGTACGGCCACAACTCCATCGCCCGCAAGCGGGCTCCTACGCGATCGAGCCCGCCACCCAACCAGCGAACACCTCGGTCCTGTAGGAGCCCGCTTGCGGGCGAATCTGATAGCCGACGCGCATGATCCGGCCTGGAGGGCAGCGGTCTGCCCACCCAACCGCAGCGGATCACGGCAGATGGTGCGCAAGGGCGCCAAGAGCTGCGTCTACCGGAATGCGGCCAACGCGGGTATCGCGGTACGGCCACAACTCCATCGCCCGCAAGCGGGCTCCTACGCGATCGAGCCCGCCGCCCAGCCAGCGAACACCCCGGTCCTGTAGGAGCCCGCTTGCGGGCGAATCTGATAGCCGACGCGCATGATCCGGCCTGGAGGGCAGCGGTCTGTGGGAGAAGGATCTCCGGTGTCGCCTCGCTCAACCACAGTGGATGGCGCCAAGGGTTGCGTCTACCGGAATGCGGCCAACGCGGGTATCGCGGTGCGGCCACAACTCCATCGCCCGCAAGCGGGCTCCTACGCGATCGAGCCAGCCGCCCAACCAGCGAACACCTCGGTCCTGTAGGAGCCCGCTTGCGGGCGAATCGGATAGCCGACGCGGATGATCCGGCCTAGACGGCAGCGGTCTGCCGGAGAAGAGTCTCCGGTGTCGCTTCACTCAATCGCAGCGGATGGCACCAGGAGCTGCGTCTACCGAAACGGTGCCAACGCGGGTGTCGCGGTGCGGCCACAACTCCATCGCCCGCAAGCGGGCTCCTACGCGATCGAGCCCGCCGCCCAACCAGCGAACACCCCGGTTCTGTAGGAGCCCGCTTGCGGGCGAATCGGATGGCCGACGCGGATGATCCGGCCGGAGGAATCGCAGATAAAAAAAGCCCCGAACCAGTCGGGGCGTTTTCGTTTGTTGCGCTAGCTCAGTGGATCACGCGGGCAACACCGGCAGCTGGCTTTGCGCCAGATCGCTCAGTTCGCGATTGGCCACGGCGTACATGGCGTAATCGCTCCCGGAGGCAGAGCGCAGCTCGGCCAGCATGGCCTTCCAGCGGTCGACCAGGCGACGGTTCTGCTCCAGCCAGGCTTCGACGCGCTCCTCGATGGACTCCGGGCCGCCCGGCAGTTGCAGCACGGACACCGTGATGGCCCGTTGCTGGGCATCCAGGTCATCGCGGAATGCCTCGCGGGCCAGGGCCTGCCAGTTGCTTTCCACGCTCAGGCCGCTGATCTGCTGCAGGTACCACGACAGATCCAGCGCGTCGGCAACGGCGAAGTACGCCGAGGCCACTTCGGTGGGCTCGCGGCCGGTGAGGTCTGCCGATTCGATGATCGGCAGCAGCGTGTACAGGTGCCCCGTGCCCGCCACCACGCGGGACAGCAGCTCCGGCACACCGGCTTCAACGTAGGTCTGGTAGCGCGCCATCCACTGGTCGCGAGCCGGCCCTTCGAGCAGTTCGTCCAGACGCATGGCCAAGGCCTTGACCCGTGGGCCGAGGTGGGCGACGTCGCGGGCAGCGTCCAGGTCGTTGCGACGGCTGCGCAGGTACCAGCGAGTGGCACGACGGCCGAGGCGCATCAGCTCATCCATCATGGTCAGTTGCAGATCGGCCGGCACCTGGTTGTCCAGGGCCTCGATCTGCCGCCACCAGAACGGCAGGTGGAACACGTCACGCACCACGACGTAGGCAGCGGCTACCTGCGCCGAACCCACCCCGGTGGACTCCTTCAGGCGCTGCACGAAGGTGATGCCCATGTGGTTGACCAGGTCGTTGGCGATCTGCGTGCTGACGATCTCGCGCTTGAGGCGGTGACGGCGCATGGCCTCGCCATACTGCTGGGCCAGGCGCGGCGGGAAGGCGGTCTCCATTTCGCGGGCCAGGTAATCGTCGTCGGCGATGTCGGACTTGATCAGCGACTCCTGCAGCTCGATCTTGCTGTAGGAAATCAGCACCGAGAGCTCAGGACGGGTCAGGCCCTGGCCCTTGGTGGCGCGCTCGTTGAGCTCCTCTTCGGTAGGCAGGAATTCCAGGGCACGGTCGAGCTTGCCGGTCGCTTCCATGGCCGCCATGAGGCGCTTGTATTCACCCTGACGCTCACGGGCACGACGCTCGGCGAGCGACAGGGCCTGGGTCTGCTTGTAGTTGTTGCCCAACACCAGATTGCCGACGTCTTCGGTCATCTCGGCGAGCAGCGTGTTGCGCTGCTTGCCGGTCATGTCGCCGGCGGTGACAATCTCGTTGAGCAGGATCTTGATGTTCACCTCGTGGTCGGAGCAGTCCACACCACCGGCGTTGTCGATGAAATCGGTGTTGCTGGCGCCGCCGTTGAGGCCGAACTCGACACGGCCGAGCTGGGTCATGCCCAGGTTGCCGCCCTCGCCCACCACCTTGGCGCGCAGTTCACGACCGTCGACGCGCAGCAGGTCGTTGGCCTTGTCGCCGACGTCCGCATGGCTTTCCCGGCTGGATTTGACGTAGGTACCGATACCACCGTTCCAGATCAGATCCACCGGTGCCTTGAGCAGTGCATTGAGCAGCTCGGTAGGTGCCAGCTTGTCGGCCTGGATGTCGAAACGGGCCTTCATTTCCGGGCTGATGGCGATGCTCTTGGCGCTGCGCAGGAAGATGCCACCGCCCTGGGAAATCAGCGAGGTGTCGTAGTCGGCCCAGCTCGAACGCGGCAGATCGAACAGACGCTTGCGCTCGATGAAGCTGCGCGCCGCATCGGGATTCGGGTCGATGAAAATGTGCAGGTGGTTGAACGCTGCGACCATCTGCAGCGATTCGGACAGCAGCAGGCCGTTGCCGAATACGTCACCGGCCATGTCGCCGATACCGATCACGGTGGTCAGGTCCTTCTGCACGTCGATACCGCGCTCGCGGAAATGACGCTGCACGGAAACCCAGCCGCCCTTGGCGGTGATGCCCATGCCCTTGTGGTCGTAACCGGCAGAACCGCCCGAGGCGAAGGCATCGCCCAGCCAGAAGCCGTATTCGCCGGCAATGCCGTTGGCGATGTCGGAGAAGGTCGCGGTGCCCTTGTCGGCGGCGACGACCAGATAGGGGTCATCGACGTCGTGGCGTACCACGTTGGCCGGTGGCGCGACGTCACCGTCCTTGAGGTTGTCGGTGATGTCGAGCAGCCCGCTGATGAAGATGCGGTAGCAGGCGATGGCCTCGGCCTGGATCTCGTCACGACCGCCGCCCAGAGGCAGGCGACGCGGCACGAAACCACCCTTGGCACCGACCGGCACGATTACCGCGTTCTTGACCTGCTGCGCCTTGACCAGGCCGAGCACTTCGGTACGGAAGTCCTCTTCACGGTCGGACCAGCGCAGACCGCCCCGCGCGACGTTGCCGAAGCGCAGGTGCACGCCTTCGACGCGCGGCGAGTAGACGAAAATCTCGAACTTCGGCACGGGTCGCGGCAGTTCGGGGATCGCGCTCGGGTTGAACTTGAAGCTGAAGTAATGCTTCGCCTCACCCTGGGCATCGGGCTGATAGAAGTTGGTACGCAGGGTCGCCTTGATCAGATCCAGGTAGCGACGCAGGATGCGGTCTTCGTTGAGCACCGCGACGTTGTCCAGGGCACCGAGAATCGCCTGTTCCAGCTTGTTCTGCTTGTCCTGCAGGTCATCGGCGCCGAGCTTGCGGGCGAGGTAGAAGCGGGTCTTGAACAGACGCACCAGCTCGCGAGCGATATCGGCATGATTGAGCAGGGTGTTGGCGATGTAGCCAAGGTCGAAGCCCAGACGGATCTGCTTCAGGTAACGGGCGTAGGCACGCAGCAGCGCCACGTCGCGCCATGGCAGGCCGGCGGTCAGTACCAGGCGGTTGAAGGCATCGTTCTCGGCGTCGCCGCGCACGATGTGCACGAAAGCGTCCTGCAGGGTGTCGTTGAGCTGCTGGATGTCGAGCTTGATGCCCTCGGCATAGGTGAAGGCGAAATCGTGAATCCAGAACTCGCGACCGTTCTGGTGCTGCAGGCGATAGGGGAACTCACCGAGCACGCGCAGGCCGAGGTTCTCCAGGATCGGCAGCACGTCGGACAGCGCCAGCGGCGTATCGGCGTGATACAGCTTGCAGTGCAACTGGCGCTCACCCGGCACCAGCGGCTGGTAGAAACTCATGACCAGCGGGCGCTCCTCGGAGAGGCTGCGCAGGTGCTGCATGTCGACCACCGCCGAATGCGCCGGGAAGCGCTCGCGGTAACCGGCCGGGAAGCTTTTCGGGAAGTCGGTAAGTACGCGAGTGCCCTTGGCTTCACCGAAGTTCTCCACCACCAGGGAGGCGTAGTCATCGGTCCAGGAACGGCAGGCCTGAATGACCTCGCGCTCGAGCTGCTGCGGGTCGATGTCCAGCTTGGTCTTCGGGTCCACACGCAGGATGAACTGCACACGGGCCAATACCGACTCGGAGAAGTAGGTCCAGAACTCGCAATCGCTGGCCTGCAGACGGTCGACCAGCACCTGCTGAATGCGCAGGCGGGTCTCGGTGGAATAGATGTCGCGCGGCACGTACGCCAGCGCATAAACGAAACGGCCGTAGGGGTCGAAACGCAGAAACAGACGAACCTTGTTGCGCTCCTGAATCTGCACGATCGACAGCGCGGTGCTGGCCAGCTCGTCTACCGGCGTCTGGAACAGATCATCGCGCGGCAGCACTTCGAGGACCTTGACCAGCTCCTTGCTCAGGTGGCCCTGGGAGATGAAACCGGAGCGTTTCTCCACATCGGCGACCTTGCGGCGAATGTAGGGAATCTCGCGCACGCTCTCGCTGTATGCGGTGGAGGTGTAGATGCCGAGGAAACGGTACTCCTTGACCACCTTGCCTTCGCCGTCGATTTCACGGATGGAAACGAAATCCGGGTAGGCCGGACGGTGCACGCGGCTCGGCTGCGCGGCCTTGGCGAAGGACAGCAGGCTGGGTTCGCGCAAGTACGCCAGGGCGTAGGGCTCGATGCGCAGGTCGTCCTGGCTCAGACCGCTGCGCAGGCGCTTGGAAAGGCCCAGCAGCGAGCTTTCGTCGTACTGCAGGTAGCCACCGACGGCGTCGTCGTGAACGGTGAACTCCTCGTAACCGAGGAAGGTGAAGTGGTCGTCCTGCAGCCAGTCGAGAAACACCTTGATCTCGTCCAGCTCGGCGACTTCGCTCTGGCCGCGGCCAAGGGTGCCGTCGCCCAGCTTGGTCAGCAGTTCCTGAGCCTTGGCCTTCATCGGCTGGAAATCGGCAACGGAGAGGCGCACTTCTTCGAGCACTTCGAGCAGAGTCTTCTGCAGCGATTTGATCTCGGCGTTGCTGGCGCAACGGTTGATTTCCAGGAACATCAGCGATTCGCGCGTGACATCCGGGCCGGTACTGCCCTTGGGCAGCAGATCGATGAGCGCGCCCTGAGCGTCGCGACGCACGCTGAGCACGCTGTTCTGCAGGGTATGGATGCTGTAACCGCGGCGCTTGAGTTCGATACGCACGGAGTCGACGAGGAACGGGATGTCCGGGTGCAACACTTCGATGCCGGTGTGCGTGCTTTGCCAGCCATGCTTTTCATAGTCGGGGTTGAACACGCGTACCTGGGGCTGGGCAGGATCGAAACTGGCCAGCAGGCGCCAGGCAGAAAGGGTGCAACCAACCAGGTCGGAAAGACGCCGTTGCGTCAGTTCCTCGAGGGCGATGATGCCGAAGAACTGTTCAGCGAACAGGGCCACTCGTGGCAGATCCTGCTCACTGACATGCTGCGCCAGGGCCGCTTGCAGTTGATGCTGAAAGTCGGCTTTGCTGGCCGCGGTGAAGAACGCCATGTTTTTGCTCCGTCTATGGGCTATGAGGGGCTGTTGTCGTTTCAGTACGAACCGCGTTGTAGCGAGAAATCTCGCCAGGCTAGGCGGAGGACGCCGGGAATGGTGTTCCCTTGCCAAGCCCTCCAACAACGCATGGCGAAATTTCTCGCACAACCCGCAGGACCGGGCCTGTTTTGCCGCGAGTCAGCGTTTCTCGCCACTCATTTGGAATACCAAACTTCGCGTCTCGTGCCTTGCCTCGCGGCAAAACAGGCTCCGGCGCGGTCGTGCTGAAACGACAACAGCCCCTCCTTTGCGATTCGTGTTCCATGTCCGAGTTCAACCTTAGCGCAGCGACCCGAAATTGCCCGCTCAGCCGCTTTGCCAGAGTGTTCGAACGATGACTTCTCGGTCACAGAGGCCACCTGAGCTTAACGACAGTGCAGGCGCTGACGCTTGCCGTGCGGCGACATTTTCGTTCACACGATCTCCAGCAAAGCAGACGTCGTACAACTTCTTGCACTGTAGTGGCACAGCGCCTAAAGTCTGGCGTCAATAAAAATAATGCCAAATGGACACTACCCCATGCCGTTCTTCCTCTCCTGGAAGCAGAAGTTTCGTCTGCTGATTGTCATCACCCTCTCCAGCCTCGCGCTGATGACCGCGTCCTCGTTCTGGGCCAGCCAGAAACTCGACAACGCCCTGCAGGCCCGGGAGAACGCCACGGCCTATGCCGGCGCCTCGGCTACCCTGATGAATCAATGGCTCAAACTGGGCGCCGAACGACGCCGCCTGACGCCAGAGGGCGAAGCCGATTTCCAGGCCAGCCTCGCCTCGCTTGGCGATCTGGCGCGCCAATACGTCGAGCACGCCGGAGGTTTGAATGACGCCTCGCTGATCGATAGCGCCCGGTACATCGACGAACTGCTGCAGGACGACATACGCCTGCAGCAGAACTGGCTGGAACAGTCCCACGAACTCGGCCTCACCCCCTTCACCGGGCAACGTGCCAGGCTCGCCGAAAGCGGCAAAGGCCTCGAGCGCGTGAGCATCAGCCTGATTCAGGCCTCGATTGCCGAGGCCCTGAGCAACCAGCGCGATTACCTGGCCACCTTCGATGCGGCCTACGCCGGACGCGTGCAGGCAGCCCTGAGCGATCTGCAGGCACGCATCATCGAGTTGGAATGGCAGGACAGTCAGGTCGGCAAGGCGGTCAGCACCTATACCGCGGACTTCGCAACGGCGGACGCACTGATCCGGCGCATCGCCGCCACCGAGAAGCATCTGTTCGAGCAGGGTCGCCAGGTCGAAGAAAGCATCGACGCCCAGAACCTGTACCTGCAGCAGAACGTACTGAGCGCCACCACGCGCCAGGCCGAGCAGGCACGCAGCACGGCCAACTGGACGATGGCGCTGACCTTCGTGCTGGTTTCGCTGTTCATGCTGGTCACCCTGAGCCAGGCCTCGCGCCTGCTGATGGCGCAGCTGGACAAGGTCAATCGGCTGCTGTCCCAGGTGGCCGCCGGCAACCTCACCGCGCGTATCGACGTGGGCGTCAACCCGCGTGACGAGTTCAACCAGCTGGGCAGCGCCTCCAACCAGATGACTCAGGGCATCGCCGGGGTGATTCGCCAGGTGGTCGATGGCAACCGGGAGCTCAACCACCTGCACAGTTACCTCAACGAGGCGATGCGCCGCCTGGAGGAAAACAGCACGCAGGTGGAAATGCAGACCGAACAGGCGGCCTCGGCTTCCCAGCAGATTTCCGCCACGGTCAACGAAATGGCCCAGCGCACCACCGATGTCGGCAACGCCACCCAGGCCGCCTACCAGTCGGCGCGCAACGGCGCCACGGTGATCGTCGCCAGCGCCGACAACATGCGTCACCTCTCGCAGCTGATTCAGGACACCCACACCCAGGTCACCGCCCTCACCCAGTCCAGCGGTAAGGTCACCAGCATCATCGACGTGATCAACGGCCTGGCCGACCAGACCAACCTGCTCGCCCTCAACGCTGCCATCGAGGCAGCCCGGGCCGGGGAAGCGGGCCGTGGCTTCTCGGTGGTGGCAGACGAAGTACGCTCCCTGGCCCAGAAGACCGTGGCCGCCACCACCGACATCGCGCTGATCGTCAACGAGCTGCGCCAGCAGACCCAGCGGATGGATCAATTGATGGTCAGCGGCCTGAACCTCGCCGAACAGGGCGAGCGCAGCTCCGGCGAAGTGGCCCTGGCCATCGACGGCATCACCGGCTCCATGGAACACCTGAGCACGGAGATGAATCAGGTGGTGGTCGCCATCGAGCAGATATCCAGCACCACCGAGGAGATCGCCGCCAAGGTCGAGGACATCAACCTGCACACCGGCAGGACCAAGACCCTGCGCCTGAGCCTCGACGAACATACCCAGGGCCTGTCGCGTCAGGTCGAAGCCCTCAATCACAGCGCCAATCGGTTCCGCATCGCCTGAATGGATCGCCAGCCGCATGCGCCAATGGCGCAGCGGCTGGCCGGATACGTGACCAGGCACACGATCGAAGCACCGCAGGGTGGCGATATGCGCAACAGAGCATGCCCCGCATGGCTTAACCCCCCTGCCTTCGATTATCATGGTCGGCCCTGACGAGCGGGGTCGTCGCTCGCGATTTCCATCCTGGAAAACCTATGGAACACAGAGACGCGCTGCTCGCCCTTCGCCACTTCCTGGCCAGCCAGATCCTCGGTCAGGAAAAGCTCATCGATCGCCTGTTGATCGCCCTGCTCGCTGACGGCCACATGCTGGTCGAAGGCGCCCCGGGCCTGGCCAAGACCAAAGCGATCAAGGAGCTGGCCGAAGGTATCGAAGCCGAGTTCCACCGTATCCAGTTCACCCCGGACCTGCTGCCTGCCGACATCACCGGCACCGAGATCTATCGACCGGAAACCGGCAGTTTCGTGTTCCAGCAGGGGCCGATCTTCCATAACCTGGTGCTCGCCGACGAGATCAACCGGGCGCCAGCCAAGGTACAGTCGGCACTGCTCGAGGCCATGGCCGAGCGTCAGGTGTCGGTGGGCCGTAGCACCTACGATCTGTCGCCACTGTTTCTGGTCATGGCCACCCAGAACCCGATCGAGCAGGAAGGCACCTACCCGCTTCCCGAGGCGCAGCTCGACCGCTTCCTGATGCACGTGAAGATCGGCTTCCCCGATGCCAACGTGGAACGCAAAATCCTCGCCCAGGCCCGTGGCGAGGCGCTGCACGGTGAAACCAAGCCCGATCATCGCCTCAGCCAGCAGGCGATCTTCGCGGCGCGCAAGGAAATTCTCGGCCTGTACATGGCCGATGCGGTAGAGGAATACCTGGTGCAGCTGGTCATGGCCTCACGCACCCCGGGCAAGTTCGACACCGAGCTGGCCGAGTGGATCGCCCACGGCTCCAGCCCGCGTGGCTCCATCGCCCTGGACCGCTGCGCGCGCGCCCATGCCTGGCTGGCCGGCCGCGACTTCGTCAGCCCGGAAGATATCCAGGCGGTGCTGTTCGACGTGCTGCGCCACCGCATCATCCTGTCGTTCGAGGCGGAAGCCTCGGGCATCGATCAGGATCGGGTCATCCAGCGCATCCTCGACGTGGTCGCGGTAGCCTGATGCAATCGCCCGCGGATAACCCTGAGCTGCTGGCGGGCATCCGTACCGATCTCAACCAACTCATCGACATGCGCCACCGCGTGCGTGAAGTGCAGCTGTTTTCCTCGCCTGGCAGGCGCAGCCCGCTGATCGGCCTGCACCATTCGAAGCTGCGCGGGCGCGGTGTGGACTTCGATCAGGTGCGGGTCTACCAACCCGGTGACGACGTGCGCACCATCGACTGGCGCGTTACCGCACGCACTCAGGAGCCGCATACCAAGCTGTTCCACGAAGAACGCGAGCGGCCGATCTACATTCTCGTGGAGCAGAGCCGCCAGTTGTTCTTCGGCTCCGGCCTGATGTTCAAATCGGTGCTGGCCGCCCGTGCCGCCGGGCTGATCGGCTGGGCCGCACTGGGCCATAACGATCGCATTGGTGGCCTGGTATTCGGCGGCCAGGACCATCACGAAATCAAACCGCGGCGCAGCAAACAGAGCCTGCTGCAACTGCTCAGCCGCCTGGCCCGTGCCAACCAGGCGCTGGACGGCGAGGCACCGGTCTACCGGGACAGCTTCGGTCAGGCCCTGCGCCGGGCCCGGGAAGTGCTGCGCCCCGGCAGCCTGGTGGTGATTCTTTGCGACGAACGCACCTTGAGCGACAGCAGCGAACAACAGCTGATCCTGCTCGCCAGGCATACCGACCTGTTGCTGCTGCCGGTCTCCGACCCGCTCGACCACGCCCTGCCGGCATCCGGCCTGCTGCGTTTCGCCGATGGTGACGCCCAACTGGAAGTGGACACCGAAGATGCCAACCTGCAGCACAGCTACGCAGCCCAGGCGCAGGCCCGTCAGGCACGCTGGCAGCGCCTGGCGCAGAAGCTCGGGGTGCCGCTGCTGTCGTTGTCCACTCGCCATGAGCTGGTCGAGCAGTTGCGTGAACACCTGAACAACCTGCGCCCCGGTAAATCGGCATGAACCCGCTCGATCAACTGCAGCCGCTGATCGCCCCGGCCGCCGTTGGCTGGTGGCCGCCCGCACCTGGCTGGTGGCTGCTCGCCCTGCTGTTGCCGCTGTTGGCATGGGGCGCCTGGCGCCTGCTCAAGCGGCTGCCCAAACCCACCCGCAGGCAGGCCGCCGAACAGCCCCTGGACCCGCTGCGCGAGGCGGCCCTGCAGGAACTGCAACGCCTCAGCAAACCTTACGACGGCGCCCCTGCCGGGCCCTGGCTGCAACAGATCAACGGTTTGCTCAAGCGCCTGTGCCGCGAACGTTACCCGGACAGCCACAGCCATACCCTGAGCAGCCGGGCCTGGCTGGCGTTTCTCGACAACCGCTGCCCGGCCGCCGGCCTGACCCGCTGGATGATTCTGGTCGAAGGCGCCTACAAGCCACAGTGCACGCTGGACGACAAGGCCATCGAGGGCCTCAACGGGGCCGTCGCCATCTGGATTCGCAAGCATGTTTGAGTTCGCCTGGCCGTGGATCTTTCTGCTCGCGCCGCTGCCCTGGCTGCTGCGCATGTGGCTGCCACCAGCCGACAGCGGCGAGGCCGCGTTGCAGGTGAGTTTCCTCGGCGAACTGGAAAACCTGTCCGGTCGACGTGCTCGCCTGCAACTGCCGCCCTGGAGGAAACAGGTGTATTTCGCCCTGCTCTGGCTCCTGCTGCTGAGCGCAACAGCACGCCCGGAATGGGTCGGCGAGCCGCTGCCGTTGCCGGCCAGCGGGCGTGATCTGCTGATCGCCGTGGACGTATCCGGCTCGATGGATTACGCCGACATGCGCTGGGAAGACGAGGAAGTCAGCCGCCTGGTGTTGGTCAAACACCTGATGGGCGATTTCATCGAAGGTCGCACCGGCGACCGGCTCGGGCTGATCCTGTTCGGCAGCCAGGCCTACCTGCAGGCGCCGCTGACCTTCGACCGGCAGACCGTGCGCACCTGGCTCGACGAAGCGGTGATCGGCATCGCCGGCAAGAACACCGCCATCGGCGACGCCATCGGCCTGGCGGTCAAACGGCTGCGTCAGCGGCCGGCGCACAGCCGCGTGCTGGTGCTGATCACCGATGGCGCCAACAACGGCGGCGAAATCGAGCCGATGATCGCCGCCCGCCTGGCCGCGGAAGAAGGTGTGACCATCTACCCCATCGGGATTGGCGCCGACCCGCAGCAGGGCGGCAACTTCGCGGCGTTCGGCTTCAATCCCAGCCTGGATCTGGACGAGCCGACCCTGTGCGCGATTGCCGAACTCACCGGCGGCGAGTACTTCCGCGCCCGCGATCAGAACGAATTGCAGGCCATCGAAGCGACCCTCGACCGCCTCGAGCCGGTGGCCCAGCAACCGACCCTGGCGCGCCCTGCCCTGGCGCTCTACTCATGGCCCCTGGCTGCGGCCGTGGTGCTCAGCCTGGCATTGGTGATGCGTAGCCTGTGGCCACAGCTGCGTCAGCAGCGGCTAACCCTCACCCAGCGGCTGAGGCGCAAGGCACCATGAGCGAATTCGCCGGCCTGTGGCCCCACCTGCTGCGCCCCTGGTGGTTGTTGCTGCTGCCCTTGATGGCCTGGCTGCTGTGGCTGCTCACCCATCGGGAAAAACGCAGCGGCCGCTGGCAGACGTTGTTGCCGCCTGCCTTCCATGCCGTGCTGCTACGCGGCGGCCGCGGTCGCAGCAGTCGCCTGCCGTGGATCGCCCTCGGTCTGGCCTGGCTGCTGGCCATCCTGGCGCTGCTCGGCCCCAGTTGGCAGCGGGTGGAACAGAACGACATGAAGCCGGCCGATCCGCTGGTGGTGATGCTCGAACTGACCCCGCAGATGCTGGCCAGCGACGCCTCGCCCAACCGCCTGGCCCAGGCCCGCCGCAAACTGCTCGATCTGCTGCAGGCCCGCGGTGACGCACAGACCGCCATCGTGGTGTACGCCGGTAGCGCCCACACCGTGGTACCGCTGTCGGACGACCTGGGCACCAGCCGCAACCTCCTCGAAGCGCTCAAGCCATCGATCATGCCGGAACCGGGCAAGCGCGCCGACCTGGCTGTGGCCAAGGCTCTGCAATTGCTCGAGGGCGGCGCTCAGGGCCAGGGGCGTCTGCTGCTGATCACCAGCAGTCTCGATGACAGCGAACGCAGCGCCATCGGCAAGCTGCTCGGCAGCCGTGGCGAGCGCCTGCGCATTCTCGGTGTCGGCAGCAGCGAGGGCGCACCGATCGTCCAGGAAGACGGCACCTTCATGAAAGACGATCAGGGCGCCATCCTCATCCCGCGCCTGGACACCGCCGGGTTGAGCCGGTTCGCTCGCGAGCTCGGCGGCCAATACCGCGCCATCAGCCTCGACGAGCGCGACCTGCGTACCCTCGGCCTGCTCGATGGCCCGCAGCAGTTGCGCGACAATGGCCACAAGACGCAACTGCGCAGCTGGGCCGATCAGGGCTACTGGCTGTTGCTGCCCCTGCTGTTGCTGGCGGCCTGCGCCGGGCGCCGCGGCTGGCTGCTGTGTCTGCCGCTGCTGTTGCTGGGCACCCCGCAGACGGGCATGGCGTTCAGCTTCGACGACCTCTGGCTGCGTGCCGATCAGCAGGGCCAGCGGCTGCTCGAAGCGCAGCGCCCCAAGGAGGCCGCAGAACGTTTCGACGATCCGCAGTGGCGCGGCCTGGCGCTTTACCAAGCCGGAGACTACGCCGCCGCTGCCGAGCAGTTCGCCCAGAGCGACAGCGCGGTGTCGCTGTACAACCGCGGCAACGCCCTGGCCCGCAGCAACGAGCTGGAAGCTGCCGTGGACGCCTACGAACGCGCGCTGGAAATCGACCCGCAGTTGCTGCAGGCGCAAAAGAACAAGGCACTGGTGGAAGAACTGCTGCGCCAGCGTGAACAGCAGCAAAGCCAGCAGAAAGACCCGCCGGACGAGCAGCAGCGCGAGGAACACGACGAACAGCAGCAGCCCGGTCAATCTGCGGCGCCTACACCGGACGAGCGAGAGAGCAGTCAGGGCCAGCCTGGCACGCCGCAGGAGCAACAGCCACCGAGCGATCCGAAAACCTCGCCGGGCCAGCCCTCCGAGACAGGGGAGAACGCAGAAACGCCGGCATCACCACCGGCCGATACGGGCACGGCGGAAGTCGATGGACCGCTCGATGGCGAGCGCCGCCAGGCTCTTGAACAATGGCTGCGGCAAATCCCCGATGACCCGGGCGAATTGCTGCGCCGCAAATTCTGGTACGAACAGCAACAGCGTCAGGAACAGCCACGATGACCCGCCTGCTCTGCACCCTGCTCCTCTGTCTGCTGGCGTTTCAGGCCAGCGCGCAGGACTTTATCGCCAGCGTCGACCGCAGCCGGCTGAACCTCGGCGAAAGCGTCGACCTGACACTGGAGTCCACGGACTCGACCCAGTTCGGCAAACCCGACCTGGCGCCGCTCAACGAACTCTTCGAAGTGCTCGGCACCCGCCAGGTCAATCGCCTCACCACCCTGGATGGCGAAGCCCGCGCCACCACACGCTGGATCGTCACCCTGCGACCGCGCCACAGCGGCTATGTGGTGGTGCCTCCGCTGCGCCTGGGCAACTCGCAGAGTCAGCCGATCAGCCTGCACGTGCTGGAGTCGACCACCAAGAGTGCGGACGAGCAGATGGCACCGGTGTTCATCGATGCCAGCCTGGATCACGAGAGCGTCTACGTGCAGGCGCAGAGCGTGCTGACCCTGCGCATCTACCACTCCGTGTCGCTGTACGACGACAGCAGCCTGACGCCGCTGGAAATCGCCGATGCCCGCGTCGAATCCCTGGGCGAACCACGCACCTATGAACAGGACATTGGCGGCGTCCGCCATGGAGTGATCGAGCTGCGCTATGCGATCTTCCCGCAGAAGAGCGGCCAGCTGACGATTCCCGGCCAGGTGTTCAGCGCCACCCTGGTCGATCGCTCCAACAAGAACGACTACCTGCCATTCGGGCCGCGCCCCGGCAAGGTCACGCGAGTCAAATCCCCGGAAATACCCCTGACGGTCAAGGCAAAGCCTGCCGATTACCCCGCTGACGTGCCCTGGCTGCCGGCCCGCGCCCTGAGCCTGGCCGAGGCATGGAGCCCGGAGCCCGGCCAGGTCAAGGTCGGTGACTCGCTGACCCGCAGCCTGATGCTCAAGGCCGACGGACTCTCAAGTGCTCAGTTGCCGCCGCTGCCAGCGACCACCGTGGACGGTCTGCGCCGCTATCCGGACCAGCCGCAGTTGAACAATGAAAGCAGCGAGCGCGGCCTGATCGGCAGCCGAGAGGAGCGTGAGGCCCTGGTGGCCAGCAAGGCCGGCACGCTGGAGCTGCCGGCAGTCGAGGTGGTGTGGTGGAACACCCACGAAGACCGCCTGGAGCGCAGCAGCCTCCCGGGACGCAGCCTGGAAGTGGCAGCGGACCCGGCCATGAGCGTGGAGCAACCGGTGGAGCCGCGCCCGCGCAGCGCCCCTGTCGAGGACGTCCTGCTGTGGCCATGGCAGCTGAGCAGCGTGCTGTTCGCCCTGACCACTGTGCTCGGCTTCGGCCTGTGGTGGCACGCACGGCGCCAGCCAGCCATCCAGCGCGCCGCACAGAGCGGCCCGAGCCCACGCACCCTGCTCGACGATCTCAAGCGCGCCTGCCTGGCCAACGACAGCCAGGCCACCCGCCAGGCCCTCGACGCCTGGGCACGCCAGCAACCGGAAACCCTGGCCGATATGGCAGCCCGGTTCGCACCGCTGTCCGAAGCCCTCGATGGCCTCAACGGCGCGCTGTACAGCGAAAGTGGCCAGCACTGGCAGGGCGCTCAGCTGTGGCAGGCCATCGGCGAGCTGCCGGCAGCCGAAAGCGCTCAGGAAAACGGCCCGGAAACCACCCAGTTGCCACCTCTTTATCCTCGCTGAACAGGAAAGGCCAATGATCGAGCAGCCGGTGTCCGCGCTTCCCAGCTTCTGGCGTGACGCCGAGCTGCCCTTCGTCGAACTGCGCTCGATCGAGGATGGCCGCCAGGTCTGCTATGGCCGGCACAGCCACGAGATCTTCTCCATCGGAGCAATCACCCGTGGGCAGAGCACCTACAGCAATCGCGATGTGGACCGTCACGTCAGCCAGGGCACGGTAGTGCTGATGAATCCCGGCGACGTGCACGCCTGCAACCCCATCGACGGGCAACCCTGGTCGTACCTGATGCTGTATGTCGACCCGCAGTGGCTGGGCCACCTGCAGCAAGCGCAGGGGCTGACCGATACGCCGGTCTTCCAGCGCTTCGCCTGCATCGCCAGTGACGATGCCGAACTGTATGAGGGCCTGCTGCAACTGCGTGAAACCTTGCTCGACCCCAGCCTTGGCGCGAGCGGCAAGGCCGCTCAGGCCACGGCCTTCTTCAGCCTCGCGCTGCAACGCCTGGCGCTGGAGGGCGACAGCGATGAGCGCATGAACCCACGCCTGGAACACGCCGCCCGCCTGATCCACCAGCACTGCGGGGAAACGCTCAGACTCGACACCCTGTGCGAAGCCGCGCAGCTGTCACCGTCGCAACTGATTCGTGGTTTCAAGCAACGTTACGGCATGACGCCCCACGCCTACCTGCTCAACCGCCGCATCCAGTTCGCCCACTCCCGCCTGAAGAACGGCGCCCCACTGGCCGACGTGGCTCTGGAAGCCGGCTTCGCCGACCAGGCGCATTTCCAGCGCACCTTCAAGCAATTCCTCGCCGCCACCCCCGGCCAGTACCGCGGCTAGGGACAACCACGCAATAACCCGGCCCAATGCCGAGCTCCGGTTCTCTGGCGCTCTAAGAACCTGTTCATAATCTTTCAGCCCAGGTTCATCGATTTCGGCAGCTAAGTGGCGGGAGCGGCCTTTTGTAGGGTGGACGACGCTTCACCCGTCCACCGCTCTGCGATCGTAATGGTGGACAAAAAGAGCGTTGTCCACCCTACCCAGGGATGCCTTGTAGTTGCCGCTTCATGCGCATAAAGACCGTGAATAGGCTTTAACGGGCTTACGCCAACACCAGATACCCCGCACTGGCCACCAACAATCCCGCCAAAACCCGCACCCGCTGCGGCGCCTGCAGGTACGGCTGCAAGCAGGTACCGGCATAGGCCCAGCAGGCCAGCGACAGGTAGCAGACCACGCAGTAGATCGCGGCGAACTGCCAGACCAGCAAGGCCTCACCATCGGCAACGAAGGCGCCCATGCCAGCGATTGCCGCCAGCCAGGCTTTGGGATTCAGCCATTGCATGAGCGCGCCGTGCATGAACGAAGCGACCGGTGCGCCCTCGCCCGCCTGCAGCGCCCCATCGTCGGCTGCCAATCGCCACGCCAGGTAAAACAAGAAAGCCACGCCCGCCCACTGAATCGCCACGGTCAGCCCGGCTAATAGCGACAACAGTTCGTGCAGCCCCATGCCGATCAGCACCAGCAGCAGCGTGAAGCCCAGCGTCGCGCCAGCGACATGTCGCAACGCAGCCCGCAATCCGTGCCGCGCACCGGTGCTCAGCGAAAGCAGATTGACCGGTCCGGGAGAAATGGATGCGGCCAGTGCAAAGGCCGCCATGGACAGAAACAGACTCATCACGCATGCCCCACCACTGATTTGGAGTGAGGCAAATTAACCGGTGGCCACCGAGGCGTATTGAAGAAAACACGCATGGCCCGAAGAGTGGCTGCAGGGAAAGGCGGGCGAAAAAAACCGCGGCCAGGCCGCGGTTTCTTCATGTCGCCATCGATTTCAATGGGCCAGCAACGAACCGCCCTTCTTGCCTGCCAGCTTCTCCGGCTTGATCAGGAAGTGCGCCAGCGCCGGCAGCAGCCACAGGGCACCGAACATGTTGACGATGAACATGAAGGTCAGCATCAGGCCCATGTCGGCCTGGAACTTGATCGCCGAGAACATCCAGGTCGCCACGCCGATGGCCAGGCACAGCCCGGTGAACAGCACCGCCTTGCCGGTGGAGCGCAGGGTCTGGTAGTAGGCTTCCTGCAACGGCAAGCCAGCCCGCAGGAAAGTTTCCAGGCGACTGTAGATGTAGATGCCGTAGTCCACGCCGATCCCCACGCCCAGTGCGATCACCGGCAGGGTCGCGACCTTCACGCCGATACCCAGGAACGCCATCAGGGCGTTGCCGAGAATCGAGGTGAGGATCAGCGGCAGCACGATGCACACGGTGGCGGCGAACGAGCGGAAGGTGATCATGCACATGATGCCGACGCACAGGTACACCAAGACCAGGATAAGCAGCTCCGAGGTGCTGATCACTTCGTTGGTCGCGGCCTCGATACCGGCGTTACCGGCAGCCAGCAGGAACTCCACGTTTTCGGACTTATGCTCCTCGACGAAACCTTCTACCGCCGCCACTGCGCGCTTCAGTGTCTCGGCCTTGTGGTCCTGAAGGAACACCAGCACCGGTGCCACCGAGCAATCGGCGTTGTACAGGCCGTCAGCGCGGGCAATGGAGTTGTTGAGCACGTCCTGATTGCGCGACAGGGTTTCCCATTTCAGGTTGCCCTCGTTCATGCCCTTGATCAGTTGCCGCGACACGCTGACCATGGAGATCGCCGACTGCACACCGGGCGTGTTGTCCATCGTCCACATCAGCTCGTCCATGGCCGCCAGGGCTTCGTAGGTCGAACAGCCTTCCGGCGCGGTCTTGACCATCACCACCAGCACATCGGAGCTGGTGGAGTAGTTGCGGATCACGAAATCGTTGTCGAGGTTGTAGCGCGAATCCGGACGCAGCTCGGGCGCGCCCTGATCGAGGTCGCCGACCTGCAGGTTCTGCTGCTGGTACCAGAAGCCGCCGATACCGGCGAACAGGGCCAACGCCACGGAAACCGGCGCGACCCTGGAACTGGCGAAGTTCGACAGCAGACGCCAGAACGGATGCTCACTCACCGCGTCACGCTTGCTGCGCTCCACGGCCTTCTTGCTGATGCCGATATAGGAAATCGCCACTGGCAGCAGGATCAGGTTGGTGAAGACGATGACCGCGACACCGATGGACGCGCCGATGGCCAGTTCACGGATCACGCCAATATCGATCAGCAACAGGGTGATGAAGCCGACGGCGTCGGCGAGGATGGCGATCATTCCCGGCAGGAACAGCTGCCGGAACGTCAGCCGCGCTGCGGTCAACGCATCTTCGCAGCCGCCGGATTGCAGGGCGATGCCGTTGATCTTCTGCACGCCGTGGGAAATACCGATGGCGAAGATCAGGAACGGCACCAGCATGGAATACGGATCGAGGCCGAAGCCGACCGAGTGCATCATGCCCAGTTGCCAGACCACCGCCACCAGGGTGGTGATCAGCACCGCGATGGTGCTGCGGATGCACCAGGTGAACCAGTACAGCAGCACGAAGGTGATCAACAGCGCCACGCCGAAGAACAGCGCCACCATGACCAGGCCATCGATCAGGTCACCGACCTTCTTGGCGAACCCGATGATGTGCACCTGCACGTCGGGATTCTGCGCCTGGTACTTGCTGCGGATCTTCTCTTCCAGCTGGTGCGAGAACTCCTGGTAGTCGAGCTTGATCAAGCGGCCCTGATCCTGGGGATCCGGGTAGGACTCGAGCAGCGGCACATCGATGATGCTGGACTTGAAGTTGTTCGCCACCAGGCGACCGATCTGCCCGGACTTGAGCACGTTGCTGCGCAGTTCCTCGAGGCTCTGCGGGCTGCCGTCGTAGGTCTGCGGGATCACCTCGCCACCGGCGAAGCCCTCTTCGGTGACTTCGGTCCAGCGCACGCTGGGGCTCCACAGCGACTTCAGCCCGGAGCGGTCGACACCTGGAATGTAGAACACTTCGTCGTTGATCAGACGCAGCGTCTCCATGTACTCCTTGCTGAAGATGTCGCCATTCTTGGCCTCCACGGAAATACGCACGGTATTGCCCAGGTTGGCCAGGTCGTTGCGGTGTTCCATCATGTTCTGAATGAACGGATGGCTCAGCGGGATCATCTTCTCGAAGCTGGTCGACGGCCTGACCTGAGTGGCCTGGAAGAACAGAAACACGCTGACCAGCAGGCAGATCAGGATCACCGCCGGCCGGTTGTTGAAGATCAGGCGCTCAAGCAGGCTAGCCTTGTCTTGGTGATGGTTACTCATCGAACACTACCCCAGCTTGTTATTGTTGGCCTGGATTGGCACCGGTCGACGAGGTCAGGCGTACGCCGCCCTGCCCGACCAGAATCAGCTTGCCATCGGCACCTGCGGTCACGCCCGCCAGCGACACCCGATCCGGGCGATTGAACACGCTGAAGCTGTGGCCGCGATCGCTGCTGGTTAGCACGCTGCCGCCATGCCCGACCACCACGATACTGCCGTTATCGAGCAAGGCCGCGCTGGCCAGGCCAAACTCCAGGGTGCCGCCGCTGGCGGTAGCCAACGGGATCTGCTGCCAACTGTCACCGCCGTCGGTGGACTGGAACAGGTGCCCGCGCAGGCCATAGACCAGCAGGCCGCGGGGCTCGCCGGTGGCCAGCACGCCGAACAGCGACCCCTGGTACGGGCCCTCCAGAGTCTCCCAGGTTTCGCCGCCATCGACGGAGCGAAACAGACTGCCCATCTCGCCGACGATGAACAGACCGGTGTCCTTCACCTCGGCGATGCCGTTGAGGTGATAGGCGTCCTCGTTGTCGAGACGGTCGCTGACATCTTCCCAGGTGGCGCCACCATCGCTGGTTTGCAGCAGCGCCCCGTAGGCGCCGATGGCGAAGCCGTGTTGCAGATCCTTGAACCAGACGTCGAGCAACGGCGCCTCGCGCTGCAGGTCCTCGAACTGCTTGACCCAGGTGGCACCGCCATCGGTGGTCGCCAATACCAGGGCGTCGTGGCCGACCGCCCAGCCGTGCTTGTCATCGACGAAGAACACCGCAGTGAGCATCTGCCGGGTCGGTACCTTGGCCTGCTCCCAGCTCGTGCCATCGTTATCGGAATAGAGGATGTGGCCGCGCTCACCGACCGCCACCAGGCGTTTGCCAGCGTGAGCGATATCGAGCAACAGGCTGGACACGGCCTTTGCCGAAGGCACCGAATAGCTGACGGCCTCGTCAGGGGCTTGCGCCTGCACGAGCGGCGCGGCGGCCACCAGCAGCGCGCACAGCGATAGTGCCTGCAGCACCGGCTGCACGCTTTTCCCGCCCCTGATGCGCCGCAAAATGGGCTCACTCATACAAAACTCCCCCTTCTTCTTGTTATTGCCAGCGCCTGTGAAGCGACGCTCATGCTAGCGGCCTTTGCGGATCCAAAATCCACTGTTTTGTAAGAAAAAGCCCGCGTTATCGATCGCGCGAATGACAGCCGCGCAGTCGATCGCGCCATCGACTCAGCGAGTCCCGCGGCGGCGCAGCGCTGCCGGCGTGAAGTAGCCATCATCGACGGCAGGCTGACTGAAGTCGATGGTATTGGCTTCTTCGTTATCCAGATTCTGTACGTGGTAGCGACGCGCCTGCAGATCGTGGAAGACATCCAGCGCAGACCAGGTAGTCGGCAGCTCATAGTAGTTCTTCAGATACGCCAGAGACACGCGCCACAATTCCCCCCGACCATCGTACTGATCGACCACCGCAGCCTGCCAGCTGTCTTCGTCGAGATACAGGGTTCGCTTGGAATAGATGTGCCGGGCGCCGGGCTTGAGCGTGCCCTCCACGACCCACACCCGGTGCAGCTCATTGCGGGTGAAAGCCGGATTGAGGTGACCGACCTGCAGCAGATCCTCGTATTTGACCTGCGGGCTGGTGACCTTGTAGTTGTTGTAGGGGATGTAGATTTCCTTCTTGCCGACCAGCTTCCAGTCGTAACGATCCGGAGCGCCGTTGAACATGTCGGTGTCATCGGCGGTACGCAGGCCATCGGCTGCGGAGATCGGCGTGTCATAGGCGAGATTAGGTGCTCGCCGCACACGGCGCTGACCGGCGTTGTACCCCCAGGCCTGACGCGGCTCCTTGACCTGATCGAGGGTCTCGTGGACCAACACCGCGCCACCAGCCAGACGCGCCGGGCTGCGGGTGAACGACAGGTAGTAGAAGAGGATGTTGTTCAGGTTGGCGTAACTGCCCTTGGGGTCGTAGAACTTGAACATCGCCTCCTGCTGCGAGGTGACCAGCGAGTAGGAGCCATTGCGCTGCACCGCCACTTCCGAGGCACGCCGTACGATGTAGGTACCGCGATAACGGGCGATGTGGTTCCACAGCGCCTCGACACCGCTCTGCGGGATCGGGAACGGGATGCCACCGTAGGCATCGGCGAAGCCGTTGCCGCCGTCGAGCAGCTTGGCGCTGAGCGCGTTCTTCGCCGTGTTGTCGTAGACCCACTGCGGCGCCGAACCGGAACGGCGACTGGTGTACACCGGCATCTGGTAGGTATCCGGGTAGGCTTCGAACAGTGCGATCTGCCCAGGCGTGAGGTTGTCCCGGTACTGCTGCAGGTTGGCCTTGGTGATGGTGAACAGCGGCTTGTCGTTCGCGAAAGGATCGACATGGTGCTTGCCCGAGCCTTGATAACCAGCCGGTGCCTGGGTGATCCCGCCTGTCCAGGCCGGAATGGTGCCCGCTGCGTTGCCGGCCTTTTCGCCGCCAAGTGGCATCAGGCTGGTGCCCAGCCTGGCCGCATCCTGAGGCGAAACAGCCGCCTGGGCGTTACCGGCCAGCAGCACCAGCGCGACTGCGACGCCTTTGAGGTTCAGCATCCTGTATCTCCGTGATCAGAAGGAGTATTTGACGTTGACGCCGACATTGTCGCGGTCGCGCACGGCGTTGTTGTTACCGCCACCGGAAAACTCGGTGTACTGCAGCTCGGCTTCCAGGCTGTTCATGTAGTTGGCCTTCATGCCGAGGGTGTAAGCCTTGCGGCCTTCGACGAAATTACCGGTCTGGTAGGAGTTGCCCTCGAAGTCATCCTTGTAGACGACGAAGGGCGACAGATTGACCCCGGCCACGACGTCGTTCCAGGTGCCCGACAGCACCAGGGTGTAACCATAGGCGTTCTTGTTGACCTGATAACTGCGGCCATAACCGAACGCGTAGGAGGAATCACCACGCCCGGCGTAGTAGCGGGTCGAGCCATCGTAGGCGGTGTACTTCAGGTCGCTGCCGCGCAGGTGCTCGGAGGCCAGTTCGGCCACGCCGGTCAGCGCATCGAACCCCAGCGACGGGCCGAAGTTGTAGATGCTGCCCAGCGAGGCGTTGTAGGCCTCGACACGCTCGTAGTTGTGGATCTGCTCGCCAAGCTGCAGAGCGTTGCCACCGATATTCACCTGCTGGCCTTGCACCACTTGCGGCGCCTGACGCAGCAGATCGCCGAGCAGGTCGTTGGTGGCGGCGACACCGATCGGCAGGTTCGGCCGATAGGACAGCTCACCGAACAGCGAGGCATTGCCCAGGGTGGTATTGAAGCTGAAGCCGTACATGCGGATATCTTCGACGTACTCGCGGCGGGCGTTGATGCTGTTGGCGACGTCGATGGTGGCAATCCCGCCCACGGCACTGGAGAGTGCATTGCGGTAGGCATTGGCCAGGCCACCGGTAGGATCGGCCGCGATGGCGCCCTGCAGCTGGGGCACCGTCAGCCCGACCGCGCTGGCTACCGACTGCTGGATGGCTGGCGTTGCAGCCGCCTGAATGGCCGCGAGATTCAGCCCGGGATAGCTGCCCAGATCGGCCGCAGCGGTCGGCTCCTTGGCGTGGTAATTGACGAAGTAGAAACCGAACTCGGTCGAGTTCAACTGCTCGGCGATATAGCGAAAGGCCACGCCGAACTGACCATCGTTCCTGGCATTGATGTCCTTGCCGATGGACGCCACCTTGATGTAACCGTTGCCGTCGATGTTGCGACCACCCTGCAGACCACCCGTGGCACCCAGGCCACCATACAACCCGGCCAGCGGAAGCAGCGCCGGCAGGCGCGAATAGGCGGTATTGCCACCCTCGGCGAACAGGTCGGTCTCGGAGAAGTAGCTGCCCACCGGGTCGATGGCGGTTTCCTTCCAGTTGAACTGGTAGAAGGTCTCCATCGACAGGTTGTCGGTCAGGCCAATATTGAAACTGACCGCCTCGACGGGGATCAGCACTTCCTTGATCTCCGAACCTGGTAGACGGAAGCGCGCGCCGTCCACCGGGTTGCTGGTGTTCACGCCACCGCGATAGAACACGCCCTCGCCCCAGTTGAACACCTGCCGACCCAGACGCGCACTGACCGGACGCTCGGCGACATCCCAGTTGCCATACACGTAGGCATCGAGGATCTGCGCATCGCGTCCGGCCTTGTGCCGAGTATCGCGAGTGAAGCTGTCATCGTTGGGGAAGTTCTGGCTCGGCTGAGTGGGCCTGTTACCGCTGTTGAAGTCGTTGCGCTTGTCCATGATCCGGGTGTCATAGAATGCCGTGCCACGCACGAAGAGGCCGTAGTTCTGGTAATTCATTTCCAGGTCGGAGGTGATCTTGAACACCTCGGAAACCAGCCCGGTATCGAAATTGCGATTGCCGTCGTTGACGTTGACGTCGTCGTTGCTTCTGCTCTGCCCCTGCACACGCCACAGCTGCCCGTAGGACAGCGTGGTGTCGAGCGAGCCGCTGATTTCGTTGTCGACGAAGCTGAACTCCGCCGCCTGTACGGGCACCGTGACCAGCAGCGGTAACACGCTGGCCAGGGCATAACCCGCCTTCGCCGGCACCAGGCGCAAGGCCGGCTCAAAGGACTTGATACGCATTGAATCTCTACTCCGCTGACAGACAGTCGTTGTTCTATCCGGCCCGTTTTCGGTGGGCCTGGCGGACACCTTGCTGGGGCGTCCTGTCATTGCGCTGAACTGGCTGACGTCACTGCCCCATGCAGTGCAACCTTGGTGCCAATTCAAACGATCGTATTAGCCGAAAGTGCTTTTCCAGAGCAGCTCCGTAGCGTCTTTTTATGACTGGTCGTCCACTGACCAATAGCCCTCGATTAGCGCCTTTTCGAACGCCCTCCTCCCCAGAAAGCGCTGCGAAGCGCACACAGCTCCACGCATTCGTCAATCGACGGCGCCGGATATTAAGTGTGTCGACTTATAAGAAGGTAACTTTCGATACCGACAGGTAACGAAAAAACGTTACTGCGGGAACGAACGGTAACATTCGGCCCGATGATGCGCGTTAAATCAAGTCAAACCGCTCTAGAACGAACTTTTCAGACCTTCGGAGGGTTCTGCTGGCTGCTGAACTGCCCCCAAGCAGGATGGAGGGCTGGCACGTTGATGAATGCCGGCACAATGGCGAGGGGCACGAGAGCGGTCAGGCCACCATCGCATCGCCCGCAAGCGGGCTCCTACACACGGAGCCCGTAGGAGCCCGCTTGCGGGCGAATTACGTGAACAACGCAGATATCGAATCAAGGCCACCCTCTTCGCACCGAGGGCGGCGCTCCTACACCACCGTGACCAACCCTGCCCCTGTAGGAGCCCGCTTGCGGGCGAATCGCGGGGACAACGCAGATACCGCAGCAAGGCCACCTTCTTCGCGCCGAGGGCGACGCTCCTACACCACCGTGACCAGCCCTCCCCTGTGGGAGCCCGCTTGCGGGCGAATCGCGTGGACAACGCAGATACCGCAGCAAGGCCACCCTCTTCGCGCCGAGGGCGACGCTCCTACACCACCGTGACCAGCCCTCCCCTGTGGGAGCCCGCTTACGGGCGAGTCGCGGGGACAACGCAGATACCGCATCAAGGCCACCCTCTTCGCGCCGAGGGCGGCGCTCCTACACCACCGTGACCAACCCTCCCCCTGTAGGAGCCCGCTTGCGGGCGAATTGCGTGGACAACGCAGATTCGCATCAAGGCCGCTATCGCATCGCGCCGGGGGCGACGCTCCTACGGGGATACTCCTCAGGCCAGGCTCTTGCTCACCACCTCGTAAACATCCGCCGACAGCTCACCGGAGGCGAGAATGCGCTCCAGCTCCGCTTTCATCAGCGCCTGGCGCTCGCTGCCATACTTGCGCCAGCGGGTCAGCGGTGCCAGCAGGCGCGACGCGATCTGCGGGTTGAGGGCGTTGAGCACGATCACCTGATCGGCGAGGAAGCGATAACCGCTGCCATCGGCGGCATGGAAGTTGACCAGGTTCTGGCCGGCGAATGCGCCGATCAGCGCACGTACCTTGTTGGGGTTCTTCAGGGTGAACGCCGGGTGCTCCATCAACGCCTGCACGCGCGCCAAGCCACCTGGCAAGGTGCTGGCCGCCTGGACGCTGAACCACTGATCCATGACCAGGGCGTTATCCTTGAAGTGCTCGGCGAAGGCCGCCAGGGCCTTGCTGCGCTCAGCCTCGAACGGTGAATTGACCAGCACGGCCAGGGCGGTGAGGCGCTCGGTCATGTTGTCGCACGCCTCGTACTGCTCCAGCGTCGCCGCCAGCACCTCGGGCTTGCCGGTCAGCATCAGGTACGACAGCGCGATGTTCTGCAGGGCGCGACGAGCGAAATGCTCGGCCTCGGCCACGTAAGGCGTCGTGCGCGATACCTCGCGGTTGGCTTGATAACGCTGCCACAGCGGCTCGAACAAGGCTTCGGCCAGTTGCTGGCGAGCGAATTCACGCGCGCCGTGGATGGCGTCGACATCGGCCACGTCGCTGATCTCGGTGAGGTAGGCCTCGCCTGGCAGCGAGAGCATCTCGGCGACCATGGCCTGATCCAGCGAGCCATCCTGCAACAGGGTGCGCAGTGCGCTGACCAGCCGCTGATCGAGCTCCAGCGTCTCGCCGCGCTGGTGCTGGCCGATCAGCTCCTGCAGTACCTGCACGCTGAGCTGCTGACCCGCCTCCCAGCGATTGAAACCGTCGCTGTCGTGCTGCATCAGGAACATCAGTTGATCGCGGTCGTAGGGGAAACTCAGCTTGACCGGTGCACTGAAGCCACGCAGCAGCGAAGGCAAGGGTTTCTCGGCGATATCGACGAAAGTGAACGATTGCTGCGCTTCGGTCACCGACAGCACGCGGCTACCAGCAGCGGCAGCGGCCTCGCCCTGCAGGCGCAGTGGCAGGTCGTCGCCCTGGGCATCGAGCAGCCCCAACTCGACCGGAATCACGAAGGGCAACTTGTCGCTCTCGCGCTGCCCTGGAGTGGCCGGGCAGCTCTGGATGAAGGTCAGGGTATAGGTTTTCGCGGCAGCGTCGTAACGCTCGGCGACGGCCAGGCGCGGGGTGCCCGATTGGGTGTACCAGCGCTTGAACTGGGTCAGGTCGATGCCGCTGGCATCTTCCATGGCCTTGACGAAGTCGTCGCAGGTCACGGCCTGGCCATCGTGGCGCTCGAAGTACAGATCCGATCCCTTGCGGAAGGCTTCTTCGCCCAGCAGGGTGTGGATCATGCGCAGGACTTCGGAACCCTTCTCGTAGATGGTCAGGGTGTAGAAGTTGGAGATCTCCATGTACGCATCCGGGCGCACCGGGTGGGCCATGGGGCCTGCATCCTCGGCGAACTGATGGGTACGCAGGTAGGCCACGTCCTGGATGCGCTTGACCGTCGCCGAGTTCATGTCGGCGGAGAACGCTGCGTCACGGAACACCGTGAAGCCTTCCTTGAGCGACAGCTGGAACCAGTCACGGCAGGTTACCCGGTTGCCCGACCAGTTATGGAAATACTCGTGGGCGACGATCGCCTCGACCCGCTGGTGCGCGGCATCGGTGGCGGTTTCCGCGCGGGCCAGCACGGCGCTGGAGTTGAAGATGTTGAGGCCCTTGTTCTCCATGGCGCCCATGTTGAAGTCGTTGACCGCGACGATCATGAAGATGTCCAGGTCGTACTCGCGACCGTAGACCTCTTCATCCCACTTCATGGACTTCTTCAGGCTGTCCATGGCGTGCTGCACCTTGTCGATGTTTTCCGGCTCGACATAAATGCGCAGCGTCACTTCGCGGCTGCTCACGGTGGTGAACTTGTCTTCCACGCACCAGAGATCACCGGCGACCAGAGCGAACAGATAGGCCGGCTTCTTGAACGGGTCTTCCCAGGTCGCCCAGTGCCGACCGTCGTCTTCCTGGCCGCTGGCCACCGGGTTGCCGTTGGACAGCAGGATCGGATACTTCTGCTTGTCGCCGCTCACCGTGGTGGTGAAGCTGCTCATCACGTCCGGGCGGTCGAGGTAGTAGGTAATCTTGCGGAAGCCTTCGGCCTCGCACTGGGTGCAGAACATGCCGCTGGACTTGTACAGCCCTTCCAGCGCGGTGTTGCTTTCCGGGTGGATGCGCACGCTGCTGTCGACGACGAAGCTGGCCTGGGTCGGCTGCAGGGTCAGGTGACTGTCGGTGAGCGTGTAGTCGGTGGCGCTCAGCGCGCGATCATCGAGCTTGAGTTCAAGCAGCTCCAGCTGCTGACCATCGAGGGTCAGCACGGGCAGATCGGCCGACAGCGCCGGGTTGCGGCGCATCACCAACTGGGCGTGGACCAGGGTGTGATCCTCGAACAGCTCGAAGGTCAGGTGAGTTTCGTCGATCAGGTAATCCGGCGCCTGATAGTCCTTCAGGTAGATGGTCTTCGATTGCTCGGTGCGCATGGGAACCTCTTCGATGCCACGCCCATTGGCGTGACAGACAGGTGAATGGCGTCAGCAGCGCCTGCCGGTCAGGCGGCGCAGCTGGCTGCGATCTGGTAAGCGGTGTACTTGCGGATATTGATCACGCCGGTATCGAACATCAGGTACTGGCCCTTGATGCCGAGCAGTGTGCCTTCGGCGACGGGATTCTTGTCCAGGTTGAAGCTGGTGATCTTGGCCGGATAGCCCTCGATCGGGTAACGGATATCGACCACCGACTGCTCGTTCAACGGCAGCACGGCCTGCAGGCCGAAACGCTGCTGCAGCGCATCGATGCCTTCGGCGCAGGCATGGAAGATCTGTTCGCGCACGGCGAGCAGGTCGACCGGCGTCGCATCGCCCTTGAGCAACGCGCGCCAATTGGTCTTGTCGGCCACCTGGCTGCGCAGCAGGTCTTCGACGAAACCGGACTGCTGGCGAGTGGCGACGCGCATGATCGGCAGCGCCTGGGTGGCCCCCTGATCGATCCAGCGCGTGGGGATCTGCGTGGCGCGGGTGATGCCCACCTTGATGCCCGACGAGTTGGCCAGGTAGACCACATGATCGGTCATGCAGAACTGCTCGCCCCACCCCGGATCCCGACAGGTACCGGCGTCGTAGTGGCAGCGTTCCGGGCTCATGATGCACAGGTCGCACTGGGCGAGCTTCTGCATGCAGGGGTAGCAATAACCCTGACTGAAGCTGGTCTTGGTTCTGCGCCCGCAATGGCTGCAATGAATCGCGCCGAGAAACTCCAGGCGCACGGTCTTGCCGATCATCGGATTGACGGCGATCCGCTCGTCACCCAGGCGAAAGGCGTACTGCACTGGCGCATCGAGCTGGGTGGCCATCTTGCTCAGGGCGCCACGGGCTACTTCAACCATCAGTGCAGGGTTTCCGAGGACTTGTAGAGCAGGTTCGGGATCGGCTCGGACTTCGAGGAACACTCGGAGGTGCCCATGTAGCCAGTGCGCTGATCCTCGGGCAGGTTCTCGATCTCCCAGGCGATCATCGCCTGCAGGCTCAGTTCCTTCTGCTCCTGAGTCAGCTTGCGGCCGTCCGGCCACTTGCCGATCTCCACGGCCAGCTTGAGGCTTTCATACACGTCCGGGGTGATGTTGCGGATCAATTCGACGAAGGAGGACATGGCTGGCTCCAGGCTCAAAAAGTCACATATTACCGGGCCACATGCTTCGGCGCACGGGCATTGATCGAAACAGCGCATATCGCGCGGCGGATGCGATTGCCAGTAGTGAAGTCAAATGACAAAATGATAATAGTTTTCACTATCAAGTGACCTTCCCAGCATGCTTCCTGCCAACTCCAGCAATCGGACGGCGATGCTTCACAATCTGTTCGGCGAGCACCATGGCTGGTTGTTCGAGCGCCTGCGCGCTCGTCTTGGCTGCCGCCACGACGCTGCGGACATGGCCGCCGAAACCTTCGCTCAGGTTGTCGCCATGCGCGATCAGCGAAAGATCCACGAACCACGTGCACTGCTGACAACCATTGCCAAACGCCTGGTATTCGCCAGTTGGCGGCGCCGCGACCTCGAACGTGCCTACCTGGCGGCATTGACCGCCGAGCCGGAGCGCTTGGCCCCTTCTGCTGAGGATCACTACCTGCTGCTGGAAACGCTTGTCGAGATCGATCGGCTTCTCGACGGGCTTTCCAGCAAGGCTCGCGCCGCCTTTTTATACAGCCAGCTGGATGGCCTGACCTATGCACAGATTGCAGTGGAGCTTGGCGTGTCCGTCACGCGGGTGCATCAGTACATCGTTCAGGGGCTCAGGGCCTGCTACGGTGCCGAGACGTGAGCCCACTGATAGAGCAAGCCATCGAGTGGCATGCACGGCAGAGTTCGGGCAACTTCGGCGATGACGAGCACACACGTTTCCAGCAGTGGCTGAGTGCCAATCCTGCTCACACCGACGCCTGGAATGCCCTACAACAGCGACTTGGTAAAACGCTGCTACCACTGAAGGCTGCGCCAGCCAGACAAGCGCTGAACACGCCGAACCTGAGCCGCCGCAATCTGCTACGCGGCACGCTGGCAATCAGCACGATGGCTGTCGGCGCCCACCTGCTCGGCAAACCTGGCATGCCGCTGAACAACTGGAACGCCGACCTTCGTACGCAAACCGCCGAGCGCCGGCGGATCGAATTGCCAAGTGCCTGGCTGACACTCAATGCACAGAGCGCCGTCGACCTCGACCTTTCCGGTGAGCGACACCTTGTTCGCCTGCATCAAGGCAGCCTGGTCATCGACACGCAAGGTGGAGAACTACGCCCCGTGACTCTAGCGAGTCGCTTTGGGGAGATCCAGCTGGCAGACGGGCGCTGCGTGCTGGAGCTGCACGATGATTTCGCTCGTGCCTGCCTACTGCGTGGCAGCGCAAGCATTGCCGGGCGCCCCCTGCTGCCAGGGCAACAAGTGCACATGCTCGCCAATGGCGTGACAGGGATGCGACCTTTCGTGGGCGCCCCAGATGCCTGGGTCAACGGTTTCTTGCAAGCGCACGACTGGACGCTGGGCCAGTTGATCGACCAACTGCGCCCCTATCACCGAGGCATGCTGCAGCTTTCCCAAAATGCAGCACATCTACGTATCTCCGGCGTATTCAATCTGGATAACAGCGCCCAGGCGCTGGCTGCCTTGGCGGACATCCTGCCGGTACGCGTCCATAGCTACCTGGGCGTATGGACGCGTATCGAGCATGTCTAGGGTCTGTTGACGTGTCAGCACGGCCGCGCCAGGCCCTACGGGCTGCGCGGAAACGTCAACAGACTCTAGGTGCAGCGAATTAATTTTCACCCACGCCTGAAAAAAACTCCGCCTCATCGCACATACCCGTAAAGAACTCTGGCGAAAGCGATCGCCAGGGGTGTTTCCTGCGACTCGGAGCTCTGGATCACCATGCCTCATCAGTCTTGCTTGCCGTTCTTCATCACCGCTTTCATGGTCGCCATGCATGGCAATGCCAGTGCATCGCAGCAGCGCCATGATTTCGCACTGTCGGCGGCACCGCTGGCCGCTACGCTGATCGAAATCGGCCAACGCAGTGGCCAGCAGATACTGTTCATCCCTGCGGACGTCGATGGCCATCAGGCCGCTCCCGTACATGGCTCCTTCAGCGCCAGCGAAGCAGTACAGCAGGCCCTGCGTGGCAGCGGTCTTGAAGTACGTGCCACCAGTGGCGGAACGCTCAGCGTGCAGCCGGCCCCACAAAACGGATCGATGACCCTCGATGCCACCCGCGTCGACTCCACGATTGCCAGTGAACGCACGGGCGCCCCCTTTTCCGGCTATGTCGCCCAGCGAGGCAGCTCGGCCACCAAGACCGATGCATCGCTGCTCGAGACGCCACAGTCGATTTCGGTAGTAACCCGCGACGAAATGAACGACCGCAAGGGCGATAACCTTTCCGATGCACTGAAATACACCGCTGGCTTCAGCAGCCAGCCAAGTGGTTTCAGCCGTACCGCGGACGACTTCACCTTGCGCGGCTTCAACGTGGGCGCGGGCACCGGCGGTATTCTGCGCGACGGCATGAAACTGCAGGCCAACCCCTACGACGGCAGCATCGAAGCCTACGGCGTGGAGCGGGTAGAAGTGCTCAAAGGGGCCTCATCCGTGCTTTATGGGCAACTGTCGCCGGGTGGACTGATCAACACCATCAGCAAGCGCCCGACCAGCGAACCGCTGCATGAAGTGGGTATCGAAATCGGCAACTACGACCGTCGCCAGTACACCTTCGACCTAGGCGGCCCGCTGGACGATCAGGGCCAGTTCAGCTACCGCCTCACCGGTCTGTGGCGCGACAGCAATACGCAGGTCGATCATATCGACGACGACCGCCGCTACATCGCGCCCGCCTTGACCTGGCGTCCGAACGAGGACAGCTCGCTCACCATTCTGGCCAGTCATCAGGAAACCTTTACCGGCTTCGCCCCGCCGACGGCCTACACCATGACCACCTACAGCGATACGCCGGGCTACAAGATAGGTCGCGACGACTTCGTTGGCGAACCCGGCTACGACCATTTCAACAACCGTATGGACACGCTCGGGTACCTGTTCGAGCACCATTTCAACGACCACCTGCAAGTGAACCACAGCCTGCGCTATTTCCAGGCCAACACCGACTGGGACTACCTGATTCCACAAGCCATCGTCGGCAGTCAGCTACTGCGCCGCTACAGCGAGCGTGACGAGCGCTCCACCGGCTGGACCACCGACAACAACCTGCAATACACGCTGGACAGTGGCCGCTGGCAACACAGCTTATTGGTGGGGGTCGACTACTACCACAAGACATACGACTCCCACCGCCATATCAGCGCCTCCCTGGCGCAACTGGCTCCGCCGCTGGATCTCGCCAACCCGATCCATACCGGCTACGGCGAAAACACCGCCGCCGAAAGCGGCTCCGATCTGCACAGCGCGCAGAAGGGCCTCTACCTGCAGGATCAGATCAGGTTCGACGACAAGTGGCTGCTCCTGCTGGGCGCCCGTCAGGACTGGGCGGAAAGCCGCACCACTACCTTCGCGACCGAGGCACGTGCTACCCGCAACGACAAGAAAGCCACCGGCCGTATTGGTTTGGTCTACATGGCGGACAACGGCGTGGCGCCTTACGCCAGTTACAGCCAGTCGTTTCAGCCGGCCAATGTCAGCAATCCAGCCGCTGGCAATGCCTTCGCGCCGCTGGAAGGCGAGCAGTATGAGGTCGGTGTGCGCTATCAACCTCCCGGCAGCCAGACGTTGATCAGTGCTGCGGTGTACCAACTGACTCAGGAAAATTCACTGAGCTTCGACGCCGCCAGCGCCACATTCGTGCAATACGGGAAAACCCGCTCCAAAGGCCTGGAACTGGAGGCCAAGACAGAGGCGAGCGACAACCTCAGCCTCACCGCCTCCTACGCCTATACCGACTCCCACGTGATCCAGGACAGCAGCGCCAGCAATGTCGGCAAACGCATCGAAGGCGTGCCTTACCACAGTGCCAGTCTGTGGGCGAGCTATCGCCTGAGCGCCCTCGGTCTGCCGCAGCTACGACTCGCAGCTGGCGCACGCTATACCGGCACCACACGCACCACACCAACGGTCTATGAAGGCAAGATCCCCGCTTACACGCTGTTCGATGCGCTGATCAGCTATGAAATCGACGACCACTGGGAAGTGGCCGCCAAGGCCCAGAACCTGGGCAACGAGAAGTACCTGTTCTGCAACACGACCTGTCGTTATGGCGATGAACGCAGCCTGATCGGCTCGCTAAGCTATCGCTGGTAAGCGCACATCAGCGGCGTCGCCGGGCCAGCAGACCGCCAATCAGCCCGGTGACGCACCCCGCGACCAGCCCACCGACATGGGCGGCATTGGCGATGGCGCCGAACTGCAGCAGCTCGAATACACCGGTCATGCAGATCAGCAGCCAGATCAGCATGCTCACCAGCACGCCCCGTGGCAGCTTGTAAGCCGCATTCGGGGCCAGCCACTGGAACAGCCAGCAGTGCCCGAGCAGACCATAAAGCACGCCTGACAACCCGCCGAACAGCGCCGGGCCGCCATACAGGTATTGCGCGACGTTGGCTGCCAGGCCGAACCACAGGGTCAGGAGCAGCAGCATGAGCGCGCCCTGGCGTGCCTCGATACGTCGGCCCAGCTCCCAGTACCACAAACTGTTCATGGCCAGGTGCAGCACGCCGAAATGCAGCAGCATCGGCGTGAACACACGCCACCACTGGCCGCTGTCGACGACCTGGGCGAAGGAAGCGAAGTAGATGTACTGACCTTCGATCTGGAAGTCGACGAAGCTCAGCCAGCGCACGACATCGTAATCTTCACCGCCCCAGGTCAGCAGCGCGACCAGCAAGGTCAGGGCCAGCACGACCAACGTCAGCGGGCTGCGCCGGGCCTGATCGAGAAAGCCAGGTAGCTTGCGCGCTGGCTGAACCTGCACGGGTTGCACACTGGGATCGCCCTGGGGCACTCGGGCGTATAGCTCGCGCACCTGACTGGCGATATGTTCATCGGGTACCCAGAGCACCTGCTCATTGGACTGCTCGGCGACCCGGTGGGCGACACCCAGGTTGCGCAACAGGGTGATGAAAGGTGTCAGGTCCTCATCGAGCGGTGCACGCAAGGCGATCACCGGGCTCATCGCGGCGCCTCCGGTTTCTCGACATCGACCCAGACGAACTTGCGCGGGTCCAGACGGGTTTCCTGATCAAGGCGGTAGGCCACCAGCTTGCCGTACATCACGGCGCTGTAATCCAGGCAGGCCAGGTTCGGGCGGATCGGTTCAGGGGTGCCGCTGCGCCAGTAATGGCCGACGAACAGCAAGGGTTGATCGGGCCCGTACTTGAGCAACTCGGTCTTCTGCAGCTCGCTGAGCGGCATCTGCGCGACCAGATCCGGCAAGGCATCGGGCTGGAACTGCACATCGCCGTATGTCTGCGGGTTGTCTTCCCAGAACTTGGTGCGGAAGAACGAGCGGGTGAAGCCGTCACCACTGGTCATGGTCAAGCCGTCGGGCAGGCGCATGTCGGTGCCGCGCAGCAGCCGATCGAGCACGGTGCAGGCATAGCTGCCAGGCACGGCAGAGGCCTGCAGAAAATGCTCATCGATACAGCCATCCGGAAACTGCCGGCGCAGCGGTGCGATCATGCCCTCGTCCCAGCAGGCGTGCACCACGCGAAAATGACCGGCATCGAGAAACAGCGGCAGCTCGTAGAACCAGGCCAGCACATCGCGCCACTCGTCAGGGTATGGCTCGAACTGCTTGAGGGTTTCGCCGATCAGCCGCCCGTGCCGCGGGGTACGCTCACGCACGTAGTCGCGGCCGCTGCCCGGCAGTGCCGGCGTCATCCAGCCAAGGGCGTTGAACTCGTGATTGCCCATGATGCACAGCGCCTCACCGGCCCGCACCATGTCGTGCACCAGGTGCACGGCCTCGCGAATGCGCGGGCCTCGATCGATCAGGTCGCCGAGGAACACCGCCATACGTTGCGGATGGCGCCAGACCCCGTTCTGACGGCGATAACCCAGGCGCTCGAGCAGGTGCACCAGAGTATTGGCGCAGCCATGGATATCACCGATCAGGTCGTAGCCGCGAGACGGGTCGAGCTGCATCAGTCGCCTCCGCCGCCGAGTCGGCTACCCCATCCCAGCTTGGTTCGGCAGATCTCGTAGTAGTTGTGATCCAGCGGGTGGATCAAGCACAGCTTCTGGGACTTCTTGCGTACCGTGATGGTGTCGCCGGGCGCGCAGGTGAAGTGGTTCTGGCCGTCACAGGACACCTGCGGGTAGAGCTGCAGATCCTTGGAGACGACGATCTTCAGCTCACTGTTGCCATCCACCACGATCGGCCGGCTGGACAGCGTGTGCGGGTACATCGGCACGATGACGATGGCGTCCAGCTTGGGGTGCATGATCGGCCCACCAGCCGACAGGGCGTAGGCAGTGGAGCCGGTCGGCGTGGCGACGATCAGACCATCGGCCTTCTGGCTGCAGACGAACTGGCCGTCGATGTAGAGCTCGAACTCGATCATCCGGTTGGACTTGCCCGGGTGCAGCACCACGTCGTTGAGCGCGTCGCCCTGGCCGATCGCCTCGGAATGACGGCGCACTTCGGTTTCGAGCAGAAAGCGGTTCTCGGTGAGGTAGTTGCCTTCCAGCACCTCGGCGACCTTGGACTCCAGTTCATCCGGGCGGATATCGGTGAGAAACCCCAGATTGCCGCGGTTGATGCCGAGCACCGGCACCTTGTGCCGGGCCAGGGCGCGGCCTGCGCCGAGCATGCTGCCGTCGCCACCGACCACGATCACCAGGTCGCAGAACTCGCCCAGGTGCTTGCGGGCGGATGTCTGCAGACCATGGCCAGGCAGAACCTCGGCGATGGTGTCCTCGAGAATCACGTGCAGCTGGCGCTCGAGCAAGAACTTCTTCAGGCGGCGAATGGTGTCGAGCACCTGGGTACTGCCCAGGCGACCGATGATGCCGATATTACGAAACTGCTCCATGGGGCTCCTGCGACGCTCTGGTTCTGATGGCCCGATTATGGGTGAAACACTGCCTCAGGGCACCTCAAAAAACCACCTGCGCTGCCATCGCCCTGTCAAGAACTGGCTCAAACTGCTCACTCACCGCTCCTAAGCTGCGCTTTTTCGCCTGTTTTTGCCTTGCGCTGACCGCCTCGTCCAATTTTTCGAGATGCCCTGCAACAGCCCCCCGCACCGATCGGGGAAAAGTCCCTATGCTGCACAGATGAACGCCTTCGACACCCTCGCCGATCTCCCCCAGCGCCTGAATCAGCCAGCGGTGCGCGACCTGGCCTGGACGCTGCTTTCTGCGCCCCTGCTGGCCCACCCACACCCGACGCAGCGTCATCCGCTGACGGATGGCAAATGGGCTGCCGAGCCGGGCCTGCTGGCGGACTGGCTGCTGCGCCAGGATGAAGAGCCTGCTGCGCTGCAGACCTGGTTGTCGCGTAGCTCGGTACGCCGCCTGGGCCTCTATTACGAGCGCCTGTGGCAGTTCGCCCTGGAGGCCGCCCCAGGCATCGAGGTACTGGCCGCCAACCTGCCGATTCGCCAGCAAGGCCACACCCTGGGCGAGCTGGATCTGCTGCTGCGCGATGCCAGCGGCGTGCATCATCTGGAACTGGCCATCAAGCTGTATCTGGGCAAGGCGTCGCAACAAAGAGCGCAATGGATCGGCCCCGGCAGCCATGATCGTCTGGATATCAAGCTCGAGCATCTCGCCAGCCATCAACTGCCACTCTCGGCTCAGCCCGTGGCACGCCCTGCTCTGGATGCGCTGACCAGCGAGCCCATCGAGGCGGCCATGTGGATCGGCGGGTACCTGTTCTACCCCCATGGCCACCCCTGCCCTGCACCACCAGACGCTCACCCGCAGCACCTGCGCGGCAAGTGGCTGCACCGGCGCGACTGGCAGGCCTTCCAGGTGGAGGATGCAGCGGCCTGTTGGCAGCCGCTGCCGCGCCACGCCTGGCTGGCCCCGGCCAGGCTGCCGGTGCAGGAAGGCTGGTCGTTCGCTCGCCTGCAAAACTGGCTTGGCGAGCTGCCCACGGATGCCGAAGCGCAGTTGCTGGTGGATCTGCGCCCCGGCGTCGACGGCCACCTGCACGAGCACCAACGCCTGTTTCTGGTCGCCGATGATTGGCCACGGCTGGCTTAGCTGATCATGGCGCCGGGATCAGGGCGGCGCGGCGCCCCTGCAACCCACCGGTATGCACGAAGATCAGCCGCGTGCCGGCCTCGATCTCGCCACCTTCGATGGCCTCACGCAGGCTCATCAGCGCCTTGGCGGTATACAGGGGTTCGAGAGGCAGACCGCTCTGCGCCTCGCACTGCGCCATGAAATCCAGCAAGTCGGCATCCTGCCGCGCGAAACCGCCTCGGCAGGCAGCGAACAGCCGATAGCCCGCATCGGCCATCCCGGCCTGCGCCAGCAGGGCCTGCACCTGCGCCGGCACGCCATGATCGCGGGGCACTGCCAGTGCACCATGCACGACCCGCTGCGCGCCCTCTCCAATCACCAGCCCGGCCAGGGTGGTGCCAGTGCCCGCAGCCAGCCACCAGCCGTGATAATCGGGCCAACCCAGCGCTGGCAACTGCGCAGCCACCAGCGCGGGCAACTGCGCACAGCCCATGGCACCCGGCAAACCGCCGCCGCCCTCGGGCACCGCGCAAAAGCCGGGATAACGCGCATGCCAGTCCAGCCAGAAATCCGCACGGTGTCGATCACGGTAACCGCCGTAGCCCAACCAGTGCAGCTGCATGCCGAAGCGCTGCAGATCCACGACGGTTGGCGTGCTCTGTGGCTGCCCCCGCAGCAGGCCGACGGTGGCGAAGGAGAAACGCTGGCCAGCGGCGGCCAGTGCATGCAGATGATTGGAGTGCGCACCACCCAGGCTGATGATGCCGCGTGCGCCCTGCCTGGCAGCGGCGTGCAGATGTGGCCGGAGCTTGAACCACTTGTTGCCGCTGATCAGCGGGTCGATCAGATCCAGCCGCAATACCGCCAGCTCGACCCCTGCCAACCAGTCGAACGACAGGCGCTGCAGCGGCGCATGGGGGCGCCAGGCGCTGACGGCCGTTAGGGAAAGTGACGCCATGAACGCACGCGAGAGGCCTGGTGAAAGGGCCTGCGATTGTATCCCAGATCGGCCTCAGCCCACTGTGCGCAGGCGGGCCGCCTTGTGCGCCATGCAGCAGTTGGAGTCGCCAACCACGAAACGCCCCGGCGTCTCGATGCGCTCCACGGCAACGTCGCAACGCTGGCCATCGGCATGCAGGCCTTCGCAACGCGGGCGCTGATAGTGCTCCAGCCACTGGCGGTACAAGGCTTCGGAAACGAAGCATTTGCTCGCGGCATAGGCCAGCGGACTGGCCAGATAACGTTCGACATCCTGCAACGGTACGGTGACGTGACCGGCGCCCGGGTGAAACACCACGAACACCACACCCTGCCCGGCCAGACGTTCCAGCACCTGATGGGCGCCACGCTGCGATGCATCGGCTTCACGGCGCCGGGCCTGCTCCTCAGCGCTGGCCTGGGTCGCGAGTATCCGCGCACGCAGCTCGTCGTCGAACTGTTCGCGGAGAATGTCACGCTCGGTACGTGCATGACGCTCGGCGCCACGCAGGCGGACCGCCATTTCGTCGCGCTCGCTCTGCTGAATGGCCAACTGTTCGGTGAGCTGCGACTTGAGACTGTGATTCAGCGTTTCCTGCTGCCGCACGGCCTGGCGCAGCGCCTGAATCTGCCCCTGCAGATCGGTAACCCGGGCCTCGGCCTGAGCCGCGACACGCGCCATCTCCGCCTGATGCTCCTGGCCGAGACTGGCGAGCCGCTCACGCTGCTGCTTGACCAGTTGCGCGGCCTTCTGCCGATAGTCATGGGACAGCCGCTCGGCCAGTTTTTCGGCCAGATCCCGGGATGGATCCACGGCGTACCATTGATCCTCGGAAGCCACCTGCAAGCGCTCGGGCGCTACGCTATTGGCTTCTTCTTCCTGAAGTACGATGCCCAGGCTGTTGAGCTTGACGGTGTCACGCAGCAAGGCCAGATCATTCTTGCCGGTGACCAGACTGGGATCCCACAGGTGCATCTGGTGCCAGGAAACCGGGCACTGGCTGCGGCAGGCCAGGCGAATGGGCCCGGCACCCAGGTCAGGGCCACGGCCAGCGCGCTCGGCCAGTTGCTGCAAGGGAATGTTCCAGCCGCTGTCGGGCGCGCCGCTTTCGTCGAAATCCAGATAGAAGAACACTGCGGAGCGAATCTGCAGGCGCGCATTGACCACCACGTAGGTGACACGAACCTGCTGATCGGCGAACACCGGCATCTTCACCAGGCCATCGAGCAACGTCTCGAACTCGGTGTAGAACATCTGCTTACCGATGCTGCCGTCTTCAGCGAAGAACATCACGGCCTCGACCAGTTGCGGCTTGCTCATCGATGCTCTCCAGACGAATGAGGGTTCTCGGTTCCATGTCGGCTGCAACGCCAGAGCGGCAGCCAGACAAGTCTAGGCGAGAACACCGGAACCACTGTGTGAACCGGTTGGCAGTCATTCAGCTGCGGGACGAATGGCAACCCAGAACCGTGAAGTGTTCGGTAGAACCTGCCGAAAAGTGGCGTCTCAGAGCGCCGCGGCCAGACGCGAGCCCTGATCGATGGCGCGCTTGGCATCCAGCTCGGCCGCCACATCCGCACCGCCGACCAGGTGCACCGCCTGCCCGGCAGCCACGAGCTCATCCTGCAGTTCGCGCAACGGATCCTGACCGGCGCAGAGAATCACCGTATCCACCGGCAACAGCTGCGGTTCGCCATCGGCGATGCGGATGTGCAGCCCCTCATCGTCGATCTTCAGGTACTCGACGGCATTGAGCATCTGCACCCGCTTGTTCTTCAACCCGGCACGGTGGATCCAGCCGGTGGTCTTGCCGAGGCCGTCACCGACCTTGCTCTTCTTGCGCTGCAGCAGAAATACCTGACGCGCCGCGGGCTCGATCTCGGCCTGAACACCGGCGACGCCACCACGGGCACGCAGGGCCGGGTCGATGCCCCATTCCTTCCAGAACGCCTCACGATCCAGGCTGGTGGCGACGCCCGCGTGGGTGATGAACTCGCTGACGTCGAAGCCGATGCCGCCGGCGCCGATCACCGCGACCGTCTGGCCGACCGGCTGACGTTGCAGGATGGCGTCCAGATAGCTGATCACCTTGGCGTGCCCGATGCCGTCGATCGCCGGAGTACGCGGCACGATACCGGTGGCAAGGATGACCTCGTCGAAGCCAGCAGCCAGCAGGTCCCCCGCGCTGACCCGGGTATTGAGGCGCAGATCGACGCCTGTGGTTTCCAGCTTGCGTTTGAAGTAGCGCAGGGTTTCAAAGAACTCCTCCTTGCCGGGCACTCGCTTGGCGACGTTGAACTGGCCACCGATTTCCCCCGCCGCATCGAACAGGGTGACGCGATGGCCACGCTCGGCAGCCACCGTGGCGGCAGCCAGGCCGGCAGGGCCGGCACCGACCACGGCAATGGTTTTCACCGCTGCGCTCGGCAGGTAGTTCAGCTCGGTTTCGTGACAGGCGCGCGGGTTGACCAGGCAACTGGTCAGCTTGCCACCGAAGGTGTGGTCGAGGCACGCCTGGTTGCAGCCGATGCAGGTATTGATTTCGTCGCCCCGGCCAGCGGCCGCCTTGTTGACGAACTCCGGGTCGGCGAGAAACGGCCGGGCCATGGACACCATGTCCGCATCGCCCTCGGCCAGCACCCGCTCCGCCACTTCCGGGGTGTTGATGCGGTTGGTGGTGATCAGCGGAATGCTCACCTCGCCACGCAGCTTGGCAGTGACCTTGGTGAACGCCGCCCGCGGCACCTTGGTGGCGATGGTGGGAATGCGCGCTTCGTGCCAGCCGATGCCGGTGTTTATCAGGGTCGCCCCTGCCGCCTCGATGGCCTTGGCGAGCACGACCACTTCCTGCCAGTCGCTGCCGCCCTCCACCAGGTCGAGCATCGACAGTCGATAGATGATGATGAAGTCGCTGCCGACCGCTTCGCGCACCCGGCGCACGATCTCCACGGGCAGGCGCATGCGATTCTCGAAACGACCGCCCCAGCGGTCGGTACGCTGGTTGGTGTGGGAGGCGAGGAACTGATTGATGAAGTACCCCTCCGAGCCCATGATCTCGACACCGTCGTAACCGGCCTGGCGCGCCAGCAGCGCACAGCTGACGAAATCGGCGATCTGCTTCTCGATGCCCTCTTCATCCAGCTCGCGGGGCTTGAATGGGTTGATCGGCGCCTGAATGGCGCTCGGCGCAACCTGCTTGGGGCTGTAGGCGTAACGACCGGCGTGGAGAATCTGCATGCAGATCAGGCCGTCGGCGGCATGCACCGCTGCGGTGACGATACGATGCTTGTCGGCTTCTTCCGGGGTGCTCAGCTTGGCCGCGCCCGCGTAGACCCCGCCCTCCTCGTTCGGCGCGATGCCGCCGGTGACCATCAGCCCGACGCCACCGCGAGCCCGCTCGGCGAAATAGGCCGCCATGCGCTCGAAGCCGCCTGGCTTCTCCTCCAGCCCGGTGTGCATGGAGCCCATCAGGGTGCGATTCTTCAGGGTGACGAAACCCAGATCCAGCGGAGCGAGCAAATGCGGGTAAGCGGTCATGGTCATGGATCCATCGGCGGTGATCACGGGATGCCGCAGCCTTCGTGGGCAGCGGTCTGTATGGGACAGACGATAGTGAAGCCATGACCCCGCCTCAATGATCATAAATGACAACTTACTGATCCTGAATGACAGTGAGGCTGGCGAGGTATCGCCGGCCGGGATACCCTACCTGCCCGTCCATCAGTATCGACAGAGCCCATGAACCCCGCACGTATTCGCCTGGGCGATCTCTCCGTCGGCTTTCTCTACAGCCTGGCCGACGCCGTGCGCCACCTCGGGCATGAGCCACACCCCTTGCTGGAACACTATGGTTTCGATGCCCCGCGCCTGGCCGAGCCACAGGCCAGGCTGTCGATTCCGCGCTACATGCACCTGGGGCACAGCGCCATCGAACTGACCGGCGAGCCGGCGCTGGGCCTGCTGATGGGCCGTTTCGCCCGTCTGCAGCAATTGGGCCTCGCCGGTATCACCGCCGCCCAGGCACCCACGGTGCGTGAGGCGGCGCGCACGCTGACCCGCTTCGAACTGCTGTATGCCTCCAACTACCGTGGTCGCTCGAGCCTCCAGGAAGACAGCCAGGGCGCCTGGCTGCGCTTTCACTCGATAGGCCCTTACAACGCCTACAACCGTTTCGTGGTCGATTCGGTACTGGCTGGCTGGCTGCAGCAGTTGGGCACGCTCGTGGGAACCGAATTGCAGGCCGAGGCGCTGCATCTGGAATGCTCGCCGCCTGCCTACGCCGAACGCTACGAATGCGAAGTTCGCTGCCTGCCCACCTTCGATGCTGCCTTCAATGGCCTGCGCCTCGACCAGCCGACCCTGAACCTGCGCAACCCCCAGCACTGCCCCGGCACCTGGCAGGAACTGCTGCAACTCTGTGAGCAGCAACTGCAGCGCCTGACCCGCACCCACAGCCTGCGTGAGCGGGTCAGCCAACTGCTCGGCCCGCGTCTGCATGGCCGCGAACCGGACATGGACGACATCGCCCGGCAGTTGCAGCTGCCGAGCTGGACCCTGCGCCGGCGCCTGGCCGAGGAAGGCACGCGGTTCAGCAGCATCGTCAATGAAACCCGCCGGGATCTGGCCACCGCCTACGTACGCGATACCGAACTGACGTTCGGAGAGATCGCCTACCTGCTCGGATTCGCCTCGGCGGAAGCCTTTCAGCGCGCCTTCAAACGCTGGCTGCAGCAGACGCCCGGCGAGCTGCGTCGCACCCATCGGCTGGGCATGGCCAAACTGTCTGAATCTTTGAAATAATTATTTTCATTTGCGCCTGCGGGTTTTACGCTTCTCATCCGTCTTAATAGGTAACCGACCCACAAAGCGCGCGATAATCACGCCCGCCACGGATTTCCACCCTCGCAGGCCGCAAGGCAGGCGGGGTTTCGTTCGTTAATAAAGAGCCCGCTCGCCGAGCCGCCCGGCGTTCGAGGCCTCCCAACAAGACTGATATTCAATGTCCAAGAAGTCGCGCTCCAAAATCTGGTTCCTGGTCCACAGCTGGCTCGCTCTGCCCATCTGGTTCTTCGTGCTGATCGTCTGCGTCACCGGCACCCTGGCAGTGGTCAGTCAGGAGATCGTCTGGCTGGCCAACCCTGACGTGCGCGCCACCAAACCGTCGGACGACGCCGAGCTGCTGACCTTCGGAGAGGTACTGGCGGCCATCAACAAGGCCGAGCCGCAGACCATCGTGCAGACCATCAGCCGGCCGGACGAATCCCATTTCGCCCTCACCGCCCGGGTGGCCTACCCGGATGGCAGCACGCCGACGCTGTACGTCAACCCGTACACCGGGGACATCCAGGGCGTCAGCCCGCAGTTCGATTTCCGCCAGTTCACCCGCGCCCTGCACGGCTGGTGGCTGGTGCCGTTCACCAATGGGTTCAGTTGGGGCTGGTACCTGGTGTCGATGATGGGCATCCCCATGCTGCTGTCACTGATCACCGGCCTGGTGGTCTACAAGAAATTCTGGAAAGGCTTCTTCAAGCCACGCCTGCGTTTCAACCAGGGCGCGCGGATCTTCTGGGGCGACTTCCACCGCCTGAGTGGTATCTGGTCGATCTGGTTCATCGCCGTGGTGTCGATCACCGGCATCTGGTTCCTGATCCAGGCGATCCTGTTCGATAACCAGATTTCCATCTCGACCGAAGGTGTGCCTGCCATCGTGGCGCGCGAAGACGTGCCGATCGTCCGGCCCGGCGAGCCGATTCCGATGATCGGCGTGGACGAAGCCGCGCGCATCGCCATCAGCAAGGTGCCGAGCCTGGACGTCAGTTTCACGCGGCTGCCGAGCAATGCCTACGATCATATTTCCGTCAGCGGGCGCGGCTGGTATCCGCTGATGTTCCAGAGCGCATCGATCAACCCCTATACCGGTGAAGTGGCGCAACAGCGCCTGCTGGAAGATCGCTCCAAACTGGAGTTCGTCACCGAATCCATGCGTCCGCTGCACACCGGTGACTTCGGCGGCATCTGGGTCAAGATGATCTGGTTCTTCTTCGGCCTGGTGCTCAGCATGATGGTGCTCAGCGGCCTGCTGATCTGGACCAAACGTACCGCACAGGCCACCGCCAAGGTGATCAAGCGGCCGGCCCGCAGCCGCGCCGCCGATACCGCCAGCGACAACACGGAGGTCAAGGCATGAGCAAGGCCGTCGCCGCACGCCCCGCCTCACCATTGAGCCGCCTCTGGTACAAGTGGCGCTTCCACATCAACATTCTGCTGGTGATCATTCCGCTGGCCTTCATGCCCAAGTACTTCGCCGATGTCGCGCTGTTCACCGGCACCAGCGGCCTGGGCGAACGCATGATCGGTGACGTGGCGGTCGGCCCCTGGTCGATCCGCCTGGCCGAATTTCGTGCGGGCCCTCCGGAGCTCGATGGCCCGGCCGGTTACATGAAATCCTTCAATGGCGCGCTGTGTGCCGAATGCGCCAGCCAGGTCAAGGCCACCTACCTGCGCATCGGCAAGCCACGCAGCCTGCGTGCAGCCGGTGGCATCTTCTTCGGCACCGCCCACCGCATGGGTGCCACCGTGCCGCTGCCGGCTCGCACCAAGCCCGATGCCGAACTGTGGATCACCATGGAGGGCTGGGACGGTTCCGTACACCAGGCCGCCGTGCCCCTCGAGCAGGCATCCCCGTCCACCGTCGCCTGGCTGAAGAAACAACAAGGAGGCAAGTAATGATCAATTCCAAATCCCTGCGTCTGGCCGCAGGCATCGCCCTGCTGTCGCTCAGCGGTGCTGCCCTGGCGCACAATCCGATGTGCCAGTGCGAAGACATCGACGCCGAACACATCCGCTGCACCGGTGGTTTTTCCGACGGCAGCGGTGCAGCCGGCGTGACCCTCGACGTGATCGGCTATGACGAAAGCATTCTGGTGCCCGGCAAGCTGGCCGAAGACTCGACCATCACCTTCAAGCGCCCCGAAGGCGAGTTCTACGTGCTGTTCGATGCGGGCCCCGGCCATATCGTGGAAATCGACCACACGGAAATCGAGGCCCCATGACGGTTCAGGTCGTACGCCCCGCCGGTGCCGGTCACGAAACCCTCTACGTACTGCTGCTGTGCCTGGCCATCCTGCTGGCGGCCGGCTCGGTCGTGGCCTGGCATGGCGAGACGGAAAGCGAAACCAGCATCGAGAGCCATCAGATCGATGCGCGTCGTGACCTCACCGCCGCTGAACAGGGCATCTACGCTGACCTGCGCGTGGCCTCCGACGAGATCCGCATCCGCCGTGACGAAGAGCAGACGCTGCTCAGCCCCGCTGAGCTGGCAGACGAAGGCTTTCCGCCGTTCGGAGCCGATGCCAGCGCGACCAGCCGTGGCAGCCACCAGTGGCAATTGCTGCCCGCTGACCAGGCTGCCTATTTCGGTGCCAGCCAGGCACTGGACGTGGCCGGCTCGATGCTCATGCTGATCGACGCCGAGCATGAACAGGCCGACGTCTGGCTCAACCGCAACAGCGCCAGCGCGCCTTCCAGTCTGGACGCGCAAAGCCTGATCACTGCCGGCTGGCAGCAGATCGCCTCCCAGTACGACGCAGGTGTGACCCGGCAACATCGCCACTGATCACCTCCGATCCACCCGACAGAAGACCGCCCGCCAATGCCCATTTTCCGTCTGTTTCGCGCACGTCCCCTGCTGTCACGCCTGGCCATCGGCCTGTTCGCCCTGCTGTTCATCGGCGCCGCCAGTGCCGCCGACGCCAAGCGCCTGCGTATCGGCATTACCCTGCACCCCTATTACAGCTACGTGAGCAACATCGTCGGCGACAAGGCCGAGGTGGTGCCGCTGATTCCGGCCGGCTTCAACCCCCATGCCTACGAGCCGCGCTCGGAAGACATCAAGCGCATCGGCTCGCTGGACGTGGTAGTGCTCAACGGCGTCGGCCATGACGACTTCGCCGACCGCATGATCGCCGCCAGCGAGAAGCCGGATATCGAAGTCATCGAAGCCAACGCCAACGTACCGCTGCTGGCCGCGACCGGCATCGCCGCACGGGGCGCCGGCAAGGTGGTCAACCCGCACACCTTCCTGTCGATCAGCGCCTCCATCGCGCAGATCAACAATATCGCCCGGGAACTGGGCAAGCTCGATCCGGCCAACGCCAAGACCTACACGCAAAACGCCCGCGCCTACGGCAAACGCCTGCGCAAGCTGCGTGCCGACGCCCTCGCCCAACTGACCGAGGCGCCGAACGCCGATCTGCGCGTAGCCACCGTGCACGCGGCCTACGACTATCTGCTGCGTGAATTCGGCCTGGAAGTCACTGCGGTGGTAGAACCGGCCCACGGCATCGAGCCGAGCCCCAGCCAGTTGAAGAAGACCATCGACCAGTTGCGTGAACTGGACGTCAAAGTGATCTTCTCCGAGCTGGACTTCCCGTCCACCTATGTCGACACCATTCAGCGCGAGTCGGGCGTCAAGCTCTATCCGCTGTCGCACATTTCCTACGGCGAATACAGCGCCGAGAAGTACGAAAAGGAAATGACCAGCAACATGAACACCGTGGTACGTGCCATTCAGGAAGCCGGCAAATGAGCGTGGCGGAAAACCTGAGCGTGACGGCCATTGGCCCGACCATCGATTTTCAGCAGGTCAGCCTGGTGCTGGGCCGCACGCAGATCCTCGAGAATGTCAGTTTCCAGGTCAAACCGGGCAGCGTGCATGCCCTGGTTGGCCCCAACGGCGGCGGCAAGAGCTCGCTGATCAAGACCCTGCTCGGCCAGATGCCCCACCAGGGCACGCTCAGCCTGCAGTGGCCCGACGCCGTCGGCACCATCGGCTACGTGCCCCAGGCGCTGGAGTTCGACCGTGGCCTGCCGATGACCGTGGACGATTTCATGGCTGCCATGTGCCAGCGTCGCCCGGCCTTCCTCGGCCTGTCGAAGCACTACACCGGAGCCATCGATGACGCCCTGGCCCGCGTCGGCATGCTGGAAAAGCGCAAGCGGCGCATGGGCGCGCTGTCCGGTGGTGAACGTCAGCGCGTGCTGCTCGCCCAGGGGCTGATCCCCACACCGCAGTTGCTGGTCCTCGACGAGCCGATGTCGGCACTGGACGAAGCCGGCATCCAGGTTTTCGAACGCCTGCTCGGTGACTGGCGTCGCGCCGGCATCAGCGTGCTGTGGATCGAGCACGATCTGGAAGCGGTCAAGCGCCTGGCCGACCGCGTCACCGGCCTCAGCCGCCGCGTGCTGTTCGATGCACCACCTGCCGAAGCCCTGACCCCGGAGCGCCTGCTCAGCCTGTTCTCCACCCATGCACGTGCCGCGGGGACCTCGCAACCATGATCGACTACGAACAGTTCCGCCTGATGATTCAGGGCTGGGCGTCCTCCGGTTATCTGCCCGAAGCGCTGGCTTACGGTTTCGTCATCAATGCGCTGCTCGCCGGTTTGCTGATCGGCCCGGTATTGGGCGGCCTCGGCACCCTGGTGGTGGTCAAGCGTTTCGCCTTCTTTTCCGAAGCGGTCGGCCACGCGGCACTCACCGGCGTGGCCATCGGCATCCTGCTCGGCGAACCCTACACCGGCCCTTACGGTGCCCTGTTCGGCTACGCCCTGCTGTTCGGCATCCTGCTCAACTACCTGCGCAATCGCACCGGCCTGGCCCCGGATACGCTGATCGGCGTGTTCCTCTCCGTCTCCCTGGCCATGGGCGCCAGCCTGCTGCTGATTCTCGCCGGGCGCATCAACGTGCACATTCTCGAGAACGTGCTGTTCGGTTCGGTGCTGACGGTAAACGGTACCGACCTGCTGGTCCTGCTGGTGGTCGGCGCGCTGGTGATGGGCCTGGCCCTGCCGCTGTACAACCGCATCATGCTCGCCAGCTTCAACCCGCAGCTGGCGGCCGTGCGCGGCGTGGCCGTGAAGAGCCTGGATTATCTGTTCGTGATCCTGGTGACGCTGATCACCGTGGCCGCGGTCAAGGTCATCGGCGCGATTCTGGTCGGTGCCCTGCTGGTGATTCCAGCCGCAGCGGCGCGTCTGCTCAGCCAGTCGCTGAAAGGCTTCTTCTGGCTGTCGGTGCTGATCGCCACCATCAGCACCCTGGTCGGCATTCTCATGCCCATCGTGCTGGATCTGCCGATCCCCTCCGGTGCCGCGATCATTCTGGTCGCCGGTTTCACCTTCGCCCTCGCCGCCATCGCGCGCGGCGTCGTACCAAGCCTGAAAGGGAACCTGGGATGACCCATAGACTTCACCAACTCGGCCTCGCCCTGCTCCTCAGCCTGCCCGGCCTCGCCCTGGCCAAGGACGTCAGCGTTCTGGTCTCGCAACCCGTCACCTTCGGCCTCGCCACCGATCTGCTGGAAGGCACCGCGGTGCGCATCGAACGCGCCGCACCGGCCAACCTGCCGGCCAGTCGTCAGGTGTCGTACTTCGCCGGCCGTGGCGCCACCAACCTGCAAAAGGTCGCGGCCGACGCCGATGCGGCCATCGCCCTGCGCTCGTTGTGGTCGGAAGACCCGCTCTACCCCATGGCCCGCCGCAGCAATATCCGCATCGTCGAAATCGATGCAGCACGGCCAGTGGACGGCGCCCTGCCGGGCATCGCCACCCAGGCCGAGAGCGCTGGCGAAAACGACCTGGCCAGCTACCCATGGCTGGCGATCAACAACATGGGCCGCATGGCCGACGTGATGGCCGCCGATCTGGTGCGCCTGGCACCGGATGCCAAGGGCAAGGTCGAGCAGAACCTGGCGACGCTCAAGCAGCGTCTGCTCAAACTCAATGCCCACAGCGAAGCCGAACTGGCCAAGGCCGACAACCTGTCGGTCTACAGCCTGAGCAGTCGTCTGGATTATCTGGTCAGCGGCCTCAACCTGGATCTGGTCAGCAGCGACAGCCGTGATGACCGTGACTGGGATGCAGAATCACTGAAAGCGCTGACCAGCGCCCTGAAGGAAGACGATGTGGCGCTGGTACTGCACCATCGCAAGCCGTCGCAGCCGGTGGCGGACGCGGTCAAGGCCGCCGGCATTCCCCTGCTGGTGCTGGAGACCGAAAGCGATGATCCGCTGGCCGAGCTGGAAGGCAATGTCGGTAGCCTGGTGAAGGCCCTGACGCAGTAAGCATGGCGATGCGTACCGGCCGTTGACGAAAAGGCCCGATGCATAGGCATCGGGCCTTTTCTTTTGATTCTGGCTCGTGGGCTGAACGGATTGCCGTTCGAGTCTCCACGGCGCCCGGACCGGGCGGTTACAGCTCGGTCGCGTCTTCGGCGAACTCGGGTACGTCCTGTTCCAGGGCACGGGACTCGAGCAGCTCTTCCTGATAATCGTCCATCTCTCTTCTCCTTTCCTTTCTCTTTGGTCTCGCACCGAGTCTACGAAGTTTCGGTGACTATCCTGTGACACGGATCAAGCCATCGCAGTTCAGCATTCACGTTGCTGAGCGCTGGCCTGAGATACATTACTCCCTGGCTCGACACTGCGGGTGAGCCAGACGTTACCGCCGATTACCGAGCCCTTGCCGATGGTGATACGGCCAAGAATGGTGGCACCGGCATAGATCACCACATCGTCTTCGACGATCGGGTGGCGCGGCTGCCCCTTGTGCAGCAAGCCGCTCTCGTCGCTGGTGAAACGCTTGGCGCCGAGGGTCACGGCCTGATAGATGCGCACGTTGTCGCCGATGATCGCCGTTTCGCCGATCACCACGCCGGTGCCGTGATCGATGAAGAAGCCGTGGCCGATCTGTGCGCCAGGGTGGATGTCGATACCGGTGGCACCGTGGGCGGTCTCGGCACCGATGCGCGCCAGCAGCGGCAGGCCGGCGCGGTAAAGATGGTGAGCCAGACGGTGATAGATCACGGCCAGCACGCCGGGGTAGCAGAGCAGCACCTCGTCGACGCTGCGCGCCGCCGGATCGCCGCTGTAGGCCGCGACCACATCGCGATCGAGCAGGCGGCGCAGCGCCGGCAGTGCCGCAGCGAACTCGCGGACGATATGCACGGCCCGAGCCTCCACGCTGCCGACCTCGTCGCCACGCTGGCGGGCGTCGTAACGCAGCTCGAGGCGTACCTGGGCCAACAGGCTGTTCAAGGCGTGATCCAGGGTATGCCCGACGTAGTAGTCCTCGCTCTCTTCGCGCAGATCCGCCGGCCCCAGACGCATGGGGAACAGCACGCCACACAGCTCGGTGAGAATCGCTGCCACGGCCTGCCGCGAAGGCAGCTCACGGCCACCCTGCTCCGGGTCGCGGCCTGCCCGGTTGCGCCAGTCGGCGCGGGCCGAACGCAGGCCCTCGACGATCTGCTCCAGCTCCCAGTTGGTCGAGCGACTCTGCTTCTCTGTATCGGCCCCACCGGCAACGGCGGTGGCGAACGTGCTGTTCATGGAATTCCTCGGGTAAAAAGAGCGGCGCAAGAGGCTCACTCGGTTATTCGTTCAAGCGGTATAGCGGCGCCCGACAGCACCTCGAAGGTTCGAAGGCACAGCCCCGGCATGCGTGCCCCGACGATAGGGCGGCAGTGCCATGGGCTCCAAATATCCATTGATTCTTTCGATATGCGAAAAACACATATACGGACTCGCCGACGCCAGCCATGGAAAAGTCAGGCCCGTGGCTATTGCGACAACGCGGGAGCATTGCTGTTTTGGGAAAAACGCGGCGCAGCGGGTTGCGAGCGAGCCTGACCGGCTGGCCGAGTCACCTCGGCCACTGGCGACGGGGCCGGCAGACATGGCTGCCGGCCCCACAGGCATTCACCGCATCAGGGCGGGAAAGCGAAGGGAAACACGCAGATCAACGACCCGCGCCGCCGACCTTGGAGGCGATACGCAGCACCTGATTGGCGGCGGTGATGTACAACCAGTGCTGATCGTCCGTGCTGCAGAACGTCAGGTTGCCCGTGTCGCTGGAGGCCACACGGATCATGCCAAGCCTTTCACCCTGAGGGGAAAACACCTGCAGCCCCTCCTTGCTGCTGCTCCAGACGTTGCCGTTCTCGTCCACCTTGATGCCATCGGGAATCCCCGGCGAGATTTCCGCGAAGACACGAGCACCGCTCAAGGCATTGTCCTTCACGTCGTAGACGACGATATGGTGAGCGAGGGATTCGTCGTTGAAGTCATGGGCCTGCTGGGAATCGGCTATATACAGACGATCGCCGTCGGGTGAGAACGCCAGGCCATTGGGTGCATGCACCTCAGGCGTGGCCATGCGCGTCAGGCTGTTGGTCAGCGGGTCATAACGGTAGACGTACTCGCCATCCTGCTCCTGAGTCCCGCCATAGCCTTCCTTCTCGTTGAACAGTCCGAAGGTGGGGTCACTGAACCAGATACCGCCATCGGCCGCGACCACCACATCGTTGGGGCTGTTCAGGCGTTTGCCCTGATACCTGTCGACCAGTACCCGCCAGCGGCCACCCGCCTCGCGGCGTACGATCGCGCGCTGGCCGTGGGATGCCGCGATGACCCGGCCGTCATGATCGAGTGCGTGGCCGTTCTGGAAGTCGGACTTGGCCAGCCATGTCTGTACGTCCTGCCCTTCTTTCCAGCTCATCACGCTGTTCCGTTTCACATCGCTCCAGATCAACCGACCATCGGCCAGGCAAACCGGCCCCTCCGCCCACACGGCATCGGTGGTGATCGACTCGACACGCGGATTCGCTGCAATCAGCTCATTGAAGCTCGGGCTGTCGGCGATGAGTTCGACACGTGGATCCTGCTCGGGGGCGGCCGTGCAGCCGATCAGTGGGCCGAGCAACAGAGCCAGGGTCGAGCAGCGTGTCAGTCTTGCCATGTCCTTCATGGTTTCTCCTTTGAATGTGCGGTAAAGGCGCGGATTGGGCGCAGGCATCATGCATACGACTGCGGCGGGGGGCGAGTGTCACCCCTCTGCTCTGCCAAGTTTCTGGTCACGGAGCAGACATCTCGCCAGAGGTGTCGGAAGGGATCGCTCGAGGGTTGCGAGGGGGAATGGCGCTTGCCAGACGAGTGATGCCGCCACTGACCGCTCATGGCCAGCGCCCGCTGCCTGACAGCCCTTGTCCCGGTGCGGGAGCCCTGCGCGAGGGCGAGTCTAGGCAAGGCGTGGCGATATGTAACATACTTATTTCATTAACTTGCGATACGAAATAGATATCACCCATGATCGATCTGCGTCAGTTCCGCCAGTACGTCGCCGTCGCCGAAACCCTCAACTTCCGCAGTGCCGCCGAGCGCTTGAACATGGCGCAGCCACCGTTGAGCACGGCGATCCGCCGCCTGGAAGAAGAGCTGGGGGTCACCCTGCTGGAGCGCGACAACCGGGTCTCGCGGCTGACCGCGGCGGGCGAGGTGTTTCTCCTCGAAGCGCGACGTACGCTGGAACAGGCCGATCGCGCCTGCGCAGCCGCGCGGCTGGCAGCTGCCGGGCTGAGTGGTTCGCTACGTCTGAGTTTCGTCGACAGCACCGTGAACGGCCTGTTGCCGCGGTTGCTGCGGGACTTCAAGGTACGCCACCCGCAGGTCGACCTGCATTTGCAGGAAGCCACACCGCCCGAGCAAATGGAGGCGCTCAGGCAGGATCGCACCGACATCGGCATCCTCGTGTTGCCGATCGCCGACGCCGGGGACATCCAACTGGAACCGCTGCTGAGCGATCGCATGGTGGCGGTCCTGCCCGCCGAGCACCGCCTGGCCAGGCGCAAACGCCTGGCCCTTGCGGAACTCGCCGACGAACCCTGGGTGCTGTTCGCTCACCATCACGGGCCGGGCATGCACGCGCGGATCCTGCTGGCCTGCGCCCAGGCCGGCTTCGTGCCCCGGGTGGTGCAACAGCCGCGGCAGATGCAGACCACGGCCGGGCTGGTCGCAGGCCAGGTGGGGGTCGCCCTGATGCCTCGGCTTTACGCCAACAGGCACCACGGTGGCCTGGTGCAGTGCGAGATCAGCGGCCCGGGCAGCCCGATCCCCTACGAACTGGCCATCGCCTATCGGCAGCTGTCGCCCAGCGCTCGGGCTCTGCGCGATCTGGCCTTGCAGATCGTACGAAGCGATAGCGACGACTGATCGGCACCAGCAGCAACGACTGTTCGCTGGGACTCATTTGCCTGACAAAGTGTTGCCTGACCAACATTCGCGGCCATCCAAGACACGCTGAAGCCGCTATCGCGCGGGGTTCTGCGCCCCGGCACAAAGTCTGCAAACACCTCTGGGACCCGCCATCCGGCACTCAATCAGGGGAGTCAGACGACTATGCCATCTCGCATCATTCTCAATGCATTCGACATGACCTGCGTCAGTCACCAGGCCGCTGGCACATGGCGACATCCACAGAGCCAGGCATGGCGCTACAACGACCTGGACTACTGGGTCGACCTGGCCAAACTGCTCGAACGCGGGTACTTCGATTCACTGTTCATCGCCGATGTGGTGGGCGTCTACGACATCTACCGGGGCTCGGTGGAAACCTCGCTGATCGATGCCGATCAGGTGCCGGTCAACGACCCGTTCTTTCAGGTACCAGCCATGGCAGCCGCGACCAGGCATCTCGGTTTCGGCGTGACCTCGGCACTCACCTACGAGCTGCCCTACGCCCTGGCGCGCAAATTCTCGACCCTCGATCACCTGACCAAGGGCCGGGTGGCCTGGAACGTGGTGACCTCCTACCTGAACAGCGCGGCGGTCAACCTGGGCCTCAAGCAGCAGATCTCCCATGACGAGCGCTACGACATCGCCGATGAGTTCCTCGATGTCACCTACAAGCTCTGGGAGGGCTCCTGGGACGAGGGCGCGGTGCTGCGCGATCGCGAGCGAGGGATCTTCACCGACCCGAGCAAGGTGCATCCCATCGGCCACAAGGGCAAATACTTCGAGGTGCCGGGTATCCACCTCTCGGAACCCTCGCCACAGCGCACTCCGGTGATCTTCCAGGCCGGCGCCTCCAGCCGCGGCCGGGCCTTCGCCGCCAAGCATGCCGAAGGGGTCTTCATCAGCCCGGCCACGGTCGAGCAGGCTCGCGAGGTGGCCGACGACATCCGCGACCGCGCCGAACAGGCGGGCCGTTCGCGGGACGCCCTGAAGATCTTCGCCCTGCTCACGGTGATCACCGCAGAAAGCGATGCCGCCGCCGAAGCCAAGTACCAGGACTACCTGAGTTATGCCAATGGCGAGGGCATGCTGTCCTTCTATGGTGGCTGGACCGGGGTCGACTTCTCCGAATACGACCCGGATCAACCGCTGGAGGCCATCGACAACGACAGCATTCGCTCGGTGCTCGAATTGCTCGCCACCGCCGACCCGAACCGCAAATGGACACCGCGCGACATCGTCGAACACCGCAGCATCGGCGGCCTCGGCCCGGTGCTGATCGGCGGCCCTCAACGGGTAGCCGATGAGCTCGAACGCTGGGTCGATGTCGGTGGCATCGACGGCTTCAACCTCGCCTATGCCATCACGCCCGGCACCTTCGAAGACTTCATCGAGTTCATCGTCCCCGAACTGCAACGCCGCGGCCGGGTGCGCAGCGCCTACGGCGCCAGCACCCTGCGTGAAAACCTGCTCGACAGCGATTCGCCCCATGCCGCAGCGGACCATCCGGCGGCCCGCTATCGCGGCGCATTCAGCGAGGGTGCCAACACCACCGACCACACCAAGCCCTCTCCTTTCGCCACGCTGACCTGACCCAGAGGAATCCCACCATGACCAGCCTCCAGCCCGTCAAACCGCTGCCCCAGGAAACCGACTACGAACAACTCGCGCAGCGCTTCCGGCCGATCTTCGCGCGTATCGCCGAAGGTGCCGTGGAACGTGAGCGCAATCGCAGCCTGCCCCATGAACAGATCCGCTGGCTCAAGGCTGCCGGTTTCGGCGCCGTTCGCGTGGCACAGGAACATGGCGGTGGCGGTGCCTCGCTGCCACAGCTGTTCCAGTTGCTGATCGAGCTGGCGGCGGCCGACTCGAACATTCCCCAGGCGCTGCGCGGTCATTTCGCCTTCGTCGAGGACCGTCTCAATGCCCACGCCAGCTCGCCACAGGACACCTGGTTTCAACGCTTCGTGGCTGGCGACCTGGTGGGATGCGCCTGGACGGAAATCGGTGCCGTGAAGATCGGCGAAGTGCTCACACGGGTCTCCCGCCAGGGCGACAAATGGGTGGTCAACGGCACCAAGTACTACAGCACCGGCAGCATCTTTTCCGACTGGATCGACCTCTTCGCCCAACGTGACGATAGCGGAGCGGATGTGATCGCAGCCATCCGCACTCAGCAGCCTGGGGTGACCCTGAGCGACGACTGGGATGGTTTCGGTCAGCGCACCACGGGCAGCGGCACGACGGTGTTCGACAACGCCGTGGTCGAGGAACAGAACATCATCGACTTCGCCACCCGTTTCAAATACCAGACCGCCTTCTACCAGTTGGTACTCAATGCAGTGCTGGTCGGCTCGGGGCGCGCTGCGGTCAACGACTTCGCCAGGCAGGTCGGCCAGCGCACGCGCATCTACAGCCACGGCAACGGCCCCTCGGCCGATCAGGACCCGCAGATCCAGCAGGTGGTCGGCAAGGCTTCGGCCCAGGTGTACAGCGCCGAAGCCGCGACACTGCGGGCAGCGCATGCCGCGCAACGCGCTTACCTGGCACGTCTGAATGGAGACCTGCAGCAGGAGCGCGACGCCAATATCGACGCCGAACTGGAGTCGGCCCAGGCCCAGGTGGCGGTCGCGGAGCTGGTGCTCGACGCCACCAGCAAGCTGTTCAACGCCCTCGGCGCCTCGGCGACCAGCCTCACCCGGCAACTCGACCGCCACTGGCGCAACGCCCGCACCGCGGCCTCGCACAACCCGCTGATCTACAAGGAGCGGATCATCGGCGACTGGGAAATCAACGGCACCGAGCCCCCTTACGTCTGGCAGATCGGTGGCGGTGCCAAGCAGGCCTGAGCCTGCCCACCTCAGATGCCGTGGGCCATGCTCACCACCCGCAGTGCCAGGCCTTCATAGGGCGCCAGCTCGATGTGCAGCTCGCCCTCGGCGTTCAGGTCACCGACCAGGCGTTCGTGGATGATGTCCACCACGGGCCCTGGCTCGACATCGGTCAGGGTCACTACCTCGGTCAGTGGCTCGGCACCGAAATTCAGGGCCGTGACCTGGGTACCACGCCCGGCCGGCAACTCGTGGACCATGATCAGCAGGGCCGGATGACTGGTGAGTGGCACCGCGACCTGCTTGCTGGAAGCCACGCCGTAGGAGCGACGCGCTGCGAACATGCGCCGTGCTTGGGAAGCGAACGACTCGGGGTCCTTCAACTGCTCGCTCAGGCTGCCATAGAGGTTGCGCGCCTTGGGCAGGCCCTCGGCAGACAGCAGCGCTTGCGGGTCGAGATCGACCAAGTCGTAGCCGCCGCGGTTGATCCAGCGGGTGTCGCCGTCAGCGATCAGTTCGCTGACCTGATCCACTTCCAGCGGCAAGGCCCCCACCAGGTCCCAGCCCGACAGGGCGACCACGCCCGGCTGCATGGCGTTGTACATCAGCAACAACAGGTGCACCTGGCGAATCTTCGCCACATCCGCTTCGCTGATGGCGTTCAGGTCACTGATACCCAGGGCCGCGGTAATGATGCTGACCGTGGTGCAGGCCACGCCATTGGTGACGAACTTGAGGTTGTAGGGTGCGTTGGCGCCGGCCAGGTGCTCGTACATTTCGGCGCGGATCTGCTCGCGCAATATGTTGCCCGGCAGGCTCTGCCCGCGGAACACGTAGGTGTCGTTGGCATGCAGGGTCCAGAAATGCACCAGCTCCAGGGTCAGTTCGTCATGGTTCTGCAGGGCATGGATCAGTGAGGCGGGGTCGATGCCGAAGTCGTGCATCTGGTGCAGCATCAGCCGCAGGAACTCCACGTCACCGGTAAGCAGGGCATGCTGATAGGCCGGCCGGGTGATGAAGTCATAGGACAGATCGGCACCGCCCTGGGACATCGCGGCGATGTCGTCCAGCGTCAGGTTCAGCTCCTGAAAACTGAAGGCACCGGCCTTGCGGATCATGCCGCCAAGCAACTGGTTACCGGTCTGCGACAGCGGATGGCTCTCCGACCACGCATTGCCCTGGCTGCGCCGCTCGACGCCGAGAAAGCCGTTGGCGTCCAGGCGCAACACCCGTGAACCGATCACGTCGATGGCATGCAGGGCTTCGCCAGTGACCAGTTGCTGGGCCGCGAAGGTGGGGTCCAGCCAGTTCAGCGACGGCTGACCTTCCTTGAAGTAATGCAGATACACCCAACGGCGCACCTTGCCATCCACCCCTTCCACTTCGGCGGTGGCACTCCAGTCGGTCTCCTTGACGCCTGGCTCGAAGAAGATCACCCGCTGCAGTTGCCCGACGATGTAGTGCTTGTCGCGCAAGGCGTCGACCACCGTCGGCGGCAGGTTCACCGCGTCACGGCCGGCCGGGACATCGGGCAGCATCGCCCAGTCGGCCTCCTGGATCTCGACCATGTGGAAGAGGCCCGGATAGTCGCCATAGGCCATTTCCGCCAGACGGAAATCAGCGCCCTTGCCGGTGTGCGAAGGGATGGAGTCATCGATGGTCACCGCATTGTGTGCGGCAGCCACGCGGCTGAGGTGAATGAGCTGCTCCTCGGTACCGTAGCGCGGATCGACCTGCAGGCTGATCCGGTCGAAATTGCCGTCCACGGTGGGCGTGTAGGTACGCCCGTGGAGGCCTCCGGAGCGGCGCATCGGCCCGGTATGGATGCCCTGCACGCCCAGTTCCGAGAGCGCGGCCCACAGGCGTTCGTCGCCCAGGGCCTGGAGAACGGAACCCTCAGGCGTGGTGATGATGGCGGCCGGGTAGACGGCGATCCACACCGAAGCCACCGCCGTGACGCTGCGCGGCCGCGCCAAAGCATAGGGATGCTGCCAGAGCCTGGGCTGGCCAGCGTATAGCCGGGCTCGCTGTTTCGCGGTGTGGAGCATGGACTGCTCGACCAGCCAATTCACCTGTTCTTCATCACGCATAGCCATCGCACATCCGGGTCGGGAAGAAGATCGCAGGCCGTTGCAGGCCGTGTGAAAACGTCGCGGGCGAAGGTCAGGCAAGGCAAAAACCGGCGAAAAGCGCAGTTCACGTGCTGCAAATGAGCATGTTGACTGGGCTGGCATTCCAGCTGGTTTTAACGCCGCATGACCGAGCGCAGTGGTTTTCAAACAGCCTGGTTGGCCTGCACTTCTGTTTCAGAGCCGGTGGGCTGGGCTTTGTTCAGTCTGAATGGCGAGATGGCCGGGCCGGCGAGGATTGCAGCAGCCTCATTGCGCCGGCTGGGTTTGCAGATAAAGCAGCAGGCTGTCGATCTTGTCCTGATCGCCGATGCCCCAGAAGCGCATCTTGTTGCCGGGCACCACCGCCTCGGAGTCCTTGATGAAGGCACTCAGGGTCTCGGGGCTCCAGACCACGGCGGAGTCCTTCATGGCTGGCGAATAGCGGTAGTCGGTTGTGGAGCCCGCGGTTCGCCCAATGATGCCATTGAGCTGCGGGCCGAACGCGGCTCGGGCTCCCTGCCCGACCTTGTGGCAATTGCCACAATTGCGCTTGAACAGCGCATCCCCCGTGGCCACGTCTGCCTCGGCGTGAGCCAGGCCCGCAGCCAACAGCGTCAGCAGTAGCAGCAACGGGCGGATCATTGGCTCACCTGCACGGGCAGCCAGGCACGAGGGGTATCAGGGAAAGCCAATAGTGGCGTTGTCGGCAAAAGGCTCATCGATGACCTGCATGGAAAGGAACGACGCAGCTGGCAGCGTCACGGGCGCTAGCAGAGCGGTACCACTCTACCCTGCGACATAACCGATTGCATTGATCTGCGCCTGGTTGTCGAACACCCTCACGACGCTCTCTAAAACCCTCCGCCATCCGTTCGTGAGTACCTCTTGCCGCTGATCGGAGCCTGGGGACCGAGGATGGTGGCCTTGCCGTGCAAGCGCCACGCCCATGGAGTTCGCGCTGAGGGCGACTCGTGGCCTGACCCGGGGGCACAGCGTGGCGGCTATCAGCGGAACATCAGCGAAGCGTGCGCGCCGGTACCCGCTCGCGCACCAGAGCCTACCGCCAGGGCCACCGAGCCCGCAGGCAGAGCTGCATCGCCGCAGGCGAACACGCCGGGAACGCTGGTTTCCTGGATCTCCGACACCTGTATGTAGGAGCCGGTGTGCCCGGCCGTGAGCTGACAGCCAAGCTGGTCGACCAGCGTGCTGTCCAGATGCGTGCGGGTCAGGGTGAACAGACCATCCAGCGCGACCTCGCGGCCGTCCCCCAGGTGCACGTTCGCCCGCTCGCCACTGATCGCCCGCACCGGCTCAGGCTCCACGACCACACCGCGATTGGCCAACTGACCCCATTGCTCGGCACTGGGCACGAAAGCCCCGTTGGTGAACAGCGTGGTGTGGCCCCAGTCCGGCAGCATCAGGGCATGGTGCATGGACAGCTCGGAAGCGGCCAGCACGCCGATACGCCCTTGATCCAGCTCGTAGCCGTGGCAATACGGGCAATGAAAGATGCTTCGCCCCCAGCGTTCGACAAGACCAGGGATGGTTGGCAGCTCATCACGCACGCCGCCCGCGAGAATCAGGCGACGAGCAGGCAAGCGTGCGCCGCTTCGCACCCCGACCACGAAGCCTTCGCCTTCGCGCTGCACGCTGGTGGCACTGTCAGTCAGCCAGTCGGCTGTCGGGTAATCCATGAACTCGGCACGACCATCGGCGGCGATCTCCGCCGGTGGCCGACCGTCCTGCCCGAGAAAACCGTGGGAATGTTCGGCAAAGCGATTGCGTCGCTTGCCAGCGTCGATCACCAATACGCGGCGACGCGCCCTTACCAGTTGCAGGCCGGCGGACAATCCCGCGTAACTACCTCCGACGATGATCACGTCATGGCTCATGAATTAACTCCCGTGTGTCGACCTCGGCTCTCCCGCGGCCATCACGAAACATCATGAGTTACATGAAGGATTCGGGTCAATACTCGTAACATGGTTCATTACGTAACGGGCCACCGCCCCGGCCAGGAGAATTCAATGAGGAACGACACCCGACTCTCGCGCATGCTGCACGTGTTGATCCATATGGATCGCCACCAGCAGCGCACCACGTCGGAAACCATCGCCAGGATGCTCGAGACCAATCCCGTGGTGGTACGTCGCACCATGGGTCTGCTGCGCGAAAAGGGTTACGTGACCTCGGACAAGGGCCACAACGGTGGCTGGGCACTGGCCAAGCCGCTGCAGCAGATCACCCTGCTGGACATCCACCAGGCGCTGGGAGCGCAGTCGATCTTCAGCATCGGCCTGGCCACCGACCACCCTCAATGCCTGGTCGAGCAGGCGGTCAACGATGCCCTCAGCCAAGCCTTCGACGAGGCCCAGGCGTTGCTGCTGCAGCGCCTGGGCGCGATCAGCGTGGCCGATCTCGCCAATGACTTCGAACACCGCTACCAGTCGTTGCCGGCATCCCGGAAAACGCTATGAGCACAGGGAGTTGATCACGGGATGGGTCAGTCGCCCGTTTGGCGGTCGCGATCACCTTCTGCCTCGCGAGGCTTCTCGCAGTAACGGCTCGAGCTGAAACGTCAACAGCCCCTACAGATCGCGAAACAGGTCGTGGGCGTTGAGCAGTGCGTAGGCGATTTCCGGGCGCCGCTCCAGAGCCCGGCGGATGGCCGCAGGAATGGCCTGACGGGTCTTGCGGCACAGACCCGGGAAGGTCGTTACCTCGATGGCGATACCGCGCATGCTGCGTACTTCGTTGAAGCCCGGGGCAACGTCAACGCGAATGCCCAGCTGCTCGAACATGCGCTGCTGCATGCGCTGGAGGTCTTCCAGGCTGGCGAGATTCTCCAGGCGCTCGAGCAGACGCTTTTCCTCAGCCCTGGTCAGCATCAGGATGCGCTGGTCGCCACTGGTGGTTTCCAGCAGTCGTTCACGCTCGCAGTCGCAAGCGCCAGGCGGACAGGGATGGCGGATTGGCGTCGATAGGCTCATGGCCTGCATCATAGCCAGGCTGGCGGCTCATTGGCCATGGCCCCCGAGCCGCCATCCCGAACCTGCCGGATCAGGCGCTCAGCCTGAAACGTCCGACCAGCGTATTCAACCCCTGAGCCAGTCGCGCCAGTTCGTTGCACGCCGCGGATGTCTGATCGGCGCCCGAAGCGCTCTGGATCGACAGGTCGCGGATGCTCACCAGGTTACGGTCGACTTCACGAGCCACATGGGCCTGCTGCTCCGAAGCGGTGGCGATCTGCAGGTTGCGCTCGTTGATCATGCCGATGGCATCGACGATCTGCCCCAGGGCGTTGCGCGCCTCATCGGCGACCTGCAGGGTGTTGGTCGCCTCCTGGCTGCTGTTGCGCATGGCCAGCACGGCCTTTTCGGTGCCGGCCTGGATCGCGGCGATCATCTGTTCGATTTCCTGGGTGGAGGCCGAGGTGCGATGAGCCAGGCCGCGGACCTCGTCCGCCACCACGGCGAAACCACGGCCATGGTCACCGGCTCGGGCGGCCTCGATGGCTGCGTTGAGCGCCAGCAGGTTGGTTTGCTCGGCGACGTTACGAATCACGTCGAGCACCTTGCTGATATCGCGCGCCTGGTTGGCAAGCCCCTGGACCTGATCGGACGCCTCCACCACGTTGCCCGACAGCTGCCGGATCGCCGCCACGGTGCGCGCCACATGCTGGTTGCCGGCATTCGCCGAGAGCGTCGAATCACGCGCCGCGTCGGAAGCACCACTGGCATTGCGCGACACCTCCTCTACCGCCGCACTCATCTGCGTCACGGCAGTGGCGGCCTGGTCGATCTCGGCGTTCTGATTCTGCAGGCCACGGGTGCTCTCCTCGGTCACCGAGGCCATTTCCTCGGCGGCCGCAGCCAGTTGCGTGGAGGACTCACTGATCTGGCGAATGGCATCGTTGAGGTTCTTGCGCATGGTCGCCTGGGCGGCCAGCAGACGCCCTGCCTCGTCCTTGCCACTGACCTGCACGGAACGGGTCAGGTCACCGGAGGCGATGGTCTCGGCACTCAGCAGCGCTTCATTGATCGGTGCGGCGATGGAACGTGTCAGCAGGGTCGCCAGCAACACCGTCAGCAGCACGGCGATGGAGATGGTTACCAGCACCCCGGTGCGGCCATGATCGTAGGTCTTGCTGGCGGTGATCCCGGCCTGCTTGGCACCCTGCATGTTATAGGCGGTCAGCTCGTCGAGCCGTTGCTGCAGCGCGGTGCCGTCATTGCGCACCTGGCCGTTGGCCAGGTCCAGGGCCTGGGGCACCTGCTTCTGATGCAGCAGGTCGATGATCTGCTGCTGACCGGTCAGATAGGTTTGCGTGCTGGTGCGCACATTGTCGAAAAGGCTTCGTTCGGCAGGGCTCGAGACCAGTTTTTCACCATACTGCTGCAGGGCCTGCTGCAGAGCGGTGCGATAGTTCTGCGCAGCACTTTCGTCGATCGACTTCTGCCCGGCGCTCTCGCCAACGGCAAGCAGCCGCAGGGTTTCCAGGCGAATGTTGAGCAGATCCTTCTGCATCTCGCCGGTGGCCTGAATGCTCACCATCCAGTTGGCTTCGATGTCCTGCTCGGCCTCGTACAGGTCACCCAGTTTGAACAGCGAGAACGCCCCCAGCACGACGACCAGCAAGGTAATGAGGGCGAAACAGAAAGCGGCACGGGGGGCGATATTGAAATCACGAAGGTTCATGGCGGCACCGAATGACTAGAGCGTATTAACCAACCACTCCCTGTCGGCCCAGCGGGACACGCCACCCATTTTTTGGAGGGGCGCAACTAGACAATAGCAAAGTGACAGTATTGCGCTCATGAACAATATCTATTGCCGACAGACGGAACGTTCAGGGTGCGCAAGCCCCTCGAACGCCATGCCAGCGAAGGCACTGGCGCTTTATTCTGCAGTCTTTATCATCCGCGACCACGAGTATGGGGAACTCCAGGCCACCGCTGCGGTGTCGAACCCCCGAGTCCGATGTCCGGTGCGCTGCCACCTGGCCCCTCCATCCCATCAAAGGAACGATTGATGAGCATCCACAGCAATGCGGGACGCCTTCCCGACGAGCACAGCCTGGCCAATCTGCCGCGCCTGGTATCACGCTACTACAGCGAACGTCCGGACCCGAGCGACCCCGCACAGCAGGTGGCGTTCGGCACCTCCGGCCACCGCGGCTCTTCCCTGAAGAACAGCTTCAACGAATGGCACATCCTCGCCGTGACCCAGGCGATCTGCGATTACCGTCGCGGCCAGGGCATCGACGGCCCGCTGTTCATCGGCATGGACACCCATGCGCTGTCCGAGCCGGCGTTCGTCTCGGCACTGGAAGTCCTGGCCGCCAACCGCATCGAAACCCGTATCGATGCCGGCTGCAGCGAAACCGCTGGCGAACCCGGTTACACGCCGACCCCGGCGATCTCCAAGGCGATCCTCGACTACAATCGCGGGCGCAGCAGCGGCCTGGCCGACGGTATCGTCATCACCCCGTCGCACAACCCGCCTGCCGACGGTGGCTTCAAGTACAACGCGACCAACGGGGGCCCGGCTGACACCGGCGTCACCAAGTGGATTCAAGAGCGTGCCAACGAACTGCTCGTGGCTGGCCTCAAGGGCGTACAGCGCATCGACTACGCCAGCGCTCTGAAAGCACCGACCACCCAGCGTTACGACTTCATCGAGCATTACGTCGGCGATCTCGAGCAGGTACTCGATCTGCAGGCGATTCGCGGCTCAGGTCTGAAGTTCGCGGTCGATCCGCTGGGCGGCGCAGGCGTGCACTACTGGACACGCATCGCGGAACGCTACGGCCTGCCGCTCGAGGTGCTATCGACGCGCATCGATCCGACCTTCCGCTTCATGCGCGTCGACTGGGACGGCAAGATCCGCATGGATTGCAGCTCGCCCCATGCCATGGCCGGCCTGATCGAGAACAAGGACCGATTCGACGTGTCCTTCGCCTGCGACACCGACCACGACCGCCACGGCATCGTCGCCCGCTCGGTGGGTCTGCTCAACCCCAATCACTACTTGGCCGTGGCCATCGAATACCTGTTCACCCACCGTCCGCAGTGGGCTGCCCAGGCGGCCATCGGCAAGACCCTGGTGTCTTCCTCGATGATCGACCGGGTCGCCAAGGGCATCGACCGCGAAGTGGTCGAGGTGCCGGTGGGCTTCAAGTGGTTCGTCGATGGGCTGATCGAGGGCCGCTTCGGCTTTGGTGGTGAAGAGTCCGCGGGGGCTTCGTTCCTGCGCAAGGACGGCAGCGCCTGGTCCACCGACAAGGACGGCATCATCCTCGGCCTGCTGGCAGCGGAGATCACCGCGGTAACGGGCAAGGACCCTGGCGAGCGCTATCAGGCGCTGACCGAGCGTTTCGGCGCCCCCGTCTACCAGCGCATCGACGCCCCCGCCGACCGCGAACAGAAGGCTCGCCTCGGCAAACTGTCCGCCTCTCAGGTGACCGCCAGCGAGCTGGCTGGCCAGCCGATCACCGCGATTCTCACCGAGGCACCGGGCAACGGCGCGGCCATCGGTGGGCTGAAGGTGGTCACCGACAACGGCTGGTTCGCCGCTCGCCCCTCCGGTACCGAAGACGTTTACAAGATCTACGCCGAAAGCTTCGAGGGCGATGCCCATCTGCAACGCATTCAGGAAGAAGCCAAGGCATTGGTAGACAGCGTGCTGGCCGGCTGAGCGGCTGCGGCCGGCGCCCTATCCGGGGCGCTGGCTGCTTGTCGCAGCACTTCACACGCCCCGTTGCAGACGTGAAAAACCCCGCCTAAGCGGGGTTCGGGTGGTCACACTCTGCAGTTATGCAGTGGCGCGATAGCCGCCGTCGCGAGTACGACGAGCCCACATCATCTTGGCTGCAGTCGGGTTGATCGGCGCGCCGGTGAAGGTCGGCAGGGTACGGTCGATCCACTGAGCGCCCTGCCCCTTCCAGTTGATCTCGCCGCTGATCAGCTTGCTGTCGCGCATGATTTCATGCAGCAGCGCCTGCACGCGGGTTTCGCAGAATACGGTCTGGCGATCGATCGCCTTCACGAACACCACTTCATCGTCCTTGCGCAACGTCATCAGCAACATCCCATCGGGGCGCTTCTTGAAATCGACTACATGGTCCGGGAGATTTTCGATCAGCTGCTGGATGGCGTATTGCATGGCTCGTACCCTCTATGTGGTGTTTCTTTATGAGAGGGATATTGCAGAGTGCATGCCAGCTTCTGATAAAAAATAAGCTATTGATTTATAACGACTATTTTTATTTAAAAAGTAATTGAACTATGCATCCTGCACGGTGACCATGTTTCTGTCGTGCAAGATGCAATATCGGGATCATTGGTCCATACGCTATAGATGAGCCATCTGCGCAAAAGTGCCCAAACGCCCGAAAGCGAGGTTTCACCCATGCCGCTACCGGCTCTGATCATCATCGATATGCAACGCGGCATGCTCGAGGCGGCCGCCGGCCAGCGCAACAATCCCGAAGCGCCGGCGCGCGTGGCAGAACTTCTGCTGGCCTGGCGAGAGGCGCACGCGCCAATCGTGCACGTTCGCCACATATCCAGGTCCCCCGGCTCACCCTTCGCGCCTGGGCAATTTGGCGTCGAGTTTCAGCCTGCGTTGCATCCTTTACCTGGCGAGCACGTGGTCGAGAAGAACGTGCCGGATGCCTTTATCAATTCGGGATTGGAGCGCTGGCTGCGGGTGAGGGATATCAGGTCGCCGGTGATCGTCGGTGTCAGCACCAACAACTCCGTGGAAGCAAGCGCACGCACGGCGGGTAATCTGGGTTTCAGCACCTACGTGGTGGCCGATGGCTGCTTTACCTTTGCCAAGACCGACTATAACGGTGTGCTGCGCAGCGCCGATGACGTGCATGCCATGGCGCTGGCCAACCTGCACGGCGAATACGCGCAGGTGATCAGTTGCCGTGAAGCGCGAGAGCTGCTCATCGAGCCCTGACACCGAAACGCACCGTGCAATACCCCCCGACTGCAGAGCACCCACAAGGACCGATCATGCTCAAGACAACCCGTACGACCCTGCTATTCACTTCCGTGTTTGTCACCACCATCCTGCCTGCTCAGGAGCTGCCGCGCCCGTCACCGGAGCAAGCGACCCAGGCAATTCTGGAGATGATGCAACTTGTTGATGAGCTCGGCGGGCAGGCCAGCGTAAAGCTGGGTACCTGCATCCCCGCAGTCGAGGCCGAACACGAGGGGCAGATCGCCTGCACCGTAGCAGTGGTAATGGGCGCCGGCAGCAGTGAGACACAGGCGGATTTTTACCGCCAGGGACAGAAATGGGTCGCACAACCCAGCGTCTCCCAGGACGAACTGCCGTTCCCGGATCCTGCCCTTTGAAACCTACAGTCATTTCATTGATAGCGGGGTTGGCCATGTCGGCATCTGCAGCGGAACACGTTCAAGAGGGCCAGGTCTGGCACTACCAGACGCGAGCAGGGGAAGAGTCTTCGCAGCTTTATATCGTGCAGATCGATCGGCACGAGAAGCTCGGGCCGATCTACCACATTGCCCTAGACGGCCTGAAACTCAGGAATCCAAATATTGAAGGTGGCCTGCAGACCGACCTGCCTCACCTTCCCATTGGCGAGGCCGCATTGCAGAGCAGCGTGACCCAGCTGATCAGCTCGGGCGCACCCATGCCTGATGTTTCCGAGGGTTACGGGCACTGGAAAGCCGCGTTCGACGCGGGCGAAGGCGGCATTTTCACCATCCCGGTCGGGCAGGCCGTGGGCTACATAGAAGAAATCGTGAATCAGTAGCAGAGCCGCATGGCTTCATTGCAGAAGCCATGCGCCGTCACGTCAGAAGCGCGGCTTGAGCGCTTTCCAGCTCGGGTCGTACTTCTGCATCTGGGTCACGTCGTTACGTGAACGAATGTCGCAGGTCAGGTACTGGTCATTGAGCTTGGCCAGTTGATCGTAATCCAGCTCGACGCCCAGGCCGGGTGTGCGGGTGACCTTCACGCAGCCATCGGCGATCGGCAGCTTGCCGCCCTTGATCACTTCCTCATCCGGCTCCTGCCAGGGGTAATGGGTATCGCAGGCGTAGGACAGGTTCGGAACGGCGGCGGCCACGTGGGTCATGGCCATCAGGCTGATCCCCAGGTGCGAGTTGGAGTGCATGGACACGCCCAGACCGAAGGTGTCGCACATGCGCGCGAGGATCTGCGTATCACGCAGGCCGCCCCAATAGTGGTGATCGGCGAGCACGATCTGCACGCTGTTCAGCGCCACGCTGCGGCGGAACTCGTCGAAATCGGTGACCACCATGTTGGTCGCCAGGGGAATGCCGGTGCGCTTGTGCACCTCGGCCATGCCTTCCAGTCCGGGGCACGGGTCTTCGTAATACTGCAGGTCATCGCCCATCAGCTCGGCCATGCGCAGTGAGGTTTCCACCGACCAGTTGCCGTTGGGGTCGATACGCAGTGGCGTGCCGGGGAACGCCTGACGCAGCGCCTTGATGCAAGCGACCTCGTGTTCCGGGCCGAGCAAGGTACCCGCCTTGAGCTTGATGCTCTTGAAGCCGTTCTCCTCGATCATGGTGCGTGCCTGGGCAACGATCTGCTCGGGGCTGATGCCCTCCCCCCAGCGGTCCGGCTTGTAGGGCGAACCCACATGCTCGGCGTACTTGAGGAACAGGTAGGCGCTGAACGGCACCTCGTCGCGCACCGCGCCACCCAGCAGATCGACCAGAGGCATGCCCAAAGAACGGGCCTGCAAATCGAGAAAGGCCACTTCGAAGGCCGAATAGGCGTTCGCCACCTGCTTGCTCGGGTGCGAGCCAGGGGCCAGTTCGGCGCCAGCAGTGCCTGGCTTCAAAGCGGCGACAGTTTTCACCACACGGGCACGCAAGCCGTTGAGGTCGAACGGATCGAGCCCGACCAGCGACTCCTGCATGGCCTGCAACACGCTGAGCACCGGCGCATCGCCATAGCTTTCACCGAGACCGATGTAGCCGTTGTCGCTTTCCACTTCGATGATCGAACGCAGGGCATAGGGTTCATGGATACCGCTGGCGTTGAGCAGCGGTGCGTCACGGAACGCAATCGGCGTTACGCGTACGTGTTTGATCCTCATGATTGGAACTCCTTGAATCTTGCAGGATTACTGCGCCGGTCGGGCCGACGCAGGCGTTGTCTCAGGCTGGCGACGCCGCCGGTTTGGGGCTCACACCGTTGCCGCTGCCTTTGGCGCTTTTGCTGGTCTTGGTCATGAACACCAGGATGCCGGCGATCAGCGAAACCACGGCCAGACCGATCAGGCCGCCTTCGATGGAGCCGGTGTGCTCTTCGAGGTAACCGAAGGTGGCCGGGGCCACGAAGCCGCCCAGGCTGCCCACCGAGTTGATCAGGGCGATCACCGCTGCAGCGATACGCGCATCCAGGTAGGCCTGGGGAATCGGCCAGAACAGTGAAGACGCCGCCTTGAAGCCAATGGCCGCGAAGCAGATGGCGATGAAGGAGAAGATCGGCCCGCCGGTGGTGGACATGAACAGCCCGAACGCGGCGATCACGAAAGCGGCCGAGGCCCATGCCTGCTGCCATTTGTAGCGCGCAGCCAGGCTGGCGAAGGCGTACATGGCGGCCACCGAGATGATCCACGGCACCGAGTTGAACAGGCCAACCTGCATATCATCCAGCCCGCCCATGGAGCGGATGATGCTCGGCAGCCAGAAGGTGCAGCCGTAAATGGTCAGCGAGATCGAGAAGTACAGGAAGCAGAACAGCATGATCTGCGGGTCGCGCAGCAGCTTGAACACCGAGTGCTTGACCGCGCCGGTCTCCCCTGCTGCCAATTGGCGCTGGCGCTGCTCTTCATCGATGCAGTCGGTCAGCGCCTGGCTTTCCTCACGGGTCAGCCATTTGGCGTCCTTGGGCAGCGAATCCAGCCAGAACCACACGAAACCGCACAGCACGACCGAGAACATGCCCTCGATGAAGAACATCCACTGCCAGCCCTTCATGCCCAGACCATCGATCTGCAAGAGCAGGCCGGACAGCGGGCCGGAGATGATCGACGCGATGGCCGAGCCACTGAGGAAGATGGCCATGGCCTTGCCACGCTCACCGGCGGGCAGCCATTTGGTGAAGTAATACACCACGCCCGGGAAGAAGCCGGCCTCGGCGACGCCGAGCAGGAAGCGCAGGATGTAGAACCAGGTTTCGTTGGGCACGAAAGCCATCGCGGTGGCGACGATGCCCCAGGTGAACATGATGCGGGTCAGCCACACCTTGGCACCGTAGCGCTGCAGGAGCATGTTCGACGGCACTTCGAACAGCGCGTAGCCGATGAAGAACAGGCCGGCACCCAGGCCGTAGGCCGCGGCACCGATACCCAGATCGGTTTCCAGGTGGCTGCGGACGAAGCCGATGTTCACCCGGTCGATGTAGTTGACGATGAACATGACCACGAACAGCGGCAAGACGTGGCGTTTCACTTTCGAGACCGCGCGGGCGACAACCTGCGGGTCGGCTGAACTCTGGACGTTATTCAATTGGGGCGACTCCCGATCATTGTTTTTGTGGGATACGCCGATCATGTACGCGGGCATTGATCCCGTCTAATCTAGATTGGTATTGGATTGATACCCGGATTAAATCAATGTTCGAGCTCGCTCAACTGCGCTGCTTCACCACCGTCGCCACCGAACTCAACTTTCGCCGTGCCGCCGAACGGCTGAACATGACCCAGCCACCGCTGAGCCGGCAGATCCAGTTGCTCGAGCACAGCCTCGGGGTCGAGCTGTTTACCCGCAGCACGCGCAGCGTCGCGCTCACCGCCGCTGGCCGGGCGTTTTTCATCGAAGCCCAGCATCTCCTCGAACGTGCCCATCAGGCTGCCGCCTCGGCACGGCGCTTCGCGGCAGGCGATATCGGTTCGGTGAGCATCAGTTTCGTCGGCAGCGCGGTGTACGAATTCCTGCCCAAGGTGATCGCCGAGGCGCGGCTCAATCAACCCCAGGTGAAGATCTCCCTGAGCGAGATGAATACCCACCAGCAGCACGAAGCCCTACGCACCCGCCGTATCGACCTGGGTATCGTGCGCCAGCCATTGCTGCAACCAGGTTACGAAAACGAGTGCCTGGTGCGTGAGCCGTTCGTGCTGGCCATCCCGAGTCAGCATCCATTGGCCAACACGGCCCGCGTCAGGGTCGAGGACCTCGATGGTGCCCCGTTTCTGATGTATTCCCATGCCGCCTATCCACCCTTCAACGAACTGCTCACCGGCATGTTCCGCTCGGCCGGAGTGGCTCCGGAATACGTGCAGTGGCTGGGGTCGTCGCTGACCATTCTGGCGCTGGTCAACGCCGGCATGGGCCTGGCCCTGGTGCCGCGCTGCGCCACCAACGTGGTGTTCAAGGACGTGACCTTTCGCGAGATCGACCTGGGCGACGGCATTCAGAGCGAGCTGCACCTGACCTGGCGCAGCAACAACGACAACCCGGCCTGCATGATGCTGCTGGAAGCCATTCGGGCGGCGGTGGCTGCCGAGATGAACGGAGGCTGAGCGCTTTCTTGAGCCTGCGGTTGCGCCAAGCGCAGCCCGGGCCACGGACCCGGGCTGCGCTTGGTGGCCAGCTCTGGATGCTTACTTGGCGAACAGCAGACTCATGTCCTTGAACGCCTTGAACTCCAGCGCGTTGCCGCACGGGTCGAAGAGGAACATGGTGGCCTGCTCGCCGACCTGGCCCTTGAAGCGTACGTAGGGTTCGATCACGAACTGGGTTTCGCGGGCACGCAGACGGTCCGCCAGCGCTTCCCACTCCTCCCAGCCGAGGATGATGCCGAAGTGCGGGACCGGTACGTTGTGACCGTCCACGGCGTTGGTGTGCGCGGACTCCTGGGACGCGGTCTTGGGGTGCTCGTGGATCACCAACTGGTGGCCGTAGAAATCGAAGTCCACCCAATGATCCGAAGAGCGGCCTTCTGGCAGCCCGAACACGTCGCCGTAAAAGGTGCGTGCGGCGGGCAGGTCATAAACGGGAATAGCGAGGTGAAAAGGGGAAAGGCTCACGGTTGGTCATCCTCTGGCATGTTTTTCTGGTGACCATGTTGACGCTTGCCGCTGTGCCTGGAAAGCGGATATCTTTTGATTCGAGCTCAAATAATTTCGATCAATGGACCGATATGCTGCGCGAATTGAAAACCTTTTTGACTGTCGTTCGTTGCGGTACTTTCGCTGCAGCGGGCAAGCAGGTGGGCCTTACCCAATCGGCGGTCAGCGCGCAGATCAAGAACCTGGAGGACGCGGTCGGGCTGTCGCTCTTCGATCGCACCGGGCGCACCGCCACACTCAATCAGGCAGGCGCCCGTGCCGTGCCATTGGCGGAAAAGATCCTGGAACAGTTCAGCCTGATGGGCACCCCCGAGCGGATCGAGGATTACCGTGGCGAGCTGCGCATCGGCGCCATCAGCACCGTGCAGTCGTGCCGGATGCCGGCGATTCTGTTGAAGTTGCGCGACAAGGCCCCCGGCATCGAAGCCAAGCTGGTTCCTGGAGTTTCGCTGGATCTGCTCAACCAGGTAGACAGCGGCGAAATCGATCTGGCCATCATCATCCGCCCGCCGTTCCAACTGCCCAAGGAGCTTGAGCTGGAGCTGGTCGAAAGCGAACAGTTCGTGCTGATCGCCCCCTTGGGGACGACGATCAAGGACCCACTGAAGATGCTGACCGAGCATGCTTTCGTCCGCTACGACCGCAGTTCCTTCGGCGGCAGGCTGGTCACCCAGTTCATCCGCAAGCACAGGATCCAGCCCCGTCAGGTGCTGGAGCTGGATGAGCTGGACGCGATCGTGAAAATGGTCGAAAGCGGCCTGGGCATCTCACTCATTCCGCGGGCGGGCCTGTGGGTCGAGAACCCGGCGAAGGTGCAGATCGTTCCCCTCGAAGACAAGGCGTTCCACCGGGATCTGGTGCTGATTTCCCGCTATGGTTCCCGGCAATCCCCAGCCCAGAAACTGTTCCGGGCGTGTGTCTTGGGCCTGACCGACGGCAGCTAGCCCGACCTGCTTCGGCGTCGGCCGCCGCACAACGCAGCGGCATCGAGGCCTTCGACTCACGCCGCAACCTGTCGTCAGGCCGCCATCACACCCACTGATCGTTGCGCTTGCGACGAACCCGGAACATGGTCGGCAGGATCAGGCCAGCCAGCAGGCCGGCACCGGCGATGCTGCCGCCGTAGATCATGTAGCGCATCAGCACTTCCTTCTGCTCGCTGCCCAGCTGAGCCTGGGCTTCACGCAGCTCCGAACGCGCCTGACTCAACTCGATATCCAGCGCGCTGCGGCTGGCCTCGAGCTCGTCGATCAGGGTCTTGCGCGAATCCAGGGTCTCCTGCATGCCTTGCACGCGGGTTTTCCAGGTGTCGTTGATGCCTTCGAGCTCGGTGCTCAACTCGGTCACCTTCTGCTCGAGCGCCGGCAGCCGCTCGGCCTGGCCGGGCACCTCTTGCAGGTCACGGTTGGCGATCCATACGGCATCGCCGTTCTCGCCGCGAACCTGGCTGTAATCGCCCTGGGTGCGCAGCAGTTGCACACGCATGCCGGAACTCAGGGTGCCGACAATGCGGTAGCCATCGGTCGGGCCACTGCGCACGTAGGTGTTCAGACTGTCGCTGACCCAGCGCACGTCATCGCTGGTCTGTTGTGCGTGGGCCGGTGCCGCGATCAGCAGCAGACCGGACAGCAGTGAAGCCCCGAGCACGCGAAGTGGCGGCAGGGAAAAGGATGCGGAAAACGGGCGGGCTAGGGACATAAAAACGATCTTCACTCGGCGGTGGAACACAATGCGACGCAGCGCGCTAACGTCGGCCAGATGAATTGTTGTGGGGCTCGGCAGGGTCGCGTAACTGGCGCAACGCCATGCCTCTCGCCCGGTTTGGCCGACTGCTGAAAGACCGCGGTGAATCGGGCAGGTTCCTCAACACCCGGTAGATCGGCCAACGCAGTAGGCTCGGCATGCGCTGCCGGTTGCCGGGGCTGGCAAAAGGCAATCACGGCATGACCAGGGCGCGCTGGCACTGTTAGGATGCCCCCTCAATCGACGTGGAAGTGTTATGGCGGTCAAGGGAGCAGGAAACAGTGGCAGGTCGACGCAAGGGGTAACCCTGATCGATGTGGCCAAGGCAGCGGGTGTGGCGCCGATGACCGTGTCACGGGCACTCAACAACCCCGATCACGTCAAGAAGGCGACCTTGCTCAAGGTGCGCAAAGCCATCGAGGACACCGGTTACGTGCGCAATCTGGTGGCCGGCGCCCTGGCCAGCAATCGCAGCCATCTGGTCGCAGTGATCGTCCCCATCCTCACCAACCCGATCTTCTCCGACACCTTCCAGGCCATCGCCGACCGCCTGAGCCAATCCGGCTATCAGGTGCTGCTGGGTATGTCCGGCTACCAACCCGATCAGGAGCAGGAACTGCTCGAAGTGATCCTCAGTCGCCGGCCGGACGGCATCATCCTCACCGGTACCCTGCACACCGAAGCCAGCCGCCGCCGACTGCGCGCCGTGGGGGTTCCCGTGGTGGAAACCTGGGACCTGACCAGCGACCCCATCGACATGCTGGTGGGCTTCTGCCATGAAGATATCGGCCGCGATGTAGCCCGCCATCTGCTGGGCAAGGGCTACGCCGACTTTGCCACCCTGGGGGTCAACGATCCACGTGGCCAACGACGGCTCAATGCCTTCGTCGAAGAGCTGCAGGCCAATGGCATACACGAGGTGACGGGCGAACGCATCGAGGGCGTACCGACGCTGGAGCATGGCCGCAGCGGTCTGCGCAAACTGCTCGCCAACCCGGCACGGCCGCTGGTGGTGGTCTGCAGCTCGGACACCCTCGCCCACGGCGTGCTGACCGAAGCGCTGGCACAGGGCATCCGTGTGCCCGATGAAGTGGCGGTGATGGGGTTTGGCGACATGAACTTCGCTGCCCATACCCACCCCGCGCTGTCGACCGTGAAGATCGATGGCAAGGTCATGGGCGATGCCGCCGCCAGCGCCCTGCTCGATCGCTTGCTGGGTAACGGTGATGAGATCGTGCAGCGCGATATCGGCTATCGACTGATAGACCGGCAAAGCACTCGCTAACTCGACGCATCCCTGCAAACCCTCGTTGCAGAGGGCTTGCCGCCCGTTGAAGCCTGGCTAACGGAGAAAATCCACTTGTCAGCCTCGTCCGTCATGCACTACGGTGATTCGCAAAATGGTTGCGCTACCATAAAATCGATCAGGCGCATCCACGAACGAGAACCGTCATTCGCGAGCGTCCAGATGGACGCTCGCACAGGCATGACCGCGATACAGGAGAAGCACGCATGAAGATCGTCATGGTCGGCGAAGCCGCCATCCACCGCGATGAAATCGCCGCCGAACTGGGCTTCGAGGCCGACTACCTGGCCTTGCCGCGGGAAGCTCACGAATCGCCGGAGTGGGACGAGCAGATCGACGGTGCCGATGTGCTCGTCGCCATGCGCTTCAAACGCCCGAACAAGGCCGAAGTACCGCGCTTTCGCCTGCTCCATGTCCCAGGTGCGGGCCTGGATGGCATCGATTTTTCGCTGATGCCCGAAGGCAGTGTGGCCTGCAACGTGTTCGAGCATGAAATCCCCATGGCCGAATATGCCCTGGCGAGCATGCTCGAACATGAAGTGGGCCTGGCCGCCGCCCGTGCCAGCTTCGACAGCGAGCGTTTCGCATCCGCCTACCTGGGCCGCAAGCCACGCGGCGAGCTGTATGGCAAAACCGTCCTGATCGTTGGTTTCGGGCGCATCGGCCAGGCCGTGGCGGTACGTGCCCAGGCCTTCGGGCTGAAGGTCATCGCCCTCTCCTCCCGCGCCCTCAACGGCCAGTTGAAGGGCCCGTGCCATGAGGCGTACACACCATCGCAGATCAACGAAATCCTGCCCCGCGCCGACTACGTGGTGTTGTCGTGCCCGCTCGATGATGAAACCCGGGGCTCGTTCGGCGCAGATCAGTTCCAGGCCATGAAAGACCACGCCGTGCTGATCAATATCGCTCGCGCTGCGGTGGTCGACGAAGACGCGCTCTATCAGGCCCTGCTCGACAGGCAGATCGCCAAGGCGTTTCTCGATGTCTGGTACGCCTATCCGGCAGGCAGCAGCGACAGCGTGGCGCCGGCCCGACACCGCTTCGAGGAGCTGCCCAACGCCTTCTGCACGCCGCACATCTCCGGCTGGACCCATGGCCTGTTCGAACGCCGCTACGCCTTCATCGCCGCCAATATCAGGCGTCTGAAAAGTGGCGAGAAGCTGCATAACGTCGTCTACGGCGAGGCTTGAGGACAGTTCATGAAAATTACCAGAATCGACACCACCCGCCTGAAGAGCCTGCCCAACCTGATCTGGGTCGAGGTGCATACCGACGAAGGCCAGGTCGGTCTCGGCGAGACCTTTCGCGGCTCGGAGGCCGTGGAGGCCTACATCCACTCGATCTCCGCCGGCATGCTGCTGGGCAAGGACCCGTTGCAGATCGAACGGCACAGCAAGACCCTGCTGCGCGGCTACCTCGGTTTCAATGGTTCCGGCGTGGAAACCCGCGCGGCCTCGGCGCTGGATATCGCCCTCTGGGATATCTTCGGCCAGGCGGTGAACCAGCCCATCTACCAGCTGCTCGGCGGTCTCGCCCACGACAGCATGCGGGCCTACAACACCTGCGCCGGTGGCAATTTCAACACCGGCGGCGAACAGCGCCGCACCATCGCCAAGGGCGAGACCAGGGTCAGTGAACGCTACGACGACCAGGTCGCCTTCATCGAATGCCCCGACGAGCTGGCCCAGAGCCTGATCGAAGACGGCTTCAGCGCCATGAAGATCTGGCCCTTCGATGCCTTCGCCATGGCCAGCGGCGGCCAGTACATCAGCTCGGCGGATATCAGGAAGGGCCTCGAACCTTTCGAAAAAATCCGCAAGGCAGTCGGTGACCGCATCGAGCTGATGTGCGAATTCCACTCGTTGTGGAACACCACCACGGCGCTAGCCATCGCCCGTGAACTGAAGGACTACAACATCTTCTGGTCCGAAGACCCTATCAAGATGGACTCCGTGCAGGGCCTCGCCGATTACCGTCGCCTCAGTGGCCTGCCGGTGTGCGGCAGCGAAACCCTGGCGACGCGCAGTTCGTTCCGCGACCTGCTGGCCGCCGATGCGCTGGACTACGTGATGCTGGATCTGTCCTGGTGCGGCGGCATCAGCGAAGCCAAGAAAGTCGCCGCCCTGGCCGAGGCCTACCAGAAACCCATCGCCCCCCACGACTGCACCGGGCCCGTGGTGCTGATGGCCTCGCTGCACCTGGGGCTGTCCAGCCCCAACGCGATCTTCCAGGAAGTGGTGCGCGCCTACCTGGCCGGTTTCTATCAGGACCTGGTGACCACCCTGCCCGTCGTGCAGAACGGCTTCATCCTGCCGCCGACCGGCGCCGGCCTGGGCACCGCACTGAACCCGCGCCTGCATGATCGGGCGGACTGCTTGGTACGTACCTCGCAGCTCTGAGCATCCCGTTACTTGCCGGACAGCACCCGCTGCTCCGGCTCAACCTGGCGCCCATTGCACAGCGCCACCAGCAGCGCCAGGGCCGGGAACGCGCCACCGATCAGCGCGGCGCCCTGCCAGCCGAAGCTTTCGTAGATGGGGCTGGCGATCGCCGAACCCGTGGCGCCACCAATGAAGATGCTGGTCATGTACAGCGCATTGAGCCGCGCCCGGCTGTTCTGCTCCAGGGCATACACCTCGCGCTGGCCCAGCACCATGTTCAGTTGCACGGCGAAATCCAGCAGCACGGCACACAGCACCAGGCCGATCACTCCGGCCAGCGGGCTGGCCAGAGTCAGCGCGAAAGACAGCGGCGCGAGCGTCAAGGCCACCAGGGTTGCACGACGGGTATGGCCGGCATCGGCCAGGCGACCCGCGAGCGGCGCGGCGATCGCCCCGATGGCGCCGACCAGCGCGAACAGCGCCACCTGGCTCTGGCTGAAGCCGTAATGGCGCACCAGTTCGAGGGGAGCCAGCGTCCAGAACAGGCTGAACGAAGCGAACATCAGGCCCTGATACAACGCCCGCTGACGCAGCGTCGAATAGCGCCGCAACAGGCCGAACAGCGACAGCAGCAGTTGACCGTAATGGCCATGGTTGTCCGGCGCATGACGGGGAATGGTGGTGGCGATCACCACCACGATGCCCAGCATCATCGCTGCCGCGCAAAAGTACACAGCACGCCAGCCGAAGTATTCGGCGATCAGGCTGGCGACCGGGCGCGCCAGCAGAATACCCAGCAGCAGCCCGGCCATGATGTTGCCCACCACGCGACCACGGGTGGCCTCAGGCGCCAGATGGGCAGCCAGGGGAATCAGCATCTGCACCGACACCGAACTCAGGCCGACCAGCAGCGACAGGCCGAGAAACAGGCCCGGCGATGACGACAAGCCAGCGGCCAGCAGGCAGACCATCGCGGCCAGGGTGGTCAGCAGCATCAGCCGGCGGTTCTCCAGCAGGTCGGCCAGCGGCACCAGAAACAGCAGGCCTACCGCGTAACCGACCTGGGTCAGGGAAACGATCAGGCTGGCCTTGTGCATCGACAGGCCCACCGAGGGAGCGATCAGTTCGATGATCGGCTGGGCGTAATAGAGATTGGCGACGATGGCGCCGCAACAGAAGGCGAACAGCAGCACCAGCGCGGGCGGCAGGCTGTGGTGTTCGCGTGAAGTGGATGCGTTCATGGTTACCTCGGGGGTGAATCGGCGTGCACCGCGCGAATCGTCGGCCTATGGAACAGATGGGATGCCCGGCAATGCCATGGCCTCGGGCCGATGACATCGGATCACGCACCGGCAAGGCGACGCTCGCCCATCGAACAAGCTCGCGACGGGCGGTGACTCTAGCTCAACGCGGGCAATACACATTGCATATGCGTCGTCTGCCAGAGCGGATCTGCTTCCACATCCACCACAGCGAAGCCCTGCCGCTCCCAGAAGCGGATAGCCCCCGGCAGGAAGGGATGGGTATGCAGATAAAGTACCTGCACGCCGGCGGCAGCGGCGTGCTCGCGCAGCCGCTCGTACAGCGCCTTGGCCAGACCGCAACGGCGCAAGTGCGGAGCCACGAACAGACGCACGATTTCCACGGTCCGGCGCCCGACATAATCGAGCTGCGCGAAACGATGGTCATAGGGCAGATAGCCAATGGCTGCGACCACTTCGCCCGCACTGCGCGCCAGCCAGAAACGACCGTCCTGCCCATTCAGGTAGACCCGCTCGAAGTGCTGCAGATCTGCCGGCAGCACCCTTGCATCGAGCATGGGAAAGATTTCCGCGCGGGCGGCCATGACGAAATCGATTACCGCGCCAATGTCGTGCGGACCGACTTCGGCGATCTCCAACGGTGATACCTGCATGGGGTTCCTTCAACGGCTCAGGCAACATCTTCCAGCTTCGCAGCCGGCAAAGCCGCCCCGAATGGGCGGGCAACATAGCCCGCTCGGCGTGACCACGCAACGGTCACCCGCCGCGGGTCACCTCAGCGCGCCTGAACCAGGCGGCGGCTGATGAAGCTGAACACCAGCACCAGCAGAATCAGCGCACCGGTCGCGACCTGCTGCCAGTAGAAATTCCAGCCAATCAGCAACAGGCCATTGGCCGTGACGTTGAGGAACAGAACCCCCAGCAGCGTGCCAGCGATATTCGCCCGCCCCCGGCGGTTCAGCGTGGTTCCGATGAACACCGCGCCAATGGCATTCATCAGAAAGGCATTGCCGGACATCGGTACGTAGGCGTTCACCGACATCGTCAGCACGATGCCAGCCACCGCACTGGCGAATGCACTGGCGATGAACACCAGCGCAGCGACGCGCGACAGGCACAGCCCCGAGTAGCGAGCGACCAGAGGCTGAGTACCCAACGCCAGAACCTCACGACCAAAGCGCCCGCGCGCCAGCAGCACGCCATACACCAGGGCCAGCAACGCCACCAGGAGCAGCGGCAAGGGAATCCCCAGCAAGGGATCGACGAGAGCACCAGGTCGCACGGCGGCCGCCAGGTAAATCGGTTGTCCGCCCTCCGACAGCAGTTGCTGCACGCTGGTGCCGATGAACAACGTGCCCAGCGTGGCCAGAAACGGGGAAATGCCCAGCCCCGCGATCAGTCCGGCATTGAACAGGCCGGTAAGGCTGCCGGCCAGCAGTGCCCCCAGCACCGCGACGCTGAATCCGTGACCGGCATTGAGCAGAACCACGAAGGCCAGTGCCGAAAAATCCAGCGCCGTGCCCACCGACAGATCGATGCCCCCGGCCGCGATGGCATAGGTCATGCCCACCGCGACGATGGCCAGCAACACGAAGTTGTTCAGCAGCAGGCTGGTCAGATTGCCCGAACTGAGGAAGCCCGGCGCCTTCACGGCAAAGAACGTCAGCACCGCCAGGAAGGCTATCGGCAACAACAGGCGCACCAGCAATGCGACCAACGACGGAGCGCCACGCCCCAGGCGCTCGCCCCTGACAATCGAATCGCTCATCTCAGGCCTCCCGACCGCGCAGCAGGCTGGATGCCGCGACCACCGCCAGGATCAGCACGCCCTGCACGCCATTGACCCAGAAACTGGAAATATTCAATAGCTGGAAGCCGTTGATCAGGCAGCCCACCAACAGCGTGGCCAACAGGGTTCCGGAGATGCTCGGCTGCAGCCGGCGCGAGAAGATCACGCCCAGAAACGCAATGGCGACCACCGGTAGCAGCATGTCTGCGGAGCCGGTGGTACTGCCACTGAACCAGGCCGAGGAACAGAACGCCGCCAGGCTGCCGCACAGGCCGCTGATCAGATAGCTGCCGAGCACATAGCGGGGGACCGCGATCCCTGCAGCGGTGGCTGCCTCCGGGTACTCCCCCACCGCATAAAGCCGCAGACCGAAGGGCGTGTACTGCACCAGCACCAGCAGGATCGCCGCCACCACCGTCAACACCCAGGCCAGCGCCGGAACGCCCAGCGGCTCGGCAAAGCTCAACCAGTCGAGCAGCGCGGATTCGGTCGGCAACACGGTGTTCTCTGTAAGCACCAGCTCCAGCCCGGCGATCAGGTTCATGCTCGCCAGCGTCGCCAGCAAGGCAGGCAAGCGCAGCCCTACCACCAGGGCACCGTTGAGCAGGCCGATGGCCAGCCCGCAGGCCAGCGTCAACGCAACGGCGCTCGCAGCACCATAGCCCGCATTGTTGAGGGTCGCGTAGACCGCTGCGCAGAGGCCGAGGTTGGCCGCCAGGGATAGGTCCAGCCCACCGGATACGACATTGGAACCACCGCCGATGACCACCACCGTGAGGCCGAAGGCAAGAATGCCGAGAATCGCCGACTGGGTGAGGACGTTGAGCAGGTTGCCCAGCGACAGAAAGTTCGGCGCGCTGATGGCAAGCCCCAGCAGAATGGCGGCGAACGCCAACGATGCGCCGCTGCGCAACAGGCTGACAGCGAAGCGTCGCGGCAGCGCGGGTGTCGAGACGTCAGATAGCGATGGCATGGGGCGACAATTCCTGTACGGGCTCGGTGATGCGCTCGGCGCCGGTGGCCACGGCGAGCAGGCGGTCGCTGTCGGCTTCACCGGCAGCGAAGGTCGCGGCGAGCGCGCCGCGGTGCATGACGTGAATGCGGTCGCACAGCCCCAGCAGCTCGGGAAGATCGGACGACAGGATCAATACCCCGGCGCCCTCGCTCACCAGTTCGCCGATAAGCCGGTAGATCTCCACCTTGGCACCGATGTCGATGCCCACGCTGGGCTCGTCGAGCAGATAGAGGCTGGACTGGCGTGCGAACCACTTGGCCAGCGCCACCTTCTGCTGATTGCCACCACTTAGCTGGCGCAGCGCGCTCTGCGTGCCAGCGGCCTTGATCCGCAGGCGGCCGATCAGCGCCTCGCTGGTCCGACGCTCGACACGCCGACGCAGCAGCCCGAACCAACTGAAGCGGCCCAGGCTGGCCAGGGTGATGTTCTCCTGCACGCTCAGGTCCAGCGCGATGCCTTGCCTGCGACGCTCCTCGGGCAGCAGGGCGATACCGTTGCGCACGGCCTGGGAAGTACCGTGCAGACGCTGCACACGGCCATCGATGCGTACCTCGCCGCGCTCAGGGGGCAGCAGACCGAACAGGCCCCTGAGCAGCTCCTTGGCCCCGGAGCCGACCAGGCCGGTAAGGCCGACGATCTCGCCGCGGCGTACCTGCAGGTCGATGTCCTTGTAAGCTGCGCCACGACCAAGCCCGCGTACTTCCAGCAATGCCTTGCCCGGCGTGGTGCACGCTTTGGGATAGAGCTCGCCGACCTCGCGATTGACCATCAGCCGGGCGATGCTGTCGGGCGTGGCGCTGCGTGGATCGACCTCGGCCACGTCACGGCCATTGCGCAACACCGTGACCCGGTCGCACAGCGCCTCGATTTCCTGCAGATAGTGAGAGATGTAGATGATCGTAAGCCCCTCGCGGCGCAGCCGTTCGACGATGCGCAGCAACCGTTCCACCTCGCGCTGCACCAGGGCGACGCTCGGTTCGTCGAACACCAGCACACGCGGTTTGCTGATCAGCGCCCGGGTAATCTGCACCAGTTGCTGCTCGGCATTGCCCAGCTCGCCGATCAGTGCGCTACCGGGGAGACGCAGGTCGAAATAATGGCGCAGCAGACGCTCGGCTTCATGCTGCTGCGCGCGGCGGTCGAGCAGTGGCCCGCGGCGCAGCTCCTGGCCGAAGAACAGCGCCTCGCCGACGCTGAAGCTAGCGGGTAGCAGGCGTTCCTGATGGATGAACTGCACACCCAGGCGCTCGACCTGACGAGGGCTGAAATGGCTGTAAACCTGGCCATTGACGAGCAGGCTGCCCGCATCGGGTCGATGGATGCCAGCCAGGACCTTGATCAGGGTCGACTTGCCAGCGCCATTCTCCCCGACCAGCCCGTGCACGGTGCCACTGGCCACGCGCAGACTGGCACCATCGAGGGCGCGGGTTGCGCCGAACTGCTTGACGATGCCCCGCAGCTCCAGAGCGATGTCACCTTCAGGCTGCGGACGGGGTTCGAGCGCGCTCATCAAAGCCCTCCCACACGGCAAAGGAGCCGGCTCACTGATCGCCCCGCAGTTGCCGCACCTGATCGAGGTTGGCGTGGGTCGTCAGCAGCGTCGGCACATGGGTTTCCTTGGGCAGGTCACGCTGCCCGGCCAGGTAACGCGCCACGTTCTGCACCGCCGTCCTGCCGATCAGCTCCGGCTGCTGCGCGACCACTGCGCCGACCGGCGAAGCGTCGCGAGCGAGCAGTTCCAGCACTTCGGGCGTGCCGTCGACGCCGTAAGTCTTGATTTCCGTGCGTCCGGCGTCGATCAGTGCCTGGCTGGCGCCAAGCTGAGGGATATCCCAGGCCGACCAGATCGCGGCGATTTCGCCCTTCGGGTACTTGTTGAGCAAGGCGGCTATCTGCGCACGGGCGTCCTGCACGGTATTGGGGATCACATCGCGCAACTCGGGCTGCAGGATCTTCAGGTTCGGGTGGGCGGCCAGCACCTTCTGCAGCTCGTCATAACGGATGGCGCATACCGGGACGCCATAGAAGCCATTGAACACCAGGATATTGCCCTTGCCACCTGCGTCGCTGGCCAGCTGCTCGGCCAGGACCCGGCCACTGGTGACATTGTCCGACGTGGTGTTGTTGATACTGTGCTGCGACGGCGCATCGATGGTGAACAGCGGTATGCCAGCCTTGCTGATGCGCTTGAGCCAGGGGTCGATCACGCTGAGGGTACCGAGGGTCTGGATCACCGCGTCGGGCTTCTGGGTGACCACGGTCTGCAGCTGGGTCACTAGATTCTTGTCGTTGCGCCCTGCATCCAGGGTAATCGGCGTCCCCCCCAGGCGCTTGATCTCATCGACCTGCGCCTGGAACGCCTTGACGTCGAAATAGTGACTGGTGCCGGTCATGCTGATGGCGATGCGTTTGCCAGCCAGCGAGGGCACATCAGCGGTTTGCGCGTAGGCTGCCTGCGCCAGCACAGCCGCCAGCGGCAGGATCAGGGTCAGCGCACGTCTGGCGCGCTGCAGTAGGGTCGTGTTCATGTCGGTCCTTGTGTTCGCCAGCGGCGGCCGCAGCCGCCGCGAAGGGATCATTCAAACGAAGTGCCGTTGAGGTAGTGATCGCCGAGCTGCCGACGTTGCTGGTGCAGCGGCGCCTCATCGTCTGCCACCGTGGGCCGTGGCAAGGTCTGCCCGCTCAGTTCCACCTGCAGGTCACTGGCCAGACGGGCCGCCTCGGCTGCCGCCAGACGCGCCTCGACCCGGGCGGATGCCGAGCGCCCGGCACGTGCCAGCAACGCATCGGCGGCGTCGATATGGATCTGCACCTGGCCGACGCTGGCGATTACCAGAGCATCATCCGTGCGAGCGTCCGCGCGCAGCTGTTCGACCAGTGCGCTGAGTGCGTTACGGGCGAAAACCAGATCACCCAGTGTGTGTGAGTCGGACATGGGCGTTTCCTCAGTTCCAGGAGTGACGTTGTGGCTTGATGCCGTTGAGGCGCAGGTTGCCGACCAGGTGATACTTCCAGCGCACCGGATCATGCAGCGTGTGGGTTCGCGCGTTGCGCCAGAAACGATCCAGCCCCTGGCTGGAGGAAACCGAACGCGTACCGCCCAGTTCGAACAGCCTGCTGGAGGCTGCCAGGGCGATTTCGGTGGACAGCACCTTGGCCTGACCGACCACCAGAGATGCCTCGGCCACGCTGTCCTCGCTGGGCTCGGCGACGGCGTGGTCCACCGCCCTGGCTGACTTCTGCAAAATCGCCTCGGCGGCACTCAGGCGCCAGGCCAGGTCGCCGATCAGCGCCTGGCTCAGCGGGTCCTGCCAGCCATGTTGCAGGCCGCTGTCGACCCAGGGCCTTGCCTGCCTGGCGACCTTCAGCAGTTCGGCGAAGGCGCCCCGGGCGATACCGGTGTCCACCGCAGCCTGGATGATCTGCGACACGGGGCCATCGGCGGTAGGTTGGTCGTAGGCCTTCCAGGCCGGGATCACTTCGCTGCGGGGTACGCGGACCTTGTCGAGCAGCACCTGGCCACTGGCGGTACTGCGCTGGCCGAAGCCGTCCCAACTGTCGATCACGCTCAGCCCCTCGGCATCGCGGGGCAGGAAGGCGATGAAGGGCCGATTGTCTTCATCCACCCCGACCGCTGGCACGATATGGGCGAACAGCGCACCGGTGCAGTAGGCCTTTTCTCCTTCGATCACCACACTGTCGCCCTCGAAGCGCACCTGGGTTTCGAACGCGGTGACGTTCTTGCTCCTGGCTTCGGAGAAGGCGTTACCGAAGCGATAGCCCTGCAGGACCTTGGCGAAGAAGCGTTGTTTCTGTTCTTCGCTGGCGGTGAGCGACAGGTTGTTGATCACCCCGAAGTGGTTCTGCGGCAACTGGCCAAGGGACGCGTCAGCCGCTGAAATCAACGCGATCACCTCGACCAGCGTGGCGTAGGACACGCCGGCACCGCCGTAGGCCCTGGGCACCGTGATCGCCCACAGGCCACTCTGGGAAAACCGATCGAGCTCCGCCCAGGGCAGGCGACGATCGCGATCACGCGCTGCGGCTTCGACGGCGAATGCCTCGGCCAGCTCCCGCGCGACCTCGATGGCTTCGGCATCGCTGCGGATTAGGTGGGCCGCCCGCTCTGGCGCCGAACGGGCCTGCGGGGGGAACGGAGAAAGCGTGGTCTGGCTCATGCTGCTCACCTCTTGCAATCGGGTTGCAGGAGGCTTTGCATAGCGCGTACCAGAAAATAATATTCAGCGAATTCAAAAGGTTAAGCTAAAAACCGCGACTTCTTGATTCGCCGCACCCTGACAATCTGTAGAAGCACTGTTGGCCAACCAACAGTGTCATCCCGGTCGGCTGCCCCGTAACCACCGGCTTGCACAGGGTCAGCCCGCCTTGCCGCCCAGATAAAAATGCTGAAGGTCATCGCGGCTGGCCAACTGCTCGGCATTGCCCTCACCCACCACACGACCGTTTTCCAGGATGTACCCGTAGCTGGCATGGCGCAGGGCGACGTTGATGTTCTGCTCGGCGACCAGAAAGCTGACGCCTTCGCGGGCATTGAGCTGGCTGACGATCTCGAAGATCTCCTCGACGATGATCGGCGCCAGCCCCATGGAAGGTTCATCGAGCAGCACCAGACTGGGTCTGGTCATCAATGCCCGGCCGATGGCGAGCATCTGCTGCTCGCCCCCCGACGTGAGCCCGGCCTGGGTCTTGCGCTTGGTCTTCAGGCGCGGAAACCAGGCATAGATGCGCTCCAGCTCCGCCTCCAGCTCCCTGCGTCCGGGGTTACGCAGAAAGCCGCCGGTACGCAGGTTGTCCTCGATGCTCAGGTGAGCGAAGACATGGCGCCCTTCGAGCACATGAACCACACCTTGGCGGGCCAGCAGATTGGCCGCGATGCCGGCGGTGCTGCCACCACGCAAACGGATGTTGCCGCGGCTGACCCGCGCCCGGTCGGCCTGGACCAGCCCGGAGATGGCCTTGAGCGTGGTGCTCTTGCCGGCCCCATTGGCCCCGAGCAATGCGACGATACCGCCCTGCTCGACACGCAGCGACACCCCATCGACGGCGAGGATGGCGCCGTCATAGATCACTTCGATATCGTCGACGACGAGCAATTCGCTCGACTGCACGACGGGTCCACGTGCCTGGTTCATTGCCATTCCCCCGAGGCGCCGCAGCGCCTCCCTGTGATCAGGTTTCGCTGGCCGGGCGCCAGCTGCGCGAACCTCATTGCTGCGCCGTGCAGTCACGTGCGGTGACCTTCTTCTCCTGCGCGTATTCGGCCGCCTTGGCATCGATCAGCGGGCGCAGGATCTGACGGTCTGCCTGTACCCAGTCGGTCAGCAGGTTCCATTGCTTGCCATCCCACTGCTGTACCTTGGCCGCACCTCCCCCTTCATGGTCGCTGCACGACAGCTTGAGCGGCTGCATCAGACCGAGAAAGCCGATCTCCTTGAGCCGCGCATCATCGAGGTCGAGGTGCTCCAGCCCCCAGCGACCTTCCTCGCCATTGAGCGGGCGCTTGCCGAACCTGGTCTGGCCGGTACGGATCGCTTCCACGGCGATGGCGGCATTCACCAGACCGGAGTTGTAGTACACGCTGCCGAAGCTCTTCGGATCCTTGAGATCGCTCTTGCCCTTGTCGAGGATGTGCTCCTTGATCCGCTGATGGATGTCGAACGTCGCACCGCCCGGATACGGGGTCAGCGCCAGATAGCCCTTGCCGGCTTCGCCCGCCGGCAAGACGTCTTCGTTGGAGCTGGCCCAGATGTCACCGACGATGCGCTCGACCGGAAAGCCGAAGCGCGCGGCAGTCTTGATCGCCACCGGTGTGGATACGCCCCAGGTGCGCAGGAATACCCAGTCCGGCTTGAGCTGACGCACCTGCCGCCACTGCGAAGCCTGCTCGTTACCCGGGTCGGCAACCGGAATCTGGATGTTCTCGAACCCGTACTTTTCCGCCAGCAGCTTGAGCGGCCCCTGGGTCTCCCGGCCATAGGCCGAGTCGTGGTAGACGGTCGCGATCTTCTTGCCCCTGAGCTTGTCCAGCCCACCCTCGCGCTCGGCGACGTAATTGATGAACGCCGACGCCTCGCTGTAGAAGGTCAGCATCACCGGGAAGTTGTAGGGGAACACGCGGCCATCGGTGGCCTCGGTACGGCCGTAGCCGAGCGTGATCAGCGGAATCCTGTCGGCTTCGGCCTTGTCGGCCAGGGCATAGGCCGCTGGTGCACCATTGGGCTGGTAGACCGCCACGGGAGCACCGTTGAGACCATTCTTGAAGCGCTCGTAGCATTCGATGCCCTTCTCCGCCGTCCACTCGGTCTCGCACTCCTGCCAGACCAGCTTGACGCCGTTTATGCCACCTTCCACCTCGTTGATGTAGCGCAGGTAATCGATCATTCCGGCCCACACCGGAATACCGCTCGAGGCGTAGGCACCCACCCGGTAGGTAGCCAGCGGGAAGAACTGCTCATCGGGCGCGGCCTGCGCGGGCACCGCCAGATGAACGCCGAGAATCAGCAGGGCCGAGGCCAGGGTACGCTGCAAGGAATGCTGCATGGGATTCACTTCCGTGGACGAAATTTGGGGGTTCGCCCTGTCCCGTTTTCGGGTCGAGGAACTCGCTTGTCGATGGATCACTGTTCGCTGCTGCAGTCCCGCGGGGTGATGCCCTTCTCCTGGGCATACGCGGCCGACTTGGCCTCGATCAGCGGGCGCAGGGTGTCGCGATCGGCCTGTAGCCAGTCGGTCACCAGCACCCACTTGTCACCGTCCCATTGCTGCACGCGCGCCGCACCACCGCCTTCATGGTCGGAGCAGGACAGTTTCAGGGGAGGTAGCAGCCCTTCGAAGCCGATGGCTTTCAGGCGTGCCGCGTCGATATCCAGGTGCTCGAAGGCCCAGCGCCCCTCTTCGCCATTGAGCGGGCGGTTGCCGAACTTCTTCTGCCCGGTGCGCAGTGCCTCCACGGCGATGGCCGCGTTGATCAGGCCAATGTTGTAATACACCTTGCCGAAGTAGCGCTGATCCTTGAGATCGCTCTTGCCGGTATCGAGGATGTGCTTGCTGAGGCGCTTGTGGATCTCGAACTGGTCGCCGCCGGGGAATGGCGCAAGGGCCTGATAGCCCTTGGCGGCCGGCCCGGCAGGAATCACGTCGGCCTCGGAACCGGCCCATACGTCACCGATGATGCGCTCGACCGGAATGCCGAAACGCGCGGCGGTCTTGATCCCTACCGGGGTAGACACGCCCCAGGTGCGCAGGAACACCCAGTCCGGCTTGATCTGCCTCACCTGACGCCATTGCGCGGACTGCTCGTTGCCAGGATCGGCGACCGGAATCTGAATGTTCTCGAAGCCATACTTCTCGGCCAGCAGTTTCATCGGCGCCTGGGTTTCCCGGCCATAGGCGGAGTCGTGATAGACGGTGGCGATCTTCTTGCCCTTGAGCTTGTCCAGCCCGCCCTCGCGCTCGGCGATGTAGTTGATACCCACCGACGCCTGGCCGTAGTAGTTGAGCAACAGCGGGAAGGCATAGGGGAACACCCGCCCGTCGGTGGACTCCGTGCGCCCGCCGCCGCCGTCGATGAGCGGAATGCGGTCAGCCGCGGCCTTTTCCATCAGGGCATAGGAGCCAGGCGTGCTGTGGGTGAAGAAGAACGCCGTCGGCGCACCATCGAGGCCGCCCTTGTAACGCTCGTAGCACTCGACGATCCGGTCCACGCTCCACTCGGTCTCGCACTCCTGCCAGACCAGCTTGACGCCATTGACGCCACCTTCCACCTCGTTGATGTACCGGAAGTAGTCGATCTCGCCAGCCCACCAGGGAATGCCGCTGGAGGCATAGGCGCCGACCCGGTAGGTGGCCATGGGGATGAACTGTTCGTCGGCGGCCGCCTGAGCCAGCGTCGGCAGCCAGGCCTGGGCAGCCAGGGCGAAGGCAGCGCCCAGCAACGTGCGGTGCAGAGGTTTGCGCATGGTGCTCACTTTTCTTTTCTCGATAGTGGTGTCGGTTGCCCCTCCCGTGATCGGGTCAAGGTGTTGGCGATAAGACGGTTTCAGAAACGCAGCGGCCAGGTCCTGAGGCGCTCGCCGAGATTGCTCAGCAGGCGCACCAGGCCTTCAGGCTCCTTGATCAGGAACCAGATGATCAGTGCGCCGAAAAGAATCTTCTGCAGGTTCTGCAACTGCCCGGCATCGACGTGGCCGCCGAACAACCATTGCCCGGTGTGGCTGAGCAGGATCGGGGTCAGGCTGATGAACGCCGCACCGATGAAGTTGCCCGCGATGCTGCCCATGCCACCGATGATGATGATGAACAGCAGCTGGAACGAGCGGTTGATATCGAAACTGCCGGCACTCGCGGTCCCCAGGTAGGCGAATGCCCAGAGTGCACCGGCGATGCCCAGGTAGAAGGAGCTGACGGCGAAAGCCAGACGCTTGTAGCGATTCACCGGAATACCGATCACCGAAGCGGCGGTGTCCATGTCGCGGATGGCCATCCAGTTACGTCCCACCTGGCTGCGCACCAGATTCACCGCCACCCAGGTCAGCAACACCACGCAGCTCAGGGTCAGCAGATAGCGACCGACCGGTGAGCCGAGGCTGTAGCCGAACAGCTCCAGGCGCGGTGCGCTGATGGTTCCCGAGGAGGCATAGTTGTAGAACCATGGGAACTTGGCGAACACCCACTCGATGAAGAACTGCGCAGCCAGCGTGGTGACCATCAGGTAAAAACCCTTGATCCGCGAACTGGGGATACCGAACACCAGCCCCACCACGCCGGCGATCAGGCCACCGCCCATCAGCGCCAGGGGCAACGGAATTCCCGGCACCCGCAGCAGCAGCCCGTAAGTGGCGAAGGCCCCCACGGCCATGAAGCCGGCCGCCCCTACCGAGGTCTGTCCGGTATAGCCGGTCAGCAGGTTCAGCCCCAGCCCGGCCAGTGACAGCACCAGAAAGGGAATCAGGATCGCGTTGAGCCAGTAGTCGCTGCCAGTCAGCGGTACGCCGATGAAGGCCAGCGCCAGCAGTGCCGTCAGAGCCAGCGGCCAGCGCCGTCGGGTCAGCGCCAGAGGTGCGTTGTCATAGGTCGCGGCCAGGGGGGAAGTGGTCAGGGTCATGGCATCAGACTCGTTCGATGGCGCGGTCGCCGAACAGGCCCGCAGGACGGATGTAGAGGAAGACCAGCGCGAGGAAATAGGCGAACCACGGTGTGATGCCACCACCGATCAACGGGCCGATGTAGGCCTCGGCGAGGTTCTCCGCGGCACCGACGATCAGCCCGCCGACGATGGCGCCACCAATCGAGGTGAAGCCGCCGATGATCAGCACCGGCAGTGCCTTGAGCACCACCAGCGACAGCGAGAACTGCACGCCCTGTCGAGCGCCCCAGAGCAGCCCGGCAACCAGCCCCACCACGCCGGCGACGGCCCAGACGATCTGCCAGATGCGGTTCAGGTTGATGCCGACCGACAATGCCGCACGGGTGTCATCGGCCACCGCACGCAGGGCGATGCCGATGCGGGTCTTGTTGAACAGCAGGGCCAGTACCGCGACCAGCGCCACGGATACCCCGGCAGCGATCAGGTCGAACTGACTGATCATGATCTCGCCGAGGAACAGCGGCACATCCTCGATCCCCAGATCCAGCGCCCGCACCTGGGCGCCCATCAGCCCCTGGGCCAGCCCCTCGATCACGAACGACAGGCCCAGCGTCGCCATGAACAGCGTGATCTGCGAGCGATTGACCAACGGCCGCAGCACCAGCCGCTCGATCAGCAGCGCGGCGATGATCATCACGACCACCGTGAGCGCCAGTGCCACGATGAAGGGCAGGCCCTGATCGTGCAGGCTGACGAAGGTCAGCGCGGCGAACAGCAGCATGGCGCCCTGGGCGAAGTTGAACACGCCACTGGCCTTGTAGATCAGCACGAAGCCGATGGCCACCAGGGAGTACATGGTGCCGGCCAGCAGCCCGCCGATCAGGGTTTCCAGAAAGAAGCTCATCAGTGGGTCACTCCCAGGTATGCCGCGATCACCTCCGGGTTGGCCTGCACCTCGGCCGGCGTGCCGTCGCCGACCTTGCGGCCGTAGTCCAGCACCACCACATGGCTGGACAAGCCCATGACCACCTTGATGTCGTGTTCGATGAGAATCACCGTGGTGCCCAGGTCACGATTGATGTCGGCGATGAAGCGACTCATTTCCTGTTTCTCCTGCGCATTCATCCCGGCCATGGGCTCGTCGAGCAGCAACAGGGTGGGCTGGGCGATCAATGCCCGGCCGAGCTCGACACGCTTCTGCAAGCCGTAAGCCAGGCTGCCTACAGCGACATCACGCCAGGGCTGCAGCTCGAGAAACTCGAGAATGCTTTCCGCCCGCTGGTCGAACTCGCGAGCTTCGCGACGCGCTCGGGGCAGCGTCAGGGCCTGCTCGAGGAAAAAGCTGCGCTGGAAACGCGACAGGCCGGTCAGCAGGTTGTCGCGCACACTCATCTTCTTGAACAGCGCGTTGTTCTGAAAGGTGCGGCCAATGCCCAGTCGCGCAGCGCCGAGCGGCTGGATACGCCCCAGGCGCTCGGCGTTGAACAGCAGTTCTCCGGCGTCCGCCCGATAGACTCCATTGAGAATGTTCAGCAGTGAGCTCTTGCCGGCCCCATTGGGGCCGATCAGCGCGCAGATCTCGCCACGCCGTACGCGGAACGACAGATCTGAGATCGCCTTGACCCCCAGGAATGACAGGGAGACATTGCGTACATCGAGAATGGCCGAGCAAGTGCTGCTCATGCGGCACGCTCCAGGTATTCACGGATCCACAGCGCAGCCGGGGCATCGTTGGGCAACCCCGGGGCACCCTGAACGATGCGTTGCAAGCGCTGAAAGCCAAGCAACTGGCGCACACGTGTCTTGATCCAGCGCCGCACACCACGGCGTGGATCGTGCAGCGTCCAGTCGCACAGGCGCCGGCGCCAGCTGCCGACGGGCGCCAGGCGAGCCTCGATCTCCACGGCCAGGGTCCGCAGACGTGGCGGCGACAGCAACAGGGTCTGCGGGGCGATCTCGCGACGATCCCGGGCTGCCGACTCGCTGCTCTCCGGGAAGGCCAGCCCCTGCCCGCCTTGCAGCCAGTGCAGTAGCAACAGATGCAGCCCGTCGCCCCACTCGCTGCCCTCGTCACACCACAGTGCCGCTTCGCGGTCTGCCTGGCGCCAGCTCAAACGGTCCTGCGAGGGTTGGCCTTCGATCAGTTCTGCCAGCGCCACCACCTGCAAGACGCCTTTGCTCACGCTCACCGGCTGAGCGCAGAACAGCATCAGTGGACGGCGCTCGTCGGCCAGGGCTTCGAGCCAGGCAGCCGCCTGATCACGCCGTTGCACGAAGGCGAAACCCGCCCTGCCCGCCAGCAACTGACGACGCAGCGTCTCGCCACGGCTGTATCGGGAAATCAGCTGGACATGCCCGCCGAGCCTCTTCGCCGCCAGGGCCAGTAACAGCAGGGTCGGCTCATAAGCGCCGCTGAGCGCCAGCCGTGATCCCGCCGTGAAGCCCTGCTGAGTCAGCAACGCCGCCTTGCGCTCCACCTCACGTGACACATCGATCCAGCGCCAGGCCTTCCATTGGCCTCGGCGTCGATGACGCAGGGCGATGCCCAGCGGCTGCTGCGCCGCCCAGCGCTGCACCAGGGCAAGTGCCTCGTCGGGCACCTGATCGACAGGCACGGGGTTCAGTTGGTGTACGCTCATGTGCACTCCTCGCCGATCAGGCCGATGCCGCCTTGGCGGTACGCGCAGACAGCGCCTGCAGGTCCCGATAGGCAGCGGCCGGGTGGCTTTCCGGCAGGCGCGGCCCCTCGCCGAAGAGTTTTTCCCGCAGGGTGCCCGGCGCGTACTCGGTCTTGTAGACGCCACGCTTCTGCAGCTCCGGGACCAGCCACTCGACCACATCGCTGAACGTCTCGTGGGCCAGCGCATAGGCGAAGTTGAAACCGTCCACGTCGGTTTCCTCGACCCAGGCTTGCAGTTCATCGGCCACGGTTTGCGCACTGCCGACGATGAGAGGCCCGAAACCGCCGATTCCGACCCAGTCGGCCAGTTCCTGTACCGTCCACTGCTTGCCCGGGTCCGCGGTGGAGAACGTCTCCACCGCGGACTGGATGGCGTTGGTATGAATATGCTTGAGCACCTGATCGGGTCGGTACTGGGCGAAGTCGATTCCGGTCCAGCCCGAGATCAGCGCCAGGGCACCCTCGTAGCTGCTGTAGCTCTTGAGCTCCTGCCATTTGGCTTTGGCCTTGGCGTCGGTCTCGTCGACGATCACCGTCTGCAGGTTGAAGATCAGCACCTTGCGCGGATCACGTCCGGCTTCCGCAGCGCGGCGACGAATATCGGCCACGGTCTTCTTCAGCGTCACCTTGGACGGCGCCGCGACGAACACGCACTCGGCATGGCCCGCCGCGAACGCCTTGCCGCGGTTCGACGCCCCAGCCTGATAGAGCAGCGGCGTGCGCTGTGGCGAGGGCTCGCACAGATGAATGCCAGGCACCTGAAAATGCTTGCCGTGGTGGCCGATCTCATGAATCTTGCTCGGGTCGCTGAAAATGCCGCGTGCCCGGTCCCGCACCACGGCATCCTCCTCCCAGCTGCCTTCGAACAGTTTGTAGAGCACCTCCAGGTACTCCTCGGCATAGTCGTAACGCGCATCGTGGTCGCTCAGGGCCTTCTGCCCGAGATTGCGCGCCCCGCTGTCCAGATAGGAAGTGACGATGTTCCAGCCGATGCGCCCCTTGGTCAGATGATCGAGAGTCGACAGACGTCGGGCGAACGGGTACGGATGTTCGAAGGTCAACGAGGCGGTGAGACCGAAGCCCAGGTGCTCGGTGACCAGCGCCATTGGCGTGATCAGCGCCAGCGGGTCGTTGACCGGCACCTGGGTGGCCTGACGAATGGCGGCGTCGCCGTTGCCACCCAATACGTCATAGATGCCGATCACGTCGGCGATGAAGATGCCATCGAATTTGCCGCGCTCCAGCAGCTTGGCCAGATCGGTCCAGTAGGACAGATCCTTGTACTGCCAGGCGCGATCGCGAGGGTGAGCCCACAGCCCGGGCGACTGGTGACCGACACAGTTCATTTCGAACGCATTCAAACGAATTTCTCGTGGCATGGATCCTCCGGTACGCAGTGATTCGCGGCGCCTCGGCGCAGCCTCTACAACCTCTGAATCACAAACCATGCCATTCGATAAACCGTTACCAATCAATGACTTGAAACACCATCGAGCGATCGCCCCTGTACCGCGCCATGCAGGCTGCTGATCAGCTGTTCGTTGGAGAACAGTTGCACCGCCCTGCCCTGCGAGCCCTTGGCGCGGTACCCTGCAAGCGTGGGAACAGCGCTGCACGACCCTGGGCTCAGGCCGCACCGGTGGCGACACCCGAGGCTTTTTACGCTTGAGCCCGGCAGCCGTTCTCGTTATAAGTCCCGCTACTTTTCCAAGGCCGTATCAGGCAGACCATGAGCCAAGCTGATCTCCTCGACCAAGACCCCGTGTTCCAGCTCAAAGGCAGCATGCTGGCCATCACCGTGATGGAACTGGCGCACAACGACCTCGCACGCCTCGACCTGCAACTGGCGGAAAAAGTCGCCCAGGCCCCGAACTTCTTCAGCAATACCCCGCTGGTGCTGGCTCTCGACAAATTGCCCAGGGATGAAGGCACTCTCGATCTCGGCGAACTGATGGCCCTGTGCCGCAAGCACGGCCTGCGCACACTGGCCGTGCGCGCCAGCCGCGAAGAGGACATCGCCGCCGCCAATGCGCTGGATCTGCCCGTGCTGCCACCCTCCGGCGCCCGCGAGCGGGTCATCGACCCTGCACCCAAGCCCGTCGAGCCGCCCAAGCCTGTCGAGCCGGAAGTCAAGCCGACCCGCGTGGTCACCACACCGGTGCGCGGCGGCCAGCAGATCTATGCCCAGGGCTGCGATCTGGTAGTGCTGGCCCCGGTCAGTGCCGGCGCGGAACTTCTCGCAGATGGCAACATCCATGTTTACGCCCCGATGCGCGGCCGGGCTCTGGCCGGGGTCAAGGGCAATCGTCAGGCGCGGATTTTCTGTCAGCAGATGGGTGCCGAACTGCTCTCCATCGCCGGCCAGTACAAGGTCGCCGAGGACCTACGCCGTGACCCGAACTGGGGGCGTGCAGTACAGGTCGGCCTGTCGGGGGATGTGTTGAACATAACCCGTCTTTAACGGATACTGCCGCCACTTTTAACGGACACAAAGGGCACCTGGAAGCCTTCAGGCGGACTGTCAAAACAATCACCAGCACATGGCCATTTGGCATCGTTCGGCGCCCGAAGCAGACCGCTTTTCCTGCCGACCGAGCCGCACCAGAGCCCGCTACCGATTTTTTCGACAGACCGCCAGTCGCTGGCAGGTTCCTGCTTTTTATTCATTTTTGGGGTGAATCACCTTGGCCAAGATCCTCGTAGTCACATCCGGCAAAGGTGGCGTCGGTAAAACCACCACCAGCGCTGCCATCGGTACCGGCCTCGCCCTGCGCGGCCACAAGACCGTCATCGTCGACTTCGACGTCGGCCTGCGTAACCTCGACCTGATCATGGGCTGCGAACGCCGCGTGGTGTATGACTTCGTCAACGTCGTCAATGGCGAAGCCACCCTCACCCAGGCCCTGATCAAGGACAAGCGCCTCGAGAACCTCTACGTGCTGGCCGCCAGCCAGACCCGTGACAAGGACGCCCTGACTCAGGAAGGCGTCGAGAAGGTCATCAACGAACTGCGCGAAAACTTCGAATACGTGGTCTGCGACTCGCCGGCCGGTATCGAGAAAGGCGCTCACCTGGCCATGTACTTCGCTGACGAAGCCATCGTGGTGACCAACCCGGAAGTGTCCTCGGTACGTGACTCCGACCGCATGCTGGGCCTGCTGGCCAGCAAATCCCGTCGCGCCGAACAGGGCGGTGACCCGATCAAGGAACACCTGCTGCTGACCCGCTACAACCCGGAGCGCGTGACCCGTGGGGAAATGCTCGGCGTGGAAGACGTCGAGGAAATCCTCGCCATCCGCCTGCTCGGCGTGATTCCGGAGTCCCAGGCCGTGCTCAAGGCGTCCAACCAGGGCGTGCCGGTCATTCTCGATGACCAGAGCGATGCCGGCCAGGCTTACAGCGATGCCGTGGATCGTCTGCTCGGCAAGGAAGTGGCACACCGTTTCCTTGATGTGAAGAAGCAGGGCTTCCTGCAACGTCTATTTGGAGGTCGCGAATGAATATTTTTGACTTCTTGCGTTCGCGCAAGAAGGAAGCCACTGCCTCCATCGCCAAAGAGCGCCTGCAGATCATCGTTGCCCACGAACGTGGCCAGCGCACTCAACCGGACTACCTGCCTGCCCTGCAGCAGGAACTGGTCGAAGTGATCCGCAAGTACGTTGCCATCGACTCCGATCAGGTTCAGGTCGCACTGGAAAATCAGGGCAGCTGTTCGATTCTGGAGTTGAACATCACCCTCCCTGATCGTTGATCCGCATACCGTAGGGTGGGTTAGCAGCGCCTGGTAGTGATCGTCACTTCACAACCAGAGTCAGTGCGCTGCGTAACCCACCAAGCGATGCCGGAGACGGCATCGCCCGTATGCGTTAAACAGCTTCACGAATGGCGGCCTCGATGGCCGCTTTTCGTTTTTACCGCCCAACCGAAAGAACGCCCATGCCGCTCAGCCAAATCGAAATCGTCCATCAGGATGCTGCTCTGCTGGTGATCAACAAGCCCACCCTGCTGCTCTCGGTGCCCGGCCGCGCCGAAGACAACAAGGATTGCCTGGTCACCCGCCTGCAGGAAAACGGCTACCCCGAAGCGCGCATCGTGCACCGCCTCGACTGGGAAACCTCCGGCCTGATCGTCCTCGCCCGAGATGCCGACAGCCACCGCGAGCTGTCCCGACAGTTCCACGACCGCGAAACGGAAAAAGCCTACACCGCCCTCTGCTGGGGCTCGCCGGACGGCGAAAGCGGCAGCATCGACCTGCCACTGCGCTACGACCCGCCGACCAAGCCGCGCCACGTGGTCGACCACGAACAGGGTAAGCACGCCCTGACCTTCTGGCGCGTACTCGAGCGCCATGCCGAGCACAGCCGCGTCGAACTGACTCCGATCACCGGCCGCTCACATCAGTTGCGCGTACACATGCTGTCCATCGGTCATCCGCTGCTCGGTGACGGTCTCTACGCCCACGAGCAGGCCCTGGCCGCCTACCCGCGCCTGTGCCTGCACGCCAGCATGCTCAGCCTGACCCACCCGCAGAGCGGCGAACGCCTGCGCTTCGAGTGCCCGGCGCCGTTCTGATGAACGCCCGACGCTTCTACGAAAACACCCGCAATACGCCAGCGCTGCCATCGCTGCTCCTGGCCCTGGATCACTGGCGCGATGCTCCCGGCCAAGCCATCGACCTGGGCTGCGGCGCTGGCCGCGACACGCTGGAGCTGCTGCGTCGCGGCTGGCAGGTACAGGCCATCGACGCAGAACCGCTGGCATTCGAGCACCTGAACGCGCTGGTGCCACCGGAACATCAGGCCGCGCTGCAGACCCGCTGCAGTACATTCCAGAGCGTCGAGCTGATGCCAGCCGAGCTGATCAACGCCAGCTTCTCACTGCCTTTTTGCCCACCGGGAGCGTTCCCCGAACTGTGGCAGCGTATCGAGCGAGCCCTCGAGCCAGGTGGCCTGTTCGCTGGCCACTTCTTCGGTGAGCGCGACGACTGGGCAACGGACGGCCTGACTATCCATACCCGCCACGAAGTCGAAGACCTGTTCACAGGCTGGCAGATCATCGACCTGCAGGAAATCGACCGCCAGGGCCAGACCGCCGTCGGCAGCAGCAAGCACTGGCACCTGTTCGCGGTGGTGGCCAGGCGCTGATTGCGCTCGTAAATCCGCTCCTGGGCATCACTGTGCTCGACGCCAGATTACGCCTGACGTCCCGGGCAACGTGCCGCCATTCAGAACGGTCGGCTTCCCGCCAGGCTGATGCGTTGCAGGCGCCTGCGCTGCTCGGCAGGGAATGCGTTGCGTGCATGCAGGGTGGCCTGGTTGTCCCAATAGACGATATCGCCCACGCTCCAGCGATGGCTGTAAGACAGTTCAGGCCTGGCCAGGTGCTCGCGCAGTCGCGCGATCAGTGCCTGGCCACGCTCGGGTGCCACGCCAACCAGCTCCACCTCCGTACGCGCGCCGAGATAGAGCAGGCGCTTGCCGCTCTCGGGGTGGGTGCGCACCAGGGGGTGCTCGGTGCCCTGGATCGGTTCGATGTCCGGCGTGCGGTAGGCAATCGAACCCATGCGGCCATAGTCACCGTTGCGAATGCGCACGAATGGGTTGTAGTTGATGAGCCGTAACCCCTCGATCTCGGCCTTGGTCTGCTCGTCCAGCGTGCTGTAGGCCAGGGCCAGGTTGGTCCATACCGTTTCTCCGCCGTGCTGCGGCACCTCCTGGGCATACAGCAACGAGCCGCTCGAGGGCGTGGGCGTCCAGTGATGATCCGAGTGGGCCGACAGCTCGCTATGGCCGAGTTCGCCGTCGTCGGTGTTGGCCACCTTGACGATATCCGGCGCCTTGCCGTCCGCGCCCGACGACAGCACCAGAAAGTCAGGATGGGGCTGGAATACCGAACCGAACCAGGAAGTGAAACGCAGGAACTGCGCCTCATCGAGTTGCTGGTCGCGGAAGATCAGAATGTGGTGGTCACGTAGCGCCTGCTTGAGTTGCAGGATCTGCGCCGGGCTCGGTGACTGCCGTGCATCGAGGCCATGGACGATCGCGCCCAGCGGAGCCTGCTGGGGCTCGATGCGAAAGTCATCATGGCTCGCTGTCTGCTGCAGCGGGTGGGCGGTCTGGGTCATGGTGGTGCGCCTCGTGAAGATGGGTTGCCCTGCCACCTCGGTGGCAGGCGCGGATCAGGATTTGCTGATGGTTCTGCTGCGCTGGCCACTGATGCTCACCGGCACGTCACCGGCCAGCGTTACGCGGCGCACCACGCGAGGCTGGTCACCGTAGTCGTTGACGGCATAGTGCTGGGTCGCGCGGTTGTCCCAGATGGCGACGTCACCCGCGCGCCAGCGCCAGCGAACGGTGTTTTCCAGGCGTGTCACGTAGCCCTGAAACACCTCGAACAGACGCTGCGAATCGCTCTGCGAGAGCCCCTTGATCCGCTTGACGAAATGGCCGAGCAGCAAGCTGCGCTCACCGCTTTCAGGGTGCACGCGTACCAGCGGGTGCTCGGTCTCGTAGACCGTGGAGGCGAAGACCTTGCGGTACTGCTCCAGGCGCACCGGGTCGGCATCCGGGCGTTTCGCCGCATAGTCGAAATCGTTGCTGTGCACTGCCCACAGCGTGTCGGCCAGCGCGCGCAGCGCCTCGGGAAGATCCTCGTAGGCGGCACTGGTATTGGCCCATACGGTATCGCCACCGGCAGCCGGCACTACCACCGCGCGCAGGATCGAAGCCTTGGGGTAGGCATCGACGAAGGTCACATCGGTGTGCCAGGTGTTGGCTCTGGTGCCGTGGGCGCTATCGAGTTCCAGCAGGTAGCGGCTGCCGTCACGCACCGGCACGGTGGGATGGGCGACAGGTTCGCCGATGCGCTTGGCGAACGCTTCCTGCTCGGCGTCATCCAGCGCCTGATCGCGGAAGAACAGCACCTTGTGGCGCAGCAACGCCCGTTCGATGGCCGCCACGCTGGCTTCGTCGAGGTTCGCGGACAACTGCACTCCACGCACTTCGGCACCGATGCGGCCAGCGACGGGAAACAGATCCAGCTCTGCAGGCGGGGTTGATACGGCGACAGCTTGAGTCATGACGTGCTCCTTGAGGGCGCTTAGAAGTCGTAACGCAGGGTCAGGCCTGCCGTACGTGGCTGGCCAACCGACGCGGTGTAGGAACCGTTGGTGAAGGCGAATGCGGTGAGGTAGTAGTCCTGATCCGTGACGTTGCGCATCCACAGCGAGGTATCGAGTTCGCCGTCGCCCAGGTCGACACGCACCCCAGCGGAGAGATTGAGCAGGCCGTAACCGTCGATCTTCGACAGATCGGAGTTGTCCAGGGTGCCTTCGGCCTCGGAGCGGTAGGCGTAACCGGCGGTCACGTATGGCCGCAGGCCGCTGTCCAGTTGCCAGAGATACTCACCATTGAGGTTGCCGATCCAGCGCGAAGCGCCAACCACCCGTTCGCCGGTGAGGTCGCAGACCGCTGCAGCGTTGACCGTGCTGACTTCGCCTGGGCAGGGCGCATTCTTGAAGCTCAGGTAGGTGACGTCGTTGAACGAACCGTTAAAGTTCAGGGTAAGCCCCCGAATTGGCCGATAGCTGGTTTCCAATTCCAGACCACGCGAGCGCACACTGCCGGCGTTGGCCATTACCGAGGTGGCCGTCAGCGAGCCCGGCGGCGTGGTCAGCGTGGTGGCCTGGTAGCCATGAATGCCCGTCCAGAACAGGTTGGCATTGAACTGCAGGCGGCCGCCGAGCAGCGTGCTCTTGAAGCCAAGTTCGGCATCGTTGGCGCGTTCCGGCCCGACCACCAGGGAATCACTGCCAAGGCCCGCCTGGGGTGCGACCAGATTGACCCCGCCGGATTTTTCACCATGGGCCAGCGAGGCATAAGCGAGCAGGTTGTCGCTGGCCCGGTAGCTGAGGCTGATCAGGCCAGACGGCGCCGCGTTGTGCAGGCCGAACTCACCGGTATCCAGCCCGCCCATCTGGCGCTGGCGAATGGCATCCACGGCCGGCGCCAGGTTGGCGCCGCCCTGCGGGTCGAAGCGGTGCAGGCGCGCTTGCTTCTCTTCGTAGGTACCGCGAACACCGATGGTCAGGTCCAGACGCTCGGTCAGGTGCCAGTTGCCCTGAGCGAACAGCGCGAAGCTGTCGGTGACGATCTTGCCGTTGGTCTGCGTGGTGACATCGTTGAACACCCCACGATTGACGCCCGTCAGGAACAGGTCGGCCTGCGGACCGTAACGTTGCACCGTCTTGTTGCCCAGGTTCTGGCGGAACATATAGGCGCCAAGCACGTAGTCGAAGCGTTCGCCAGTCGGCGAGGCCAATCGGATTTCCTGGGAGAACTGCCGGTCATGCACCTCCACCCCGCCATGGCGAACCGCGGATTGATCGGTGAGGTCGGTGTCGTTGAGCGGGCTGAAATGCCAGTAGCGGTAGCCGCTGATGGAGGTCAGCGTATAGCCGCCGTCGAGCTGCCAGTTGGCCTCCAGCGAGGTGCCGCCCTGCCAGACGTTGACCGCCTGCTCGGAATCGATATTCACCTCGCGCTTCTTGATGTCGTACTGCGGGTTGGCGCCGATCAGCGCAGCGCGCTCGCGGAAACGGTCGGACACCCCGTACAGCGCCCACACGCCATTGGTGGATTTTTCCTGGTTGTAATCGGTGATCCAGCGCAGGCTGAAATCCTCGTTCGGCTCGAACAGCAGCTGTCCGCGCAGGCCTTCCCGCTCGCCCCCCAGAAAGGTGCGGCTGTCATGCTGGTTGTCGATGTAGCCGTCTTCTCGAGTTCGGTAGAACGACAGACGCCCGGCCAGGGTATCGGTGAGGCCACCGGAGACGCTGCCCTTGCCCTGGAAGTAGCCGCGCTCGCCACCCGAGATTTCGAAGCTGCGCTCCGGCGTGAACGTCGGTTTGCGGGTCGTGATGTTGATCACTCCCGCCGTGGTGTTCTTGCCGAACAGCGTACCCTGCGGCCCGCGCAGCAACTCCAGTTGCTCGACGTCGAGCAGGTCGAACACCGCCATGCCGGGGCGCCCCAGGTAGATGTTGTCCAGATAGATGCCGGCGCTGCCCTCGAGCCCGTCACTGGCCGGGTTGTTGCCGATGCCGCGTACCGCGACGCTGGACTGGCGGGCGTGGATGTAGGCGACGTTGACGCTGGGCAGTACCTGCTGCAGTTCCTGCACGCGATAGACCTTCTGCGACTCCAGCATGGCGCCGCTGAGCGTGGTGATCGGCGTGGGTACGTCCTGAGCGTCCTCTTCGCGACGGCGCGCCGTGACCGTCACCTTCTGCAGGGCGGCATCATCTTGCGCAACGCTGGCTTGCGCCGCGGCGCTCTGCGCATGCAGCGAGCCGCTGGCGGCCAACCCGGCCACGGCCAGAAACAGAGTCAGGGCGTAATCGGCAGAGGCGATGCGTGGCACGATGGCCATGCGCCCGGCAAGGCGGCGCCGGATGAAGGGAGGGGTCGAACTCATCAATCGTGATCCTTGATCATGGTGCGCGGAAAGCAGGCCGCACGAAGCCGTGCCACATGAATACGTGGCCCTATGGAAAGGCAGGTTCTAAGGGAGGTGACGGGTGAACCCGATCAACCAGGGCGACAACGCCACGCAGGGGCCGGGCTCGAGGCCGAGACATCGACATTCATGGGCAGATCCTTGCACTCGCTCAGCAGGCTAATATTCAATCTAGTTCTATTTAAATAATAAAATTGCGTTTGACGGAATAAGAGTCTGCATTTAAAACCACCGGCCATGGCACTCGCAAATGCCTAAAACCTATTTTTCAAATGCCGGGAATGCATCATGGATCTGCGCCAGCTTCGCTACTTCATCGCCCTGACAGAGCACCGCAGTTTCGTTCGCGCAGCGGAAGCCATGAGCATCACGCAACCGGCCTTCAGCCGCAGCATTCAAGGGCTGGAACACGAGTTCGGCTGCCAGCTGGTGGATCGCGGCAGCAAGGATTTAAGGCCCACGCCCGAGGGGCAGGTGGTGCTGCAGCATGCTCTCTCCCTGGTGCAGGGCGCGAGCAACCTCGCCAATGAAGTTAGCCAGATGAGCAAGCTCGATGCCGGTGAGCTGCACTTCGGCTCGGGCCCAGTGCCTGCGGCAAAACTGGTGCCGGACAGCCTGATGCAGTTCATGGCTCGCTATCCGGGCATTCGCCCGCGGCTACTGGTCAATAACTGGGAAAGCCTGGGGCGCAGCCTGAGCCGCAACGAGATCGAATTCTTCATCGCCGACATCCGCCCGTTTCACGCCGATCCGAACTTCCAGGCCTACGCCCTCACACCTCGCCCGACGGTGTTCTTCTGCCGGGCCACGCACCCGCTGGTAGCCAAGGAAAGCCTGTCGACCAACGACCTGTTCGAGTACCCGCTGGCAGCCGTGCGCATCCCCATGGGCACGCGCAAGGCCTTGGCCAACCTGAGCGGCAAGGCCAGCTTCGAACAGCACATCGAGTGTGAGCATTTCCCGCTGCTGGAGCAGATAGTGCGCAACACCGACGCCATTGGCGTCGGCCCGCTGGAGGCGCTGCACGAGAGCCTGGCGCGCGGCGAGCTGGTGCGCCTGGCGTTGCGCAACCTGCCACAGAGCATGACGCTGCAAGCTCATTGCGGCATCGTCACACGTACGGGGTACCGACTCTCGCCGGCGGCACGGGCAATGATCGACCTGATCAAACAGTGCGATCAGGACCTGGCCGCAGCGGCAGCAGCGGCCTGAGCGTCAGAGCAGCAGAAGGAACGCCTGCAAGCCGCCCTTCAGGCTGAGCAACGGACGGACGAGAGGATGGCGTTCAGCGACGGGCGGCGACCGCAGGTGCCGCGTTCAGCGCCGTGTCCAGGAAGCGTGGGTCGGCCCACTCGGCGACCTTGAAACCCTTGCGGATCAGACGCTGCTCGACAGCCAGATCGACCCCGGCCTGCAACCTGGCCAGGAATTCGGCATCCAGGCGCGGGTCGAACATCCGCTGCACGTCGCTGGCGTCGAGATCGCTCTGCAGCAGGGTGCGCGGGTAACCGGACAAATCGGCGACCAGCTCCACGTAAGCCTGCTTGTTGGCCTCATCACGCAGCCATCGCACCGCCTGCTGCTGGGCCTCAATCAGGCGCTGGACGACTTCAGGGTGGCGATCGACGAAGCCACCGGCGCCTACCAGCATCGCCTGTACACTGCCGGCACCGCCCAGATCGTCGGTGCTCAAAGGCAGCTCGGCCAGGCCACGCTGCTGCAGAGAGATCAGATTGGCGCCGCCCCAGGTGGCGTCGATCTGCTTGGCCGCCAAGGCGGCCGACGACGCATTGCCGTCCAGGTTGATCACCTGCAGGTCACGCTCGCGCAGGCCCTGACTGGCCAGTGCCTGAGCGAAGGACAACTGGTAGGCCGTACCCCGGAAGATCGCCACTCGTTTGCCGCGCAGATCAGCCAGGCTCTTCACCGCAGAACCAGGCACCACGCCCAGATACAGACGAATATCGCGGGCGGTCGCACTCAGTAGTCGGGTATCGAGCCCACTGGCCTTGCCAACGATGGATGCCATGTCGCCCAGATACGCTAGATCCACCTGGCCGTTGGCCAGCGCCTCGTTGACCACTGGCCCGGCGCCCTTGAAGAAACTCCACTGTATGGAAATGCCATCCGCCGCGAACTCTTTCTCCAGAACCTGCTGACTGCGCAGCACATCGACGATGCCACCGCCACCGTGCTTGCCACTGGCGCTGAGATCCGGAACGGCGATGCGGATCTCCTTGAGCGGCGGTTCCGCCAGCACGGCCGTGCAGGCAGTCAGAGCCAGCAGCCCGGTAAATAGGGACGCAAGTACCCTGCGCAAACCAGTATCGAACCTGTGTTTCATGTAATGACGCTCCTGAACCATCGAGACCGCGACCGCCCGAGGCCACGGCTACAGCCATGAAGGCACAGGCTCCTATGCTTGCTTAAATAATAAAAAAGCAGCCGTTATGAACATTGGGAAATAAGCCACCAACGATGGGCCATCCGCCGCAGATACCTTGCACGCATAAAAAATATGATGCGAAGGCATTGGCCAACGCCTTGGCATCCATGTGCAATGGCCGGCTAACTCCCCTCGCCCGTCCTTTCGCTTCTCGAACGTGGCAAGTGCTCGGCCGATAAGCGACAATGCCGCCCCGCCAAGCGATGGCCGCCCTGTGCCGACAAAAATCGCCCGCGTACCGGATAGCCAATCGCCGACCTCCGCACCCAAGGAACTTGCATGGCCCTGCCTCGCCCGCGTTTTGCCCCGACCCTGCTCGCCATTGCGCTGAGCCCGACGCTGTCATGGGCTGCCGACTCGGTGGTCGCCCTCGACGCCACCACCATCGAAGATCAGGCCGGTGACAGCTATCAAGCACGCGGCGCCACGGTCGGAGGCTTCACGGAGACGCCGCTGCTCGATACCCCCGCATCGGTTTCGGTGGTCACCCGGCAGTTGCTCGACGACCAGCAGGCGCGCCTGCTCAGCGATGTGCTGAAGAACGATGCGTCGGTGGGCGAAGCCTATGCCCCGATCGGTTACTACGAGAACTTCGTGGTGCGCGGTTTCTCGCTGAATGCCGCCAACAGCTACCGGGTCAATGGTCGCAGCGTGGTCGGCGAACAGAACGTGGCACTGGAGAACAAGCAGCAGGTCGAGTTGCTCAAGGGGTTGTCCGGCCTGCAGAGCGGCGTGGTCGAGCCCGGCGGGCTGGTCAACTACGTGACCAAGCGTACCGAGCAAGTGCGCTCGCTGAGCGTGGCCAGCAATCAGGATGGCGAGCGCTATATCGCCGCCGACCTCGGTCACTGGTTTGGCAACGAGCAGGAGCTGGGCCTGCGCCTCAACCTGGCCCACGAGGACATTCGCTCCTTCGTCGAGCATGCCGACGGCAAGCGCGACTTCATCTCCCTGGCGCTGGACTGGAACCTGTCGCCCAACGCCACGCTGCAACTCGACGCCGAATACCAGACCCGCGAGCAGCGCTCGGTCGCCGGGTATCAATTGCTTGGCGGCACTCAGGTGCCGAGCGGCGTCGACCCGGATAAACGCCTGGGCCATCAGAGCTGGTCGAAGCCGGTAGGTATCGACTCACTGAACCTGGGCGGGCGTTTCGAATATCGCTTCGACGACAACTGGAAAGCCGCCATCGATGCCTCGCGCAGCCAGGTGGTGATCGACGACTACAGCAGCTTTCCATATGGCTGCAGCCCGGACTCCGGGTGCAACGACTGGCTTGCACACTTCAGCCCGGAAGGCGGCTACGACATCTACGACTACCGCAGCCCGGACGACACCCGCCGCCATGACGAACTGCAGGCCACGCTATCGGGCGCCTTCACTACGGGCACGATCGGCCACGAACTGACCGTAGGCAGCAGTGCACTGCGTCGCACGGTGGATCGTCGCAGTTCGGTAAACGTGCCAATCGGCACCGGCAACATCAATGAAGACGTTGCCGACTTCGCCCCGACCGACGTCCCGCTCAACCCCAAGAATCGCCGACTCGACAGCCGCCAGTACGGCCTGTTCTTCAGCGACCGCATCAGCTTCGACGAGCACTGGCAGGTGCTGCTCGGCGGGCGTCAGGTGCGTCTGGACGAAGAAGCCTTCACCAGCAGCGGCATCAGTGACCGCCGCACCCGGCGCAGCGAATTGCTGCCCAATGCCGCGCTGCTCTACAAGCCGCAGGCCGACACCACCTTGTATGTGAGCTACAGCAAGGGCCTGTCCCTGGGCGGCGAAGCGCCGTGGTTCACCACCAACGATGGCGAAATTCTCGCGCCGACCATTTCCCGCCAGCTGGAAGCAGGCTTCAAACGTGACTGGCAGGGCCTGAGCCTGGGCGCAGCGCTGTTCCGTATCGACCAGGCGCTGCAATACAGCCGCCCCAACGACGATGGCACCCTGACCTACGTGCAGCAGGGCAAGCAGCGCAATATCGGCCTGGAGCTCTCCGCCAGCGGACAGGCCGCCCGCGATCTGCAACTGTCGGCCAGCGCTGCGGTGATTCGCGCCCGAGCGATCGACAGCGGCACCGAAGCCTATGAAGGCCATCAGGCGGTCAACGTACCGCGCGTGCGCGCCAGCCTGTCGGCCGATTACCGGATCCCCGGCGTCCAGGGCCTGTCGCTGCTCGGCGGCCTGCAGTACAGCGGCAGCAAGTACGCCAACCCGAGCGGCACGGTGAAGGTCGCCGACTACACGGTATTCAACCTCGGCAGCCGTTACACCACGCGTATAGAAGGCTATGAAACGGTATTGCGCCTGACCGTCGACAACCTGTTCGACAAACGCTACTGGCGCGACACCGGCGCCTACCAGGGCGATGGCTACCTGTTCCCGGGCGACCCACGCACCGCACGCCTGTCCGCCACCGTGAGTTTCTGACGCAACGTTTAACCTGTGGGAATGGGCCATGCCCGTGATTTCGCGGGCGTGGCCCGCTCCCACAATGAACCGCTGAGAGCCGTAGGGTGGGCTTCAGCCCACCAATATGGCGCGCAACGCGCAAATGTGGCCGTCCGCTACCGACGTTTTGCGGCCGTTTCATCTGAACCAGTGTCGGAAACACAAGGAGCATCCCAAATGCGTGGCACGCCATCGTTATTGACCTTCTGCTTGCTGGCAAGCCTGCTGACTGGCTGCCAGCAAACACCCAAACCGCATGATCAGCTCGACGCGGTACTGTGGACGCAAACCTCCATCGAGCACGAGCTGCTCTATCGCCAGGTCTACGCCGCCGCGACCCGTCAGTTGCAACCTGCGCTGGCCGATCCGCACTGGGATGCCCTGGCACAACCGCCGCGCAACCTGGCGGGCCTGCCGCCCGCGCTGATCGTCGATATCGACGAAACGCTGCTCGACAACACGCCCGTGAATGCCAAGTCGGTAGTCGATGGCGGCCCTTATGACTACGCCGAATGGTATCGCTGGGTGGCCAAGGCCGAAGCCCGCGCCCTGCCCGGCTCGGTAGCCTTCCTGCAGGCGGCTGCCAAGCTTGGCATCAGCGCCTATTACCTGACCAATCGCGAGCCCGGCCAGGAAGCCGACACCCTGCGCAACTTGCGCCAGGCGGGTTTCCCCATCGCGGACGAAGGGCAAATCCTCACTGCGGGAACCGCCATCGGCGGTTGCCAGAGCGCCGGGTCGGACAAGACCTGTCGCCGCCAGTGGGTCGGCGAGCGCGCTCGGGTTCTGCTGCTGGTAGGCGACAGCTACGGCGACTTCATCGCCGCGCCCAATCGCCTGGGCGAACAACGCCAGAGCGTAGCGCCCTATCAGGCCTGGTTCGGCCAGCGCTGGTTCCTGTTGCCCAACCCAACCTATGGCGGCTGGTACACCGCACCCTATGGAGATCGCGATGAACTGCCGGACGCGCAGAAACGCGCCCTGAAACACAGGGCGCTGATCCTGCCCTGAAAGCGATCGGATCCATGCATACCGTCGGTGGGGCGCGTGCCGAGGGCGAGCTGCGGCGCATTTGCATATTGCAGGCCAACGTTCACGAATAAACCCTACATATTGTGTTTATGTGACGAAGTGAATTTCCCTCGCCGGCCCCGGAAAAAAAACTGCCTGCGGCAATCGGGCCGCCAACTCTGCCATCGCCAGTATTCATGGGCTTTTGCGCCACTTACCCCGCATTAACCCACAGATTTATCCACAGGTCTTAGGGGTTGCCTTAGCTCCCCCATCGCACTATCTTGTATCCCCAGCTCGCCAAACACCTACATGTTGGGTTTTTGGCCAAAATGGACCCAAGCATAGATGCCCTGAAAAAGTCCATGCCCAGAGTCGTTTCGGTGCACTGAACGGTCACCGGCCATCGCACTCCGGCAAGCAGATACACAGCGTCACCGAACGACCCAGGTCGGTCGGCCCATACAGAACACCGCTCGCCACGCTTGCACCGGCAACACTACATCTAGTGACCGCGCGCAGCAGGAAGCACAGGTTAAGCCAGGGATGAAGCGTTCCGGCATCGAAACAGTACCGACTGCCGCTGTGCATGAAGCCAGCCAGTCCATCAACGCCTTTTTGCAACACCCTGCTGCCAGCCTTGTGCAGGCCTCAGGCTTTGTCGATTGGAATGAAAGCCAGGTACCACGTAACGATCAGCGGCAGAACGCTCACCTCTGAAAATTTCATTGATCATGGAGACCTTCATGCATACCGACACCACCCGCGAGAACCCTCAGGCCCAGGCGCCTCAGGGTGAAGACGCCAACCAGGCACTGGCTGCGACCGCACCAGGCCAACTGCGTGTGATCAAGCGTAACGGCACCGTCGTGCCGTACACCGGTGACAAGATCACCGTCGCCATCACCAAGGCGTTTCTCGCAGTGGAAGGTGGCAATGCCGCCGCCTCCTCGCGTATCCATGACACCGTTGCCCGTCTGACCGAGCAGGTCACCGCGACCTTCAAGCGTCGCATGCCGTCGGGCGGCACCATCCACATCGAAGAGATCCAGGATCAGGTCGAACTGGCCCTGATGCGTTCCGGCGAACAGAAAGTCGCCCGTGATTACGTGATCTACCGCGAAGGCCAGGCCAACAAGCGCAAGACCACCGACGCCGCCGATGGCATCGCTCAGCCGCACCCGAGCATCCGCGTGACCCTGGCTGACGGCAGCCTGGCACCGCTGGACATGGGTCGCCTCAACACCATCGTCACCGAAGCCTGTGAAGGCCTGCTGGAAGTCGACGGCGCGCTGATCCAGAAGGAAACCCTGAAGAACCTGTACGACGGCGTTGCCCAGAAAGATGTCAACACCGCCCTGGTGATGACCTCCCGCACCCTGGTCGAGCGTGAGCCGAACTACAGCTACGTCACCGCCCGCCTGCTGATGGACAACATCCGCGCCGAAGGCCTGAGCTTCCTCAACGTCGCCGCCAGCGCCACTCACCACGAGATGGCCGAGCTGTACGCCAAGGCCCTGCCCGCCTACGTCGAAGCTGGCGTCGAGTTCGAACTGCTCGATCCGAAACTGAAAACCTACGACCTGGAAAAACTGGGCAAGGCGATCAACCACGAGCGTGACCAGCAGTTCACCTACCTGGGCCTGCAGACCCTGTACGACCGTTACTTCATCCACAAGGACGGCATCCGTTTCGAACTGCCCCAGGTGTTCTTCATGCGCGTGGCCATGGGCCTGGCCATCGAAGAGCCGAAGAACCGCGAAGACCGCGCAATCGAGTTCTACAACCTGCTGTCGTCGTTCGACTACATGGCCTCCACGCCGACCCTGTTCAACGCCGGTACCCTGCGCCCGCAGCTGTCCAGCTGCTACCTGACCACCGTGCCTGACGACCTGGGCGGCATCTACGACGCCATCCGCGACAACGCCCTGCTGAGCAAATTCGCCGGCGGCCTGGGCAACGACTGGACTCCGGTTCGCTCGCTGGGCGCCTACATCAAGGGCACCAACGGCAAATCCCAGGGCGTCGTGCCGTTCCTCAAAGTGGTCAACGACACCGCCGTGGCGGTCAACCAGGGCGGCAAGCGCAAAGGCGCCGTGTGTGCCTACCTGGAAACCTGGCACATGGACATCGAAGAGTTCATCGAGCTGCGCAAGAACACCGGTGATGACCGTCGCCGTACCCACGACATGAACACCGCCAACTGGATCCCGGATCTGTTCATGAAGCGCGTCTTCGACGACGGCCAGTGGACCCTGTTCTCGCCAAGCGAAGTGCCGGATCTGCACGACCTGACCGGCAAGGCCTTCGAAGAGCGCTACGAGTACTACGAAGCCCTGACCGAGTACCCGGGCAAGATCAAACTGTTCAAGACCATCCAGGCCAAAGACCTGTGGCGCAAGATGCTCTCGATGCTGTTCGAGACCGGCCACCCGTGGCTGACCTTCAAGGACCCATGCAACCTGCGCAGCCCGCAGCAGCACGTGGGCGTGGTACACAGCTCCAACCTGTGCACCGAGATCACCCTGAACACCAACAAGGACGAGATCGCCGTCTGCAACCTGGGCTCGATCAACCTGCCGAACCACATCACTGACGGCAAGCTGGATACCGCCAAGCTGGCGCGCACCGTGAAGACCGCCGTGCGCATGCTCGATAACGTCATCGACATCAACTACTACTCGGTGCCGCAAGCGCGCAACTCCAACTTCAAGCACCGTCCGGTCGGTCTCGGCATCATGGGCTTCCAGGACGCGCTGTACCTGCAGCACATCCCGTACGGCTCCGACGCCGCCGTCGACTTCGCCGACAAGTCCATGGAAGCGGTCAGCTACTACGCCATCCAGGCTTCCTGTGACCTGGCCGACGAGCGTGGCGCCTACGAAACCTTCCAGGGTTCGCTGTGGAGCAAGGGCGTTCTGCCGCTGGATTCCCAGCAGATCCTCATCGAGGCCCGTGGCCAGAAGTACATCGACGTCGACCTGAACGAAACCCTGGACTGGGCACCGGTGCGTGCTCGCGTGCAGAAAGGCATTCGTAACTCGAACATCATGGCCATCGCGCCGACCGCGACCATCGCCAACATCACCGGCGTGTCGCAGTCCATCGAGCCGACCTACCAGAACCTGTACGTGAAATCGAACCTGTCGGGCGAATTCACCGTGATCAACCCCTACCTGGTTCGCGACCTCAAGGCGCGCGGCCTTTGGGACTCGGTCATGATCAACGACCTCAAGTACTACGACGGCTCTGTGCAGCAGATCGAGCGCATCCCGCAAGAACTGAAAGACCTGTACGCCACCGCCTTCGAAGTCGACACCAAGTGGATCGTCGATGCCGCCAGCCGTCGCCAGAAGTGGATCGACCAGGCGCAATCGCTGAACCTGTACATCGCTGGCGCCTCGGGCAAGAAGCTCGACGTGACCTACCGCATGGCCTGGTACCGTGGTCTGAAAACCACCTACTACCTCCGTGCCCTGGCCGCGACCAGCACCGAGAAATCGACCATCAACACCGGCAAGCTCAACGCCGTGTCCAGTGGTGGCGACCAGGGCCTCAGCGCAGCACCTGCTGCCGCGCCGGCCACCCAGGCCTCCCCTGGCCCGGCTCCGGTTCCGAAGGCGTGCGCCATCGACGAGCCGGATTGCGAAGCCTGCCAGTAAGAGTTTGTTCACGGCCTTGCGAGCTAGAGCGATACAAGGCAAAAACAAGCGAGGAAGCGGAGTTTACGAGTAGTAAATGAGCAGTCCGAGCTTGTTTTTAACGCAGTAGCGCCGACGCGCAACAGGTCGTGGACGGACTCTTAAAGGTACCCGCCGGGTTGCAGCCTTCACTGCAACCCGGCACCGATAACGCGAAGCCAGGCGCAGCCCTGGCAATAATCAGCCGTAGCGCTCTGCGTGCACCGCGAGCCACCGACGATTAGCCACTATCCACACAGGCCGGCTCTCACGCCGACCCTCTAGCAGGAGCCAACCCATGCTGAGCTGGGATGAATTCGACAAGGAAGACGGCGCTGAAGCTGCCGCTCCGAAACAGACCGCCGCACAAGCCAGTGCCGACATGAGCCTGGAAAGGCTCAACCAGGTCGGCGACGCCGCCGCCCTCGAAGCCCGTGCCATCGACGCCAATGACTCCGACGCCATCGCCCGTGCCAAGAAAGCCCTGAACGACCTCGACATCCAGGAAGGCCTGGACGAGCTCGAAGGCACCTCCGCACGCGTGGAAGTCGGCGACAAGCAGATGATCAACGCCCGTGCTGACCTCAACCAGCTCGTACCTTTCAAGTACGACTGGGCCTGGCAGAAGTATCTGGATGGTTGCGCCAACCACTGGATGCCGCAGGAAGTGAACATGAACGCCGACATCGCCCTGTGGAAATCCACAGACGGTCTCAGCGAAGACGAGCGCCGCATCGTCATGCGCAACCTCGGCTTCTTCTCCACCGCCGACAGCCTGGTTGCCAACAACCTGGTACTGGCCGTGTACCGCCTGATCACCAACCCCGAGTGCCGCCAGTACATCCTGCGCCAGGCCTTCGAGGAAGCGATCCACACCCACGCCTACCAGTACTGCATCGAATCGCTGGGCATGGATGAAGGCGAGATCTTCAACATGTACCACGAGATCCCGAGCGTCGCGAAGAAAGCCTCCTGGGGCCTCAAGTACACCCGCTCGATCTCCGATCCCAAGTTCGAAACCGGCACCCCGGAAACCGATCGCCAGTTCCTCAAGAACCTGATCGCCTACTACTGCGTACTGGAAGGCATCTTCTTCTACTGCGGCTTCACCCAGATCCTCTCCATGGGCCGCCGCAACAAGATGACCGGCACCGCCGAGCAGTTCCAGTACATCCTGCGCGACGAATCCATGCACCTGAACTTCGGTATCGACGTGATCAACCAGATCAAGATCGAGAACCCGAGCCTGTGGGACGCGCAGATGAAAGACGAAGCGACCCAGATGATTCTGCAGGGCGCCCAGCTGGAAATCGAATACGCCCGCGACACCATGCCCCGCGGCGTGCTCGGCATGAACGCCGCGATGATGGAGGACTACCTCAAATTCATCGCCAACCGCCGCCTGACCCAGATCGGCCTGAAAGAAGAATACCCAGGCGCCAGCAACCCGTTTCCCTGGATGAGCGAGATCATGGACCTGAAGAAGGAGAAAAACTTCTTCGAGACCCGCGTGATCGAGTATCAGACGGGTGGGGCGTTGAGCTGGGATTGATGTCAGTTTGAAATCACGTTAGATTCACCCAACACCTGCCATGGATGTTGGGGTTGAAGCTTAATAAAAAGCCCCGCCTAGTGCGGGGCTTTTTTATTAGAGTAAAAAATGAATATTCCTTTCGACCTTAAAGAATCAATCCAAAACAATACACTCGTATTATTTATTGGCTCGGGATTTTCTACTAGCGCAGGACTTCCAACTTGGTCGGCGCTGGTAAAGAAATTCCTCAACGATAATAAAGAAAGAATACCAAACGCACACATTTATGATCAAAGCTTAGATGCCCGTATTCTCTCTCCACTTGAAGTACTAGAAAAACTTAAAGAAAGTTATAAAAAACAAATATATGAGAGCTTTGAAAAAGAACTCAGCAAAAACATAAATAGCGACACACACAAAAAGCTCTCAAAAATATCAAGCAGAATAATCACCACCAACTATGACAAGCTAATCGAGCACCATTCAGAAAAAATTGAAGTCATCGACAATAGCAGCAACTACAACCTATCAAAAATAGACTCACAACATGAATTCATTTTAAAAATACATGGCGATGTATCTCGCATCGATAGCTGTGTCGTATTCAAAGAAGACTATGAACAACTATATTCAGGAAATACTTTAGGAAAATTTCAACTGGAGAAAATATTTTCATCCTTCAGCTGCCTTTTTATTGGATTCAGCTTTAACGATCCATATGTAGAAGAATTATTCAAAAAAATATCCAAACTATATTCAGGATTTGGACATCCACATTTCTGGGCAACAACGTCAGAGCAAGAGTTCGACGGAATAAACAAGATAAAGCTTACAAACCATAAGGAGCTAGACAATTTAATAGAAAAGTTACTTGAGATAAAACATGAGCCTCAGCCATCTAAGAACCCAGCCGCAGAAATTGCAACAGAATATACGACCGAAAACACAGCTGATAGCCTTGAGCTTAAAAGTGAGGGGACAGATATACCGCCAAATATAGATTACTGGGTTGGACGTGACTCGGAACTTCGATCACTTGCAATTGATGATAGTTTCAAGGTCTTTTTATCACAGGCATCGGAGGAGAAGGTAAATCATCTCTAGCGGCATATTATAGCGAGCAGAATAGAAGCTCTGGAAAATACGAACTTATTGACTGGAGAGACTTCAAAGAACAAGAGCACAATTTTGACCTAAAAATTATAAACATAATAGAAAGAATCACCAACAACAGCATCCCTCATGAAAGCTTGCTCGGACTCGAAACAGACACATTAATAAATATTTTTTTTAGAGAACTAAAAAACAAGAGCTGCCTATTTGTCTTTGACAATGTCGACTCTTATATAGACCTTGAAAAATTTAGCCCAATAGGACACATTGGAAAACTTGTAGAACTTGCACTAAAGAACCGACACAACTCAAAATTCATATTTACTTGCCGGCCTTTCATTCATTATGCGGGCGTTGACTTCCTACAACTAAGGCTGTCTGGCTTATCAAAAGAAGATGTTTTGAAGCTATTTACCTCTTCCAAACTACCAATAAATGGAGCGCGTGTAGAGGAGATTGCAGAAAGAGCACATAAATTCACTGACGGCCATGCACTCTGGATATCTTTAATGCTAGCCCAAGCTAAGAGGGGGCTTCGCGAAGTTGAGGAGTTCTTAGCCAAGATTGAAAAAAAACAGATTACCGCACCATCTGAAAGCTCTTTTTTATCAGAGCGAATACTTAGAGAAATTTGGGATAGCCTTAATGGCAAACAAAAGATACTACTACGAACACTAGCTGAAGCGGTAACTTCCGAAACAGAAGAGGAGATATCAAAAATTGTAGGTAGCGAACTAAATTACAACCAATTTTCCAAATCATTGAGAACACTGAAAGACCTCCACCTAATCGTAGTAAAAGGCGAAGAATCTTACCTAGAGCTACACCCACTCGTAAAAGAATTTATCAAAACAAACTTCCCGTCGCACGAACAAAAGAAGTATATTTCTTTATTTATTAGCTACTATGATCGGGTCATCGTTCTGCTAAAACCGAGACTCAATCAAATTTTGAGCCTTAGTGAGTTCAAGTCATGGTCAAATAAAATTGAGCTACAAATAAACAATAAAGAATATAACGACGCAATAGCCCTATTACTCGAAATACACGATTCAATTATTAGATCAGGGTACATAGAGGAATTCGTACGACTATCGTGCTTGCTACTAGGAGGCTTACAATGGCACAAAAGAAGCACAAGCCAAATCAAAAATCTTCCTAGATTCACAAATGAATCCATCACATCAATTATTGATTATGGCGATTACAACTCGGCAACCGAGTATTTAGAAAAATACAAATCAACTATTGCGGGGAAGAACAGCGAATATATACTATACCTTTCTCTCTACACACACTTGCATTGGTATAACGAAAAGATTAGCGACTCAATAAAATATGGAGAAGAAGCACAGCACTTAGTATTAAGCAGCGGTGATAACGACATTTGGTCCGCAAAACATCGACTGCACCTTGCCTATAGGGATTCAAAAACACCAAAAAACCTTGATTTATCTTTAAGCTTTTTCCTATCAGGATATGAGCTCGATGAAATCGTATCTCCAAATAAGTTCAACGTTGAGATCCCATATACCTTATATGGCAACGTAGGTAGATGCCTTCAGTACCTAGAAAAGACTGAAGACGCTTTAAACTGTTACGCTAAATCAGCAGAACTAATGTTAAAAGATAATGGCGCTGACGAAGAACTTAATAGAGGATATGCATTTAGCTGGATAGCGGACGCTTTGAAAAATTCTGGCAATGACGACCACTTATATTTTCTTCTATATGCCCATCAAAGCTGGAAGAAAGTAGCGCCGCCCCTAGCCAATAGGATAGAAGAAACAATAAATTCACTTCCTAAAACGCCAACTATCACATCAATACAATCAACAAGCAGCTGGGGTATAGAGCGATACTGTATAGACTGGTGTAAGAAAAGAATTAGTTATTGACCGCCTTTCGGTTGATCCCACGCGGATCGCGGGGCAATCATCTATTACAGCAAGGGGGATGGGTAACGCGAAGCTTACCCACCAGAGGAAAAAGGTGACTGATTTATTTTCTCCATAGCACTTTCCCACTGGCTTCCCCTTACAGCGTGTCACTTGTGTTGCGCACAGCGCACCATTCACGGCCAGTACTATTTAGTTCAACACTAACATCCAATAATGTCCGTAGGAAATTTCGCTGCGCTGAGGGAGTTGTATTTTGTTTAGATTGATACATGTCCTTAAACCCATGAATCAAGAGTTTTTTGCACCTTCGACAGGAGGCACAACACCTTTCAAGAGCGTGATTGTCGGCGGGAACGCTACAGGAAAAACTCGCTTTATCGTGTCGTTGATTGAATCATTCCGCTTGCTCTCTGAGGCGAGGAGCCAACACGGAAAATTCAGTACCGTTAAGAAAAAAGGGGCCATTACTGACCAACTGCAGTTCAAATACTACATCAACGGTGATTTAGTCGAGTGCATCGCTGGTGACTTCGGCGTAGGTTTCACCATCGATGGGGAGGAAGCCTCTGCATTTGATCTACCGTTACCGTCGCGAGTCTTGGCCATCAGCTCCACCGTCAATGATAAATTTCCCTTTGCTGACTCGGACGAGGACGACTTTTATCGATACTGTGGTGTACGCGAAACGTCCAACGCGTCTTGGACTGCAACGCTTTCACGTCGCACAATCGAGAACCTCCTCAACATCCCACTGCGACACCACCACCACTCGCTTGCGGAACTATTTAAATACTTAGGCATTTCGCCCACAATTGAAGTGACCTTTAATGTAAACAACCTTAAAGAATTTCACGAGCTAGTGGCGGATCCTGGCCTCTTGGTTTTGGCAGTCCATAGCTACTCAAGCAAAAGTTCCAGACTACAAGTTCAAATGTTTCGCAACTTCAGCTATGAAGATGCTGCCCGAGCATGTAGTGGCTTAACCAACAAGATGTTTTCCGGTCGTAAAAATAGCATCACAATAGACCTCAATGACACCCTAGCCGACCACAGCGAACTTTACTTCGGAATTAACGTATTTCGCCGCATTGGGATGATTTCAGATGTCGACCTGAACATACAGAAGCTTCATACAAAAAGATCTTTCGGATTCGGCCACTCCAGCTCCGGGGAAGCCCAACTGCTCTACACATTTTCCAGCCTTATCCGACATGCAAAACCCAACTGCCTAATTTTTATTGATGAGCCAGAACTTAGCCTGCACCCGAGTTGGCAAATAAAGTATGTAGCACTGCTGAAACGCGCACTAGGCTCATTTCCTGGCAGTCATGTAATCATCGCCACGCACTCACACTTCATCATATCAGATCTTGAACAGGAAACCAGTTCACTTCACGTATTCGAAAGCAAAGACGAACAGCTATGCGTCAAAAACATTGAGTACTCAACATACGCTTGGAGTGCCGACCACATTCTGTATGATGTTTTTGATGTAAGATCCGTGGGAAACCTAGCATTCGAAAGCGACCTTGCCGAAGCATTGAGATTAATTTCAAGCGAGCCTAAAGACCACAACCGACTGATACAATTAAAGAAAAAGTTTGAACGCTTAGTATTTAACGAATCAGACCCCCTTCATAGGGTCATCAAGAACATTGCGGAGCTGGTCGATGCCAATCAGTGAATGGTATTTAAACATCACAGAATTGCCAGTATTCGAAAAGTCGACGGTTGACTACCTTAATGGATTGAAGCCACATAAGGCTAGGCAATGGGACTTGCAGACCAATCAAATGAAAGCCTATAAAGCCAGCCTCATTGAGCAGCTACTAAAAATTCAGAGCAGTAGATGTGTATACTGTGGTACAGGGTTGATGCGACAGCTCGTAGACCGAGAGCATTTCGCGCACAAGGATCAAAAAGGTGGCTGGCCAGAGTTCATGTTCATCACCGAGAACCTTTTTGCAGCTTGTGGCTACTGCAACCGAATGTTAAAAGGCACCAAACCGATGATAAAGCACTACAATAAAAACTACAGCGATTGTGAATTTCATCTAATCCACCCTTATTTCGATATACCCTCAAAAGAGATCGCCTTTGTTACACGCGGCGGTAGCGATGCTATTTTTGTAGAGAAAATAACCCAAAAAGGAGAAGAAACGATTGCATTTTTCGAGCTGGCCTCCACTATCGCTACTGCCAAGCGTGCAGGGTACATAACTGAAATGGCTATTTATAATCAGTTATCGGCAGACAATGCCGCTGAAGTTAAAGAAATCTCATACTACAAGCCCACCTAGGGATGATCTGAAATAGGCCGTCATTTCTGGTCGATTTGATCGTCCCACGCTCTTCGTGGGAATGTATCCCCGGACACTCCAGCGTCCAAGCTGCCGATTTGCAAGCTATAGGCAACGCAGAATGTAGTGGTCTACTAACCCCGGACACCGGAAAAAGGGGACATATTTATTTTCTCCGTCGCCCTCTTCTACCGTTTTCGTCCTTACGGCGAGTCACTTTCTCTTTGCTCGCGCAAAAGAGAAAGTAACCAAAGAGAAAGCGCGCCCGGCATCCGGGTTTCGCTATGCTCAACTCCCCTCGCTCCGGTGCTGTTCCGAGGATCGTCGCTAAGGGGCATCCATGCCAAACGACCCTCTCCACAGCACCTCCACTCGGCCCACTGACGGGATTCGGAGACCGAGTCGCCTAGTCTGAACGATGCAGGTAAATCAAAAGCAAGTAGCCCGGACACCCCACAATGGTGGATGAAAAGAGCGTCATCCACCCTACGCGAGGCGGGAATCGTGGCGTAGGGTGGACAACGCGAAGCTTGTCCACCGTTCAGGACGACCAAATCCAGCGGGAAGCCCGGGCGCACTCTGCAATGGTGGATAAAAAATCCATCCCCTACGCGGCGCCCGCACGAGCCGTTGTCCTTGACCGGTTCCGTCCACATCCCTACCCTACTAAGCGGCGCCTAAGAAACGCTTTTCACACAGCGGCCCGCCCGCATCCGACATTCGCGGCTTTTTTGTGCCTACGGCCTGCCCGTGCGCACAAGAAAAACACCTCTGATATGTCGGGAGTGGGCTAATACAAGACCCGAAAGGGGAATACGTCCGGCCCTCTGTGTGGGGTTTCTTAACTCCCGGCACCCAGCCCTAAGAAAGCTGATCAATCACACAGAGGTAATGGATATGCCTACCCACACTCCAAGCTCCAACACCCGACCGGAGACTACCGGCGAAATCCTGATTCCCCAGACCTTCACCCGCCATCGCCGACAACTGCGTGCGCTGCTGATCGAGCAGCAGTGCTGGTTCTGCGCTCGCGATCTTGGCCGGCTGATCGGCCAGCCTCATCTGGAGGAGCGCGCCACGCGCACGCTCGACGCGGACCAGTTGCTTGATGTGGTGGTGCTCAACGCCCATGGCCAACCGGAGGCTGCTCGGCTGGTCAGCGAATCCGGCGTCTATGCTGCACTGATCCACTATTACCATCCGGAGAACCGCTGCATCCGCCGCTGGATCACCGCCGATTTGGTGCCGACCCTGCGCGATGGCCAGCATGACGATGAGCGCCGCCCACGACGCGAAAACCGACGGGGATTATCGCTGCTGCATTGGCACGGCGATGTCTGGATGCCCTATCGGCCTGGCTAGCAAGCAGCCCGCACACCACTAATAAAGGTGGATGAAAAAGCGTCATCCACCCTACACACTGAACGCAGAGCGTCTCCAACGACGTTCCCACGCAGAGCGCGGGCACGATTAACAACTGTGATTAAGTGCGCATTGCGGCCGAATCAAGCTCATGTGCGCAAGACATTGCGCATAGATTAGAAGGTAAGATCAGGAGCAGCTATATATGGAGATTCAATCATGAGCGGGAAACCGGCAGCTCGCCAATCAGATCCTACGTCTTGCCCTATTCAGGGCCATGGCACCATCCCTGTTACAACAGGCTCACCTAACGTACTTTTCGATGGCTTACCTGCTGCCAGGATGGGAGATACCACTGCATGTGGCGGTTCAATCGCCGGAGCGGTTTCCAGTACGGTATTCATTAACGGAATGTCTGCTGCAACCGTGGGAAGCACTAGCAATCATGGCGGCGTTATCGTTGCTGGATCGGGCTCTATTCTCATAGGCGACACAGTAGTTCCGGCTACATTCGACTCTCCAACGGCTCTAGGCTCCCTCACATCAATGATGAAGGTGGTCAGCGCTGTAATTCCGGTATCACTCATGAGTGAGTAACCTGACCGTACCCTCTCTAAATCTTCCGCAGTCAGTTGTCCCCGCAAATCCGCTGAGTATCGCCAAAACCATCTTAGAAAACTTTAAGAACAAACAGGTTTCAAGCCGTGTTTTTAATGACCCAGCCAACCCTATCGGCACCCTGTCTGACCCATTCGAGAAGAGCAAGATAATCGATCAGTTGCAGGCCAGAGTGGCGGAGGCTCATGGTCAACAGCCCACATCCACTAGTACAGTATCGGCCTATCCAAATTAGCAAGAGACAAGTCTATGTGGCCCCGTAGCCTTCTTCTACGCACTGCTAATGGATCGCCCGGATCTGTATAAGCAGTCAATTACCGAGCTATGGGAAACAGGAGAAACAACTATCGGGCAGTTGCGCATAAAACCTAGCCACGGTTGCCGCAACCCCACCAATCTCAGTCGCAACGCCGAAGGTGATCGTATTTCCGCTATTGACTGGATATCACTGGCAAGCCTGCGAGGCAGTGAAAACGCCCTCTTTGCCTATGATTCTCCTAGCGATCAGGTAGCGGGAATCGCCATGCCAAGCAAATTGAAATCTTGGTTTTCTCAGGCAGGGGCAACGGTTCTGTTCGATAACATCCAATATCGATGGCATATCAACCGACAGCAACTGTTGGAGCTGATGAGTCATTTGATCGTTCCCACGCTTCGCGTGGGAATGCAGCCCTCGACGCTCTGCGTCGACAACCAGCAAACTCGACACTTCAGCTAATCCCTAGCTAGGATCAGAAGGCAGCAAGTAGCCCGGAAACCCCGCAATGGTGGATGAAAAGAGCGTCATCCACCCTACGCGAGGCGGAAATCGGGGCGTAGGGTGGACAACGCGAAGCTTGTCCACCATGGTTCAGGCAACACACTGCTCAAGGATGAGCCGCCATGCCCGATTACCGCCGCGCCCGTGTTCCCGGCGCCACTTACTTCTTTACCGTCAACCTACGCGACCGCACCAGCGATCTACTGATCCGAGAGATCGACCTGCTGCGTGAGACCGTGCGGGCCACACGCTCGCGACATCCGTTCCATATCGATGCCTGGGTTGTACTGCCCGAGCATATGCATTGCCTATGGACGTTGCCGCCTGGAGACGCCAACTTCGCCTTGCGCTGGAAAGTAATCAAATTCGCCTTCGCCAAGCGCTTGCCGATCACCGAAACACTTAAAGCCAACCAGAAACGTCGGGGCGAGCGCGGTATCTGGCAACGGCGTTACTGGGAGCACTTGATTCGTGATGAGCTGGATTACCAGCGACACTTCGACTACATCCACGTCAATCCGATAAAACATGGACATGTCGAACACCTGTTGGATTGGCCCTATTCAAGCTTCCATAGAGCAGTGGCAATGGGCGTTTATCCCAAAGACTGGTGTGCCGAAGTGGATGGTGGCGATTACGGCGAGTAAGTAACCCGGACAACACCCATGGTGGATGAAAAGAGCGTCATCCACCCTACGCACTGCACGCGGAGCGTCCCCAACGACGTGCCCACGCAGAGCGTGGGAGCGAGCATTCTCCGCCCGCTTTATTTGCCTTTCTTCTTGGCAATCGCCTTCATCCGCGTCGCCGCCTTCTGCACGGTGGCCATTTTCTCGGGGCGTTTCATGCCGCGCCATTTACGGATTTCTTCTCGGGTGCGGCCGCAGCTCACGCACATTTCACTGTTGAGCTGGCACAGCGACACGCAGGGATTTTCAATGTCCTTGGCCACGTTTGCCCCTTGCCGGCTGCTCGACCGAAAACGTCACGTGGTCGGCGGTGCGTGTCACGCTGATACCTACCTCCTCGAAAGCAGCCAGGGTCAGCGCCAGCATTCTCGCCTTGTCCGCACAGGCGAGTGCCTTTGCCTTGTTGGCCTCGGTATCGAACATCCACGTCACGCTCAGGCTCTGCGGAAAGCGCTCGTAGTCCACGTCATGGGTGAGCCACTGGAAGCCGACGATCTCGCTCTTTGCCGTTTCGCAGGCATCTGTCAGCGTGCGAATCAGCTCGCGCTCGATGCCTGCATATTTTCGTTTCGAGGCTGCCATAAGGCCCTTCTGGGTTGGTGTTCGTTGCGGCGCCATGTTACCCGAGGTACGCGCCATGAGATGAACAGCTCGTACCCTCTCCCTTACACAACGTCAGCGGCCACACGCGTTACAATGCCGCCCGCCGTTTTATAAAGAGCCTGCCTGTCGATGTTCACCCTTACCCACCTCAATGCCACGCCGCCCGAGTCCCTCAAAGCCCAGGTGCTGCAGATGGTGGTGGACTATTTCAGTGACATCAGCCCGGTGCCGCTGACGCCCAGCAACCCGCTCTATCAGCTGTATCAATACGTGATCGGCTACGAAGTGCATCTGTACCTGCAGGCCATGGACGGCGAGGCGCACAGCCCCACGCAATTGCTGCTGGCCCTGGATGATCAGGATCCTGCCGTGGTGCTGGGTTTCGCGCTGTACCTGCCCAGCCAGGACGACGCCGAAGCCTGCACCCTCGCCTATATGGCCGTAGCGGCCAGCCATCGCCGGCGCGGTGTTGCCCGCGCCATGTTGCAACGCATCATCGAGCGCCATCCGCATATGGAGCTGGCCTGCGTGGCCGGCAAGGTGCCGACCTTCGAGGCCATGGGCTTTCAGGTGCTGGCCGCACAAGGGCCGCAGGTGCTGATGAACACCCGCGACCAGCGCTCCGATGGCCTGGTGGCGGTGCAGGATCTGGCGCCGGTGTTTCAGTCCACCGAGGTGCGGCAGATCCACGCCTACTTGCTCAAACAAAACGGCAAGAAGGCCATGAGCGAAGCCGAGAAACAGCGCGACTATCACCTGGATCAGCTGACCCATCAGGCTCGTCAGCTGGTTGCCGAAAAGCTCACTCCGACCATTCATTGATCGCGCAGCCAGGCAGATACCGATTTGCGTGACGGATCACGCAGCCCATCTGGCAGATGCCATACCCTGCCGTGATGGCCGGCTACCATTTGCAGGGCGCCGGCGCTGAGCCTTTCAACGCGTAGCGCCCGTGCCCCGAAACGGCCTGTAGTCAGACCTCTGGAAGAGAATGACGCTTATGGACATCCGCTTTCTGACCTTCCCCGATTTTCACAACGTGTACTTCTACCGCTCCATCACCCTGGCCATTCTTCTGGTAATCGGTGGCGTGGTGCTGTTCAAGGCGCCAGCCACGCGGCTGCCTGAACTACTGCTGGTCAGCGGTTGTTTGTTGCTGATGGGATGGCGGTTTGCGCTGGAATGGTGGCGGTTGAACAAGGCCGGGGCGGCCTCCATTCATAACGACGAGCTGATCGTCTCCAGCGAAAGTGGCCACCGGCAGATTCCGCTGAGCAGCGTGCGCTCTGTGACTTCGAAACACAGCCTGTTCATGGTACGGCGCTATCGCTCGTGGTCTGAGCACCTGGCGTTCGTGGAGTTCACGCTGCACAACGGCGAGCGCTTTTACACACTGGCGGAAAGTGCGGTGTTCGAATCACCAGCGGCCAAGCACAGCCTGGCAGCGATACAGGCCGCCGTGCTGGCTGCCAAGGTAAAAAGCGCAGCGGCTGAAAGCGCTGTGGCATCGGCGAAGTAGCCAACGCCACAGAGAGTGGAGCATGCCGGGCGACATGCTGCGAGGCTTCAGAAACTGTAGGTGCCTGTGACCACCAGGTTGCGCGGCTCGCCGACGCGGATCTGCCCGGCGCTGGTGGCGGAGCTGTAGTAGGTGCGGTCGGTGAGGTTGTTCAGCGCGGCGCGCAGGTCCCAGTCCTTTTGGCGCAAGCCAACCAGGGCATCCCAGCGGCCGTAGCCGGGCAGCACCGTGGTGTTCTGGTTATCGGCAAAGCGACTGCCCACCAGGGTCAGGCCGGTTTCGGCGTACCAGCCCTGCTCCGGCTTCCAGGTCAGGAACAGGCTGCCGTTGCGTTTGGCAACATTGCTGACGCGGTTGCCTGCCAAGCCGTTGTTGTCCTTGACGATGGTGGCGTCCTGCAGGCCGATGCCGCCGCGGACGTACCAGTTGCCCGCCAGTTGGCCAGTGGCAGTGAGTTCGATGCCACGCGAACGCTGCAGGCCGCTGAGGATGAACAGCCCCGGATTGTTCGGGTCGCTGGTACGGCGGTTGTAGAGTTCCAGCTCGTAGACCGCGAAGGTGGTGCTCAGGCGGTCGCCGAGCCAGTCGCTCTTCACGCCGATTTCCTTCTGGCGGGTCTGCTCCGGATCCAGGTCATTGGTATTGCCCGTGGCGTTCGGGGTGATGCCGATCTGCCCGCCGCCGACCGGCGAGTAGCTCTTGCTCCACGAGGCGTAGAAGGAGTGATCCTGCAGCGGCGTCCAGACCAGGCCGACGCGCGGGCTGATGCTGTTGTCGTCGCGGCCATCCGGGATATCGGTCAGCTTGTTGGTGGTATCCACCTCGAAGCGGTCATAGCGCAGGCCTGCCAGCAGTTGCCATTGATCGTTCAGGCGCAGTTGATCCTGCACGTAGATGGCGCGACTTTCGACTTCGGTGTGGTTGTTGCTCGAGGCCGTCATGGGGCCGGTGTGGCTCTGGTTGCGGTCCGGGTTGTAGAGGTCCAGCGTCGGCACTGCCTGGCCGCCCCGGTTGACAGCGAGCGAGGTGTAAAGCTTCGGATCGCGCCGTTGGCTGCCGATCTCGACGCCAGTCAACAAGCGGTGTTCGAGGCCAAAGGTGTCGACGGTGCCTTCGGCTTCCAGGTTGTTGAAGATATTGCGGGTGCGCAGATCCTGTTGAAAGCGCGTACGACTCACCCGGTTGGTGACGGCATTGGCGCCAGTGAGGTAGGTATTGTCGAAGTCGCTGTCGAGCTTGAACACGCTCAGGGTCTGGCGCAGTTGCCAGCTGTCGTTCAGCTCGTAGGTGAGTTTGGAGCGCAGCGATTGGGCCTTGTCGTCGATGTAATCGCGGTCATCGCCGTAGGTGGTCTCGCGCTTCACATCGGCCGGGCGGCCGTTCACGCCAGGAATACCACGATCCGGGGTACGGTCGAAGCGGCTGTACTCGTACTGCGCCAGCCAGTTGAGCTGGGGCGTCAGCTGCCAGCTGATGGACGGCGCGAACAGTTGGCGGTGGCTGGAAACGTCGTCGCGAAAGCTGTTGGCGTCCTGATTGCCCATGTTCAGGCGCAGGCTGATGTTCTCGGTCGCATCCGCACTCAGGTCAGCGTACAGGCTGCGCATGTCTTCGCTGCCGCCCTGGGCCTCGATGCTGGAACGGCGCCCGGCTTCAGGCACCTTGCTGACACGGTTGACGATGCCGCCCTGGCTGCCGCGCCCGTAGAGCACCGCAGCCGGGCCCTTGAGCACATCGATGCGCTCGATGTTGTGCAGGTCGCGCACGTACTGGCTGTCATCACGCACACCATCGAGATAAAAGTCGTTGCTGGCCTCGAAGCCACGAATACGCAGCCCGTCGAAGCGTGTATCCGCCCCGCTGCTGACGTTGGGAATGCCGCTGAGGGCGGTACCCAGGTCGTTGGTGCCGTAATCGAGCACATTGGCGGTTTTCACTGAGTCGATGGCTTGCGGAACATAACGAATCGGCGTCGTGGTGCGCGTCGCAGTGCTGACTTCTTTGACGCGGGGGCTATCGGCTTGCGCGTCGACATCCGCGTTGACCGACGTTTCCGGCAGCACGGTTGGAGCCGCGTGGGTGAAGCCGGCGGTGAAAAGGAAGGAAAAGCCAAGCGCAACAGAGTTGAGACGCGGAAAGGCAGGCATGAAGGAGGCGCATCCAAGAAGGGAAAGTTATTTTTGGGGCGCGAATGATAATGCTTAATATTTACTTACGAAATAGCGTCGCATTCATATTTACATACGGCGCTCGCAGATTTTCCTGCCCGCCTGCCAAGGGATGACGGATAACGGGAAACACACCTAGAAATACATTCCAAACTTTCTCGTTGCGGCCCTAGTCATCTGGAGTACGAGCGATTGGCTCGTACTGCCATTGAATTAAAGGGCTGCCATCATGATTCGCGACGATCGTAGTGCTCCAAACGGCTACACCAATCCTGTCTACCACGACACTGCCGCAGTAGCGCCGCTGCTCAAACGTATTTCCTGGAGTGCGGTTCTGGCCGGCGTAGTGCTGGCCATGATGGTTTCCCTGCTGCTCAGCGTGCTCGGCACGGCCATCGGCAGCGCCAGCATCGACCCGCTGCAGGAAGCCGACCCGGTATCGGGCGTGGGTACCGGCGCCGCCATCTGGGTGGTCGTCAGCTCGGTGATTTCCCTGTTCATCGGTGGTTGGGCCGCTGGCCGCCTCGCACAGCGCGAAGGTGCCTTCCATGGCTTGCTGGTGTGGGCGAGCGTTTCGCTGATCACCGTTTACCTGGTCTCCAGCGCGGTGACTGGCGTGGTACGTGGCGGCCTCAACCTGGCCGGCAGCGGTGTATCTGCACTGGGCAGCGGTATCGCTCAGGTGGCGCCAGCATTGGGCGGCAAGATCCAGGACGAGCTACGCGAGCAAGGTATCGACTTCAACCTGGACGATATCCAGGGTGAACTCGAACAGGCCATGCGCCAGACCGGCAAGCCCGAGCTGAACCCGGACAACCTCGATCAGCAAGCTCAGGCCACCCAGGAGGATGCCCAGCAGACTGCCCAGCGCAGCGCTGAAAACCCGCAACAGGCAACCGAGCAACTGGGTGGCCTGCTGGACCGCATCAAGGCCAAGGGCGACCAGGCCTGGGACGCTGCCGACCGTGAAGCGCTGGTCAATCTGATCAAGGCGCGTGGCAACAAGACCGACGCCGAGGCCAACCAGATCGTCGACCAGGCCCAGGCCAGTTATCGCGAGGCATATGCCAAGTATCAGGAACTCAAAGCCCAGGCCGAGCAGAAAGCCCGTGAAGCGGCTGAAGTGGCGGCCAAGCGTGTATCCCAAGGCGCCTGGATTTTGCTCATCACCCTGGTGATCTCGGGCCTGGTCGCTGCAGGTGCCGGGGTGCTGGGTCGTCGTACTCAGCCGCCAGCCAAGGTAGTCGCTGCCGTCTGAGCCGCTTGCCGTAACGGCTGAATACTGGCTGATAAACATGCCCGCACTGGCCTCAGGCCACGCGGGCATTTTTGTTTGAGGCAACGAACTGCCCAGGCGCCGGGTGATCGACCCTTGCAGGTTACCGGCTGTTGGTCAGCGTTTCACGCAGGCGAACAGTGCGTTACCGGAGGCCTGATCCCAGGGCAGGATCTTTTCGTAGTCATGCTCGAGCACGTGTACCTCGAAGTAGGGCTCAAGGAGCGCCTGCAACTCGGCGAACGTCACCGCGACCATGGGATGTTCGTCGTGCCAGATCAGGTGCTCATGCGCGGTGGTCTTTTCGATGCTCAGCCTCAACGACTGCTTCTCGCCCTCACCGGCGTAATGCCAACCCGAGCTGAAGGTGAACAGGCCTTCGTCGTCGTTGACGCTGTGTGCCGCGAACAGGCTGTTGTCGATTTTGCTCTTGTCGACGACGTTGAAGCAGAATAGCCCGTTTGGCTGGAGCGCGGCATGCACGCTGGCGATGCAGGCCTGGAGCCTGTCGATGCCACCGCTGTAGTGAATGGAGTAGAGAAAGCAGGTAATCAGATCGAGCCGCTCATTGACCCTGAAGTCGCACATGTCCTGCACGGCGAACTGCGCCTCGGGGCAACGCGCGGCGGCTTTGTCCAGCATGGGCTGGTTGATGTCGAGCCCGCTGCTGCGATAGCCGGCATCGAGAAAGTGGCGAACATGGGGCCCGGTGCCGCAGGCCAGATCGAGGTGCCGATTGCCCCCGTTGCCGAACAGCTGCTGCAGCCGCTGAATGCAGTGGCTTTGCGCCTTGTAGTCGATGTCGGCGCACATCAGATCGTAATGATCGGACAGGTCGGTATAGAGGGCGTTGGCGGACATGGCGACCTGATGATGTGCGAGGGCTTTGCGCGGTGGCGCATCATAGCCGAAGTACCGCTGCGCGCTCGCCTCTATCGATGGGCGCGGCGCAGACTGGATAAGGCCGCCTCCATCTACCATGCTGTAGTGAACGAACACCACGCTCAAGGATGAGCCGCCATGTCGCTCTATCGCCGTGCCCGCGTTGCCGGGGCTTCGTATTTCCTTACCCTCACCCTGCTCGACCGCCGCAGTGATCTGCTGACCCGGCATATCGATCTGCTGCGGGAAACGGTACGGGCCACCAAGGACCGCCACCCCTTCCATATCGACGCCTGGGTCGTGCTGCCCGAGCACATGCATTGCGTCTGGACGCTACCCGAAGGCGACAGCGAGGTCGCCCTGCGCTGGAAGGCCATCAGGTTCGCTTTCTCGCAAGGCCTGGACAAGACCGAACCGCGCCGCCTGCACCAGTTGATCCGCGGCGAGCGTGGCCTCTGGCAACGGCGCTATTGGCGGCAACGGATCGCCGATGACCTCGACTACCAGCGCCACCTCGACTACATCCACTTCGACCCCGTCAGGCATGGCTACGTGAGCCAGGCACGGGAGTGGCCGTATTCGAGTTTTCATCGCGCGGTGCGCGATGGCCTTTACCCGGCCGACTGGACAGGTAGTGGATGCACCGATGATGAGCAGAACTGGGGAGAGTGATCGGCTCGAATGGTCGCGCTCTGCCCCTAGCCCGGTGTTCGAGGTGCCGCAGCGATGCGGCTGCGCGACCGCGCTGACGGGCGATGCGAAGCGTCTCAGCAGGCTTACCTACCCGGCGTGCAGGTAAGCTCCCGAATACCTTGAACGGCAGCATACGCCGGGCTCGCGATCCATTAGACTGCCCGGCAAAATAGCCCCGTGCCCTCCCTCCCGCACCCCCTCGCTCCGGTTCAATTCAATGCCCAAGGCCCACACGTACCTGATCCGCTACCCTTCTGCCAGCCTGCTGTTCGTGCAATTGCTGGGCATCGTGCTCTACCCCTTCATGGAGCGGCTGTCGGAAGGCCGTGCCATCGTGGGTGCCTTTGGCATCATCGTGCTGGCGATGTCGTTGCGCATGGTGCGCAGCAGCCCGACCATCCAGTGGATCGCGTTCACGCAAGCCGCCTGCATCCTGGCCCTGACCGTAGCCGTGGAGTTCGAATACAACACCGCGCTGGCGATTCTGCTCGCGGCCCTGGAGTCGAGCTTCTACTTCTATGCCGCTGGCGGCCTGATCGCCTACATGATGGAGGATCAGCGAGCGAGCACCGATGAGCTGTTCGCGGTCGGCGCCACCTTCACCCTGCTGGCCTGGGCCTTCGCCCACGCCTTTTCCGTGTGCCAGTTGCTCAGCCCTGGCAGTTTCACGGCGGCGATCAACCCGGAAGCGGAACGCACCTGGGTGGAGCTGCTGTTCCTGAGCTTCACCACCCTGTCGGGGGTCGGCCTGAGCGATATCCTGCCGTTGAGGCCATTCGCCCGGGCGCTGGTGATGCTCGAGCAGTTCGCGGGGGTCATGTACATCGGTCTGGTGGTGACCCGTCTGGTCAGCCTGACGGTACGGCCCAAGCCGCAATGAGCGAGCCCACCAGTGGAAAACGCCATGCAGTCTGCCAGACTGCATGAAGCCGGGCAGGCAGCGCGATCAAGTGGCAGAGAGACAAGGCTGAGAGAAGCCTGCCATCCATCCGTTTCTTTACGTTGCCCTGCCTGAAATCGACAACCGAACGCTTACAATCGCGACCGCAAAACCGTAGCCCTGTGCACGATCTGCAACGGCTCAAGCCCCCGCGATGCCCCCAACACTTCCACCCTACAAACAGGCAGGCCCGACCAGAACATGGCGTTCGATCCCTTAACCATGTTGACGATCACCATCGCCCTCGCCCTGGCGGCGGCGCTGTATCTGGCGATCGAGTGGCAGACCGTTCGTGAACCCTCCCTGCTCTTCTGGAGCGCCGGTTTCGCCCTGATCAGCGTGGGCTCGACCCTGGCCCTGTTGCGCAGCAGTGGCCTGCTGCTGGTGGGTATCTGGTTCGCCAACGGGCTGCTGATCACCGCACACTGGCTGTTTCTGGTGGGCGTGGCGCGTTTTACCGAAACGCGCCTGTCCCGGGCCTGGTACCTGATGGTGGTGGTCTGGTTCGCCATGCTGCTCCTGCCGGAGGGCCCGCTGTGGTCGAAGGTGATGCTGCTGGTCAACTCGCTGCTGGTCGCGCTGACGGCGCTCTGGGCCAGTTGGCTGCTAAGGCCTCAGGGCAAATCGCTGGGTGCCGGTGCCGCGCAGTTGCGCTATGTGCTGCTGGGCCACGGCCTGTTCTACGTCGCCAAGACCATACCGGTGCTGGTGCCGGGCACGCTGATCGATCTGGCGGCCTTCCGTGGCGAGATCATTCAGATTTCGCTGGTCGAAGGCGTGATGGCGCTCATGCTGATCGCCCTGTCGATGACCGGGACGGTACGTTACCGTCGCGAGAAACGCATCGAGCGGCTGGCCGCGCGCGACCCGCTGACCGCCATGTACAACCGCCGCGCCCTGGAAGCACGAGCGCCCAGGCTGCTCAACGAGGTATCGCCCAGGAGCCCCGGCGCGCTGCTGCTGATCGATATCGACAACTTCAAGCTGGTCAACGACCTGCACGGGCATAGTGCGGGCGACCGCCTGCTGGTGGCACTGGGCGAGATGATTCGTCTGGTGCTGCCCGAGGGGTCACTGGCAGCCCGTCTGGGGGGCGACGAATTCGTGATTCTGCTGCGCGATGCGTCCCACGAACGCATCGTCAGCCTGGGCGACGGGCTGCGCGAGCGCTTCCATGGCGTAGCCGCGCAAACCTTCGCCACCCCTGAAGCGGTAACCCTGAGCATCGGCGCCAGCCTGTTCGATCAACCGCCGGCCAGCCTGGCGGCGCTGATCGAACAGGGGGACGTGGCGCTCTATCAATCCAAACGCGGCGGGCGCAACAGCATTCGCCTGGTGGACCGCACCCTGCTGGGCAGCCCTGCTTCGGCCACCTGAGCCGCAGAACGCGGGTACGTCCGGGCTCAGTTCTGCACGGCCTGGACGGAGCCGCCATCGACCCGCAGGTTGCTGCCATTGATGAACGACCCCCGCTCGGATACCAGCAAGGCAATGGCTGCCGCCACTTCGTCAGCCTGACCGCGGCGTTTCTGGACGATACCGGGGCGTTCCTCCTCGAGAAAGCTCGCCACGGCCTCGTCGAAGGAAACGCCCTGCTCCTCGGCCCGCTGCCGCATCATGCCATCGGTCATGTTGGTTTCGATGAAGGCTGGGGCCACGGTATTGCACAACACGCCGTGGGCCGCTTCCTTGTAGGACAGGTTCTTGATGAAGGCGCCGAGTGCGGCCTTGGATACGTTATAGACGGCTTCCTCCCAGTAGGGCTGCACGGCATTCTCCGAGGTGATGCACACCAGCCGCCCCCAACCGCGCGAGCGCATCGCCGGAACGGTGGCCCGTGCGACGCGCACGGCGGAGAAGAAATCGGTGGCCCAGGCCTCCTCGTAGTCGCTGTCGGGCAGCGCCAGTGGGTCGCCCTTGGCGCCGGTGACCCCGGCGGCATGCACCACGATATCGATTTGCCCAAAGCGTGCTTCGCCAGCCTTTACCAGCGCGTCGACCTCTTGCTGACGGGTCATGTCGGCAGCGACCCTCAGCACTTCACCGGGTAGGTCGGCGCAGGCCTTGTCCAGGGCGGCCTGATCCTTGTCGGTCAGCAGCAGGTGTACGCCTTCCTCGACAAGCAGTTTCGCCGTCGCCAGGCCGATGCCCCCGGCAGCGCCGCTGATGAGCGCAACGCGCCCCTTGATGTGCAAATCCATAGAGACCTCATTGACGTGCGAAAGATGGTGGGCGCAGCCGCCTGGTCACCATCGAGCCTGCGCTCGGTGGTACTGCGCTGGCGGCTGAACGCGCTCGCCCAATCGTGAGCAACCTGTCGATGGACTCGACCCGCACGTGCAAGATTCACAGTAAATGACGACTTGCGCCCGGCGCCCGTTGCACCGGGGCTGCCTGGATTGCCTAACTGAAGGTGTCGCCGTCGTCGAAGAAATCCGAGCTGTCGAAGGCATCGGTGTCGATGTCCTCGGTACCCGCGTAAGGGGCCTCGCCCAGATCGCTGGCGAAACTGTCCTGGGCAGGTAGGTCCTCGCGGATGACCTCGACGATCTCCTGCGGCTGGTCGTGGTGGAACATGCTGGTCAGCAGATCCGCCACCATCACCCCGCCCGCCACGCCCGCGGCCGTCTGCAAGGCGCCACGCATGAAGCCACCACCCTGGGCCACCGCTGCGCCTGCCTGTGCACTGGCAGGCGGTACGGCGGATGCTGCAGCGCTCTGAGAGAATCGGGTTTCACCCCAGCCAGCGGGACGCTGGGCAGGCTGCGGCGTGGAACTTTGCTGGCTGCCGCCGAACAGGCCGGCGAGAAAGCCGCCGTTGCCCGAGCGCTGTCGTTGTTGCTCGGTGGCTTGGGCCTCGAGTTCACGAACGCGCTGATCCAGGCGTTTGATCGCGGCTTCCTGAATCAGAATCGCCTGGGCCATGTAATAGGCAGCAGCAGGCTGGCGGGCCAGATGTGTCTTGATCTGCGCTTCGGCCTCGGTATCGCGCAATCCCCCCTGGTGCTCGGCCTCCTGCAAGCGGGAAAACAGGCCATCGATCAGGGTTTGCTCTTCGGAATTCATGGGCGCCTCGATTGAGCGATGAAGGGTAAGACATCCCTGTGCGGCTTGCTGATGCGGCGCCTGGCGCCACCTCTCAATGAGAGATAGGACTGAAAGGGAAAATTACAAGTTCCGGGCCGGCGGCAGTAAAGATGCCTATAGCGCGGATGGGCACAGCGGTGTCGAGCCTGGACAATTGGCCGCTGCCGCACGGCTCTATGCTGGGTGACCTCTACCGCCACCAGGAGCCACTCATGGCCAACCAACCGATCACCGTACTGCGCGATACCCAACCGATGCCCGTCGTCGATGCCTGCAAATGGGAACGCATCGAAGGCGAACCGCATACCGTCAACCTCAACGCCTACACCTCCGATGACGGCAGCAAGATCATGGGTACCTGGATCTGCACACCCGGCAAATGGCGGGTGGACTACGTGAAGTGGGAGTACTGCCACTTCCAGGAAGGCTACTGCATCATCACCCCGGACGGCATGGCGCCGATCCACCTCAGGGCCGGGGATATCTTCGTGGTCGAGCCCGGCATGAAAGGCACCTGGGAGGTGGTAGAGACGGTGCGCAAGTATTTCGTGTTTGCCTGAAAACGGTGCCCTGAGCGATGCCACACAACGCTCGATCTGTACATACGCTGGTATCTCGGCATGCGATCAGGGCCGCGTCGAATCCTCGCGCGCAACCATGGTCGTACGCCTTACATCAAGGTTTCGTCATCAGGTTCACATGCACAACTCTTCATTGGCTTGCCTCCTTGCGCTGGGCATTTCCCTGTTCAGCCTCACCAGCGCGGCGGCAACTACCAGAGCCGAGGCCTTTTACGAACAGGGGATGGAGGCGCTGAACCAGCTGCAACGCTCGATCAACGAACAGAGCGGTGACACCGAGGAGCTCGACCGCCACCTCGATGACTTCGGCACCAATATCGATCGCGCTGCGCAGCTCGGCCACCCGGCTGCCAGGCTGTTTCAGGCGCAGGAGCGCCTGAAGAGGCGGTCACAGGATCCCCTCGTGGCACTGGAGGACCGACGCCAGGGCTGCGCTTCGCTGGATGCCTTGGCCAGAACGGGCTTCGTGGCCGCAGCCGTGCTGAACGCTCAGGCGTGCGACACCGCCTACAAGCGTTTCGAGTTCAACAGCCCTGAACATCTGGCAGTGATCGATGCTGTCGAGCGGTCACTGTTGCAGGAAGATCCCGCCATGGCCTATTACCCGCTGCCGATGAGAGCCAGCCAGTGCTTCGCCGTCGATCCGGCTCAGGTCAATACGTTGAGTCATGAGCAGTTTCGCGCCGAGGCCGAATACATCCTCGGCAACAGCCGGGCTCCGGAAAGCCGTGAGGCCATCGAACGCAACCTCGAATGGCTGGAGGCGGCCTTCGAGCATGGCTGCACGGCCTCGCTGGATATGCGTCCCGTGCTGCGCCAGCAGTTGGCGAAGCACCCCTAGTGGCACGATGCCTTCTTCGTGCAAAATCGTCTGCAATCTGCTGCGTGAGCTGGCAAGGGCTGCAATAGTCAGAACGCGCCGCTACGCTTGTTACCCATGATCGTCTGCAGAACTCATAGATGCCCAAACCGCTCGACCACAGTGACCAAACGCGACGCGTCATGCTCAAGGCACTGCTGTGGGTAACGATGTGCTTCGGCGTGCTGTTCTCGATTTTCAACGCAACCCGTGGGCTATGGCTGCTGGCAGGCATGGAGCTGGCCTACACGCTGGTGTCGTTGTACATGCTGCTGATCATCGACCGCACCCAGCGCCTGCGAGCATTGACCATCATCTATCTGGTCCCGTTTCTGACGGTGATGATGTTCACCCTGGCCAACCCGCATACGTCGGTGGGCATCTTCGCCTGGATCCAGACCATCCCCATCATTCTCTACCTGCTGCTCGGCCTGCGCCTGGGGCTGATAGGTTCGCTGGTGTTCGTGAGCCTGGGGCTGTACCTGTACACCCTGCATTACGCCGACAAGGACCCGATGGACAATATGGGCTTCCTGCTCGACATCGGCCTGGCAACGCTTGCCATCACCATCTTTTCCCACACTTACGAACAGACCCGGGCAATCACCGAGAGGCGGCTGATCGAGCTGATCAGCACCGATAACCTCACCGGCCTGGCCAACCGCTCGAAACTCGCCGAAGTGTTTCATCGCGAGCGCAACCATGCCCATCGCAACCACACCCCGCTGGCTCTGGTGTACCTGGACATCGACCACTTCAAGCAGATCAATGACCGCTTCGGCCACGAGGCCGGTGATCAGGCGCTCCAGCACTTCGCCGCCGTGCTATCGCAGCGGCTGCGCGCCACCGACCTGCTCTGCCGCCTGGGCGGCGAAGAGTTCGCGGCGCTGTTACCCAATACCAGTGCACAGCAGGCTGCGGTGATTGCCGAAGAACTGCGTGAACGCCTGGCCAGCACCCCGATGGAACTCAATGACGCGCCTTTGCAGATGACCCTCAGCGCCGGCGTAGCCAGCCTCGGTGCGGATGGCGACCGCCTGGACGAACTGATGAACGCAGCGGATCGGCGCACCTATGCGGCGAAGCGTGCGGGGCGAAATCAGGTGGTTGCCGATGAGCTGCAAGTTTGCGCCGGACACCAGGCTACGTCTTGAAAACACGTGCGTTTTTCAGCCTGTGCGGCCCCGCCCTGTTGCGAAAAAGGCGGATCTGCGCCTGGCAGCGGCCGCTAGCGCGACTATGCTGAAACTCCATATCGTCCCCCGGAATCTGCCCAGGAGCATCATATGGATATCACCAGTCTCTTCGCCGAACTGCACAGCCTGCCCAGCGTTCCCAAGGTCGCCCAGGATCTGATCCAGCAATTCGACAACCCCGCCACCAGCCTGGAAAGCGTGGCGCGCAATATCGAGCGTGACCCGGTGATCGCCGCCAAGGTGCTGCGCCTGGCCAACTCGGCGCGCTTTCGTGGCTCGCGGGAGGCCAACAGCGTGGAAGATGCGGCCATGCGCCTGGGCTTCAACACGCTGCGCACCCTGGTGCTGGCTTCGGCCATGACCGGCGCCTTCAAGGTCGACACGGGATTCGACCTGAAGAGTTTCTGGATCCGCAGCTTCCGCGTCGCCAGCATCGCCCGCACGCTGGCCAAGCAGCTCAAGCTCGACGCCGATGCGGCCTTCACCTGCGGGATGATGCACAACATCGGCGAGCTGCTGATCCAGAGCGGTGCGCCGGACTTCGCCCGCCGCCTGAACCGTCACCCGCACCGCGAAGCCGCTGCCCAGGCTGCCGAGGAAACGTTGCAACTGGGCTTCGGCTACCCGGAAGTCGGCGCCGAGCTGGCACGCCGCTGGCAGTTGCCGGCCCTGATCCAGAACGCCATCGCCTACCAGGGCAAACCCGCCCAGGCACCGGACGGCAGCCAGTACGCGCGCCTGGTCGCGCAGGCCATTCACGTCGAGGAAAGCCTCGAAGCCCACGGCCTGACGGACGAAGCCCGCCAGGATCTGGAAGGCCCGCTGTTCGAAGAGGTGGATCTGGGCAAGCTGTTCGACGCCTTGCCAGCCGTACTGGAAGCCGACAAGGCGTTCGGAGAGCTGCTCGCGTAGGCGCGCATTTGCGGGCAATACGATCGCGGCCATATCGCAACACATCGCCGCATCCGCGTTGCCCGTGTAGGAGCCCGCTTGCGGGCGATACGTTAGTGACAATCCAGCAGAATCGGCAGTGACGCCACCATTCGCCGGCAAGCCGGCTCCTACGGTCCGGTACCCCGATAACATCGCCGCATCCGCGCTGCCAGTGTAGGAGCCCGCTTGCGGGCGATGCGTTAGTGACCATCCAGCAGAATCGGCAGTGACGCCACCATTCGCCGCGGGGTCGCGGTTCCTACGAAGCCCAGTGGGTTATCAACTCGGCAGGAGCCCCGACCTCGGGGCGAATCGATTGCGGCCGTCAGGCAAACTGCCGGTTCGCTTACCAATCGCCGGCAAGCCGGCTCCTACGGTCCGGTATCCCGATAACATCGCCGCATCCGCGCTGCCCGTGTAGGAGCCCGCTTGCGGGCGATGCGTTAGTGGCCATCTATCAGAATCGGCAGTGACGCCGCCATTAGCCGGCAAGCCGGCTCCTACGGTCGGGTACCCCGATAACATCGCCGCATCCGCGTTGCCCGTGTAGGAGCCCGCTTGCGGGCGATGCGTGGGTGGCCATCCAGCAGAATCGGCAGTGACGCCGCCATTCGCCGCGGGGTCGCGGTTCCTACGAAGCCCAGTGGGTTATCAACTCGGCAGGAGCCCCGACCTCGGGGCGAATCGATTGCGGCCGTCAGGCAAACTGCCGGTTCGCTTACCAATCGCCGGCAAGCTGAACTGGTCAAGTAATTCTGGACACCGTTTATGGTTTAGGCCGCCAGCTTCTCTGCAGCCACGGGTGATCGGTAGCCGTTATAACTGTGAGGCCTGATGGTGTTGTAGCGCGTGATGTAAATCTGCACATCCACCCGGGCCTCATGCTCTGTTTCATAACCTCCATCGGGCACCCATTCCGACTTCAGGCTGCCAAAGAAACGTTCCATTGGAGCATTGTCCCAACACTCGCCTTTGCGACTCATGCTCTGCTGAAGACCATGCCGGCTCAGCTCATCCCTGAATCGATGGCTGGTGTACTGGCAGCCTTGATCGGAGTGGAACAGCACATTTGTCGGGTGCCCCCGCAGTTCAATGGCCATTCGCAACGCCTCGCAGGCTAACGCCGCATCCGAAATCAACGAGAACGACCAGCCCACGACACGCCGGGCAAACAGGTCTAGAACCACCGCCATGTAAAGCCACCGTTTCCCAATCTTGATGTAGGTGACATCCCCACACCACACCGTGTCAGGAGTCTTTACATCGAACCGGCGCTTGAGGACATGCGGTGCCGTTAACGCCTCTACTCCTGAGGACTTGTACTTGTGCCGGCGACGTTGCCGACTGGCGATACCGGCTTCAAGCATCAGTCCACTCGCCTTGAAACGGCCCACCCGGTGGCCGTCGGCCTGCAGCAACTTGGCCAACGTGCGAGCACCAGCCGATCCTCTCGTGGCTCGGTGATGCCTGACCAGCTTGGCCTTGAGCTGCTCGCGCTCAGGGCAAGGTCGGCCTTTGCGTTGACGCCAGTTGTAAAAGCCGCTGCGACTGACGGCCAGTACACGGCAACATTCATTGATGTCGTACTGCTCGCCCAGCTTTTCGATTAACGCGAAGGTTCCTTGGCGTCCGCAAGCAGGAGAGCACTGGCCTTTTTTAGGATTTCGATGTCCCGGTCTTTTTGCTTGAGCAAGGCATGTAACCGCTGAATTTCTCGCTGATCAGAGGTTATCGCCTTGGCTCCAACCGGCGTGATGCCTTCACGCTCCTGGCGCAACTGACTGACCCAGCGGCGAAGTGCGGTGGGCCCGATATCCAGATTGGCGCAGACCTGGGGCACTGATTGCCCTTCGTCCAGCACCATGCTGGCCGCCTTGATCTTGAAATCGTTCGAGTAGGAGTTACGCATAACAAAACACCCCCTGTTGTGGACGCCATCATAGCGCCCGATTGAGGTGTCCAGATTTATTAAGCCAGTTCAAGCCGGCTCCTACGGTCGGGTACCCCGATAACATCGCCGCATCCGCGTTGCCCGTGTAGGAGCCCGCTTGCGGGCGATGCGTGGGTGGCCATCCAGCAGAATCGGCAGTGACGCCGCCATTCGCCGCGGGGTCGCGGTTCCTACGAAGCCCAGTGGGTTATCAACTCGGCAGGAGCCCCGACCTCGGGGCGAATCGATTGCGGCCGTCAGGCAAACTGCCGGTTCGCTTACCAATCGCCGGCAAGCCGGCTCCTACGGTCGGGTACCTCGATAACATCGCCGCATCCGCGTTGCCCGTGTAGGAGCCCGCTTGCGGGCGATGCGTGGGTGGCCATCCAGCAGAATCGGCAGTGACGCCGCCATTCGCCGCCGGGTCGCGGTTCCTACGAGGCCGAGTGAGTCATCAACCCGGTAGGAGCCCGGCCCCCGGGGCGAATCGATTGCAGCCATTCGGCAAACTGCCGGTTTGCTTACCAATCGCCGGCAAGCCGGCTCCTACGGTCGGGTACCCCGATAACATCGCCGCATCCGCGCTGCCCGTGTAGGAGCCCGCTTGCGGGCGATGCGTTAGTGGTCATCCAGCAGAATCGGCAGTGACGCCGCCATTCGCCGCGGGGTCGCGGTTCCTACGAGGCCCAGTGGATCATCAACTCGGTAGGAGCCCCGCCCCCGGGGCGAATCGATTGCGGCCGTCAGGCAATCTGCCGGTTCGCTTACCAATCGCCGGCAAGCCGGCTCCTACGGTCCGGTACCCCGATAACATCGCCGCATCCGCGCTGCCCGTGTAGGAGCCCGCTTGCGGGCGATGCGTTAGTGGTCATCCAGCAGAATCGACAGTGACGCCGCCATTCGCCGCGGGGTCGCGGCTCCTGGGTCATCAACTCGGTAGGAGCCCCGCCCCCGGGGCGAATCGATTGCGGCCATTCGGCAAACTGCCGGTTTGCTTACCAATCGCCGGCAAGCCGGCGCCTATGCAGATGATGCCCGGGGCGAGCTCACTACATGCAGCATTGCTTGTATTTCTTGCCGCTGCCGCAGGTGCATGGGTCGTTACGGCCAACCTTGGTTTCGTCCCGACGTACCGGCAGCAACGGTTCGAGATGTTCCTGCCAGTAGGCGTAGATCGCCACCGCAGCTGGTTCGAGGGTGGCGACGGAGGCATCGTACTCATAGTCTGACATGGCATTGAGCGCTTCCGAGCCGCTCTCTGCACCGTGCAGAATGATTACCGCCAACGAGGCTTCCAGCGCCTCGGGCAACCCGTCATCCAGCCAACCGGCAGTATTCGCGCCATGCAGGTAACCCGCACACCACTCAGAAACGATGAGCTTTTCACCCTTGCCGTTGTTGTCGGCCAGGAAGATCGCCTCGTAATCGTCCGGCTCTTCGCCAAGCATGTAAGCCGCTTCGCTCATCAGTTCGATGGCCAGCTTCCTGAAGGTTTCCGCCTCCTTGTCGCTTGGCCAGCGGGGCAGTTTGTCGGCCCAGATGGCCGGATACCAGACACCCGGGTCGATCTGCCGCGGCCCGGAGACGATCCCGGCAAAGAAACCATCCAGCTCGCTGGCGGACAGAACGGAATCATCGTTGCCGTACTTGAGCAGCAACTGGTCGAGCTTTTCGAGCCCCTTGTTATCCATCGAAAACGCTCCCCGGCAAAAAAGGCCGCTAATGTCCCACAGTTAGCCATCGCCCAAAAGCCTTGCCGGCAATTGTGCCGATCAATGCCCTGCCGTGATGGCTTCGATGAAGCGCTCACGCAGCCAGATCGACCCCGGATCATGGTGCGCCCTCGGGTGCCAGGCCATCGAAAACTGGAACTGAGGAATATCGAATGGCAGGTCGACCACTTCGAGCAGGGAATCGTAACGAGCCAGCAAGCGGCTTGGCATGGTTGCCACCTGATCACTGTGCGCCAGTACCAAGGCGACCTGGTTGTAGCTGGGCACGGCCATGGCGACGTGGCGTACACGCCCCAGATCCGCTAGAACATCGTCGATGGCGGTATGAAAATGCGCCCGTTGCGACACGATCACATGCTGCAGCTGGCAGTACTCAGCCAGGGTCGGCACCACCTTGCCACGCGGGTGGCCAATGCGCTGGGCCATCAGGAAGTGATCGCTCTTGAGGAAGCGAATCTTCAATACATCCGGAATCCTGGCCGCATCACCGAGAAACAGATCGACTTCACCGCGCGCCATGCGCTCGACCAAACCTTCTTCGCTCGCCGGTATCGAGGCAATGCGCAGTCCCGGGTTTTGCAACGCTGCGGCCTGAGCCATTACCGAGAGCCCGGCGATGGTGAATACGTTGTCGTTGGCAGCGATGACGAAGGTTCGCCGCGAGGTTGCGGGGACGAACTCGCTGTCGCTCACCACCGCCTCACGCAGGCCTGCCAGCGCCTGGCCAAGCGGCCCGCGCAGCTCCAGCGCTCGCGGGGTCGGCACCATACCGCGCCCGTTGCTGGATGGCATCAGCAGTGCATCGCCGAACAACATACGCAGCCGCGAAAGCTGCCCGGACAGGGTCGACTGGCTGATATTCAGACGCCGGGCGGCGCGGGTGACATTCTGCTCTTCCAGCAGCACGTCAAGCGAGATCAACAGGGGAAGCTCAGAGCGTCTGATATCCAAATCACCAATACCTCGTATGGAATCTGCCCACTCACACCCCTGAGCCTGGCGGCGTTAGCTTAGCAGCACCAGAGAAAACAACCTATATTGGCTTACAGGCATCCTTAATACCGATACCTGATCGAGCCCGAGCGAACCAATCGACAACGGAGCATTCATGTCTCGCACGCCCCTCGCCCTCCTCCTCAGCGCCCTGACCCTTGCCACTGCCGGCGCGCTCCCCGCCCATGCTGCACAACCGGCGCTGGCAGCGAGCGCAACAACCGAGCAGGCCACCCAGGCCGGTTACTACCGCTTCAATGTCGGTGAGCTGCAGGTCACGGCACTGAGCGACGGTTCGGTTCCGGTGGACAGCCATGCGCTGCTCAAGGGACTGTCCACCGAGCAGATCGACAAACTGCTCGCGCGCGGCTTCCAGACCAATCCGGTGGAAACCTCGATCAACGCCTTTCTGATCGACACTGGCAAGCGTCTGGTGCTCGTCGATACTGGCGCAGGCACTCTTTTCGGCGCCCACACCGGCGGCAAGCTGCTAGGCAGCCTCTCGCGGATCGGCGTGAAGCCGGAGCAGATCGATGACATTCTCATCACCCACCTGCACAGCGACCACAGCGGTGGCCTAGTTCAGGGCGGGCAGATCGTGTTCCCCAATGCCGTGGTGCATGTGGCCAAGAGCGATATCGACTATTTCCTGGCCGCCGACCGCCAAAACGGCGTACCCGGTTATGACAAGTCCTACTTCAAGATCGCCAGCGACAGCATCTCGCCCTACCTGGCATCGGGTCAGGTGAAAACCTTCGAGGGCAGCAGTGAAGTGCTGCCAGGAATCACCACGATCCCGGCTCCAGGCCATACGCCTGGGCACAGCAACTTCCGCCTGAAGAATGGGGAAGACAGCATCACCTTTATCGGCGACCTGGTGCATGTCTATGCCGTGCAGATGCCCAACCCTAAGGTCACCATCGATTTCGACCTCGACCAACCGAGTGCCTCCGCCCAGCGCAAGAACCGCTTCGATGCCTTCGTCGCACAGCGCGAGCGCATTGCCGCTGCTCACCTGCCTTATCCCGGCATCGGCCATCTACGCCAGGACGGCCAGGGCTATGCCTTCGTACCGGTGGATTATCGTTTCCGGCCATAGTGCTCCTAGCTTTCCAGGGCAGGACGGCACCTGAACGACTTGCGAGGGCGGCAGAGTTGTGCAGGCTCGGCGCCTGCTGGCAGGGCTGGCCGCCGGCTACAGGCAACCAACCGGCGGCTCGGGGTGCCCTCCGCCCCGCAGGCCGGTACAATGCGCACCTCGACCGTGCTCAGCCCTATAAAGAAAAAACATGTCCTTGCCCAAGAACCACCTGGAACTGCTCAGCCCTGCCCGTGATGTCAGCATCGCCCGCGAGGCCATCCTGCATGGCGCCGACGCCATCTACATCGGCGGCCCGAGCTTCGGCGCGCGGCACAACGCGTGCAACGAGGTCAGCGATATCGCCGGGCTCGTGGAGTTCGCCCGCCGCTATCACGCCCGGGTGTTCACCACCATCAACACCATCCTGCATGACGATGAGCTGGAGCCAGCACGCACGCTGATCCACCAGCTCTACGACGCGGGCGTGGATGCATTGATCGTGCAGGACCTGGGCGTGCTGGATCTGGACATTCCGCCGATCGAGCTGCACGCCAGCACGCAGACGGACATCCGTACCCTGGGCAGGGCCAAGTTCCTCGATCAGGCCGGTTTCTCGCAACTGGTCCTGGCCCGCGAGCTGAACCTGCAGGAAATCCGCGCCATCGCCGATGAAACCGATGCAGCCATCGAATTCTTCATCCATGGCGCGCTGTGCGTGGCCTTCTCCGGGCAGTGCAACATTTCCCACGCCCAGAACGGCCGCAGCGCCAACCGCGGCGACTGCTCCCAGGCCTGTCGCCTGCCCTACACCCTGAAGGACGATCAGGGTCGCGTGGTAGCCTTCGAGAAGCATCTGCTGTCGATGAAGGACAACAACCAGAGCGCCAACCTGCGCGCGCTGGTCGAAGCTGGCGTGCGTTCGTTCAAGATCGAAGGCCGCTACAAGGACATGGGCTACGTGAAGAACATCACTGCCTACTACCGCCAGCGTCTCGACGACATCCTCGAAGACCGCCCGGATCTCGCCCGTGCCTCGAGCGGCCGCACGGCGCATTTCTTCCTGCCCGACCCGGACAAGACCTTCCACCGCGGCAGCACCGACTACTTCGTCACCGACCGCAAGGTCGATATCGGCGCCTTCGATTCGCCGACCTTCACCGGGCTTTCCGTTGGCCACGTCGAGAAAGTGAACAAGCGCGACCTGATCGCCGTTACCTTTGAACCGCTGTCCAACGGTGACGGCCTCAATGTGCTGGTCAAACGCGAAGTGGTGGGCTTTCGCACCAATATTGCCGAGTTGAAAGAAGAGTTCGAAGAAGACGGCGAGAAGCGCTGGCGCTATCGCGTCGAGCCCAACGAGATGCCGGCGGGCATGTTCCGCCTGCGCCCCAACCATCCACTGAGCCGTAACCTCGACCACAACTGGCAGCAGGCACTGCTCAAGACCTCCGCAGAGCGCCGCATCGGTATCCAGTGGAAAGCAGAACTGCGCGAAGAACGCCTGACCCTGACCGCAACCAGCGAGGAAGGCCTGAGCGCCTCTGCCAGCCTGGACGGCCCGTTTGGTGCGGCCAACAAACCGGAGCAGGCCCTCGAAGGGCTGCGTGATCTGCTCACCCAACTGGGCACCACCATCTACCATGCCCAAGGCGTCGAACTGGATGCGCCCCAGGCGTTCTTCGTACCGAACTCGCAGCTCAAGAGCCTGCGCCGCGAGGCCATCGACGCGCTGACCGAAGCCCGCATCGCCGCCCACCCGCGGGGCGGGCGCAAGGCCGAAAGCACACCGCCTCCGGTTTACCCGGAGTCGCACCTGTCGTTCCTGGCCAACGTCTACAACCACAAGGCTCGCGAGTTCTACCATCGCCACGGCGTGCAGTTGATCGACGCAGCCTACGAGGCCCACGAGGAACTGGGTGAAGTGCCGGTGATGATCACCAAGCACTGCCTGCGCTTCTCCTTCAACCTGTGCCCGAAACAGGCCAAGGGCGTCACCGGCGTGAAGACCAAGGTCGCACCGATGCAACTGGTACACGGCGATGAAGTGCTGACCCTGAAATTCGACTGCAAGCCTTGCGAGATGCACGTGATAGGCAAGATGAAGGGCCATATCCTCGACCTGCCACTACCCGGCAGCGCCGCGGCTCAGGTGGTCGGCCACATCACCCCGGAAGACCTGATGAAGACCGCACGCCAGCGCGGACCGCACTGAGCGAGGTGAGGCGTCGGCTCTATTGGCCGACGCGGCGCCATCCCTCAATGCGCAGCCCCCACCCCTGCTGCATACCCGCGGCGGCCAGCAGGATCGCCGCGACACCCAGCCACTGCAGCATGCTCAGTCGATGGTCGAACGCGATCCAGTCGACGGCGATCGCGGCGACCGGGTAGATGAAGGACAGCGCACCGGTCAACGCCGTGGGCAGTTTCTGAATGGCACCGTACAGCAGCACGTACATGCCGCCCGTGTGCACCACACCCAGGGTGATCAGAATCGACCAGACCTGCTCACCATGCGCAAGGCTGGAAAGGTCGACCAGCGGCGCCAGCACCAGTACGCCGACGCTGACCTGAATCAACGCGATCAGATGCGGCGGTACGCCCGTCAGCTTCTTGATGATCAACGCTGCAATCGCATAGAGAAACGCTGCGCCAAGCGCCAGGCCGATGCCCAGCAGATAGTCGCCGCCCCCCTGCTCCTGGCTGCCATGGGCACCGACGATGGCGAGCATGCCCAGGAAAGACACCGACAACCATGCCAACTTCTGCAGGGTGAGTTTCTCACCGAGAAAGATCGCCGCCAGGCCGACCAGCATGAAGGGCTGTACGTTGTACACCGCGGTGCCGATGGCGATCGAGGCGCGCGAATAGGAGGCGAACAGCAGGAGCCAGTTGCCGACGATGGCCAGGCCACTGGCAACCGCCAGCAACAGGGTGACGCGGGTCAGCAGGCCGGGGCGCAGCAAGCCCATGCAGGCGCAGACCAGCAGCAAGGTCACGGCGGCGAACACGCAGCGCCAGAACACCACGTCGATCACCGGCAGGCCAGACAGCATGACCAGCCAGCCGATGGTGCCGGAAATGAGCATGGCAGCAATCATTTCCAGCGAGCCTCGATTCACTTGCTTGTCCATCAGGGAGCTCCTTTTGCAGTGCGCAAAGTATGGCAAGCGCACCGGGTGCCACTCCATGGCGAAAGAAAGGCAGAAACCCCATCCAGCCTTTACTATCATGGCACTTAGAGAAAAAAGCCTAAGGTTCGACCATGACCGACGAAATCGACCATCTGCTGATCGTTGCGCTGACCGAAGACTCCCGGCGCTCGCTCAAGGCCCTGGCACAGATCAGCGGCCTGTCATCGCCAAGCGTTGCCGAGCGCCTGCGCAAGCTCGAAGAACGAGGCGTACTGAAGGGCTATGGTGTGGATATCGATCCCCGTGCCTTTGGTTACCAGCTACAGGCAATCGTGCGGATCCGCCCGCTGCCGGGGCAGTTGCATGAGGTGGAGCGGCAGATCGAGGCGACCCCGCAGTTCACCGAATGCGACAAGGTCACCGGGGAAGACTGCTTCATCGCAAAGCTTCACGTTCGCTCGATGGAGCAGTTGGACGAGATACTCGACCGCATCAACATCCATGCGGTGACCAACACCGCCATCGTCAAGAAGACCACGGTGAAGCGTCGCCTGCCGCCGATGTCGTGATAGCCATCGGCGGCACAGCGGCCGTCTTTCTCCAGCGCACTCCCTGGTTGACGGGCTACTTCAACTGGCTGGCGAAACGTTCGACCGCAGCCAGCACCTGCTTGGCGCCCTGGCGGATTTCGACGATCACGTCACCGGCCTCGTTGGCAAGCTCCAGACCCGCTTCGGCCTGGGTGCGGCTGCTGGCCATGTCACGCACGGCGGCATCCACCAGTTTCTGGTTTTCCTGAACCACGCCGACGATTTCCTCGGTGGCGTTGCTGGTGCGGCTGGCCAACTGCCGAACTTCATCGGCGACCACGGCGAAACCACGGCCCTGCTCACCGGCCCGCGCTGCCTCGATAGCGGCATTGAGCGCCAGCAGGTTGGTCTGCTGGGCGATGCTGCCGATGGTCTGCACCATGGTGCTGATCAGCACTGACTGCTTGCCCAGCGCTTCGATACCCTGGGACGCGGAGGTCATCTGCTCGGAAATCCGCTGCATGGTCTGCACCGTGTCGGTGACCACCTGGGCGCCGCGCTGGGCGGTGGTGTCGGTCTGCTGGGAAATTCCGTAGGCGATACCGGCGGCGTCGTTGACCTCTTCCTCACGATTCACCTGGTCGGTGATCACCGTGGCGAACTTGACCACCTTGTAGAGCTTGTCCTGGGTGTCGTGTACCGGGTTGTAGGTCGCCTCCAGCCAGACCACCCGGCCGTGGCTGTCGATGCGTTTGAAACGGCCAGCGACGAACTCGCCACGGTTGAGGCGCTCCCAGAACTGCTTGTACTGCGGAGTATGGGTTTCCTGAGGATCGCAGAACAGGCTGTGGTGCTTGCCCTTGATACGCTCCAGGCCATACCCCATGGCCTGCAGGAACTGATCGTTGGCGGTCAGCACGTTGCCACCGAGGTCGAACTCGATCACTGCGGTGGAGCGCAGCAAGGCGTTGATGAAATCCTCGTTCTCACGTGCCCGGTTCATGCTCTCGGTAATTTCCGAGCCGAAACACTGGACCCGTCGTACCACGCCGCTCTCGTCCAGCACCGGTTGCCAGCAGGCCTGAATCCACACCAGCGCGCCATCGGCACGCAGAAAACGGTAGCGATCACTTACCGATTTGCCGGTTCGCACCGCCTCGCGCAGGTTCTTGAAGCACGGCAAGGCCTTCACGTAGGCCGGCACGATATCGGTCATCGGCCGACCGCCCAGTTGTTCGGCGCTGTAGCCGACGAAACGGGTGAAGTTGGCGTTGCAATCGATGATTCGATACTCGGGATCGACCGTCAGCATGATCATCTCGGTCTGGATACCCTGATAAAGCTGCCGCAGCAATGACAGTTCGGCATCCTTGGTCTGCAATTCTTTTTTCAAGCGACTACCGAACATGCTCTTTCTCCATAAGCAATAAGCAATCTTGTCGAAGGTCATCGGCCGCTCGGGCATTTAATTGAGCGAACTTGGTAAACGACGCGAGCGCGTGCTGCGCCTGCCATCAAGCATAGAGGCCAGGTGCGCGGCCATGATGATTTCGAAGCAAATAATGACGCGCTGCCAGCCGGCGCAGAACGGGGGACGAATTGACATGTTTTTTTCCGCCGCAGGTGCCACGCGCCCATCAATACCTCGGTCACCGAGGCCGCGGTTGCGCTACTCTGGGCACATCATCGACACGGAGCTTACGCATGGCTTACCCACCCTATTTGCAGGCCGGTGATCGGGTCGTGCTGTTCGATGGCGTATGCAAATTGTGCAATGGCTGGAGTCGCTTCCTGATCCGCCATGACCGTGCAGGCAAGCTCAAGCTGTGCAGCGTGCAATCCCCGCAAGGCCAGGCGATCCTGGCCTGGTTCGGCATGCCGCTGGACCATTTCGACACGCTGCTCTATGTCGAGGGTGATCGGGCGTTGAAGCGCAGCGACGCCATTCTGGCGATCCTTCGGCAGTTGCCGGCTCCATGGCGCTGGGCGACGGTGCTAGGTGTCATACCGCGGAGCGTGCGCGACTGGGCTTACGATCCCATCGCTCGTAATCGCTACCGCCTGTTCGGGCGTCACGATCATTGCCAGATGCCCCGTCCCGAAGACCGCGAGCGCTTCCTGCATGACTGATGCCTTGTTGGCGCGCCTGACCCTGGGGGTGATCTTCATCTACCACGGCCTGGTACCGAAGCTGCTGTTTCTCAGCCCCACCGAACTGCGCATGCTCGACGCCCATGGCCTGCCTCACGCCGTGGCTGCGCTGGCAGGAGTCGCCGAGATCCTGCTGGGGCTGGCGATCCTGCTACTGCGTCGCCAGCGCTGGCCGCTGTGGTTGGCTCTGGCAGCGCTGATCCTGTTGCTGGTGGATGTGGCGATCTTCGTTCCGGCGCTGCTGGCGGATGCGTTCAACCCGGTGACCGTCAACCTGGCGGCCAGCGTGTTGTGCGTGATAGCACTGCGAGCCAAGCGCGCCGAGTAGGCGCGACTAGTTGCCGCCCCGCTCGCGCAACAGACGTGCAATTTCCGCCTGACGCCGATAGGCGGGTGCCTCGACCGCATTGAAATCGCGACTGTAGCGCGCGGCGAAGCCGGCGGTGCCCCACTCCCGATACTGCTGCACATGCAGCAGCTCGTGGGCCCACAGCGCGGCGTCCTGCCCGGCCATCTGCGCATCGCGAAACACGATGATATCGATCAGGGTGACGGCCTTGATGTCGGGGTTCTGCATCACGTTGCGCGCGGCGCTCAGCTCATCGAGGTCGCCTACCTTGTAGCGCACGGCGTCGAGCAATTCGGCGGCATAGAACGGCAGCAACTGGCGACGGATTTCAGCCGGAATCGGCAACGTGCCCTGGCGCGCCGCCGATTCGCGCGAGCGCAGGATCCAGCTTTCCAGTGCAGCCGCACTGATCTGCCCCGCTTGTTCCTGCATGGGACCCAGCACGCCGTTCGGGTCGGGTACGCAGATGCAACCGCCCAGGCAGACCTGGGTTTCACCGGGTGCACAGGCCAGCGCGGGGGATACCTGGAAAACCGCTAGAAGGACGAACGCCAGACCGCGTTTGAACATGGATCGCTCTCGATTACGCAAAGAGGCGACCTTGGCGTCAGCGGCGCAGAATGTCCAGCCTCTTGGAGACTGTTCCCAATCTCCATTCCGGGCGTTATCTACTTTGACTGCGACGTGGCGAAAGCGGACGGCCGACCGCCACTTGTGGTAACAGGCCATGCCCGTGATTTCGCGGGCATGGACTGGGCGTCCCCGCCCGCTCCCACAGGTACTGCATCGATGGCCGCTTTTGCCTTGTAGTTACCCGTACGCATGCCCAGAAAGATCGTGAACAGGCTCTTAGGTGTCAGCTCAGTGAGTCCAGGCCCAAAGCCTTGACGCAAGCCTGTAGCGAGCGACGCTGGGTGTCGGCGTACAGACTCAGTTCGTCCTGCACGCTGGCGCCCAGGGCTGCCTGGAAGTCCGCCTGGTTCGAGTCGACGGTGTAGTCGGTCTGCGCGCCTTCCCCGAGGTTGGACTGAAAGATCCCCGCCGCGCTGACCGGCAGAAAGTCTTCGTAAACCAGCGGCTCGAAGCGCACATGACCAGCTTCGATCAGGGCATCCAGTTGCTGCGGGCGATCCGCCAGCTGCGCCGCGGCGATACCTGCGGGCGTGGCGAAGTAGCGGAAGTAGGCCAGGCCATCGCGGCGCATGGCCTCATGATCGTCAGGGAAGGCCTGGAAGTGTTCGGCCATCAGCGCGTCGTAGCGCTCGGCATTGGCTTCGCTCGGCGTTTCGCCCAGGGCCTCGCGGGCGCTGTCGAGCAGGCGGTCGTAGAGTTCGCGACCTTTGGGCGTCAGTGCCGCGCCGCGCTGTTCGATCTCGCCGAAACGGGCGGTATGGCTACCCTGCGGGCCATCCTGGCCGACGAAGGCCACCGCCTCCTGCAGCGCCTTGAAGCTGGTCTGGCGCAGCAGGATCGGACAGTTGCGCCGCGGCGGCCCTTCGATCACCGCCTTGGCAGTGATGCCGTGGCGCGGCATGCCAGCCTGAATCGCGTCGATATCCAGGGTGCGCGGTGTCAGGTGATTGATGTGTGGCCCCTTGAACGCCACCACATCGGCGATCAGACGATGCTGGTCATGCAACCGCCGATACTGCTCGGCACTGACCGTCGCCTGGGTGTGCCAGCGGAACGTCTCCAGTGCCTCGCCGACGAACTCGTCCGCCTCGCCAGCCAGCAGGCCGCCAGCGGCCTCGCACTGCTCGATCAGCTCGATGGCACGCGGGGTGAAGATGCGTCGCCTGGCCAGCAATTCGGCGGCCATGCCGCGCAATCCGGCATCTTCGATCAGCTCCAGACGCAGCAGCGAAGTGAACACCCGGAACGGGCTGGCCTGCAGCGACGCTTCATGGGTGGCGCGAAACGCCGTCGAGTGCACCGGCACCCCTGCCGGGGCCAGGTCGTAATAGCCCACCGGCTGCATGCCCATCACCGCGAACAACCGGCGAATGGTCGACAGTTCATCGGCGGTGCCGAGGCGAATGGCACCGTGGCGCTCCACGTCCAACCGCTCGATCTCGCCGGTAACGCGCAGATGCTCGGCAACCTCGGGCTGGCCCTGCATGACCTGCGCATTGGTCTGCGCCACCAGCTCCAGTAGCTTGCCGTAGAGCGGTACTTCGCTCCGGTACAGATCGGACATGGCACGGGAAAACTGCGCACGGATACTGTCCGGGCTGACGAACGCGGAGGTGTGCATGGTGAGTGGTTTCTCCCTCGAATCAGAGCCGGCGGCCGGCTGCCACCTGATCAGGATTCTGCGCAGCCCGCCCCAGCCTGGCAACCGACATCTCGTCAGCTTTTCATTCCGTCAGGGAATGCTGCACCACGATCATCGGCGCTTGGCGCTTTCCACCCCGGCCCTGTCCAGCACCCACTCGACCAGCGCCCGGACCTTCGGCAACTCCAGCGACTGCTCGGCGCAGGCGATGTAGTGCGCACCGTCGCTGACCTTCAGGTGCTGCCAGGGGATCACCAGCTTGCCTTCGGCCAGCTCGTCCTCGACCAGAAAACGCGGTACCAGAGCCACCCCACAACCGTCCTGGGCAGCGCGTATGCACATATAGAAGGTGTCGAAACGCGGGCCGTGGTAGCTGTACTCGGTATCGATGCCCTGCTCGTCGAACCACTGGTGCCAGGCCTCCGGCCGTGAAGCGCATTGCAGCAATACCAGAGAGGTCAGGTCCCCGGCGCTGGTGAACGCTGCGGTTGGCAGGATCGACGGCGCGCAGACCGCGATCACGTCCTCGCCGAACAGCTCGGTGCATACCGCGCCGGGCCAGGTGCCGTTGCCGTAGAAGAACGCCACGTCGGCCTTGGCCTGGACCAGATCGAAGGGCTCCAGCTCATTGCGGATATCCAGATGAATGTTCGGGTGCGCCCTGGAAAACCCCTTGAGGTTGGGGATCAGCCAGCGCACCCCGAAGGTGGGCTGGGTGGATACCCGCAGCACCTCGGTCTCGCCGCCGTAGGAAAGGATGTAGCGGCTGGAGATATCGACCTGGGTGAGGATCTTGTCGACCTCGGCCAGGTACAGCTCGCCCGCGGGGGTCAGTTGCAGGCGCCGGCGAATGCGATGGAAGAGCAGATGCTGGAGCATCTCCTCGAGTTGCGCGACCTGCTTGCTGACCGCGCTCTGGGTCAGGTGCAGCTCCTCGGCGGCACGGGTGAAGCTCATGTGCCGGGCTGCCGACTCGAAACACTGCAGGGCGGCCATGGTGGGAAGCAGGCGTTTGGACATGAACACTCCGAGAGCTCGTGCAGCGATGGTTCATTCTCCGAGGGAATGATGTGGTGCGTAAAGGTCGTTTGTTCGAAAAAAACATTCGGGTCGATACTGCGTGAAGTCACTGCAAACGACGCCCCTATTCAGAGCCTGCCGATGATCGGGCACCCAGCACGCCAGATCGTCACCAGGCTGCAACGCAGGAGAGAACGATGGTTGGTCAACTGCTAGAACGCCTCGGTGTACAACCACACACCTTTCAGGGCGGCGAACATGCCGTTTACACGCCGATCGACGGCAGCCAGATCGCCGGCGTACGCCTGGAAAGCGCCGAAGCGGTGCGCGCCAAGATCGCCACCGGCCACCAGGCGTTTCTGGCCTGGCGTGACGTGCCAGCCCCCCGGCGTGGCGAGCTGGTGCGCATCTTCGGCGAGGTGCTGCGCGAGCATAAGGCCGAGCTGGGCGAGCTGGTGTCCATCGAGGCCGGCAAGATCACCCAGGAAGGCCTTGGCGAAGTGCAGGAGATGATCGACATCTGCGACTTCGCCGTCGGCCTGTCGCGCCAGCTGTACGGCCTGACCATCGCCTCCGAACGTCCCGGCCACCATATGCGTGAAACCTGGCACCCACTGGGTGTGGTCGGGGTGATCAGCGCCTTCAATTTCCCGGTCGCGGTCTGGGCCTGGAATACCACCCTGGCGCTGGTAGCCGGTAATGCGGTGATCTGGAAGCCCTCGGAAAAGACTCCGCTGACTGCCCTCGCCTCCCAGGCGCTGTTCGACAAGGCGCTGAAGCGGTTCGGCGACGCGCCGCAAGGCCTGGCACAGTTGATCATCGGCGACCGTGAGGCGGGCGAGGCGCTGGTCGACGATGCTCGCGTGCCACTGATCAGCGCCACCGGCAGCACGCGCATGGGCCGCGAGGTCGGGCCGCGAGTGGCAGCGCGCTTCGGTCGCAGCATCCTCGAACTGGGCGGCAACAACGCGATGATCCTGGCGCCCAGCGCCGATCTCGACCTCGCCGTGCGCGGCATTCTGTTCAGCGCCGTCGGCACCGCCGGGCAGCGCTGCACCACGCTGCGTCGTCTGATCGCCCACCGCTCGATCAAGGACGAGGTGGTCACCCGCCTCAAGGCGGCCTACGGCAAGGTGCGCATCGGCGACCCGCGCCAGGACAATCTGGTCGGCCCGCTGATGGACAAACAGGCCTTCGACGCCATGCAGAGCGCACTGGCCCGCGCCCGCGACGAAGGCGGCACGGTATTCGGCGGCGAGCGCCAGTTGCAGGATCGTTACCCGGATGCCTACTACGTCAGCCCGGCCATCGTCGAGATGCCCGGCCAGACCGACGTCGTACGCCATGAAACCTTCGCGCCCATCCTCTACGTGCTGAGCTACGACGAGTTCGAGGATGCCCTGCACCTGAACAATGACGTGCCCCAGGGCCTGTCGTCGTGCATCTTCACCCTCGACGTGCGCGAAGCCGAGCGCTTCCAGAGTGCTTCGGGCAGCGACTGCGGCATCGCCAACGTGAATATCGGCACCAGCGGTGCGGAAATCGGCGGCGCCTTCGGTGGCGAAAAGGAAACCGGTGGCGGTCGCGAATCCGGCTCCGACGCCTGGAAGGCCTACATGCGCCGGCAGACCAACACCGTCAATTACTCGCGCCAGCTACCCCTGGCCCAGGGCATCGTTTTCGACTGAGCGAGGTCGCGCCATGCGTCAATTGCAGCATGCCTGTCTGTGGGAAACGCTCACGCCGCGCGAATCATTGTCCGGGCCGCTGAATGGCGATGCGCAGGCAGATGTCTGCATCATCGGCGCCGGCATCACCGGGCTGTCGGCCGCCTTGCACCTGCTCGAACAGGGGCGCACGGTCTGCGTGCTCGACGCCCATGAAGTGGGCCACGGCGGCTCGGGGCGCAACGTCGGCCTGGTGAATGCCGGTACCTGGATCAAGCCCGATGATGTCGAGGCGACCCTGGGCCAGCGCCACGGCAGCCGCCTCAACGAGGTGCTCGGCCAGGCACCCGCTGCGGTGTTCGCGCAGATCCGGCGCCTCGGCATCGACTGCCAGGCACGCAACGACGGCACCCTGCACATGGCGCACAACGCCGCCGGCCTGGCCGACCTCAAGGATCGCGAAGCGCAGTGGCGGCGGCGCGGTGCCGATGTCGAACTGCTTACGGGAGCAGCCTGTGCCGACTACTGCGGCACCGACAGGATCACCGGCGCCCTGCTCGACCGCCGGGCCGGCACCATCAACCCCATGGCCTACACCATGGGCCTGGCCAGGGCGGTCATGCGCCTCGGCGGCCGCATCCACCAACACTCGCCGGTCAAGGCACTGACCCGCAGTGCTGATGCCTGGCAGGTGCGCAGCGGCCAGGGCGCGGTGAACGCACAGAAGGTGATCATCTCCACGGGCGCCTACACCGAGGGCGAATGGACGCAGCTGCAGCGTCACTACTTCCGCGGCTATTACTACCAGGTCGCCTCGGTACCGCTGCAGGGCGCCGCAGCCGATCAGGTGCTGCGCCACGGCCAGGGCTCCTGGGACACGCGCACGGTGCTCAGCAGCATCCGCCGCGACGCCGATGGCCGCCTGCTGCTGGGCAGCATGGGGCGCGCCAACAACAAGCCGGACTGGTTCATCCGCGGCTGGGCCGACCGCATCCAGCAGCACTACTTCCCGGAGTTGGGCAAGGTCGAGTGGCAACTGCACTGGACCGGCTGCATCGACTTCACCCCCGATCACCTGATGCGCCTGTTCGAGCCTGCTCACGGGCTGATCGCGGTCACCGGCTACAACGGCCGCGGCAACACCACGGGCACGGTGGTCGGCAAGGCCCTGGCCCAGTTCCTGTTGAGCGACGACAGCGCAGCGCTGCCCATCCCTTTCTCACCCATGCAGGCACTGCGCGGCGCAGAGCTGCGCAGCAGCATGTACGAGACCGGTTTCTCGCTGTATCACGCCGGCCAGTGCCTGAGGGTCATTCTCTGAGCCACCTCGAAGCGGCGGTCCAATAGCCCCATCATGGTCAGCCACCCTGCACGAGCTGGGCAGGCATTGCAGGCCTGAGGCCCAATCGCCGGCGAGCCGGCTCCTGCAGGATCCGGGTTATCGCCAGTGCGTAGGAGCTGGCTTGCCGGCGATGAGAACTTGCCGTGCCCAGGCGTTGCGGCGTGAAAAGCAGGCATGACAACCGCTGCATCCATCGGCACTATCATTGGCTCATCGACAGCAATGGAATGCCTGCATGCCCCTTCCCACCCTGAGCACCCCTCGCCTGCTTCTGCAGCCTCTGCAACTGGCGGACGCCGAGCAGATTCAGCCGCTGTTCGCCCACTGGGAAGTGGTGCGCTACCTCAATAGCCGCGTGCCATGGCCCTACCCGCCCGATGGCGCGTTGACCTACCTGCGTGACGTCGCCCTGCCTGCGATGGCCAGCGGCGGCGAATGGCACTGGACGTTGCGCCCGGTCAAGGATGCCGAGCGGGTGATCGGCGTCATCAGTCTGATGGATGCGCCAGACAACAACCGGGGGTTCTGGATCGCCCCGGCCTGGCAGCGCCAGGGCCTGATGAGCGAAGCCTGTGCGGCGGTCAATCGCTACTGGTTCGAGGTGTTGGAGCGGCCGCTGATGCGTGTGCCCAAGGCCGTGGCCAACAGGGCCTCGCAACGCCTTTCGGAACGCGAGGGGATGTGCCTGGTGGAAACCGGCGAGAGCGATTACGTCTCTGGCCGGCTGCCTTCGCAGATCTGGGAAATCAGCCGTGAAGAATGGCGGCGGCAACAGAGCTGATCTGCTGCCCAACAGGCTAGAGAGGTTGCGGCTTGAGCGGCCTGGAGAAGTGATAGGTGGTCACGCAGCACAGCAGCAAACCGCCGATACCGAGCATACCGCCAACGATACCGACATTGGCCACGCCCAGCTGGCTGCTCACCAGGCTGCCGAGCAAGGCGCCGCCGCCGATGCCGATATTGAAGATGCCGGAAAACAGCGCCATGGCCACATCGGTGGCGTCCGACGCCAGGTTCAGCACCTTGGCCTGCAGGGCCAGGCCGAAGCACATCATGGCGATGCCCCAGACCACGCTGAGGGTCGCCAGGTAGGCGTGCTCGCGGGCCACTGGCAGCAGGAACAGCATGCACAGGCTCAGCACGCTGATCGCCGCGATCACGAAACCGCGCGGGTAGCGTGCGCTGTAGCGGCTGAACAGGATGGAGCCGATGATGCCCGCACAGCCGAACAACAGCAGCAGCACGGTGATCATGTCGCCAGCGATGCCCGCAACCTCCAGGGCGAACGGCTCGATGTAGGTATACGCGGTGAAGTGGGCGGTGATCACCAGCGCGGTGAGCACGTACACGGTGACCAGTGCCGGGCGCTTGAACAGCACCGGCAGGCTGCGCAGCGAGCCGGAGTTCTGGCTGGGCAGCAGCGGCAGGTTCTTCATCAGGCACAGCACCACCACGCCCGCCACCACGGCGATCACGGTAAAGGTCGTGCGCCAGCCCAGCACCTCGCCGATCACGCGGCCCAGAGGAATGCCCAGCACCATGGCCAGCGCGCTACCGGTCGCCAGCAGGCCGAGGGCTTGCGCCTGCTTGCCTTCGGGTGCCACGCGGACCGCCAGGGACGCGGTAATCGCCCAGAACAGCGCGTGCGCCAGGGCGATCCCGATACGGCTGACCATCAGCACGCTGAAGCTCCAGGCGATGCCCGACAGGACGTGGCTGGCGATGAACAGCATGAACACGAAAGCCAGCAGCTTGCGCCGCTCGATATTACGCGTCAGCAGCATCAGCGGCAGCGACGCCAGAGCCACCACCCAGGCATAGATGGTCAGCATCAGGCCGACACTCGCGGTGGTCATGTCGAAGCTGTGGCCGATCTGGCTCAGCAAACCCACCGGCACGAATTCGGTGGTGTTGAAGATGAAGGCGCCCAGCGCCAGTGCAATCACGCTCAGCCAGCTACCGCTATGCGCCTGCTCGGGTGTGTTCATTCGGGTGATATCCGCCCTTGGGGAACGCTTCAGCTACAACGGCCTTTCGCCCGCGGCCCGAATGGCAGCGAGCGGCTGTAGGAAGAGAACGAAAAAATGGAGCCCCCATACACGACGAACACGCACACGGCAGCTCGCACTCCGGGGCGATGAACGCGGGGAGTGGCGGATGCGGAGAGCGGAAAATTATAGGTATGGGGATGGCCTGCGACGGCGATTCTACGCTCGGCCAGGCACCTCGACAATACGCTCGGGAAGGCGTTGTAAGGGCGGGCGATGGCTGCTCTTCAGAACGAGCATCGATTGCCGTTTACGAACGTGGAAAGAGGTAGTTTCAAGGCAGAAGCGGACATCGATGCAGTACCTGTGGGAACGGGCCATGCCCGTGATTTTTTCGCGGGCATGGCCCGCTCCCACAAGTAGAGGCCTACGAACGCGTCCTCCACTTACCAGCCCTAATCCGGCACTTCCACGCTGATATGAATCGCATCATGGCGCCAGTACTCGAGGTCGCAATCGATAAGGCGGCCGCGCTGGTCGCGGTTGACCCGGACGATGCGCAACGCCGGACTGCCGGGCGCTACCTTCAGCGCCGCGGCGGCGTCGGCATGCAGTGCGGTGGGCACCATGTCGAAACGTACCCGGCCGTAGTGCACGTCGTACTCGCTGGCATACAGCTCGGTCAGCGACCGGGTCAGGTCGTAGTCGAGGATGCCGGGAAAATAGTCGGGGTTCAGGTAATGCTCGACATACAGCACCAGACGCCCGTCGATGCGCCGCGCCCGGCGGATCTGGTAGACGCTGGACAGCCCGGACAAGCCCAGCAACTGGCAGACCTGCGAGTGGGCCGGCATCAACCGCGCACTCAATACTTCGGTGGCGGGCACCCTGCCCTGCTCGGCGACCATGGCATGAAAGTGGGTGCGCACCAGCGGATTGTAGGCGACCCGCGCTGGCGAGACGAACCAGCCGCGGCGCTCTTCGCGGTACACCACGCCCTGGGCTTCCAGTTGCCCCAGCGCCTCACGCAGGGTGATCCGGGTGGTGTCGAACAATTCGCTCAGGCGGCGCTCGGCCGGCAGTTTGGCACCGGCAGGCAGCAGGCCATGCTCGATCTGTTCCTGCAACGCCCGGCAAATGGTGGTGACGGCCCGTGGCGTATCGTCGCGCATCACGCTGATTCCTTTTGGACTAGACCAGCCCCATTACGGGGCAGGTAACAGCCATCGACTGGCTGCAATGCTCGCCTGCAAGCCTAGGCAAAGCGGATGACCGGCAGATGACAGGCTGCTTTCAAGCACGCCCCATGCCAGTGACAAGCCCGCCAATTCAAAGGCTTAACCTGGTCTACGCTTGCTGAGCGGGGCCTCGTCGCGAGCCCCGGATGTGCGCGGCGGCCATGCCGACACAAAACTGTCATTGGCACCGCCTACATTGGCTTGGGTCTTGCTGATCTAGACCAACCCTCAACGCAAAGGAGTTTCCAATGAAACAACTGCTACTGGCATCGCTGATGGGCAGCGCCATCGCTCTGGCCTCCCAGGCCATGGCCGCCGAGACGGATATAACTGCACTGGAACAGGCCGCACGCAAAGAAGGCGCCGTGAACAGCGTCGGCATGCCGGACAGTTGGGCCAACTGGAAGGACACCTGGCAGGACCTGAGCGACAAGTATGGCCTCAAGCACATGGACACCGACATGAGCTCGGCCCAGGAAATCGCCAAGTTCGCCGCCGAAAAAGACAACGCCAGCGCCGATATCGGTGACGTGGGCGCCGCCTTCGGCCCGATCGCCGTGCAGCAGGGCGTGACTCAGCCCTACAAACCGACCACCTGGAGCCAGATTCCTGAGTGGGCCAAGGACGCCGACGGCCACTGGATGCTCGCCTACACCGGCTCCATCGCCTTCATCATCAACAAGCAACTGGTCAAGGACGCCCCGAAAAGCTGGGCCGACCTGAAAACCGGCAAGTACCGCGTGGCCATCGGCGACGTCAGCGCCGCCGCCCAGGCCGTCAACGGCGTGCTGGCTGCGGCCATCGCCAACGGTGGCGACGAGAAGAACATCCAGCCGGGTCTGGACTACTTCGCCGAGATCGCCGAACAGGGGCGCCTGTCGCTGGCCAACCCGACCATCCAGACCCTGGAAAAAGGCGAAGTGGAAGTCGGCATCGTCTGGGACTTCAACGGCCTGAGCTACCGCGACCAGATCGACCCGAACCGCTTCGAAGTGCTGATTCCTTCCGATGGCTCGGTGATCTCCGGTTACACCACCATCATCAACAAGTACGCCAAGAACCCCAACGCCGCCAAGCTGGCCCGCGAGTACATCCTCAGCGACGCCGGGCAGATCAACCTGGCCAAGGGCAACGCCCGCCCGATCCGCGCCGAGCACCTGACCCTGCCGGCTGAAGTGCAGGCCAAGCTGCTGCCCAACGAGCAGTACGCCAAGGTCAAGCCGATCAAGGACACCGCCGCCTGGGAAACGACCTCGAAAACCCTGCCGCAGCTGTGGCAGGAAAACGTGATCATCAATATGGAGTAAGCGAGGCCGCAGCACGTAGGGTGGACCGGGGCGCGTAGCTGACGCTTTATCCGTCCACCATTTTGATATCCCAGTGGTGGTTGAAAGAAGCGTCATCCACCCTACTCCTCCAGGATTACCCATGCCGTCCAAGGTCATCCTCGTCATTCTCGACGGCCTCAATTACGAGGTCGCTCGGCATGCGCTCGGCCATCTGCAGGCGTATCGCGCCGCTGGCCGTGCTGCGCTGTACAAACTCGAGTGCGAGCTGCCTTCGCTGTCCAGGCCGCTCTACGAGTGCATTCTCACTGGCGTGACACCGATCGACAGCGGCATCGTGCACAACAACGTGGTGCGCCTGAGCCATCAACGCAGCGTGTTCCACTACGCCCGCGCCGCCGGGCTGAGCACTGCAGCTGCCGCCTATCACTGGATGAGCGAGCTGTACAACCGTGCGCCCTTCGTGGCGGCCCGTGACCGCCATACCCGTGATAGCGAGCTGCCGATCCAGCACGGACATTTCTATTACGTCGACCACTACCCGGACTCGCACCTGTTCGACGATGCCGAGAGCCTGCGCCTCGCGCATGCGCCGGACTTTCTGCTGGTGCACCCGATGAACATCGACGACGCCGGCCACAAGCACGGCCTCGACAGCAGCCAGTACCGCAACGCGGCGCGGGTCGCCGACATCCTGCTGGCCGGCTACCTGCAGACCTGGCTGGACGCAGGCTATCAGGTGCTGGTGACCGCCGACCACGGCATGAACGATGACCGCTCGCACAATGGTCTGCTGGCCGAGGAGCGTGAAGTGCCGCTGTTCGTGCTCGGCGATGCCTTCAGCCTCGACGAGACCGCGACCCCGACGCAACTGGAGCTTTGCGGCACCCTCTGCGAGCTGCTCGGCGTGCCCCATGACAAACCTTCGTGCCCGGAGTTGTTGAAATGAGCACCACCCGCAAACCACGGGGCAAATGGCTGGCACTGCTGTGCCTGCTGCCCTTCACGGTGTTCTTCATCGCCTTTCAGATCGCCCCGCTGGTATGGGTGGCGCTCAACAGCCTGAACACGCCGGATGGCTGGGGCCTGGGCAATTTCGAGAAGGCGTTTTCCTCGAAGTTCTACATGCAGGCGGTCAAGCACAGCCTGCAGATCGCTTTCTGGTCGAGCCTGTTCGGCATGCTCATCGCCATCATCGGCAGCTACTCGCTGCGCCAGGTGGATTCGAAACTGCGTGACTTCGTCATCGCCTTTTCCAACATGACCAGCAACTTCGCCGGGGTACCGCTGGCCTTCGCCTTCATCATCCTGCTCGGTTTCAACGGTGCGCTGACCCTGCTGCTGATCCAGGCCGGACTGATCGAGAGCTTCAACCTGTACTCGAAGAATGGCCTGATCGTGCTCTACACCTACTTCCAGATCCCCCTCGGCGTGCTGCTGCTCTACCCCGCCTTCGACGCCCTGCGCCAGGACTGGCGCGAGTCGGCAGCCCTGCTCGGCGCTGGTACCTGGGACTTCTGGCGGCATATCGGCCTGCCGGTGCTGACGCCGGCGCTGCTCGGCACTTTCGTGATTCTCCTGGCCAATGCCCTGGGTGCCTATGCCACGGTGTACTACCTGACCACCGGCAACTTCAACGTGCTGCCGATCCGCATCGCCGCGATGATTTCCGGGGACATTTCCCTCGATCCGAACATGGCCAGCGCCCTGGCGATGATCCTCGTCGGCCTGATGGCAGCGATAACCCTCGTCCACCAGTTGCTGCTGCGAAGGAGCTACCATGTCCCGCGCTAACAGGCCGCTTAAAAACGTAGGCGAGGCCGCCGATGCGAGGCAAAAACAGGCGAAAAAGCGGAGTTTACTAAAAGTAAATGAGCATTTTGAGCCTGGTTTTAACGAAGCAGCGGCAACGCAGGTAGTTTTTAAACCGCCTGTGAAAGTGCCTGCTGCCAGCCTCTACCACCGCGTGGTGGTCTGGGTGCTGTTCCTGATCCTGCTGCTGCCGCTGGCCGGCACCCTGCTCTACTCGCTGTCCACCAGCTGGTCGGCAACCATCCTGCCGGACGGCCTGACGTTCAAGTGGTACCTGGAGCTCTGGGGAGAGCCGCGCTTCCTCAAGGCGTTCGGCCAATCGCTGCTGGTCTGCTTCGGCGCCCTGGCACTCTCGGTGCTGTTGATCCTGCCACTGCTGTTCGTCGTGCACTACCACTTCCCCAAGCTCGATGCGCTGATGAACGTGCTGATCCTGCTGCCGTTCGCCGTGCCGCCGGTGGTTTCCGCCGTGGGCCTGCTGCAGCTCTACGGCTCCGGGCCGCTAGCGATGGTCGGTACGCCGTGGATCCTGATCGGCTGCTACTTCACCATCGCCCTGCCGTTCATGTACCGGGCCATCACCAACAACCTGCAGGCGATCAACCTGCGTGACCTGATGGACGCCGCCCATCTGCTCGGCGCCAGCACCTGGAAAGCCGCCTTTCTGGTGGTGCTGCCCAACCTGCGCAAAGGTTTGATGGTGTCGCTGTTCCTGTCCTTCAGCTTCCTGTTCGGTGAGTTCGTGTTCGCCAACCTGCTGGTCGGCACACGCTATGAAACCCTGCAGGTCTACCTCAACAACATGAAGAACAGCAGTGGCCACTTCAACAGCGCCCTGGTGATCTCCTACTTCTTTTTCGTCCTGGTGTTCACCTGGGCGGCCAATCGACTGAACAGGGACAAGGCATGAGCTTCCTGAGCATCCAGAACCTGCACAAAAGCTACGGCGGCACCTCGATCTTCAGCGACATCAACGCCGAGATCGAGCAAGGCGAATTCGTCACCCTGCTGGGCCCATCGGGCTGCGGCAAATCCACCCTGCTGCGCTGCATCGCCGGCCTCACCGAGGTCAACGGTGGCAAGATCCTGCTTGGCGGTGAAGACCTGGTGCCCCTGGCGCCACAGAAGCGCGGCATCGGCATGGTGTTCCAGAGCTACGCGCTGTTCCCCAACATGACCGCCGCGCAGAACGTCGCTTTCGGCCTGCGCATGCAGAAGATCGGCAAGGACGAATCCGCCGGGCGCGTGCAGGAAGCCCTGGCCATGGTCGAGCTTGGCGACTATGCCGACCGCTACCCGCATCAGCTCTCCGGTGGCCAGTGCCAGCGCGTCGCCCTGGCCCGCTCGCTGGTCACCCGCCCACGCCTGCTGCTGCTCGACGAGCCGCTGTCGGCGCTCGACGCACGCATCCGCAAACACCTGCGCGAGCAGATCCGCAGCATCCAGCAGGAGCTTGGTCTGACCACGATTTTCGTCACTCACGATCAGGAAGAGGCGCTGGTGATGAGCGACCGTATCTTCCTGATGAACGCCGGGCGCATCGTCCAGAGCGGCGACGCGGAAACCCTCTACACCGCTCCCGCCAACGCCTTCGCGGCCGGCTTCATCGGCAACTACAACCTGCTCGACGCGGCCACCGCCAGCCGCCTGCTCGGCTATCCGGTCAGCAGCCAGGTGGCCATCCGCCCGGAAGCCATCGTGCTCGGCCAGGGCACCATCGCAGCGCGGATTCGCAGTCACAGCCTGCTCGGTAATATCATTCGCTACCGGGTGGAAGCCGAAGGCGTGGAGCTGCTGGTCGACGTGCTCAATCGCAGCGCCGACGACCTGCATGCCGACGGCCATCCGGTCTCATTGGATATCGCGGCGAATGCCGTAAAAGAGGTGGGATAGGGTCTGTTCACCTTTCAGCACAAGCCGCGTTGCAGCGAGAACTTTCACCCGGTTAGGCGCAAGACGCAGGCAATGGCTGAACCAGCTTCACATCGTGTCACGACAGCGGGTGAAACTTCCCGCGCAACCCCTTGGGACGGGCCTATTTTTTCGCGATACTGCGTTTCTCGCTGACTCATTTGGCCCACCAAACTTCGCAGCTTGCGCCTTGCCTCGCAAAAGAATAGGCGCCGGCGCGGTCGTACTGAAAGGAAAACAGACCCTCATGGCCCTGGCAATTTTCGATCTCGACGAAACCCTGATCAATGGCGACTGTGCCAGCTTGTGGAGCGAGCACATGGCAACGCTCGGCTGGGTCGACGGAGAAAGCTTCATCGCGAAGGATCATCAGCTGATGGCGCTGTACGCCGAAGGCAAACTGGCGATGGAGGACTACATGACCTTCAGCCTGTCGCCGCTGGTGGGGCGCACGCCGGAAGAAGTCGCCTTCGTCGTCGAGCCCTTCGTGGAAGACGTGATCGAACCGATCTTCTTCAGCGACGCCACCCGCTGCCTGGCCAACCACCGCGCGGCCGGCGACCGCATCCTGATCATCTCCGCCTCGGCGCACTTTCTAGTCAGCGCCATCGCCGAACGGCTCAAGGTCGAGGAAGTGCTGGCCATCGACCTGCACGAGGAGTACGGCCACTACAGTGGCAAGACCGTGGGCGTGCTGACCTACCGTGAAGGCAAGGTCACCCGCCTGCATGCCTGGCTGGAAGAACACGGCGAAAGCCTGGAAGGCGCCTACTTCTACTCCGACTCACGCAACGACCTGCCGCTGTTGCAACGGGTCGACAAGCCCCACGCGGTGAACCCCGATCCGGCACTGCGCGAGCATGCCGAGCGCGAAGGCTGGCCGATCCTGAGCTGGTCTTGAAGTCGCTTGGAAGCTGCTCATGATCTTTCGAAGCAGCTTCCAGCCATCCCAGATGAATAGCCGCAATAAGGCGCTAGCGGACCTTCGATTTGGTGGGCTAAAGCCCACCCTACAGCCGCGCATCTAGCCGTAGGGTGGGCTTTAGCCCACCAATTGTCCCCCGACTACGAACGGCTGCTATCGCCTCGAAGTAGCCCCTGCAGCGTGTCAGAAAAGGCCGTGAGCAGCCTAGAACGTGACACCCGCGATCAGCGCAATGTTGCTGTAGGGCCGGCACTCACCCGTACGGATCTGCACCCGAGCCCTGGCACAGGCGACCTTGAGCTCGTCGTGGCTGACCAATTGGCGCTCGCCCAGCTCGCCTTGGGCGGTCAGAGACTCGATGGCCTCAAGCGCCAGTGGCGCCACGTCCAGGGTTTCCCGGGCCAGCAGATGGCCCTGCACCTGCATCTCGCTGAGCACCACCCGCAGGGTGGTGACGAAGTCCGGCACTCCGGCGGTCAGGGCCAGGTCGATGCACGGGGTGCCCGGCGGCACCGGCATGCCGGCATCGCCGATGACGATGATGTCGCCATGGCCGAGCCGGGCGATGGCGGCGGAAAGCGCAGCGTTGAGCAGGGGCGTCTTCTTCATGCAGGCAACTCGTGACGGTAAGGAATCGAGGGTTGTGCGCCGGGCCGGGTGACGGCCAGTGCAGCGGCTTGCTGGCCCAGGCCGATGGCCGCTTCCAGCGACTGCCCGGCAGCCAGGGCGGCGGCGAAACCACCGACGAAGGTATCGCCAGCGGCCGTGGTATCCACGGCCACCACCGGGGCCACGGCGAAATGCGCGTGCCGCTCGCCATCGGCGTAGAGCACGCCCTGGGCGCCCAGGGTGATCAGCACACGGCGAGCACCGGCCTGCAGCAGCCGTTGCGCAGCGTGCAGGGCCGACTCGGGCGAGTCCACCGGCAGGCCGGTGAGTGCCGCGGCCTCGCTTTCATTGGGGATCAGATAATCGGCCAGCCCGTACCAGTGGGCTGGCAGCGGCCCACTGGCGGGAGCCGGATTGAGGATCACCGTGCAGCCGGCCTCGCGGCCACGGATCATGGCCGCCTCGACGGTGGTTTGCGGCACTTCCAGTTGCACCACCAGCACCTGGGCGGCGGCGAGCAGCGCCGCCTGCGCATCGAGGTGAGCAGGCGTCAGGGCACCGTTGCCACCTGCGACGATGACAATGGCGTTCTGGCCCGCGTCATCCACCAGAATCGAGGCGATCCCCGTCGGCACGCCCTCGATCTCGCTGACCGCCGTGCAATCGATACCTTCCACGAGCAGCGCGGTACGCAAGCGTGCGCCGTAGGCATCGGCACCGACGCAGCCGATCATCGCCACCTGCGCGCCGAGGCGTGCCGCAGCGACCGCCTGGTTGGCGCCCTTGCCGCCCGCAGCCGTGGCGAAGTCATGCCCGGTCAGGGTTTCCCCACCACGCGGCAGGCGCGGCGCACGCACGATCAGGTCCATGTTCAAACTGCCCACTACCACCAGATTGCCTTGCATCTGTTCCCGCTCCTCAGGACGCCGCTGCGCCCACTGGATAATCTTCAGCCGCCAGCGACGGCGGTGGACTCGCGCACCATCAGGGTCGGTTCGAGCAGCCATTGTTCGGCATCGAGTTCCGGGGTACGCACCCGCTGCAGCAAGCGCTCGGCAGCGCGCTCGCCGAGCTGGCCGATGTGCTGGCCGACGGTGGTCAGGGCCGGATGCAAGTAGCGACTCACTTCGATGTCGTCGAACCCCACCAGTGACAGCTCCTGGGGCACCCGCACACCACGCTCCGCGGCAGCGCGCAGCACGCCGAGGGCGATCATGTCGTTACCGGCGAAAATTGCCGTCGGCCGTGTCTCACCGCTCAGCAGGCCAAGCGCCGTGGCGTGCCCCGCCGGGCTGGTGAAGGCGCAGTGGGTTGGCTCGGCAGCTGGCAAGCCTGCCTCGACCAGCGCCCGTTGATAGCCCGCCACCCGCAACTGCGCCACCTGGGTATCCACGGGCCCGGCGATGCAGGCGATGCGCCGATGGCCGAGTTCGAGCAGATGCCGGGTCGCCAGATAGCCGCCCTGCTCATGGTCGATCTGCAGGCGATCCGCACTGACCCCGTCCAGGGACCGGTCGACCAGCATCAACGGCAGCTTTACCGCTGCCAGGGCCTGGGCGAAGGCCGCGTCGCGGGTCACGGTGGCGACGATCAGGCCATCGATACGGCGCTCCAGCAACACCCGCAGGTAACGCAACTGCTTGGCACCGTCGTCATCGGAATTGCACAGGATCACGCTGTAGCCGTTGCGCTCGGCGTGATCCTCGATGCCCCGCGCCAACTCGGCGAAATAGGGGTTGCTGGCATTCGGTACCAGCAGCCCAAGGGTACCGGTGGCACGGACTCTCAGCGATCGTGCCACGCCACTGGGCACATAGCCCAGCTCGGCGATCGCCGCCTGCACCTTGTCGCGTGCGCTGTCGCTGACCGGGCGCGTGCCGTTCACCACGTGGGAAACCGTGGTGTAGGAAATACCGGCGCGTGCGGCGACGTCCTTGATGGTAGCCATGAACGATCAGGCCCTACGCTTGGCGCGATAGCTGCGGTAGGTGTCGAGGATCACCGCCACCACGATCACCGCACCGGTGATGATCCGTTTGGTTGGCTCGCTGGCGCCGATCTGCGCCAGCCCTGCGGCCAGTACGGAAATGATCAGCACACCGAAAAAGGTGCTGATCACCGAACCACGGCCGCCCATCAGGCTGGTGCCACCGATCACCACGGCTGCGATCACTTGCAGCTCCAGGCCGGAACCGGCATTCGGGTCGGCCGCCTCCAGGCGCGAAATCTGGAACAGTGCCGCCAGCCCGGCGAGCAGGCCCATCAGCGCGAACACCGAGACCTTGTAGGGTTTGGGGTTGATGCCGGCCAGGCGCACCGCCTCTTCGTTGGTGCCGATGGCCACCAGATAGCGGCCGAACACGCTGCGCGTCAGCAGCAGGTGCGCCGCGAGGATCACCAGCAGCGCGATGACGAACGACGGCGAGATACCTGCAGCGAACGGCGTCGACAGCCAGGCGTAGGCGTCGCCGATGTAAGCGGTGCGCGAGTCGGTGAGCTGGTAGGCCAGGCCGCGGGCCATTTCCAGCACGCCGAGAGAGACGATGAACGACGGAATGCCCCAGGCCACGGTGATGAGCCCGGTCACGCTGCCGGCCAGCGCCGCGCAGGCCATGCCCAGCAGCGCGGCGGGCACGATGCCCCAGCCGAAGCCGAGCGTCGCCACGCTGACCACGGCCGCCGCCAGCGCCAGTACCGAACCCACCGAGAGGTCGATGCCGCCGATGATCAGGATCAGCGTCATGCCCACCGCCAGCACCATCAGATCGGGGATCTGGTTGGCCAGGGTGGTGAAGGTGGCGTAGGAAAGAAAATGGCTGCTCAGCGAGGAAAACAGCACGATCATCGCCAGCAGCGCGCCAGCCAGACCCAGGTAGGTGCCCAGGCCCTGATGGGTACCACTGCGCTTGGTGGGCGTGGCGGATGGAGTGGTCATTGGCAAAGCTCCTGTAACGGGGGGGCGACCTCGCCGAGCATGGCTTCGCGGCTGCGGTAGCCGGCGAACGCGGCAGCCAGCAGGCGATCCTGACTCCAGTCATCGCGGTCGAACGTTTCGATGAGGCGGCCGGCAGACAGCACGCCGATACGGTCGCAGATCAGCATCAGCTCGCGCAGGTCACTGGACACCACCACGAGCGCCTTGCCCTGTCGCGCCAGTTCGCCGAGCAGGCCGTAGATCTCGAACTTGGCACCGACATCAATGCCGCGGGTTGGCTCGTCGAACAGCAGCACGCGACAGTCGCGCTCCAGCCAGCGGCCGATGACCACCTTCTGCTGGTTGCCACCGGACAGCTCGACCACGGCCTGATCGGGCCCGTTGCAACGGATGCGCATGGCATCGATTTGCCGCTGCGCCAGCGCCCGCTCGGCAGCCGGGCGCATCACGCCATGCCTGGAAACGGCCGGCATGTTGCCCAGCGCCAGGTTGGCGGCAATCGGCTGGCCGAGCAGCAGCCCTTCTCCCTTGCGGTCTTCGGTGATCAGCGCGATACCGTGACGCACCGCTTCGGCAGGCGAGCGGACACGCACCGGAGCCGGCGGGTTGCCTAGCGAAACCTGGCCGCTGTCGGCGCGGTCGGCACCATAGATCAGCCGCAGCAACTCGGTGCGGCCGGCACCGATCAAGCCGGAAATACCGTAGATCTCCCCTGCCCGCACGCTGAAGGAAACGTCGTCGACCTTGCCGCGGCGGCTGAGATTGGTCACCTGCAACAGCGGCGCGCCGATATGTCGTTCACCCAGGTCGATGGCTTCGCCGACCTCGCGGCCGACCATCAGGGTGACCAGTTCATCGCTGCTGTAACGGTCGATGGGTTCCACTGCCACCAGCTGACCGTCGCGCAGCACGGCGACGCGCTGCGCCACCTTCGCCAATTCTTCGAGGCGGTGAGAGATGTACACGATGGCCACACCCGCGGCGCGCAGACGCTGGATCTGCTCGAACAGCAGATCCACCTCGCGGGCGGTGAGCATCGCCGTCGGCTCGTCGAGGATCAGCACCCGGCAATCGCCGATCAGGTTGCGGGCGATCTCGACCATCTGCTGATGGCCGACGCCCAGCGCAGCTACCGGTGTATCCGGGTCCACCGCTTCCAGGCCGACCTGAGCCATGGCCTGACGCGCCATCTCGCGCAGGCGACCACGGGAAATCCAGCCGCCACGGCTGGGCAGATTGTCGAGAAACAGGTTCTCGGCCACGGTCAGGGTCGGCAGCAGATTGAGCTCCTGCAACACCATGCGCACGCCAAGGCGCTCGGCCTCGCGGCGACTGGCAGGCGCGTAGGGCTGGCCCAGGAAAGTCAGCGAGCCGGTAGTCGGCTGCTCCAACCCACAGAAAATCTTCGAAAGCGTGCTCTTGCCGGCGCCGTTCTCACCGGTCAGCGCCAGCACTTCACCGGCGCGCAACTCCAGCTCGACCCCACCCAGCACCGGCTGGGCGTAGGTCTTGCCGATATTGCTGGCGGCGAGAACAGTCTCGCCGGCCACTACCGCCGTGGTCACGGCTTGGTCACGAGTTCGACCGGGGTTTCGATCACACCGTCTTTGGCGTCGGTGGCTTCGCCCTTGACCAGCTTGAGCGCCGCCTCGATGCCGAACACCGCCTGGCGAGCGGCGAACTGATCGGCAGTGGCGAGCACGCGGCCATCCTTGAGCATCGGTTTGATGGCGTTGATGTTGTCGTAACCGACCACCTGCACCTGATCTTTCTTGCCGGCAGCGCGCACGGCGGATACCGCGCCGAGCGCCATGCTGTCGTTGCCGGCCAGCAGCGCCTTCAGATCCGGGTATTCGTTGAGCATGGCGGAGGCCACGGCGTTGCCACGGTCGATCTCCCAGTTGCCCGACTGCACGCCGACGATCTTCATGCCGGCTGCTTCCATCGCATCCTTGAAGCCCGCGGTACGTTGCTGAGCATTGGTGGTGGTGGAAACGCCTTCGATGATGCCGACCTCATCACCCGCCTTGAGTTTGTTCTGGGCCAGGTACTCACCGACCAGGCGTGCACCCTTGCGGTTGTCCGGGCCCACGAACGGCACGTCCAGGCCCTTGCTCTTCACCACCTCGGGGTCGAGTCGGTTATCGATATTGACGATCTTGATGCCAGCATCACTGGCCTTCTTGATCACCGGCACCAGGGCCTTGGAGTCGGCTGGCGCGATCACCAGCGCATCGACCTTGGCAACGATCATCTGCTCGACGATACGAATCTGCGCAGAGGTATCGGTCTCGTCCTTGATGCCGTTGGCGATCAACTCGAACTGGTCCGGGTGTTCTTTCTGATAGTCCTTGGCGCCGTCTTCCATGGTGCGGAAGAACTCGTTGGCGAGGGACTTCATGACCAGCGCGACCCGAGGCGTCTCACCTTCGGCGGCATGGGCAGTGGAGAAGCTGACGAGCGCGGCGGCACCGAGAGCGATGGCGGCGCAGAGACGGGCAGGACGGAAACCGGACATGGGCGAACTCCGTGGTTATTGTCATTTTTATAGGTACGCAAACGTTTGCGTGATGATGAAATTATGGAAAGACCCGCTTTTTGTCAAATATTCCACATGCCCATTCATCGTCCTCACTGCAGAAATATCATGACAAACGCGCCACTCGCCGGCAAAGCGCTGAGGTTTTCAGCGTTATCGAAATGATCTCGAGTATTGCACCAGCAAGACCGGGTGCTTCATGATCACCAGCGAACATTTCAAAGGAGCTCGAATGGACATCGGAGCCTGGTCCTACAAGGAAAAATTCTTATCGGCATTCTGGCTGGCCTGCGCAGGTGCCCTTCTAGTGAATCTGGTCCTCGCCGAAGCCGAAATGGACCTGGTAGATCGACTCCAGCATGCCAGTCTTCTAAGCCTGGCTCTTGGCGCGATGGCCAGCCCCAGATTCTTCCTGACGCCGTTGAAGACGCAATTTCGATTGCGCAGCGCGCCCTCGAAACCGCTCGTAGTGGGTCTGCTGGCGTTTTTCTTCTTCCAGTTGCTGGCAACCTTCTCGAGGCTGGCAGGTAGCTGAATTCGGTAAGAAGGCGCCACGAGGGACGATCGGTCGGACAATCCTTATCATCAGATTCGCTAGAAGTTCAGCACTGGTCTTATGGCCCCAGCAACGGCGGAGTGCGCAACCTGCGTCTCATCGACTGCAAAATGGTCGAGATAAGCATCGAGCGCCAACCCTGAGCCGATCATTCGACACACTCACTCCAAGGACGAAACCTGTGAAATACACTCTCTATCTGCTACCTGCGGCTCTTCTCTCTGGCTGCATGACGCTTTCCGGCGTCTACGAGCTGTCGCTGCAGGACAAGGACGGCAAGCCGCTGCGCCAGAACATGACCATGGTCGCCGAAGGCAGCGGCATCTACACGATGCGCAACGCGATGTGTTCGGCTCACCCCGGCGCCACCGTCATCATCAAGGATGTCGAGAGCGGCGCCGAGCTGAAAAGCGAAAGCCCCTACCGGTGCTGACGCGCCCGCCACGAGCGGTCATTCGATGCTGATGCGGTACTCCACTGCTCGTCGTTCCTGCTGATTGGGGAACGACGAGAACTTCACCGAGTCCTCACCCGCCTTGTCGCCCGCCAGATAGACGAAACGATCCACGCTCGCCACGTCACCCTCGACCTGATACTCGCGCTTGAAGCGGCCGAGTTTCGGCGTACTGCTGCCCAGTTTTTCTACCGGCATCCAGACTTCGCTGCGTGTCTTGCGGCCCTCTGCCGTCAGGTGATCGAGGATCACGCAGCGCTCGCCGGTCTTGACCCGCACCGGAATCACGTAGTTGCCATGGGCGTCATCGCGAAAGGCCGCTGCCGTGTCGACCTCGCAGGCGACCGTGATGCCGCTCGCCAGCATCACCCCCACCATGCAAAGGCAGCGCCGGATCATTTGACCACCACTTCAGTCGCCTGGTAACGCTGCTGCGGTTCGACGATCTGTTCCTGGGCAACCACCAGCGGCAGATCACGGGATCCCTCGGCGGTTTTCTGCACCAGGGCGTACAGCGTGGCAGTGGCCAGTTCCAGCGCCTGGGGCAGCGCATGCCCGGACAGCAGACGGGCCAGCAGCGTCGCCGAGAACACATCGCCCATGCCGTTGGGCAGCGGATGCAGCGCCAGGCGCGGGGTGCTCACCAGCCAGGCGCCTTGACCATTGACCGCCAGGGTACAGAGCTGGTCGGCTGGAATGTCCGGCGTGGCCAAACTGGTGATCACCACCACATCGGGCCCGCGACCGCGCAGTTGGCGTGCGGTGCGCACGGCCTCGTCGACGCTGTCGAGTTTGCTGCCGGTCAGCAGCTCGAACTCGAACTGGTTGGGGGTGATGATGTTGGCGCAGGGAATCGCCAGGTTGCGCAGAAAATCCGGGATCGCCGCGTTGACGAATACCCCTCGCCCAACATCGCCCATCACCGGATCGCAGAGGTAGCGCACGCCCGGGTTATCCCGGCGAATCTCGTCCACAGCTTCGAGGATCACCGCACCGATCGCCGCATCGCCCAGATAGCCGGAAAGCACCGCCGAGACCCGCGACAGCACGCCGCGATCACGCAGGCCTGCGAGCACGTCACGGATATGCTCGGCATCGAAGACCTGGCCGCGGAACTGCCCGTAGCCGGTGTGGTTGGAGAACTGCACCGTGTGTACCGGCAACACTTCGAAACCCAGGCGCTGCAACGGAAACACGGCGGCGTCGTTGCCGACATGGCCCAGGGCGACATGGGACTGGATCGAGAGAACCAAAGGGGGTGTGGAGGCGCTCATGGAAAATGGATTCCTGTGTCGGGGCGGCGCTAGCCAATGGCGGCATTATTCGCCAATTCCCCCTGAGGATTCCACGACCTGACGCGAAAGCGGTCGTGACAGGCCGGCATGTCGACCTGTCACTGCGCGGTCAGGCCTTGGCGATTTCCGGTGTCAGCAGCCACTCGGCGCTGTCGTTCCAGACGTCCATGCGGGTGATCTTGCCGTCGCGGACTTCGAAACGATCCAGATAGCGGTTACCGGAAAAACTGCTGCCGTCCGGCCACTCGCCATACAGCGTGCCGTTGGAATAGACGACGGTATGGTCGTCGCGCTCGGTCCAGTCGAACTGACCGAGGGCCTTTTTCACCCAGGCGTAGCGCGAGCCGTTGAATGCGGTGATGTCCTGGGGCGTAGGCATGTGGCGCCCGCCAGTGAAGGTGATGCGCACGTCGTCACTCATGTAGGTGGCTGCCTTGACCGGATCCGGAGCCATGGATGCCGCTAGAAAATCGCTAACAATCTGCACGGCCTCGTTGATTTCACTCATACCTGCTCTCCCAATTCGTTGATCGTGCCGAGGCACCGTTCGTGCCTGCATGTGGTGCGGCATGCACGCTATTCGTGCACGCTGGCGATGGCTATTCCGGGAAAACCGCGGAATGGCCAGTTTGCGCGTTATGGCACCAGGCTTGCTAGCAAATTATATACGAATGCTAGCAATCAGGAGAAAGCTCATGCGCAAACTGTTATCCCCACTCCGCCGCCTGTTGCCCTGCGCAGCGGCTGTTGCCAGCCTTGGCATGGTGCTGAGCGCCGCGGCGCACGCCGAGGAGCCGATCAAGGTCGGCCTGGTTGCCGCCTTGTCCGGGCAGTCGGCGAAGTCCGGCGAGGCGCTTACCCGCGGGCTCACCGTGGCCATCGATGAGATCAACGCCAAGGGCGGCATCCTCGGTCGCCCGGTGCAGCTGATCCGTCGTGACGATGAAAGCAACCCGGCCAAAGGCATGCTGGCCGCCCGCGAACTGGCGCAGCGGGAAAAAGTCAGCGTGCTGTTCGGTGGCCTCGATACACCGGTTTCCCTGGCCATCGTGCCACTGGCCAATCAGTTGAAAGTGCCGTTCATGGGCATCTGGGCCGCTGGCACCAAGATCACCGAGAACGGTGCCAAGGACAATTACGTATTCCGCGTGTCGGCGGTAGACGAGCTGGTCGACGAGGCGCTGGTCGAGCACGGCATCAAGAAGGGCATGAAGAAGCCCGGGATGATCCTGATCAACAATCCCTGGGGCGAATCCAATGAAATCGGCTTCAAGGATGCCCTGGCCAAACGAGGCATGGACTACGCCGGCATCGAACGCATCGAAGACAGTGATCTCGACGTGGTGCCGCAGCTCACCCGCCTGAAGAATGCCGGCACCGACACCCTGCTGATGGTCGGCAACGTCGGCCCCTCGGCCCAGGTGGTCAAGTCCCTCGATCGCATGGGCTGGGATGTGCCGGTGGTTTCCCACTGGGGCCCGGCAGGCGGCCGCTTCAGCGAACTGGCCGGCCCCAACGCCAGCCGCGTGCACTTCATCCAGACCTACGTGTTCACCGAGAACAACAGCGCCAAGGGCGACAGCGTGCTGGCTGCCCTCAAGCAGCGCTTCCCGGAGATCAAGAGCCTGGCTGACGTGACCCCGGCAGTGGGAATCGCCAACGCCTACGACGCCATGCACCTGGCCGCCGCCGCCATCGAGAAGGCCGGCGACACCCAGGGCACCAAGGTGCGCGATGGCTTCTATGCGATCGACAGCTACCAGGGGCTGATCAAGGACTACACCCAGCCCTTCACCCCGACCAAGCACGACGCCCTGGGGCCGGACGACTACGTCTTCACCCATTTCGTCGACGGCCGCATCGTTCCACTCGCCCCTTGAAGCCGTGAACGGACGGGCCCTGGCGGCCCGCCCGGAGGATTATCGTCATGATCACCGCCGCCATCATCACCGGGCTCGGACTGGGCAGCATGTATGCATTGCTGGCCTTGGGTTTCCATATCACCTACGTGGTTTCGCGTACGGTCAATTTCGCCCAGGGCAGCGCCATGATGGTTGGTGCCGTACTTGGCTACAGCTTCACCATCACCTGGGGCTGGCCACTGTGGCTGGCGGTTCCGGCGACCCTGACGCTGTGCGCCGTCTATGGGCTGATCATCGAGCGCTTTCTGGTGCGCCCCTTCCATTCGCGCGGCTCCGAAGCCTGGCTGATGGCGACGGTGGCAGCGGGCATCCTGGTCGACAACCTGGCCCTGTTCACCTTCGGCAAGGAGCCACGGCAGTTCACTTCGGCGCTGGCCAATCAGTACCTGGAGCTGTTCGGCAACAACGTCGGCGTGCTGCAACTGCTGATCCCCGTGGTAGGTGGCGGCATCGCCCTGGCGCTGTTTCTGGTGCGCCGCTACACGCGTCTGGGCAAGGTGCTGGAGGCCTGCGTACAGAATCCCAAGGCGGCGATGCTGATGGGTATTCGGGTCAATCGCGTGGTGGCCGTGGCCTTTGCCGTGTCGACCGTGTTCGCCGCCATAGCCGGCCTGTTGATCGCGCCGCTGTTCAGCGTGAATGCCGAGATGGGCATGTTGTTCGGCCTCAAGGCCTTCGCCGTGGCGATTCTTGGCGGTATCGCCAGCGCTGGCGGGGTATTCGCCGCCGGCCTGCTATTCGGTCTGGTAGAGGCGCTGGTGACCATCTATTTCGGTTCGGCCTTCACCCAGTTGTTCACCTTCGCCCTGGTCATTCTGGCCCTGGCGCTGCGCCCCAATGGCCTGTTCGGCAGCAAGACCCTGGTGAAAGTATGACCCTGAAGAATTCGCTGTTCGCCCCCGTTTCCCTCGCCCTGCTGACGCTGGCCTGCATCGCGGCGGCGCTGCTGCTCGACAGCTACTCGCTGCTGGTCTTCACCTTCTGCGCGCTGGCCGTGGTAGTTGGCGTGGGCCTGAACATCCTGATCGGCCTGAGCGGGCAGATCTCCTTCGGCCATATCGCCTTCTACGCCATCGGCGCCTACGTCTCGGCGCTGCTGACCATGGCCGGCCTGCCCCTGGGCCTGGCGATGATCGCCGCTGGCCTGGCCTGTGGCGCCATTGGCGCGCTGCTGGCGATCCCGGCTCTGCGCGTCAGCGGCCCGTACCTGGCGATGATCACCATTGCCTTTGCCCTGGTGGTGCACCACGGGCTGATCGAATGGCGCTCGCTGACCGGCGGAGCCAACGGCCTGATGGGCATCCCCATGCCGGAAATCGGCAGCCTCGACCCGAGCGTGAGCATGGCGCTGATCGCCACCGGCCTGATGATCGCCGCCCTGGCGCTGTTCCAGCGCCTGCGCCACAGCGGCTGGGGCATGGCCATGCGCGCGGTGAAATCCACCGAAATCGCTGCCCGCTCGCTCGGTTTCAACCCGGTGCAGACCAAGACCCTGGCCTTCGCCCTGTCCGCCCTGCTCACCGGCCTGGCCGGTTCGCTGGTGGCGCCACTGATGATGTTCATCAACCCGGCCTCCTTCCCCTTCTCGCAGTCGATCCTGTTCGTGCTGGCGGTGATCGTCGGCGGCAGCGGCACTCTGTTCGGCCCACTGCTCGGCGCCCTGTTGATCGTGCTGCTGCCGGAAATGCTTTCGGATTTCGCCGAATACCGCCTGCTGATCTTCTCCGTGCTGCTGCTCAGCGTGCTCTGGGCTGCACCACGGGGCCTGCTCGGCACCCTGGCCGGCCTGTGGCTGCGGCCCGCCCACCAAGCCGCCCCGGCGACCTTCGACCATGCGCAGTTGAGTGCGTTCTTCCAGCAAGACGTCGCCGCCCGCCAAGGCCTGCAGGTCAAGGACATCGGCATTCGCTTCGGCGGCGTCCAGGCGGCACGGAACGTCAGCCTGCAGGCTCCACCGGGCAGCATCACCAGCATCATCGGCCCCAATGGCGCGGGCAAGACCACGGTGCTGAACATGATCAGCGGCTTCTACGCACCGGACAGCGGCAGCATCGACCTGGGTCGCCCACTGGCGGGTCTGCCCGCCTGGAAAATCGCCCGTGCCGGCATCGCCCGCACCTACCAGACCACCCAGCTGTTCGGCGAGCTGTCGGTGCTGGAGAACCTGCTGGTGGCCATGCAACAGGGGCGCCTCGGTCTGCCCTTCAGTTGTGCCAGCGATACCCGACGCCAGCTGGCGCTGCAGTTGCTGACCCTGGTCGGCTACCAGGGCTCGGTGAACACCCCGGCCGATGACCTGGCCCACGTCGACCGGCGCCTGGTGGAAATCGCCCGCGCCCTGGCCACCCGGCCCAGCGTACTGCTGCTCGACGAGCCGGCAGCCGGGCTCAGCCGCAGCGACACCGACCGCCTGGCCAGCCTGTTCAGAACCCTCGCCGGGTTCGGCATCGCGGTCATTCTGGTCGAGCACGACATGGGGCTGGTGATGGCCGTGTCCGAACGTCTGCTGGTGCTCGACGCCGGCAAGCCCATCGCCTGGGGCGTACCGGATGAAGTGCGCAAGGACGAACGGGTCATCGCCGCCTATCTGGGCGGCACCAGCTACCAGGCCACGCCACGGGCCGAAGCCTGGGACGGCTCGCGCGATGCTCGTCTGTACATCAAGGATCTGATCATCGACTACGGCGCCGCGCCGGTGGTCGACAGGGTCAATATCGTGGTCAACCCTGGCGAGCTGATCGCCATTCTGGGCGCCAACGGCGCCGGCAAATCGAGCATCCTGCAGTGCCTGGCCGGGCTGCATAAAGCCAGTGGCGGCAGCATCCTGCTCGACAACGAGAGCATCGAACACGCCGATGCCAGCACCATCGCCGCCCGGGGCCTGGCCCTGGTGCCGGAGGGTCGGCAGGTGTTCGGCCAGCTCAGCGTGCGTGACAACCTGCTGCTCGGCGCTTACTCACGCAAGGAGGCCTTCGATGCCGACGCGGAAATAGAAGCCATCCTGCGCCGCTTCCCACGCCTGCGCGACCGTATCGACAGCCCAGCCGGCCTGCTCTCGGGCGGCGAACAGCAGATGGTGGCAGTGGGTCGCGGGCTGATGGCCAAACCGAAGATCCTGCTGCTCGACGAGCCTTCCCTGGGCCTGTCGCCGGCCATGATCGGCGAGCTGTACGACGCCCTGGCCGCCCTGCGCGACGAAGGCGTGACCCTGCTGCTGGTCGACCAGATGGCCAACCTCGCCCTGCAGGTGGCAGACCGCGCCTACGTGCTGGAGACCGGGCGCATCGTCAAATCCGGCAGTGCCGAAGCGTTGCGCGGCGACCCGGAACTGGAAGCGGCCTACCTCGGCGAAGGAGCCGCGGCATGACTGCGCTGACCATCATCAACGCCCGCCTCGGCGATGGCACCCAGGCGCTGCAGACCCTGTACGTGAAGGATGGCCGCTTCGTCAGTGCGCCCAGTGCCACCGCCGAGACCCTAGACCTGAATGGCAAGCTGCTACTCCCCGGCCTGGTGGAGACCCATATCCACCTGGACAAGGCCTGCATCATGCAGCGCTGCCAACTCAGCGAAGGCACCCTGGCCGAGGCCATCGCCCAGACCCGCTCGGCCAAGGCCGATTTCACCGAGGCGGACGTCTACCAGCGCGGCGCCCAGGTGCTCGACAAGGCCATCGCCCAAGGCACCACGCACATGCGCACCCACGTCGAGATCGACCCGCAGATCGGCCTGATCGGCTTCAACGCGGTGCGCCGCCTGCAGGCGGATTACGCCTGGGCCATCAGCCTGGAAATCTGCGTGTTCCCCCAGGAAGGCCTGCTCAACAACCCCGGTACCGAAGGCCTGCTGTGCGAGGCGCTGGCCCAGGGCGCCGAGGTGCTTGGCGGTTGCCCCTACACCGATGCCGACCCTGGCGCGCAGATTCGCCGGCTGTTCGAACTGGCGGTGGAGTTCGACCGTGACCTGGACTTCCATCTGGACTTCGACCTGAACCCCGAAGGCATGACCATCGGCGAGGTGATCCGCTGCACTCACCAGCACGGCTGGGCTGGCCGGGTGACCATCGGCCATGTGACCAAGCTGTCGGCATTGCCCAGGGACACTCTGCTGGCGGTTGCCGAATCCCTGGCCGAGGCCGGTGTGCAGGTCACCTGCCTGCCGAGTACCGACCTGTTCCTCACCGGCCGCGAGCACTTTCACAACCGGCCCCGGGGCCTGGCGCCCCTGCAGCACCTGCACGCCTGTGGCGTGACCTGCTCGCTATCGACCAACAACATCGGCAACCCTTTCACCCCCTACGGAGACGCGTCGCTGGTGCGTCAGGCCAACCTGTTCGCCAACGTCGCCCAACTGGCTACCGAGGCCGAGTTGCTGCGTTGCCTGAGCTGGGTGTCGAGTGAGTCGGCACGCCTGTTGCGCCTTCCCGACTATGGCCTGACGCCGGGCTGCCGCGCCGACTTCATCGTCTTCGATGCGCCCTCACCGGCCGCAGTGGTGGCCGAGATCAGCCCGCCGCTGATGGGCTACAAGGCCGGCCGCAAGACCTTCGAACGCGCACAACCACGCCTGCTCAGGCCGTGACAGCCCACATCACCGCAAGCGCCAACCTGGGGCCTGTTCATCGACGCTGCGCGGATATCGCCCCAGCCAATCGTCAAAGGAACATGTAACTAATTGAATTTTATAAATTTATAAACCTGGAACGGCACGTGCTTGCAGCTATGCACGCGCCACCTTGCCAATCCGAGAACAGGGAAAACCGATGAAAGACGTCAAACCTGAAAACCTTCCGCTCAATCTGGATCGTCGCCAATTGATGAAGTGGCTGGCCGTGACGGGGAGCGCCATGACGCTCGGCAGCCTGCTTCCCGCAGGCGCGTTTGCCGCCGATGACGAGGAAATCCGTATCGGCTATTGGCCCATCGTTGGCGGCCTGCCGCTGTATGTCGCCCTGGAGCAAGGTTTTTTCAAGGAAGCAGGGCTGAACGTCAAAGGCGTCAAGTTCTCCAGCCCTCAGCAAATCGTCGAGGGCATGATAACTGGCCGGATCCACGGCTGTGCGAACGGCACCGCGACCGGCGCCCTCGGTCTGGGGGCGATCACCATGCCGGGGCTGTTCAAGATCATCTGCTCCAACCCGTCGAACCATCGACTGGTTCTGGATGAGTTTCTGGTTCCGCTCAATAGCACTGCGCAGAGCATCAGCGATCTGCAAGGCAAGAAAATCGCCTGCGGTCCGGGCATCCAGAACGTCACCATGGCGAAGATCATTCTGGAAAAGAACGGCTTCAGCGATCCCTCGGTCATCGAACTGCCAGTCGGCCAGCACGCGCCAGCCCTGGCGGCCGGCCAGATCGACGGGGTCTATACCCTGGAGCCGACCGGCACCGTGGGGCGCATGAAGAACCTGTCGCGCACGCTGGAAACCGGCGTCATCTCCAAATACGTGCTCGGTAATGCCGACGCCCCCTGGTTCGGTGGCGCAGCCGCGCTGAACAGCAGCTTCATCGAGAGCAAGCCGCAACAGACCAAAGCCTTCATCGCCGCCTACCAGAAGGCCGTGGCGTTCATCGCCTCGCAGCCGGAGCAGGCACGCAAGAACATCGTCGGCTACACCAGCATCGAATCGGATCTGGTGAACGAGGTACCGCTGCCCGGCTTCGTCATGTATTCCGACCTGAAAGGCGACAACTTGCAGTGGTTCCAGAAGTTCTATGACGTGTTCACAGAGCGGAAAATCTTCAGCAAACCAATCGACGTGGCTGCGCTGATCTATCAGGGTTGAGGAGAATCGTCATGACGTCACACTGGTCTTCTCGCCTGCTGCCGCTGATCGGCCCACTGCTGCTGTTTCTGTTGTGGCAGCTTGCCGTCAGTGCTCAATGGCTGAATCCGGTTCTGCTACCCTCGCCGCTCGAGACCCTGGGCTTCATGTTCCAGTCGTTCGCCGAGCCATCCATGCGTACCGACATCGCCTCGACGCTGTACCGAACCCTGGCCGCGTTCGCTTTCGCGGCTGCGGTGGGGGTGCCGTTGGGAGTCATTCTGGGCAGTAGCGAAAAGGTCTACCGCAGCCTGGAATTTTTGATCGACTTCTTCCGCTCGACGCCCTCCTCGGCGCTGATCCCGTTGTTCATGTTGATTTTCGGCATCAGCGATGCGAACAAGATCGCTATCGCCGCATTCGCCGCCGTGCTGGTGATTCTGTTCAACAGCGCCTACGGCGTGATGAACGCCAAGAAAACCCGGCTGATGGCCGCCAAGGTAATGGGCATTTCGCGCTGGCACATCTTCAAGGACATCCTGCTGATGGAAAGCCTCGCGCAAACCTTCGTCGGCTTGCGTACCGGGGTGTCCATCGCCCTGGTGATCGTGATCGTCGCGGAAATGTTCATCGGCTCGGAAAACGGCCTGGGGCACCGGATCATCGATGCGCAACAGGTATTCAACATCAAAGACATGTACGCCTCGATCCTGATCACCGGCGCCCTCGGCTATCTGCTGAACCTGGCGTTCCTGCTGATCGAGAAAAAAACCGTCCACTGGAGTAGCCAGGCATGACGCACGCTCTTTCCCTCGCCCCAGCCCTCGACAAGCCACAGGTACCCGGTGCGGCACCGCGTGCCGACACCCATGTCACCATTCGCGGCCTGAGCAAAGCCTTTGCCGGCCAGCCGTTGTATACAGATCTGGATCTCGATCTGCCGCGCGGCAAGATCGTCTCGACCTTCGGGCCCAACGGCTGCGGCAAGTCGACACTGATGAACATGATCGCCGGGCTGATGCCGATGGATAAAGGCGAGATTCTGTTCGATGGCAAGACGCTCGCCCAGACCAAGATCGGCTACGTGTTCCAGAACTACCGCGATGCGCTCTTTCCGTGGATGAGTGCCCGCGCCAACATCGCCTACCCCTTGGTGCGTCAGGGCATGAGCAAGGCCGATGTGAACGCACGTGTCGATGAGCTGACGCGGATGTTCGATATCCGCTTCGATCTGAATCGTTATCCGTACGAGCTTTCAGGTGGCCAGCAACAGACCGTGTGCATCATGCGGGCGCTGGCGCCGCGCCCGGAAGTGATGTTCCTCGACGAGCCGTTTTCCGCGCTGGACTTCGAGATGACCTTGTTCATCCGCGACAAATTGCAGGAGGTGCAGTTGGCGACCGGGGTCACCATGCTGATCGTTTCTCACGACCTGGAAGACGCGGTATTTCTGGCCGATGAGATCCTGCTGCTGACCCGGCGCCCCACCCAGATTGCCGAAATCGTCCCATTCGATCTGCCCCGACCACGGGGCGCGGAGATCATGAGCCATCCGGAGTTCGTGCGGGTCAAGGCTCATACGCTGGAGGTGTTCAGGCGGGAAATGGCGCTCTGAGTCGCAACCCATCGCGCAACGGCGAAGGCGCCGATCTGCCGCATTCATGGCAGATTCATGAGGTGCCGCGTTACAGCCCTGCGAGGGCCTGACGCAGATTGACCTCGGGCTCGGCCTGATCGTCCAGATCCAGCTGGTCTTCGAGCTCGCCCAGGTGATCGAGCATCACCGCAGCTGCCCGCTCATGCTCGCCGTTCTCCAGGGCGGTGATGATTTGCTGATGCTCGTCCGATGCGCAGGACGGTACGTCATTGCGCTGGTAGAGCGCGACGATCAGCGAACTGCGCACCATCAGATTGGCGAGGATCTCGCTGAGCACCGAATTGCCGCTGATCTCGCCGAGCATCAGGTGAAACTCGCTCAGCTCGCGAACGATGGCGCGGCGGTCGGTAGCGCTGGTGGCCTTGCGCTCATTGCTCATGTGCGTGGCCACCCGCTGACGCTGCTTGTGCATGATCGCCGGCGTGATGCTTTCGACGATGGCGCGCTCGATGGCGCGCCGTGCAGCGAAGACTTCGCGGGCTTCCTTGGCGCTGGGTTGAGCGACCATCGCGCCGCGGTTCGGCTCGATGGTGACGACGCGCTGCAAGGCCAGGCGCTGCAGCGCCACCTGAACATGATTGCGGTTGGCCTGCAGGGTCTCGACGATCTGCGCTTCGATCAGGCGCGTCCCGGGCGGTAAGCGATGCTGGGCGATGGCCTTGAACAGGACATCGACGATGCGCTGCACTTCGGCTTGCTTGCTGGTTACGGTCTTCGCAGCCATCCTGTCCTCTGATCCAACCTCGACGAGCCCTGATGGCCCGTCGCGAGCGCTTCCACTGACGCATTATCCGCCAGCCACATGGGTGGGGTAAATACGCCATGGCGACCTGATTCGCTAGCGCTGTGCAAATTGCCACCGGCTTGTGAGAAAGACGGGTAACGCCTGGCCCGAATGGGCCGCTGGAGTGCTCAAGGCGTAATGTTGCTAGCGATAGGCGAACCCCATGCTAACAACAAGACCTGCAGTGCCAAGGCATCCGCCTGGAACGAATGCCTGCCGCTACGCTCTACCTTGGCGCGAACGCGATGCAGTTGGCGCCTTGCAGATTCCTGGCCAGCTAGACTGCTGACTGGATTGGCGCGCAAAGCCCTCCGGCAACGCGAGAATGACCCTCCCCCATTCACCACAGGCCCTCATGAAAGCTGTTCTGCTTCTCTGTCTGCTGCTGTGCGGCGGCACCGTTCTCGCTACGCCCAAGGCCGATGCCGTGCGCGTCGACAAGAGCGCACGCACCCTGCAACTGATCGCCGAGGGCAAGCCTTTCGCGACGTTCGATGTGGTATTCGGCGCCAATCCCGATGGCCACAAACAGCAGGAAGGCGATGAGCGCACCCCGGAAGGACGCTATACCCTGGATTACAAGAAAGCCGATTCGGGTTACTACAAGGCCATTCACGTGTCCTACCCAAACGCTGCGGACGTAGCCAACGCCCGCTCCCGGGGAGTGGACCCAGGTGGCCTGATCATGATCCACGGCCAACGCAACGGCTGGGGCTGGTGGTCATGGCTGACCCAGCGCTTCGACTGGACCAATGGCTGCATCGCCGTTGACGATGCCTCGATGGAAACCATCTGGCAGGCCGTCGAGCCCGGCACACCGATTGAAATTCTGCCCTGAGCTTGGCCGCCGAAGGAGCGCTTTATGACGACGCTAACTCCCCAACAGCAATGGCAAGCCGCCGTGCTCGACTATGCCCGACAGGTCAATCGCTATGTCGAACAGGGTCTCAGCCAAGGCTGGGACGGCCTGAAGGAACCGCAACTGGCAGCGACCGAGCACCTGCTGCCGGCCCTGCTGGAGGCGTTGCAGGCCGCCAACGAGACGAATGCGGATGACGCCAGCCACGCCAACTTCCGTACCGACTGGCCACCGGCCCATCTGCCACTGGTGCCCCTGCTGGATGCCCAGGCCCAGGCGATAAGCGCCCTCGCCCTGCTCGACGACGGCAGCCTTCTGGCCCGCGTCGGCAGCGCCTACGAGCGTGGACGCCTGGTGCATATTCACGGCAACCAGTGGCACGACGTGATCGGCATCGACTTTTTCGGACGCTGCCCGGCACGCCGTTATTTCGCCTTTGCCAGGGCATCGGGCATCAGCGTGCACGATGGCTGGGCCGGCCCGCAGGTCGCCCAGTTCGCCTGGCCCACGGGGCTGGAAGGCTTGCCTGAGGGTGCCGGACTCGAGGCGCTGGAACACCCTCCAACGCCGACCGCGCTGATTCCCTTTCCGGATGGTCAGCGTGTGCTGCTGGTCAGTTCGGATGGCATCTTCGTGCTCGCCAGTGAGGCAACCACGCGCCTGCTGCCGCGCCCGGCGGATATCTGCGACGACCTGCACAAAGGCACCCCCGCCGACGACATCGTTCTGGGGCTGTCCATGGAGCACGGCGCCGTATCAGCGGATGGCCGCTGGATCGCGGTGGGCGAGCAATGTGGCAGTCATCTGGTGTTCGACAGCGCCCTGCAGCAGGTCGCCGAAGTAGGCCCGGCAGGCGAGTATCCGCATTTCGCCCTGTTCAATCGCCGCAGTGACCGCCTGATACTCAATGCCTGCCATTTCTACAACGGCGCGACCCTGAGCGTCGCCGTGGCGGACCTGCCCGGCATGCAGACCGACTTCTACAGCGACGATGAACGCACCCCGGTCGTGCAGGACGGTGCGCGGGTGTACGCCGGTGTCTCCCGTGGCGATACCTTCATCGTCGGAGATGCCTACGGCTATCTGCGGGCCTTCGACGAACAGGGCAACGAGCGCTGGCAGCATTTCATCGGCTCGACCATCTGTGCCATGGATCTGTCGGACGACGGCAATACCCTGGCCGTGTCCAGCTATGCCGGTTTCGTCTGCCTGATCGATCTGGACGCCGGTCGCCCGGCCTGGCAGATCGGTACCGGCGAGCATCAGGAACGGCAGCGCTGGCTGTTCTGGAAAGGCCAGAGCAAACCGCTGCTCTGGTGAGCCACGCCCCGTCACCAACGTTCGAACCTCGATCAGGAGACCCGGCCATGCCCGCCACCCTCACCGCTCTGCAGGGCGACATCACCAGACTGGACGTGGATGCCATCGTCAACGCGGCCAACTCCTCGCTGCTCGGGGGCGGTGGCGTCGATGGGGCGATCCATCGCGCCGCTGGCAGCGAGCTGCTGCACGAGTGTCGGCTACTCGGTGGCTGCAAGACCGGTGAAGCCAAACTGACCAGGGGTTACCGCCTGCCCGCCCGCTTCATCATCCACACGGTCGGCCCGGTCTGGCGCTCCGGCAGTCAGGGCGAGGCGCAGTTGCTCGCGTCCTGCTACCGCAATGCCCTGCGCCTGGCCGCGCAGCAGCGACTGAGCAGCATCGCGTTCCCCAGCATCAGTACCGGCATATACGGCTACCCGATCGAGCAGGCGGCGCGGATCGCCGTCACCACGCTGCGGACCGAACTGGCCAGCCATCCAGATATCGCTCAGGTGGTGTTCTGCTGCTTTTCGGCCGGTGATCTGGCGGTGTATGAGCGGGCTCTTGCAGAGCCGAACGCCTGAGCATCCTCGTGGGCCTAACCGGCGCGAGCGAAGCCGTGCACTCGGGCCATGAAGATGACCAGCCATGCCAGCAATCCCAGACCCGCGGCGCCCCATGGCAGTGCTGCGGCGCCCAGGCTCTGCAGGAACAAGCCACCGCATAAGCCGCCCCCGGCAATGCCGAGGTTCCAGGCGGTCACGCACATCGATTGCGCGATATCGGCGTCCTTGCCCGCTGCGCGAATCGAGGCGGTCTGAAACAGCGTGGGTACACCGCCGAATGCCAGCCCCCAGGCGGCCACACCGGTATACACCAGCAACGCAGATGAACCGCTGACCGCCAGCATCACGCAAGCCAGCGCCAGCAAGGCCGCACTCGACAGGCTCAGCAAGCGCAACCAGCGGTCGATCAGCATGCCGGTCAGCCAGATGCCCAGCAGCGCTGCCAGACCGAACGCCAGCAGCACCCGATCGACTTCCGCGCGCATGCCGAGGGGAGCCAGGAATGCGGCGATATAGGTGTAGAACAGGTTGTGAGCCAGCACGTAGATGAGGATGGCGAGCAGTACCGGACGGACGCCGGGCAGGCGCAATACCCGCGCAATCGGCAGCGGACCGGCACTGCGCTGCCCGGCAAAGTCCGGCAGGATGATGCGCCCCCAGACCAGCAGAATCAGGGTCAGCAAGCTCATCAGCATGAAGGTGTAGCGCCAGCCGATCGCATTGCCGAGAAAGGTGCCTGCCGGTATGCCGAGCGATAGCGCCAGCGGCGTGCCGACCATGGCCACCGCGATGGCCCGCCCCTGAAGATGAGGCGCCACCATACGCGCCGCGTACCCGGCGACCAGCGCCCACAGCAGACCAGCGAACACCCCGGCGAAAAACCGCACCACCAGGGTCAGGGGGTAATGGCTGGACAGCGCAGTGACCAGATTGACTACGGCGAACCCGCCGATGGCGATCAGCAACAGCGGTCGCCGCCGCCAGCTACGCGTCAGCATCACCAGCGGTATGGCCGCCAGCAGTGAGCCGAGCGCGTAGAGCGTGACCATCTGCCCGACCATGGCCTGGCTGACGCCCAGGTCCGCGCTCAGTTGCGGTAACAGTCCTGCTGGCAATGCCTCGGTAAGGATGGTGATGAAGCCAGCGCCCGCCAGCACCAGCAAGCCGTTCAGCGGCAAACGCTCGCGCTCGTTGGCCACCTGGCTTGCAGGCAGCAGATGTTCGTCTGTGTACATGGAAAGCGCCTGTAGAAGGGCTTGGCGCAGCGGAAAGCGGCCAATCGACCCGAGCAGCAGGTTAGGCAGCGGCGTTCTCGAGAAAAACAGGCTAAGGTTCGCAACTTAGCGGACATTTCTGTCCTCAATCCAATGCCCTTGCAGTCTGGGCCCGTGATGGAGTCCCGGATGGACAACCTCAGCGGTATCGGCGTGTTCGTACAGGTGGCCAACACCCGCAGCTTCACCGAAAGCGGCCGCCTGCTTGGCATCTCCTCTTCGGCAGTCGGCAAGAGCATCGCGCGACTGGAGCAGCGGCTGGGCATCCGCCTGCTGCACCGCAGCACCCGCAGCATGACGCTGACCGCCGAGGGTCAGCGCTTTCTCGAGCGCTGCCGGCGCGTGCTGTGCGAGCTGGAAGCCGCGCAACTGGAGCTCAGCAGCGCCGCCCTGGGGCCCAGCGGGCGCCTGCGCATCAGCATGCCGCGTGTGGGTGAACTGGTGATGCCGGTGCTGATCGACTTCATGCAGCGCTATCCGCAGATCGAACTGGATATCGACCTCTCCAACCGCATGGTGGACGTCTTCGAGGAAGGCTTCGATGCGGTGATCCGCACCGGCCCCATGCAGGACTCGCGGCTGACCGCCCGGCAGCTCGGCAGCTTTGCCCAGCAACTGGTGGCCAGCCCGGATTATCTGCACAGCCACGGCACGCCCCAGCAACCGGCGGACCTGCTCGAACATGCCTGCCTGATGTACCGCTTCCACGCCAGCGGCAAGCTTGATCGCTGGCCGCTGCGCGGCGCCAATGCGGAGTTGGAAGGTGCGCTCAGGCAGCGGGTGATCTGCAACACCCTCGACAGCCTGCTGCGGGTTACCCGCTCAGGCCTGGGAATCGCCTGCTTGCCGGACTTCCTGATCGCCGAAGACATTGCCGCTGGCCGCCTGCGGCCGGTGCTCGCCGATCACATGGAGCATGGTGGCGCGTTCTGGATGCTCTGGCCCAACAGCAAATATGCGCTGCCCAAGCTGCGTGTGTTCATCGATCATATGAGCACCACGCTATTCAGCAAGCCCTGAACGTGGCGAGTGGGTGACTGAAACGGAGGCTCGTCATGGCCAGCGAATAGTGACCACTGGTGGGCTGAAGCCCACCCTACTCCCCAGAGGCATGAACCGTAAAATGGTTACCACTGGTGGGCTGAAGCCCACCCTACTCCCCAGAGGCATGAACCGTAAAATGGTGACCGCTGGTGGGCTGAAGCCCACCCTACTCCCCAGAGGCATGAACCGTAAAATGGTGACCGCTGGTGGGCTGAAGCCCACCCTACTCCCGGGGCATGAACCGTAAAATGGTGACCGCTGGTGGGCTGAAGCCCACCCTACTCCCGGGGCATGAACCGTAGAATGGTGACCGCTGGTGGGCTGAAGCCCACCCTACTCCCGGGGCATGAACCGTAGAATGGTGACCGCTGGTGGGCTGAAGCCCACCCTACTCCCGGGGCATGAACCGTAAAATGGTGACCGCTGGTGGGCTGAAGCCCACCCTACTCGGGGGCATGAACCGTAGGGTGGGCTTTAGCCCACCAAAACCATTTAACCCGACGGTGGCTGGACGTTCCAGGCATGCGGTTCGGAGCTTCAGCCCAGCAAAGGCTTCTTCAGTACAAGGCGCATTCTTTGCGGCTGATCGCGGTGCCCGGCCGGTAGCTGGCAGACCGGCAAGTCGTCGACCCAGACGAAGCCGTATAGCCGATAAAGGGCCAGGGCTGCCTGATTGGACTTGAACACGTTCAATTCGATGCAGCGCATGCCCTGCTCGCGGCAATGCTCGATGACCTTTTCCAGCAAGCGCCGGCCCAACCCCTGGCGTCGCCAGCTGGCATGCACCTGCATGCCAAGGATGCCTACGGTCGCATCGCCCTCGGGCCGGCAGTAGCTGTCCGGGTAGGCTTCGGCGGTAGCGACGATGCGTCCTGCATGCTCGATCACATAGACCGCCCAGCCGTTGTCGGCCGCCCGCTCCAGCGCACGGGCGATGACGGCTTTGGGCGGTGCCTGGGGGCGAGTCGAGTACAGCCCTTCCGCTGCCACCTGGCTGAACAGCTCATGAAAGGCGTCGAGGTCGTCCATGCGGATCTTGCGCGGCTGCATGCCTGGGTCATCCTGAAAATCGTCGCCCATGCTAATCCAGAGCGCATCCGCGTAACCAGAGCAATGTAAAGCTAACTTGACTAACGAAAGGTCTCCCTCTAATGTAAAGCACACTTTCCATAGAAGGGATGCGTCATGAGCCAGAACCGTTTTCTCGTCCACTTCGCCCTGGCAATGGTTGCCTATGTAATCGCGGTGATCGTCAGCAGCCTGTTGCTCGGCACGGTTGCGCACGGCGCGCTGCGTACCCTGTGCGCGCTGATTCCCATTGCCCCGCTGATCGCCGTCGCCATCACGGTGATTCGCCAGGTTCGTCAGCTCGATGAACTGGCCCGCGCCATCCATCTGGAAGCGTTGGCCATGGCCTTCGTGGGTACAGCCCTGATCACCTTCAGCTACGGCTTTCTGGAGACTGCCGGCTTCCCGCGCCTGTCGATGTTCTTCGTGTGGCCAGTACTGGCCTGCCTGTGGGCACTGGGTTCGGTGATCGCCTGGAGACGCTACCGGTGATCAACCATGTACGTGAACGGCGCACCGAACGAGGCTGGTCACAGGCTGACCTCGGCGCGCAACTGGGCGTCTCGCGGCAGACCATCAACGCCATCGAGACCGGCCGCTATGACCCCAGCCTGCCCCTCGCCTTCAAGATCGCCCGGCTGTTCGAGTCACGCATCGAAGACCTGTTCCAGGCAGCCGAGGAGTGAGCATGCCGACAGCGGAACACTCGCCCCTGCAGCGTTATCTGCATGCCGTCGAGCACCAGGGCTTCGCTGCCGACGCTGCCCAGTTGCAGGCCGCGCACCTGCTCCAGGCCTGCCATGAAGCCCTGCACGCAGCATCAGCGCGAACGCCACCAGGGGTCTATCTGTGGGGCCCGGTGGGGCGTGGCAAGACCTGGCTGATGGACAGTTTCTACCACTCGCTGCAGGTTCCAGCTCGGCGTCAGCACTTCCACCATTTCATGCGCTGGGTGCACCGGCGCCTGTTCGAATTGACGGGCACCGCCGAGCCCCTCGCGATGCTGGCTCGCGAGCTGGGTACGGAGATTCGTGTGCTGTGCTTCGATGAGCTGTTCGTCAGCGACATCGGCGACGCGATCCTGCTCGGTCGCCTGTTCGGCTCGCTGTTCGATGAAGGCGTGGTACTGGTTGCCACGTCCAACCAGCCACCGGATCAGTTGTACGCCGGTGGCCACAATCGCGAGCGCTTTCTCCCAGCGATAGCCGCGCTGCAAAGACACATGCAGGTGGTCGCCGTGGATGGCAACCAGGATCATCGTCAGCACCCAGGCCAGCACTGCCAGCGCTACTGGGTTCGCGAGCCGGGCCAGCCCAGCGCCCTGCCCGCGCTGTTCGATTCGCTGAGTGGCGGCGAAACCGCCAGCCACGAAGCGTTGGCCCTCAACCACCGATTGATTGGCGCACAACGTCACAGCGACAAGGTGCTGCATTGCAGCTTCGATCAACTTTGCGTGGAGCCTCTCTGCGCCCAGGATTTCATCCTGCTGTGCGACCGTTTCACGGCCATCCTGCTCGGAGACGTGCCGGCCCTCAGTGCGCAGCAACGCCCCTCGAAGATCGCCCGCGGCACCGAAGATGCCGCCGAGCGGGTGGTGGCCGGTGACCGTCATCTGCCCGCCCTGTCGATCCACGACAACGCCGTGCGGCGCTTCATCGCCCTGGTGGACGAGTGCTACGACCGCCGCGTGCCGCTGTATCTGGAAGCCGAAGTGGCGCTTGAAGCGCTGTACACCGAAGGCTATCTGTCCTTCGCCTTCCGCCGCACCCTGAGCCGGCTGCAGGAAATGCAGATGCAGCGCTTCGGGTGACCGCGGGTGCGCCAGATACTGACTTGGTAGGTTGCAGGCTGGGCCGGGCGGCGATCCGCCTTACCCCACCCGGTCGCTAGCTCCCAGGCCCCAGCATGGGAGTTCGGGCCAGGGTGCTCCGTGCCCTATCCCTGCGCGGCCGTTGGCTCGATGCCGAGGAAAGTACACAGCTCGGCCTTCTTGGCCATGGCGTCCTGGTAGCCCAGCTCGATCAGTTCGCTGCAGTAGCCGGGTTCGAACAGCAGGTAGCTCAGCACCCCACCACCGCCATCGCGGGTCGCGCCGGGGCCGCGCAGGAACAGGCGCAACGCGGCAGGCATTTCGCGGCGATGGCGGGCGGCGATCACGTCCAGGGGCTGACTGGGGGAGATCACCAGCACCTCGACCGGCGTCAGGCCATAGGTGCGGCTGCGCTGCTCGGCAGGCACCAGCCGGCCCAGCTGATTGAGGCGTGCCAGCAGCTCGATGTCGCTCTCGACGTTATCGATGAAGGTGCTGTTGAGCATGTGCCCGGCGATCTGCGCCAGGCTCGGCATGCTGCCGGCCGGCCGTGGAGCCGCGGCGCCGGCGCTGTTCTGATCGCCTACCGGATTGCCGCTCACCCCCACCACCAGCACCCGGGTGGCGCCAAGGTGCAGCGCCGGGCTGATCGGCGCCATCTGCCGCACGGCGCCATCACCGAAATACTCGCGGTTGATCTTCACGGGCTCGAAGATCAACGGAATGGCGGTACTAGCCAGCAGATGGGGCAGCGCCAGACGGGTCGGTACGCCGACACGACGATGGCGGAACCAGGGATCGATAGCCGCCCGCCCCTGATAGAAGGTCACCGCCTGGGCCGACTCGTAACCGAAGGCGGTGACGGCCACCGCACGCAATTGCCGATGACGTATCGCGGCCGCGATCCCCGAAAAATCCAGCTCGCGTTCGAGCAAACCGGCCAGCGGCGAACTGTCGAGCAGCGCCACCGGCACCTGCTTGCCGAGACCAAGCATGCTGTGGCCGACGAAACGGCTGGCCTGGCGCAGTACGCCGGGCCAGTCGCTACGGTATACCTGATCGGTGTGGAAGCTGCGCCATACGGTGCTCAGTCGACGCACCGCCTCGCGAAAATGCAGGGCTCCGCAGGCCAGGCTGACGGCATTGATGGCGCCGGCGGACGTACCGACGATCACCGGAAACGGGTTGCCCGATGAATCGGGCAGCAGATCGGCGATCGCCGACAGCACGCCGACCTGATAGGCCGCGCGGGCGCCACCGCCGGAAAGGATGAGGCCAGTGGTGGACGGTTCGCTGCGGGCATCCTGCGTCATCGGGTCGATTCCAATTCGAGGTTGTCAGTAGAGCTTGGGCTCGCCTGGTGGACGGGTCTTGAAACGGCGGTGCGCCCACAGATACTGCGCAGGACAGGTGGCGATGGCCTCCTCGACCCAGGCGTTGACGCGCAGGCAATCGGCCAACTCGGTCTCGCCGGGAAAGTCGGCGAGCGGCGGGTGAATGGTCAGGCGATAGCCCTGGCCATCGGGCAGGCGCTGCTGAGTGAACGGCAGCACGATGGCGCGTCCCAGGCGGGCGAACTTGGTGGTCGCGGTGACCGTCGCGGCCTGCACGCCGAACAGCGGCGCGAACAGGCTCTGCTTGGGGCCGTAATCCTGATCCGGCGCATACCAGATCGCCCGGCCGCCACGCAGCACCTTGATCATGGCGCGCACGTCTTCACGCTCGATGGCGGTGGCATCCAGGTTGTGACGCTCACGCCCGCGTCGCTGCACGAAGTCGAACAGCGGATTGCGATGCTCACGGTACATGCCGTCGATGGTATGCACCTGGCCCAGCAAGGCAGCGCCGATCTCCAGGGTGGTGAAATGTATCGCCATGAGGATCACGCCCTGCCCTTGGGCCTGGGCCTGCTGCAGGTGTTCGATGCCTTCGATGTGCGCCAGCCGCGCGAGCTTCTCCCGCGGCCACCACCAGCTCATGGCCATCTCGAAAAAGGCGATACCGGTGGAGGCGAAATTTTCCTTCAGCAGTCGCTCGCGCTCGGCGGCGGACATCTGTGGAAAGCACAGTTGCAGGTTACGCGTGGCGATACGCCGCCGGGAACCGGCCACCCGGTACATCAACCAGCCCAGGCCACGGCCCAGACGCAGCAAGGCGCCATAGGGCAGTTGCACGATCAGCCATAACAGCCCAAGCCCCAGCCACAACGGCCAGAAGCGTGGGTGAAGGAAGGAGCGACGAAATACGGGACGATCCATTGACGATCCTGAACAGCGTTCAAAGCCGCTTAGTCTAACAGCTCGCTCGGCGATGGTGCCCCACTGCCATTCAACGCCGCCAGCTGATCTGCAGCGTTTCTCCGGCGACCATGCGCTGCATGTGATCGGCCACCACGGGCTCCAGCTGCTCCAGCATGGCCGCGTCCGGTGCCTCGATGAGCACCTCCAGGCCGCCCTCCACCACCGTCAGGGTGCAACGCGCCGGGTCGAAGAAGATCTCGCCACGGGTTTCGTCGACGCTCACCTGAAACTTGTGGCTCCAGTGCCGACACAAACGGGTCACGCAGCGCACGGCATGTTCGGTGGTAACCGTCGCACGGGATTCGGGCATGGCAGGGCTCCTGATCGATAGGCTGTTGGCGAGGCGGGAAATCTAGCATGCCGCCTCGCTGCTCGGCATGCGGCATTGTTGATCCATACGATCGAAAAGCCTGGACTTGCATGCCGGTCGACCCGGCGTCAGGATCGTACCCAGCCAATAACAATACCCGCCCCGTCACGGCCAGGAGAACCCCATGCAAGATGTCGTCATCGTCGCCGCCACCCGTACCGCCATTGGCAGTTTCCAGGGGGCGCTGGCGGATGTTCCGGCCACCGAACTGGGCGCGGCGGTGATCCGTCGCCTGCTCGAGCAGACCGGTCTGGATGGCAATCAGGTCGATGAGGTGATCCTCGGCCACGTGCTCACCGCTGGCGCCGGGCAGAACACCGCCCGCCAGGCGGCCATCACTGCCGGCCTACCCCATGCCGTACCGGCCCTGACTCTCAACAAGGTCTGCGGCTCCGGCCTCAAGGCGCTGCATCTCGGTGCCCAGGCGATTCGCTGCGGCGATGCCGAAGTGATCATTGCCGGGGGCATGGAAAACATGAGCCTGGCGCCCTATGTGCTGCCCAAGGCACGCACCGGACTGCGCATGGGCCATGGCCAACTGATCGACAGCATGATCAGCGACGGCCTCTGGGATGCCTTCAACGATTACCACATGGGCATCACCGCCGAGAACCTGGTGGACAGCTACGCCATCAGCCGTGAGGCCCAGGATGCCTTCGCGGCAGCCTCCCAGCAGAAAGCCGTGGCAGCCATCGCGTCCGGGCGTTTCGCCGACGAGATCACGCCGATCCTGATTCCCCAGCGCAAGGGCGAGCCCATCGCCTTCGCCACCGACGAGCAGCCCCGCGCGGGCACCACGGCAGAAACCCTGGCCAAGCTGAAACCGGCCTTCAAGAAAGACGGCAGCGTCACCGCCGGCAATGCCTCGAGCCTCAACGACGGCGCAGCTGCGGTGCTGCTGATGAGCGCAAGCAAAGCGCAGAGTCTGGGGCTGCCGGTGCTGGCGCGAATAAAGGCGTACGCCAACGCCGGCGTCGACCCGGCGATCATGGGCATCGGCCCGGTATCGGCCACCCGCCGCAGCCTGGACAAGGCCGGCTGGTCTCTCGATCAGCTCGACCTGATCGAAGCCAACGAAGCCTTCGCCGCCCAGGCCCTGTCGGTCGGCCAGGAGTTGGGCTGGGATGCTGCAAAGGTCAACGTCAACGGCGGTGCCATCGCCCTCGGCCACCCGATCGGCGCTTCCGGTTGCCGCGTGCTGGTCACCCTGCTGCACGAGATGCTCAAGCGTGACGCCAGGAAAGGCCTGGCCACCCTGTGCATCGGCGGCGGTCAGGGCGTGGCGCTGCTGCTCGAGCGGGATTGAACGGCGAGGCCCGTCTACTGCCGGGCCTGCCATTTCGGGGCCAGTTCGCGATACGATCAGGCTCCATCCCAACGAAGCTCCCCATGAACGATCTCCCAACCCTCCACTATCTGTTCGCCGAATGCCGCAAAACCTGCCCGCAGCGCCCAGAAGTCACGGCCATCGTGCTCTTCGCCCTGCTCTGCGAGGATGACGACGTGGTGTACCTGGAAATCCGCTACACCGACTACGCCAGCGGCCAGTTCGAAGGTGATCACCTCTGGCTGTCGCTGGAGGAAGCGATGCATTCCGCCCTGGAGGATCACGGCATTGCAGAGGATGACTGGCGAGCGCTGTCGGCCCGAGAGATCGCCCGCATAGACCGCACCATCGAGTAGCGGCTCAGGTTGATGGCCGCTGCCGCAGGACGCGGCGAGGCCTGCGGCTAGCGGCGGCAGCCGTCCCACAGCTTCATGATCTGCCCGACTGCGGCATCCAGCGCCGCGTGCTCGATGCCGTCGCGGGCCAGGGTGGACAGCCCCAGCAGGAAGCTGTCGAACACCGACGTCAGTGCCTGTACGTCGGTATCGGCCGCCAGCTCACCTTCGCTGATTGCCCGCTCGATACAGGCACGTATTCCCTTGCGCGTGCGATCGCGGACTTCGCTCAGCACCGTGGTCCCCTGCTCCGGGGTGCAGACGCCGATCACCCCGAGGGCCACCATGCAGCCTCGCGGATGCCCCGTCTCGCATTGCATGCTGGCCGAGCGGCGCAGCGTCAGCTCGACGGCGTCGCGCGGCGAAAGGCCGCCATCGAAGAGGCTCTCGGTCACCCGACCGTGAGTGCTCATGTAGTGCTCCACGACCTCATCGAACAACGCCTCCTTGGAACCGAAGGCTGCATAGAAACTGGGTGCTGAGATTCCACCACCGATCCCGGCCTTGAGCTGGCTCAGGGATGTAGCCTGATAGCCATGCTCCCAGAACAGGTGCATCGCCTGAACGATTGCCGTATCGCGGTCGAATGTGCGTGGGCGTCCCATCTGTGCCATGTCCGTCCTCCCTCCTGATGACATAAATACTAGTCGATACAAAAGTCGTTGACCATGGCTCTGCGTCGCCTTACATTTGTACCAATCGATACATATATTAGACGCACCCATGACCGACTCCGCGAAAACCGATTCACTTCCCGTTTCAGCGCTACTGGCACTGGCGATGACGGGCTTCATCTGCATCCTCACCGAAACCCTGCCGGCTGGCCTGCTCCCGGAAATCAGCGCCGGGCTCGACGTTTCCCCCGCACTGGCAGGGCAACTGGTCACGCTCTATGCCCTGGGCTCGCTGCTGGCCGCGATCCCGCTGACCATCGCCACCCAGGGCTGGCGGCGGCGCAACGTCCTGCTGCTGTCGATAGTCGGTTTTCTGCTGTTCAACTCGATCACCGCCTGGTCGTCGAACTATGTCCTGACGCTGGTCGCCCGCTTCTTCGCCGGTATGGCGGCGGGTCTGGCGTGGAGCCTGATCGCCGGTTATGCCCGGCGCATGGTCGCTCCGCATCAGCAGGGCCGAGCCCTGGCGCTGGCCATGGTGGGCACCCCAATCGCCCTTTCCCTGGGCGTGCCGATCGGCACCTGGCTCGGCGGTATGGTGGGTTGGCGCACCGCCTTCGGGCTGATGTCCCTGCTCAGCGTCGGGCTGATCGTCTGGGTGCTCGCCAAGGTGCCGGACTACCCCGGGCAATCGCGAACCCAGCGCATTGCCTTGCGTTCGGTGCTACTGACGCCAGGCGTACGCCCCGTCCTCGCCGTGGTGCTGACCTGGATGCTCGCCCACAACATGCTCTACACCTACATCGCCCCCTTCGTCGCCCCCGCCGGGCTGGGCAATCAGATCGATGTCGTCCTGCTGACCTTTGGTGTCGCCGCCCTGGCGGGCATCTGGATTACCGGTCGCCTGGTCGATCGCCATCTGCGCCAGGCGGTGCTCACCAGCCTTGCCACCTTCGCCCTGGTCGCCCTGCTGTTCGGCCTGCACGCCGATTCGGTCGCCGTGCTGTACGCCGGTGTGTTCGTCTGGGGGCTGACCTTCGGGGGTGCGGCCACCCTGCTGCAAACGGCACTGGCAGACGCCGCCGGCCCTGGCGCCGACGTGGCGATGTCGATGAACGTGGTGATCTGGAACAGCGCCATCGCCGGTGCGGGGCTGACCGGCGGCGTGCTGCTCGGCCAGTTCGGCGTCGGCGCCTTCCCTTGGGTGATGCTGGCCCTGCTGCTGATCGCCCTGTGGATCGCTTCGGCGGCCAGCCGCCACGGTTTCCCGTCCGGGCAACGACGCAGCGACGTAATCGTCGCCGGACACTGATCACCCACCTTCGCCAATCAGGAGATAACCACCATGTCCCATTCAGATCGCAAATCCGTTCTGGTCCTCGGCGGCAGCCGCGGTATCGGTGCCGCCATCGTGCGCCGCTTCGCCAGCGATGGCGCGCAGGTAACCTTCACTTACGCCAACTCGGCGGCACCGGCACGGCAGTTGGCAGAAGAAACGAGTAGCCGCGCCGTGCAAGTGGACAGCGCTGATCGTGCCGCCCTGACTACCCTGATCGACAGCCTCGGCGCCATCGACGTGCTGGTGGTCAACGCCGGCGTGTTCGTCGCGGGTGACCCGCTGGGGCTGGATGCCGATAGCATCGACCAGCTCTTCACCATCAATATCAACGCGCCCTACCATGCAGCGGTCAGTGCGGCACGGCAGATGCCAGCCGGCGGCCGGATCATCCTGATCGGCTCGAACATCGCCGACCGCGCAGCGATGCCGGGCATGGCCGCCTATGGCGCCAGCAAGGCGGCATTGAGTGGCATGGTCAAGGGACTGGCAAGGGATTTCGGCGCGCGTGGCATCACCGTCAACGTCGTGCAACCAGGCCCGACCGATACCGAGATGAACCCGGCCGACGGCCCGCTGAACGAGCTGATGCACAGTTTCATGGCGATCAAGCGGCACGCCCGCAGCGCTGAGATCGCCAGCATGGTGGCCTGGCTGGCGGGTTCCGAAGCCGGGCTGGTGACCGGAACGGCGCTGACCATCGACGGTGGTTTCTCGGCCTGACGGTCACTGGCGCCATTCGGTGCCTGTTCGGGTGACTGCTCGCTCAGGTCACCCGCTCGGCCACCGGCAGCTTGGCGATGGCGTCGCGGGTTTCACGGTCCTGGGCATCGCGCCAGGTACGAAAGGCGTCCAGTTCGCTGCCCCAGGTTTTCATGACCCAGGCGAGCACGGCCAGATCGTCCACCAGGCCCAGGCCGGGAATGAAGTCCGGGATGGCGTCCAGCGGCGACACGAAGTACAGCAGGCCGGCCACGATGGCGAGCAGCGCCTGCGGGTTGATCGCCCGATAGCTGCCCCGCCACCAGGCCACGCACAGTTCCTGCAGCAGGCTCAGATCGCCTCTCAGCGAGGACAGGCTGCGGCCGCCACCGCTGCTCTTGCGTGTCACTGCCAGCAGCAATGCCGGCAAGCGACCGCGCTTCAGGAAACGCTGCGCGATGGGCAGGTAACGGGCAAAATTCCACGGTGCTTTCATGACCACTCCTCGTCAGCCCGCGTGTTCGCTGGGCTGTCTGTGGTTATCCACCATAGCTGTGGATAACCTTGTGAACAGTTATGGGATTAGCTTACCAAACGCCCTTGCCATGCGGCCTTGCCACAGATCGGACATTTTTTATCCAGCGGATAAAATCCTGCTAAATCAATTAGTTAAAAAAATCAAAAGATTTCGTAAAAAACCTGACCAAGTAAATAAGAACCTTTGTCGCAGTGTGCATAACCGTAACGCGGTGGTTGCATTCAGAGCGCTTTGCGGCTAGGCAAAAGCTCCAGAAACGACAACGCCCCGTAGAACGGGGCGTTGTTTCGAAACGAACAGCGCTTACTGAGCCGGAGCGGCCTCAGGTGCTGCTTGTTCCTGAGCGGCCTGATCCTTGATCGCGATCAGTTCCAGATCGAACACCAGTACCGAGTTGGCCGGAATGGCGGGGCTCGGGCTCTGGGCGCCGTAAGCGAGTTCGGCAGGGATGTACAGCTTGTACTTCTCGCCAACGTGCATCAGTTGCAGGCCTTCGACCCAACCCGGGATCACGCCGCCAACCGGCAGGTCGATCGGGGTGCCACGCTCGACGGAGCTGTCGAATACGGTGCCGTCGGTGAGCTTGCCTTCGTAGTGAACGGTGACCACGTCATCAGCCTTGGGCTGAGGGCCGTCGGCCTTCTTGACCACTTCATACTGCAGACCCGAGGCGGTAGTGGTGACGCCGTCACGCTTGCCGTTCTCTTCCAGGAACTTCTTGCCGGCCTGGGCCGCTTCTTCGTTGGCTTTGGTCATGCGCTCTTCGGCACGCTTTTGCAGCGACGAGAAGGCTTCGATCAGCTCTTCGTCTTTCAGGCGCTGCTCTTTCTTGCCGATGGCGTCCTCGATACCTTGAGCGACAGCATTCGGATCCAGATCGTCCATGCCTTCCTGAGCCAGGCTTTTGCCCATGTTCAGGCCGATACCGTAGGAAGCCTTCTGAGCCGGGGTTTCCAGTTTCACTTCGCTGGTTTGCGAATCACAACCGGCGAGCACCAGGCCCACCAGGGCGATCGCTGCTGCCAAACGATGCTGTTTCATGCTGATTCCTTGTCCGCTGCGCCCTAGGGCAATCGAGTGAAGGCGCGAGCTTAGGGGGTGTGGGTGTGTCAACGCAAGCCGCGTTGCTGTGAATTGTCCAGGCAGATCACGCATGCTCTGCGGGAAATGGCGAGATGAAGCAGAAAGCTGACCGGATCGCTCAGTTCGCCGCGCCGATTTGCCAAGGCAGCCGCGTAACTGACTAGCCGGTATGAGTTTTTTTGCACGAAGAAGTTCAGTGGTGACCGGGCGAGCGGGCATCACCGAAGCGCTGCCCGCGCTCTCGCCACCCGTGAAGCCGACTCGCGTCCCAGCACCTTGCTGATATGCGACCCGGCGTCGATCAAACGCGCCAGATCGACGCCGGTTTCGATGCCCAACCCCTGCAACAGGTAGAGCACGTCCTCACTGGCGACGTTACCGGTCGCGCCCCTGGCGTAAGGGCAGCCGCCCAGCCCGGCGACCGAACTGTCGAACACCGCGATGCCCTCCAGCAGGCTGGCGTAGATATTGGCCAGCGCCTGGCCGTAGGTATCGTGGTAGTGCCCGGCCAACCGCTCCCGTGGCACGTCACGGCCTACCACCTCGATCAGTTGCCGCACGCCGCCAGCGGTACCGACGCCGATGGTGTCGCCCAGGGAGATTTCATGGCAGCCCATGGCATGCAGCTCCCGGCAGACGGCGGCGACCTGATGGGGCGAGACAGCGCCGTCATAAGGACAGCCCAGCACGCAGGAGACGTAGCCGCGCACGCGGATACCGCGCTGCTGGGCCATCTCCAGCACCGGCTGAAAGCGCAACAGGCTGTCGGCGATCGAGCAGTTGATGTTGCGCTGCGAGAAGGATTCCGACGCGGCTGCGAACACGGCGACTTCCTTCACACCGGCATCGATTGCCGCCTGCAGCCCTTTCAGATTGGGAGTCAACGCCGCGTAAGTGACACCGGGGTGCCGCTCGATACCAGCAAACACCTCGGTGCTGCCGGCCATCTGCGGCACCCATTTGGGCGATACGAAACTGCCGACTTCTATGTAGGCCAGCCCGGCGGCACTCAGGTCATTCACCAGACGCACCTTGTCGGTCACGCGGATCGGCTGCTTCTCGTTCTGCAGACCGTCACGTGGGCCGACTTCCACCAGGCGCACGTAACGGGGCAGGCTCATGGCTGCGTCTCCAATTCGACCAGCACCGCGCCTTCGCCGATCAGCTCGCCCTCGGCGCAGTGGATCGCCTTGATCGTGCCCGCCTGCGGCGCCCGGATACTGTGTTCCATCTTCATGGCCTCCAGCACCACCAGTGCGGCACCGGCCTCCACCTGCTGCCCCGGCTCGACCAACACGCGAACGATGCTGCCGTTCATTGGCGCGGTGAGCCCACCTTGATGTGCGTTGCCCGCCCCGGCAGCGGCGATCGGGTCGAAGCGGCGCACGGCCAGCCACTCCACGCCCCAGCGCAGATAGAGGGTGTCGCCCTGGCGCACGACCTGCGACTGGCGTACCGCGCTGGCGGGGCGCGTCTGAAGCACCAGGCTGTGGCTGGCGTCGCCGCACACCAGCGCCATACTCACCTCAGCGGGCAAACCACTCCGCCAGGCACTGCGTGACGCCCAGGGCGAGTACGGATCGTCCTGCCGCTGCCGCTCGCCATCGGTGGCTAGGAATGCCGCGCCAGCCTGCAGCCAGAACGCCTCCGGCAGCTCCGTGACCGGTGGCAGCAGCTGCGCCTGGTGACGGTCGATGAAGCCGGTGTCCAGCTGTGCGGCAGCGAACGCCGGGTTGGCCAGAATTCGCTGCAGGAACGCCAGATTGGTCTTGAAACCGCCGACCACGGTCTCTCCCAGCATGGCCAGAAGGCGCTGACGGGCCTCCTCACGGTTCTCGCCCCAGGCGATCAGCTTGGCCAGCATCGGATCATAGAACGGCGACACGTCATCGCCCTGCTCCACCCCGCTGTCGACCCGACGCCCCGGCCCGGCTGCCGGCTCGCGGTACAGGTCGAGGTGGCCACTGGCGGGCAGGAAGCCGCCTTCAGGATCTTCGGCGTACAGACGCACTTCGATGGCATGACCGACGAGGGGCACCTGATCCTGACGAATCGGCAGCGGCTCACCGCGCGCCACGCGAACCTGCCAGGCCACCAGGTCGAGATTGGTGATCGCCTCGGTCACCGGGTGCTCGACCTGCAAACGGGTATTCATCTCCATGAAGAAGAACTCGCCCCGGGCATCGAGGAGAAACTCCACGGTTCCGGCGCCGACATAGCCGATGGCCTGGGCAGCGCGCACCGCGGACTCTCCCATCGCACGCCGCAGCTCCGGCGACAGGCCCGGCGCCGGGGCTTCTTCGACCACTTTCTGATGACGGCGCTGGATCGAACAGTCACGCTCGTTGAGGTACAGGCAGTTGCCGTGCTGATCGGCGAAGACCTGGATCTCCACGTGGCGCGGCTGCAACAGGTATTTCTCCACCAGCATGCGCCCGTCGCCGAACGCCGACTGCGCTTCACGCTGCGCCGACGCCAGGGCTTCAGCCAGTTGGCTTTCGCTCTCGACCACCTTCATGCCCTTGCCACCACCACCGGCAGTCGCCTTGAGCAGCACCGGATAACCGATCCCTGCGGCTGCGCTGCGGAAGGTTTGCAGATCCTGAGCCTCGCCGTGGTAACCCGGTACCAGCGGCACGCCGGCCGCCTCCATCAGCGCCTTGGCCGCGGACTTGCTGCCCATGGCATCGATGGCACTGGCGGGAGGACCGAGAAAGATCAGCCCGGCCGCCTCGAGTTTGCGGGCAAAGGTGGCGTTTTCGGAGAGGAATCCATAACCGGGATGAATGGCCTGGGCGCCGCTGGCCTGCGCAGCCTCGATGATCCTGTCCATCAGCAGGTAGCTGTCGCCTGGTTTGGCGCCGCCGAGATCGATGGCGATATCCGCCTCGCGCACGTGCCGGGCACTGCGGTCGATGGTGCTGTGGACAGCCACCGTGGTCAGTCCGAGGGCCTTGGCGGTGCGCATCACCCGGCAGGCGATCTCGCCGCGGTTGGCGATCAGAAGGGTATCGATGGTTTTCATGGCTGTGCCTGCCAGGCGGAGGGACGTTTCTGCAGAAAGGCAGCGAGGCCTTCCTGCCCTTCTTCGCTGACGCGAATACCGGCGATCACGCTTTCGGTACGCTGGCGCAGGGCGTCGCTGAGTACACCGCTACCGACGCCGTGCAGCAACGCCTTGCTCTCGCGCATGGCCTGCGGGCTGTTGAGCAGCAGATTGGCAATCCACTGCTCGACCTCGCCCTCCAGCTCGGCCGCGGGATAGCACTCGGCGAGCAGCCCCAGTTCCCGCGCTCGCTCACCACTGAAGCGCTCGGCACTGAGCGCGTAGCGTCGGGTGGCGCGCTCGCCGATGGCCTGTACCACGTAGGGGCTGATCACCGCGGGAACCAGGCCGATGCGCACCTCGGACAGGCTGAACGATGCCTCGCTGGCACCGATGGCGATGTCGCAGCAGGCCGTCAGCCCGACCGCACCGCCGAACGCGGCGCCCTGCACCACTGCCAATGTCGGGCACGGCAAGTGGTAGAGCAGGCTCATCAACTCGCCGAGTTGGTGGGCGTCTCGCAGGTTGCTGGCGTAGTCGAGCTGCGCCGAAGCCTGCATCCAGGCCAGATCGGCACCGGCGCAGAAGTGCCGCCCTTGGCCGCGCAGGACGAGAAACCGCAGGCTGTCGTCAGCCGCGACCTGGCGCAATGCCTGGATCAGCTCCTCGATCATCTCGGCGTTGAAGGCGTTGTGCTTGTCCGGGCGGTTCAGCCACAGGGTGGCGACCCCGCGCGGGTCGGTGTGCAATTGGAGGGTGCTGAAATCGGTCATCGGTATGTCCTCGGCCAGGCTACATGCGGAACACGCCGAAGCGTGTCGGCTCAATGGGCGCGTTGAGGCTGGCGGAAATCGCCAGGGCCAGCACCTCGCGGGTCTGTGCCGGGTCGATCACGCCATCGTCCCAGAGTCGCGCACTGGAATAGAAGGCGTGGGCCTGGCGCTCGTACTGCTCGACGATAGGCTGCTTGAGGCGCTGCTCGTCCTCGGCGGAAAACACCTGGCCGGCGCGCTGCGCCTGCTCGTGCTTGACCTGCACCAGCACCCCGGCAGCCTGCTGCGCGCCCATCACGCCAATGCGCGCGTTGGGCCACATCCACAGAAAGCGCGGATCGAAGGCTCGCCCGCACATGCCGTAGTTGCCCGCACCGAAGCTGCCGCCGATGATCACCGTGAACTTGGGCACACGGGCGCAGGCCACCGCGGTGACCAGCTTGGCGCCGTGCTTGGCGATACCGCCCTCTTCGTATTTCTTGCCGACCATGAAGCCGGTGATGTTCTGCAGGAACAGCAACGGGATGCCGCGCTGGCAGGCCAGCTCGATGAAGTGCGCGCCCTTCTGCGCGGCTTCCGCGAAGAGGATGCCGTTGTTGGCCAGGATGGCGACCGGATAACCATTGAGGTGCGCGAAACCGCAGACCAGAGTGGTACCGAACAGCGCCTTGAACTCGTCGAGCTGCGAGTCATCGACGATCCGCGCGATCACCTCCCGCACATCGAACGGCTGCTTGGAATCGGCGGGAATGATGCCGTACAGCTCATCGGCACAGTAACGCGGCGCGATGGGCTGGCGCGCCTGCACGTCACCGAGCTTGCGCCAGTTGAGGTTGGCGATGCAGCGGCGCGCCAGGGCCAAGGCGTGCCGGTCGTTTTCCGCATAGTGATCGGCCACGCCACTGGTCTTGCAGTGCACGTCGGCGCCACCAAGCTCCTCGGCGCTGACCACTTCGCCGGTGGCGGCCTTCACCAGCGGCGGGCCGGCGAGAAAGATGGTCGCCTGCTCGCGCACCATGATGGTCTCGTCGCTCATCGCCGGCACGTAGGCGCCGCCGGCGGTGCACGAGCCCATCACCACGGCGATCTGAGGGATGCCCTGGGCGCTCATGGTGGCCTGGTTGAAGAAGATCCGGCCGAAGTGCTCGCGATCGGGAAACACCTCGTCCTGACGCGGCAGGTTGGCACCACCGGAATCCACCAGGTAGATGCACGGCAGGCGGTTCTGACTGGCGATGGCCTGGGCGCGCAGGTGTTTCTTCACGGTCAGCGGATAATAACTACCGCCCTTCACCGTGGCGTCGTTGGCGATGATCATGCATTCGACGCCTTCGACACGGCCAATTCCGGCGATCACCCCGGCGGCGGCAACCTCTTCGTCGTAGACCTGATAAGCGGCGAGCTGACCGATTTCCAGAAACGGCGAGCCCGGATCGAGCAGCCAGTCGATGCGCTCGCGAGGCAGCAGCTTGCCGCGCGAGCGGTGCCGTTCCTGCGCCTTGGCACCTCCGCCTTCGCGGGTACGGGCGAGCACGCCGTGCAACTCATCGACCTGGGCCAGCATCGCTTCTCGGTTGACGGCGTACTCGGGGGAACGGGTGTTCAGTTTTGTACACACAATGGCCATGACATTGGCTCCGACTGGCAGCGTGGGACTCTGATCACGCCGTTTCGTTGAACAGCTCGCGACCGATCAGCATGCGGCGAATTTCACTGGTGCCGGCGCCGATCTCGTAGAGTTTGGCGTCGCGCCACAGACGCCCGACCGGATACTCGTTGATGTAGCCATTGCCGCCGAGAATCTGGATCGCCTCACCGGCCAGCCAGGTGGCTTTTTCCGCTGCATAGAGGATGACCCCGGCGCAGTCCTTGCGGACCTGACGCACATGGCCGCTGCCCAGGGCGTCGAGCTGCCGGCCGACCGCGTAGAGGTACGCGCGGCAGGCCTGCTGGGTGGTGTACATGTCGGCCAGCTTGCCCTGGATCAGCTGGAACTCGCCGATGCTCTGGCCGAACTGCTTGCGGTCGTGGATGTAGGGCACCACCACGTCCATCGCCGCCTGCATCAGCCCCAGCGGGCCGCCAGAAAGCACCGCACGCTCGTAATCCAGGCCGCTCATCAGCACTCGTGCGCCTTCACCGACGCCGCCCAGTACGTTCTCCTGCGCCACTTCGACATCCTGGAATACCAGCTCGCCGGTGTGCGAACCGCGCATGCCGAGCTTGTCGAGCTTCTGGGCGACGCTGAAGCCTGGCGCGCCCTTCTCGACGATGAACGCGGTCATGCCCTTGGCGCCCGCGCTCGAGTCGGTCTTTGCATAGACCACCAGCACGTCGCAATCCGGGCCGTTGGTGATCCACATCTTGGTGCCGTTGAGCAGGTAACGGTCGCCCTTGCGATCGGCGCGCATCTTCATCGACACCACGTCGGATCCGGCATTGGGCTCGCTCATGGCCAGTGCCCCAATGTGTTCACCACTGATCAGCCTCGGCAGAAAGCGGCGCTTCTGGGCCTCGCTGCCATTGCGGTTGATCTGGTTCACGCACAGGTTGGAATGGGCGCCATAGGACAGGCCGATACCGCCCGCTGCCCGGGAGATTTCCTCCATGGCGATCATGTGCGCCAGGTAGCCCATGCCGGCGCCACCGTATTCCTCGCTGACGGTCAGGCCGAGCAGGCCCATGTCCCCGAACTTGCGCCACAGGTCCATGGGGAACTGGTCACTGCGATCGGCTTCGGCAGCCCGTGGGGCGATTTCCTTGGCGGCAAAACCGGCGACCGCGTCGCGAAGCATGTCGATTTCCTCGCCGAGGAAGAAATTCAGACCTGGCAGCGTGATGCTCATGTAACGACTCTCCATTGTTGTAGTTGTTGGATGCGCTAAACGATGGGGCAGCGGCAGATCAAGAAGCGGCGGGCATCTCCTGCATGGCGGTCAGGCAGCGCTGTTCGGCGGTGTCCAGCTCACGTTGCATCTGCTGGATGTCGAGCAACTGGCGGGCGAGATGCTCGCGGCGCTCGGCGATCTTTTCCAGGAAATGGTCGAGCTGCTTGCGATTGCCGCCAGCGGGGTCATAGAGGTCGATCAATTCCTTGCACTCGGCGAGGGAAAAACCGATGCGCTTGCCACGCAGGATGAGCATCAGCGTCACCCGATCGCGGGCGCTGTAGATACGCTCCTGCCCCTTGCGCTCAGGCATGAGCATGCCCTGCTCTTCATAGAAACGAATGGTACGGGTGGTGACGCCGAGTTCGTGGGCCAGCTGGGAAATGCTGTAGGAATGACTCATGGTGCGAGCGACCTGCGCAGATTACCTTTACGTAAACGTAAGCCTGTAATCACACAGCTGTCAAATTGACGAGAAAGCCGCAGCGCATTGTGTGGGGTACGTGCATGGCCGTTGCGGCCATGCACGTCAACGAGGCATCAGGTGTTCGGCTTGCCGTCCCAAGGCTCGCCATCCAGCGGACGCTTTCTGGCCAGTTCGGCTTCGTCTAGCCCTGAACCGCCGCCGATATCGCCTTCGCCGACGACGCTCAGATCGCGGTCAGCGGGCTCGTCACCGCCACGCTCCCGCGGCGAGCGTGCGCCGGTATCGTCGATCAGGTTCTCGGGGCTCAGATCGTCGAGGCTGACACCGTCTTCATGACGGCCCTCTTTCAGCGTTTCACCGCCACTCTGCCCTGCGTCGCGCACGCGCTCATCCGGGTATTCGTGCTGCACCTCGTCCGCTGGACGGCGGTCGCCGATGCGCCCCTCGCGCTCATCCTTGCTATCGCTGAAATCCAGTTGCTCGATCGAGCCCATGCGATCCTCGGTATCGTCGATCTCACGAGGGGTGGCTGGCTGCTTGGGTGTGCTCATGACGTTCTCCAGTATGGGTCTGTTCGGTTGACTCGACCCCTACCGGGAAAATTCAGGGAAAGTGACGGGTTGCGGTGTGCAGTTCAGCCCTCCCCCACCAACTGTTCAAGGGCTTCTTCCAGCGGGCTGACGCTGGTGGGGCGAATCAGTCGGGTGACCTCCACGCCGTCGCGCAAGAACACCAGGGTCGGCCACAGCTTGACGTTGAAGGCGCGCCCCAGTGGTCGACCGCTGCCGTCCTCGATCTTCAGGTGGGTGACTTCGGGATAGTCCGGCATCACCTTGGCCAGCAACGGCTGCGCCGCCTGGCAATGGCCGCACCAGTCGGTGCCGAATTCGATGAGGGTCATACCAGGCTTGGCCCGTACTTCGGCGGCTGTCGGCGCCGTGCTGCTGTATTCGCTGCTCATGCTATATCTCCGCTCGTGAGCCAAACGCAACCGGCCCGCGCATGGCGGGCCGATTCGTGTTCTCAGCGTATCAGACGCCGTCAGTGACTTTCTTGACGACGGGCTTTACCCGCTCAGCGATTTCGCTTTCCAGCCGGGTGACGGTTTCTGCGATGCGATCCACGTCGGGGCGCATGGAACGGGCGTCTTCCACGAAGCCTTTGAGTCGGCAATGGCCGCTCAGGCCACGGGCAACCAGCAGGCCACCGAACGCTGCGCGAGCAAGGCCGAGTACACCGCCGCGCTTCAGGCCGCCACGGGCCATGGCGATACCACTGCCGATGGAAAGCGCACGCTCCCAACCCTGCACGTTACTGCCGCCTTGCTTATCGAATGTGGACATATCGCTAGCTCCAGTCTGTCTGTGATTCAGAACGGACAGGCCGCAAGTAGCCGATGTTCGACCACTCCGACAAGCGGATGAGCGGCATTCAGAGATAACGCAGCCAGGTCAGGTCGCGGCGACGGGCCTTGAGTGCCGCGAACCAGCGCACCGGAGGAAACAGCACCACGGCGAGCAGAATCGAGCAGAGCCACACCGGACCGATCGAGTCGAAACCGAAGTAATCGCCCTGGTTGGTGCCCCAGATGGCCACCGCCGCCAGGTACAGCAGCTTGAGCACGTAGAGGTGCAGCAGGTAGAAGAACATCGGCGCGCCACCGTAAACGGTCAGCACCTTCAGCCAGCGGTTGCCTTGGGCCCGCTCGAAGGCCAGCAACAGCAGCAGCCCCAGCCCCAGGGTCAGCGACAGGAAGGCCAGCGACGGTGGGTACTTGGTGATATTGAGAATGCTCATCAGGGTTTCCAGCCAGTTGCTGCCCATGATCCAGCTCTTCTCGCCGTAGCCGTTGCCTGCACGAACCACGATGAACACCAGCAGGGAAGCTAATCCCCAACCGAGCAACAGGCGCTGCCGGCCGGCGGCGTCTGCAGCACGGCCGAACCACGAACCAGCGGCATAACCCAGGGCGATCACGCCGATCCACGGCAACAGCGGATACGAGGTGCGCAGACGCAGGTTTTCGGAGACCTGCAGCCAGCCGCGATCATGCAGGATGGCCCATGGCACGTGCATCGCCGAATCGGCCGCGAAGTGCAGGTCATCGAGCAGGTTGTGACCGCATACCAGCACCAGCCCCAGCACGATCAGCACGCCGCGCGGCAGCCATACCAGCAGCGACAGTGCCAGCATGCTCAGGCCGATGGCCCAGATCACCTGCAGGTAGATCACCGTCGGCGGCACCTGAAAGGTCCAGGCGAAGTTGACCAGCGTGAATTCCAGTACGACCAGAAACAGCCCGCGCTTGAACAGGAAAGCGCTGACCGCGGCCCGGCCATTGGCCTTCTCGCCATACAGGAATGCCGACAGGCCGGTCAGGAAGATGAATACCGGCGCGCAGAGGTGAGCCAGGGTGCGACTGAAGAACAGAGAAGGCTCGGTACTGCTCACATCCATGGGGTCGAGTACCTGTCGGTGCAGGAAAAACGTCTCGCGCACATGGTCGAGCAGCATGAACAGGATGACGAGCCCGCGCAGGGCGTCGATGGAAGTAAGGCGTGAGGTAACGGGATGGGTGGTGGCGGCAGTGGTCATAGCATATCCAGGACAGGAAGCCGGGCAGACAGAGGGTCTACCGGGCACAGCGAATGGTTATGATATAACAAACCTTAACTACCAGCCCAGCCCCATCGTCCATACGAGCATCAACCCTCTCCCACCAGCAGCTGGCGGCTGGGAACACCCGTCCCAGCGCGCCTTCATGCACTCAGACCAGAAATGAAATGGCCCCGGTCAATACCGCCACCAGGGTGATTCCCAGCGACAGCAGCACGGCCCACTTCACCGTGGATTTCTGAAAGTCGCCGATGTCCTTGTCCACCATGCCGACCAGCAACAGGGTCGAAGCCACCAAGGGGCTCATCAGGTGAACCGGCTGCCCGAGGATCGAAGCGCGGGCGATTTCCACCGGGTCGATGCCATAGGCCGCTGCAGCCTTGGCGAGAATGGGTACCACACCGAAATAGTAGGCATCGTTCGACAGCACGAAGGTCAACGGCATGCTGGTAAATGCCACCACCAGCGGGAACAGGTGGCCCCAGGACGGCGGGATCATGTTGACGATGCTTTGCGCCAGGGCGTCGACCATCTTGGTGCCCGAGAAGATCCCCGCGAACACGCCGGCCGCGAAGACCAGCAGCACCACCGTCATGGCATTTCCCGAGTGGGAAAGTATCCGTTCCTTCTGAATGTCGAGCTGCGGGTAATTGATCATCAGGGCGACCACGAAACCGATCAAAAAAAGCACGGCGGCATGCGCGACGCCCATCACCAGCGCCGTCATCACGGCGATCACCAGAAACAGGTTCACCCAGACGAAGCGAGGACGCTTGTAGGGCTGGTCGCCGAGAATCTCCTCGATATAGCAGTTGCCGCCGCCGGTCTGCAGTTCGGTGTTGCCGATGCGGCTGCGCTCCTTGCGGCCAAGCACGTAGGCGATCAGCACCACGAAGGCAGCGCCGGCCACCATGGTCGGCAGCAAGGGAATGAAGTATTCGGAGGCATCGAGACCCAGTGCGGCGATGGCGCGCGTCGCCGGTCCGCCCCAGGGCGTCATGCCACTCATGATACTGAGCGACAGCATGGAAACCGTGGCGAGCACCATGGGGTTCATGCCGATGCGCCGGTACAGCGGCAACATCGCCGCGCAGGTGATCATGTAGGTGGTGGTGCCATCGCCGTCCAGGGCAACGGTCAGGGACAGCAGCGCCGTGCCCACGGCGATCTTCACGGGATCTCCGTTGACCTTGCGCAGGATCTTGCGAATCAGCGGATCGAACAGCCCCGTGTCGATCATCAGCCCGAAGAACAGGATCGCGAACAGCAGCAATGCCGCCGAGGGCGCGACCATCTTCAGGCCGTCGAGAATCATCTTGCCGGTCGAATCGCCGAAGCCTCCTGCGACGGCGAAAACGATCGGAATGAAGGTGAGCGCCACGATGGGCGACATGCGCTTCGACATGATCATGTAGGTGAACACGACCACCATCGCCAACCCGAGTAAAGCGAGCATAGAGTTCTCTCTTTTTGTTTTTGGAGACGAGCATCTCGTGGCGATCCGCGACAAGCGGATTTGCCCAAGTTACATGCTTCGTTTGCTGCAGTGACGGCTCTCTGCGTAGAACCTTTGCCAGGAGACCAGTGCCTCACTGGACGGCAATGTCACCCGGCCAGCAGGCGCTCCTCCGGAGCGTGCACCTCACCGGAAAACAGCCGCCTGGCGGTGCGTACCACGGACGCGCGAATGGTCTCGCCCTGCTCGCCCACGTAAGCCAGCGCCACCTCGATCGAACCGCTTGGATGTTCGATGCGTACCTGAGTCATGCGCTCTTCGCTGGCATCGAGACCGAGCATTTGCGCCGCCACGGTTCCCTGACTGACGCACGCGGTGGCCAGACCGATGGAGCCGGTGATGGCCAATGCGCGGTGGCAGTTGTGGGGCATGAAATACCTGACCTGAATCGTTCCGCCGGATGAGGCCGGTGCCAGCAGCACCGGTTTCGGAATGACTTTCTGGCTGACATCACCCAGCCCCATGGCCAGGCCCGCCTGCAGACGAATGGCGTCGAGCCGGGCGAGAAAGTCGAGGTCGGCATCGAGCTCGGCAGGTGACTCGCGGCCGGTCTTGCCCAGGCTGGCGGCATCGATCAGCACCATCGGCATGGCCATGTCGATGCAGGTGGTTTCGACGCCATCGAAGCGGTCGCGGGTATTGCCAGTGGGAAACAGCTTGCCGGTCTTGCTGCCGGCAGCATCCAGAAAGGTCAGCTCGATAGGCGCGGCGACACCTGGTACGCCATCGATGCGGGTCGCGCCCGCATAGGTGACTGCACCGCCCGGCGTCTGCACCTTGGAACTGACGAAAGTGCCGGTATTGAGATTCCTGATGCGCACCTCAGTGGTAGCGGGCCCCGCCTTGACCAGGCCCTGCTCGACCGCGAACGGCCCCACGGCGCAGAGCATGTTGCCGCAATTGGGCGCCGTGTCGACCCGCCGCTGGGAGACCATGACCTGCACGAACAGGTAGTCGACGTCTGCATCCGGGTGGCTGGACGGGCTGACGATGGCGACCTTGCTGGTCTGCGGGCTGCCACCGCCTATGCCGTCGATCTCCAGCTCATGCCCTGCGCCCATGACCGACAGCAGGACTTCATTTCTCTCCTCTACCGACTCAGGCAAGTCGCTGGCGAGAAAAACCGGGCCTTTGGAGGTGCCTCCGCGCATGAGCACACAGGGAATTCGCTGCATGATTCTTACTCTTGTACTGATCAATCAGGCCGATTGATGTCTTGAGCAAAAGAGTTACACGCACCGACAATTCCATCAAATGCAAAGATTTAAGCGATTGATGCGTTTGACGCATCATTAAGCATGGCATTTCCGGATGGCTGAAAAACGCAACATCGCCGTGTGAGGTTACGCCGGCTTGTCACCGCCCAACGCGGTATAGCCCGGCCACTGTCGCAGCAAGGTATCGACGAATTGCTCCGCAGCCGGCGACAGCGACGAGCCATGGCGCCGTACCAGGCCCAGGGTGCGGCTGATCACCGGGTCCACCAGGGGGCGCTGCACCAGCGTAGGGTGATCTTCGGCAGGCATCGCCAGGCTGGGCATGGCGGCGATGCCCAGGCCTGCCTCGACCATCCCCAGAGACGTGGACAGGTGCTGAACCTCGTAGAACCAGCTGGGCCGCCAGTCGAGGTGGGCCAGGCCATGGTCGAGCAGCACGCGGTTGCCGCTCAAGCGCCCCACGCCGATCAGGCGGTAATCACTCAATTCCCGCCACGCCACCTGAGGCTGCTCCGCCAGGGGATGGTCACGTCGACAGGCAAGCACGAAGGGCTCGTTGACCAGCGGGGTGAAATCGATCTCCGCGTTCTGCCCGCTGAGCATGTTGATGCCGAAATCCGCCTCGCCGCGCAGCACGGCTTCGAGGCCTTCATGGGCGCTCAGGTCGAGGATACGGATGCGAATTTTCGGGTACTGCCGATTGAACTCACGGATCACCGTGGGCAGAAAGTAGAACGCCGCAGTCGGAATGCACGCCAGAGTGACCTGCCCGGACTGACGCTCGGCCAGTTCACGGATGCCCAGAATCGAACGTTCGAAATCATCCAGCAAGCGCCGAGCCTTGGGCAGGAAGTCACGGCCCACGGCGGTCAGGCTGACCCGCCGCGTGGTGCGATCGAGCAGCTGGGTGCCCAAGCCCTCCTCCAGCTTCTGCATGCGTCGGGTGAGCGCCGGCTGGGACAGATGAATGGCGTTGGCCGCCTCGTGAAAATTGCCGAACTCAGCAATTTTGACGAAGGCACGAAGATCCTGAAGCTCGTAATTCATGCATAAAACCTATCAATGACGACTTTTATTATGGGAGGCAGATTAGTCCATTAATCAGAACGCGGCGACCACCCGTGAAAATGCCCCGTCCGAAGCCTCTAGCCAGCGCATTAATGCACTAAAAGCATTAGTTCTTGAAATATATGCAATTTACAAAACAAAACACACTCACCACCATTTAAGGAAAGCAACAATAAGCGAATTTATTGCACTGGAGACATCATGCAAGCCATTCCCTGCGTCCTGATGCGCGGCGGCACTTCTCGTGGTCCGGTTTTTCTGGCCAATCACCTGCCTTCAGATATTGCCCAACGAGACGAGCTGCTGCTCAAAGTCATGGGCTCGGGTCACGAGCTGGAGATAGACGGTATCGGCGGCGGCAATCCGCAGACCAGCAAGGTCGCCATCGTGAGCACCTCCCCTCACCCGGATGCCGATGTCGACTACCTGTTCGTGCAAGTCATGGTCGCCCAGCGCCGGGTCGACACGGCCCCCAACTGCGGCAACATGCTCTGCGCCGTCGGCCCATTCGCCATCGAACACGGCCTGGTCAACGCCTGCGCACCAGTGACCCGGGTACGCATTCGCAACCTCAACACCAACACGTTGATCGACTCGGAAGTGCAGACGCCCAAGGGCAAGGTTCGCTACGAGGGAGAAACCAGCATCGATGGTGTTCCCGGCAGCGCTGCGCCAATCAAGCTGACCTTTCTCGATGCCGCAGGGGCGAAGACCGGAACACTGTTGCCTACCGGCAATGTTCGCGACCGCTTCGACGGCGTCGACACCACCTGCATCGACATGGCCATGCCCATGGTCATCATGCACGCCGAAGCGCTGGGCAAGACAGGCCACGAGACAGCTGCACAACTGGACGCCGACAGCGCGTTGCTGGAGCGCCTGGAACGCATCCGCCTGCAGGCAGGAAAGGCCATGGGCCTCGGTGACGTCAGCCAGATGGTGATCCCCAAACCCGTGCTACTCGCCCCGCCACGCAACGGCGGCACGCTGTCGACCCGCTATTTCATGCCCCACAGCTGCCATCGATCCATCGCCGCTACCGGCGCCATCGGCCTGGCCAGTGCCTGTGCCCTGCCGGGAAGCGTCGCGTTCGACATTGCCCCGATAACCGGTGCGGCCCTGGTACGCCTGGAACATCCGGGCGGGCAGATAGAAGTATCACTCGAGCCTGGCGAAGACAGCCAGCCGCACCACATGCAGGCCTCCCTGATACGCACCGCGCGGCGCCTTTTCGCCGGCGATGTCTACGTGCCGCTGACGGCAAGAGGCACACAGAAAAACTGACGTCACCCGCGCCCCGAGAGAGAACAATAATGACAAGAAAGAATCTGCTCTATGTATCCCTCGCCCCCGCTTTCCTGACAGGCCTGCCGTTGGCGGTGGGCAACGCTCAGGCGGCCGGATTCATCGAAGACAGCAAGGCCAACCTGGAACTGTGCAACTTCTACCTCAATCGCGACTTTCGTGACGGCCCAGGGCAGAACAAGCGTGAGGAATGGGCCCAGGGTTTCATCCTCGACATGGAATCCGGCTACACCCCGGGCACCGTCGGTTTTGGCGTGGACGCCCTGGCCATGCTTGGCCTCAAGCTCGACTCATCCCCGGATCGCTCGGGTACCGACCTGCTGCCACGCAACGGCGATCGGCGCGCCGAGGACGACTACAGCAAGCTTGGCCTGACCGCCAAGGTGCGTTTCGCCGACAGCGTCCTCAAGGCAGGCACCCTGCTGCCGAAGATGCCGACCCTGCAGTTCAGCAACAGCCGCCTGCTGCCTCAGACCTTCGAGGGCTGGCAGCTGCAGAGCAAGGACATCGACCGACTGACGGCCTCGTTCGGCGAAATATCACGGGTGGTGCAGCGCGATGTCTCGGGCTCCAGCAAGCTGGCACTGAACAACAAGAACGGTCGCTTCGGCGCCAGCCCGAGCAGTGATCATCTGCGCTTCGCCAGCCTCGACTATGCCCTGACGCCGACCACTCAGGTGAGTTACCACCAGGGGGAGCTGAGGGACATCTACCGCCAGCACTTCCTCGGCCTGCAGCACACCCTGGCTCTGGGCCCGGGCAAGCTGAAAAGCGACCTGCGCTACTTCAACAACAGCGAGACAGGTCAGGCACGCGTCGGTGATATCGACAACCAGGTATTCAACGCCATGTTCACCTACAGCCTGGCTGGCCACGCGCTGGGCGTGGCCTACCAGCGCATGCATGGTGACGACGGCTTCGCCTATGTCGACGGCGCAACGCCTTACCTGACCAATTTTCTGCAGATCAACGACTTTGCCGGGCCCGATGAGCGCTCCTGGCAGGTTCGCTATGACTATGACTTCAGCAAAGTGGGCATCTCCGGCCTGACCTTCATGACGCGCTACGTGCGCGGTAACGGCATCGACCTGGCGAATGGCGACAGCGGCAGCGAGTGGGAACGCAACACCGACCTGGCCTATGAATTCGCCGAAGGACCGCTGAAGAACCTCAAAGTCACCTGGCGCAATGCCGCCTACCGCGCCAATTTCACCCGCGGCATGGATGAAAACCGCCTGATCGTGAGTTACGCCCTGCCGATCTGGTGAGACGGCGCCAGGTGAAAAACCTGCCAATAAATCCAATACAGGTAAACACCATGAAAGCTTTCAAGAACTGCCTTCTTCTCCCCCTCGCCGGTGCACTGCTGCTGACCACCCTGCAGGCCAGCGCCGACCAGCCGCACCGGCCAGAATGCATCGCGCCAAGCAAACCGGGCGGCGGCTTCGACCTCACCTGCAAGCTTGCCCAGGCGGGCCTGAAAGACAATGCCGTGCTCAAGGCGCCGATGCGCGTCACCTACATGCCAGGCGGTATCGGCGCGGTCGCCTACAACTCGGTGGCCGCCAATCGGCGTAACGAGCCAGGCACGCTGATCGCATTTTCCGGTGCTTCGCTGTTGAACCTGGCCTTGGGCAAGTACGGCCAGTTCGACGAAAACGCCGTGCAGTGGCTGACCACCATCGGTACCGATTACGGCACCCTGGCAGTGCGTGACGACTCGCCCTACAAGAACCTCGACGATGTCGTGCAGGCGCTCAAGAAAGACCCGAAGAGCGTCGTCGTAGGCGGTGGCGGCAGCATCGGCGGCCAGGGCTGGATGAAGATCGCGCTACTCGCCAAGGCAGCAGGCATCGACCCCAGCGAACTGCGCTATGCGGCCTTCGAAGGCGGCTCCGAGCACTACATGGCGCTGATGGGCAAACACGTCGATCTGGTCACCGGCAGCGCCAGCGAGATCGCCTCCCAGAAGGGCAACGACATCCGCACCCTGGCGGTATTCAGCGAAGAGCGTCTGCCCGGTGACCTGGCTTCCATTCCCACCGCCCGCGAACAGGGCTACGAGATCCAGTGGCCATTGATCCGCGGCTACTTCCTCGGCCCGGACGTTCCCGAAGAACACGTGCAATGGTGGCGCGAGGCCTTCGCCAAACTGGAGTCGTCCCCCGAGTTCGAGCGCTACATGGTCGACCGTGACGTACTGCCGATGTATGTCGCCGGTGCGGACCTGCAAGCCCTGGTACACAAGCAGGTGCAGCAGTACCGCGAGCTGGGCCGCGAATTCGGGCTGGTCGAATAACCTCCTTCCGGGGGGCGCCGTTAGGCTCTCCCCATGCCCCCAATGCAAGACCGTATCTTCGCGGGCGTCTGCTTGGTCTCGCCCCACCATTGGCGACCTGATGGAAAAGAACCTGCACCGCGCCCTGTCGCTCTCCAACGAAGACCTGAGCATCCTGTGGAACGGCTCGATCAGCCGGCCGTATGGGCACTGCTGGCATTGATGATAGCCTTGCCCAACTGGCGTATCTGGCGGGCTCGCCGCAGGGCAGCGGCCCAGAGCGTCGGCTGATACATTACCGAATCAGGCTCCCCATGGAGCCTGAACCGCCTGGGAGCCTGCCATGCATATCGTCATTCCGGATGACTACCAGAACGTCATCCTCACCCTCGATTGTTTCGCCACCTTGAAAGGCCATCAGGTCAGCATTTATCACGATGCCGTCGACGACATTCGACTGCTGGCCGAGCGCTTCGCCGATGCCGATGCACTGGTGCTGACCCGAGAGCGCACGCGCATCGACGACGCACTGCTCGCCCATTTACCGAAGCTCAAATTGATCAGCCAGACCGGCAAGGTATCCAGCCATATCGATGTGGATGCCTGTACCCGTCATGGTGTGGCGGTGATGGAGGGGCGCGGCTCACCCATCGCACCGGCCGAACTCACCTGGGCACTGATCATCAATGCCAGGCGGCAGTTGTTCCCGGCCATGCAGGGCATGTACGACGGGTTGTGGCAGGTCAACCTCGGGCAACGCCTGGCCGGGCAGACGCTGGGCATCTGGGGCTACGGCAAGATCGGCCAGCGCCTGGCCCGTTATGCCCAGGCGTTCGAGATGCCCGTAATGGTCTGGGGCAGCGATGCGTCGCGCCAGGCCGCGGTCGCCGATGGACACCGTGCGGCGCCATCACGGGAAGCGTTCTTCGCCGAATCCGACGTGTTGACCCTGCACCTGCGTCTCGCCGAGAGCACTCGGCATCTGGTCACCGCCAAAGATCTGTCACTCATGAAAACCAACGCATTGCTGGTCAATACCAGCCGAGCGGAACTGATCGCCCCCGGCGCCCTACTCGAGGCACTGAACCTTGGCAGGCCGGGCGCTGCAGCGCTGGATGTGTTCGAGCAGGAACCCATCTTCGACCCTGCGCACCCGCTTTTGAATCACCCTGCCGTGCTCTGCACGCCGCACCTCGGTTATGTGGAGCGAGCAGGTTACGAGCTGTATTTCGGCGATGCCTTCGCCAATGCCCGGGCGTTTTTCAACGGAGAAGAATGCGTACTGGCCAATCCCGAGGTACGACCGCCAAGGGAATGACAGAAATTCTTCAACATTGTGAAATACGCCACAAAGCCCGCGCCAGAGGGTTCAACGCGTCGATTCGCGCGGGCTCCAGCGGTGCTGGAATCGTTTCGAGCAGGAACTGACCGAGCCTTCTCGACCACAAAAACCTGACCATAAAAACAGAAAATAAATATTAATCATTAAAAATCAAACATTTATAGACACTAAAACCACTCATCAGATAAACGAGCATTTTTCTGACGCAGGAATACTATCAGCCGAACGATGGATACCGCCCCAACCCGTGGGCAGTCATTGCAAAGGAAGGCTCGATGAGAATTCTCGTACTGGGAAACATGGGCTATGTGGGCCCCGCAGTCATCCGCGAACTGACCACTCGCCATCCCTCAGCCATCGTGCATGGCTTCGATAACGCCTATTTCGCCCATTGCCTTACCCATGCTCAGGTACTGCCCGAGCAGCGCCTGGCGCAGCAGCTGTTCGGCGATGTGCGGGACCTCTCGCCGCAGATGCTGGAAGGCTACGATGCCGTGGTGCAGCTGGCGGCCGTTTCCAACGACCCCATGGGTGATCGTTTTGCCGGCGTGACCGAAACGATCAATCAGCACGCCACCGTCGCCATCGCCAAGGCAGCCGCACGTGCCGGGGTACGCAACTTCGTTTTCGCCTCCAGTTGCAGCGTGTACGGCGTGGCCCAGGGCAGCCCGCGCACGGAGAGCGATCCCGTCTCCCCCATGACCGCTTACGCCCGCTCCAAGATCGGCAGTGAAGACGCGCTCTCCGACATCGCTGGCGACATGGTTATCACCAGCCTGCGCTTCGCCACGGCCTGCGGCATGTCCGACCGACTGCGCCTGGACCTGGTACTCAATGACTTCGTCGCCGGCGCGCTCAGCGAAGGCCGTATCACGGTGCTCAGCGATGGCTCGCCATGGCGCCCGCTGATCGATGTCGCCGACATGGCGCGGGCCATCGACTGGGCCATCCAGCGCAACGCCGACAACGGCGGGCGCGTTTTGCGGGTGAATACCGGCAGTGACGAGCGCAACCATCAGGTCCGCGACCTCGCTGCAGCGGTAGCCAATGCCCTGCCCGGCACCGAGGTCAGCATCAATACCGAAGCCCCCGTCGACAGCCGCTCCTATCAGGTCGATTTCAGCCTGTTCGCCAGCCTTGCTCCCGCTCATCAGCCACAGATGACCTTATCGAAGTCGATCAGCGGGCTGGTAGAGGGCCTCAAGGGCATGAACTTCAGCGACAGCCAGTTCCGCACCTCGCCGCTCGTGCGCCTGCGGGTTCTGCAAGGCCATATCGCCAGTGGCCGCCTGAGCGAGGACCTGCGCTGGCAATCACGCTAGGCATAGCGGCCACATAGCCAGAGCACGCATGACTCATTGATACAGCGTCCATTCACCACGGGGGAACACCATCATGAAGGTTGCAATCTTTGCGGGTGGCTTCGGCACCCGCCTGAGCGAAGAGACGGCGATCCGTCCCAAGCCAATGGTCGAGATCGGTGGCCGACCGATCATCTGGCACATCATGAAGATGTACGCGCACCACGGCTTCAATGATTTCGTGGTACTCGGTGGCTACAAGGTCGATTACATCCGCGACTACTTCCTGAACTACCGCGCCCAACGCACCGATTACACCATCGATCTGAAGACCGGCAACATCGACTGGCTGGAGAGCGTCAGCGAAGACTGGCGCGTCACCGTGCTCGATACCGGCGCCGACTCGATGACCGGCGGGCGCCTCAAACGTGCCATGCCACTGCTGTGCAACGAGCCGTTCTGCCTGACCTACGGCGATGGCGTCAGCGATGTGAACATCGGCGAACTGGTCAAGACGCACAAGGCCTCCAAACGCTGGTGCACCCTTACCGCCGTGACCCAGCCCGGGCGTTACGGCGCACTGCGTCTGAACGAGGACCTCAATCGCGTCGAAGCCTTCCGCGAGAAAGGCGCTGCCGATGGCGGCCTGATCAACGGCGGCTTCTTCGTCTGCCAACCGGAAGTCTTCGAGCTGATCGACGACGACCAGACCACCTGGGAAAACGAACCCATGGATCGCCTGGTCGAGCGCGACATGCTTGGCAGCTACCACCATCAGGGCTACTGGCAGAGCATGGACTCGCTGCGCGACAAGATCACCCTGGAAACCGCCTGGGCCAGTGGCGCGCCGTGGAAACAGTGGAACGACTGAAGGAGCAGCATCGATGATCATCGTTGACACGGCCCTGGCCAAACGCGAAGCCGAAGGCCGCCCCATTCGCGTGGGCATGATCGGCGCCGGCTTCCAGGGCAGCGGCATCGCCCTGCAGATCCTCACGGCGACCACCGGCATGCGCCTGTGCGCCGTGGCCAATCGCACTGTCGGCGGTGCGGTCGGCGTGTACGACCAGGCCGGCATAGAGCCGCTGCAGTGCAACACGCAAGCCGAGCTGGAGCGAGCCATCGCCAGTGGCACACCAGCCGTCACCGAAGATGCTCTGGCCCTCGCTCGTGCCGAAGGATTGGATGCGATCATCGAAGTCACCGGCTCCATCGAATACGCAGCGGGCGCGGTGCTCGCCGCACTGCAAGCCGGCAAGCACGTGGTGCAAATGAACGCCGAGCTGGACGGCACCATCGGCCCGATCCTCAAGCACAAGGCCGACCAGGCTGGGGTCATCTACACCTTTTCCGATGGCGATCAGCCAGGCGTGCAGATGAATCTCTACCGCTTCGTGGCGGGGCTAGGCATCAAGCCGGTGCTGTGCGGCAACATCAAAGGCTTGCACGATCCGTATCGCAACCCGACCACGCAGCAGGAGTTCGCGCGTCGCTGGGGGCAAAAAGCGGCGATGGTCGCGTCTTTCGCCGATGGCACCAAGATTTCCTTCGAGCAGGCCATCGTGGCCAACGCCACCGGCATGCGCGTAGCTCGCCGCGGCATGCTCGGCCCGGACTTTTCCGGCGGCAATCCGGGCGCACCACTGGTGCCCATCGAGGACACCATTTGCGCGTTCGAAGCGCACTTGAATGCAAACGAACCCGGCCTGGTCGATTACGTCGTGGGCGCCCGCCCGGGCCCCGGCGTGTTCGTCATCGGTACGCTGGAAAATCCGCGGCAGCGCCATTACCTGGAGCTCTACAAGCTCGGCAAGGGCCCCTATTACAGCTTTTATACGCCTTACCACCTGTGCCACTTCGAGGTGCCCAACTCGGTCGCCCGCGCGGTGCTGTTCGGCGATCCGGTCCTGACGCCCAGTGGCGGGCCAAGCGTGGGGGTGATCACGGTGGCCAAGAAGGATCTGCGGCCAGGCGACAGCATTGACGACTTCGGCGGTTACGAGACCTACGGCATGGCCGAGAACATCGCCGCCATCCGCGATGAAAACCTGCTGCCCATCGGCCTGGCACTCGGCTGCACGCTGAAGCGCGCAGTGGCCAAGGACAGCGCGCTGACCTTCGACGACGTGCAATTTCCGAGCGGGCGACTCGTCGACCGCCTTTACGCCGAGCAGGAATGCCTGTTCGCAGCAGACGCCGCCAGCACTCGACGCTTTCGCGATTTTCTCGATCAGGAGCAGCCATGATCTTTCACAGCACGACACTCAACGACGCCTGGCTGATCGAACTGCAACCGCGCGGTGACGAACGCGGCTACTTTGCGCGAACCTTCTGTGCGGATGAGTTCGAGCGCCATGGACTGATCAGCCACTTCGTGCAACAGAACACCTCACGCTCGGCACGACGCGGCACCCTGCGCGGCCTGCACTATCAGGTGCAGCCCCATGGCGAAGCCAAGCTGGTGCGCTGCACCCGCGGCGTCATCGTCGACGTGATCGTCGATCTGCGCGAGCAGTCCTCGACCTATCTGCAGCACGAGGCGTTCGAGCTGAGCGCCGACAACCAACGGCAGCTTTACGTGCCGCCAGGCTTCGCTCACTCGTTCCAGACCCTGAGCGATGACGTTGAAGTCAGTTACCTGGTGTCGAGCGCTTATACGCCGACTGCCGAACGCGGTCTGCGCTACAACGACGAGCGCCTGAGCATCGATTGGCCACTGGCAGTGACCACCATTTCGGAAAAGGATGCGGCCTGGCCCCTGCTGGCCGACCGCACCGACCGCCTCTACTGAGCGGGCATCATCTCCGGCTGCAGGAAGCTGGAGGCCGGCTCGATATCCAGCGACATCACCGGTAACGTCATCTCGAATGCCGGAACCACGGCTCGGCGAATCTGCACCCGCAGGCTGTCCAGCGGTGCATCGGCGGACTCGACCCGCGGCGAGAACGCCAGGGCTTCCAGCAACCCCTGCAGAACGATGCGGGCTTTGTAGAATTCACCGCCGCGCAACAATCTGAACATTCCCCACAGCCGGTGGCTCAAGGTCGTCAGCAACCGGCGACGATTGGCGTACTTGCGGGTGATGAACAACTCGTTGCGCACGAAGTGGCGGTGATAGCGGATCCGCGCAGGGCTCTTCTCGGTGCGGATGTTGATCGCCCCACCACCCTCCTGGCGCAGATGCAGCACCTTGCTCGCGCCCACCAGATACCCCGGGGTATTACGAGTGACGCGCAAGGTGAACTCGGTGTCCTCGCCCCAGATGAACATCGAGGAAATCGGCACGCCGAACTCGGTCAGCGTGGCGCGAGGTACCAGAATCGACACGAAGGTCGCCCGGGAAACCGGCACCACGCCCAGATCCACGGTAGCAGGCCAGCACTCGTAATCGATCCGGTTGCGCCGCTGATCCAGCGACGGCGCATTGTTGACCAGCCCCTCCTGGGTGTAGGCACCCGACAACAGGAAGGTGCGCTTGATATTCCGTGCAGCCAGCGATTCATCCGCCTCGATCAGCCGCTGCAGGGCATCGGCACTGGGAATCACATCATCGTCCATCATCCAGATGAAATCGGCGCCACGCTGGTAAGCCATGCGGAACCCGGCATTGAAACCACCGGATGCTCCGACGTTATCCGACAGCACATACAACTCCAGACCGGGCAATGCCAGATCCAGCACCATTTGCTCCGTACCATCATTACTGGCGTTATCGATCACGATAACGCCATCACAGGGTCTTGTTTGCGCGTATACGGCATCCAGGCAACGCTCGAGCAAATCCTTGCGGTTATAAGTAAGAACCACTGCGTATATGTGCGTCATGATTCATCATCCTTAATCAGAGTTGATATCTATTGGCCACCATGGCTCCAATCTTTTTTTCTTCGGCTGATCCGTTATGCAGATGCGTTATCACCGGCTCCGTTCAGGGCATCCGACAACGCGTAACAGGCAAGACGAAACCATCAAAAAACAGGCGCCATAAAATCGATTGCAACTTACCGGGGAACTTTCCTTGATACGGGTAACACGCAACCAATATGCACCTTTCCGGCAACTAAAAATCAAAATGACAGCACAATTACGGCAGCCACTTGTCGGATTTTTCAGCTCATGAAATAACTCGCCACTCGTCGCGCAATTACACCTAATGAAGTGTGGAAGGCCTACTATCGACGCTCTGCCAGAACAGCGATTGATGGCACTTCGCAAGCATGGAAAGCTGAGGCCTATGAGCATCGACGTGAAGTTTTCGGAAGCCGCCTGGTACCTGATCCAGTGCAAGCCCCGACACGACGACAAGGCCTGGGAACACCTGAACAGACAGGGTTTCGAGTGCTTTTGCCCGCGCACCAGAACGCAGGCGACCAGGGCAGGCAAACGCGTCCAAATCACCCAACCACTCTTTCCCGGCTACCTGTTTCTGCATATGCAGGAACAGGGTAACTGGGCAGCTTTGCGCTCGACACGAGGCGTCAGCAGGGTCGTTGCCTTCTGCGGAGTTCCTTGCCGAATAGATGATTCAATTATCGAGCAATTGAAAGCGCGCAGCCTGCAGAGCGTGCAAGCGAAAGCACTGACTGCCGGAGACAGAGTGCATATAAACAGTGGTCCACTGGCCAATATGGATGCGATCTTCCTGGCCATGGACGGCGAACAGCGAGTGATGCTGCTGCTTCGCTTACTTAATCGAGAAAAGCGCGTAAAAGTCCCGCTCTCTCAACTTTCAATTTTACAGGCATGAATATTGCTCAACCTCTTAACATGCCTGTAACGCAAAACTTCTACTATCCGGGCTGAACCCAGAGCCTCAGCCACTGCAACCCATCCGACATCGCATCATTGCCCTCAAGAACGATGGCCTTGGGGCGGTAGCGTATTTTTCAGAACCGAGCACGCCGCCCCCGATTGCAGCACTGGCGGCAGGAGCGAACCATTAAAGCGCATGAAAAGTTCCGTGTTTTTTTATCGAGGCGCCTGTGATGAGTTTCACGGCCAACGGGGAACTTCTTCCCTGAGCCGACAACCAATGACTCATGAAAAATGGCCGCAAGTCAACGCGATAGATGACTGAACAGAGGCTGCCGGGCCATCGTCCCGCAGCGTCGTCACCCGGCCACTCCACTCAAGCGATCGACCCCGGGAAGGGATTTGGCACGATGAAACTCACCAAGATATTGACGGCTTCGCTAGCAGGTACGCTGTCTACGACCAGCTGGGCAACCGACCCGGCGAGCATCGACCTGGCTGGTTTCGAGTTCACGCCTACCCTCGACGTTACCGAGAGCTACGACGACAACTACCGCGGCCTGCGTGACGGCGCCGGTTCTTCCTGGATCACCAGCATCAACCCGAAGTTTCTGCTCAGCGCCGAGACGCGCAACAGCGGTTACCAGCTCGAATACGAATTCGACGACCAGACCTACCACTCTGACGATCGGGCCAGTCATACCGACCATCACCTGCGCTTTCGCAGCATTCTCGAATTCAACTCGCGCAATCGCCTGCGCTGGAACCTCGGCTATCACCGCGTCGAGGAGACCATCGACCTGGCGGATCCCGATGACAATGAAAACGACAAGTACGACCGCACCGTCGCTGGCGCCACCTACAGCTACGGTACGCTCAGCGGGTTGAACCAGCTGGACTTCGGCGTCAACCGCGAGGGTATCCGCTACCGCAACAGCGGCGAACTCAACGCCGACGAAGAACGCGACAGCACCATGTTCAACACCGTGTGGTACCACCGCCTCGGTGGCAGCACGCGATCGCTGGTCGAACTGCGCCACACCGATCATGACTACATCCGCAGCGGCAGCAACCGCGACAGTACCAATGACGCCGCACTGTTCGGCGCCACCTGGGAAGCCACCGCCAAGACCTCCGGCACCCTGCGCCTCGGTGCCGAACGCAAGAACTTCGACAGCAACACGCGTGAGGATTACACCAGCCCGATGTGGGAAGTCGGTGTGGCCTGGGAACCGCGCACCTACTCTGTCGTCAAACTCAACACACGTCGTGCCTTCGACGAAGGCGACGACGGTGCGAGCACGGTTCAGGACACCACCACCCGCCTGAGCTGGGAACACGAATGGTCGGCCTTCATCCGTACGGATCTTGACTACCGCTTCTCCGATCGCGACTACAAGGCGATCGAGCGCAAGGACGAGCGCACCAGTTACGGCCTGGGAGTCACCTACTCCCCGGATCGCTGGGTCGATGTATCACTGGGTTATCGCCACACCGAAAACGATTCGAGCGTGCGGGAGAAATCCTATGACCGGAACATCTATCAGCTGTCGTTGAGTTTGAGCCTCTAGCACCGGGGCCCTCCTCAACAGGGTGACGACCAACGTCACCAACCCTATCAACCTTTTCCCGTTCGCCTCTGCAGGCGAGCGGTGGCGCCCTTTTTTCCGCGCCACAGACGAATCAACCACAAGGAGTAAGCGGATGTCAGTCCACCATCTGTTCAAAGCCTTCTCGCTGCTGCTGATGCTCGCATTCGCAGCGACTGCCCAGGCCAATCCACAGTATCGGCTGAGCTCTGGCGACGTGATCAAGATCAGTGTCTTCGGCGAGCCGGATCTGTCGTTCGAGGAAATCCGCCTCAATGACGCAGGCACTTTCTCCTACCCCTTCCTGGGGTCGATCGAAGCCAGTGACAAGACTGCCGGCGACATCGAACGCATCATCACCGACAGATTGAAGGCCGACGGCTATCTGGTCGATCCCCGCGTCTCCGTGAGCGTGACCACCTACCGCGAGTTCTACATCAGCGGCGAAGTGAAGGCGCCCGGCGGCTATCCGTATCAACCCGGCCTGACCCTGGACCGCGCCATCGCGCTGGCCGGCGGCCTGACCGAACGCGCTTCCACCAAACGCATCACCATCGCGCGCGGTTCAGGCGAAGCCCGAGCTTCGGAAAAGGCCGCGCTCGACACCCTGGTCAAGCCGGGTGACACCATCACCATCGATCAAGGGTTCTTCTGAATATGAACAGTCCTGCACGAACGATCCGACAGTGGCAGCCATCGCCGTCGGAAGCAGATAGCGATTACATCGACCTGCGGCGTATCTGGAACGCCATCTGGATGCGCAAGTGGGCCATCGTGCTGTTCGTGGTCGTGATCACGCTGGTCACCGCCCTCGCCGTGTCCCGTATGACGCCCGTCTACAGAGCGGTATCGACGGTGATGATCGAGACCAAAGGCACCCAACTGGTGTCCTTTCAGCAGGTCTACGACACCACCGGCGCAGTGAACGAATACCTGCAAACCCAGCTCGGCCTGATCAAGAGCCGCGGCGTTGCAGAGAAAGTGGTTCGCGAACTCAACCTCACCGAGCACCCGGACTTCGACCCGCGCCAGCAGCCCAAGCCGCTGATCAACGTCGGTGGGTTCGTGCGTAGCGTGCAGGGCATGCTGTCGGTGACCGGGCTGGTCGATGAGCCCGAGCCGGCCACACCGATGACCGAAGCCGAGCTGCTGGATATCGTCACCAAGATGCTGATGGACCGCACCAGCATCTGGGTAGAAGGCAAGAGCCAACTGGTGAGCATTTCCGTCGAACTGCCGGACCGCCTGACCGCAGCGCAGATCGCCAACTCCCTGGCCAGCAACTACATCGATAGCCAGCTCGAAGCGCAGATGGAAATGTCGCTGTCCGCTACCACCTGGATGAACACTCGCCTGACCGAGCTGCGCAGCTCGCTGCAGGAAGCCGAGAACCGCCTGCAAGCCTATCGCGAGGCCGAAGGCCTGGTCGATGTGAACGGCGTGGCGACCATCAGCAACAACGAACTGTCGCTGACCGGTGACCGCATGATCGACGCCCGTCGCCAGCGCGCCGAAGCCGAAAGCCAGTTCCGTCAGGTCGAGTCCATGGGCTCCACCGACTGGCGCCGTCTGTCCAGCGTGCCTGCCGTGCTGGGCAACCCGCTGATCCAGCAATTCAAGGCGGAAGAAGCCCGCGCTCGCGCCAAGGTCGAAGAGCTGTCGCGCCGTTACGGCGAGCGCCACCCGGCCATGGCCGCTGCCAAGTCCGACCTCAGTGCTGCCTCGGCTAGCCTGCGTGCTCAGGTCGAGCAGGTCGTGGCGAGCATCGAGCGCAACTACCAGCTGGCTGTCGCCAACGAGAACTCCCTGAATGCCTCGTTCAACAAGAACAAGGAACAGATCCAGGACATCTCGCGCAAGGAGTTCAAGGTACGTGAGCTGACCCGCGACGTGGAAAGCAACCGCTCGCTGTACGAAACCTTCATGACCCGTCTGCGCGAAACCGCAGCCACTCAGGACGTCAATTCCAGCAACGCGCGGATCATCGATCAGGCCATCGCGCCCATTCAGGCCGCTGCGCCGAACAAGAAGTTGCTGATCGTCCTGGCTGCCGGCCTGGCGCTGATTTTCGGTATCGCCCTGGCGGTGATCCGCGACATCCTCAACAACACCTTCAAGAGCGCCGACGACGTCGAGAACAAGCTGAACCTGCCGGTGCTCGGCATCGTCCCGCTGATTTCCACCAACACCAAGTACACCGCAGCGCACCTCTTCGAGCATGGTGAGGACGCGCGCTTCTGCGAGTCGATCCGCACCATTCGCACCAGCCTGATGCTGGCCGATACCTCGCGCTCGCAGAAGGTTCTGGTGGTCACCTCCTCGTCGCCTGGCGAGGGCAAGAGCACCCTGGTGGCCAACATGGCATTCGCCCTCAGCCAGCTGCAACGCGTGCTGCTGATCGATGCCGACCTGCGCCGCCCGACCCTGGCCAAGAGCTTCGACTTCCCGGTCGGTACGCCTGGCCTGGCCAACCTGATCACCGGCAGCGCCAAGGTCGAAGACTGCATCCACAACATGGGCAACAACCTGGACATGCTGCCAGCCGGTGCGGTACCGCCGAACCCGCTGGAACTGCTGGCATCGCCACGTTTCGCCAAGTTCCTGGAAATGATCAAGGAGCGCTACGACCACATCATCATCGATTCGCCGCCAAGCCAGGCGGTCAGCGATGCCTCGCTGCTGTCGACCTTCGCCGACTCGGTCATCTACGTGATCAAGTCCGAGGCGACCTCGATCCCGCTGGCACAGCGTGGCGTGGGCCACCTGCTGCAGAGCGGTGCCTCGGTGATGGGTGTGGTACTCAACCAGGTGGACGTGGAAAAAGCGGCCCGCTCCGGCGATTACAGCGGCTACTACGACCACTACGGTTACAGCGACCGCAAGGCCTGATGCAACCATGAAAATCCAGCGCATGACAGCGGGAGGTATCTGATGATCGATCTGCATAACCACTTGCTGCCGGGCATCGACGACGGTCCGGCAGACCTGCCAACCGCGCTGGAAATGGCCCGCATGGCCGTGGCCAACGGCATCAGCCACATCGTCTGCACGCCGCACATCCATGCCGGCCGCTACGAGAACGACAGCGAGAGCATTCGCGCAGCCTGCAACAGCTTCAACGAGGCGCTGCAGGCGGCCGGTATCGACCTCAAGGTCGGCGCGGCCGCAGAAGTTCGTTTCTCTGGCGAGCTGATGACCCGCGTGAAGGACGGCAGCATTCCGTTTCTCGGTCAGTGGGAAGGCAAGAAGGCGCTGCTGCTGGAATTTCCTCACGGGGAAATGCCCTTCGGCGCCGAGCGGCTGACCCAATGGCTGCTGGAAAACGGCGTGGTACCGATCATCGCGCACCCGGAACGCAACAAGGCGCTGATGCACACGCCGAGCAAGCTCAAGCCCTTCATCGAGCAGGGCTGCCTGCTTCAGGTGACCGCCGCGTCTGCCGCTGGTCGCTTTGGTGAACGAGCAATGCACCTGGCTCACGAACTGCTGAGACATCGCGTGGTCAGCATTATGGCGACTGATGCTCACAACCTGGATCACCGCCCCCCCCAATTACAAGAAGGTCTCCTGCAAGCCGCCCGGATCCTGGGCGAGAGAGAGGCCGAACGTCTGGTCATCGACACGCCCTGGCGCATCGCACACCAGCATTTCGCTTAGTTGACTGCCTGATAACGCGTGCCTGTCGGTTCAGGCCGCTGGATTCGTATTTGTTGGAGGTTGGAAAACCATGCGTCGAGAACTCAGCAACAAGACGCACCGCAGCTACCGACTGGCGCGAAAGCGCGGTGAGGCAGTGGGTTCGCCCAGTGGCTCGTCATACGTATCGCATACGAACAGGTCGCCTCTCGTGTCGTTTCCGGGGGCATCACACTTCATCGAAGATTTGCACGAGGATCGCCGCAAATGATTTCCAAACGGATCAATCCTGCCGAAAACCGCAGGGGGCTGACGTTCTGGGGTCAATGGACCTGTGCCATTACTCTGGTCAGCATGCTGCTCTGCTATCTGGTCATCCAGCGTTATGGCGATGTGCCGACCGAGTACCGTCTGCTGATCGTACTCACGGTACTGGGTTCGGTGCCTGCCTATGGTCTGCTGCGCGTTTACCACAAACGCTTCAGCTACCTGACCGGTCTGGCGCATTTGCTGGCAGGGTGGCTGACCCTCCTCGCCGGCCTGCTGTTCGTCGCCTACTTCAGCCAGAGCCTGGAGCGTTTCTCCTTCGAAATCATGCGTGAGTGGGCGCTGCTTGGCTTCCTCGCCCAGGCGATCGCCTTCATACCGCTGCGCTATTTCGCCAGGCTTCATTCGGAAAAGCTGCGCAACGATCGCGTCTCGCTGATCATCGGTTCCGGTGAGAAAGCCCACGAACTGGCCGAGCGCCTGGCTGCCTCCAACCGCGTTCCGCTGATCGGCATGCTCGCGTCGAGCGACGATGCGCACACCCAGGACGGCCGCTTCCCGATTCTCGGCGCCCTGCATCAGCTGCGTGAAGTGACCGAGCAGCATGGCGTACGCCGGGTGTACATCGCCCTGACCCTGGATGAGATCTCGCACATCGAGAAGCTCTACATCGACCTGCTCGACATGAGCGTCGACGTTGTCTGGGTACCGGACTTCGGCAGCATGCCGCTGCTCAACCAGTCGATCTCGCAGATCGAACAGTTGCCAGCCATCTACCTCAACGAAAGCCCGATCAGTTCGCACCCTGCTGCCGTGTTCAGCAAGGAGCTGATGGATCGCACCCTGGCCTTCCTCGCCCTGGTCGCCCTGAGCCCGGTGTTCATTACCGCAGCCATCGCGGTGAAGCTGTCGTCCCCCGGCCCGGTGTTCTTCCTGCAACCGCGCCACGGCTGGAACGGTGGCGTGATCCTGGTGTGGAAATTCCGCTCCATGCGCATGCACGACGACCAGAAGGTCAAGCAGGCGACCCGTGAAGATCCACGCATCACGCCTGTCGGCCGCTTCCTGCGACGCACCTCGATCGACGAACTGCCGCAGCTGCTCAACGTGCTGCGCGGCGAGATGTCCCTGGTTGGTCCACGCCCCCACGCGGTGGCCCACAACAACTACTACAGCGACAAGATTCTTGCCTACATGGCCCGTCATCGCCTCAAGCCGGGTATCACCGGTCTGGCTCAGGTGACCGGTCATCGCGGTGAAACCGAAACCCTGGAAAAGATGCAGCAACGCGTGGAACAGGATCTGGCCTACATCAACAACTGGTCGCTGTGGCTGGACATCAAGATTCTGGTGAAGACGCCCTTCACCCTGTTCTCGCGCGACATTTATTGAACGATGCCCCTTTGGCGTCACGTAACGATTAACGCTCACTCAAGGAATTTTTATCCATGAATATCACTGTCGTTGGAACCGGCTACGTCGGCCTCGTCACCGGCGCCTGTATCGCCGAGATGGGCAACACGGTTGTCTGCGTGGATGTCGATCCGAAGAAGATCGAAAACCTCAAGCGCGGTGTGCTGCCGATCTACGAGCCGGGTCTGGAGACCGTCGTGGAAGAGAACTTCGAGGCCGGTCGCCTGCAGTTCACCACTGCCCTGCCGGAAGCGATGGAGCAGTCGGACATCATCTTCATCGCCGTCGGCACGCCGCCCGGTGAAGACGGTTCCGCCGACCTGCGATACGTGGTGGAGGTGGCCCGCCAGATCGGCAGCCTGATGACTCGCCACACCACCGTGATCAACAAATCCACGGTGCCGGTTGGCACCGCCGACCTGGTTCGCGCCGAGATCCTCGAACAGCTGGAACTGCGCGGCAAGGACATCAGTTTCGACGTGGTCTCCAACCCGGAATTCCTCAAGGAAGGTGCCGCAGTCGACGACTTCATGCACCCGGATCGGATCATCATCGGTACCGACAGCGAGCGTGCTCGCAAGGCCATGAGCGAGCTCTACGCCCCGTTCATCCGCAACAACCCGCGCATCAAGTTCATGGGCGTGCGGGACGCGGAAATGACCAAGTACGCGGCCAACGCCATGCTGGCCACCAAGATCTCGTTCATGAACGAAATCGCCGGCCTCTGCGACCGCCTCGACGTGGACATCGAGAACGTGCGCCTGGGCATCGGCTCGGACCAGCGTATCGGCTACCACTTCATCTACGCCGGCTGTGGCTACGGCGGTTCGTGCTTCCCGAAAGACGTCAAGGCGCTGATCAGCATCGCGCACCAGAACGATTTCGAACCCAAGGTGCTGCAAGCCGTGGAGGCACGCAACGAGCAGCAGAAGCAGTCGCTGTTCAACAAGCTGGCCGCGCACTTCGAGGGTGACATCAAGGGCCGCACCTTCGCTGTCTGGGGGCTGGCGTTCAAGCCGGGTACCGACGACATGCGCGAAGCGCCGAGCGTGGTGCTGATCAACAGCCTGATCAACGCCGGTGCCAAGGTCAAGGCATTCGACCCGATCGCCCGTGAAACCGCCGCGCGCGAGTTCCCCGAGCACTGGTTCAGCGAAGGTCGTCTGCAGATCGTCGACGGCCAGTACGAAGCCGCCATCGATGCCGATGCGCTGGTGCTGGTCACCGAGTGGAAGCCATTCCGCCGTCCTGACTTCAAGGCCCTCAAGAAGCTTCTCAAACAGCCGGTGATCATCGACGGTCGCAACCAGTACGACCTCGACCAGGTAGATCGCGAAGGCTTCGACTACTACGGCATCGGCCGCAAGCAAGTGAACGGCTGAGACCCTCCTGACAATGGACGTCATCGAACCTGAAGTCACAGCCCCCGCCGCCCTCTGGACCCGCTTGAGCGTGTCCGGCAGAGCGGCGCTGCGCAGCCCCGTGCTGCGCAATATCGCGACCGTCGCGTCTGGCACAGCCGGCGCGCAGGTCATCACCCTGGCCCTGATGCCGGTCATCACCCGGATCTACGGCCCGGAAACCTACGGGATACTCGGGGTATTCATGAGCCTGGCGTTCATGCTCATCCCCGTCGCTGCCCTCACCTATCCAGTCGCCATCGTGTTGCCCAAGCGCGATGCCGATGCCCGCGGCCTGATTCGATTGTCGCTGCTGATCGCCTGCGCCTTCGCAGCGCTCGCGGCTGCCGTCATCGCCCTGTTCGGCGAAAGACTGGCCGACCTGGCAGGCGTCACGCAGATCGCACCTTTTCTGATGCTGCTGCCGCTCGTCCTGCTGGCCGGTGCTGCGCTCGAAGTCACCCAGCAATGGCTGATTCGCCAGCAGCGCTATCGCCTCACCGCTGGCGTGGCCGTGCAGCAGGCCATCGCCCATAACGGTCTACGCATCGCTGTCGGCCTGCTGCATGCGAGTCCTGCGGCACTGCTGCTGAGCACCGCTGTCGGCCCGCTGCTGCATACCCTGATGCTCAACTGGGGGCTGCGCCGCAACCCTGGTGCAGTCGCCCAGAGCGAGGCTCCCGCAGTGCAACTGAGCACTCGCGAGCTGGCCTTGCAATACCATGATTTTCCGCTGTTTCGCGCACCGCAGATGCTCATCAACGCGGTGTCGCAGAACCTGCCGACACTGGTCCTCGCGGTGTTCTTCGGCCCGGTGGCAGCCGGCTTCTTCGCCCTCTGCAAACAGGCGCTGAACGTGCCAACGCAACTGGTCGGCAAGTCGGTGGCGGATGTCTATTACCCGCGCATCAGCACGGCAGTACAGGATCACCAGCCGATCGCCGGCATGCTCGCCAAGGCGACGGCGGCATTGGCGCTGGTAGGCCTGCTGCCCTTCGCCCTAGTGTTCTGTTTCGGCCCCCAATTGTTCGCCCTGGTATTCGGTGAGCAGTGGGCGGTGGCGGGTGAATATGCACGCTGGCTGGCCTTGGCCGAGTACATGATTTTCGTCAGCCGCCCCTGCACGGTCGCCGTCCCGGCACTCGCCCTGCAAGGCCGTTTCCTGATTTTCGAGGTGCTCAGCACCGTACTGCGCATCGCGGCCCTGATGGCAGGCGCCCTGTTTCTGGAACAGGCCGAACAGACCGTCATGGCCTTTACCGCGGCCAGCATCCTGATCTACCTGAGCCTGATCGCCAGCGTGCTGCTCGCCGCACGCCACTGGTACGGCAAGGCTGATCGGCAGACGCGCCGCGATCGCCCCTAAACACTTTCATCAGAGACTGGCTTCGATCCTATGACCGCACAATTGCCCACTATCGTCGTCATCGGCTACAACCGGCCGAAGAGCCTCAGTCGCCTGCTCGGCTCACTGATCAAGGCTCGCTATCCGCAAGGCGATGTTCGCCTGGTGATCAGCCTGGACAACTCCGGCAACCCGCAGCCACGTCAGGTCGCCGAAGCCTTCGACTGGCCGCACGGCGAGAAACGCATCATCGCCCATCCCGAGCGCCTCGGCCTACGCCAGCACGTGCTGAGCTGCGGCGACCTGACCGAACAGTACGGCGACGTGATCATTCTCGAAGACGATCTGTTCGTCTCGCCGTTCTTCTACGAGTACACCTCGCGGGCGCTGCAGGCCTATGCCGACGATGCCGGCGTGGCCGGTATCAGCCTGTACAGCGTGCAGTTCAACCAGACCGCCAACCTGCCCTTCACGCCGATCGACGACGGCGACTCTGACGTGCATTTCATTCAGATGGCCGCGTCTTGGGGGCAGGCCTGGTCACGTCGCCACTGGCAGAGCTTCCGCCAGTGGCTGGAAAGCCACGGCACCGACATCAGTCATATCGACGGCATCCCGGCGGATATCCGCGGCTGGCCCGAGTCCTCGTGGCTCAAGCTGTTCACCGCGTACATCATTTCCCGGGATCTGTATTTCGTGTACCCGTTCCGTTCGCTGAGCACCAACTTCGGCGATCCGGGTCAGCATTTCAACATCGCCTCGTCGCGCTTCCAGGTGCCGATCCAGCAACAGCCGATCGACTACCAGTTCGCAAAACGCGAAGAAAGCGTGTCGGTCTACGACGCCTTCTGCGAACTGCTGCCGGCCTGCGTAAAACGCCAGAACCCGGTGCTCGAGCCCTACGATTTCACGGTCAACCTGTATGGCTGCAAGACCTGCAAAAAGGGCCTGCAACTGACCCGTACCGAAGCCCGTGGGTTACACAATTTCAGCCTTTCCATGAAGCCCATGGAACTGAGCATCCTGCATAACATCGAAGGTGAGGGCCTAGCCCTGATCGACTCGGCCGACATAGACGGCGCCAGCCTGTCGCGGCCCAAAACGGAGTACGACATCTACCGTTTCTTTTACAAGTTTCCGTCGGTACGGATCATTCTTTTTGGCGTTATGGAACGCCTCCAGTTGCTGCTCAAGCGTACGTCCTAACGGACCGCGTTCAGCAACCGAACACAGACCCTCTATCAATTGAACATCGCAGGTATCGCAATGGAACAGAAAAAAGCGCTCATCACTGGTATCACGGGTCAAGACGGCTCCTACCTGGCCGAGTTCCTGCTCGAGAAGGGTTACCAGGTGCATGGCATCAAGCGTCGTGCCTCGTCGTTCAACACCCAGCGCGTGGACCACATCTACCAGGATCCGCACGTCGACAACCAGAACTTCATCCTGCACTACGGCGACCTCAACGACTCGTCCAACCTGACCCGCATCATTCAGGAAGTGCAGCCTGACGAGGTCTACAACCTCGGCGCGCAATCCCACGTCGCGGTGAGCTTCGAAGCACCGGAATACACCGCCGACGTCGACGCCATGGGTACCCTGCGCATCCTCGAAGCCATCCGCCTGCTGGGCCTGGAAAAGAAGACCCGTTTCTATCAGGCCTCGACCTCCGAGCTCTACGGCCTGGTGCAGGAAACCCCGCAGAAGGAAACCACTCCCTTCTACCCGCGTTCGCCCTACGCGGTCGCCAAGCTGTACGCCTACTGGATCACCGTCAACTACCGCGAAGCCTATGGCATGTACGCGTGCAACGGCATCCTCTTCAACCACGAGTCGCCACGTCGCGGCGAGACCTTCGTGACCCGCAAGATCACCCGCGGCATGGCCAACATCGCCCAGGGTCTCGAGCCTTGCCTGTACATGGGCAACATCGACTCGCTGCGTGACTGGGGCCATGCCAAGGACTACGTCCGCATGCAGTGGATGATGCTGCAACAGGATCAGCCAGACGACTTCGTGATCGCCACCGGCGTGCAGTACTCGGTACGTGAATTCATCACCTGGTCCGCTGCCGAGCTGGGCGTGCACCTGCGCTTCGAAGGCACGGGCGTGGACGAGCAAGGCATCGTCGAGCGCATCGAAGGCAACAACGCGCCGGCCCTGAAGGTTGGCGATGTAGTGGTACGCATCGACCCGCGCTACTTCCGCCCTGCCGAAGTGGAAACCCTGCTGGGCGACCCTACCAAGGCCAAGACCAAGCTGGGCTGGACGCCGGAAATCACCGTTCAGGAAATGTGCGCCGAGATGGTTCGTGAGGACCTCAAGGTCGCCAAGCGCCACGCGCTGCTGCGTGAGCACGGCCACGATCTGCCGGTATCCGTGGAGAACTGAGGATGACAGCGACTTCTCTCGATCAGCGCATTTTCGTCGCCGGCCATCGCGGGATGGTCGGTTCGGCGATCGTGCGTCACTTGCAGAGCCTGGGGCACCAGAACATCATCACGGCGCCCCGTGAAAGCGTGGACCTGGTCGACGCCGCCAGCGTGCAGCGCTTCTTCGCCGACCAGCGCATCGACCAGGTTTACCTGGCCGCTGCCAAGGTCGGCGGCATCCACGCCAACAACCAGTACCCGGCCGACTTCATCTATCAGAACCTGATGATCGAAGCCAACGTCATCAACGCCGCGCACAATGCCGGCGTGAACCGCCTGCTGTCGCTCGGCAGCTCGTGCATCTACCCCAAGCATGCCGAGCAGCCGATGCGTGAAGAAGCGCTGCTGACGGGCGTACTGGAGCCGACCAACGAGCCCTACGCGATCGCCAAGATCGCCGGGATCAAGCTGTGCGAAAGCTACAACCGCCAGCACGGTCGCGACTACCGCAGCGTGATGCCGACCAACCTGTACGGCCCTCACGACAACTACCACCCGGAAAACAGTCACGTCATCCCTGCCCTGCTGCGCCGCTTCCACGAAGCGACCCTGCGTGGCGACGATGAGGTGGTGATCTGGGGCAGCGGCACGCCGATGCGCGAGTTCCTGCATGTCGACGACATGGCGGCCGCCAGCGTGCACGTGATGAATCTGGATGACGCCACCTACCAGGCGCACACCCAGCCGATGCTCTCGCACATCAACGTCGGCACCGGGCAGGACTGCACCATCCGCGAGTTGGCCGAAACCATCGCTCGGGTCACCGAGTTCCAGGGTCGCCTGACGTTCGACAGCAGCAAGCCCGACGGTACGCCACGCAAGCTGATGGACGTATCGCGCCTGGCCAAGCTCGGCTGGACGGCGAGCATCAATCTGGAAACCGGCCTGCGTGACGCCTACCGCTGGTTCGTCGAACACATCGACGATGTGCGCAGTTGATGTTTCTGCCGACCGAGACCTTCAAGACCGTGGTCGCCAGCACTCCGCTGGTGTCCATCGATCTGCTGGTTCGCAATGCAGAGGGCGAGCTGCTGCTGGGCGAGCGTCTCAACCGCCCCGCCCAGGGCAGCTGGTTCGCTCCAGGTGGGCGCATTCTCAAGAATGAAACCCTGGATGCCGCTTTCGAACGCCTGACCCGGGAAGAACTGGGCCAGGCATTCGAGCGCGACCAGGGCAGGCTGCTCGGCGTCTACGAGCACTTTTACGACGACAGCGTGTTTGGCGAAACACCGGATACCCACTACGTGGTGATCGCCTACGCACTGGAGCTTGGCGCTCGGCAGAGCCTGCAACCGCCAAGCGTGCAACACGGTCGCTACCGCTGGTGGCCGATCGAGCAGATGCGCGATGAACCGCGCATCCACCGCAATACGCGGGACTACCTGCAGGCGTTGTACTAGACCTCTCGCAAGCCACTCAACGCGGCGTCGGCTTGCGAGCCACGACAATTTCGATATGGGAACGCGAGCTTGTTCAAGCAATTCCTGGCATACCGCAACCTGCTGCTGATCCTGTTTGTCCTGAACTCGGCCTGTTTCTTTCTGACCGACGACAAGAAGGCCGGCATCCCCTACCTGCGCGAGCTTTATCTGCTCGGCGTAGTAGGTAGCGCTGCGGCCCTGTTCCTGGTGTGGAAGCGCGTTTACCAGTCCAAGACCAGCCTGTGGATCATCTTCATGGGCCTGGTGCTGCCGGTCACCTCGGCGATCATGGCGGAACTCAACTTCGATCAGCCGTTCATCTATGGCCTGCTCGAAGAACGTCGCAGCTTCGCTTATCTGGTGTTCTTCCCGGCCCTGTTCCTGCTGATCAAGACCGCTCCGACGCAAAAGCACCTGGAGACCTTCTTTCTCTATTCGGGCCTGGCGTGCGCCTTCGTCGGCTACTGCTACTACTTCGGGATCATCCCGGAAAACGCCGGCGTGTCGTTCACCGTGGATGCCAAGGACGCCGGCGAAGTGCTGCTGCGCCCGAACCGCTTCCGTATCGGTTCGAGCTACGTGACCATCTGCGCCTTCATGCTCATGTACAGCATGAAAGAGCGTATCTCGCTGCTCAAGGTAGTCACCCTGCTGTTCTTCGCCTCGTACCTGTGGCTGGTGCTGCAGACCCGTCAGACCATGATCATCTGGTGCCTGGCTGGCCTGTGGATCTTCCGTGACCGCATCGACTCGCTGATCAAGCTCGGTCTGCTGGCGGCCACCATCCTGGTCGCGTCGTACTTCATCTTTCCGGAGTTCTACTACGAGCAGTTCGCCAAGTTCGAAGCCCTGCTCGACGAGGCCACCACCGGCCCCGGCGTGCGCGATACCACCACGGCGATCATCATCGGCGCGGTCGCCGACAACTGGTACATCGGCATGGGCTCGCTGTCACTGCAATGGAAAGGCGGCTTCGGAGCACTCTACAACCCGCACTTCTACCTGTCGGACGTGGGCATCTTCGGCGTGTACTACCGCTACGGATTCCTGACTCCGCTGATCGCCTTGATCTTCTATGCCGGCTACCTGCGCATCATGAAACGCTGCCCGCAAAAGGGCCCGCTGCTCAATGCCTTCCAGCTGGTGTTCTGGTTCCAGATGCTCAACATGTTCCTGTCCAACTCGCTGATGTACGGCGGTGATGTGCTGGGCATCGGCGCCGCCTGTTTCCTGTACTTCTCCCGCGCCTACGCGACGGAGAAATCCCCGACTCGAGAGCTCAGAGGCACACGCCATGACAAACTTCAGTATCGTGACCATCAACTGGAATAATCTGGAAGGCCTCAAACAGACCTACCAGAGTGTGGCTGCCCAGACCTATCGGAATTTCCGCTGGATCGTCGTTGACGGTGCCTCCAACGACGGTGGCGCCGAATGGCTGGCGACCATCGACGAGCCCTACGCCGAGATCACTTCGGAGCGCGACAAGGGCCTCTACGACGCCATGAACAAGGGCCTGATCAAGGGCTCGGCCACCGAGGGCTACACCCTGTTCCTGAACAGCGGTGATTCGTTCTACGACGAGAACGTGTTGCAGAAGGTTGCCGATGCGATCGAGCAGGCGCCCAGCAAGCCGCGTTACGTCTATGGCGACTACTACCTGCAGAACGCCGAAGGCCGCCTCACGCCACAGAACGCCAAGAAGATCGAGCACCTGGTACTGGGCATGCCGTCCAGCCACCAGGCGATGTATTTCGAGAATGAAAGGCTGCGCAACGTGCGCTTCCGTGAGGATTTCAAGCTCTCGGCGGACTACTGCATGATCGTCGAATTCCTGCAGGGCCAGGACCACAAGCGCGACGTGCTGAAGATCGCCTCGCCGCTGTGCATCTTCGACACCACCGGTGTTTCCACCAGCCGTCGCTTCGATGCATTGAAAGAAGATATGCGCATCCGTCGGGAGGTCATGAAACTATCGCCGCTGCACAGTATCTCTTTGTATGTCCTGCACTACGTTCACACTCATAGCAAGTTGTTGAAAGCGGCACTGGGCAAATGAATCACGAGCAACGACAACCGTTGCCCATCCGCAATTCGCGCAAGTGGCGCAAAGAGGTGTTGATGAAAGCCTTTGACATCGAGTTCTACGCTGGCTCCAAGGATCGCCTGGTCGAGGACTTGGTCGAGCACAGCACCGACAGGTACAGCTACGTCGTGACACCCAACGTGAATCACATCGTGCAGCTGGAAACCGACCACGACCTCAAACGCTCTTACGCGGTGGCCCGCCACCGCATCTGCGACAGCCGTGTATTGCTGCCCCTGCTGCGCATGCTCAGAGTTCCCGTGGAAGATGCCATTCCCGGCAGCACGCTCACCGAAGAGCTGATCGACATCGCCGAGCAGCGCGCCTGGAACGTCACCGTGATCGGTTGCGAGGATGAAGACATCCAGCATCTGCGAGCACGCTACCCACACATCACCTTTCACCATCACAACCCACCGATGGGTTTCATCAACAGCGAAGAAGCGATCCAGGCGTGCCTGTCCTTCGTCATCGAACACCCATCCAATCTGGTGGTGCTCTCGGTGGGCTGCCCGCGCCAGGAAATCCTCGCGCAGAAAATCTTCGAAACCGATCAGGCTGTCGGCATCGGTCTGTGCGTGGGTGCCTCGATCAACTTCCTGTCCGGAAGAATTCGTCGCGCTCCGCTGTGGATGCAACGCTACTCGCTGGAGTGGCTGCACCGCGCTTTCACCGAACCTCGTCGACTGGTAGGGCGCTACGCGCACGACGCGTTCCGCATCCTGCCGATCCTGCTCAGGGAATTCAAACTTAGGCAATCACTCTTCATGGGAGGAGCTCCACGATGATTCCTGTCATTCTTTCTGGTGGTAACGGCTCGCGCCTCTGGCCGCTTTCGCGCCAACTCAACCCCAAGCAGTTCCTGCCCATCGCCGACGATTCGTTGTCCATGCTGCAGGCGACCATTCGCCGTCTGGAAGGCTTGCAGGTCAGCCAGCCATGCCTGATCTGCAACGAGGAACATCGCTTCCTCGCCGCCGAACAGCTGCGCGCCCTGGGCATCGAGAACGCCAGCATCCTGCTCGAGCCGGTCGGTCGCAACACCGCGCCGGCGGTCGCCCTGGCGGCTATCAAGGCGCTGGAAAAGGAGCACGACCCGGTACTGCTGGTGCTGGCTGCCGACCATCTGATCAAGGATGTCAGCGCCTTCCACCGCGCCGTCGAAACCGCCCTGCCCTTCGCCCAGGCCGGCAAGCTGGTGACCTTCGGCATCGTGCCGACCCATGCGGAAACCGGCTACGGCTATGTGCAAAAGGGTGCATCGGCTGGTGAAGGTGGCTTCACCGTACAGAGCTTCGTGGAGAAGCCGGACAGCGAGACCGCCGAGCGCTACCTGGCTTCCGGCGAGCACTTCTGGAACAGCGGGATGTTCATGTTCCGTGCCAGCCGTTACCTAGAAGAGCTGCAGCGCTGGCAGCCGGAAATCCTCGACGCCTGCCGCCGTGCTACCGCGCAGAGCGAGCAGGACATGCACTTCGTGCGTATCGGCAAGGAGGCATTCGCCGCCTGCCCGGAAGACTCCATCGACTACGCCGTGATGGAACGAACCGAAGACGCGGTGATGGTGCCACTGGATGCCGGCTGGAGCGATATCGGCTCCTGGTCAGCGCTGTGGGACGTCAGCGACAAGGACGAACAGGGCAACGTGCACAAGGGCGACGTGCTCAGCCACGATAGCCACAACAACTACGTGCATGCCGACTATCGCCTGGTCACTACCGTGGGCGTCGAGAACCTGATCATCGTCGAAACCAAGGACACGATCATGGTCGCCCACAAGGACAAGGCCCAGGAGGTCAAACGTATCGTCGAGCAGCTCAAGCGCGACGAGCGTGGCGAGCATCTCAACAATCGTGAAGTGTATCGCCCGTGGGGCATGTACGACTCCATCGATCACGGTGCGCGCTATCAGGTCAAACGCATCACCGTGAAACCGGGCGCCAAGCTGTCGGTGCAGATGCACCACCACCGTGCCGAGCACTGGATCGTGGTCAGCGGCACCGCGCAGGTGACCAATGGTGACGAGACCTATATGGTCACCGAGAACCAGTCGACCTACATTCCCATCGGCCAGATTCACGCCCTGGAAAACCCGGGCATGATCCCGCTGGAACTGATCGAGGTGCAGTCGGGGACCTACCTCGGCGAGGACGACATCATCCGCTTCTCCGACAACTACGGTCGGGTGAAGGAACTCAAGGTTTCTGCAGCCTGATGGGCTTCCAGCGCCGCGCCGTTGCGGGCGGCGCTGGCTCATCGAAGATAGCAAGTTGTTGAAAAAGGTAAGCGCTGCAGCGACAACGCCGGTAGTTCTTTTCAGCCGCATGCAAGGGCCCGAGTCGAGCCCAGCAGGAGGTGTGATTCGCGACCTTTGGGATCACCAATCACGACTAACAGGGCGACGGATAGCTCCTTCATTTCGCTGAGAAAATGGATATTTACAAGAATAAGCAAAGCGCGAAGCCCACTTGAACAGATACCGGATAACTCCATCACTTTCCGACAACGAGGCTCGCCTGTGAAAACTTCACAACTGAAACTGCACGATCCTTTGATCCATAAACTGAAGTTGTTGGAAGAAGACGACGTGACTCCACTGCTCGACGAACTGAGCACGCCGAAGAAGCCAACGATCCTCGGCTTCCTCAATCAGCACGGCTACAACATCGTCCAGAACGATACGGAAGCACGCCGTCACTTCCTCAAGGTCAATTACCTGCTGCGCGACGGCATCGGTGTAAAACTGGCCTGCTCGCTCAATGGCCTGGCGCCAGGTGCCAACCTCAACGGCACCGATTTCATTCCCAGCCTGATCCGTCACCTGCTCGAGAGCGAACACAGTGACAGCTACCAGCTGTTCGCCATGGGCACCAGCGAGCCCTGGGTCAACCTGGGTGCCAGCGCGCTATTCGGCGACCGTACGTTTCACGCGATCGACGGCTTCCAGCCGACCGAGCGCTACCTCGAATTCGTGCGTGAGCACCTGCAGCCGGAAAAGATCCCCTTGATCGTCATGGGCATGGGCATGCCTCGCCAGGAAGAAGTCGCTGTGAGCCTGCAGCGTGACCTCGGCCGCCCTGCTCTGATGATCTGCGGTGGCGCGATTCTCGACTTCGCGGCGCAGCGCTTCAGTCGTGCGCCGGCGGTAGTTCGCAAGTTCGGTATGGAGTGGGCGTATCGCCTGCTGATGGAGCCGCGTCGCCTGTTCAGCCGTTACATCATCGGCATCCCGCGGTTCTTCTACTACATCATGCGTAATGGTATAGACCGCAAGGTAGCGGTTACCGAGCAAGGCGCCTACGACCGCAAGTCCTGACGCCCTCGCGTTAGAACGGAAAACGCCCCGACTGAGTGATCAGCCGGGGCGTTTTTCGTTGCAGCGCATCAACGTTCGGGGCTTAGGGTGCGGCCCGACGCAGAGCGGGCCGGCCCTTATCGATCCTAGCGCCCCGTGGCCACCGCCAGCGGTTTCTCGCTGCGCACGCCATGGCTCTGCGCGATCAAGGCGAACACCTCATCCCACATGGCCTGAGTGCGGGTCTTGAGTTCTGCGGAATGCGCGTGCAGACGAGTGGAGAGCGCCTGCATCTGAGCCGGATCAGTGAGGTAATCAAGGGCACTGGAAAGCTCCTCGTCGCTCAGGTTGATGTTCAGCACGCCTTCGGCAAACCCGTAGTCGGCGAACAGCATCTGGTACTTGTGGCTCCACCCCGTGGCCAGCGATGGCACACCTTGCGACAGCGAACTGACCAAACCGTGGAAACGGCTACCCAAGGTGCCGCGACAGGCGCCGAGAATGCCCTTGATCGCCAGCGGATCGGTCTCGCGCAGGATCGGCAGCCCACCCACGGCCTGCGACACCTGCTCGGCGACCCGGGCATCGCCCTCGCCTTCGTGAATCAGCAGGAACGGCTTGGCGCCGCGCTCGACCAGCATCTTGGTCGCGCGCTGCAGGAACGGCACATAGCCCTTGGCGACGCTGTCACCGGTCTTGTCGAGCATGCGGCAGTTGGGCACCACACAGACCTGATGAACGTCAGGATCGAAATAGGACGGTAGCGTGCCACTGATTAGATTGGTGAAATCGGGTGCTATCTTGATGTTGTCACGCTCGCCAACGACCTCGGTGAGGTAGTCGTAGGACACCTGTTCGCGGGCGAAAACCAGATCGCAGTTGTCGAGGAACGCCCTGACCGCATCCTTGCTCTTCTGATCGCGGAACGGGCCGAATGCCTGCGGCAGCAGAATCACCTTGCTGCCGTTCTTCTTCCAGCGCTTGCTGGAACGCGCCAGCTCTTCGGACAGGTCCGGGCCCCACTGATCGCTGTAGGCGAAGCCAGCGGCATCGAGCACCACGTTCACTTCCTTGTCGAGCACCACACCGTACTGCTCGCGAATACCGGCCGGCACCAGTGCCGCCAGGTCGCCGAAGGGGATGCCGGCGCGCCACAGCCAGGCTTTCTGATACAGGCCCAGGGATGCACGGTTGACGTAGGGATAAGGGCTCTTGGCACGGCCAGGCTCCATCACCACCTTGGCGCTGGGAAGGTTCTTCTGTACCTGCTGCAGGGCAGCGTGCAGCATCAGTGCAGCCCCCTTGTTGACGAAACCGGCTTTGCGAATCTCGACGTACATATCACGTTCTCCTGAATTCACGAATCAACTGGGGCACGCTAATGAACACGTGCAGGAAAATACTCTTGGTCATCATGATGAACAGCGGCCGTGTCTTGCGTGACAGCAGCAGGCTCACGTAACCGGCGATGGAATAGGAAATCAGCGTCGCCCAGGCCGAGCCGACGACACCATGGCTCTGGATGAGGAAGTAATTGAGCACGATGTTGCTCACGGCTCCCAGGCCCTGGGTGACCAGGGAAAAGATGAAGGCCTCTTCGATGATGATCCACTTGCTGAACAGCGCGCGCATGAACACGAAGGTCGCCGCGAAGATATGGATAGCCAGCACCGGACCGGCATCGGCGTACTGCTCGCCATAGAGCGTCAGGATGATCCAGTCGGAGAGAAAGAACACCACGACCGCCAGGCCGAACGCCATGAAGAACAACACATCCAGCGACACCTGCATGAAACGGTTGTAGCCCGCCGTATCGGTCTTGCTGAGGTCGATCATCTTCGGGAAGACCGACGCCATGAGGATGGTCGGAATCAGGTACCAGGCTTCCGACAGCCGCGAAGCCGCCGAATACACACCCACCGAGTACTCGCCGAGCATGTACTGCAGCATGATCTGATCGACCTTGAGGTAGATCACCGCCGACAGCGAACCGAGGAAGATCAGCAGGCTTTTCTTGAGCAGGGTCTTGCCCAGGGTCCAGGAAAAGTCGAAGCGGAACTCGCGCTTGAGCATCACCGCATAGCAGACCAGGATCGCCGAGGTGACCATCACCACCACCACGTGGGCCAGGGCGATATACACCAAACCGGCACCGGCGATGGCCAGGATCATCTTCAGGCCGTTGCCACCGAGCTGCCCGACGAAGCCGGCCACTGCTGCATACTTGGCCTGAACCCGCGCCTGGAACCAGTCGATGAGCATCTCGAACGGCGTGAAGAACAGCGCCAGAGCGGTGAACAGCAGCACCAGGAAATTCTGGTCGTTGCCGATCAGGTAGGTGCCCATCATGATCGCGAAGGCGATCACCGAGCAGCCCACCTTGATCACGAATACCGTCGAGAGAATCTGGTCTTCGTTATCCGGGTTGCTGCGCAGTTCCTTGACCACCAGGCCGGTCAACCCCAGGTGCACCACGATGCTGAGCAGCCCCAGCAGCGCGAGTGCGTAATTGAGGTAACCGAAATCTTCGGGCCCCAGGTAACGGGCCAGTACCACGGTGGTCGCCAGGCCGATGGCCAGCATCAAGAACTTCTCGGCCAGCATCCAGCCAGAGTTGAGGAGGTACTTCATGCCCTCCTGGACACGCGTGGCACTCATCGGCTGGACGTCTCCAGGTGCCCGTAGCTGCGGGCTTCATCCAGCGACAGCTTCTGCGAGTACGGCACCAGACCGGTGTCCGCCGCATAGCCCAGAGAGATGAACATGACGATGCGCTCGTCCGGGTCGAGCTTGAGCAGCTTGGCCGCCGCTTGCTCGCGCTCGGGAATGTCCGGCCAGTTGATCGAACAGGACGACACGCCCTGCGTCTCCAGCGCGAACATGAAGGACATCGCGGCCAGCGCGCCGTCGATGTAGATCACATGGCGATCACGCACGTGCGGGTAGGCACGCAGACGCCCCACCACGGCAACGATGGCCGGGAAGTTGTGATCGAAACCGGCAACGCCCATCGGCAGACGCGACGCCTGCGCCACGGAAGCGGCGTCATCGAAGATCAGGAAGCGGTACGGCTGACGGTTACAGGCACTCGGCGACTGCACGGCGACTTCCACGGCCTTGTCGATCACCTCGCGCGGAACCGGACGATCCTGATACCAGCGAACCGAGCGGCGCTTCATCGACAGTTGACGCATGGCGGTGTAATCGACGCTCGGCGTGCTCACGTCAGCGGCGAAAGGTACCCGCTCGGTATCGGGATTGCGCAAGCTGCCTGGCGAGCTGACCGGGCGCTCGAGGCGAGCGAATTTCTCGCGGGCCCGGTTGATCACCGGGTGTTCGCCGGTCACGGTGAAGTACTCGGCGAGCACATCGTGAGCCCAGCTGACTTCGTCGCGATCCACGTTGCCGTTGAGCGAGGCGATGTAGCTGTCCACGGTGTCGCCGATGTAGTCCAGGGCGAACACTTCGCGCCGGGGCTGCATGATCAGGCCCTTCTCGATACGGTGCACGGCACGGCGCAGGAAGTAGTTGACCGGCTCGGCACCGGATAGATTTTCCTCGTGCTGCAGGTGCCCGACCACCACGGCATACGCTTCACGATCGAACGCCGACGAGAAGAACGAATAGTGGAAGCGCCGCAGTGTGGCCGACCGTGAAAGCGCACGGATCCAGCCCATGGACAGTTTCTTCTGCAACCCTTTCAGGTTATCGATGCTGTCGCGGGGCAATACCTTCTTGAGGGATTCCTTCAACATTTTCATAGGCTGTGATTACCGTTCAATGGTTAATATCTCCCCCACAATCGCCATAGTGGTACGGCGACATTGAATTGATAGACGCAGGCAGTTATCAGCCCAACCGCAAGCGCCTGCACGCCACCAGAAGCCGATCATGGCTGGCGCATACAGCAAGCATCCCTACCCTGACGCAATCACCGGATCCCCTCTGCCCGCTCACCGGGAGCACGCAGGGAAAATGGCATTGGTACTGCAAACGGATCGACGTCCAGGCCAGCACTTCAAGAGGCTGGAGGTGGCGATATGGGCTACCGCCTTTTCGTTGTCAGGGTTTAGGACTACGGAGCAACGCTTTGATTCCGCGCGGCGATGCTTTCCTGGGAAAAAGTTGCCGAGAGGCCGCCAAGCCTGACAACAGAGCGGTCGAGACGGAGCCTGACAACCGGAAAGTGATGGGCGACAGGCGGCTTCGCCAAGGCAAAGCCGCCATCAACCTTTACGGCTGAAAGCACTGCACCGGGCCTAGCGCCTACCTGGCAAAAGGTCGTGCAGGGTTTCACTCAACTCACGTATGGAGAAGGGCTTGCCGATGGTTCTTACGCCCTGCCCCAGAATGGCCGATTCGGCATTCACCTCAGCGAAGATCAACAACACCGGCAAATCTGGCCGATAGCCGCGAGCGATATCCGCCAGCTCCGAGCCGGTCATCCCTGTGAGGCTTGCATCCGTGACCAACAGATCGAATGAGGCACCCGCGCTCAGCAGGTCGATGGCGGCCTGCGGCTCGGTGGCGTTGACGACTTCATGACCCATCTCGCCAAGCACTTCGCAAACCAGCAGACGCACCGCGGAGTCACTCTCGACCAGCAAAACCCGATGACCCACTTTGCGCACAGGCGCCACCACCGCCTGGTGGTCGACCGCCTCACAAGCGGGCAGAAACAGGCGCACCGTGGTACCAACACCTCGCTCACTGTGGATGGTCGCCTGGCCGCCGCTCTGCCGTGCGAAACCGTGCACCATGGAAAGACCGAGACCGCTGCCCTGGCCAACGGACTTGGTGGTGAAGAACGGATCGAAAACCTTCTCAAGCGTATCGCTGCTCATGCCGGAACCGGTATCCGAAAGCGCGATGACCAGATAGCGCCCTGGCGAAAGGTCAGGCAGCGCCGCCCTATCTCCCTCGGCCAGATCGACCAGTGAAGTATGCAACCTCAACTGCCCGCCACCGGGCATGGCGTCACGGGCGTTGACGGCAAGGTCGAGAATGGCATTTTCCAGCTGCCGGGCATCGGCCAGGACGCGAGCATCGGCGTGCTGATAGTCGCCCTGCAGCGAGATGCCGTCACTGACCGTACGCCGGATGAGTGACTCCAGCGAATCGATCAATGAACTCACCGCCACCGGTCGGGCATCCAGAGGCTGGCGAAGAGAAAAGGTCAGCAATCTCTGAGTCAGAGCGCTCGCTCGGTCCGCGGAAACGCTGGCAGCCTCGATGAAACGTTCGATCCCTTCCAGACGACCGCTCGCCACGCGGCGCTTCATGATGTCGAGCGCGCCGATGATACCGGTGAGCATGTTATTGAAATCATGGGCGATGCCACCGGTCAACGAGCCGACAGCGTCCATCTTCTGACTTTGCAGCAGGGCCAGCTCACCCGCGCTGCGATCGCCGTCCAGAAGCGCGCCACGCGCACGCTCGGTCAAAACGGACAGGCAACTGCAAAGCGAACGCGAGGTGAATGGGCGCTCCAGCAATACGGCACCATAACCATCGACCGCTGTTGGCTGCTGCGCAGGGTTGGCCGCTGCCAGTACGATGACGGGAGTGGACGATTGGAGGATTTGCTCTAACGCATGCCCCTGATCGCGGACCGCCTCTTCGGCGATCAATACGGCACTGATATCGCTGGCCAGGAATTCGCTCAGCCTCCCCAGACCAGGGCAGACCTCGAAGGTGAAGCCCAGAGGTGCGAGCAGTGGCAGCAACAGATCCGACTCATCACTGCAGATCAATATGCGCATGGGGACCATCCGCGGGCAACCAACGTGTGTCGCCGAGAGAAAACTTTTGCAGGTTCCATTCGCGCAAATCCACACGAGCCCACGTCGCGATCGGCGTTATCCAGCAGCGGCAGGAAAACGGCCAGACCGGCGCTCGGCTCCCGGGCGCCATTGGCAACCCGTACTACAACCTCATCCATGGATAACCGCTCTCGACGCAATGGACTGCCGCAGGCTCGACTCGAGAGCCACGGCGCATAACAGCCTTCGACACCGGTGCACGAGCCATGTTCCAGAAAGAGGGGCGTTATAAAAGCGAGGTGATCAGCGCAACTGGGGGGCGATATTGATCAGCTCGGGCCGATCAGTTCCTTGACCTTGGCGATGACCTGATTGATATCGAAGGGCTTGTCGAACACCGCAGCGAAGAGTTCCGGGCTGGCCCGTCCGACACTGCCCTGGGCGCCGCTCATGAGAATGATCGGCAGGTCGCCGGATGCGGGCCGCGCCCGAATTGCACGGGCGAATTCGAGGCCATCCATGATTGGCATCATGAAATCGGTAATGACCAGTTCGGGGCGTTCGCGGTCGAGCACCTCCAACCCCTTGCGGCCGTTGCTCGCCTTCACCACCATGTAGCCTTCGTCTTCCATGGCATAGCCGAGAATATCCGCAATCAGGTATTCATCGTCGACTATCAGGATGGTTGTCATAGTCAATAGGCTCGATCAGGCGTCTTGCGCCGGCACGGCGTTCCCCGACAAGGCGCCTGCCGCATTCTTGAATGCCTTGCTGAGTTCAATACCATGATCGCTGATGACCACTTCCAGGAGGGAGGAATCGTAATAGCTATCCCTCATCTTAAGTATGGAAAGCAGGCGCTTTAGTTCAGCCTCCTTTTCCACGAAACGCATGAGAACCAGATTGTCGACGATGCTCGACAGCTCCGGGGCCGGCGCATTGATCTCGGCAGCGAACAGATCGCGCATTTCCCACGTGGCGAAAACCGTGACGCCCATCGCGCGCAGTTGGCTCATCAGCGCGCTGAAGAACTCGACAAGACGCGCGCTGCTGGTAGCTACACGCGCCATACCGCCGAGGCTGTCGATATGCAGCCGCTTGATGCCTTTGTCTCTGACGGCGTTGATCACCCGCGCGCCAAGGCCGTCGAGCAATCCTTCGGTGGTTGGCTGCCACATGATATGCAGCGCACCGGACTCTTCCATGGCGCGCAGATCGATGCCCAGTGCCGCCGCTTTGAGGCGCAGCCGCTGTGGCGTCTCGTAGAAGCCGAAATGCAGGCCTGGGGCCTCGACAGTGGACTGAGCGAGGAAATTCATGCCCAGAGTGGTCTTGCCGACGCCGGCGGGGCCCATGATCAAGGTGACCGAGGATTCCGACAGGCCTCCACCGATCAGGCTGTCCAGGCTTGGAATGCCACTGGAAATCCGCGCCAACGTCGCGCTGTCGTCCTGACTCGGCTTGCTGTACAGGCTCTCCAGGCGCGGGTGGATCACCAGGCCATCGTCGGTGATCTCGCACTCGTGCAGCCCAGACAGCGCACCGCTGCCTCGGGTCTTGCGCAAGTGAATGCGGCGTACCGAGCGTGCCCCGAACAGCTCTTCGCCCAGTTCGATCACGCCATCGACCATGGTGTGCTCCGGGCTACCGTCATCAAGGCGAGAACTGGTCAGAAACAGCACGGTGCAACCGGCGAAAGCCGCGTGCCCCTGCAACTCGGAAATGAATTTCTTGGTGTCGATCTGATTTTCCGCCTTGGAGCGGGCATTGAGCAGACCATCGACGATCAACAGCGTCGCTTTCTGGCGACTGATTTCACGACGCAACAGCTTGACGACCTCGTCCAGGCCCTCGTTCTCCAGCGTATCGAACGCACTGACGAACTGGATTTCCGCACCGACCTTGGTCGGGTCGAAGAAGGTCATCGTGGAGAGGAACTGAAAGAGCCTTTCGTGGGATTCGGCCAGCAGAGTGGCCACCAGCACGCGGCCACCATCACGCACATGATTGAACGCGATCTGGTTGGCGAGAATGGTCTTGCCCGAACCTGGGCGCCCCTGAACGATATAGGATGCCCCGGCTACCAGTCCGCCCTTGAGCAGCGCGTCCAGTCCATCGATCCCACTTTGAAGGCGTTGTAGCTGTTCCAAGTTCTGGCCTGCCTCAATCGAAGTTACGCAACGGTAACCTAGGCTTTAATGTGCTCTTCCCAGGCGTTAACGCACTGATAGAAAAGGCGATTCGCAATACTAGCATGTTCACGCACGTTCATCTGTCGCTTGCCCGATGGCTGCCGGCAAGTAAAGCGTTACCCTTGCCCCCTGCCCCAGCGTGCTTTCCACATGTACACCGCCACCCGCCTGACGGGCAAAACCGTAGACCTGACTAAGCCCCAGTCCAGTTCCCTTGCCAACGTCCTTGGTGGTGAAAAAAGGTTCGAACAGCCGTGAACGGATCGCCGGGTCGATGCCTACGCCCTCGTCGATCACTGAAATCGACACGAACGCCCCGTGCAAATCGTCCAGCTCCCCTGAAAGCACACGATTCTGTGCCTGTAGCCTGATAACGCCTGTCGCGGACATGGCGTCGCGTGCATTGAGAATCAGATTGAGCAGCGCCATCTCCAACTGGCTGGGGTCCAGCTCGACCTGATGTAATCCTGGCGCGAACTGCATTTCCAGGCTCATCGTCTTCGGCAATGCCTGACTGACGAAGGTGTGTGCCGTGTCGAGTAACTCATCGAGATCGACGAGACGGCTGGGCATCTGCTCGCAACGGGCGAAGGTCAACAGGTTGCGGGTCATCTGCGCGCCACGCTCGCCTGCATCCTGAATGCTCGCCAGCAGGCTGGCCAGTCGTTCCGGACTAGCGGCACGGCTAGCCAGCTTGGCAGCACTGAGAATGATGGTCAGCAGATTGTTGAAGTCGTGCGCCATACCGCCACTCAGCTGGCCCAGAGCCTCCAGCTTCTGCGCCTGGAAGAGCTGTGCGCGCAGACCGTCGTAACGCAAATCCGCCTCGTGGCGCTCAGTGATGTCTCGGGTAATCTTGGCCAGCCCGATGATTTCACCGCGCTCATCGCGAATCGCATCGATGGCCACCAGGGCCCAGAAGCGCGTGCCGTCCTTGCGAACTCGCCAGCCTTCATCCTGGGAGCGCCCATCCTGAAGTGCCCTTTCCATTAGCAGCCTGGGCTTGCCCGCCTGCCGGTCCTCTTCGGTATAGAACAGGGACAGATGCTGGCCGACGGCCTCTGCGGCATCGTAGCCCTTGATGCGAGCAGCACCAGCATTCCAGGAGACGATGCGGCCATGCGTATCGAGCATGAAGATCGCGTAATCGACCACTGCCTGAACCAGCATCTCGTAATGACGCTCAGTCAAGGTGCTTGCGGAGAGAGGGGCTAACTGGCTGTTCATGATGCAGCGTTCACAGCGGCGATGGACGTGCAGTGTAGTCCGCCAGCGGTGGCAAGGGACAGCATGTTGTGCGACCCCGTTCATCTCCTGCGGATTGTCAAACGAGGAGCGGCCTGATATCTGTATATAAAACCAGTATCCAGCTTTAGCTCATGTCAGCGTCGAACGATCCACGTTTCTATTATCTGCACAACTTCCACAAGGCGCTGACCTGGATTGGTGAACGCCATGCCGACCTGCTGAGCGCGAACGAACGTGAGTTCCTGCTCGGCTTCGGTGCGCTCGACGAATCGGCACAGGCCCTGCTGGTGCGCATGATCATGCGCAAAGGCGTGCATTTTCGTGCCAGCAAGCTGAACTATCAGGAGATTGGCTGCTGCCGCCAGGCCGCCACACCGCTGATCGCCAATGGCTGGATAATCGATAATGCCGCGCTGCAGCTGGACCAATTGCTGGCGCTGCTGCGCAAGGACGAAATCGTTATCTGTTTCGCCGGCAACCTCAGTGATCGACGTGCCCGCAAAGAGCACCTGCTGGAACAGCTCAGTGAGCACTTCGATGAGGCACGGGCTTTCGATGCCTGGTGCCCGACTCTCGACGATGCCCTTTACAGCCTGACCATCGATGACCTGAGCGAGCGCCTGCGGTTGATGTTCTTCGGCAACCTGCGTCAGGAATGGTCGGAGTTCGTGCTCGCCGATCTGGGTATATTTCGCTACGAAAGCGTCGATTTTCCGCCCGACTCGCGAGCACTGCGCTGTCGCGAGGATGTCGACGACTACCTCCACCTGCAGCGCTGCCGGGAGGCGTTCGAAGCCGGTGACGCCACGGCGGACCTGCTCGAACGTATAGACACCCGCCGCTACGACAACCCTTATATCGCCGAGCGGCGTGCCAAGTTGCTGTTTCGCATCGGTCAGCATCTGGAACGTTGTGCCGAGTTCGAACTGGCGTTGCAGGTATACGCCAGCAGCCGTTACGGCGCCGCGCGGCAGCGACAGATTCGCGTACTGGAACGCACCCTGCGTTACAGCGAAGCCTTCGAACTGGCAGGCCAGGCCATCGCAGCGCCCAACAGCGATGGCGAACTGCAACTGGCCGAGCGAGCCCTGGTGCGCCTGACCCGGCAATTGGGCATGCCTGCGCAGAAACGCGCCAAGGCGCCAGCACCGCCACGCCTCGATCTGCAACTGCCCAGGCTGCCGTCGCTGGCGGTGGAGCAGCTCGTGCAACTGCACCTGCAGCGCAGCGAGGCCCCCGTGCATTACGTCGAGAACACGCTGATCTGCAGCCTGTTCGGCCTGCTCTGCTGGCCCGCGGTATTCGCCGCCGTACCTGGCGCCTTCTTCCATCCGTTCCAGCACGGCCCGGCCGACCTGCTCACCGCCGACTTCTACCCACGCCGGCGAGAACTGTTCGCTGCGTGCCTGGAGCAACTCGACGATGACCGTTACCGCCACAGCATTCGTCGCACCTACCGCGACAAGTTCGGCATTCAGTCACCTTTCGTGCACTGGGGCGTGCTCAGCGAAGCATTGCTGGACCAGGCCCTCGACTGCCTGCCGGCAGCCCATTTGCGCGCCTGGTTTCGGCGCCTGCTCGGCGATATCCAGGCCAATCGCGCCGGTATGCCCGACCTGATCCAGTTCTGGCCCGAGGAAAAACGCTACCGCATGATCGAGGTGAAAGGCCCGGGTGATCGGCTTCAGGACAACCAGCGCCGCTGGCTGGCGTTCTGTGCCGAGCACGGCATGCCGGTGGACGTCTGCTACGTGCAGTGGGCCGACGCATGAGCTACCGCGTGGCGGTGCGCGCGCTCTGCGAGTTCACCGCCAAATGTGGCGACCTCGACCTGCGTTTCACGCCCTCACCCACTGCCCAGGAGGGCATGGCCGGCCACGCCACGGTAGTCAGCCGACGTGGCGAGCACTACGAAGCGGAAGTCCCGCTGGCAGGTGAATTCCTCTCCCTGCAGGTACGCGGCCGGGCCGACGGGTTCGATCCGCACAGCAACCTGCTCGAAGAAATAAAGACCCACCGTGGCGACATCAGCCGCATTCCCGACAATCACCGCCAACTGCACTGGGCGCAGGCCCGGGTATACGGCTGGCTGCTCTGCCAGAGCCGCGATCTGGCGAAAATCGATCTCGCGGTGGTGTACTTCAACGTCCTCACGCAGAAGGAAAGCGTGTTCCGCGAAACCCGCACGGCTGACGAGCTGCAGGCGTTCTTCGCGCAACTGTGCAGCCGCTTCATCACCTGGGCCGAGCAGGAACAGGCTCATCGCCAGCTACGCGACAGCGCGCTGGCCGAACTGCGCTTCCCCCATGCCGAGTTTCGCCTGGGCCAGCGGCAACTGGCCGAAGCCGTTTACCGGGCGGCCCGCGATGGCCATTGCCTGATGGCCCAGGCCACTACCGGAATCGGCAAGACGCTCGGCACGCTGTTCCCGCAGCTGAAGGCATTCGCGGAAAACGGCCTGGACCGGCTGTTCTTTCTCACCGCGAAAACGCCGGGTCGCCAACTGGCACTGCACGCGCTACACATTCTGCGCGGCGAGACCCTGCCACTACGCGTACTCGAACATGTCGCCAGGGACAAGGCCTGCGAGCACCCCGACAAAGCCTGTCACGGCGAATCCTGCCCGCTGGCCCGTGGTTTCTACGACCGCCTGCCCGCCGCGCGCCAGGCCGCGGTCGAGTGCACCTGGCTGGATCAGGCCGCAGTGCGCGACATCGCCCTCCAGCATCAGGTCTGCCCCTATTACCTGAGCCAGGAGCTGACCCGCTGGGCCGACGTGGTGGTATGCGACTACAACTATTATTTCGACCTCAGTGCCCTGCTCTACAGCCTGACCCTGATCAACGAGTGGCGCGTGACGCTACTGGTCGACGAAGCCCACAACCTGATCGAACGGGCCCGGCGTATGTACAGCGCCGAGCTCGATCAGGGGCGCTTCGAAGCCATGCGCAGCAACGCGCCCAAGGGCCTGAGTGCCGTACTGACACGCATCAGCCGCCACTGGAAGCAGTTGCACAAGGAACTGTCCGAGGACTACCAGACCTATCCGCAACCACCGGACCTGCTGCTTCTTTCCCTGCAGAAGGCGGTCAGCGCGCTTACCGATCACCTGACCGACCAACCCACCGGCAATGATGGCGAACTGCTGCAGTTCTACCTCGACGCCATGGCCTTCTGCCGCCTGGCGGAAGCCTTCGGCCCCCACTCGCTGTTCGACGTCAGTCGCAAGGCGGATCCTCGCGGGCGCAGCCATTCGGTGCTGTGCCTGCGCAATATCGTGCCGGCGCCCTTTCTCGCCCCGCGCTTCGAGAACAGCCACAGCACCACGCTGTTTTCCGCCACCCTGAGCCCGGCCGGCTACTACGCGGATCTGCTCGGCCTCCCGGAAGCGACACCCTGGCTGGATGTCGAGTCGCCGTTCCAGGCCGCGCAGTTGCAGGTTCAGGCGGTGAGCAACCTGTCGACCCGCTATCAGCACCGCGAGCGGTCATTGGCGCCCATCGTCGCCCTGATGGCGCGGCAGTTCGCCGAACGCCCAGGCAATTATCTGGCCTTTTTCAGCAGCTATGCCTACCTGCAGCAAGTGCTGGAACTGTTCGACCACGAGCACCCGCAGATCACCCGCTGGGTACAGGCCCGGCAGATGGACGAAACCGAACGCCAGCAGTTTCTCGAGCGCTTCCGGCCGGGTGGCCAGGGGATCGGCTTCGCGGTGCTGGGCGGGGTTTTCGGCGAAGGCATCGACCTGCCCGGGGACCGTTTGATCGGCGCCTTCATCGCCACTCTGGGGCTGCCGCAGATCAACCCGATCAACGAACAGATCAAGCAGCACATGGCCGAGATGTTCGGCAGTGGCTACGACTACACCTACCTGTTTCCCGGGCTGCAGAAAGTGGTACAGGCCGCTGGCCGGGTCATCCGCACCCCACAGGACAGTGGTGTGGTGCATTTGATGGACGACCGCTTCACCCTGCCCGAAGTACGTGCCCTGCTACCAGGCTGGTGGCAGGTGCAACGCAGCCGTGTACCTCAGGTCCTGGGTGCGCAGGTCAGCCGTCGGTTGCCAGCGCGCGGCGCCCCCGCAGCACTGCCAGCGCCGCCGCCACCACAGCAAGGCCTGTTCGACCTGCCGAGCTGAGCGCCTCGCCACGGGCGGCAGCGGCTTGCCGTGAGCGGCAAGGGAATGCCCAGGGCACCCCGACGTGAGAAATAATTCCTTTGACAATCAATCGACTGGCAGTAACCGAGCGGCTGGCACAGGCCTTGCTGAAGTGATGACTCACAGCCAAGGAGGTCCGCCATGAGCAGCATCGGTTCGCTCACCCATTACGGAACGACAAGCCCCCTGCAGCGCAGCCGTGTCGACGCGCTGGATTTCAAACAAAGCCGTGAGGCTGCATCGCTCGCCAAGCACGAGAAGGCGCAGGAAGCCAGTGCGCCGCCCAGGGGATTCAAGGGCGATCAGGCGGACTCCAGCCAGCAGGCCTACGACGAAGCCTTCGCGCGGATGATGGTCAACCTGTACAGCTCGGCTCAGGACTCGCAACAGGTGTCCGACAGCACAGGTGGCGACAGCTCGACCGGGAAACCGACCGCCGACAGTGCCCTCGCCCAGTTCATGGCCTACATGGACATGTCGCCTACCGAGAAGATGCGCGACAAGATCCTCAAGGAAATCGGCATGAGCGAGGAAGAGCTCGAGAACCTGCCACCTGAGCAACGTGCTGCGGCCGAGAAGGAAATCGCCGAAAAGATGCAGACCCTGCAGGAGTTGCAGGCCGCGCAGGATGAGCAAGACACCCTGCACGAGCATGCCTGATCAGCGCAGCCGATCGACCATCTCCGCCACCACGTCGAGCATCTCACCGGCCAGTTTCATCGAACGCTCGCCGTTCCAGCCCGTCAACGGATCCGGCGTATCGTCGTGATCCTTGAAGGGCATCTCCAGGGTGAACGACAGGCAGTCGAACTCCTGCCCGACCGAGTTGCAGGCCAATGCCGTATTGGCCTGGCCCGGTGCGCTGCGCGGGTATCCGAAGCGCGTCTGGAACTCGGCACCGCGCTCGACCAGACGGCTGCGGAACTCACTCTCCAGCGCTTCCAGTCGCGCGGAGAACCCGGGATTGCCTTCGCAGCCGGCAGTGAACACATGGGGGATTTCTTCGTCTCCGTGGATATCGAGAAACAGATCCACGCCCACCTCACGCATGGCCTGCTGCACGAAGAACACCTCCGGGCTGCGCTCGAGGCTGGCCGACTGCCAGGCACGATTGAGGTCCTGCCCCGCAGCGTTGGTGCGTAGATGGCCACGGAAGGCACCGTCCGGGTTCATGTTCGGCACCAGATAGAGATCGGCCTGCTGCAGAAGAGCATCCAGAATGACGTCGCTGCTGTCCTGCAGACGGCGGACGATGCCCTCCATGAACCACTCGGCCATGTGCTCGCCCGGATGCTGCTGGGCGATGATCCACACCTTGCGGCTCGCTTGCGGGTGGCGATGCACGCGCAGCAGCTCGATATCCCGCCCCTCGATGCTGCGCCCGCAGCCATGCAGCTCGACACCCGGCAAGGCCAGCGCCTGAGCGATCAGGTCACTGTGCCGCTCACGGCTGTAGGGCTCGAAGTAGGCGAACCAGATGTGTTCATGCTCGGGCTCCAGGCCGAAATGCAGAGCGCCATCCTCGAAGCGGCTAGGTACCCGGAACCAGGTGCGCTGATCGTAGGAGGCTACCGCGTTGTAGCCCGTCCAGGCATGGCTATAGGCCGACTGCCCGGCGTTGGTGATGCTGAAATCATGGCGCGCGCCTGGTGTCAGGCCCTCGACCTGGAAATGAAACCACTGGAAATGGTGGCTGTTGAGATCCGGGCGCATGGTCAGCAGCACCTTGTGCGGGTCGCTGGCGTCCTGCACGAGGATGTTGCCGCTGTCGAAATCCGAGCTGATCTTCATGGTTGTTCTCAATGCTGCTTCACGGTCGTACCAGCATCGCAGTTTCCACGCTCGGGGGAAATCGCACGTGGGTGATTGCAGGCCACCGTGGTGCGGCTCACACTGCACACCTCGATTCTTTCTGCTATTCGGAGCCAGCGTGTCCCTAATCGATGATCAACACCGCCAGCGCGTGCTGGATGCCGCCGAGTCACAGGACTGCACGGTCTATCGCCCGGATGAGGACGATAGCGACGCTGAAGAACAGGACATGGGCGATGCCAAGGTCCTGTTCACCGGCCCGTTCGAGCCGCCTCAGGAATGGGACGCTGCCGAGCGTGACGACTATTTCGATGGCAGCGACCCGGCGCTGTTCTTCACCGCGCTGGTGGCCTGCGAAGCCAAGCCGGGCTCGAGGGCCTTCTTCATTCCACAGGCCGGCGATTACCTGGCAATCATGTCCGCTGGCGGCAAGGTGGACATGTACTTCGTCTGCGAGCGGCTCGACGACGAGCAGGGCCCCAGCTTCGTGCTGATTCGCGATGAAGAGACCGACTGAGCGATTCGATCCGGCGGCAGCACTGCATCGCTCGGCCGAATCGCCCGCAAGCGGGCTCCTACGGATAAGCCTCCTACCCTTGTCATGCCTGCCAGCGCCCCGTAGGGGCCGGCTTGCCGGCGATACTCGGTGAGTAGCTCACCTATTGCCCACCAGCGGTTTGCTGCACTACCGGGGTGCTCGCAAGACGGGGGCCTCGTTGACATGAAACCGCCTACGGATGCTGCACCCGCCACAGTCATGCCTGCCAGCGCCCCGTAGGGGCCGGCTTGCCGGCGATACTCGGTGAGCAGCTCACCTATTGCCCACAAGCGGTTTCCTGCACTATCGGGGTGCTCGCAAGACGGGGGCCTCGTTGACATGAAACCGCCTACGGATGCGGCACCCGCCACAGTCGTGCCTGCCAGCGCCCGTAGGAGCCGGCTTGCCGGCGATCGCTTCGGCAGAAGGCTGCCATTCTTGGTTGATTGCCAAGATCCCCGGAAAGCAGAAATGAAAAAGGCGGGCCATCAGGGCCCGCCTTTTGTACGTCTGACTCAGCGCATCAGCTACGGATCAGGTGATCGAAAGCGCTCAGCGAAGCTTTCGCGCCCTCGCCCACGGCGATGACGATCTGCTTGTACGGCACGGTGGTCACGTCACCTGCGGCGAAGATGCCGGGCAGCGAGGTTTCGCCGCGAGCGTCGACGATGATTTCGCCACGGTCCGACAGCTCCACCGAGCCCTTCAGCCACTCGGAGTTAGGCAGCAGACCGATCTGCACGAAGATGCCTTCCAGTGCTACCGAGACGAACTCGTCGGAGTTGCGATCCTTGTAGACCAGGCCGGTGACCTTCTGACCGTCGCCTTTCACTTCGCTGGTCAGGGCGCTGGTGATCACCTTGACGTTGGGCAGGCTGTACAGTTTCTTCTGCAGTACGGCGTCAGCACGCAGCTTGCTGTCATATTCCAGCAGCGTGACTTCGGAGACGATACCAGCCAGGTCGATGGCCGCTTCCACACCGGAGTTGCCACCGCCGACCACCGCCACGCGCTTGCCCTTGAACAGCGGGCCATCGCAATGCGGGCAGTAAGCCACGCCCTTGTTGCGGTACTCCTTCTCGCCCGGCACGTTCATCTCTCTCCAGCGCGCGCCGGTGGACAGAATCACGGTCTTGGCTTTCAGGCTCGCACCGCTCTCGAACTTCACTTCGTGCAGACCGCCGGCGCTGGAGGCCGGAATCAGCGCGCTGGCACGCTGCAGGTTCATGATGTCGACTTCATACTGCTTGACGTGCTCTTCCAGGGCGCGGGCCAGTTTCGGGCCTTCGGTTTCCTGTACCGAGATGAAGTTCTCGATGGCCATGGTGTCGAGCACCTGACCGCCGAAGCGCTCGGCAGCAACGCCGGTGCGGATGCCTTTACGAGCGGCGTAGATGGCTGCCGCGGCACCGGCCGGACCACCACCGATGACCAGCACGTCGAAGGCTTCCTTGCCGTTCAGCTTGGCAGCGTCACGGGCGGAGGCGCCGGTATCGATCTTGGCGAGGATCTGCTCGGCATCCATACGGCCCTGGCCGAAGAGTTCGCCGTTCAGGTAGATGCTCGGTACCGACATGATCTGACGGGACTCGACCTCGTCCTGGAACAGCGCGCCGTCGATGGCGACGTGGCGGATGTTCGGGTTGAGCACGGCCATCAGGTTCAGCGCCTGGACCACGTCCGGGCAGTTCTGGCAGGACAGCGAGAAGTAGGTCTCGAAGTTGAATTCACCTTCGAGGCTGGCGATCTGCTCGATCACGTCGGCAGCCAGCTTCGACGGGTGGCCACCGACTTGCAGCAGGGCCAGCACCAGCGAAGTGAATTCGTGGCCCATCGGCAGGCCGGCGAAACGCAGGCTGATATTGCCATTCGGGCGATTCAGGGCGAACGACGGCACGCGGGCGTCGGTGCCATCGGTCTTCAGGGTGATCTTGTCGGTCAGGCTGACGATGTCGTCGAGCAAGCCTTTAAGCTCCTGAGATTTGTCGCTGTCATCGAGGGACGCGACGATCTCGAACGGCAGGCTGACCTTTTCCAGGTAGGCCTTCAACTGGGTTTTAAGCGTGGCGTCCAACATAAACGAGTCCTCAATGACAAAATTCGGGCAATAAAACGCCCGGACGGGTTACGCCCGGGCGTTCGGGCGCGCTTCCAAAATCAGTTGTTGATTTGATCAGCGCGTAAACGGATTGGGAAACGTAGCGAGCGGTGTTGAGGCAAGGCGAGATCAGGCTCGGGCGAGCAGTTTACGAGCTGTAAATGACGAGCCCGAGCCTGATTTCAACGCAGCATCAGCGACGCGCAGTGGTTTCCCGGCCGTTTTTAGATCTTGCCGACCAAGTCCAGGGAAGGAGCCAGAGTCTGAGCACCTTCTTTCCACTTGGCGGGGCAGACTTCGCCCGGGTGAGCAGCGGTGTACTGGGCGGCTTGCAGCTTGCGCAGGGTCTCGGCCACGTCACGAGCGATCTCGTTGGAGTGGATTTCGACGGTCTTGATCTGGCCTTCCGGGTTGATCACGAAGGTACCGCGCAGTGCCAGACCTTCTTCAGCGATGTGTACGCCGAACGCGTTGGTCAGCTGGTGAGTCGGGTCACCGATCAGCGGGAAGCGAGCCTTGCCAACGGCAGGCGAAGTTTCGTGCCATACCTTGTGCGAGAAGTGGGTGTCGGTGGTGACGATGTACACCTCGGCACCAGCCTTCTGGAAGGCTTCGTAGTTGTTGGCGGCGTCTTCGATTTCGGTCGGGCAGTTGAAGGTGAAGGCTGCCGGCATGAAGATCAGTACCGACCACTTGCCCTTCAGGCTCTCTTCGGTGACTTCGATGAATTTGCCGTTGTGAAATGCATTGACCTTGAACGGCTGGACTTGAGTGTTAATCAAAGACATCAGTGACTCCTTGGAGGGTTGAAAAATTTACAGGAGGGATAGTAGCCCCATATGGACCAAAGAGCCCATTGATTGAAACCATCAATCCAATAAGCTCAGTCAATCGACCCATATAAAAAGCCTTTTAAAACAATAATCTGAAGTTTTCGTCTACCGCAACCGATGATGGAGTCTCAACAGCATGCACCAGCAGCGCACCGGCTCCAGACGGCCTACGCTTTCCGACAACGCCCAATCCTCTCTGGTTCGTGCCATGTGCCCTCGTCTGTGTGCTGCAGTGCTTGCCCTGCTCAGCCTCTGCTGCAGCGCGCAGGAGCGCCCGCTACGCTTCTCGATCACCGAAAGCGGTGTCATGCCTCTGGTCGAGATCCGCAACGGCGAAGCAGTCGGCGGAATCCTCTACGATCTGCCCATGCGGCTGGCGGAAAAAGTCGGCCGCCGTGCCGAGCTGCTGGTATTGCCGCGCCTGCGTGTGCAACGCGCGCTGTTGCACAACGAAATAGACGTGCGCTGCTACGTGAACCCTGCCTGGCTGAGCGAAACCTATCCGCAGTACGTGTGGAGCATTCCCTTCATGGTGCAGCGTGATCTGCTGGTAGGTCGTACCGCCGAGACGGTCACCCCGGAAAAACTGCCCAAACAGTCCATCGGTACGGTGCTGGGGTTCTATTACCCGACCCTGCATCCACTGTTCATGAGCGGCCAACTGCTGCGCGACGACGGCCGCACACAAGGTCTGGTGCTGACCAAGCTCGCAGCCGGACGTTACGATTATGCGATCAGCAACGAACTGGCCCTGCATTGGTACAACCGCCATGTCGACCAGGCCGAGAAGCTCCACCAGGTGCACGAGTTGGCCAGTGACCTGGCCGCCTGCCTGGTCCGCGATGCCCCCGACGTACCCACCATGCAATTGCTGCGCGCCATGGTGCAGATGAAAGAGGACGGCGAGTTCGATGCCATCCTGCAGCGCTACCGCTGAAAGAGGTCGCGGAACAAAGCGGTTCTCTCGACGGCCCATTGCGTGAATAATGCCCCGCCTGATTCGCCGCACGTTATCGAGGTAAACACATGAGTGGCCCAGCCCACGACGCCACGCGCCTGAGCGCGGGGGCGATCCTGCTGATCGAACTGGCCCTGGCGCTTGGCGGTTTTGCCATCGGCACCAGTGAGTTCTCGATCATGGGCTTGATGCCCAATGTCGCCGAGGACCTGGGCGTCAGCGAACCGCAGGTCGGTCACGTGATCAGCAGCTACGCGCTCGGCGTGGTGGTCGGTGCGCCGATCCTGGCGCTGCTCGGCGCACGCCTGCTGCGCAAGACGCTGCTGCTGTTGCTGATGGGCGTCTTCGCAGTCGGCAACCTCGCCAGTGCCCTGGCGCCCGACTACGCTTCGCTGCTGGTCTTCCGCTTCTTCGCCGGCCTGCCCCACGGTGCGTATTTCGGCGTCGCCATGTTGGTCGCCGCGTCCATGGCACCTCCGCACAAGCGCGCCAAGGCGGTAAGCCGGGTGCTGATGGGCCTGAGCGTGGCCATTCTGGTCGGCAACCCGCTGGCCACCTGGCTGGGCCAGAGCGTCAGCTGGCGCTATGCGTTCGCACTGGTCAGCGTGATCGCCCTGCTGACCGTGGCGATGGTCGCGATCTTCCTGCCGGTGGACCGCAACGAGGTGCGCAGCAGCCCGATCAACGAGCTGCGCGCCTTCAATCGCGCGCCCATCTGGCTGGCCCTGGGCATCGGTTCGATCGGCTTCGCCGGAATGTTCTGCGTGTTCAGCTACATGGCGCCGACGCTGCTGGAAGTCACCCAGGTCAACCCGGGAATGATTCCGGTCGCCATGGCGATATTCGGTGTCGGCTGCATCCTCGGCAACATGGCGGGCGGCTGGCTGTTCGACCGCCTGCAATTCAAGTCGGTGGCCTGGATTCTGCTGTGGAGTGCGCTGGTGCTGTTGCTTCTGCCCGCGGCCACCCGTTCGATCTGGACGATACTGCCGGCGATCCTCGCCCTGGGCACCATCGCCGCCCTGTCACCGGCCCTGCAGACCCACCTGATGGACGTCGCCACCGGCGCCCAGACCCTGGCCGCCGCCTCCAACCACGCGGCATTCAACATCGCCAACGCACTGGGCCCGTGGCTCGGCGGCCTGGCGATCAGCGCCGGTTTCGGCTGGACATCGACGGGTTACATCGGCGCGATGACCGCGGTGGGCGGCCTGCTGATTTTCGCTTGGGCGTGGAAGGTACAACAGGCGCGGGGCGCCGCCTAACCGGAAGATGTCGGGGCGACTGGCTGCGCCGCTGACGTGCGCCAGGCGTACAACTCGGCGCCGCCCTTGCCGGACAACAACCACCCGGTACGCGCCCCGACCAGCGTGGAAACGGCATGCTGGCGCCCCATTGGCAGGTGCCGCGCCATGAACAGCGCAGTATCGCGCACGACCGCCAGCCAGGCACTGTCCGACTGGAACAAGGGCGTCAGCAAGCGGCTGGCCTGGCGGTAATAACGAAGATGAGCGCGGCGCAGATCCGCGTAGGCGGCGAAGCGCTCGGGAAAATTCGCCGCCTGCTTCCGGTCCACTGGCCCCAGTGCGCTGGCCAGCGCAACGGCATCGACCAGCGCCATGTTCGCCCCCTGCCCCAGTTGCGGGCTCATGGCGTGGGCACAGTCACCGATTGCCAGCACCCGACCGTCATGCCACCGGGACATGCGCACATCGGCATAGGTGGCGAACATCAAGCGCTGCGCCGAGTCGATCGATTGCAGAAAGGCTTCGGCCGGTTCACCGGCGAGCTGGCGTACCGAATCCTTCCAGGCAGGCAGGCCGGACTGCTGCCACGTACCATGGGTCGCGACAGGCAGACTCCAGAACAGGCTGCTCAGGCGCGTATTGCGGTCGGTGTGGGTAGCGCCGGTCGGCATGATGCCGAACATCTGCGAACAGCCTCGGTACCACTGGCGCAAATCGGTGGAATCGGCGCAATCCGGCGTCGGCACGATGCTCCATAGCGCACCCCAGGGATAGGGCTTGACCCACTGACGGACCTGCATCTGCGCCCGCAACTGCGAGCGGGTACCGTCGGCCAGAATCAACGCCGCGTGGTCGCCGAGTGCGACCTCACCGCCCTGATCATCGGCAGCGATCAGGCTCACATGAGTGGGCGATTGCTGGAAACGGCTGATCGAAACACCCGTGCAGATATTCACGCCAGCCGCGCGCGCCGCGTTGACCAGCGCAGTCATCAGTACACCACGATGGATGCCGAGGCCGAAGGAATCGGCTTGCCAGTGCTGATAGCGGGTGTCGAGAATCACTCTTCCCGCACAGGCGGAGGTGCCGTACAGGCGGCTTACCGGCGCGCCGAGCGCTGCGCATTCATCGAACAGGCCGAGGCTGCGCAAAGCGGCCAACCCGGAAGGCTGCAGGAGAATGCCCGCACCGACCGGCTGCAGGTCGGCGACACGCTCGAAAACGCTGACAGCCCAGCCCTGACGGGCCAGCAGAATGGCACTGGCCAGCCCCGCGGTACCAGCCCCGACGATGGCAATGGGTAAATCTTTCACGGGCACGTCCTGTGCGGGGTTGTTGAGGCGGATTCTACCTCGGCTCGCTGAGCTGGATGTCGAAGCCGCCACGATTCTGGCTGATGATTCGCAAATCTTCACTGCCGCCCGCTTCGACCTTCACCGCTACCTCACGATTGAGGCGACCCTTGCCACACAAGGTTTCGTCCTGCTTGTCGGCGGTGATGCCGAGAATACGGTTGCCTGCAGGTACCTGGAAACGTGCTTCCTCGCCCACCGCGATGCGCGCGGCGATCTTGCGGTCGACCAGCACGGCGACATAACAGCCACCGCCCATCAGCCCCAGGTCACGGGTAACCACGACCTCCCCTCCACCGTTGACCGGCGTCTGGTACGCCAGCAGGCGCTCGGCCGGCACGGCCGTGACCTTATCGGGATCGGCCTGGTACGAAGAGCAACCAACCAGAGCCAGCAGCGGCAGTACGACGAAGATCGAACGCATGGGTTCCCTCCATGGGAATCTCGGTTAAGTGTCGAGTATGACCAGCACACTGCCATGACAGTGCCATAAATCCCGACACGACTCACCGGGATATTTGCGCCACCGTCTATTGCTGTCGCGGCAGGTTGCCCTTGCGGTATTCATCGGGCGACACGCCCATCAGCCGGCGGAACATGCCGATGAACGCCGACGCACTGCTGTAACCCAGATCCAGCGCGATACTTTCCACGGTACGTCCGCGCTCCAACTGCGCCAGCGCCGCGACCACGCGCAGGCGCTGCCGCCATTGCGCGAAGGACATGCCCAGGTCGCGCTGGCAGCGGCGCATCAGGGTGCGCTCCGTGGTATTGGCCTGACTGGCCAATTGCGCCAGCGAGCGAGTGTCCGCTGGGTTGGCCGTCAGCTGCCGCAACACCGGCTCCAGCAGCGCATCGCTGGAACTGGGCAAGTAGCTGCCGACCTTGGGAGCCCGGGCCAACTTGTCGAGCAGCAACTGCAACTGCCGCTCGTTCTCGGCCTGCCGCGCGGCGTCGGGAGGCGATTCGCGCAGGTCGTCGAGCAAGGCACGCACCAGGGGCGTCAGGCTCAGCGCGCAGGGTTCGGCGGGCAGCTCGGCACAATGTTCCGGGGCGACATACATCGAGCAGTGGCAGGCCTCGTGCCGATTGAAGCCGATGTGCTCCAAGTCCGGCGGCAGCCAGATGCCATATTGCGGCGGCGCCAGATAGTGACGCCCGGCGACTTCGATTTCCATGACACCGCTGAAGGCGTAGACGAACTCACCCCAGGCGTGGCGATGACGCGGATAGGTCGCATGCGCCGGCACGCTGGCGGTTCGGAAGAACAGCGGGGCCGGCAAGGCGTCGCTGAACGGGGGGATCTGCAGTCGCGGGGCGTCGATCTTCATCGCTCTGGCGGGTAACCGCTATGCGCTGTCGGGTTTGAACTATATCAGTAGAAATCGCCAGCACCATAATGGTGACCTACTCCACTGGCAGGCTCCGTTATGGACACGCGCAAGAACATCGACGGGCTGGCCGGGGCAATGATGGTCGTGCTGTGCATGATCTGGGGGCTGCAGCAGGTCGTGCTGAAGGCAGCGGCCGATGACGTCGCGCCCATGCTGATGCTCGCTCTGCGCTCGGGGGTGGCCGCCGTGCTGGTGGCATTGCTGATGCTCTGGCGCCGCGACGGCCTGTCGTTGCGCGAAGGCAACTGGCAGCCCGGCCTGATGGTGGGGTGTCTGTTCGCCCTGGAATTCATGCTGGTCGGTGAAGGGCTGCGCCATACCAGTGCCTCGCACATGGTGATCTTTCTCTACACGGCACCTATCTTCGCCGCGCTGGGGCTGCACTGGCGGCTGCCTGCCGAACGCCTGAAACCCCTGCAGTGGCTGGGCATCGGTGTGGCCTTCGTCGGCATCGTGGTGTCTTTCGCAGGGGGCTCGCCGGATCTCGAGACGCGGGATGTCAGCAAGCAGATGTTCGGCGATATCCTTGGCCTGCTTGGCGCCGTGGCCTGGGGCGCGACCACCGTGGTGGTGCGCTGCTCGCGCCTGTCCAGCGCACCGGTCACGCAGACGCTGCTCTATCAGTTGCTCGGTGGCTTCCTGCTGCTGATGCTGGCCTGCGCGCTGACCGGCCAACTGCACTTCAACCCCACGCCGGTGGCCCTGGGCGGCCTGGCGTTCCAGGCGCTGCTGGTGTCGTTCGCAAGCTTTCTGGCCTGGTTCTGGCTGCTGCGCAACTACCTCGCCTCGCGCCTCGGCGTGCTGTCGTTCATGACGCCGATGTTCGGCATCGTGTTCGGCGTATGGCTGCTCGACGAACCGCTGGAAATCAACTTCGTCGCCGGCGCCCTGCTGGTGCTGTGCGGCATCCTGATGGTCAGCGGTTACGAATGGTTGAGCCAGTGGCTGAAGCGACGGCGTTCATAGGAAGGCGTCGAGCAACGCGATGCCCATCGACGCTCGCCACATGGCCCGGTCCATCTACGGTTGGCGGAGCATTGGTGGGCTAACGCCCACCCTGCGGGCTGGCGGGGCGTTGAGCGAAGCGCCGCCCTCCCGCCGAATCGGAGAAGTGGTGGGCTGAAGCCCACCCTACAACGCGAGCACCATCCGCAGGGTGGGCGCCGCGTCGATCAAGCGCTCTGGAAGCGCTTCACCAGCCTGGCTTGCAGTTTCTCCAGCTCGGCCGGATCGGCCTTGCCGCTGCCATGGTTCTGCAAGCCCTGCTCGCTGAAGCGCGGAATCACGTGTACGTGGATGTGATAGACCGTCTGCCCTGCCGGCGCGCCGTTGAACTGGGTGACCTGCACGCCATCGGGCTCGAGCTCATCGACCAGCACCCGGGCGACCTTCTGCACGGCCAGGGTCAGCCTGGTCAGGTTGTCGGCGTCGATCTCGAGGATATTGCGAGCCTCGGCTCGCTTGGGGATCACCAGCGTGTGCCCGAAGGACTGCGGAAACAGGTCGAGGAACACCAGCACATCGTCGTTTTCGTACAGCTTGTAGCAGGGCATCTCGCCGCGAATGATCTTGGCGAAGATGTTCTGCGAATCGTAATCGCCGTAAAGGCTCATGGGCTTCTCCATCGCGTTGTGAACGTGCACGCACCATACCGGCTCGGCCGGCTGGTGCGAAACAATCGAATGCTCAGCGGCCCTTGCGCAGCAGCCCTAACCCGACCACCACGCCGACACCGCACAGGGCGATCAGGTAATAGGCCGGGCCCAGCGGGCTCCACTTCACCAGCAGCGAAACGGCCACCGGAGTCAGGCCACCGAACACCGCATAGGACATGTTGTAGGAGAACGACAGGCCGCTGAAGCGCACTGGCGCCGGGAAAGCATGCACCATCACGAACGGCACCGCGCCGATGGTGCCGACGAACAGGCCGACCAACGCATACAGCGGGAACAGCCAGTGCGGGTTGGCGTGCAGGCCGCTGTAGAACAGCCATACGCTGACCGCCAGCGCACTGCAGCCAACCACCAGCACCCGGCCGGCACCGATGCGGTCGCACAGGGCACCGCTGATGATGCAGCCGATGCTGAGCATGACGATGGCCAGGCTGTTGGCCTTCAGCGAAGTGACCGCATCGAAGCCGTAGAGGGTCTGCAGAAAGGTCGGCGTCATCAGGATCGCCACCACGATGCCGGCCGACAGCAGCCAGGTCAGCAGCGCGGAAATCACCACGCTGCCGCGATGGTCGCGCACCACGGTTTTCAGCGGCAGTTCCTCGGCCAGGGCCTTGCGCTGCTGCATCTCGGTGAACACCGGCGTCTCGTGCAACCACTGGCGCAGGTACATGGCGAACAGACCGAACACACCACCGATCAGGAACGGCACGCGCCAGGCCCAGTCGAGCACTTCCTCGGCGGTGAAGACGCTGTTGATCAGCGTGGCCATCAGCGAGCCGAGCAGGATGCCGGTGGTCAGGCCGCAGGTCAGCGTACCGCAGGCATAACCGATGTGGCGCGCCGGCACGTGCTCGGACACGAACACCCAGGCACCGGGCACTTCACCGCCAATCGCCGCGCCCTGGATCATGCGCATGAGCAGCAACAGCAGCGGCGCGAAGATACCGATCTGTGCGTAGGTCGGCAGCAGACCCATGATCAGCGTAGGCACCGCCATCATCAGGATGCTCAGGGTGAACATGCGCTTGCGTCCGATCAGGTCGCCGAAATGCGCCATGATGATGCCGCCCAGGGGGCGTGCCAGATAGCCAGCGGCGAAGATGCCGAAAGTCTGCAGCATGCGCAGCCAGTCGGGCATGTCCGGCGGGAAGAACAGCTTGCCGACCACGGTGGCGAAGAATACGTAGATGATGAAGTCGTAGAACTCCAGCGCGCCGCCCAGGGCAGACAGGGACAGGGTCTTGTAATCGCTACGGGTCAGGGGCCGGCCAGGTGCCGGCGATGCTGCGCGGTGCATGGGGAGCAATCTCGTGGGGGTCTTCGGGAGGCCTCGACCGGGAGCATCCGAGCGAGGGGGCACACACGATAGCAAATCCGCGGCGTCACGGCAGTGCCACAGGCTGGCCAGCACTGGTCCGGAGACGACCGGCATGGCTAGAATGCAGGCGAATCTCAAGGAATCGAGCTGCAGCGCGGAGAAAAACAGGTCTCACCGGGTCATACCCGCAGTCCGCGTTCGCTCACTCCCTCATAAGGAAACCCATGGACTGGCTCCACCTGCTCATCCTGTCGCTCATCCAGGGCATTACCGAATTCATTCCCGTCTCCTCCTCCGCGCACCTGATTCTGCCCTCGCAGTTGCTGGGCTGGCCCGATCAGGGCCAGGCCTTCGACGTTGCCGTGCACGTCGGCACCCTGATGGCCGTGGTGCTCGCTTTTCGCCAGCAGATCGCGGCAATCGTCAGCGGCTGGCTGGGTCACGTTCTGTACCGCCGCGCCAGCCCGGAAAGCCGCATGGGCTGGATGATCATCCTGGCGACCATCCCGGCCGCACTGGCCGGGCTGATCTTCGAATCGGTGATCGAGCAATACACCCGTTCGATGCTGGTGATCGGCACCACCACCATCGTCTTCGGCCTGGTGCTCTGGTGGGCCGACGTGAAAGGCAGCCGTGATGCCGACATGAGCCGCATGACGTGGCGCCACGCCCTGCTGATCGGCCTGGCACAGATGCTCGCGCTGATTCCTGGCACCTCGCGCTCGGGCATCACCATGACCGCCGCACTGATGCTCGGCTTCGACCGCAAGAGCGCCGCTGGCTTCTCCTTCCTGTTGTCGATTCCGCTGATTCTCGCCGCCGGCAGTCTGAAGACCCTGCACTTGATCGAAGAAGGCAACGGCGCGCACTGGGGCGACATGGCCTGGGGCATCGGCCTGTCGTTCGTGTCGGCGTTTCTGTGCATCAAGCTGTTCCTCGCCGCTCTGGATCGCATCGGCATGCTGCCGTTCGTGATCTACCGCCTGATCCTCGGCACCTTTCTGCTGTTCGTGGCGCTGTAGCCCGGTCGAGCGCAGCGACACCGCCCTGGGTATCGCTGCGCTGCACACCAGGCTACGGGCTGCCTCGGCGTTACCTTCTCCTACATCTGTCGAGCGCAGTTTCCGGTGAAACGCCTGAACAGGCTCAGGAGCGCGCAAGGCACGCTTATTGCGTGATCTTAGGGTCTGCCCCGAGAAGGCGAGTCCCCATGCTGCACGCCCATCTGACCACCCTGCATGCCGTCGTCCTGGCCCTCGATACCCTTTGCCAGAATGGCGATTGCAACGCTCACGAACTCCTGGCTGGCAGCGGCATCGACGCGGCGGACCTGCAGCGTCCGGAGATGCGCATCAGCATCGCCCAGGAACGCCAGGTGTTTCGCAATGCCACCGCCAGGCGTCAGGATCTCGGCCTGCTGCTCGGCAGGCGCATGCATGTATCGTCCTATGGCCTGCTGGGTTTCAGCCTGCTCTCGGCATCGACGCTGGGCGATGCGCTGGAGGTCGCCTTCAGCTTTCCCGCCTTGCTCGGCACCCTCTTCGACCTGCGTCTGCGCCGCGATGGCTCGCAGGCCTGGATCGAGGCCAGCCACTATCGCGATGCGGCGGAACTGGAGACCTTCAACACCGAGTTCTGTCTGGCCTCGCTGAAGTTGATCTGCGAGGACCTGCTCGGTCGCACCCTGCCCCTCGACGCGGCCCGTTTCAGCCATCGAGCGCCGCGCTACCAGCGTCAGTACAGCCGCGACTTCGCTTGTGCAGTGCGCTTCAATGCCGCCGACAACGCCATCGTTTTCGATAGCCAGTGGCTGGATCGACGCCTGCCCCTGGCAGACCCGGTGACTCACCGCGACACCCTGGAACGCTGCCGCCATCTGAACCGCGAGTTCATCTCCCACCTGGCGCTGATTTCCCGCGTACGCCAGTTGCTCGCCAACCACTTGCCGACGGCGCCTGGCCTGGATGGCCTGGCGCGCCAGCTGCGTTGCTCGTCGCGCACCCTGCGCAGGCAGTTGCAAGAAGTCGGCACCAGCTATCAAACCCTGCTCGATGAGCTGCGCTTCGAGCAGGCACGCCACCTGCTGGACCAGGAACGGCTGCCCATCGCACGGATCGCCGAGGCACTCGGCTACAGCGAAACCGCCAGTTTCCGCCACGCCTTCCAGCGCTGGAGCGGCGTATCGCCAAGCCGCTATCGGCGCCCGGTCAGCGCCTAGACCTGCACCGATACGGATCGCTGCTGCGCCATTTCGTGGCCACATCTATCCCCTTTTGGCCATTGCGCTCATTTCGCCAGCGCCAGACTCGGGCCAAGAATGCAGCTGTCCAAGTCGGAGACTCAGCCATGCGTACGATCTACAGCGATGACCATCACCTGCATCATGGCCGCTGCGAAATCATCGACGGGGAGCTCAAGCCCTGCTTCGAAATGCCGTCGCGAGCCGACCATGTGCTCGCCCGCGTGCGCCAGCAGCAACTGGGTGAAGTCATCACCCCCAGCGATTTCGGCCGAGCACCGATCGAACGCATTCATCACCGCGACTACCTGAGCTTTTTCGAAGGCGCCTGGGCACGCTGGGCCGCCATGGGGCGTGACGGTGACCTGATGCCCTTCACTTGGCCGGCCCGCACCCTGCGCAGCGTGGTGCCGGACAACCTGCATGGTCAGCTCGGTTATTACAGTTTCGACGGCGGCGCACCGATCACCGCCGGCACCTGGCAGGCCGCCTGGAGTGCCGCCCAGGTCGCCCTTACCGGGCAGAAGCTGATCAGCGATGGCGCCACTGGCGCCTTCGCCCTCTGTCGCCCACCGGGCCACCACGCGGCCGCTGACCTGATGGGTGGCTACTGCTACCTTAACAATGCCGCCATCGCCGCTCAGGCCTTCCTGGATCAGGGCTGCAAGCGGGTCGCCATTCTCGACGTGGACTACCACCACGGCAATGGCACGCAGTCGATCTTCTACGACCGCAGCGATGTGCTGTTCGTCTCGATCCATGGTCATCCGGCTTTCGAATTCCCGTTCTTCCTCGGTTACCAGGACGAGCACGGCGAAGGCGCCGGTGAAGACTTCAACCTCAATCTGCCGCTGGCTTCCGGCAGCGGATGGGAGCAATGGAGCGCCGCACTGGAGAGTGCCTGCGCACGTATCGACGATTACGCAGCGGACGTGATCGTGGTGTCCCTGGGCGTGGACACGTTCAAGGAAGACCCGATTTCCCAGTTCAAGCTCGACAGCCCCGACTACCTGCGCATGGGCGAACGCATCGCCCGCCTCGGCAAGCCCACTCTGTTCGTGATGGAGGGCGGCTATGCCGTGGAGGAGATCGGCGTCAACGCGGTGAACGTACTGGAAGGTTTCGAAGGCGCCTGAGCCTACTGCCGACACCCCTGAATAACCGGAGCACATAACGATGAAAAATCTCCACCGTTTGTTCGGCGCCACCCTCTGCGGCGCGGCGCTGCTGGTCGGCAATGCCATGGCCGAGACTCGAGAACTGCGGGTCTACAACTGGGCCGACTACATCCTGCCGCAGACCCTCAAGGACTTCGAGCAGAAAAGCGGCGTCAAGCTGACCTGGGACACCTTCGAAACCAACGAGGCGCTGGAAGCCAAACTGCTCACCGGCAACTCGGGCTACGACCTGGTGGTGCCATCGAACATGTTCCTCGACACCCAGATCAAGGCCGGCGTGTTCCAGAAGCTCGACAAGAGCAAGCTGCCCAACTGGAAGAACCTCGACCCCGCACTGCTCAAGCTGCTGGAGACCAACGACCCCGGCAACCAGTACGGCGTGCCGTACATGTACGGCACCGTGCTGATCGGCTTCAACCCGGACAAGGTCAAGGCCGCCCTCGGCGCCGACGCCCCGGTGGACAGCTGGGATCTGGTGTTCAAACCCGAGAACATGGAGAAGCTCAAGCAATGCGGCGTCGCCATGCTCGACGCGCCCAACGAGATCCTGCCGCTGGCGCTGCACTACCTGGGTTTGCCGCCGAACAGCACCAACCCGGCTGACTACGACAAGGCCACCGAGCTGATGATGAGCATCCGCCCGTACGTGACCTATTTCCACTCGGCCAAGTACATGACCGACATCGCCAACGGCGACATCTGCGTGGCCATCGGCTATTCGGGCAGCTTCTACCAGTTCGCCAACCGCGCCAAGGAAGCAGGCAACGGCGTGAAGGTCGAATGGCGCCTGCCGAAGGAAGGCGCACCGATCTGGTTCGACACCTTCGCCATTCCGGTCAGCGCCAAGAACGTCGAGGAAGCTCATGAGTTCCTCAACAACCTTCTCGACCCGAAAGTGATCGCACCGATCAGCGATTTCCTCGGTTACCCGAACCCCAACAAGGCAGGCATGCTGCTGGTGGACAAGGCGATCAGCGACAACGCCGACCTGACCCCGACCGCCGAGGGGCAGAAAACCCTCTACAGCGTCGAACCCCTGCCGCAGAAAGTCGAGCGGGTACGCACCCGTGCCTGGACCAAGATCAAGAGCGGCAGCTGAGCCGCCAAGCCAAGCGCGATCGGACGAGGGGCTTGCATTGGCCCTGAGCCGCAGGGTGAGTGATACCCCACCCTGCGACTGACCACCCGCACAAGCCCGCACAGGTTGCGGGCTTGTGCATTTTCACCCATGCCACGGTCGCCGCGATCACATTGGCGGAACCTGCCAGCGCTGCAACGGCTCACATGCATGCGCTCCAGCAGCTACGCTGAGCACAGCCGTCGTTCGCTGCCATAACGCAACATCGAACGGCATGCATCGAAAACAAATCTCTAATGCCAATAGTTTTCATTAGCGACGATTTATCGCTAGAGTGGCAGCCCTGTCCGGGGGTAATGACCATCCCGGTGATTTGACCGGTCAAGCCATATGAGGATGAAGATGTTCAATCGGATCCGCTCGCGCACCTGTGCCCCCCTGCTCGCCGCCCTCCTTCTGACCCTGCTGCCGCACCTGGCCTCCGCCGAGGGCAAGTTCAAGGTCGTCACCACCTTCACCGTCCTCGCCGACATGGCCCGCGAAGTCGCTGGCGACGCCGCCGTGGTCGAATCGATCACCAAGCCGGGTGCCGAGATCCACAATTACCAGCCGACGCCGGGCGATATCCTCAAGGCCCGCGACGCGCAGTTGATCCTGCGTAACGGCATGAACCTGGAGCTGTGGTTCGAACGTTTTCTGCAGCGCCTGCAGGGCGTGCCCTCCGCGACGCTGAGCGATGGCGTCGAGCCGATCAGCATCGCCGAAGGTCCATACGGCGGCAAACCCAATCCCCACGCCTGGATGTCGCCGGACTCGGCGATGATCTACATCGACAATATCCGTGACGCACTGGTCGAGCACGACGCCGCCAATGCCGAAACCTACAAGGCCAACGCCGAAGCCTACAAGGCACGCATTCAGGCCACCGTAACGCCGATCCGCGAGCGCCTGCAGGCGATCCCGGAGAACCGCCGCTGGCTGGTTTCCAGCGAGGGCGCATTCAGCTACCTGGCCCGCGATTTCGGCCTCAAGGAGCTGTACCTGTGGCCGATCAACGCCGATCAGCAGGGCACCCCGCAACAGGTGCGCAAGGTGATCGATGCAGTGCGCGCCAACAAGATTCCCGCCGTGTTCAGCGAAAGCACCATCTCCGCTTCGCCAGCCCAGCAGGTCGCCCGGGAAACCGGCGCCAAGTACGGCGGCGTGCTGTACGTCGATTCGCTCAGCGAACCGAGCGGCCCGGTACCGACCTACCTCGACCTGCTGCGCGTCACCTCGCAGACCATCGCTGACGGGCTGGCCGAATAATGCCCAACGCCCTGCACGAAGAGGACAGCCTCGACGGCATTCGTGTCGATGACATCAGCGTGACCTACCGCAACGGCCACACCGCCTTGCGCAATGCCAGCTTCGGCAGCCCGGGCGGTAGCATCACCGCCCTGGTGGGCGTCAACGGCAGCGGCAAGTCGACGCTGTTCAAGGCCATCATGGGCTTCGTGACGCTTGCCCATGGCAGCATCAGCGTGCTCGGCATGCCGGTGCGCGATGCCCTGAAACGCAACCTGATCGCCTACGTGCCGCAGAGTGAAGACGTCGACTGGAATTTTCCGGTACTGGTCGAAGACGTGGTGATGATGGGCCGCTTTGGTCACATGGGCATGCTGCGTCGTCCCAAGGCCGCCGACCGCCAGGCGGTTGAAACGGCCCTGGCACGGGTCGGCATGGGCGACCTGCGCAAACGGCAGATCGGCGAGCTGTCCGGCGGACAGAAGAAACGCGTGTTCCTCGCGCGCGCCCTGGCCCAGGATTCGCGGGTCATCTTGCTCGACGAACCCTTCACCGGGGTCGACGTGAAGACCGAGGACGCCATCGTGCGGCTGCTCGGCGAACTGCGCGACGAGGGCCGGGTGATGCTCGTCTCCACCCACAATCTGGGCAGTGTGCCAGAGTTCTGCGACCGCACCGTGCTGCTGGCGCGTACCGTGCTGGCCTACGGGCCGACCCAGCTGGTGTTCACCCGCGAGAATCTCGAGCGCACCTTCGGCGGCGTGCTGCGTCACTTCGAACTGCCGGGCGAAGGCCGTGATGACAAGTCGCCGCTGATCGGCATCATCACCGACGACGAGCGCCCGCTGGTGCTCTACGACGGCAAATCGACCATCCGCGGCCGCGTCGACGAAAAGGACCAATAGTGCACACCCTGCTCGAACCCTTTTCCTACGGCTACATGGTCAATGCCATGTGGGTCTCGACCCTGGTCGGCGTGGTCTGCGCGCTGCTCTCGGTGTACCTGATGCTCAAGGGCTGGTCGCTGATCGGCGACGCCCTGGCGCATTCCATCGTCCCCGGCGTCGCCGGGGCCTACATGCTCGGCCTGCCCTTCGCCCTCGGTGCCTTCGGTGCCGGCACGCTGGCGGCGGGCGCCATGCTGTTCCTCAATCAGCGCAGCAAGCTCAAGGAAGACGTGATCATCGGTTTGATCTTTTCGTCGTTCTTCGGCCTCGGGCTGTTCATGGTGTCGCTGTCCCCCACCTCGGTGAACATCCAGACCATCGTGCTCGGCAACATTCTCGCCATCACGCCGGGCGACACCCTGCAGTTGCTGTTGATCGCCGGCATCACCATGGCCGTGCTGGCAGTGCGCTGGAAGGACTTGATGGTGGTGTTCTTCGACGAGCACCATGCCCGCTCCATCGGCCTCAGCCCGACGCGGCTGAAGGCGATCTTCTTCATCCTGCTGTCCGCCTGCACCGTGGCGGCCATGCAGACCGTCGGCGCCTTTCTGGTCATCGCCATGGTCGTCACCCCGGGCGCCACCGCCTACCTGCTCAGCGACCGTTTCGAGCGGCTGCTGCTGATCGCTGGCTGCATCGGCGGCCTGAGCTGCTTCATCGGCGCCTATGCCAGCTACTTTCTCGATGGCGCCACCGGGGCGATCATCATCGTGCTGCAGACCTGCGTGTTCCTGGTGGCTTTCGTCTTCGCGCCCAAGCATGGCCTGCTCGCCGCCCGCCGCCGGGCCGCCCAGGCACGGCTGGAGATGTGACCATGGAGATACTCCTGCAACCGCTGCAAATCGACTTCATGCAGTACGCCCTGCTGATCGCCGTGCTGGTGGCCATCCCCGCTGCGCTGCTGTCGTGCTTTCTGGTGCTCAAAGGCTGGGCACTGATGGGCGACGCCACCGCCCACGCGGTGTTTCCCGGTGTGGTCATCGCCTATATCGTCGGCCTGCCCTACTCGCTCGGCGCCTTCGTCGCCGGCATGCTGTGCGCGGTCGCCTCGGGCTATCTCAAGGAAAACAGCCGGATCAAGCAGGACACCCTGATGGGCGTGGTGTTCTCCGGCATGTTCGGCTTCGGCCTGCTGCTGTACACGCAGATTCACAGCGACGTGCACCTGGACCACATCCTGTTTGGCGACATGCTCGGCATCGGCTGGGCCGACCTGCTGGAAAGCGGCCTGATCGCCCTGGCCGTCACCGCATTCATCGGTCTGAAATGGCGCGACCTGCTGCTGCACGCCTTCGACCCGGTGCAGGCGCGCACTGTCGGTTTACCGGTGCGCCTGCTGCACTATGGGCTGCTGGCGGTGATGTCGCTGACCATCGTCGGCGCCCTCAAGGCCATCGGCATCGTGCTCACCGTGGCGCTGCTGATCGCCCCTGGCGCCATCGCCTTCCTGCTCACCCGCACCATGGGCGCCATGCTCTTCACCGCCGTGGGCATCGCCGTGGGGGCGGCACTGAGCGGCGTGTACCTGAGCTTCTTCATCGACAGCGCTCCCGGGCCGACCATCGTGGTACTGCTCAGCGCCTTGTTCGTGGTGGTGTTCATCCATGCGAGCAGGCGCGAGCACAGGCGCAGCGCACAGCTGTAGAATCCGCGTCACCTTCGATTTCAGACAAGGAATGTCATGCTCAAGCAGTCCCTGGCACTACTCGCCGGCAGCTTCCTGCTGGTGGCCTGCAGCACCCAGGCACCCACACCCGCCACTAAAACGCCAGACGAACTCGCGAAGGAGTATTTCGTCTTGGCGTCCATGAACGCGGTGCGCACCGTCGGTATCGAGGCGAACCCGGAGTGGCAGGTCGGAAGTTTCGAGATGGTCTACGTCCTGGACCGCCAGAATCAGTTGCTCGATTGCAAGGCGCGCCCCGCCAGCAACGCGAAGAACTCCGGTGGCTTTGCCTACAATCCACAATTGGCTGAGCGGATGAACAGCCTGTGCTGGCAGACCGTTCTGCCGCCCATTCCTGCGCACATGTTCGATGAAGGTGCGAGCACCGAGATAGTTGCCCCCCTCCAGTTCCCCCTGCGCCAGGTGGATGCGGCTCGCCAGGCCAGGAGCACCGCCGTCAATCAGCGAAGCGCATACTTCTGGAGACACCTGTTCGCCGATCAGCCGATCGACAGCATCGGCAAGGCACGCTTGATCGGCATGCTGGATGAACACCGCAACGTGCTTGGCTGCGAGGTGATCATCGAACCTCACCGGCTGAGGCGTCGTGATTTCAAGCAGGACAACAGCCTGCTCGATCATCTGGGGCATGCCTGTGCGACATTGCGCGATGTCCCTCTGGTACCCGGGCAGAAGCCCAACGCTCAGGGTCAGCACGTGTTCATCGTCAATCTCGACTACTCACCGTGGCGGCACAAGGCAGGCGACTCGCACGAGCAGTGACGCCGGCCGTTCGCAAATCCTCCCCCCTCCCTTCATTCCAGGCGAAGAAAAAGTCTTGCCTGGAATACCAAATACCACTCAAGTTAATCCGCCCCCAGCCGATTCAGTGTTCACAGGCCGGCACAAGGCCCGATGCTTTCTCGTTTACTGCCTCTCGCTTCAAAAACAACATCTCTCGCTCGAGCAGGAACAACCCGTGAACATCAAACAGAAACTCACCTGGGCCTTCGCGGCCATCGCCTGTGTGCCCGTCGTGCTGGTCGCGGTCGTGGTGGTGATCAACCTGCGCGCGCAGGCGCAGGACGACTTCCTCGACAGTAGCAGCCGGGAGATCCGTCAGATCGAGAACGCCATGAATCAGTTCCTCGATGCCATCGCGCAGAACGTCGAGTACCTGGCCAAGCATCCCGACATACGCAACGCCGGCGAGTTGAAGGACTACTCCGGTGCCGATGCCGCGCGGATACCGCTGAACGAGAACAATCAGGCGTTTCTGAAGATGTTCGGCGAGTTCGCCGCCAGCCACCCGAGCACCGCCTATCTGTCGATCGGCAAGCCCGACGGCGGCTACGCGTCCTGGCCCGACGACGCCAAGTTGAGCAACTACGACCCGCGCGTACGCCCCTGGTACAAGACCGCCATGGCCTCGCCAGGCAAAACCGTACGCACCTCCGCCTATTACTGGGCACCGGACGACGTGGTGCTGATGGGCACCGTGCGCACCATAGAAAATGACCTGGGCCAACCGGCCGGCGTGCTCGGCCTGGACGTTTCCCTCAAGCAGCTCACCGAACTGGTCAAGCAGATCAAGCTCGGCGAGAGCGGCTACCTGATGCTGCTGGAAAGCAACGGCAACGTGCTGGTCGACCCGCGCGATCCTGCCCATGGTTTCAAGCTGATCAGCGACTTGGGCGACGGCTACAAGGAACTGGCCGGCGTGGAAAACGGGTTGGTGGAGATAGAGTTGGACGGCGTGCCTTACATGGCCAACGTCTGGTCATCGAAAGCCCTCGGCTGGCGCTTCATCGGCCTGATCGAACGCAGCGAGGTGATGGCCAAGGCCACCAGCCTGACCTGGCAGATCGGTGTGATCGCCGCGGTACTGGCCGTACTGTTCGCCATCGTTGGCGCCAGCTTCGCCGGTCTGATCGTCAAACCGATCCGCAGCGTGGCCGGTGGCCTGGAAGGCATTGCCCAGGGCGAAGGCGACCTGACCCGCAACCTCGACGTGCGCGGCAATGACGAAACCGCTCTGCTGGCACGCTGGTTCAACCAGTTCCTCGGCGCCATCCGCACCCTGGTGCAACGCATCGGCAGCGCTTCGGCGGATCTGCAAACCGCCTCGGATGCCAGCACCCGCGTGGCCCGCGACATGAACGACGCCGCCGGCCGTCAGCGCGAGGCCGTGGAGCTGGTGTCCACCGCCTTCAACGAGATGGTCGCCACCGCCAACGAAGTGGCCCGCTCCTGCAGCCATGCCGCCTCCTCGGCCGACTCCGGCCAGCGTCAGGTGCACGATGGTCAGTTGCAGATCGACGAAGCCACCGGCAGCGTCTCGCGGCTGAGCGAGAACCTGCAGAAGTCGGCTCAGGCCATGCAGGTGCTGGAGCAGGACAGCAAGAACATCAATGCCATCCTCGACACCATCCGTTCGATCGCCGAGCAGACCAACCTGCTGGCCCTCAACGCCGCCATCGAGGCCGCGCGTGCCGGTGAACAGGGCCGCGGCTTCGCCGTGGTCGCCGACGAAGTACGCGCACTGGCCAAACGCACCGCGGACTCGACGGGCGAGATCGACAGCCTGCTGGGTGGCCTGGCCAAACGTACCCAGGACGTGACCAAGCAGATGCAGAGCAGCCTGAGCATGTCGCAGCAGAGCGTCGAACGGATTCAGCAGGCTCGCGACAGCTTCGAGCAGATCCGCAGCTCGGTGGACGAGATTCGCGATCAGAACAATCAGATCGCCACGGCGGCCGAAGAACAGCACCACGTGGCCGAAGACATCAACCGGCACATCGCGCAGATCCAGACCGACGCACAACTGGTCGAGGAACTGGCCCATTCGGCACGCAGCGACTCGCAGCGCCTGGAGGCACTGTCCGGCGAGCTGAATGGACTGGTGGGGCGTTTCAGAACCTGACGGCAGGCGCCGGGCAACCCGGCGCCGCATGGTGAAACAGGGAGGACGGCGGCTCGGCCAGCCTCCCTTTTTTCATTCAGCCTGCTGCTTGGGGGCCGGGCTCAGCTCGGTCTCGGCCTGCTGCAGTTCCCCGCGAGCTTCTTCCAGTTTGGCCTGACGCTTGGCTATCTTGCTGGCGTCGCCGCTCAGCTCGGCCTCGCGCAGATCCGCCTCACGCTCGCGCACCTCGTCCCGCGCCTCGCCGACCTTGCCTTCCAGCTCGCGCAGCAACGCCTTGTCGGTGCAATTGGCACGGACGTTTTCCAGTGCCGTGTTCAGCCCTTTGACCTTGCCGTCATGGCCAGCGGTCTTGGCAGCCTGGATCTGTTGCTGGATGTCCGCCACCTTCGCCTCGCAACGTGGATTGGACGCGGTGTCGGCCAGTGCCGGCAGGGCAGCGACGAGCAACAGGCTGGAAATCAGGGCTTTCATTGCAACTCTCCATAAACAACGTAACGGGTGCGCCTTGGATGGCGCCAATACTGACCACAGAATAGTCGGATGATTTCCCGTGTGGTTCAAGCGACGCCGGTGCACCAAGACCGGCAGGCGCTTTTACTGAACTTCACGTGCCGATGCCTGCCGACTCTAGGGTCTGTTGACGTTTGCGCATGAGCACGCCCGAGCCCCTCGGCGCGCCCTGCAACGTCAACAGCCCCAATAAACCGAACAATCCGGTTCGGTGTTGCACAGGAGTCGATGACATGCCCGATGCTCAAGGCAAGGTTCGTTATGCAGTGGTCGCAGGTGGCTGGATTTCTCAGGGCGCATTCATGCCTGGCGTCGGCCAGACCGACAATTCGGTGATCACCGCGCTGGTGACCGGCGACCCGATCAAGGCCGATGAACTGGCCGCGATGTACGACATCAAGAGCTACAGCTACGACGAATTCCCCGCGCTGCTCGCCTCGGGCGAGATCGATGCCATCTACCTGGCCACGCCGAATTTCCGTCACCGCGAGTTCGCCGAGCCCGCCCTGGAAGCCGGTATCCACGTGCTGCTGGAAAAGCCCATGGCAACCAGCGAAGAAGACTGCAAGGCCATCACCGCCGCTGCCGAGCGCTCCGGCGCCAAGCTGATGATCGCCTACCGCCTGCATTTCGAACCCGGCACCGTGGAGATGATCCACCGGATCCGTTCGGGCGATATCGGTGACCCGCGGCTGTTCACCGCCACCTTCACGCAGACCGTCGACCCGGCCAACCACCGTATGCAGAGCGGCTACTGGGCAGGCCCGGTGACCGATATGGGCCCGTACCCGATCAACGCGGTACGCAACCTGTTCGACGACGAGCCCCTGGAAGTGCGTGCCGTGGCCGTCCAGACACCCGGCCGCGAGATCAACACACCGGACACCGTGAGCGTTACCCTGCGCTTCGCAGACGAGCGCCTGGCGGTGTTCACCGTCAGCTACAGCCTGCCCGGCAGCCAGCGCCTGCAAGTGATCGGCAGCGAAGGCGAGTTCGAAGCCTCGCCCTGCTTCGGCTTCGGTGAGGGCGTAGGGATCAGCTACCGTGCCATCATCGGTGACGAGACCAAGGAGCACAGCCATCCGGTGGTCGATCAGTTCGGCGGCCAGACCCAGTACTTCTCCGACTGCATCCTGCAGAACCGCGAGCCGGAGCCCGATGGTGACGAAGGCTGGCGCGACGTGCGCATCCTCGCTGCTATCGAACGCGCTCTGCAGACTGGCCAGCCGCAGCGCCTGGAATCGCTACCCAAGCGCCCAGGCATCAGCGTCGAACAGGCACGTCGCCTGCCCTTGGCGAAAGTGCCTCGCTATGTGAACACCGACGAACCGGTGGGCTGAGCGGCCCAGGCCGCAATGCAAAAAGGGACGCCGAGGCGTCCCTTTTTCACAGCCGCGGAAAGAGCGGTTACAACTGAACCACGTCGAACTCGACGTCGGTAGCCACGTCAGCGTCGTAGTCCACGTCGCTGCGCTCGAAACCGAACAGGTTGAGGAACTGCTTCTTGTAAAGGGCATAGTCGGTCAGTTCGAACAGGTTCTCGGTAGTCACCTGTGGCCACATGGCCTTGCAGGCGTCCTGTACGTCGTCACGCAGCTCCCAATCGTCCAGGCGCAGGCGGGCTTTTTCATCGACCTCAGCCGGGGCGCCGTCGGTGCGGAACAGGCGGTCACGGAACAGGCGGTCGAGCTGGTTCTGGGTGCCTTCGTGGATGCCTTTTTCCTGCATGATCTTGAATACCATCGACAGGTACAGCGGCATCACCGGGATGGCCGAGCTGGCCTGGGTGACTACCGACTTGAGCACGGCCACGTTGGCGCCGCCCTTGACTTCACCGGCCAGTTTCTGGTCCAGGCGCAGGGCGGTTTCGTCCAGATCCTGCTTTGCCTTGCCCAGGGCACCGTGCCAGTAGATAGGCCAGGTGATTTCGGTGCCGATGTAGCTGAAGGCCACTGTACGCGCGCCTTCGGCCAACACGCCGGCGCCAGCCAGGGCGTCGACCCACAGCTGCCAGTCCTGGCCGCCCATGACGGTGACGGTATCGGCGATTTCCTGCTCGCTGGCCGGCTCGATGGCGGCCTCGATGATCACGTCCTTGTTGGTGTCGATGGCGGTCGACTTGTACGGCTGGCCGATGGGCTTGAGCGCCGAACGGATCACTTCACCGCTTTGCGGGAGCTTGCGCACCGGCGAAGCCAGGGAGTAGATCACCAGATCGATCTTGCCGCCCATTTCGTTCTTGATCAGCTCGATGACCTTGGCGCGGGCTTCGTCGGAGAAGGCGTCGCCATTGATCGACTTGCTGTACAGGCCTTCGGCCTTGGCGAACTTGTCGAACGCAGCCGAGTTGTACCAGCCTGCGGTACCGGCCTTGGTTTCAGTGCCCGGCTTCTCGAAGAACACGCCCAGGGTGTCGGCGCCAAAGCCGAAAGCGGCCGTGATGCGCGCGGCCAGGCCGTAACCACTGGAGGCGCCGATAACCAGCACCTTCTTCGGACCGTCGTTACGCACGCCCAGTTTGCGCGTGGCCTCGATCTGCTCGGCCACGTTGCGCTCGCAACCCAGCGGGTGGGTGGTGGTACAGATGAAGCCACGAACTTTAGGGTGAATAATCAACGTGTTTACCTCGTCATCGTTTTTGGGCAGGCGACAGTGTAATGTCGATTGGTCGCCGGAGAAAAAGGAGATTAGACCTATTGGTCGCTCCAAATGCCAGCCAGGCCACATTTCGTCGGCTGGTTGTTTTGCCGCAGGGCCTCGGCGACATGGCCATCCAGATCCCCGGCACTGGCCTTCGCCTCGACGATTCCTTACCATCGGCAACCTTTCAACGCCAAGGCCGCACAGGCCGTGCCACGCTCGGCTCCACGCCGGGCCGTCCGTCTTGCTCGATCAGGTAACCCATGAAAATCGCTCGTCTGCGCGCCGATGTCCTGGCCGGTCTCACGTCATCGTTCGCGCTGGTGCCGGAGTGCATCGCCTTCGCCCTGGTGGCTCAGGTCAACCCGCTGATGGGCCTGTATGGCGCCTTCTTCATCTGCCTGATCACCGCCCTGTTCGGTGGCCGACCCGGGATGATTTCCGGTGCTGCGGGCTCCATGGCGGTGGTCATCGTCGCCCTGGTGGTGCAGCACGGCGTGCAATACCTGCTCGCCACGGTACTGCTCGGCGGGTTGATCATGCTGGCCTTCGGCGCGCTGCGCCTGGGCAAGCTGGTGCGCATGGTGCCGCACCCGGTGATGCTCGGTTTCGTCAACGGCCTGGCCATCGTGATCGCCACCGCGCAACTGGAGCACTTCCAGCATGACGGCCACTGGATAGCCGGCAACGAGCTGTACCTGATGCTCGGTCTGGTGGCGCTGACCATGGCCATCGTCTACATCCTGCCGCGTCTGACCCGCGCCATACCGCCAGCCCTGGCGGCGATCCTCAGCGTCGGCCTGCTCACCTACTTCCTGCAGTTGCCCACCCATACCCTTGGCGACATGGCGCAGATCGCCGGTGGATTGCCCGTGCCGGCATTGCCACAGATTCCCTGGAGCCTGGAGACCCTGTGGATCATCCTCCCCTACGCCGTGCTGATGGCCATGGTCGGCCTGCTGGAAACCCTGCTGACCCTCAACCTCACCGATGAGATCACCGAAAGCCGCGGCCACCCGGATCGCGAGTGCGTGGCCCTGGGCGCGGCCAACATCGCCTCCGGCCTGTGCGGCGGCATGGGCGGTTGCGCGATGATCGGCCAGACCATGATCAACCTCAGCTCCGGCGGCCGCGGTCGGCTCTCGGGCATCGTCGCCGGGGTGATGATCCTGCTCTACGTGCTGTTCCTTTCACCGCTGATCGAACTGATTCCCCTGGCCGCACTGGTCGGCGTGATGTTCGTGGTCGCCCAGCAGACCTTCGCCTGGGCCTCGCTGCGAGTGCTTGGCAAGGTGCCGCTGAACGACGTGCTGGTGATCATCGCGGTGACCGTCATCACCGTGCTCACCGACCTGGCCACCGCCGTGCTCTGCGGTATCGTCATCGCCGCGCTGAACTTCGCCTGGCATCACGCCCGCGAGCTCTACGCCGACAGCCATATCGAAGCCGACGGCAGCAAGCTCTACCTGCCCCACGGCACCCTGTTCTTCGCCTCCACCGCGCCGTTCCTCAACCTGTTCGACGCCGCCAACGACCCCGCCGAGGTGACCCTCGACTGCCGCCACCTGAGTTTCGTCGACTACTCAGCCATCGCCGCCCTGATGACCCTGCGCGAGCGTTACAGCAAGGCCGGCAAACACCTGCGCGTGGTGCACCTTTCGGAACGCTGCAAGCAACTGCTCAAGCGCGCGGGCATGCAGCCGGCGTGACGGCCGGACCGCATGTCCTGTACGCCAGGCATTCATGGCTTCAAATCATCACAGGGAAGACAGACGTATGAAGAAATTGATTGCAGGGATGATCGCCGCCAGCGTTGCCGGCTGTGCTTCGTACTACCAACCGGCTCAGCCTGCACGGGTAATGTGGGAACCCACCAGGCAAGCCAAAACCGATGTCGATACGGCGCTCAAGCAGTGCGACTTCATCGATCAGATGAGTGCAGGTGTGCAAAAGATCCAGGAACAGGCCAAGTGCATGCGCGACCTGGGCTTCGAACCGGATTTTTCCAGCTACAGCCCCCATAACTGCTACGGCAATGCCCCTGCCGGCTGCATCGTCTACTGGCCGCAAGGCATGGTTCGACCGCAGCCCGTGAAAGCCAAGACAGCACCCACTGGAAACTGATCGTTGAGTGACTAAGCATTGGCCGCAGAGCGTCCAGATCAGGCACCAACGCTCGAGCGTGGGCGCCACCAGAATGGTTGGACGTGCCGGGCTCATCTTTGACGTACAGTTTGCTGGTAGGAGTCGACATGACCAAAACACCTGACGGCCCATTGTGCCTGGTTTTCATTCCCGCGTTAGTGACCGTTCTCCACGCGGCAGAAAAGCAAAAAGGTGCTCCGCTCACCGAGCAGGAAGTAATTGATATCCGCAACAATGCGACCTGCGTAAAACTCCCTTTCAGCGCCGCGCTAGATAGCGAGCAAAAAAGAGGCTATCCAGATATCGTCGCAGAGAATTGCTGGGAGGCATGGCAGTCGATGCGCACCCAGCTGTTCAGCTAAGGGCCTGTAAACACTATCAGCTCAACTCGCCCTATTAACCAAGACTTAGGCAAAGACATGAGCTACATTGACTCCATTAAGCATGAACTGGTCGGCTATATTAATGGCCTACCAATCTACCACCCGCTTGAGACCATTAAAGATGGTGCCTGGGGCGAATACGACTTTTCATGCTCACCCGAGAACTTAGTTATTGGCGGTGGTTCCGGCGAGCATCCGGCGTTGGTAGTTCATCACTTGGGCTCACTGGTCGCGAGGTACCTTCTACTATGCATTGAAAAGAACGTGGAGCACTTCAGTGATCGTATCCCAACGCCACCAGAGGAAACGGTAGATCGTCTGAGTGATATCGCCTTTGATACCGGAGAGACTCTAGAGTTTTGCAATTGGTCAATGACACATATCCGAGACTTTGTAGACCTAGCAAAATCCCCACTGCACCAAACACCATTACATGAGACACAAGATCCGGAAGAGTGGATAAAAGAGTCCATAGGAGAATTCGTATATTTCTCCCTCCCCGAGCTCAACCCATTTCATGCTGAAATGATTAGTTTACCAGGCATCAACGACGGGTTTCTTGGCTACTGGATGAAGAACGTGACGTGTCCACCGCCAAACTATATAAAAAGTAAAAAAGAGTCCATAAGAGGCGATGAATTCAAAGAGCATGGTTTTTTTCGGTGGGACTACAATTATCCACCAGAAACATAAGAGCCGCGCCACTCCCGAACTGGGGCAGCACATTATAGCTTTTATCCACTGAGCCCTATGGCGGACATTGATGAGGTTTTAGCAACGGTGTAGGCCAGGCAAAGCGATGCCTTGCGCGAGGTACTGTCCAAAACAGATGTTACAGCACAAGTTCTGATGCCACTTTTACTAGAAGATTGGCTCGACCTACACGAGGATACTGTTTTTGATCTTGGGCTTACCAGAGAGCCAAGTGCTGTAGAGGTCATTATCAAGGCAGCAAATGTACCGCTCCTACATTTGGAGGCTCTGTGAAGTCAAGTGAGTGGACGAGGATTGCCACGATAGCTGCTCCTTTGCGGAGCGTGGGAGCTAGCAAAATTTGATCGTTCCCACGGGAGCGTAGGCGCCATCAGAATCACAGACCCGTAGGAGCGTCGCCCTCGGCGCGAAACGATGGTGGGCACAGCCCGTTATCGGCGTTACCACTACGATTCGCCCCGAGGTCGGGGCTCCTACAACTCGACCATTCCCTCGAAGTCAGCGCCTGCGCGATGACTGCCTGGGTTGCAGCGCATCGAGAGCCGGTGCGTTCTGTCGGGCCCAGTCGTAGATCAGTTCGATGGGCTCGACCAGCCGCTGGCCCAGTTCGGTGAGCGAGTAATCGACAGCCGGCGGCACGCTGTCGTACACCTGCCGGTTCACCAGCCCGCTGGTTTCCAGTTCACGCAGCGTCTGCACCAGCATTTTCTTCGAGATGCCGGGCAGACTGCGGTGCAGCACACCCGCACGGGCGCTGCCGCCGTGGCGGGCGTGCAAGGTGTGCAGGATCATGCTCGTCCACTTGGTGGAAAACAGTTCCAGCACACGCCGCGGCGCGCAGTCCTCGCGCCATTGTTCTTCGGGAGATCCGGTTTGCATCGGGGTGGTTACCTTTTGGTGCCGTCTTGGTTTGAGTCGTCAGCATCGCTATGGTGCCAAGGCTCTATCTTCGAAGGAATCTCTAATGACACATCACGCACTGGTCGTTGGCGCTAGCGGCATCGTTGGCAGCGCCACCTCCCGCCTGCTGGCCGATCAGGGTTGGCAGGTCACCGGTCTGGCCCGTAACCCCAAGGCCGCCGAGAACATCACCCCGCTGGCCGCCGACCTGCTCGACCCGGCCTCGCTGGCAAGCGCACTCGAGGGGCTCAAGCCGAGCCATGTCTACCTGACCACCTGGGCACGCCAGGCCACCGAAGCGGAGAACATCCGCGTCAACTCGGCGATGATCCGCAACGTGCTCGACGCCCTGCGTGCAGCCGGCAGCGTCAAGCATGTCGCGCTGGTCACCGGGCTCAAGCACTACCTCGGCCCATTCGAAGCGTACGGCAAGGGCAGCCTGCCGCAGACGCCGTTCCGCGAGGAACAGGGCCGCCTTGATGTGGAGAATTTCTACTACGCCCAGGAAGATGAAGTGTTCGCCGCCGCCAAGCGCGATGGCTTCACCTGGAGCGTGCACCGCCCGCACACCATCACCGGTGTGGCAGTCGGCAACGCCATGAACATGGCGACCACCCTCGCCGTCTACGCCTCGGTCTGCCGCGAAACCGGTCGCCCGTTCCGCTTCCCCGGCTCGGCCGTGCAGTGGAACAGCCTGACCGACATGACCGACGCCCGCCAGCTGGCCAGGCAACTGCACTGGGCCTCGACCACCCCGGCAGCTGCCAACCAGGCCTTCAACATCGTCAACGGTGACGTGTTCCGCTGGAGCTGGATGTGGCAGCGCATCGCCGAGTGGTTCGGCATCGAAGCCGCCGCTTTCGAAGGCCAGCCTGCACCGCTTGAAGAACAGATGGCCGGTGATGCCGAGATCTGGCATACGCTTGCCGCCAAGCACGGCCTCGCCGAAGCGAAAATCGAGCGACTGATCTCGCCCTGGCACACCGACGCCGACCTTGGCCGACCGATCGAAGTGGTCACCGACATGTCGAAAAGCCGCAAGCTGGGCTTCCTCGACTACCAGGCCAGCGACGACGCCTTCTTCGCTGTATTCGAGCACCTGCGCGACGCCAAGCTGATTCCTTAAGAGCCTGTTGATTGTCTTTGGGCTCTACCTGCGATAGTTCCCACGCTCTGCGTGGGAACTCAGTCTGTGACGCTCTGCGCCACGATTTGCGAGCGCAGAGAACGATGCATGGACGCAGAGCGTCCCACCAATGCATTACCACGCAGAGCGTGGGAACGATCACAAAAGCCGCAAGCTGGGCTTCCTCGACTACCAGGCCAGCGACGACGCCTTCTTCGCCGTATTCGAGCACCTGCGCGACGCCAAGCTGATTCCCTGAGAACCCGTTGGTTATCTTTGGGCTCTACCTGCGATAGTTCCCACGCTCTGCGTGGGAATTCAGTCTGTGGCGCTCCGCGCCACGATTTGCGAGCTCAGAGAACGATGCATGGACGCAGAGCGTCCCACCAATGCATTACCACGCAGAGCGTGGGAACGATCAAAAAAGCCGTAAGCTGGGCTTCCTCGACTATCAGGCCAGCAACGATGCCTCCTTCGCTGTATTCGAGCACCTGCGCGAAGCCAAGCTGATTCCCTGAGCCTGGATCTGCGGGTAGTTTGGGAGCCATCGACTGCACGAGGTAGCACTCGTCACGATGCAACCAACCTACCCAGTAGAGTGCGTACTACGCCGATACGACGCTATCATCCTGCCGATACCCGGACCACGGACGAACCAGCGCGGCTGACGGCCTGTCATGCCGTATTTCCCGAAGTCTCCCAGGCCACTATCAGCAGGCTGATCCAGAACATGATGCGCATACAGCAAGCGACCCCAAACGACGTACCGGCCCTGCTCCCCCTGGTGGCCAGCTACTGGGAGTTCGAGGGCATTACCGGCTTCGATCAGACCCGCGTCGCCATCCAGCTCACTCGCCTGCTATCCACCCCGGAGTTGGGGGCTGGCTGGATTGCACGGGTGGACGGTGCCGCAGTGGGTTATCTACTCGCCGTTCAGGTATTCAGCCTCGAATACCTCGGGCTCACCGCAGAGATCGACGAATTCTTCGTGCTGTCATCACAGCGCGGAAGCGGAGTCGGGGCAGAGCTGCTGACCGTCGCCGAGTCCGAGTTCGCACGCCGGGGCTACACCAATATCGCGCTGCAACTGTCACGGGATAACGAGCCCGCACGCAGGTTCTACCGCAGCCGAGGCTACGCCGACAGAGCGGGTTACGAGTTGCTCGACAAGGTGCTGGTTGCTCAGTAAAGCTCGATTGCAGGCAGAGGCCGCTTCGCCCCACTTTCGTAGGGTGGACAACGCGAAGCTTGTCCACCACCTCATCGCATAAAGCGCTCTCCACAGCGGATACGCCCCTCCCTCGCCGCTTCGTTTACCTGAACCATCGCGCCCTTCCCGGCCCTAAGCAGTACCGCTGCGGGTAAGGGAAAGGGGCTTATCGGCCTGCCGTCAGCGGCATCGGGTTTGGGAATTTGGGCGTATTGGCCTATCCTCGCGCCCTTTCGAATAAGACGACCAAAGGAAGACGCCTGTGTCTGCGTTGCTCGATGCCTTCTCCGGCCTGCTCTGGACTTACCTTGCCATTCCCATGCTGCTGCTCAGCGGCGTCTATCTGACTTACGTGTGCCGTGGCGTGCAGCTGCGGATGATCCCCGAGATGTTTCGGGTCATTCTCGAACGTAACCACGGCGACAAGGAGGCGATCTCCTCCTTCAAGGCTTTCACCATTTCCGCCGCGTCGCGGGTCGGCACCGGCAATATCGCCGGGGTGGCCACGGCGATCGCCCTCGGTGGGCCGGGTGCGGTGTTCTGGATGTGGATGGTAGCCCTGGTAGGCGGCGCGACATCGTTCGTGGAGTCGACCCTGGGGCAGTTGTACAAGTCGGACAAGCAGTACCGCTACCACGGTGGCCCGGCCTACTACATCCAGCGCGCGCTGGGCTGGCGCTGGCTGGCGGTGGTGTTCGCGGTGATGATCAGCATCACGTATGGGCTGGTGTTCAACTCGGTGCAGGCCAACTCCATCGTCGATGCCATGCAGACGTCGTTCGGCGGCGAAGGCGGCAGTCAGACGCTGGCCTGGGGCGTCGGTATCGCGCTCACGCTGCTCACCGGGGTGATCATCTTCGGCGGCGTGCAGACCATTTCCAAGGTCTCGGTGACCGTGGTGCCAGTGATGGCGGTGATGTACCTGGGCATCGGCCTGGTGGTGATCGTCCTCAACATCGGCGACGTGCCAGCCGTATTCGCCGATATCGTCGCCCACGCCTTTGGCTGGCGCGAGATTGCCGGTGGCGGCATCGGCGCGGCGATCATGATGGGCGTGCGCCGTGGCCTGTTCTCCAACGAAGCGGGCATGGGCTCGGTGCCCAATGCCAGCGCCACGGCATCGGTCTCGCACCCGGTCAAACAGGGCCTGGTGCAGACCCTGGGCGTGTACTTCGACACCCTGGTCATCTGCACCATGACGGCGCTGATCATCCTCCTGGCCGACCCGGGCCATGCCTACGGTGATGCCGCCCTGGGTGCCAGCCTGACGCAATGGGCGCTGGCCGAGCAGCTCGGCAGCTGGGCGATTCATTACCTGACCTTCGCCATTCTGCTGTTCGCCTTCACCTCGGTGATCGGCAATTACTACTACGGCGAGTCGAACATCCAGTACATATTCGGCAACAAGCTGTGCCTGAACCTGTTTCGCGTGCTGGTGATGGCCTTCGTGCTGATCGGTTCGGTGGCGAAGGTGTCGGTGGTCTGGGCGATGGCCGATGTGTTCATGCCGTTGCTGGCACTGACCAACCTGGTCGCCATCGTGCCGCTGGCCGGTATCGCTGCCCGTCTGCTCAGCCACTACAACGCACAGCGCCGCAAAGGTGTGGAGCCGGTGTTCCACCGTGACGACATGCCGGACCTGAAGAACGTCGAGTGCTGGGACGGCAGCGATCACATCAGTTGCGCCGAAACCTACAGCCAGCCTGCGGATAAAGCGCTGAAAAATTAGATGTTGCACCAAGCAGGCTGATCATTTGGCCTGGCAATAAAGAACGCCGACCTGAAAGGGTCGGCGTTCTGCTTTCCAGCCCACGTGAACGCGCGCTTGCTACGCCCGAACCGAGAGCAGGCGAACCCCAAGCCCGATAAACAGCGCCCCGCTCAAACGCTTGATCGCTGCGACCCAATACGCAGCACCGAGGCGTTTGCTGAAGCGAAACGCGGTGTAGCAGTACACCGAATGCACGCTGACCACGACCGCGGCGATGGTCAGGTACATGACTGCGAATTGCACCGGCACGGAACGATCCGCCTGCAGAAACTGCGGCAGGAAGGCACAGAGAAAGATCATCGATTTGGGGTTGCTGACCGACACCAGAAACGCCTCGCCGGTGATGCGCCATTTCGCTACGGGGCTGTGGTGCGCGACCGTCAGCGCATGGGTGCCCGCACTGCGGCTGAGCAGTTGGCGTGCCCCCAGGTAGATCAGGTAGCCGGCACCGACGATCTTCAGGGCCAGAAACGCCGTGGGCATGGCAACCAGTAGCGCACCGACGCCCAGGGCAACGCCGGTAGTGACCAGCAATTGGGCCGTCAGGTTGCCGACCAGCGTCGCCCCCATGGCGCAGCGCATTGCGCACCACCAGCAGCACGTTCGGCCCAGGCGTCAGCGTGGTGGCCAGATAGGCCAGGAAGAAGGTGAACCAGAGGTGGAGTGCCATGGCGGGAGCTCGTTATTGGGCGGCGCCTGTCGATGCTATCAGCTTGCACACCTGAAAACCCCACTCCCCTGGGGGGCAATCAAGGCCTCGCGCTTCAAATCACGATTCCCTGCTCGCTGACACGAACACCCGCTTTCGCATTCAGCCAGGCAACCAACGCCGGCGCTTCCAATGGGCGAGAGATAAAGTAGCCCTGGGCCTCCTGGCACCCCCACTCACGCAGGATCTGCAGCGTTTGCTCGGTTTCGATGCCTTCCGCGACCACCCGCTGATCCAGTTCCGTGGCCAGGCTGATCAGTGCGCGAACGATGTTCCAGTCCTTCTGACCGGGGCGCAGGTCATCCATGAACGAACGATCGAGCTTCACCGTGTCGGCCGGGATATCGCGCAGGTAGGACCAGTTGCTGTAGCCGCTGCCGAAGTCGTCGATGGCGATGTCCACACCAATCGCCTTGAGACGTTCGAGCTGCGAAATCACTACCGAGAGATCCCCGACCAGCGCGCTCTCGGTGAATTCCACTTCCAGGCAGGAACCGTTCAGTTCGTGGCGGGCCAGCAGACGGATAATCTCGTCGGCCAGGTGATCGTTATTGAGATCAGCAGCGGAGACATTGATGGCGACCTTGAGATCGAGACCGCTCTGGCGCCAGGTGATGATCTGCGTGATCGCCTGGTTGATGACCCAGAAACTGACAGCGTGGATCAGCACGGTCTTCTCGGCCAAGGGAATGAATTCGGCAGGGCCGATCTCGCCCAGCGTCGGATGCGTCCAGCGCAGCAACGCTTCGACGGACATGCAGGCGCCGCTATGCAGGTCGACACGCGGCTGGTACACCAGGCGCAGTTGGTCGTCGGCGCGCACCGCGTCGGCCAGGTCATTGAGCAAACGGGTACTGCGTTGCTGGGCGACATCCATCTGGTGGTCGTAGTAGGCCCAGCCACGGCCCGAAGTGCGCGCCTCGTCAGCCGCACAGACGATCAGACGCATCCAGTCAGCCGGCAGCTCGTCTGCACTGAGGCGCAGCACGCCCACGCCGATCTGCGGCAGCACCGGTAGGCCCTGGCAGTGAATGGGTTTGCTGAACGCGTCAACCAGTTGCCGGAACACGGCCTCGGCCTGCTCCTGCTGGCTGGCCGGCACGCTGCAGGCAAAACGCAGCGCGCTGATCTTGTAGAGCTCCCAGCCGTGGGGCAGCAAGGCACGCAGGGTGTCCCTGACCGCCAGGGTGAAGTCGGTGAGGAAGCGGAAGCCCAGGGATTTGAGCATGTCGTTCAACTGCGCTGGCGAAACCAGCTCGATGGCCAGGGCCAACGGGCTATCGCCCTTGCTCAGCGCATCGGAGATGTCTTCATCCAGCTTGGCGTGGTTGAACAGCCCGGTGGCGCCATCGGTGAAAGCGGCTATACGCAATTCATTGAGACGACTCATGGCCAGGCGCCCCATTTGCTGCAGCATGGCCATGTCGCCCGCCGACATCGGCTGCCGCGGCTCGGTGTCGATCACGCACAGGTTGCCAAGGATGATGCCGTTATCCAGGGCCAGGGGTACGCCAGCGTAATAGCGAATGCCAGGATCGCCGGTGACCAGCGGATTGCAGCGAAAACGTGGGTCGAGCGTGGCGTCGCACACCTCGACGCTCTCACCGATCGCCACGCTGTAGGCGCAGAACGAATCGCTGCGCGGCGTTTCCTGCAGCTCGGTACCCACGCGGGCGCGGAACCACTGACGCTTGCGGTCGAGAATGGTGATCAGCGAGATGGGCGTCTTGAAGTACATCGCCGCCATCTTCACCACTTCGTCGAGAAATGGGTCGGCGCTCTGTTCGAGGAGGCACGGATGCTCATCGAGCAGTGCCTGCCGGCTCAACTCATTCAACGGAAGGGGTGGGTTGGGCGCCAACATCGTTCTTTCTCTCACTTGTCGCTAAAAACGGGGCCGGGTTCCACGTGACACAGATGACACGGCAGATGATAACGAAATGACATCACCACGAGCAGAGAGTTGCCTCAAAGTTTCTGACCGTTTGGCGGTTAGGAACCATACGCATTGAGCCAACAAGGCATGATCCCTGCAGAATCACCGCATATCGCCGTCCAGTCGACATCAATCCGCCATGCTGCTGGTTTAAACTGGCGCCCTATCAACAGGGATGTCATGAGGTTTCCATGAGACGTTGCCGCGTGCTGCACAGCTACGCTCTGCTGATCGCGCTATGGTGCAGCGCGAGCTCGGCGCAAACCCTGCTGGGTGGCGGCGCACAGTGGCACCCTTACAGCTTTGAAGATGCCGATGGACAGGCCACCGGCATTGCCGTGGACATCGTTCGCAAGGTCATGAAGCAGAGCGGCTTGCAGGTCGAATTCGTGTTCTACCCCGCCAACCGTCTCAATCTGCTGCTCGACGAAGGCCACCTGGATCTCAATTACGCCGACTCACCACAGTGGAATTCGGCGAATGCCAGCGAACGCTTCGTGTATTCGCAGCCCTATCTGCACGTTCGCGAATACCTGTACTTCCTAAAAGACCACCCGGCGCGGCAATTGTCACTCGGTGAATTGCAGGGCCTGCGCATTGGCATCGTGCGGGGCTACACCTACCAGACTCTGGATGCTCCACTCAGAGACAAACGGCTGATGAAAGTGGAAACCTCACGCGAGCCTGCGTTGCTGGATCTGCTGATGCTTGGCCGGGTGGACGCCATTGCAGTGGTAGACGATGTATTCACCGACCTGCTCTCCGCGCGCCATCTCGAGCCTGGACGCTTCGCCCGCGGTGCCAAACTCAGCGAAGCACCCCTGGTGATCAAACTGCAAAGGCAGCACGCCGATCGACTACCTGAGCTCAATACCGCTCTGGAGGGGCTGGTCCGCAGCGGCGAAGTCGAACGCATTCGCCGCAGTTACCTGGTCAACCAGACCGCAAAACCCGCCAAGAAAAGCGCAGACCGATAGTGCCGTGACGCCGAGCGAGGCGCACCTCTCCAGCTCCCCGCAGACGAGCGCCAGGCGGCACTGACACGCCGGGGCGGCATGACGTCACAAACGTCAAAAACCAGTGGAACGTAAATAGCGCTTCACACCTCTTAAAGGCGAGGCCTGAAGCGCCTCGCCCCTCAATTACAGTGCTCGCCTTGATGATATGGATCAGTTGACCAAGACCGCACCCCGAGACAGCGCAATCGAGCGCTTCGACTTCCTGGCCAGCGGCGGGAAAATCGGCGAATTGCTGCAAAGCGGCAATGGCATGAACTCGCCACTCGGCTCTCCTGCCCAGTGGTCGCCGAGCCTCAAGACGCTCATGGCCACCGTACTTCCGGTAAAGGCGCAGATCGCATTGCTGTGGGGGCCCGACTACATCGCCCTGTACAACGATGCCTATGCCCCCACCATTGGCGACAAGCACCCGCGCGCACTGGGCCGGCCGGCCGTGGAAAGCTGGACAGAGCTGTGGGATGACCTCGAGCCTTTGCTGCGCGGGGTGCGCGAAACCGGCGAAACCTTCGCAGCCAAGGACCGCCCCTTCTACATCGAGCGCCACGGCCGTGGCGAAACCGTCTATTTCGACGTGTCCTACTCGGCGGTGCGCGAGGCGGATGGTTCGGTCGGTGGCGTGCTGTGTATCGTCAGTGAGACCACCGAGCGCGTGCAGTTCGAGCGCCGCCAGACGTTTCTGCTCGAACTCGGGCAGGCGTTGCCGTCGATCAACGATCCCGACAGCGTGGAAGCACTCGTCCTGCGCAGGCTCACCGACGAACTGAAGGCTTCGCGGGTATCCTTCGCGCAAAATCAGGGTGATGGCACGACGTTCGCCGTCAAACAGCGCTACCCCACCCAGCACGATGGTGCCTCCGGCGGCGAGCATTACGAAGCATCGGAAATCGATCTTCTACGCTCGGGCCAGCCCCTGCTGCGCCCAGGCGATGAAAATCAGCAAGCTGCGCTGCACGTTCCAGTGGTGCTTCATCACGCGCTCGAAGCCGTACTGGTGATCGAGCACGAGTACGGCCACGGATGCACCGATCACGAAGCGCAACTGGCCGAAGAAACCGCAAAACTGGCCTGGGCCTGGATTACCCGCGCCCAGGCCGAAGCTGCATTGCGCGCCAGCTCGGCACAATTGTCGGCCATGTTCGACCAGGCCAGCGCGGGCATTGCCGTGTGCGACGACGCCTGGGCACTGGTTCGGGTCAATGACCGTTACTGCGAAATCGTCGGCCGCAGCCGCGAAGAATTGCTCGGCCAGGGTCTGTACGACCTCGGCCAGCCAGGTGAAACCTCACGCGTCGCGTCTGCCTGCGAGCGCAGCCTGCGGCGCGGGCAGCAGTTCGAGAGCACCCGTCCGCACAATCGTCCCGACGGCACGACCGTGTGGACACAGAACCACATCACACCGCTGCTGGACGAGCAGCGTCACGTCACCGGGACCATCTGCGTCTGTGTGGATATCAGTGAGCGCATGCGAGCCGAAGCGGAGCTGCGCGCCTTGAACGAGGGCCTGGAAGACCATGTAGCCGATATGGTTGCGCAACGTGAAGCGGCCATCGCACAGCTCCACGAAGCGCACAAGATGGAACTGGTCGGCCAGCTTACCGGCGGCTTCGCTCACGACTTCAACAACCTGCTGACGCCCATCATGGCGTCCCTGGAGCTGATTCGTCGTCGGGTGCCGGACGAGCGCGCCAGCAAACTGGTGGATGGCGCCCTGCAGGCAGCCGATCGTGCGCGCATTCTGGTGGAGCGGCTGCTTACCTTCGCGCGCCGACAAACGCTCAAGCCCCAGGCGGTCAGCCTAGCAACGGTGATCGGCGAAATGCGCGACCTGATCCAACGCTCGCTCGGACCGACTACCGAGGTGTGCATCGATATTCCTGCCGAGATGCCGACCGTCTTCATCGACCCGCATCAACTGGAACTGGCCATTCTCAACCTGACGGTCAATGCCCGCGACGCCATGCTCGACGGCGGCCGGCTGAAAATAACCGCCGAGCTCGACGCACTGGCCGACGGCACCGTGGAGAGCCTGAGTGCCGGCCAGTACGTGCATTTGCGGGTGGAAGACAGCGGCAGCGGGATGGACGAGGAAACCCTGCGCCGCTGCATCGAGCCCTTCTACTCCACCAAGGATGTCGGCAAGGGCACAGGCCTTGGCCTGCCCATGGTACAGGGCCTGCTCGTACAGTCAGGAGGCGGATTCGATATCGTCTCGCAGGTGGGCCAGGGCACGCGCGTGAGCCTGTGGTTGCCAATCGCCGATACACCGGCCACCCGCGACACCAGTTCGACCGAGGAAGACGCGCCAAGGGCGCCACGCCCCACCCACGTTCTGCTGGTGGATGACGAGAACCTGGTGCGCGACACCACCAGCCTGCACCTGCATGATCTCGGCTACGAGGTGACGGAGACCTGTTCGGCTGCCGCAGCGCTGAAACTGATAGAGGGCGGGTTGAAACCTGACGTGCTGGTGACCGATCACGTCATGGCGAACAAGACAGGCGCACAGCTCGCTCAGGAACTGAGACAGAGCATGCCTGACCTGCCTGTGTTGATCATCACCGGTTACGCCAGCCTGACTCCGACGCAGATCAGCGACTTCGAGGTGCTGGCCAAACCCTTCCGCCGTCGCGACATCGCCATCCGCCTGGCGCAGCTCGTCAATGCCAAAGGTGCCTCCCCCCCTGATTGATCGAACCTGACCGAAAACGGTATCGGCGCTTGCTGGCTTTGCGGACGGCCCATGCGCTGCAACCGCTGGACGGGCCTGCCCTTTCGCAACCTGACGCAAGGGCAGTGGGAGCGAGCGACTATTGGCACCCTGCCTGTCGTTTACTTACACCCGGGCGCATCCGAAACAGTGCACGACCACGCAAATAAGTTGGCGCTGTTTTTTTGTCCATCGAATAAAAAAGCTGTAAAAAACCAGACAAGAGTCTCAATACCGGCGTCAAAAAATCGAACTTTTCTACACCCGTATTTTTCCTCCATGAAAACAGTCTTCCCCGCGTGAAGAGGCACACTTCAAAGCCCCCTCCAGCGGGTTTAGTCAGTGCGGTAGAGCACTTAGCCGACTGCAAGAAGTCAATACTTCAGCACGACTATACCGTCCGTCTTATATAAAAGATTTCGCTAGAACGAAGCGCTGGAAAGTTGCTTAGTACACGGGAGGGCGAACCCCTCGTACACCCACTCATCAGGAGATACAAAAATGGCTAACAGCAATCCTGGAAACTTTGCCAATGACCGCGCCAAAGCGTCAGAGGCAGGCCGTAAGGGCGGTCAGCAAAGTGGCGGCAACTTTGCCAATGATCGTGAGAAGGCAGCGGAAGCAGGCCGCAAAGGTGGCCAGAACAGCCATGGCGGCGGTGGTAAACGCTCCTCCTAGTTGAGGGCGGCAACGGCCCACCACATGCGGGCCTAGCCTCTGGAGCCGATTCGCCCCAGGCCAACCCAAAGCCTGCCATTCTGGCTTGACCGGCCATGGTGTCAGCTGCCGTATCGCCACGCGCACTACCGAGTCAACGTGCAAGTTTCATATACAGGCCACTCGGCCTGAACAATCCCTATCGCTCCCGTAACCGAAGAATAAACAAAATGATCAAGACACTCTGCTTGGACGCAATCTACGCACTTTACAACTTCTTCAACCCGATCGTTGAACAACGACCAACTGAATCACCCTTCCTGCTGACAATCGAGCTCACCAATCCACTGACAATGGAATCGCTCACCATCACCGGCACCCCCTGCTTTGAAAACAAAGATGCTCTGGAAATCCGCGAAGTCGATACATCACTCGAAATACGCGCCATGTAAGCCGCCCCTCTATTTTCCAGCTTCATGGTTTCAAGCAAACCATGAAGCGTTGAAAGCCTGCCGTTCTGCATAAACAACAGCGTTGTTCTGGACATCATCGCTCATGAAAAACAATACCTACTTATTCGTACGTAAAATGGTTTCATATAACGCATCGACAGAGCCACCAGACAACCGGTCAATCGCAAGGAAGGCGAGTCCGTAGAGAACGCGCACAGCCATACAAGACGCCGACCACCGCGCAGCTCAGAGTGACAGCTCCTTTTGCGTGGAGGTTCACGATGCTCCCTACTCCGATCAAGGTACGCAGCGATTGGGCTCTGCTCTTTCTGCGGGTCTCTGGCAGCCTGCTATTGCTGGCAGTACACGGCCTGCCGAAGCTGACGAACATGCAGGCAGAACTCGGCTCGATCGAAGACCCGCTGGGCCTCGGACCGGTCATCACCCTTGCCCTGGCGCTATTCGCCGAGGTCGTGTGCCCGCTGCTGATCATCTTCGGTCCCTTCACCCGACTCGCCAGCCTGCCGATCCTCGCGGTGCTGCTGGTCTCCCTGGCACTGGTACATCCCCAATGGAGCCTGGCCGAGGGCCAGTTCGCCTGGCTGCTGGCAATCGTCTTCACCACACTGGCGATCGGTGGTCCGGGTCGCTTTGCCCTGGGCAGGCACCTGCCCTTCCAGTGACGCGGCGTCCTGCCCGCGGTCTTCACTGCTGGGCTGGCCGTGCGGCCGCCTCGCTGCTCTTGTTGCTCTTACTGCTCACCGCAATGGCTGCAGCGCACAATTCTCGACACTGGCAGGCACCGAGCGTGATGCACTCGACGCGCCTGTGACGACATTTCTGAAATCATCGTCGCAGCTGTCTGCCATGCGGTTATTCCACGCATGCAATTAAAGAGTAGGCTGCATAAACAGTCCGAACTTTCTGGCGTTTCGACGCCCTGTATGAACACCGCACACGAAGTCTGGAATACCCATGATCAAATCCGCCAAACATCGCGCTACCGTCATCTGCCAGCAACACGGCAAGGTTCTGCTGGTGCGCAAGGCCGAAGAAAAATGGACACTGCCGGGCGGCAAGATCGAAGCGAACGAGCGGCCGGCGGAAGCGGCGCTTCGCGAGCTGTTCGAAGAAACCGGGCTGGATAGCCAGGCGCTGGAGTTCCTCGCCCTGCACGAGTTCGACAGCCGCCCCCACCATGTCTTCCGCGTAACGGTGCCAGAAGCACTGGACGCCAGGCCGCAGAACGAGATCGCCGACTGCCGCTGGTTCTCATCGGTCGACCTGGACAAGGACGTCAAGAAACCCTCGCGCAAACTGCTCGAACTGTATTTCGCCGAAGGCCGCCCGCAGCAGGCTTGATCACCTGCGTTCAGCAAGCGCTGCCGGCGATTACCTGGCGGCCTGAGACGACTTGAGCTGGGACACGCCGAACAGCACCAGGGCCAAACCCGCTAGCTGGTAGAGCGAAATCGCCTCGCTCAACACCGCCCAGGACACCAGCACCGTCAGCAAAGGCCCCAGATTGCCGATCGCCGCGGTCTGCGTCGCACCGAGGCGCTGAATGGCCAGCGCCATCCAGTAGATTGGCAGGACCGTCGATAGCAGCGCCATCAGCGCCGCATAGCCCCATATCGCCACCGGCAGTTCGGCCAGCGCGGCCGCGTCGGAACTGATGCTGAAATGCACCAGCACCATCACCGCCGAGGTGCTGCCAGCCAGCGCGGCCAGGCGCATGGAACCCAGACGACCGACCATCAGGCCAGCGCCCAGGTAATACAGTGCGTAGGTCACGGCACTGGCGAACACCCAGGCCACGCCCTTGATGACCTCCACACTGAAGCCAACCGTGCCAATATCATGGATGAACGCAACGCCCAGCCCTGCATAACAGATGGCCGATGCCAGCAACGTGCGGCGGGTCGGGCGCTCCCGCAGGGCGATCATCTGGAACAGCAGAACGAGCGTCGGGTAGGTGAAGAGAATCAACCGTTCGAGCCCGGCACTGATGTACTCCAGGCCATAGAAGTCGAACAGGCTGGACAGGTAGTAGCCGACCAGCCCCAGCCACAGGACCCGCAGCGTGTCCTGAACCGTGAGTGCGCTACGCCCTTCCCGGCGGCTCAACCAGCCGAGCAGCAAGAACAGCGGCAGTGAAAGGCCCATGCGCATGGCCAACAGGCCGAGCGCATCGACGCTGCCTGCCGCGTAGGACAATTTCACGAAGATCGCCTTGAGGCTGAACCCCGCTGCTGCCAGGACGGCGAACAGGCTGCCGTTGGCCAGGCTGCGGGAATAGAAGCTGTACAGTGGGTTCATCGTCGCTCAATCGGCAGCAAGGCCTTGCAGATGGGCAATCCGCGCCCACATCACCTGCGGGTTGGAGTACATCGGGAAGTGCCCGCAATCGGGGATCTGCGCCAGCACCACGCCGTGGCGCTGGATATGCGCCAGGTACGACAACGAGGCGTTCTGGTCGCCGTACATGAACATCTTCGGCAGCGGCAAGCCAAGGAATTTATCCATCAGTTGCCCCTGATCAGACAGCTCGACCATCGATTCGAAGATCCCCCGCACCGCCCCGGCCCGTACCTTGTGGCGCAGGCTGGCGGCATACAGCGCGCTGGCGTAAGCCGGGGCACGGCGGGTGCGTTCGATGAAGTCGGTGAAGAAACCTTCGGCATCCTCGTGCGGGTAATCGTGAATCTGCCGGCTGAGAAAGCAGTCTTCCGGCGCGATGTTGCCCTCGATATCGACGAAGCTCAGCACCCGCTGTGGATACCGATGCGCCAGCATCAACCCCGTCAGCCCACCCATGGAATGCCCCACCAGATGGAAACGCTCGATAGCGAAATGCTCGAGCATCGCCACAGCGCTCTGCACCAGCAAGGGAATCGACAGTCGCGACAGGTCCGAGCAGGTACTTTCACCGCAACCCGGTGCATCGTAGGCAAGCAGCGCGTGCCCATTGAAACGCGGCTGAAGCACGATATCGGCGTAGTCCTCCTTGGTGGAGCCGAAGCCGTGCAGAAAGACGATGGGCGCTTTTTCACCGCTGCGGTGAAGAGCAGCGACACCCAGGTCGACGCCGTCGATGCTCAAGGGCACCTGGGCCTGAGTGAGGGGATGGAACGTGGACAAGAGAGGACTCCGCTGATGGACGCAGGCGCCACTGTGTCTCGGCGTCAGCCATCTGTAAATTCCGAAGCCGGTAAGCCAGCCATAGCCGCAACCTATGGCTGGATTTGCTCCAGCAAGGCATCCACCAGAGGGTTGCTGCGCACCCGACTCCACACCACCGCGGTGGTGACCACGCTGAGCTTGGGCGTCAGCGGCTTCAGCACCACGTTGTCGGGCACCAGCTTGCGGGTCGATGCGGGAACCAGCGCCAGCCCCTGACCACAACTGACGAAGGCGATCTGCGACGCCACCGAACGCACCTCGTGCAACACCCGAGGGTTGAGGCCATTGGCCTTGCAGGCGCCGATCAGGTGATCGAAGTAGCTGGGGCTGACCTGCCGGGACGACATCACCAGCGGCTCGTCCGCCAGACTGGCGAAGCTCAGCCGCTGTCGTGCGGCAAGCGGATGATCACGAGGCACGGCAACCGCCAGGCGTTCTTCGGTCAGCGGCAGACAACGGATAGAGGCGCCCAGATTGCCCTCCAGGCGCGCGAAGGCCAGATCGATATCACCGGCTTCGAGGGCGGGGATGGCTTCGGCACTGTCGATTTCCCTGACGGCCACGGTGATCTGTGGATGATCGAGCTTGAAGCGCTCGATCAAGGGCGGCAGCACGTCGGTCATCGCCGCGGTGATGGCGCCGATGGTCAGCACCCCAGCCTGGCCGGATACCGCTTCGAGCACCGCCAGTTCGAGGCGTTCGAGCTGATCGGCGAACTTGCGTACCGCCGGCAGAATGGCTGCACCGGCCGGCGTCAGCGTGACACCCCGGCGCGAGCGCTCGAACAACTTGACCTTCAGTGCGTGTTCGAGCGTCTGGATCTGCTCGGTCAAGGGTGGCTGGGACATGCCCAGGCGCTTGGCGGCGTGGCTGAAGCTCTGCTCCTCGGCGACCGCCTGGAACAGCCAGAGGTGCCTGATCAGGCGAAAGTTGATCATTGCCCTTCCATAGCTAAAACGTATAGGTATCTGGTTATCGACCAATATACCTATGGAAGGAACGTGCAGGTAGCCTCAGCCCAACCTGTCGCCCGCGATCATCTCGTGGATGCGGTTGGCCACCGCCTCCATGGTGAAGGGCTTGGTCAGCAGGCGCATGCCGGGGGCCAGGTGGCCGTTGCCGATCACCGAGTTCTCCGCATAGCCGGTGATGAACAGCACCTTGAGCTCCGGCCGCTCGACGCGCGCCAGGTCAGCCAGTTGCCGACCGTTCATGCCACCGGGCAGGCCGACATCCGTCACCAGCAGATCGATGCGCACATCGGATTGCAGAATCTTCAGGCCCGCAGCACCGTCGCCGGCTTCGAGCGTGGTGTAGCCCAGCTCCTCGAGCACCTCGATGACCAGCATGCGGATGGCCGGCTCGTCATCGACCACCATGACGGTTTCCCGCGAGTCGGTGCGCGGGCTGCTCGACTGGCTGGTAGGCTCGGTCTCTTCTTCGTCGCTGTCGTAGTAACGCGGCAGGTACAGGCACATGGTGGTGCCCTGGCCGACTTCGGAATAGATGCACACCTGCCCGCCGGACTGGCGTACGAAACCGTACACCATCGACAGCCCGAGGCCGGTGCCCTCGCCCATCGGCTTGGTGGTGAAGAATGGCTCGAAGGCGCGTTCGATCACGTCTTCGCTCATACCGGTACCGGTATCGGTGACGCACAGCGACAGGTACTGGCCCGGCGGCACGTTGCGCCCACGGGAGGCGTACTCGTCGATCCACTTGTTGCCGGTTTCGATGGTCAGGCGGCCGCCATTGGGCATGGCATCACGGGCGTTGAGGCACAGGTTGAGCAACGCGTTTTCCAACTGCGGCCCGTCGATGAAGCTCGACCACAGGCCCGCGGCCAGCGCCACTTCGGTGGTGATGTGCGGCCCCACGCTGCGCCGTATCAGTTCCTCCATGCCGACCACCAGACGATTGACGTTGGTCGGTTTGGGGTCGAGTGTCTGCCGGCGCGAGAAAGCCAGCAGCCGGTGGGTCAGCGCCGAGGCACGCCGTGAGGCACTCTGCGCGGCGCTGACGTAGCGCTCGACATCGCTCAGGCGGCCCTGGCTGAGGCGCATCTGCAGCAATTCCAGGGAACCACTGATACTGGTCAGCAGGTTGTTGAAGTCGTGGGCGATGCCGCCGGTCAACTGCCCGACCGCCTCCATCTTCTGCGACTGGCGCAGTGCATCTTCCACCACGCTCAGGCGCTCTTGCTCGCGCAGGCGCTCGGTGATGTCGTAGACGAACTGGTAGGCGCCGATCTGGCGGCCATCGCTGTCGTTCAAACGGCTGAAATGCATTTCGTAATGGCGGGTACCTTCTGCGGCCTCGACGGGCACCACCACATCGAACTCTTCACCGGCCAGCGCACGCTCCCAGGGCGCGAGCACGGCAGCCAGGTTCTCGGGCTGATCGGCGAGGTTGTCCTTCATGCTGTCGCCGATCTGCGGGCAAACGCCGAAGACCTGCTCGAACTCGCGCATGCCCGAGCCGTTGATGGCGATCCAGCGGTAATCGAAGCCCATGATGAAGATCAGTGCATCGGCGCCATCCACCACCCCGGCCAGCACCCGACGCGCCTCGTTGGCATCGCGCACACGCAGCTCCAGGGTTTCGTTGAGCTGGCGCAGCGAGGCCTCGGCCTGCTTGCGCTGGGTGATGTCCTGAAACAGCACCGCAACCTGTTTGCGACTGGCAGGCCCGACACGAAAGGCGCTGATTTCCAGGTGGCGGCCCGTGGCGATCAGCTCCTGCTCGAAGCGAATCGACTCGCCGGTGTGCAGCACATGGCCGTAGCGTGCGACCCAGCTGTCCGCCTCTTCGCCGACCATCTCGCGCAATTTCTGGCCGACCACGTTGCGGATACCCGCGTGTTCGGCATAGGCCGGGTTGGCCTCGATATGGATGTAATCGCTGAGCGGCCCATGGGGACCATCGAAGAACTCGATGACGCAGAAGCCTTCATCCATGGTGTTGAACAGAAATTCATAGCGCTCGCGCTCCTGAGCGAACGCGTTCTCGACACGACGCTGCTCGGCGATGTCGATTTCCTGGACGAAGATGCCATCGACCTGCCCATGGACATCGAACTGCGGCAGGTAGAGGAAGTCCAGTTGATAGCCGTCTTTACCGGGCATCTGGAAATTCCGTGCCCGCACCGGGCGACCGCGCCGGTAGGCCTCCTCCATCAGTTCGATGAAACGTCGCTCGATGCGCCCGGCGAGCACCTCACGTACCGGCCTGCCGGTCACATCGCCCAGGCCCAGCACCCGCTGATAAGCCGGATTGATGTGTTCGAAGCGCAGCTGCTCGCCTCGCAGCACGGCCATCGCCGCAGGCGCCTGCTCGAAGATCTTCTGAAACTGCATCTCGCGGTCCGCAGCCAGGCCTTCGCCTCGCGATGCAGCCAACCTGGCTTTCAGTTGAGCGTTTTCGTCTTCGAGTGCTTGCAGCCGCTGCCGAAGCGCTTCGGCGTCATCAGATATCACGATAGGAACCGAGCAGGCAGGGAAATGGGAGCAGAGCGAAGCGCCATTGAATCCTGTCTCGCTACTTTTTGCCACTCCTGCAAGCGGTTTCCCCGGCAGACGCAACGGCGCCACCTGTCGGCCATCCGCTCAGCCTGCCGCACGGCCGAAAAAGCCTGCATGCTGGGCGAACTCGACGAAGCGCCGGTTGGCCAGCGACAGGTATTCGTTGGCTCGCCAGCACAACCTGAAACTCATGCCCAGCGGCGGCTCGAAGGGCACACCGACGATACCGGGTTCGCCCTGCTGCACCGAGCGCAACAGGGTGGAAATGCCCAGCCCATCCAGGGTCGCCCGGGTCACCAAGGACACGAAGTTGCTTTGCAGGGCGATGCGGTAGGTGACCCCGCCCTCGGCGCAAAAGGCATCGAGCAGGTGGCGCTGCAGGAAGCTCTGGTCGAACACCACCATATCCGCGTCCTGCAGACGCCCTGCCGGCAGTCGTGCCTCACCGGCCAGGGGATGCTGCTGGTTCATGCACAGCACCATTTCGTCAGTGCCGAGCAGCACCGATTCCCAGGCGCTGCTCACCCGCCGAGATTCGAGCAGGGCGAGGTCGATCTGCCGCGCTTCGAGCAGCCGGCCGATCTCGTCGGCACTGCCTTCGAACACGCTCATGACGATGCCCGGATACGCCTGACGAAAGGCGCTGAGCAGCTCCGGCATGTAATGGATGCCGAACATCGGCGGCACCCCGAGGCGTATCTCGCCGCGCTGCAGATCGGCCATGTCGCCCAACTCCTGGCGCGCCATATCCAGTTCGAGCAGCGCCTTGGCGACACGCTCCAGAAACACCTGGCCTTCGGCAGTGACGGTGATCTGTCGGGCGGCGCGGTTGAAAAGCACCACGCCCAGCTCCTCTTCGAGGCGCGTCACGGCCATGCTCAGCGCTGGCTGGGCGATGTGCATCGCCTCGGCCGCTCGGGTGAAGCTGCCCAGCCGGGCGATTTCCACACAACACCTCAACGCTCTCAGATTCACGGCAAAACCCATAACAATTTGTGATGAAAAGCATCATAACAATATATTTCTCATGATGACCCCACGCACCTAGCATGGCCCCAACCCATCGGTCAGGAGCTCCCGCCATGCCTATCGCCTTTATCGGTCTCGGACAGATGGGTCGGCCGATGGCCATCAATCTGCTCCACGACCACCCCGGCCTGCTGGTCAGCTCAGTCAGTGGCCGCGCCTACCCCGAGTTGACCGGTCTGGGTGCCGAAGCCACCGAGGATCGGCGGCGCCTGGCAGGCTGCGACAAGGTGTTCTTGTCGCTACCCAATGCCGCGGTGATCAGAGAGCTGCTGTTCGCCGCAGACGGCCTCGCGCAGTGGATGCGCCCGGGAAGCATCGTCATCGACACCAGCACCGTCGACTATCAGCAGACCCTGGAGATCGAAAGCGAACTGGCGACGCGTGGCATCCACTTCATGGATGCACCGGTGTCCGGCATGCCGTCACGGGCCGCCGACGGCACCCTGACGATCATGTGTGGCGGCAATGCAGCAGTGTTCGCGGATGTGCAGCCGTACCTGCAGAGCATGGCCACGACCATACTGCACATGGGCGCAGCGGGTAGCGGCCAACTGACCAAACTGATCAACCAGCTGCTCTACGACATCAATTGCGCGGCGCTGGCGGAAGTTCTGCCGATGGCGGTCAAGCTCGGCCTGGATGCGGAGAAGGTCAGCGCCGTGGTCAACAACGGCACCGGGCGCAGCCATGCGTCCAGCTATTTTCTGCCGCACATACTCGCTGGCCGCTTCGACAGCGCCTACCCGCTCGATCACGCCTACAAGGACCTCACCAGTGCAGCACGCCTGAGCGCCGATCTGGGCATTCCCCTGCCGCTGCTCTCGGCCGCCACGGCGATCTACCAGACGGCCTTGCTGCAAGGCCATGGCAGCGACGACAAGGGCGCCATGATCAAGGTCTACGAGCGGCTGCTGGGCGTGGAGTTTCGCGCCGCGCCGCCAGCCAGCCTGCCAGCGCCTGTCCATCCCCACTGATCCGTTCATTCACCAGGAACCACCATGCAAGACGATGCCTTCGACCCTGCGGCTACCGCCGCGCTCCTCCTGAAAACCTGGCGCGCCGCAACGCTGCTCGACAGCCTGCCCGTCGCGCTGCGCCCGCATACCCTGCAACAGGGTTACGCCGCGCAGGACTGCCTGTTCAAGGCAGCCGGCGGTAGCCGAGCCGGCTGGAAGCTGGGCGTCGGCAGCCCTGCCGCGATGCGCGCTGCACAACTGTCGCGACCGTTGGTGGGCCAACTGGAAGCCGCCCGCTGCCGCCCCAGCGGCACACGACTACAACTTCCGGCAAGTGGGCCACTGACCATCGAATGCGAAATCGCGTTCGTGCTCGCCCGGGATATCGAGCCGCTGCCGGGCCGTGGCGTGCAGCCCGATGACATCCGCCACACCTGTCTGACCTTCGAAGTGGTGCGCTCACGCTTCATCGACCGCAAAAGCGTCGGCTGGCCAAGCTTCACGGCGGACAACGTCGGCTTCGAAGCGCTGATCATCGGCCCGCCCGCCTGCACAGGCCTCGACCTGCAGGTGCTGCGCGAACTCGCGCAAACGACCGTGGTGCACCTGAACGGCGAGCCCCGAGCGCGCACGCTGCACGGCGATGCCGCCACCGATCCGCTGAACTCACTGGCCGCCCTCTACGCCCACGCCGCCGAACAGGGCGAGACGCTGCGCGCCGGCGACATCGTGTCCACCGGCGCGCTGTGCGAACCCTTCGATATAAGCGGCAGCGGCCATGAACTGACGGTGCGTTATCTAGGCCGGGAGCTTTGTTTTTTCTGTTGACGAGGACAGACGAGACCAACGCCACCCCGGCCGAGCCTCAGCCTTCAGGCAGCGAGCGACGCACCTTGTCGAGCAGCTCGTTCATCTTGAACGGCTTGGTCAGCAGTTCCATGCCGCTGTCGAGGAACACCTGGCGGTTGATGGCGTTCTCGGCATAACCGGTCATGAACAGGATCGGCAGATCGGGACGCAGCTTGCGCCCCGCCTCGGCCAGCTCACGACCGTTCATGCGCGGCAGGCCGACATCGGTCAGCAGCAGGTCGATCACTGCGCCGCTCTGCAGATGGGCCAACGCAGTCTCCACGTCTTCGGCTTGAGTACAGCGATAACCCGCCTCCTCCAGCACTTCGCAGACGAAGGCCCGTACCGTGGCCACATCCTCGACAACCAGTACCCGCTCGCCAGCGCCGCGATGCTCGACCTGTTCGGCATCGCTCTCGATGACCACCGGCTCGCTGCTGGCCGGCAGCATGATGGTGACTTCGGTACCTCGCCGAGTGGCGCTGCGAATGCTCGCGTTGCCGCCAGACTGGCGGGCGAAACCATAGATGGTCGACAGCCCCAGCCCGGTGCCTTGGCCCACCGGTTTGGTGGTGAAGAAGGGATCGAACACCTTGTCGATCAGGGCATGGTCGATACCGCTGCCGTCGTCGCGCACCGACAGCGCCACGTAAACGCCATCGGCCAGGTTCGGGTCGCCACTGGAGTGAGCGGTGTAGGTATTGACCCAGATATTGCCGCCATTGGGCAGTGCATCCCGGGCATTGATCACCAGGTTGAGCACGGCGTTTTCCAGCTGACTGGGGTCGACCAGGGCGATGGCCGGCTTGCCGGTCAGTTCCAGGGTCAGGGTGATCTGCTCGCCGATGGTACGCACCAGCAGCTCTTCCAGCGAACGCACACGCTCGTTGACGTCGACGGCGCGATTGTCGAGCGGCTGCTTGCGGGCGAACGCCAGCAACCGATGGGTCAGCGCAGCAGCGCTCATCGCCGAATTCAGCGCAGCCTCGGTATACAGCTGCACGCGGTCGAGGCGCTGCTCGGCGACCCGTTTCTGAATCAGCTCCAGGCTGGTGATGATGCCGGTGAGCATGTTGTTGAAGTCATGGGCAATACCACCAGTGAGGTTGCCCAGGGCCTCCATCTTCTGCACTTGCAGCAACTGCGCTTCGGTGCGGGCGCGCTCGGCGACTTCGCGGGCCAGCCTGCTGGTGGCGTCGTCCAGTTGTGCCAGGTGCAGACGTTCGCGGCGACGGTGCTCGGTAACGTCTTCGACGAACACCAGGCTCAGTTCCGGGGTGCGGTAAGGCGACACCTGCCACTCGGTTTCCCGGGTTTCGCCCTGCACCTGCATGTTCAGCGAGCCCTTCCAGCGCTCGCCAGCCTTGAGACGCAGGCGCAGCTCGTCGAGCAGCGAAGCCTGGCCATCGGCAAAACACTGGCTGAGCAGTTGGGTATCCGGCTCGTCCTGAATCAGCTGAGCGAAGGCGTGGTTGCACTCATGCACCTTGAGGTCCGAATCGAGGACGGCAATCGGCGCTGAAACGTTGACGAAAATCTCCCGAAAACGTGCCTCGCTTTCCCGCAACGCATGTTCGGTATCGCGTACCCGCAGCAGAGTGCGCAGGGTCGCCAGCAGCACGTCGGGATCGACCGGATGCACCAGATAGGCGTCGGCCCCGGCCTCCAGACCGGTAATGATGTCGCCCGTCTGGATCGACGCCGCCGAGACGTGGATCACCGGCAGCAGCGCCGTACCCGCCTCGGCACGCAGGATGCGGACGATATCGAAGCCGCTCATGTCCGGCAGGTTGACGTCGAGGATCAGCGCATCCGGCGACTCGCCACGAATCAGCGCCAGCCCGTCGGTGCCCGTGCCGGCCTCCAGCACCTGATACCCGTGTTTCTCCAGGCGCCGGCGCAGGGCATAGCGGGTGGCGACGTTGTCATCGACGATCAGCAGGCGGGTATCAGGCTTCATCGACAGACTCCGCTGCGATCGCCAGGGGAATGCTCACGAAGAACACCGACCCGACGCCCGGCTCGCTTTCCACCCCAACCTCGCCTCCCAGCAACGCCGCAAAGCGCTTGCACAGGGAAAGCCCCAGGCCGGTGCCGCGCAGACGCTTCTGCAGCGGCGAGTCGACCTGGGAAAAGTCCTCGAACAGCGCGCCGTGCAGCTCGGGGGCAATGCCGATGCCGGTGTCGCTGACCGCGAAACGCACCCGATCGGTACCTTCCAGGCGGGCGGACACCCGCACTTCACCACGGGTGGTGAACTTCAGGGAGTTGGCGATGAAGTTACGCAGGATCTGCGCAAGCTTCTTGTCATCGGTGTACAGCCGCGGCAAGCCCACCGGCTCCTCGAAAATCAGGTCCACGGCGCTGGCGTCGACGATTGGCCGGAACATGCCGCGCAAGGCCGAGAACAGGTCCAGCATGTCGAACCAGGCCGGCGAGATGCTGATGCGCCCGGCCTCGATCTTGGCCAGGTCGAGCAGGTCATCGACCATGTCGCTGAGCTCGCGTGCCGCCGTGCTGACGAAGGCTACCTGGCGATGCTGCTCGGCGCTTAGCGGGCCATCGAGTTCATCGGTCAGCAGGCTGGTAATGCTCAGGATCGAGCCCAGCGGCGTACGGAACTCATGGCTCATGTAAGACAGGAAGCGGCTCTTCAGGTCCGATGCCTGGCGCAACTCGTCGGCCTGATTGTCGAGTTCGGCATACAGGGCGAGGACGCCCTGGTTGGTTTCATCGAGTTCTTCGCGCAGCGCCGCACTTTCACCTTGCAGACGGGCGATCAGTGCGGCCTGCTCGGCATGGGTCAGGTCAGTTGGCTCAACCATGAGCGGGCTCCAGGGCAATGACCACGACCGTGACATCGTCACGGCCACGGCAGAAATCTCGGTGCAGCACGGCGGCGATCACCGCCGGATGGCAGTGCACCAGGCCGGGGTAGTCCTTCAAATTCCAGCGCGACTGCAGGCCGTCACTGTGCAGAATCAGCAGCTGGCCATTGACCTCGTCGTAGTCAAAAGGCTGCGCCTTGCGGTATTGGCCACCGACGATGCCCGGATGCGATGCCAGGCCGCGGGACTTCTCGGCGTTGATCAACGCGGCGCTGATATTGCCGACCCCGACGAAGCGCAGGGTACCGCTGTCGAGCCGTGCCTGGGCGATGGCCACCGCGCCACCGCGGGTGCCGTTCATAGCGTGATGCAGCTCCTCGAGCAGCATGACCGGCTCACTGAACGGGCTCAGAGCGAAGGCGCGCTCGCCTGCCAGCGCGGCACGCTCGGCTTCTTCACCATGGCCAAGCCCGTCGATTACCAGCGCGCTGAGGGTGCGGCCCTGGGCTGCGAGGTGCCAGACATCACCGCAGGCCGGGTCGTCGTGCAGCGAATGCTGGCTGATCCCGAAGCGCCAGTCCGGCTGTTTGTCCGTGCGTGCGTAAACGCGTGCGAGCAACACCGCACCGCGGGCATCGGCGTACACGTCGAACACCTCGGCCTGCCGCGACACCGCGCCCAGCCCGATGCCCTGGGTACCGCCGGTGGAATAACCGTCGGCCAGGCAGGCATTCAGATCGAACCCCTGGGCGCGATCCACGGCAAGCACCTCGATGCCAGCGCCGCTCGGGCGTGGCACGACCCGCAGGTGCAGCTCACCGCGCCCGGCATGCTTGAGCAGGTTGCTTGCCAGTTCGGTGGTCACCAGGGCGACACGGCCCGCATCGGTGTCGTCGAAGCCCTGCTGCTCGGCCAGTTTCTGGGCGGTACGCCGGGCATGACCGACCTGGCTGCTGTCGTCGATGGGCAGCACCAGGGTCATGCTGCCGCTGATCGTCATGTCCATCGGGTGATCGTGATTCGCGTGCCTTCACCGGGTGCGGTGTCCAGCTCGAATTCGTCGACCAGACGCTTGGCGCCCGTCAGGCCGAGCCCCAGGCCATTGCCGGACGTCCAGCCATCGGTCATGGCGAGCTTGAGGTCGGGAATGCCGGGGCCTTCGTCGCGAAAGGTCAGGCGCAGCCCGATACGCGCGCTGTCTTCGAGCACCTGCCAGTCCATGTCACCGCCGCCGCCATAGACCATGGTGTTGCGCGCCAGCTCGCTGACCGCCGTGACCAGCTTGGTCAGGTCGATCAGCCGCATGCCGCACTCGGTGGCCAGCTTGCGTGTGGTCTGGCGCGCCAGGACCACGTCCTGCTCGATGTTGATCGGTTGGGTACCGCTGCTGCGTACGATCATTGCCGAGCTACTCGTTCCCGCAGCAGCTTCATCCCGCGATCGACGTTCAATGCGGTGCTGACGCCCGGCAGGGTCATGCCCAGTTCCACCAGGGTGATCGCCACGGCGGGCTGCATGCCGACCAGCATGGTCTCGGCGTCCATGATCTTCGACAGCCCGGAGATGGTGCCGATCATCCGGCCGATGAACGAATCGACCATGTCCAGCGCGGAGATGTCGATCAACACACCGCGGGCCGAGGTCTTGCTGATCAGCTCGGAAAGATCGTCCTGCAGGGTCAGCGCGAGCTGGTCATGCATGTCGACCTGAATGGTCACCAGCAGGAACTCGCCCATCCGCAAAATCGGAATGCGTTCCATGGCTTCAGACCGCTTTGCTGAGGGTGACGCCAAGACGGCTCAGAGCCAGCTTCAGGGCATCGGCCAGGTTGGCTTTGGTCACCACGCCTTGCAGGTCGAGGCCCAGGTGCACGATGGTCTGCGCGATCTGCGGGCGCACGCCACTGATGATGCAGTCGGCGCCCATCAGGCGAATGGCGGTCACGGTCTTGAGCAGGTGCTGGGCGACCAGGGTGTCGACGGTCGGCACGCCGGTGATGTCGATGATGGCGATTTCCGAACCGGTATCGACGATCCGCTGCAGCAGCGACTCCATCACCACCTGCGTGCGTTGCGAGTCCAGGGTGCCGATCATCGGCAGTGCCAGGACGCCATCCCACAGCTTGACCACCGGCGTGGACAGTTCCAGCAACTCTTCCTGCTGACGCTTGATCACCGATTCGCGGGATTTCTGGAACGTGCGGATGGTATGCAGGCCCAGATTGTCGAACAGCTCGGAGACTTCCCACTGCTGCTGCGCCAGTTCTTCGGGCTGGTCACGGTACTGGCGCTGCAGCAAGGCGAACAGCGGGCCCTTCAGGGCGAAGATGAAACTGGCGGCCTGGTGGGAGTCATGGCCCAGCAGCGCGCGGCTGGACGACAGGCGCTCGAGGAACTGGCGCACGTCTTCCCAGCTGGCGGCCGCGATGTTGGCAGCACCGCCGTTCTCCAGCCCGACGATGGTCAGTTGCAGAAACTCCGCGGTCTGCTGCTGCAGATCCTGCTCCTTGAGGTTGCGAGTCGAACCGCTCGCCTCCAGGCCCCTGATCCACTCATCGAGCAGTTGTGCCTGATTGTTCTTGATCGCCTCGATGGTGCCGAGCTGCAGTGCTGCCATGTGCCATTAACTCCTGAACGAATACGGATCGATACCGAACTGACCGCTGTTAGACAGTGACAGGAGGGGTTCGGGATAGTTGGAGATAGTTTTGCGCCACGCATAGTACGAGCAAATCATCCCCATAAAGAAGGGGTAAATAGGTCCAGAATGACATCATTGTCCGACGCACTGAGAATCGCTTCGCATTCCTTTTCGAGCAAGGCCGACAAGGCAGTGGCGACAGGCTCTGGCAGGGCCATTGCGGGCGTTCGGCGGCCCGCCGAACGGTATGCATGTCATGGCAGCATGAAATCATTCGTGCCCGTATACTGACGCCACTCCAATGACATGGAACATCACCCATGCGCCTCGACACACTGACACTCAAGACCCGCCTGATCATCGCAGTGGCCATCCCCTGCATCGCGCTGATTCTGGTCGCCGTGACCAGCCTCAACAGCATGTCCAACATGCAGAAGGAGGCCAGCGCGCTCTATCTCAATACCTCAGCCCCCATGCGCGCGATGGCCGAAGCCGCCTCGCGGATTCCGCGCATGCGCGTGGGTATCGACATGATGCTGCTGCAGGACACCGCCCTGCGTGACGAGCGAGGGGTCAAGACCCGTGTGCAGGAAGCCCTCAACGAGGACATCCCCGGCATGCGCACGGCCATGCGCAACGCCGTCGAGGCGCAAGTCAACCCGGAGCGCAAGGCCCAGGCGCAGCGCTTGCTCGACCAGTTCGAGGCCATGGTCAGCGGTGAGCTCACGCCCATGCTGCAGGCCCTGGACGGCGGCGACATGGCCAGGGCGCAGCAGATCTACCGTGATCAGTACGCGAAGAGCTACGGGGTGATGCGCCAGGGCGCCAACGAACTGCTCGACACCCTGCTGCAACAAGCCGAACAGCAGAACCAGCGCAGTACCGACAACTATGAGCAAGGCCGCGTGCAGCAGCTGACGATCATCGTGCTCGGCCTGCTGGTGTCGTTCATCGCCTCCTGGCTGATCGTCGCCAACCTGCGCCGCCGCGTATCCATTCTGCAGACCAGCCTGGGCAACGCCGCCGACAACCTGGCGCTGAACGCACGCATCGAACTGAGCGGCAGCGATGAGCTGAGCGACATCGCGCAGAGCTTCAACCGCTTTCTGGCCAGGGTGCACGGCATCATGCAGCAACTGGCCGGCAACTCGCGGGAGCTGTCGGGCATGGCCCGCGAAGTCGCCGAACGCGCCCAACTGACGCAAAGCAACTGCACCGCGCAGAGCGACCGTACGGTGCAGGTGGCCACCGCCATCCACGAACTGGGCTCGACGGTCAACGAAATCGCCGGTAACGCCGAGAATGCCGCCAAGGTGGCCCGCGAGGCGACCGAGCATGCCAATGGCGGTCGTGAAGTGGTGGACCAGGCCAACCGACAGATCGATGCGCTCAGCGGCGAACTGGAGCAGGCATCCAAGGTCATTGGCGCGCTGGCCGGGCAGATCGACGCGATCAGCTCTACCCTGGGCACCATTCGCAGCATCTCCGAGCAGACCAACCTGCTGGCCCTCAATGCCGCCATCGAGGCTGCCCGCGCTGGTGAGCAGGGCCGCGGCTTCGCGGTGGTGGCCGATGAGGTGCGTACCCTGGCCAGCCGCTCGGGCGCCTCGACCGAAGAGATCCAGAAGGTCATCGACCGCCTGCAGAGCGAATCCCGCTCGGCTGTAGAGGCCATGGCCAAGGGGCGTCAGCAGAGCGAGCGGGTGGTCGAATACGCCGCCAAGGCATCTGAAGCGCTGGCGCAGATCAACGGCCACATCAGCCAGATCAGCGATCAGAACATTCAGGTCGCCACCGCCACCGAGGAGCAGTCCTGCGTGGTCGAAGAGATCAATCGCAACGTCGAGCAGATCAACCAGTTCACTCAGGAAACCACGGTGATCGCCGACCAGCTCAACACTGCCAGCGGCAACCTGCAGAGCCTGTCCCGGCAACTGGATGATCTGGTGGGCAACTTCAAGCTGTAATCACGCCGCTACGCAGCACCGCCAGTGCATGCCTGGCGGTGCTCTGCGTTCAACCCGAGGGGCGCGCGTCATTCTCCCCGCCCGCAGTGCTCAGCAGGCGTGCCCCCAACGCCACGGCGCCGCCCAGATACACCACACCACTCCAGGCAGCCATCAGGATGCCGCCGAAGCGCTGATCGTCCAGTTGCGCGAAGCCGAACGCGCCCAGGCAGAGCTCGGCGGGATAGATCAGCTTGGGCGCCATGATCAGCATCACGCCGAGCATGGTCATGTGCGCGAAGGTCAGAAAGAAGCCGAACATCGCCGCGGCCACCCCGCGCCGCGACTGGCTGGCGAACCCCATCGACCACACCCCCACCCCCACGGCCAGGAAGCTCGCCTGCTGGGCGACGAACGCCCAGACATTGATGGCCGCCGCTTCATGCAGCAACGGCGCATGCCAGCCCCACACCACCAGCATCTCGGCGAAGAACACCAGAAAGGTCCAGACGCCGACAGGGCGAAGGCTGTCCACACGCAGCCCCGAGCGCGCCAGGCCAATGGCCAGCAGCGGTGCGGCGAGCGCCACCACCCCGAGGTGCAGCAGCATATGGGCGGAGAAGGCCGTGCGGCTCATGGCGGGCAGCGGCCCTAGCCAGCAGGCGGCGAGCACCACGAAACCGAGCAACAGCGGCCAGTTGCGCGCCCGCCTGTTCTCTTGCTCACGCAGGGTGGCGGTCATTTAACGCTGGCCGATGGCGCTGGAGATTTCCTGCACCATCGCCTCGGCTGTCATTCGCGGGGAGAACAGCTCGGCTAACGCTCCATCCGGCGCCATCAGGTAAATCGAGCCGGTGTGATCGAGCATGTAGGTATCGCCCATCGGTACCTTCTCGACGTACACACTGTAGGCATCGGCGACCCGGCGGATCTGTTCGGCACTGCCGGTCAGGCCGAGGATGCGTTCATCGAAGAACGCGGTATAGGCCGCCAGCACCTCCGGCGTGTCGCGCTCGGGATCCAGGCTGATGAACAGCGGCTGAACCTGGCTGGCCTGCTCGCCCAGACCATCGAGCACCCTGGCCATGTGTACCAGGGTGGTCGGGCAGATATCGGCACAGCGGGTGAAACCAAAGAACACCAGCAGCCACTGGCCACTGAACGTCCGTTCACTGACTGCCTGGCCATGCTGATCCTGCAACTGGAAAGGCCCGCCAACCCGAGCGCCCTCGCCGACCGCCGCCGCTACCGGGGTACGGGCTGGCCACAGCTGATAGGACAGCGGCAACGCGGCGAGCAGCAGCCCGATGGCGACGGCACTGGCGACCCAGGTACGATTCACGCTGCGCTGCCCTCCTCCAGTATCCACGTACGGCGAGCCCGAACGCGTTCCTCGAGCTAATGACCGCAAGCCAGCCAGGGCGTGCAGGCAAATGAATGTTACCGGGAGCTGCGAACCTCTAGAGCTTGGCGGTGGACGACAGTTGCAGCCACAGCGAGAACAGCCCCAGGACCATCCAGAAGATGGTGAACAGCCAGGGTGAACGCAGCGAGAACCTCAGGGATTTGTAGTAACGCTCGTCACTGGACTCGTGCTCGCTGAACAACGGCGACTCGTCGTAGGCATGACCGAACTTCGGCTCGCTGCGCAGGAGTTGTTCCTGCTTGAAGTGCCAGTGGCCGATGATCGCCGATGACGCCTTGATGCCAGGCCAGGCGTTCAGCGAGCTGATGATCCCGAGGAGTGCCAGCAGGGCCGGCACCACCAGAGTGAACAGGTCGCCCCAGGACGGATTCGCATTGGCCATGGACGAGGCATAGGCGATGACCAGAAACGACTGGGCAGCCAGGTAGGCGTTGGTTCGATCGGCCAGCAGGTTGGTTTCGTATTGAATTTCCCGACGGTAGAAGTCCAGACGCTCCTTGGGCGTGCCGAACATCAGGGAATCGGATACGTCGGTGGCTTCGGCTTCAGGAGTGGGACCTACGGAGGAGATGATTCTGGACACAGCGGTTACCACTACATCATTGCGCATTGAAAAAGCGGCTGATCCTGCTCGGATCGACCGTGGCTCATCAGAGGTGGGAGCCGGGCCCTCGGGTATCGGTTCGAGAATGAGGACGAGTGGTCAGCTGGCAGACTCACACGCCTACCGTCGTCAGGAAGCTGTCGCTATGGCGCATGGCGTCGATGGCACGACCAACGGGTCCGTAAGGCGGTCGACGGCACCTAAAGTGCGGCCTCTCGATCAGGCTGTGCTTTCCATCGAACACTGGCTACATTTGTCGAGCGGTTCACTCCAATAATAAAAGGACTTGCCATGAAACGCTTACTCACGCCACTGGCGGCGGCCTGCCTGCTGGCCAGCGCATCTTCCCTCTCCGCCGCGCCGTATAGCGCCCTCTATGTCTTTGGTGACAGCCTCAGCGATGCCGGGTGGTTTGCCGATGCCAATGGTCCCGCCGGTGCCACCACTCGCTTCACCAATCGCACCGGCCCGACTTACCAGAATGGCAGCGGCGAAGCATTCGGAGAGGTATCGCCCATGCTGCTGGGCAATGCACTCGGGTTGTCGGGCCCCGGTCTGGGCTCGGCGAACACCGTGGACGGCGGCAACAACTGGGCGGTCGGCGGTTTTCGAACCGATCAGATCCTCAATGCCATCACCGGGCCCGGCGGCTATCTGCAGTCCACCGGCGGCCGAGCCGACCCCAACGCCTTGTACTACCTGACGGGCGGCGGCAACGACTTCCTGCAGGGCCAGGTCGTCAGTGGGCCCAGCGCCCAGGCCGCAGCGGGGCGTCTGGTGGATAGCGCCGAGGCGCTGCAACAGGCGGGTGCGCGCTACATCATGGTGTGGGTGCTGCCGGACCTCGGCTTGACGCCGAACTTTTTCGGCAGCCCGCTGCAGGGGCAGGTCAGCGCATTGGGCGCAGCCTTCAACACCGAGCTGGTCAGTCAATTGGCGACGCTGGACGCCAATGTGATTCCGTTGAACATGCCGCTCTACCTCTCCGAAGTGGTCAATGACCCTGGCCGCTACGGCCTGGTCGCCGATCGCGCCACGGTAATTGGCACCTGCTTCGCGGGTTGCAGCAACCCCAACCCGATCTTCGGGCTCAATGGCAGCACACCGGACCCGACGAAACTGCTGTTCAACGACGGGGTTCACCCGACGATTGCCGGCCAGCGCCTGATCGCCGACTACGCCTACTCGTTGCTGGCCGCCCCCTGGGAAGTCACCCTGTTGCCGGAAATGGCCCTGGGTACCCTGCGTGGCCATCAGGATCAGCTACGCGCCCAATGGCTGGCGGATTGGGACGCCTGGCAGGCGGTCGGTCAGTGGCGCGCTTTCGTCAATGGCGGTGGCCAACGGCTGGAATATGACCGCGAGGGTGGCAATGCCGATGGCAATGGCTACAGCCTCAACTTCGGCGGCAGCTATCGCCTCGATGACGCCTGGCGCGTCGGCCTGGCGGCCGGGCTGCATGAACAGAATCTCGAGGCTGGCGCAGCGGATTCCGATTACAACCTGCGCAGCTACATCGGCACGGCGTTCGCTCAATACCAGCACGATCGCTGGTGGGGCGACATCTCGGCCAGCGCCGGACGCCTGGAATACGACGACCTGAAACGCAAGTTCGCTGCCGGCCCGGCCACCAACTCGGAGAAGGGCGACACCGATGGTACGCTCTGGGCCGTCAGCGGCCGCTTCGGTTACGACATCGCCCAGCCGGGCAGCCAGTGGCACCTGAGCCCCTTCATCAGCGCCGACTACGTGCATATCGATGTGGACGGGTACAGCGAGAAAAGCCAGGGCTCCACTGCGCTGAGCTTCGACGACCAGACGCGCAAGTCCAGGCGCCTGGGTGCTGGTCTGCAAGGGCTTTACGACCTGAGCCCGCAGACCCGGGTGTTCGGCGAGCTGGCAGTGGAGCGCGAATACGAGGATGACCCCGCCGAGCTGCGCATGTCGCTGAACAGCCTGCCGGGGATCGGCTTCGAACTGCCCGGCCATCGCCCGGATGACCGCAGCCTGCGCGGCCACTTCGGTGTCAGCCAGCGCCTCGGCGACGGTCTGTCACTGCGCGGCAGTTACAGCTACCGCCACGCCGATGACGAGCTGCAACATGGCTTGAATCTGTCGGTGTCGCTGGACATCTGACCTGGCAGTGGCTATTTCGCCACTCCTGATAGGAGCCCCGCGGCGACGGGTGACCATCACACGGCACATGCGATGGTCACCCGTGTATCGCGTCGAAGGCGACGCGCCTTGCACCCTCCCCTCGATACCCGCCTACGGGCGAAGAATGACCTTGCGGCAGTCCTCGTCCTTCTTGTCGAACAGCCGATAGCCCTCGGCCGCGTCGGACAGGTTCAGGCGATGGCTGATGATGATCTCCGGGTTCAGCGCGCCACTCTGAATACGCTCCAGCAGATCCGGCAGCAGGCTGTGAACATGGGTCTGGCCCATCTTGAAGGTCAGCCCCTTGTCGAACGCGTCGCCGAACAGGAAGCCATGGATGAAGCCGGCATATACGCCCGGCACGCTAACCGTGCCGCCGCGCCGTACGGCGGCGATGCATTGGCGCAACGCCTTGCCGCTGCTGCCTTCCAGCTTGAGCTGGGTCAGCAGGGTTTCGGTGGTGCTGCCCTTGGCTTCGAAACCGACCGCATCGATCGCCGCGTCGACACCGCGGTACCCCTCGGTCTGCTCGATGATGGCCTCGGCCGGATCGTCGATCTTGTCGAAATTGATCGGGATCACCCCATAGGTCGACTGCGCGTAGGCCAGACGATAAGCGTGATGATCGACCATGAAGATCTGCTTGGCGCCGAGCATCCGCGCACACGCAGCAGCCATCAGACCAACCGGCCCGGCCCCATAGATGGCCACGCTGCTGCCTTCGCCGATACCGGCATTGATCACCGCCTGGTAGCCAGTGGGCAGGATGTCGGAGAGGAACAGCACGCGCTCGTCATCGAGCTCGTCGGGGATCTTGAACGGCCCGGCATTGGCTTTCGGCACCCGCACCAGCTCGGCCTGCCCTCCGGGGATGCCGCCATACAGGTGGCTGAAACCGAACAGCGCAGCACCCGAGGGAATCTGCTTCTTGTTGATGATCGCGCCACGCCCGGTATTGGTGGTTTCGCAGGCGGCCTGCAGGTTCATGTCGCAGAAGAAGCAACTGCCGCAGGCGATTACGAAGGGCACCACCACCCGGTCGCCCTTGCTCACCGCCGTCACCGCACTGCCGACCTCCTCGACGATGCCCATGAACTCGTGGCCGAATACGTCGCCATGCTTCACCTGAGGAATCTTGCCGCGATACAGGTGCAGATCCGATCCGCAGATGGCCGTGGCGGTGACACGCAGGATGATGTCATCCGGCTCTTGAATGACGGGGTCCGCCACGTTGTCGACGCGGACGTCGTTGCTGCCGTGATAGGTCAATGCGCGCATGGTGAACTCCGGGGCGTGAGGTAAGTATCCAGATAGATACCGAGAAGCCCCCTCGCCCTTAAGTTCATGCATGAGGATAAGCGGGGTTGGCTGGCCCACTTAGCGCGCTCAATGCCGGCGCTTGAGCAGCACGATGAAGAACAACCCGCCCAGTGCGGCGGTGGCGATACCGATGGGCAGGTCTTCCGGGGCGATCAGCGTGCGCGCGGCAACGTCCACCCAGACCAGGAACAACGCCCCAAGCAAGCCACTGACCGGGATCAGCCGGCGATGCTCGGCGCCGACCAGCGCACGGGCCATGTGCGGCACCATGAGGCCGACGAAACCGATGGCACCGGACAGCGACACCAGCACGCCGGTCAGCAGCGAGGTGCAGACGAACACCTGCAGGCGCAGCCGCTTGCCGCTGAAGCCCAGGCTCACGGCGGTCTGCTCGCCGCTCATCAATGCATTCAACCCGCGCGACAGCACCAGCAACGCCGCGCAACCGAGGGCCACGCAGATCGCCGGTAGCCAGATCACCTCCCAGCGCGCGGCGCCCAGACCGCCGAGCATCCAGAACACCACCGACGCCGCCGCATGGTGGTCGCCGGTGTACAGCAACAGATTGACCAGCGCCATCAGCACGAAGGACACCGCCACGCCGGCCAGCAGCAGCCGATCGCTTTCCAGGCGACCGCTGCGCCTCGCCACCGCCAAGACCAGCAACATGCTGCCCGCCGCACCGATGAACGCGGCCAGCGGCAGGCTGAACACACCGAGGAACTCCCCCAGGTAAAGCACCACCAGCACCGCGCCAAGCGCTGCGCCGGAACTGACACCGAGCAGATGCGGGTCGGCCAGCGGGTTGCGGGTCACCGCCTGCAGCGCAGTGCCGACCAGCGCCAGCCCGGCGCCGACCAGCGCGCCGAGCAATACCCGCGGCGCACGGATCAGCCAGACGATGGGCTCCTGGCTACGGCTCCATTCGGCGCCCAGCTCCAGGCCCAGCTGCTTGCCGAGGATCCCCCAGACGGTGGCCAGCGGCACCGCTGCCGGGCCGAAGCCCAATGCCATCACACAGGAAAACGCCAGGGCAACGCACAGGCCGATGACCAGCGTTCGATAGGCCGCTGCACTGCGGATCGGCATCAGCGGCTCTCCGACTGCGGATGCAGAGCGGCGGCGAGTTTCTCGATGGCCGTGGCATTCTCCACCGATGGCGTGACCTCCAGGTAGGAGAGCACCACGAAACGCCGCTCGCGGATCGCCGTCACCGCCTGCAATGCCGGGTTGCCGAGCAGGAAGTCACGCTTCTGCTGCCAGGAACGCGGGCCGTAGTCGACGATCACGATCACTTCGGGGTCGCGCTCCACCACGCTCTCCCAGTTCACCTGGGTCCAGCTGGCCGTGACATCGTCCATTACGTTGTGCCCGCCTGCCGTTTCGATCAGTGCCTGGGGCATGCCCATGCGCCCGGACGTGGTCGGACGGTCTTCGCCGCTGTCGTAGAGAAACACTCGTGGAGCCGTGCCGTCCTGCCTGATGCTGGAGCGTACCGCTTCGATGCGCTCGCGCAGTTGCCCGACCAGTGCCTCGGCCCGTGGCTGCACCGAAAAGATCCGCCCAAGGTTGAGCAGGTCGCGGTACAGGTCATCGAGGCTGGCGCCCTGCTGTTTCATCACCCAGGAACAGGATTCGCTGAGTTCATAGACCGCGATGCCGAATGGCTGCAGGGTCGTTGGGGTGACCGCACCACCGACTCGCATGCCGTAGTTCCAGCCGGCGAAGAACAGATCCGCGTCGGCCTCCAGCAAGGTTTCCACGGAGGGATAGCGGCTGGCCAGTTCGGGCACATCGCCAAGCGAATCCCTGAAGGCCGGGTCGAGGGTTTTCCAGCCGCTGATGCCCGTGTAGCCGACCATCCGTTCGCGCAGGCCGAGGGTGATCAGCATGCTGGTCATGTTGATGTCGTGGCTGACCACGCGCTGCGGCGCCTGCTCGAAGGTCACGTCACGGTCACAGCTGCGTACCGTGAGTGGATAGTCGCTGGCTACAGCCGGCAGTGCGAGCAGCGCCAGCGACAGGCCGCAAAGGTGTCTGAAGATGTTCATTGGGTAATCCAGGTGATCCGTGGGTAGGCATGCAGCGGATGGCTGTCGACCAGCGCCTGCACGGCGAATACGCGCTGCAACAGCTCGGCGCTCAGCACCTCGCTGGGTGTGCCACTGGCGACCAGGCGGCCAGCGGCCACGACATAGAGGCGGTCGCAGAAAGCCGCCGCCAGGTTCAGGTCATGAAAGCTGGCCAGGGTGCTCAGGCCAAGGCTGCGCAGGTGCTGCAGCAGCTCCAGCTGATAACGCGGGTCGAGGTGGTTGGTGGGCTCGTCGAGAATCAGCAGGCCGGGCTGCTGGACCAGCGCCCGGGCCAGCAGCACCCGTTGCTTCTCGCCGCCGGAGAGGGTGGCGAATGCTTCACTCGCCTGCGCACTCAGGCCGACCTGCTGCAGTGCCTGGGCTACCAGTGCGGTGTCCTCGGCGCTGTCGCCGGCGAACAGCCCCTGGTGCGGCGTGCGCCCCATGGCGACCACATCGGTGACGCTGAGGCCGAACTCCTGGGGAAACTCCTGCAGCACCACGGCAATGCGTTGCGCACTCCAGCGCGGGCTCTGCCGCCAGAGGTTCTCACCGTCGAGATGCAGGCTGCCGCTCGCCGGCTCGCTGGAGCGGTAGGCGCAGCGCAACAGGCTGGTCTTGCCACTGCCATTGGGGCCGATGAGGCCGACGAACTCGCCCTCGCCGATATGCAGATCGATGTCCTGCAACAGCCAGCGTGGCGCAGCGCGCCGACTCTCGACGGCCCATGACAGCTTTTCGATACGTAGCGTCGACATGCCAGACTCCTTCTTGTGGGCGCACCGGGATGGCCCGGTGCGCCAGCGTTTAGAAGCTGTAGTCAGCGGTAACGAAGAACGAACGCGGTTGGCCCAGGTACCATTGTTCGCCATCACTGCTGCTGGTGGTGGCGTACTGGCGGTCGAACAGGTTGTTCAACTCCAGCCCCAGGCGTACCTCCGGCAATACCTGCCAGGCGACGTTGGCATCTACCACGGTATACCCAGGAATCTCCACGGTATTGGCCGTATCGGCATAGCGCGTATCGACATAGCGGGCGCCGATACCGGCCTCCACCTGTTCGTTCAACGCCTTGCTCAACCAGAGGTTGGCGGTACGGCGCGGCACATCGGTCGGGCGATTGCCACTGCGGTCACCACCGGCTTCGGTGAGGTCGTCGTACTCGGCACGCACCAGTGCGGCGTTGGCAGAGACCTGCCAGCCCTGCCCCAGCGCCAGCTCCAGCGTGGCTTCCAGACCATCGGAAGATTGCTGGCCGATCTGCTCGGTCGGTGCCGCTGGCGTGGCACGGCTGAGCAGCTTCTCCTTGACGATGTGATAGGCGGCCAGTGTCCACTCGCCACGTCCCTCCCAGAATGCGTGCTTGAGGCCGAACTCGGTCTGGCGCGCCTCGCTCAGGTCGAACTGCTGCTGGGTCGGGCTCAGCGTGAGCAGGTTGCTCACGCCCTCGGTGCTGGTGGCGTACTGCCCATAGAGCGACAGTTCCGGGGTCAGTTCGAAGACCAGCCCGGCGCGCCAGTTATCGCCGCTCAAGCTGCGATCGACACGCGAGTCATCGTCTAACGCGGTGCGATCGATATGCACCTGATCACGGCGCACGCCGGTGACCAGAGACAGGCGCTCGGTGAGCTGGGTACGGTTCTCGGCGAACAACGAGAACTGCCTGGCCTGGTTGAGCTCCCGCGGCCGGTAGCGATCATTGCTCAGATACGAGCCGCCGCCGGACTGTGCCAGCGTTACGACATCGCCAAGGCTGTTGTCGAAATCGTGATGGCGGGCGAAACGGATGCGGTTGTAATCGACACCCACGACGCTGCGGCTGTCGAGCCCGAACAGCGGATGGTCGAGGGTGAAGCTCTGGCGATCACCCACCTGTTCCTGAGTGTGCTTGATGCGCCAGAAATCGCCACGCTCGACCAGATCACCCGGCTGCCAGCGATAGGCCTCGGCATTGCGCCAGTAGCGCTGGGTCTTGATGTAGTAGAGCTGGTTGCTGGCACTGAGGGTGTCGCTGATCTGCCAGTCGGTGACCAGACGGGTGATCTGGTCGTGGTACTGAATATCGGCGTCAGCGACGTTGTAGTTGCGCTCACGCAGGCTCTCGCGAAAACGGCCATCGACCAGCGGCGTGCCCAGGTAGCGCATCGGCTGCTGATCGGCATGATCGTGGGACAGGGTGAAGCTCAGGTCGTCACTGGCGTCCCAGCGCAACGCCGCGCTGAGTGCCAGGCTCTCGGAATCGCCACGGTCGACCCAGCCGTTGCTGGCCTGCTGGTTGAGGGTGAAGCGGTAACTCAAGGCGTCGTTCAGCGAGCCACCGCTGTCCAGCGCAGCCTGGCGACGATCATCGCTGCCATACCCCAAGCGCAGTTGATTGCGGACCTCACCCGTGAAGGGCTTCTTCGGGATGACGTTGATCACCGCACCGGTCGCGCCCTCGCCATAGAGCACCGAAGCCGGGCCACGCAGCACGTCGAGACGCTCCACCGACCAGGTATCGACCGGAAAAGTCACGGTGCCAGCGCCGATGTACTGGCGGGTACCGTCGTACAGCTGCATGGTCGAGGCATGCCCGGAAAAACCGCGAGCCGACAGCGCGGTGCCACCGTTGCCGGGCGTACCGATCGTGGTGATGCCCGGTGTGCGGGTCACGGCGTCCTGTACGGTGAGGTTATTGCGGCCACGCACTTGCGCACCGCTGAGGCTGCTGGTGCTTGCCGGCGTTTTCAGTGGGGTGAGCCCCAGGCGCGAACCGGAGGTGGTTGGCGTGTGCAGATCAGGCGGCTGCGACGACTCGTCGGCTGTGCCGGTGATCGCCGTCGACGGCAAGGCCAAGGGCTCGTCCGACTCGGCGGCCTGCACGGGCATGGCGAACAGCACGCAGGGCACCAGGCCCACGCGCAGGGATTTGCCCGACAGGGCATAGAACAGAGAAGATCGGGACATGTCGTTCCACTCGAAACAGGAATGAATGAATCCCGGAGGGAACAACGCATAGGGAATCGCAGGCGTACGAAGCCCACGGAAACCGGCCTGCGCCCGCCCACCGCGGGTTTGCCAAACTGAAGTTTCGGGCCGGTCTCCGGGCTCGCGAGGGTCATGAAGCATTCACCTTCCCATGCCGTGGCACAGTGGTCATTCGAATGCTTCGCTCGCATACCGTTGCGGGGGCAGCGCCGGACTGATCATGTTCATGACGAACCGGCTTCCCGTTTCACCCCATGCACGGCGGCATGGGACACCTGAAACTGGCGCGCATCTGACCATCCAAGCGTCGAGCCGTCAATCATCGCCATGCAGTTGCCGCGATCCGTGCACCAAGGCATCGCCTGCTGGGATAACATCGCCCGACTCGGGTTGGCCAGGAAACACAGGATGCAGCGAGACGATGATCGAGCGACCGGCAGGCGCTCCTCTAGTGCCCCAAGCAAGCCGCCGACGCTGGCGGACGTGGCCAAGGTCGCCGGGGTTTCGCCGATCACCGTGTCGCGTACGCTCAACCAGCCGGAGATCGTCCGCCCCGAACTGCGCGAAAAGGTCTTTCGAGCCGTGCACAAGACCGGCTACGTGCCGGCCATGCTCACTGGCGTGGCCGAACAGCGCAGCCGGCTGATTTCCCTGCTGGTGCCCACGGTTGCCAACTCGATCTTCTCGGACACGGTGCAGGCACTGATCGACACCCTCACCGAAGCCGGCCACGAGACGCTGATCGGCCTGACCAACTACAGCGCCGAACGCGAAGAGCAGTTGCTCGACGCCATCCTGCGGCGCCGTCCCGATGGCATCGTGCTGACCGGCACCCTGCACACCAAGGCCAGCCGCACACGCCTGTCGCGTTCGGGCATTCCCATCGTCGAGTCCTGGGATCTCGCGCCGCGGCCGCTGGACATGCTGGTGGGTTTCTCCCACGAGGCGGTCGGAGTGGCCACCGCGCGCTACCTGACGGGCAAGGGCTATCGACGTTTCGCCGTGGTGACCCTGGATGACCCCCGCGGCCACCGCCGCTGCGAAAGCCTGATCGGCGAACTGGCGAGCCAGGGCATTGCCGAGGTGCCTCGCGTGGTGTTGCCGCCACCGGCCACGGTGAACCTCGGGCGCGAAGGCCTGCAGCGCCTGCTGGCCGGTGGCGAGCGCCCCGATGTGGTGGTGTGCAGTTCCGATACCCTGGCCCACGGCATACTCGAGGAAGCCACCGAGCTGGGCATTCGCGTGCCGCAGGATCTGGCCGTGATGGGCTTTGGTGATCTGAGCAGCGCCGCGCACCTGCACCCCGCCCTCTCCACCGTGTGCATCAACGGCGCGGACATCGGCGTGCAGGCCGCCCGCGCGCTGGTGCAACGCCTCGATCACCCCCATGAAGAGCCGGTGAAAGTACGCATCGATACCGGCTTTAGCATTGTTGAACGGCAAAGTGCGTGAGAGTCGACTCACATATCCAGCACCTAATTCACTCGGCTTTGGCTGTTTAGTGGCGAAAGCGGACCTTCGATTTGGTGGGCTAAAGCCCACCCTACAGCCGCGCATCTAACCGTAGGGTGGGCTTCAGCCCACCAATTGGCGCCCGACTACGAACGGCCGCTATCGCCTTGAAGCAGCCCTGAAGCTCTGCCCATTCCCTTGAATGATTACCTAATCAGCTTAACGTCCGGATTCACGTCAGTGATTTGAACCACCTGGCGGCACCAACAAAAACGTCAAGCGAGGTAATCAATGTGAGCGAACAACCCCTTTCCCAAGGCTGTGCAGACCAGGATCAGATCGCCTGGATTCGTATCGCTTCAGTTTTCCTGCCCCTGGCCAACCCGATCAGCGACGCCAAGGTGCTGACCGGACGGCAAAAGCCGATGACCGAGATCGCCATGCTGTTCGTGGAGATCGAAAGCAAGGATGGCCATCGCGGCCTTGGCTTCAGTTATTCGAAACGCGCGGGCGGCCCCGGCCAGTTCGCCCATGCCCAAGAAATCGCCCCGGCACTGATCGGCGAAAACCCCAGCGATATCCAGAAGCTCTGGACCAAGCTGTGCTGGGCCGGCGCTTCGGTCGGCCGCAGCGGTCTGTCGACCCAGGCCATCGGGGCCTTCGACGTCGCCCTGTGGGACATGAAGGCCAAGCGTGCCGGTCTGTCTCTGGCACGCCTGCTGGGCGCTCAGCGCGACTCGGTGCGCTGCTACAACACCTCCGGCGGCTTCCTGCACACGCCCCTCGACCAGTTGATGAAGAACACCGACCTGAGCCGTGAAAAAGGCATCGGTGGCATCAAGCTCAAGGTCGGCCAACCCAACTCGGCCATCGATATCGAGCGCGTCAGCACCGTACGCCGCCACCTGGGCGACGACTTCCCGCTGATGGTCGACGCCAACCAGCAATGGGATCGCCCGACCGCCCAACGCATGTGTCGCCAGTTCGAAGCCTACAACCTGGTGTGGATCGAAGAGCCGCTGGACTGCTATGACGCCGAAGGCCACGCGGCCCTGGCGGCGGCTTTCGATACGCCGATCGCCACCGGAGAGATGCTCACCAGCGTCGCCGAGCACGCCGAGTTCATCAAGACCCGTGGCGCCGACTACCTGATGCCGGACGCGCCTCGAGTTGGCGGTATCAGCCCATTCCTGAAAATCGCCTCGATGGCCGAACAGGCGGGCTTGATGCTGGCCCCGCATTTCGCCATGGAGCTGCACGTGCACCTTGCCGCGACCTACCCCACCGAGCCCTGGGTCGAGCACTTCGAATGGCTGGAGCCGCTGTTCAACGAGCGCCTGGAAACCCGCGACGGACGCATGCTGGTCCCGACCCGCCCGGGTCTCGGCCTGTCGCTCAGCGACCGGGTCGCCGGCTGGACCGCCCAGGAAGTGGAGATCGGCCAGCGCCGCTAACCCACCCGACGCCGTCACGGCCATGAAGGGTGGAGCGGAGCACGTCGCTGACGCTGTCTTCATCCACCGCTACGGTCAGCTGTATGTAGGGTGGATGACGCTCTTTTCATCCACCACTGCGTTTGGCGATTGGTGGATGGGTCGGGCCGCGCAGGCAAGCGTCGGCTACGCGCCCCGGCCCACCCTTGCAATGCAATCGCCAATCAGCAGCTACAATCGTCGATGGTGGCACTTTAACTGCCTGAGTCGGGGCACTAAACTGCGCGCCCTTCGCGCGGACAACTCCCTTGGATTAAGCGCGTAACGTCGCCGAAAGCTGCGCTGGCCATTAAAGCTTCCGCGCTGCCGGTCGAATAAAAGGAAACCCAAGGATATTTCTTAGCCAGGAGCTGCGGCATGCAGTCGTTGAAGTCGCTGTACGATTCGATCGAGATGCACTTTTTCGATACCTTGACCAAGAAGCTGTCCAGCCTTTTTCTGCTGGTGGTGGTCAGTGGCCTGCTGTTCTGGGTGGCCATCAGCCTGCGTGCCGACATCCTTCAGCAACTGCATGCCGCGCAGATCGATGCCGCCTTGCTGAGCCGCGTCGAAGCCAAGCTCGACACTCTGGGCAACGCACTGTTGCTCAGTGCGCTGTTCACCCTGGGCATGGTCAGCTTCATGGTCTGGTACTTCCGCCACCTGATCGTGCGCCCGGTCGACAACATGACCCGCGCCCTGGAAGAGATCGCCAACGGCGAAGGTGACCTGTCCCGCGATCTGCCCCTGCTGACCCACGATGAAATCCGCACCCTGGCCAGTACCTGCAACCGCTTTCTGGCCAAGCAACGCGAGATCATCAGCAACGTGCAGGCACTCACCGTGCAGATCGCCGTGGAGTCCGCCCGCTCGTTGAAGAACATCAGCGATTCCAGCGAGAGCGCCACCCACCAGGCGCGCTTCGCCAATGAAGTGATGAGCGAGAGCAACAGCGCCGTCGGCCGCATCGAAGAAGTGTCGCAACAGACCCAGGCGATCTCCGGCACCACCGCACAGAACCTCAGCATGGCGCGCGACTCCTACGCCGAACTGCTGGAGGTGACCGGCAACATCGGCGCCATCTCCAATAGCCTCAACGAATTCGGCACCCTGGTTTCCGCCCTCAACGAGCGCTCGTCGAACATCAAGTCCATCGTCGGGCTGATCCAGCAGATCTCCTCGCAGACCAACCTGCTGGCCCTCAACGCGGCCATCGAAGCCGCCCGCGCCGGAGAAAGCGGCCGTGGTTTCGCCGTGGTGGCCGACGAGGTACGCACCCTGGCGCAGAACGTCAGCCGCGCCACTGGCGACATCTCGCAGAACATCGACGCCATGCTCAAGGAAGTGGGTTCGACCCACGAGCAGACCGCACTGATCAGCACCAGTGCCCGGGAAACCCAGGTGGTGGTCGAACGCGCCACTGGCCATTTCGAAAGCATGATCGTCGACTTCGAATCCACCAACGGCAAGCTCGCGGAAATCGCCGAGCACATCCAGCAGGTGGCCGATGCCAACACCGGCATCAACGAGCGGGTCACGCAGATCCATGCCGACAGCCAGGCCATCGACGAGCGCATGCAGCGCTCCGCCACCGCCACCCGTGATCTGTCCGGGGTGGCCGAGCGGGTGCAGACCTTGCTGGGTCGTTTCGTGCTGGGCCAGGGTGAGCTGGATGCTGCCATCACCCGCGCCAGCCAGTGCCGCGACATCCTGCAGGTTCGCCTGGCCGCGCTGCAGCGCGAAGGCGTCAACCTGTTCGACCAGAACTACCGGTTGATTGCCAACACCGACCCCAAGCAGTACATGACCGGCTACACCGAGCGCTTCGCGCAGATCTGCCAGGAAGAGATCGACAAGCTGACCAAGGGTACGGCCGGCGGCATCGTCACCTTCATCGTCGACAGCAAGGGCTACTGCCCGGTGAACAACAGCTGGGTATCGAAAGCGCCGACCGGCAATCGCGCCGTCGACCTGCCGGTGTGCCGCAACAAGCGCATGTTCTCCGACCCGGTGGGCCTGCGCGCCGCGACCAACACCCAGCGCTTCCTGCTACAGACCTACCTGCGCGACACCGGCGAGATCATGACCGAGATCGACGTGCCGTTCATCTTCGACGGCCGCCATTGGGGCAACATGCGCATGGGCTTCGATGCGTCGCGGCTGCTGGGCAAATCCTGAAGCCGCTAGCGGCCGGCTGAGCGCGCGTCGCGCGCCTGTTGCTCAGCATCTCGTTCGTGCAGCTCCTTACGCAGTTGCATGACGAACCGGGACAGATCACGGGATGTCGACAGGCTGCTGCGCGGCACGCCGATGATCCTCACCAGTACCTCACCGCTCGCCGGCTCGCTGATCTGCACCACCAGCGAATCATCGTGACTGACGCTGCAGCGGCAGATCTTGGGTAGAAACGCCGTTTCGATGATCCGCCGCAATTCGAGTACTGACATCATCGTGCAGCCTCCCTTCAGCCATCAAGCAGATGCAAAAAGCCCCGCATCAACGGGGCCATTCCAGCGCGCTGTCAGGCGGTGGGTCGCAGGCTATCGAGGTTGCGGCGCGACCACATCATCTTCGCAGCGGTCGGGTTCACTGGCGCGCCAGTGAAGGTCGGCAGCTTGCGCGACACCCAATGGGCCCCCGTGCCCTTCCAGTTGACCTCGCCACTGACCAGCTTGCGATCGCGCAGTATCTCGCGCTGCAGGGCATGCACGCCCGCCTCGCTGATCACCGACTGCTTGTCGACCGCCTTGACGAAGACATTCTCGCCGTCCTTGCTGATGGTCAGCAGGTACATGCCATCCGGGCGCGGTTTGATGGAGACCTGATGGTCAGGCAGGGCAGTGATCAACTGGTTGATGGCAGAGACGGTCATCGAGAATTCCTTATTGGCAGAAGTGGCGCACTTATCAATTCTTTGCAAATGAATAAGTGCATCACCCGTGCCAACTTTCTCGACGCTGCAATGCCCCGGTTTCCGCGGACTTCGCTTCAGCCCTGATTAATCGGCCAGTGCAAAATGCATGAACGGCAAACTTATCGGCAGGCATCATGCACGCATGGGCGAAGGCGATTGATATCAAGATGCGATTATATACTTGTATATAATCACTATTCCTGTCACCGACCATCCCTTCATACGAACTTAATATCCGGGTGCACTTCGTACCCTTATATAGCGGTGAATGAATCGCGCTATATCCATAAAGATGGCAATGCGATCTCGCATGCTGGGGGACGACTGCCATCAAGCCGCCTGCAAGCCAGCCTACCCGCTACGCAGCCCCGAGGAGCCCTGCTCATAAGGCCTCCGCCCTCTCAAACAGGAGCTCTACCATGAACGATCCCTCGCTGTATTTCTGGCTGGGCGCATTTGTCGTGATCGCTTTCATCGATCTGGTGGCGATCATGAACTTGTGGCGCAGCGATAAGAGCCTCAACACTCGGCTGATATGGGCCGTGGCGATAATAGCGCTCCCATTATTCGGGATAATCGCCTGGGGATATGCCGGGCCACGCGGCATGCCGAAACCACCCTCTTCACCCGAACACAGTAAATAGCCGGTTACTTGAACGGAATTGACACTATCTTTTAAGCCGACATTATAACGCCACCCTTCAGGCTTGACGTCGAGAGCGATTATTGTGGCAACAATGAGATTTCTGGACGCGATGGCCCTGTTGTACAACTATTTCTCGCCAATTATTGTACAAGCGTCCCTGGACTCTCCCACGCGCATGAGCGTCACTCTCGAAGAGCCCGACTCATCCACCGCCATTCATGTCAGTGACATTCCCTGCAAAACGTCACTGACACCCATGGAAGTGTTCGCGATCATTCAACTGATCGAAGACCGGGTTCGCGCCGAAACCCCGGCTATCTTCGAACGCCACCGCATGAACACTATCCTGCGTCAGTAACCGCCAGCGTCAGTCCGCGAGCGCGTATCTGGCTGCGCCTGCTGGATCGCCTCGAGCAATACCACCAGCTCCGCCGCCGACGGAATCGTCCGCCCTCCCAGGTCATCATGCACCGTCGCCTGCACACTGCTGGTCTTCAGGCCGAAGCGGTTCAGGGCATCGGTCAGCGCCTGGTCATCGAGCCCTTGCTGCGCGAGCATCCGCAACAGGCTGTCCCATACGTCGCGTAGATCCGCCTGCCGATCACGGCCGTCCGGCCAGGGATGACCAACCCGAGGTTCCGGGTGCATTTCCGCCACGGTCACCTCGCCCTCGTAAGCACGTACCGTACCGCCCGCCTCGGCCACCCTGGCATCACGCGACGCGCGGTGCCAGGCAGCCTGTGCGAGCACCGGTGAGCGGGTTGCACACAGCAGTTCGTCGTCGAGATAAATCCTGAATTCGCCCATGTTTGTTCTCCAGCATCGTGGTTGTCGAACGTCCTTTCATTCGATCCGGGTCAGCACCAGAGATTCCGAGTTTCTGCACCCGGGAGGCCGTGAAACGGCCATTTGGAAGCATCCGGATACAGACGGGAATTGTCCGAACTCACCCGTCGGATCGGCCTCCTAACTGTAGAGCCCATTCGCCAACGAGGAGAACGACATGAGCAACACACCGATCGATCAGACCCCACCGAACGCTCCGGCCAAGGATGTGCAAGGCGACGACGTCAACGTGGTGAAGAAGGAGATTCAAAGGCCAGGAGAGAAAACCGAAGCTATCGACCGCGTCATCACCCCGACCTCGATCAAGACCAAGGAACAGGAAGCGCAGAAGATCCGGGAGAAGTCCCAGGAAGCCGAGCGCAAGATTCGTCAGCAGGACTGATGCCGCACCGCGCGGGCCGATCGCTCTGGCGGTCGGTCGCGCAGTACCTCAGCGGCGTGGCACAGCTAGGCGCCGTGCCCGAACAGCGGCTAACGCTGCGAGGCAATCACTGCCGAATGCTGTGGCAGGGTGTCACCTGGCGCCACCGCATCGCTGAGACGCAGCGTCACCGGTATCGACTTGGCCGCCGGGACCTTGCTGCGCTCGGCATGATGCCAGAGCGGCAACAGCGGGTTGCACTCCGGGTAGTAGGCCGCGCAGCAACCCTGGGGAATGTCGTAGGCGAGTATCTGCAGCGGCCCGACCCGCCGCTCGATTTCCGGCTGTACCGCGGTGGTCACGTCCACCCAGTCGCCGGCTGCCAGCCCAAGGCGGACGATGTCGTCGGTGTTCATGAAGATCACCGAGCGGGTGCCATACACGCCGCGGAAGCGGTCGTCGTAACCGTAGATGGTGGTATTGAACTGGTCGTTGCTGCGGATCGTCATCAATTGCAGCACGTCACGCCGCACATAGGGTGCCTGCACGTCATCATCGACGCTCAACCGCCGCGGGGTAACGAATTGCGCCTTGCCGCTCGCGGTGGCCCACTCACGCTGCGCCGCGCCCAAGGGCCGGTGAAAACCGCCCGGCTCCCACATGCGCTGATTGAAGTCGCGGAAGATCTCCGGGTAGATCGTGGCGATCGCCTGGCGGATCAGGGAGTAGTCCCGGCGCCAGCCGTCCCAGTCGATGGCGACCTGCGGTGACAAGGTACTGAGCGCCAGGCCGGCGATGATCGCGGGCTCGGAGCGCAGGTGCTCGCTGGCTGGCGCGCTGCTGCCGTGCCAGCCATGGATGCAACCGGTGCTGTCCTCGGTGCTGTGGCTCTGCTCGACGCCGTCCTGCCGATCGGCTTCGATGCGCCCCAGGCACGGCAGCAGCCAGGCCTGCTCACCCGGCAACAGATGGGAATGGTTGAGTTTGGTGGCCACCTGTACGTTGAGCTTGAGGCGCTGCCAGGCCGGCTCCATCCGAGCGGTATCGGGCACCGCCCGAATGAAGTTGCCCCCCAGGCTGACGAAGCCGCGCACCCGCCCGTCGAGCATGGCGCTGCAGGCGTCGACGGTGCACAGCCCGACCTTCTCAGGCACGCTGAATTTGAAGTGTTGCTCGATGAGGTCGACCGGCACCTTGGCCGGGTCTTCGGCGATACCCACGGTGCGCTGGCCCTGCACGTTGGAGTGCCCACGCACCGGGCAGATACCCGCCCCAGGCTTGCCGATATTGCCGCGCAGCAACAGCAGGTTGACCAGCATCTGCACATTCTGCACGCCCTGACGATGCTGGGTCAGGCCCATGCCATACACGATCATCACCCGCTGCGCCTGGGCATAGGTCAGCGCCGTCGCTTCCATGGCGCCACGGCTGAGCCCGGTGATGGACTCCAGTTCGGCCCAATTCTGCTCGCGCACATAACCGATGAAGTCCTCGACGCCTCTGGTGTGGGTAGCGATGAATGCGTCGTCCAGCAGGCCAGGCTCACCGCGCTGCAGGGCCGCGTCGTGCAGATCCAGCAGCGCCTTGGCCACGCCGGTGACCGCAGCGGTGTCGCCACCGATCGCCACCTGATGGTACTGGGTGCTGATCTGCGTCGAGTTCGGCCCGAGCATCTCGCCTGGTGACTGAGGGTTGACGAAGCGCTGCAGGCCACGCTCCTTGAGCGGATTGAAGGTGATGATCGGCACGTCGCGCTGCCGCGCCTCCTGCAACTGATGAAGCATGCGCGGGCTGTTGCTGCCGACGTTCTGGCCAAAGAACAGCAGGCAGTCGGTGTGCTCGAAATCATTGAGGGTCACGGTGCCGACCGGTACGCCGATGCTTTCCTGCAGGCCCACCGACGTGCTCTCGTGGCACATGTTGGAACTGTCCGGCAGGTTGTTGGTGCCATAAGCCCTGGCGAACAGCTGATACATGAACGAGGCCTCCAGCGAGGCGCGCCCGGAGGCGTAGAACACCACCTCGTCCGGTTCCATCGTTCGCAGGGTGGCGCCGATTTCCTGGTAGGCGGCTTCCCAGCTGGTTTCCTCGTAGCGGTCGGTACTGGCGTCGTAGCGCATCGGATGGGTCAGCCGGCCATGCTGTTCGAGCGCGTAGGCCGACCAGTTGCGCAGTTCGGCCACGCGGTGCCGGGCGAAGAATTCCGGGCCGGTGCGTTTCGCGGTCAGCTCCCAGGCCGTGGCCTTGGCACCGTTCTCGCAGAACTCCATGGGGTGGGTGTCACCGGGCTTGGCCCAGGCACAACTCACACAGGCGAACCCCGAGGGTTTGTTCTGCTTGAGCAACGCCGCGCCGATCTTCACCACCGCCTGTTCACGCAGCACGATACGCGCCACGGACTTGGCCGACCCCCAGCCACCGGCTGCGTCGGTATAGGGTCGATAGCGGGTCTTCGGATCAGTCAGCATTACCCTCTCCAGCACGTTGGTGGTACTGGTACGACGAAGGCACCTGCTGAAAGGTTCGGGTTAATGGCCCTACGGTCAGAGGGGGCGTTTATGACCTCATGTGTCCCGGCCGATCAGGCGCAGCGGCGCTTTGCCGATGGCGGGGCGCTGCATGCCAATGAGAAAAAGGCACCTGCGCGGAGGTGCCTTCATGCTCGCCGAATGGCCTTTACTTGTTGCCGGTCAGGGCCGCGTAGCTGGTCATCAGGTTGCGGTAGTCCGGGATGTGGTCGGAGCAGATCTTCGCCAGCCCTTCCACATCGTTGCGCCAGTCGCGGTGCAGCTCGCAGGCCACGCCGAACCAGTTCATCAGCTGAGCGCCGGCGTTGGACATGCGGTTCCAGGCGGCGTCACGGGTGATCGAGTTGAAGGTACCGGAAGCGTCCGTCACCACGAAGACATCGAAGCCCTCCTCCAGCGCCGACAGCGCCGGGAACGCCACGCACACCTCGGTCACCACACCGGCGATGATCAGCTGCTTCTTGCCGGTGGCCTTGATCGCCTTGACGAAATCTTCGTTGTCCCAGGCGTTGATCTGGCCAGGGCGAGCGATGTACGGCGCATCCGGGAACAGCGCCTTCAGCTCGGGTACCAACGGGCCGTTGGGGCCGGTTTCGAAGCTGGTGGTGAGGATGGTCGGCAGGTTGAAGAACTTGGCCAGGTCGGCCAGCGCGAGCACGTTGTTCTTGAACTTGTCCGGCTCGATGTCGCGCACCAGCGAGAGCAGGCCAGCCTGGTGATCGACCAGCAGAACGACGGCGTTGTCTTTGTCGAGGCGGTTGTAGGTGAAGGAAGTGGTCATGGCGCGATCCTCTATTTTCAGTGGGCTGCCGAGTCGTTCGGCTGGATTCGTTTGGTGTCGTGCAGTTGTCGCTGCATGTGGTAAAGATTAAATTCGACACCCTTGATGCACCAGACAGCAAAATTCGCCCACAGCGTTCCATTTTCAGAACGGTATACTGATGGAAGATCTCAACACCCTCTACTACTTCACCCAAGTGGTGGAGCACGGCGGCTTCGCCCCCGCGGGCCGCGCTCTGGGCATACCCAAGTCCAAGCTCAGCCGACGCATCGCCCTGCTCGAGGAGCGCCTCGGCGTGCGCCTGCTGCACCGTACCAGCCGCCATTGTTCGCTCACGGAAATCGGCCAGGAGTACTACCAGCGTTGCGTGGCCATGCGGGTGGAGGCCGAGGGTGCCGCCGAAGTGATCGAACGCAACCTCAGCGAGCCTCGCGGCCTGGTGCGCCTGGCGTGCCCGACCACCCTGCTCAACTCCTGGGTCGGGCCGATGCTGACCCGTTTCATGCAGCGCTACCCGGCCGTTGAGCTGTTCATCGAGAGCACCAACCGGCGCGTCGACCTGCTCCACGAAGGCTTCGACATCGCCCTGCGGGTGCGCTTCCCGCCGCTGGAAAACACCGACATGGTGATGAAGGTACTGGGCAACAGCCGACAATGCCTGGTCGGCCGCCCGGACTTCCTCAAGCAGTTGCCGAAGAACTTTCAGCCCGCCGATCTGGGCCAGCTCCCGAGCCTGCACTGGGGTGGCTCGCAGCGTGAATACCAGTGGGAATTGTTCGGCCCGGATGAGGGAAAGCTGCTGATCCCCCATCGCCCGCGCATGGTCACCGACGACCTGATCGCCCTGCGCCACGGTGCCCTGGCCGGCGTCGGCATTGCCCACGTCCCGCGGGTCGCGGTGCGCGAGGACCTGGATGCCGGCACCCTGGTGGAAATGCTGCCGGGCTGGGAACCGAAGTGCGGCATCGTCCACGCCATCTTCCCCTCGCGCCGCGGCCTACTGCCCTCGGTGCGCACGCTGATCGACTTCCTTGCCGAAGAGTTCCGAGAAAGCGATATGGCCTGATCCGCACGACGCTCCGCGCCCCAGGCGCCCAGGCAAAGCGCCCAAAGACCAGACTCTCCGCTAAACGACGGGATGGAGCCGAGAGGCCGCGAGACCGAACACCGCCGCCAGGCCGATCAGCAGCACCAGGTTGAGCAGGATCCGCCGCCCTCTGGAAAGACCGGCAAACTCCTTGGCAACGCTCGCGACGAAGACGGCAGCCACCACCGCCATCGCTGGCATGGAAACCAGCCAGTCGGCGAGCCGGCTGTTCATCAGCAGTTCGCTGTCGGGATAAAGCCCCTGACTGATGGCCATGTAATCGGTTCTGGCATCCACCAGGCCCCAGTACGCCGCCACGGTAATCAGCTGAAGCACCAGCAGGATCAGGTTGCACAGTGTCTTCAGACGAGGGAATCGACCCGGGTCACGGCTGTGCACAGAGCGCGCTCCCGTTCTGGGTCTTGCCCATCATGTCCTTGATCACGCCACGAATCTTGGTGTCCGCCAACTGCCCGCCTTTGGACTCGACCTTGATCCGGCTGAGCGAGAAGGTGGATTCGTTGTTCGCGTCATAGATCGTGAAATTCACGTCCACGGTGCCACTGAAGGCCAGCGTCCCCTTCAGTTCCACCTCACCCAGCTTGCCGACCAGTGAAGAGCGACTGCACAGCCAGGCGTGCTTGGTCGTGTCGATCTTCATCCACGCCGTTTCGATATGCCCGGCGATCAGCGTACCGCTGTTGCCACCGATCTCGGGACCGGAGGCGATACCGAACGTCTGCGGCTGGTCGCTGCTCGAACGTCTTAGCTGGATATACACACCACTGAACAGGCTGAAACCAATGCTGGTCTTGGGCAGAGCTGCGCCAATACCGCTGGCCAATATCTTCATTTCCATCACATGCTCCTTATGTGCACACAGGTCGGTGGCGATGTCGCTGAACAAGCATGACGAAGCAACACGCAATCCACCGTGAATGACCACGCACAACAGAAATAAATCCCCAACGCCTGCAGAAGAACGCCTTGCCCGAGCAACCCCAGGGTGGATCGTGCCTCATCGATCCAGCACGGCGGATGTAAAGAGCGACATCCGCCCTACGACGGCCGATCGCTGGTCATCGACGATGGCCCAGCCGTAGGGTGGACAACGCTTTCATTGTCCACCTTTGCGGCACCGCGCTGGCGGATGGGTCAAGCGTCAGTCGTCAGCCACCAAGCGAGGCGACCAGTTCTGCTTCCACATCGCCTTCGCGGGCGTCTTTCTGAAACACCGCGCAGGTCGCCGTACCGGCATCCGTGGTGCAGCGGTAAACCGCGATCACGCTGCCCGGCCCTACCCCGGTGTGGCCGGTTAGCAGGATGCCGCCCTCGATATCGCCCCGCATCAACCCCAGGGCATAGCCGGCGACCGTCCAGGGGCGCCCTGCAATCGGGCCACCCAGCACGCGCCGCTCCTGCATCTGCGCCAACAGCTCGGCAGGCAGCAGGCTGCCACCCAGCAAGCGGTCCAGCAGCAAGGCGGCGGCGGACACGCTGCCCACCAGCAAGCCGTGATAAACCCAGCCGGGATGGTAAGCGGCAGAGCTGCCCATATCGACGCCGCGCAAGTCCGCCGGGGTCCGCGCCAGGCGAACCTCGGGCACGCCAAGTGGCTGCAACACCCGCTGCTCGATGGCGCTCCCGAGCGAGGTGCCGCTGCGCTGCTCGATCAACCGGGTGACGTACAGGTAGCCGACATTGGAATACCCCCAGCCAACCCCAGGCTGATAACGCAGACGCGTTGCATCGAGGCGCTCGAGCATTTCGCTGGCGGGCCAGGGCTCGTCGCCACGGGCAACGGCGGCGTGGTAGTCGGCAAGCTCACCGTAATCGGCCAGGCCAGCTTCGTGTTTCAGCAGTTGCCGCAACGTGAAGGGGCCGCCCAGCACGACCTCGTCGAGCGACACCAACCCATCACGCACCAGGGTCAGGGCGGTCGCCGCCAGCACGGTTTTGGTGAAACTCCACCAGGGCACCAACGGCTCCGGCAACCCCGAGGTAGCGAGCTGACCGTTTACGACCCGCTCGCATGAAAAACCAGACATCGCGCTCCGCCGCCTGAAAGGCGTTTGATTGTCTTGCGGTTAGAACTCTCATCGGTCCAGGCGGCAGCTGGCGATGGCTCCCCTGCTCAGCCGCTAGCGTGGAGCGGGCAGAGACGCAGAATCGCGCGCATGGCGCGCATGGCGCGCTCCCACAACAGCGGCCCAGGCTACCAGGGAGATCAGCCTTCCACCTGACTCCACTGCTTGCTCAGGCGCTTGTCCGACACGGCCATCTTCGTCCCCAACTGCTGGGCGAACAGCGACACTCGGTATTCCTCGAGCATCCATCGGTACAGCACCAGATTGGCGTCACGCTTGCCCTCTTGCAGGTGCTTGCCGAGGCGCGCCTGGTACTGCTCCCAGTAACCGGCCAGCTCGCCACTCCACACCCGGTCACGTTGCAGTTGCGCGGCGATCTTGTCGAAGCGCTGTTCGATGGCCTTGAGATAGCGCGGCACCTCCTTGAGCCATTCGCTAGGGGTTTCGCGGACGAAACCGGGATAGACCAGATTGCCCAGCTGCGCCTTGATGTCGTTGAGCGCCACCGCCTGGGCCAGGTCGATCTTGCCCTTGAAGCGCTTCTGCAGGCCGTGCCACAGCTTGAGCACGTCCAGGGTCAGGCGGGCCAGCCGCTCGGCGTGGTCGGCCCAGGCACCGCGTTTTTTCTCGGCCAGCGCGGCCAGCGCGGCGCCGTCACGGGGCAGTGGCTGCTCGCCTTCGAGAATGCAGCTGTCGAGGCTGGCCAGCAGAATGTCTTCGACCAGCCCATCGACCCGGCCCAGCTCGCGGTGCAGCAGACCCAGCTCGGTCAGCCCCGGCAACTTGCCGCGCAGGAACTTGGCCGGCTCGGCCAACTGTTGCAGCAACAGACGCTGCAGGGCACGGCGATGCTGGAATTCGGCTTCGGCCTGGGTCGGGAAGCGCCCTTCCTTGACCACACCGCCCTCTTCCACCAGCGCCGGGAACACGGTCATGGACAGCCCGGCGACCTTCTGTTGAGTCTTCTCGGCGACCTGGGCGAAGCCCTTGGCCTCCACCGGTTTCTGCACCTTGTCGGCTTGCGGGATGGCCAGCGCGGCCTGGCTGGCCTCGGCGAAGCGTGCGGTCAGCTCGGCCAGGTCGCGGCCTTCGCCAAGCGGCTTGCCGTGGGTATCGACCACTTCGATGTTCATCTTCAGGTGATGTTCGAGTTGCCGGGTTGCCTCGACCCAGGCCTGCTCGTCGATACGCGCACCGGTCATGCGTTGCAGTTCGCGAGCCAGGCTTTCCGGCAGGCTGCCCTGGCCGAAGGTGAGCTTGCTCAGTGCTGCGCCGACGAAATCCGGCACCGGTACGAAGTTCTTGCGCAGCGCCTTTGGCAGGCCGCGCACCAGGTCGATGGCCTTGGCCTCGATCAGCCCCGGCACCAGCCACTCCAGGCGCTCGCCCGGCAGTTGCGGCAACAGCGGCGCCGGCACGCGCAGGGTCACGCCGTCACGCGGGTGGTTGGGTTCGAAGTGGTAGGTCAGCGGCAACTGCAGCTCACCGATATGCAGGGTATCGGGATACTGGGCGGCGGTGACCTCCAGCGCCTCGCGGGCCAGCACGTCTTCCTCGCGCATCATCAGCAACTGCGGATCTTTGCCGCTCTCGCGCTTGTACCAGCTCTCGAAGGTCGCCGCCTGGTAGATGTCCTGGGGAATGCGCGCCTCGTAATAGGCGAACAAGGTTTCCTCGTCGGCGAGAATGTCGCGACGGCGAGCCTTGGCCTCCAGCTCGTCGAGCCTTTCCAGCAACACACGGTTGGCGTTCAGGCACTTGGCGCGGCTGTTGATTTCGCCACGCACCAGGCCTTCACGAATGAACAGCTCGCGGGACGCCTGCGGGTCGATGGGCCCGTAATGCACGGGGCGGCGACCGACCACGATCAGGCCGTACAGGGTGACCTGCTCGTACGCCACCACCTGGCCGCGCTTCTTCTCCCAGTGCGGCTCGAAGTGGTTCTTCTTGATCAGGTGACCGGCCAGGGGCTCGATCCAGTCCGGCTCGATCTTGGCCACCTGGCGAGCGAACAGCTTGGTGGTCTCTACCAACTCGGCGGCCATGATCCAGTTGGGTTTCTTGCGGCCGATCACCGACGACGGATGCACCCAGAAGCGACGCTGGCGGGCGCCGAGGAAATCGCCCTCCTCGGCTTTCTGGCCGATCTGGCTGAGCAGGCCGCTGAGAATCGCCTTGTGCACGGCCGCATAGCCCTTGGCACGCTGCGCCGCTTCACTGGCCTCGGCCTGCTCACGGAGGATCACATTGACCTTGGTGTCGGTGGTAGGCGCTGCCTGCACGGCCTTTTCCGCTGAACCTGCTGGCGCTGAATCGCCCGCAAGCGGGCTCCTACGGGAAGCGTTGTCGCCCAGTTGCAGGTCCCTCGCCAGCAACACCAACTGGCGATGGGAGTCGCGCCACTCGCGCAGGCGCATGTAGTTGAGGAAGTTCTTCTTGCACCAGCTGCGCAGCGGGTTGGAACCCAGCTCCTGGCGTTTCTCCTCGAAGCCGCGCCACAGGTTGATCAGCGCGGCGAAGTCGGAATCCACATCCTTCCATTGCGCATGGGCCTGGTCGGCCGCCTGCTGGCGATCCATCGGCCGCTCGCGCGGGTCCTGCACCGACAGCGCGCTGGCGACGATCAGCAGCTCCTGCAGGCTGCCGAGCTTGGCGGCCTCCAGCACCATGCGGCCGAGGCGCGGGTCGATGGGCAGGCGCGCCAGCTGGCGACCCAGCGGGGTCAGCTGCCCTTCGCGATTGACCGCAGACAACTCCTGCAGCAGGTTGAAACCATCGCTGATGGCCTTGCCATCCGGCGGCTCGATGAAGGGGAAATCCTCGATACTGCCCAGGCGCAGGTGCAGCATCTGCAAGATCACCGCCGCCAGGTTGGTACGCAGAATTTCCGGGTCGGTGAATTCCGGCCGGCCGAGAAAATCCTCCTCGCTGTACAGGCGCACGCAGATGCCCGGTTCGACCCGGCCGCAACGGCCCTTGCGCTGGTTGGCGCTGGCCTGGGAAACCGCCTCGATGGGCAGGCGCTGCACCTTGGCGCGGTAGCTGTAACGGCTGATGCGCGCCGTGCCGCTGTCGATCACGTAACGAATGCCCGGCACCGTCAGCGAGGTTTCCGCGACGTTGGTGGCCAGCACGATCTTGCGCCCGGCCATGGGCGCGAAGATCTTCTGCTGCTCGGCAGGCGTCAGCCGCGCATACAGCGGCAGCACTTCGGTAAAGCGCAGGTTGGCCTTGCGCAGCACCTCGGCGGCATCGCGAATCTCGCGCTCGCCCGGCAGGAAAATCAGCACATCCCCCGGGCGCTTGCCCTCGGCACTCTCATGGGCGGCGATCTCGTCCAGCGCGGCGAGAATGCCCTGATCGACGGTGAGGTCGTCGAGCAGGCGCTCGCCCTCCTCGTCCACTTCGGCCGCCAGCGGCCGGTACCAGGTTTCCACCGGATAGGTACGGCCGGAGACTTCGACGATGGGCGCATCATTGAAGTGTTTACTGAAGCGATCCAGATCGATGGTCGCCGAGGTGATGATCACCTTGAGGTCGGGCCGACGCGGCAGCAGGGTCTTCAGGTAACCGAGCAGAAAGTCGATGTTGAGGCTGCGTTCGTGGGCCTCGTCGACGATCAGCGTGTCGTACTTTTCCAGATAGCGATCGTGCTGGGTTTCGGCGAGCAGAATGCCGTCGGTCATCAGCTTGATCAGCGAACTGTCCTTGCTCTGATCCTCGAAGCGCACCTGATAACCGACCAGCTCACCCAACGGCGTACCGATCTCCTCGGCCACCCGCGTCGCCACACTGCGCGCCGCCAGCCGCCGCGGCTGGGTATGGCCGATCAGGCCGTGCTGGCCACGGCCGATCTCCAGGCAGATCTTCGGCAACTGGGTGGTCTTGCCCGAACCGGTCTCACCGGCGATCACCAGCACCTGATGCTTGGCCAGCGCCGCCTTGATCTCGTCGCGCTTGGCCGCGATCGGCAACGCATCGTCGTAACGCATCACCGGCACACTCAAGCGCCGCGCCTCGACCTTCGCGCACGACGCCTGAAAACGCTCCAGCCACTGCGCCTGCTTGGCCTCGTCGGGCCTCTTCTGCAGCTCATGCAACTGCCGACGCAAACGATGGCGGTCGGCAATCATGGCGTGGTCGAGGTTGTTCTGCAGGGCAGCGATATCGAAGGGGACGTCGGTCATCAGGCTCGGGCGGTCGCGGAAAAGGTGGGATTGTCGCAGATTCCGGGGTCAGGCGTGCAGGGTGGCCGGTCGATGGAAAGCGGGGAACGAGGACGTTGGCGAGCGGTGGCCTTCGATCAGAAGCGGTAAGCTTGCCTAATAAATAAATCCGCCCCTTTTCGATTCAACGAGATATCTCCTCACGCTCTGCCATCGTAAGCGCAAGACTTGAGCGTTTACAGAACTGCTTGAGTTCACGGCGCAACTTCAGGACTGCAATGGACTCGAGAGCGTGCTTGGTCGATAGCGTTCATGCGCGCGCCAGACACCTAAGAACAGAGTTATCTACTCAGTATGTTCAAGAAATGCCAGAATCTTTTTTGGCTTGTTAGTGGCAGAAACTGCTTCATATATTGCTTCATAGAAATCCCCTTCCACCAAGAACGCAGCTGCACTGTAGCAGCGAGCCTTTGCGAAGCAATATAGATGATCAGGATCGCATAGGTCTTGAAGCTCAAAATATCGCTCATCGAACTCCTGAGCTAATGCCTGCAAGCGGCTGCCCTGCATCTGCTCAATCATCATGTCCATATGCTGCCTATCAAGGCCAAGGTCCTTTGCCACCCACAATACGGCCTTAGAAACGGAAAGTGAGCGCTCAGATACCGGCATGACATCCAGTGCTTTTTCAAATGCTGGGTCGATTGTGCTTAGCCGGGAACTCACAGCCATCTGTTGAAGCCCTCTGTAAATTCTCTCACTGCCACACATGACGTTGGAGTAGCTGGTTACAAACAGCGTTTACGTAAAGCAATCAACCGCAGCTCGCACCAACGCCGTACTAGACATTCTAATTTGTGGAGAGCTCTTGGCACACCCATACAGAAAAATCAGCCACTTCAGGATTTCCCGACGTTGAGAGAACTTCAAAAAAACCTAGCTCCTTGACCAGCTCTGCCCGGAGTTTTAGAGCCCAATCTTGAGACAATTGAAACTTCGAGCACTTGGCAAATCCCAGAATGATGTCGAGGATTTCAATCTTCAAATTATCGGGCGCTTGATTGAGAGCGGTCATCAAGAAGGGTAGCGCAGGCAAAGCAGCAGATGAAACGAATGCATGCTGATGGCACAACCCACACCAGAGCTGATGAGATGCCCGCTTTGCGATGGAAAAATCCGATGAGAAAAGGCGTTCGATGTCAGAAGGAACATCAGACGCCGTGCCATAAGCAGTAAAGAACTCTTCCCAAGAAATTGCCCCTAACTCACGGCGAATAGCGCTTGTGTCGTACGTGGCCATGCGGAAACCAATGTTTGGTAAAAAGAACGGATTTTAGGACGCCCCGGTGAGCGCAGCCAACGCTTCGACACGCTAGAGCTGGCGAATTTGCCATAGGTAACTTTAGCTGCTCAAGAATGAGGGCTACTGAGCTCGAGGCGTTCGTATTTGGGTCTTATGGTGTGCAGCTTCATCTACCAGCACTGAGAACCAAAATCTATCAGCACTTATCTCGAGCGGTAGCTTCTGTCGGAAAGCCGTCACGTTTTCAGCAATCCGCGAGGATATCAGAACACTTACCTCCCTAACGCGACTCAGGGTCGGAAGCTGCCCGCATCTGGGCACCATATGCCGGTTCTGAACGAGGGTAATTGGCTCCAAAGCCACCCGCTTGCCCTTCAACATTTGCCACGCTAACCTGCGCACGTCGCTGCAAATTCAGCGACCGGGTTTGGCGACTCGAAGACCACACGGCGCACAAGCGCCCACCATCCGAAAGCAGGCGCTTTTTTCATGCCTGTAACTTCGTGTTATGGCGGCTGTGCGTGGGGCACCTTCGGGTGCGCCGGGTTCCGTGTGTCCCGGTTCGCCAACCCGCGTACAGCTGCCACCCATAATCGTTTGGCGACGGTTGTTGGCAGTTCTTCAACACACGGAGTTTTAAACCATGAAGCACACATACGCCCTCAATCCGTCTGCACTCTGCCCCGTTGATTATGAGAACGGAGGCCAGCGCCATGACTGACCTCCTCCCACTCTCCAGCAACCCAACCACGACAGCGGTGATACTGATCGATGGCAGTTGCTCCTACATGGACCTGCAGGAAAGCGTCGAACAACGCCTCAGAGCGGTGCGCGGTCTGCTGCATAGTCTCGCCGCCATGAACATTACCCAGGCAGACGCTCTGGACGTGCAACACATAAGCGAAGCCGCGTATCTGCTTAGCGCAGATGCCTGGGATCTGGTCCGGGCCGCTCACAAGGCCGCAGTGCGGGAAGCGCGTCAGGGGTAAGGATTGGAGCGAGCAGGCAGTTGCCCTGCCCGCTCCATACTGGCGTCTGTCATTGCCAAGCGTTCAGGCGAGTCTGGGGCAAAGCGATAATTGGGGAGTAACGATCGAGGCAGTGGTGTGATCGTTGAAATAGGTCGACTGGCCGCGGCTACGGATGTTGGAGACTTGACTCACGGGTTCGCCAATTGCGGTCTGCGCGCGCTGCTGCAACGTATTTACATCCGGTTTGACGCTCTGACAGCCCACTACGGCTGGCGCAAGCAACGCCATTGAACCGGACTCCACAGGATTGATCTCCCCTCTCTCAAGCCACCGCAGCGGCTACGGCCTTGGAGCGCCAGGCAAAGCCCATCACCATCAATAGCCCCAGCGCCGCCATCGCAGCCCCCGCCAGGGAAATCGCCGGATAGCCCAGCCCTGCGTTGATCACCGCGCCGCCCAGCGCCGCACCAATCGCGTTGCCGAAGTTGAAGGCACCGATATTAACCGCCGAGGCCAGGTTGGGGGCGCCCTTGGCGGCCTCCATCACGCGCATCTGCAGCGGCGGCACGATGGCGAAGCTGGCGATGCCCCAGATCAGGATGGCCACGGCGGCCGGCAGCGGCCAGCGCATCAACACGGTGAACGCCAGCAAGACGATAATCAGCACGCTCAGCGAAACGATCAGGGTGCGGTCGATGGAGCGGTCGGCGGCCTTGCCACCCCACATGTTGCCCAGCGTGAGACCCACGCCATAGAGCACCAGCATGGCGGTGATAAAGGCGGTGGACGCGTGGGTCTCGCTGCTGAGGATCGGCGCGATATAGGTGAATACGGTGAACATCGCGCTCGAGCCGACTACGGTCAGAGCCAACGCCCCCAGCACCGGGCCACGGCCCAGCGCGCGAACTTCGGCCATTACACCGACGCTTTTCGGCGCCGGCAGGTTGGGCAAGGCGAACCACAATGCGGCCATGGCTACCACGCCGAGGCCGGTGATCCCCCAGAATGCGGTGCGCCAACCGAACACTTCGCCAAACCAGGCAGCCAGCGGTACGCCACCGATGGTCGCCAGGGTCAGGCCCATGAACATGGCCGCCACCGCGCCGGCACGTTTTTCCGGGGCGACCACGCTGGCGGCGACGATGGAGCCGACGCCAAAAAACGCGCCATGGTTCAGTGAGGTGACCACCCGGGCGACCATCAGGCTGTAGTAATCGGTCGCCAGGGCGGACATCAGGTTACCCAGGGTGAAGATCGCCATGAGGCCGATCAGCAGATAGCGCCGGGGAATTCTGCCGGTGGTCAGGGTCATCAGCGGCGCGCCGAGCAGTACGCCCAGGGCGTATGCACTGACCAGCAGGCCTGCGGCAGGAATGGATACGCCAAGATCCGCAGCGATGCTCGGCAACATGCCCATGGGGGCGAACTCGGTAACGCCGATGCCGAAGGCACCAATGGCGAGTGCTACGAGGGGTGGATTGATCTGCATGAGAGGCTCCTTATCTATGCTGCGAATGCTACGATCAAGCCTTTTCATGCGGTAGATGGCATTTCTGGAAAGCACCTTTGCTTACGGAGCACAAATGGACTTCAACGGTCGGTCAGGTGAAATGGGCGTGTTCGTCACGGTGGCGCAGGAAGGCAGCCTGTCGGCCGCCGCGCGTGCATTGGGGCTGACACCCTCGGCGGTCAGTCGGATCATCGCGCGTACCGAACAGCGTCTTGGCACTCGCTTGCTGCTACGCACCACCCGGGCGATCACCTTCACCACCGAGGGCGAGGCTTACCTGCGCGGCGCCCGGCGTATCCTGGCGGACATGGCCGAGGTCGAAGACGCCATCGCCGACCAGGGCGTACCCAGGGGCCGCTTGCGGGTCAGCGCCGCCCTTGGCCATGGGCGGCTGGCCATCGTTCCCCTGGTGGCGGCCTTCAGCGCGCGTTACCCGAACATCACCGTCGACCTGACCCTGGGTGACGAAGTGGTCGACATTCTTGGCGGCCAGGCGGACGTGGCGGTGCGCTTTGGCCATCTGCCCGACAGCCCGCTGACCGCGCGCAAGATCGGCGACACCGGCCAGGTGGTGGTGGCCTCGCCCGAGTATCTGCAGCGCCACGGCACGCCCCAGGAGCCGGAAGATTTGTTGAAGCACAACTGCCTGCGCTTCAACTTCCGCCGCGCCGAACCCAACTGGCCGTTCGTGCGCGAGGGAAACGAGTTTTTCATGAAGGTCAGCGGCAACATCGAATGCAGCAGCGGTGAAGCGCTGGCACAACTCGCACGGGTAGGTGCCGGCATCGCCCGCATTGGCGAGTTCAGCGTGAGCGAGGATCTGCAGCGCGGTGACCTGATACCGCTGCTGGAAGCCTGGAACCCGGGCGACCGGGAACCTATTCACGCGGTGTTCGTGGGCGGCTCGGCAATGCCGGCGCGAGTGCGGCTGTTCGTGGATTTTCTGGTCGAGCATCACCGGCTGTAGGCGCAGAACTGACCGTACGGGAGCGGGCGGAGCGATCTGGCTGATGGCTGCAACACCTTTGGGCGCGCGCCATGCGCGCGAAATCACGGGCATGGCCCGTTCCCACAAAGCGTATGGTGGATCGCGTTCTAGTGATGCATCGCCGCCACCAACCAATGGTGGACGGATAAAGCGTCGTCCACCCTACGATTGATGGCTGCAGCGCCTATGTGGGAGCGCGCCATGCGCGCGAAATCACGGGCATGGCCCGTTCCCACAGACCGTACGGTGGATCGCGTTCTAGTGATCCAGCGCCGCAACGGTTCAATGGTGGACGGATAAAGCGTCGTCCACCCTACGACTGGCGGTTGCACCACCCTTGTGGGAGCGCGCCATGCGCGCGAAATCACGGGCATGGCCCGTGCCCACAGGCCGTACTGTGGATCGCGTTCTAGTGATGCATCGCCGCCACCACCCTATGGTGGACGGATAAAGCGTCGTCCACCCTACGACTGGCGGTTGCACCTCCCTTGTGGGAGCGCGCCATGCGCGCGAAATCACGGGCATGGCCCGTTCCCACAGACCATACGCTGGATCGCGCTCTAATGATCCAGCGCCGCAACGGTTCAATGGTGGACGGATAAAGCGTCGTCCACCCTACGGCTGATGGCTGCAGCACCTTTGTGGGAGCGCGCCATGCGCGCGAAATCACGGGCATGGCCCGTTCCCACAGGCCATACGCTGGATCGCGCTCTAATGATCCAGCGCCGCAACGGTTCAATGGTGGACGGATAAAGCGTCGTCCACCCTACGGCTGATGGCTGCAGCACCTTTGTGGGAGCGCGCCATGCGCGCGAAATCACGGGCATGGCCCGTTCCCACAAAGCGTATGGTGGATCGCGTTCTAGTGATCCAGCGCCGCAATCGTTCAATGGTGGACGGATAAAGCGTCGTCCACCCTACGTGCTGCATCAGTGATTCACATAGAGCAGAAACAGCAGGTACAACCCGAAGCCTGTGAGTGGCAGCAAATGCCACAGGTTGGACAGCCATGGCGCCGAGTTCAGATAGCCGACCACCAATAGGCCGGCAGTGAACAATGAGATGCAGGGAAGCAGAAGCATCAGGCTCGCCAGCAGGCGATCCTGGAAGGGTGTCAGTTCGCTGTTGTTGGCGAGCGCCGCGGCGGAAAAGACCACGATCAGGCCCTGCAGGCCTGCGAAGAACAACTGGCCAATCACGCCGATGATCAATGCCGTGAGCGACATGGGCTCGCTTCCTTTCATTCAACCGGTTGCAGGTTGCCCAGCAGTTTGCCAGTGAGTGCATGCAGCTGCTGTTTTTCCTCGTCACTGAGGGCAGCCAGAACGCGCTGCAGGTTATCGACGTGGGCACCGAGCATGCTGTCGATCAGTTCAAAACCTGCCGGCGTCAGCGCCACTAGAATGCCGCGACGGTCACTGGGGTGGCGGCGGCGTTCGATCAGCCCGGCCTTTTCCAGGCGGTCGATGCGGCTGGTCATGCCGCCCGAGGAAATCATCGCACTCTCGTACAGCGCTGTGGGCATCAGCGCGTAGGGTTCGCCTGATCGGCGCAGGGTGGCGAGCAGGTCGAACTCACCGGCCTGCAGGCCGTGCGCGGCGAAGAACGGCAGCAGGTGATCACGGCTGATCACCTGGGACAGTTCACCCAGCCGACCGATCACCGCCATGGAGAACCCGTCCAGATCCGGGCGTTGCTGTTGCCACTGCGCGGCGGCCAGTTGTGCACGATCTTGCATGTCGCCCTCGATTTATCTTGCCATCAAGATACTTTTCAAAAAGAATGTTGCCATCTTAACGTATTCATCGGATGAGGCCAGCCATGTCACCTGCCAATTCACGCCCCCTGCTGGCACTCGTGCTGCTACTCGCCATCGGTGCACTGATGGGGCTGACCAGCAATCTGGTGAAATTGGCCAGTGCGGCGGGCTGGGCACCGGTGGCCTATCTGTTGTGGAGCCTGCTGGGTGGTGGCCTGCTGTTGCTGGTGTTCACCCGCCTGCGTGGCGAAGCGCCCGGCCTGAGCCCTCGCCTGCAACGCTACCACCTGGCCTCGGGCCTGCTCAGCATCGCCCTGCCCAATGGCCTGCAGTTCAGTTCGATTCCCCAGGTCGGTGCCGGCTTCGCCTCCATGTGCCTGGCGTTTCCGCCGCTGATCACCTACCTGCTGGCTCTGGCGCTGCGCATGGAGCCGCTGAGCCGCGTGCGCCTACTGGGTATCTGCATTGGCCTGGGTGGCAGCCTGTTGCTGGCTTTGGACAAGCTGCACAGTGGCGATAGTCCGCTGCTGTGGATAGTCGCCGCGCTGGCCGTGCCGGTGTTTCTGGGCCTGGGCAATATCTACCGTTCGCGCTACTGGCCAACGGGTGCCAGCCCCCTGTCGCTGGCGCCCGGCATGTTGCTCGGCGGCGCCCTGCTCCTGCTGCCGCTGGCACTGTTCGACGTCAGGCTCGCCCCCACCCTGGACAGCGGCCTGGCGATCACCCTGCTGCTGGTGCAGATGGCATTGTTCGCCATCGTCTACGCGCTGTATTTCGTGCTGCAGAAGCTCGCTGGCGCGGTGTATCTCAGCCAGATCGGCTCGGTGGCGGCAATGCTGGGCGCGGCCATGGCGGTGACGCTGCTGGACGAGCGCGGCAGCCTGAACATGCTGCTGGCGGCGCTGTGCATCGTCGGTGGCGTGCTGCTGGTGGCCTGGCGTGGTGCCCAGGAGAACAAACGATGAAACGCCAGTCGCTGCTGCTGATTGCTATCGTGCTGCTCGGCCTCAACTTGCGCCCGGTACTGGCGGCGGTGGGCCCGCTGCTCGACCGCATCCAGCTCGACAGCGGCCTGGGCCATATTGGTGCCAGCCTGCTGACCAGCCTGCCCATCGTCATCATGGGCCTCGGTGCACTGGCGGCCAGCACCCTGCGCCGCTACTTCGGCGAGCGCACTGGCATCTTCCTCGGCGTGCTGCTGATCGCCCTGGCCTGCCTGGCACGCGGGCTGCTGCCCGAGGCGACGCCACTGATCGTCAGCGCGTTGCTGGCCGGTGCCGGTATCGCCTTCGTGCAGGCGTTGTTGCCCGGGTTGATCAAGGCGCGCTTCGCCGCGGACAGCGGCCGCCTGATCGGTTTCTACAGTTGCGCGATCATGGGCGGTGCGGCCTTCGGTGCGGCGCTCACCCCCTTGTTGGCGCAATGGCTGGGGTGGTCCTGGGCACTGGCGGCCTGGGCACTGCCTGCCCTGGCAGCCGCCGCGTTGTGGTGGCGCGCCGCACCGGGCGAAGCGCCTGCGACAACGGCCGACCTGCCGCATCTGGATCTCTGGCGCTCGCCACGCGCCTGGCTGCTGCTGAGTTTCTTCGGGGTGGGCACCGCTGGCTACACCCTGGTACTGGCCTGGTTGCCGCCCTACTACACCGCCCTGGGGTGGAGCGCCCAATCCAGCGGCCTGCTGCTGGCTGCACTGACACTCTGCGAGGTGACCGCCGGGCTACTGGCATCGAGCCTGCTGGCGCGCTTCGCGGACCGCCGCATTCTGCTCGGCGTGGTGCTGGCATCACTGCTGGCGGGGCTGCTTGGTTTGCTGATCGCGCCGCTGCAGTGGGTCGTGCCGATCTGCATCCTCGTGGGCATCGGCATCGGCGCGCTGTTCCCGCTGTCACTGGTGGTGGCCCAGGATCATCTCGACGACCCACGCCAGACCGGCGATCTGCTGGCCTTCGTGCAGGGCGGCGGCTACCTGATCGCCGCTTGCGCCCCACTGCTGGCGGGCCTGCTGCGCCAGTACACCGACGACCTGCGCCTGAGCTGGCTGGCCATGGCCGTCGCCACTCTGGCGCTGATGGTCATGGCCGCGCGGTTCAAGCCGGGTAGCGGGCACTTCCGCACGCGAACCGGCTGAGGTGGTCAGGCGTGTCGGTCACGCAGATACGCAGTGACCGATGCTTCGTCGCCGGCGAACTCGATTCGCTCGGCCTTGCTGTCACGCTGATAGGCGTACATCGGGTCGTAATATTCGCGCAGCAGGCCTTCGATCCAGCCGCGGTGCAGGTCAACCTTGCCGCTGCGCTGCTGCTCGGCCAGCGCGGCCTGCATGATCGCCAGAAGACGCTGGTGACGCTCGCCCCCCAGACGTTTGTGGATGTTGTTCAAGCTCTGCAAAAGGCGCTCGGCGAACATGTCGAAGCCCTGCTGCGCTCCGTGCACGCGAATGAACTCGGCGCAAAGATCGACCACGTAATCGCGCTGAATGCGCTCGACACGGTTGTCGAAACAGTCCTCTAGCCAGACCAGCGGATAACCCTGCATGCCCTGGTACAGCCCCAGCGGCACATTGCAGCTGCCGACGATACGGCCTTCGTCCTCGACCACGAATTGCTCGATACCCGCTGCGCGCTTTCTGAGGATGTCGACGGCCAGAGCGTTCTCGAAATCGATCTGCGCAGGCTGAGCGGTGGCGCGCTTGCCGAAGCTGGAGCCACGATGATTGGCATGGCCTTCCAGATCCAGCGCATTGGGCAATTGCACCAGCACGTCGGTCTTGCCGGTGCCAGTCATGCCGCCAAGCATGACGAACTGGCATTGCGCCACCGCCTGCTCGAGGGTTTCCAGCAGAAAGGTGCGCATGGCCTTGTAGCCACCCACCACCCGCGGATAATCGATGCCGGCTTCTTTGAGCCATTGCTGGACGATCTGCGAGCGCAGCCCGCCGCGGAAGCAGTACAGGTAACCCTGCGGGTTGGCCCGCGCGAACGCTGCCCAGGCCTCGACACGCTCGGCCTTGGTCTGGCCGCCAACCAGTTGGTGGCCCAGCTTGATGGCGGCTTCTTGGCCGTGCTGCTTGTAGCAGGTGCCGACTTTCTGCCGCTCCAGATCGGTCATCAGAGGCAGGTTGAGCACACCGGGAAAGGCACCTTTGACGAACTCCACCGGCGCACGGGTATCCATCATCGGTACATCGGTGAGAAACAGCTCGCGGTAGTTGTGGGCGTCGTCACGCATCAGAACACCTCTACCGCGTGACGCTGTCGCTCGACCAGCACACCGATGGGCGCCAGCTCCAGCCCCAGCTCAGCGGCGAGCGCAAGGAACTCGGCACCGCTCTGCTCGCTGACGGCGATCAACAGACCGCCGCTGGTCTGCGGATCACAGAGCAGGTCGCGCTGCTCGTCACTGAGCGCCTCGATACGCTCGCCATAACTGTCGAAGTTGCGCAGCGTGCCGCCCGGTACACAGCCCTCGGCAAGGTAGTGCTCGACGCCCGGCAGGCGCGGCACGGCGGCGTAGTCCAGGCGCGCGCTGAGCCCCGATCCGTCCGCCATTTCCACCAGGTGGCCGAGCAGGCCGAAACCGGTCACGTCGGTCATCGCGGTGACGCCTTCGAGCTTGCCGAAACGGCTGCCCGGCTTGTTCAGGGTGCACATCCAGTCACGGGCCAGGCCGACGTCCTCGGCGCGTAGCTTGGCCCTTTTCTCGGCCGTGGTGAGGATGCCGATACCCAATGGCTTGGTCAGATACAGGGTGTCGCCGACCTGGGCGGTGTCGTTGCGCTTCATGTGGAGCTTGTTCACCACACCGGTCACCGCTAGCCCGAAGATCGGCTCCGGCGCATCGATGGAATGCCCACCGGCCAGCGGGATGCCGGCGGCATCGCAGACGGCGCGACCACCGCGGATCACTTCACATGCGACCTCCGGTGGCAGCAGGTTGACCGGCCAGCCGAGAATGGCGATGGCCATCAGCGGGTCGCCGCCCATGGCGTAGACATCACTGATGGCGTTGGTGGCCGCGATGCGGCCGAAGTCGAACGGGTCGTCGACGATCGGCATGAAGAAATCGGTGGTCGAGACCACGCCTCGCTCTTCGTCCAGCGCATACACCGCGGCGTCATCACGGGAGGCATTGCCCACCCATAGATTGGGGTCGAGATTCTGGGCGCCGCTGCCTGCGAGGATCACCTCCAGTACCTTGGGGGAAATCTTGCAGCCGCAACCGGCACCATGGCTGTACTGGGTCAGGCGGATCGGCTCACTCATGAAGATACCTCGCACGTGAAGAGGGGCGAATTCTACCAGCCCGGGGGCGCCGTCGCGGAGCAAAGGAACGAGTCGAGCCGCTCCTGGCCTCTTGCAGGCTGCCGCCCGGCGCGCTTTGCAAGCCACTGCAGTGAGCAACGCCTCACCGACTGTCTATGCTCCAGATACATGCCGAAGCGCCTGCATACTGGAGGATGACATGACCGACAACAAAAATGAGACGCGCGCACCTTCGCTGGAAGAACCAAACGATGCGACCCCGCCAAGCAGCACGGCGGCCCGCTGGAAGCTCATCGGCCCCGGCATCGTGGTGGCGGTTACCGGCGTAGGCGCCGGCGACCTCGTGGCGACCCTGATCGCAGGCTCCCGCTTCGGCTATGCACTGCTGTGGGCAGCCATCGTGGGCTGCATCGTGAAGATTGCCCTCGCAGAAGGCTCGGCACGCTACCACCTGGCGACCGGATCAACGATTCTCGAAGGCTGGCGCTCGCTGGGCAAATGGACGTACTGGTACTTCGGTATCTACATAGTGATCTGGGGCTTCGTTTACGGCGGCACGGCGATGAGCGCCACGGCGCTGCCTCTGGCCGCCTTGTTCCCGGACGTGATGCCATTCTGGATGTGGGGAGCGTTATCGGGAATCGCGGGCGCAGTATTCGTCCTGTTCAACCGCTACAGCGCTTTCGAAACGGTCATGAAGCTGTTCATCGGCATCATGTTCGTGGTCGTCGTCGGTCTCGCCATTCTGGTCATGCCGAACCTCGGCCAGGCGCTGACCGGACTGATGCCGACCATTCCCGAAGGCTCGGCGATCTACACGCTCGGCCTCATCGGCGGCGTTGGCGGCACCATTACCATGGCGTCCTACGGCTACTGGGTACAAGCCAAGGGTTGGCGTACGCCGGCCTGGATGGGCATGATGCGGCTGGACAACCGCGTAGCCTACATAGCGACCGGTATCTTCGTGATTTCGATGCTGATCGTGGGCGCCGAGCTGCTTTATACCGCACAGGTCACCCTCGCCGGCGGTGACCGCGGCCTGCTCGACCTGGATGAAATCCTGCGTGAGCGCTTCGGCAGCGTGGTGTCCATCCTGTTCCTCGTCGGCTTCGCCGCGACCACCTTCTCCTCGATCCTGGGTGTGTGGCATGGTGTGTCGCTACTGTTCGCCGACTTCGTACGCCAGGTTCAGGGCGGCGAGCAGGCCAAGGGTGCGCAGCAGGACCTGGAAAGAACTCCTGCCTTCCGCTTCTACGTGCTATGGCTGACCTTCCCGCCGATGATACTGCTCACTCTGGGCCGGCCATTCGGCCTTGTGATCGCCTACGGCGCCTTCGGCGCGTTCTTCATGCCGTTCCTGGCACTCACGCTGATCTGGCTGCTCAACTCGAAACGGGTCCCGATGGAGTGGCGATCGGGCTGGCTGTCCAACGGCCTGCTGGGCATCGCCGCCGCACTGTTCGTGGTGCTCTGTCTGAACGAACTGATCCGACTGATCGGCTAAGCCCGCGAGGTCGCCCCTGCGGCGCTCGCCGCGGGCGGCGACTGCCCCTATACTTGCCTCGCGCGTGTCGCGTACAGGCAGCCCCTACGTCCATCCAGCCCCAGCGGAGCGGTTCCAGCGCATTACCGCACAGGCAAGCACGCCGCACACACCCTCTCGTTTTTTCCGCTATTGAACCGGAGAAGTCCCATGCTCAAGCGCACCCTGGCGCTCGCCGCCGGCCTCGCCCTGTCCGTTTCCGCCCTGACCAGCTTCGCAGCCGAAACTCTGCGCGTTTCGGCCATTCCCGATGAGGCGCCGACCGAACTGCTGCGCAAGTTCAAGCCGCTGGGTGCCTATCTGGAGCAGCAATTGGGCATGAAGGTAGAGTTCGTCCCGGTGGCGGACTACCCCGCAGTGGTCGAAGCGCTGGCCACTGATCGCCTCGACCTGGCCTGGCTGGGCGGCTTCACCTTCGTGCAGGTGCATCTGAAGACCGGCAATGCGATCCCGCTGGTACAGCGCGAGCAGGATGCCCAGTTCACCAGCAAATTCATTACCGCGGACCCGAGCGTGAAGTCTCTGGCTGACCTGAAGGGCAAGACCTTTGCCTTTGGCTCGGTATCGTCCACCTCGGGCAGCCTGATGCCGCGTTACTTCATGCTTCAGGACGGCATCAAGCCAGAAGCCTTTTTCAGCCGAGTCGCCTATTCAGGTGCCCATGACGCCACTGCCGCCTGGGTGCAGGCTGGCAAGGTCGATGCCGGTGTACTCAATGCCAGCGTGTGGGACAAGCTGGTCAACAGTGGCAAGGTCGACGCCAACAAGGTCAAGGTGTTCGCCACCACGCCGACCTATTTCGACTACAACTGGACGGTACGCGGCACCCTCGACCCGGCGCTGGCCGAGAAGATCAAGCAGGCCTTCCTGGCACTCGATCCGGCCAACCCGGAGCACAAGGCAATTCTCGACCTGCAGGCGGCGAGCCGCTTCATCGACACCAAACCCGAGAACTACAAAGGCATCGAAGAAGCTGCCCGCGCGGCCGACCTGCTGAAATGACCCTGCGGCTGTCCGGCATCGGCCTCACGCACGGCAACGGTGTTCAGGCATTGCACGATCTGCACCTGAACATCGAGCGCGGCGAGCAGGTGGCCATCATAGGTCCGTCCGGTGCCGGTAAGTCCAGCCTGCTCAACCTGCTGGCTACCGCGCTGGCACCTAGCACGGGCGAAGTGCAGGTGCTCGGCGAGCATCCCTGGCGGCTGTCCAGTGGCCAGCGACAACGCCTGCGCGCACGTATCGGGCTGATTCATCAGGCCCCGCCACTGCCCTCGCGTCAGCGGGTGCTCACGGCAGTACTGGCCGGCAAGCTAGGCCAGTGGGGTCTGTTCAAGAGTCTGCTCAATCTGCTGCACCCGCTGGATATTCCAGGCGCCCGTGCCGAGCTGGCCAAGCTGGATCTGGCCGATAAGCTGTTCGCGCGCTGCGGTCAGCTGTCTGGCGGCCAGTTGCAGCGGGTCGGTATTGCCCGGGCGCTGTATCAGGCACCAGCGCTGCTGCTTGCCGACGAACCGGTGTCGGCGATGGATCCACGCTTGGCCGAACACACCCTGTCCCTCCTGTGCAGCCACGCACGGACCCGTCAGGTGACGTTGGTAGCCAGCCTGCATTCGGTCGAACTGGCCCTGGCACATTTCCCGCGGGTGCTTGGCATCCGCGATGGGCAGGTGGTCTTTGACCTGAGTACCGCCGAGGTCGACAGGCAGCGCCTGGATGCCTTGTATGCCAACGATCAGCTCGCCCCGCCAGCCCGCCCGTACAGCGAGCCGTCCACCAGCGCCTGGGCGCCACGATGCTGAGAGGTGATCGACGCGATCCCGCAGCACGTTCACGCCTGCTCCTGAGCCTGCTGGCCATTGCTCTGCTATGGCCGGGCATCAAGCTGGCCGAGCTGGATCTGTCGGTATTGCTGCAGCCGGAGAGCACCCAGTCGATGGGTAATTTTATCGAGGGTTTCTGGCCGCCGGCACACGATGCCGACTTCCTCACGTTGCTGGTGCAAGCCACCCTGCAGACGCTGGCCATTGCCACTGCTGGTATGGCTCTGGCGTTGTTGCTGGCGGTGCCGGCGAGCCTGCTGGCCAGTCGCGCCCTGTCGCTGTCGGCGGCGTCGCGTGGTGGCCTGCCCAGCCTGCTCGGTCAGGGGCTGCGCTGGCCAGTACGCGGCTTGTTGATCATTCTGCGCAGCGTTCCGGAAATTGTCTGGGCATTGCTGTTCGTGCGCGCGGTCGGCCTGGGCCCTACCGCAGGCGTGCTGGCCATCGCGATCACCTACGCGGGCATGCTCGGCAAGGTGTATGCGGAAATATTCGAATCGGTGGATCAACGGCCGATGCATGCCCTGCTGCAATCGGGCAGCGGGCGCCTCGCGGCATTCGCCTACGGGGTGTTACCCAATGCGGCAGCCGAGTTGACCTCTTATACGGTGTACCGCTGGGAATGCGCCGTGCGTGCTTCGGTGGTAATGGGCTTCGTCGGTGCGGGAGGCCTCGGCCAGCAGATCGATCTGTCCATGCGCATGTTCGCCGGTGCTGAAGTCGCCAGCATGCTGCTGACCTTCCTGATGCTGGTGCTGCTGGCCGACCAGCTCAGCCGCCTGCTGCGCGGCAGATTCGCATGAGGCGCCTGGGCAATGGCTTGCTGCTGCTGACCATCACCGCCGCGGTGATCGGCTCCTTCCTCTATCTTGGCCTGGATCTGCTCGGCCTGTTCAGCGGCGACAGCCTGGCGCAGATGGGTAGCTACGTGCTGCGCTTCATGAGCCCGGACCTGAGTAGCGAGCACGTGCAGGCCACCGTCCGAGGCGCCAGGGAAACCTTGGCCATGTCGGCACTCGGCACCCTGCTCGCCGCCGTACTGGGGCTGTCCCTCGCCCTGCCCGCGGCCGGTCGCCTGGGTTGGCTGCTGCAAAGCGTCACGCGCTTGCTACTCAACGCGCTGCGGGCCATTCCGGAGCTGGTCTGGGCCGTTCTGATGGTTCTGGCCGCTGGCCTGGGGCCCAACGCCGGCACCCTGGCCCTGGCCCTGCACACCACCGGTGTGCTCGGCAGGCTATTCGCTGAAGCACTGGAAAACACGCCACCGGAACCGGCGGCCGCTATCCGCCTACAGGGCGCAGGGGCCTGGATGGCATTCTGTTATGGGACCCTGCCCTCCCTATGGCCACAGTTGTTGGCGTACACCCTGTATCGCTGGGAAAACAACATCCGTATGGCTGCGGTCATGGGCTTCGTCGGCGCAGGCGGATTAGGCCAGATGCTGTACGTCAGCCTCAGTCTGTTCCAGGAGGCCCAGGCCAGCACCGTGATCCTAGCCATGGTGCTGCTGGTACTCGCCGTCGATGCCTTCAGTGGCTGGACGCGACAACGCTGGGTGCGCAACTAATCTGTGAGTCACACGCTGTCGTCAGTGTCCGATGCCGAACAGCGCTTTTTCATTTCCGAGGTTCCACATGTCGTCACCCCGCGTCGGCTTCGCCTGCCAATACCGCCACCCTGATCGCAGCTTGCCGGCCGGCGAGTTGAAAATCATCGAGGCGGCGTTCAACCCGCGCACCACCACCCTGCGCTGGATGGACAGCGTCGCCCAGGCGGCCGCGCACGCCAAGCTGGTCGAGATCGTCGAGCACAACCTGCAGGCTCAACTGCGTCTGCTCGCCTATGTCGCGAGCCTGCCGAAGCCGTTGCAGATGCTGCGCCTGAGCAGCGACCTGCTGCCGTTCTACAGCCACCCGAAGGTCAGCGCCTTCTATCAGGACCCGACCATCCAGCGGCGCCTGATCGAAGGCTTCGCGGCGATAGGCGATGCCGCCCGCGCGGCGAATATTCGTCTGTCCATGCACCCTGGCCAGTACTGCGTGCTCGGCTCCGACCGCCCGGATGTGGTCGAGAACAGCATCGCCGAGTTCGAGTACCACGCCGACATGATCCGCATGATGGGCTACGGCCGTCAGTTTCAGGATTTCAAATGCAACCTGCACATCGCCGGCAAGCTGGGTGGTGAAGGTACTCGCGCCGTCTGGGCGCGCCTGTCTCAGGAAGCGCGCCACTGCATCACCTTCGAGAACGACGAGAAGACCTACGGCGTCGACGCCTGCCTGGCCCTGGCCGATCTGGCGCCGGTGGTGCTGGACGTGCACCACTGCTGGATCCATGAGGACGACTACATCGACCCGCACGCTGACCGTGTGGCGCGCATCATCGACAGCTGGCGCGGCGTACGGCCGACCATGCACCTCTCGCAGCCACACGAAAGCCTGCAGGAGCTGGGGCTCAGCGCCGAGCGCAAGCTGGAAATGCCCGAGGTGCTGAAGGTCGTGCCGAAGCGCGAGCTCTATGGCCACAGCGCGCGCATGTGGAACCAGTGGACGAACGAGTACGTCCTGCAATTCCTCGACCGCTTCGACATCATGTTCGAGTCCAAGGACAAGAACGTGGCGACCCTGGAGTTTTACGAGCGGTATCTGAAAGCCGAGTAACCGGAGTGTGCTTGCTTAGCCTGGATCGAGCGTAGCGACACCCGGAAATTTGCCCTGGGTGTCGCTTCGCTCAACGCCAAGCGACGAGTGTCGAGGAAGCGCCGCCCGCACAACGCGAAAGGCCCTGCAGTGCAGGGCCTTTCGTGACAGCGCGCAGGGCTACTTCTTGCCGAGTTTCTTCAGTTCTTCGTCACGCAGTTCGCGGCGCAGGATCTTGCCGACGTTGGTGGTCGGCAGGCTCTCGCGGAACTCGACCTGCTTGGGTCGTTTGTAGCCGGTGAGGTTGTCGTGCATGTGCTGCAGGACTTGCTCCTTGGTCAGGGTCATGCCCGGCTTGACCACCACGAACACCTTGATCGACTCGCCGGAGCGCTCGTCCGGTACGCCGATGGCGGCACACTGCAGCACGCCTGGCAGGGTCACCAGCACTTCTTCCAGCTCGTTCGGGTAGACGTTGAAGCCGGACACCAGAATCATGTCCTTCTTGCGGTCGACGATGCGGATGTAGCCATCGGGCTGGATGATGCCGATGTCACCGGTCTTGAACCAGCCATTGGCGTCGATCACTTCGTCAGTGGCTTCCTGGCGCTGCCAGTAGCCCTTCATCACCTGCGGGCCCTTGATGCACAGCTCGCCGGTTTCCCCCAGCGCCAGATCGTTGCCCTGATCGTCGATCACCTTGAACAGGGTCGACGGTGCCGGAATGCCGATGGTGCCCAGCTGGATATTGGTAATCGGGTTCACCGACGCTACCGGGCTGGTTTCCGTCAGGCCGTAACCTTCGCAGATGGCGCAGCCGGTCACCTGTTTCCAGCGCTCGGCAGCCGCTTGCTGCAGCGCCATACCGCCGGACAGGGTGACCTTTAGCCTGGAGAAGTCGAGCTTCTGGAAACCTTCGTTGTTGCTCAGCGCCACGAACAGGGTATTGAGGCCAACGAAGCCGCTGAACTTGAACTTGGACAGGTCCTTGATCATGGTCGGCAGATCACGCGGGTTGGTGATCAGCAGGTTGTGGTTGCCACAGTGCATCATCGCCATGCAGTGAAAGGTGAAGGCGTAGATGTGGTACAGCGGCAGCGGCGCCACCAGGATCTCGTTGCCTTCGTTGAGGTTGGAGCCCATCAGCTCGCGGCACTGCAGCATGTTGGCGATCAGGTTGCGGTGGGTGAGCATCGCCCCCTTGGCCACGCCGGTGGTGCCGCCGGTGTATTGCAGCACGGCGACTTCGTGGGCGGCGGGGTTGGCTTCGCTGACGGCTTTGCCACGGCCCTGACTCAGGGCGTCGGTGAGTTTGATGGCGGCAGGCAGGCTGTAGGCCGGCACCATCTTCTTCACGTACTTGACCACGGCGTTGACCAGCAGGCGCTTGAGTGGCGACAGCATGTCGCCGACCTCGGTGATGATCACCGTCTTCACGCCGGTCTTGGGGACTACCTGCTCGGCCAGATGGGCCATGTTGGCCAGGCAGATCAGCGCCTTGGCGCCGGAATCCTTGAACTGGTGTTCCATCTCACGGGCGGTGTACAGCGGGTTGGTGTTGACCACCACCAGCCCGGCACGCAGCGCGCCGAAAACCACTACCGGGTATTGCAGAACGTTGGGCAGTTGCACGGCGATGCGGTCGCCGGGCTGCAGATCCGTGTGCTGCTGCAGATAGGCAGCGAAGTGACCGGAGAGCTCGAACAGCTCGCCGTAGGTCAGGGTCTTGCCCAGATTGGTGAAAGCGGGCTTGTCGGCGAAACGCTGGCAGGACTGCTTCAGCACCGCCTGAACGTTGGGGTACTGGTCGGGATCGATCTCGGCCGCGATCCCCTCGGGATACTTGTCCGTCCAGAAGTTTTCGGTCATGGACACCCACTCCTAAGCAACTGCTTGTCTTCACCGCGTATGCGGTTGTTTGTTGTATGTATGCCTGCCTGTTCGCCCCTGTGAGGCGCGAAGCGGGCCGAGAGTAGCAGAGTTGCCAGATACCGACCAGAGCTCGAAAAGGCCGGACAGTACTGAAAGTGACCATAATAAAACAAACGGTCACAAAACTTTTTTCACTCGGGATCGATTGGCAGAAATCATCGAACGGCAGGCAACGCCCATGATAGACGCCTGCAGCTTTTCCTGCCGGACCAGATTGGCAATCGCAGATGTACGTCAAAGAGAAGTGACCGCTGCAGCTCATCGGCCTCGCTCGCGCTGCCTGGGGCGAGCGAAGGACACCCGGGTCGGGCTCCCGGATGTCATCGCGCAGTCGGGGTTTCAGGAGCCCTTATGGATTGTCGCGCAGCTCGCGCCGCAGGATCTTGCCCACGTTGGTCATCGGCAGCGCGTCCCGGAAGACGATATGCCGCGGTACCTTGTAGCCGGTGAAGTTGTCCTTGCAGTAAGCCTTGAGCTCCTCGGCCGTCAGGCTCTCGTCGCGCTTGACCACGAACAGCTTGACCGCCTCACCGGATTTTTCATCGGGTACGCCAATCGCCGCGCAGCTGGCCACTTTGCTGTGGGCCATCACCACGTCCTCGATCTCGTTGGGGTACACGTTGAAGCCGGAGACGATGATCATGTCCTTCTTGCGGTCGACGATGCTCACGTAGCCGCCTTCATCGATCACCGCGATATCGCCGGACTTGAACCAGCCCTCGCGGTCCAGCACCTCGGCGGTGGCCTCCGGCCGATTCCAGTAGCCCTTCATTACCTGCGGCCCCTTGATGCACAGCTCGCCCCGCTCGCCCAGCGGCAGCTCGTTGCCGTCGTCGTCGATGACCTTGAAGGCCGTGGCCGGCACCGGAATGCCCACCGTGCCAAGCCGTGCATGCTCGCCATAGGGGTTGGCACTGGCGATCGGCGAGGTTTCGGTAAGCCCGTAGCCCTCGACCACCGCGCAGCCGGTCAGGCTCTGCCAGCGCTCGGCAGTGGCCTTGACCAGCGCGGTGCCGCCGGAATTGGTGACCTTGAGGTGGCTGAAGTCGAGCGTCTTGAAGTCAGGGTGATCCATCAGCGCCACGAACAGGGTGTTGAGCCCCAGCAGCGCGGAGAAGTCCCATTTGCGCAGCTCCTTGATGAAACCCGGAATGTCCCGTGGGTTGGTGATCAGCACGTTGTGATTGCCGTTGACCATCATGCACATGCAATTAACCGTGAAGGCATAGATGTGATAGAGCGGCAGCGGCGCGATCATCACTTCCTGGCCACGCTTCATCAGCGCAGTGCCGTCAGGCCCGTGCTGGGACATGCAGGCATCGGCCTGCAGCATGTTGGCGATCAGGTTGCCGTGGGTGAGCATGGTGCCCTTGGCCACCCCGGTGGTACCGCCGGTGTATTGCAGTACGGCTATATCGTCATGGGTGGCGGTGACCGGGCGAACCGAGAGGCTGGCACCCTCGCGAAGCACCCGTTTGAACGACAGCGCCTGGGGCAGATGGTAGTCGGGCACCATCTTCTTGACCTTCTTCACCACGGTGTTGACCAGCCAGCCCTTGAGCGTGGGCAGCAGGTCGCCCATGCGCGCTTCGATCAGGTACTCGATCTCGCTGTCGGGTAGCACCTCCTGCACCAGCTTGCCGAACATGTTCAGGTACACCAGCGCACGCACGCCGGCATCCTTGAACTGGTGGCGCATCTCCCGGGCGGTATACAACGGGTTGGTGTTGACCACGATCAGCCCGGCGCGCATCGCCCCGAATACGGCGATGGGGTACTGCAGCACGTTGGGCATCTGCACGGCGATGCGATCCCCCGGCTCGAGGTCGGTGTGCTGCTGCAGGTAGGCGGCGAAGGCACCGGAAAGCCGGTCCAGCTCGCCATAGCTCAGGGTTCTGCCCAGGTTGCTGAAGGCGGGCCGGTCCGCGAAGGCCCTGCAGGAGCGCTCGAACACCTCGAGCACCGACCCGTAGGCGTTCATGTCGATATCGTTGGGCACGCCAGCGGCGCGTTTGTCGTTCCAGAAATCAGGCTGCATTGTTGTTGTCCTCATTTCCCTGAATATCATTGAGCCTCAGAGAACTTAGCAGCCGACCAGCTACTCGCAAACCTACAATCAATACCGTGAATTTCAGCACCTGCACGGTCTACAATGCACGCCACCCGCAGGCTCAAGGAATTGCCATGCAGCACCACACCTTCTGGCTCGACAGCAGTGATGGCGTACCTCTGTACGTCAACCACTGGCGTGCCGAAGGCGCGCCCAGGGCGGTGGTGATGCTCGCCCATGGCATGGCCGAGCACAGCGGCCGTTATGCCCGTTTTGGCCAGGCACTGGTCGCGGCCGGTTTCGAACTCTACGCCCACGATCAGCGCGGCCATGGGCAGACGGCGCAGCATGGCAGCCTGGGTCACTACGCGGATCAGGATGGCTGGGCACGGGTGGTCGGCGATCTCTCGACGCTCAATCACCATATTCGTCAGCAGTGCCCGCAGACGCCCATCTTCCTGTTCGGCCACAGCATGGGCAGCTACATCGCCATGGCTTATCTGATGCACCAGAGCAGCGGTGTGCAGGGGGCGATTCTCAGTGGCTCCAACTACCAGCCATTGCGCCTCTACACGTCTGCCACGCTGATTGCCCGCTTCGAGCGTTGGCGCCAGGGCAAGAACGGCCGCAGTGCGCTGATCCACTGGCTGTCGTTCGGCGCCTTCAACAAGGCCTGCAAACCTGCCCGTACCGCTTTCGACTGGCTCAGCCGTGACCCGGCAGAGGTCGACCGCTACATTGCCGACCCGCTGTGCGGATTCCGTTGCAGCAACCAGTTGTGGCTCGATCTGCTCGAGGGCCTGCAGCGGATCACGCCGAGCGCCAACCTGAAACAGATCGACCCGAGGCTGCCGCTGCTGATCATCGGCGGTGACCACGACCCGGTCAGCCAGGGCCAGCGCCTGCAAGACCTGGCCGACGCCCTGAGCCGCTCGGGGCATGCCCGTACCACACTCAAACGCTACCCCCAGGCCCGCCACGAGCTGCTCAACGAGCTCAATCGTGACGAGGTCACCCGCGACCTGATCGACTGGCTGGAACAAACGCTCGAGCAGCCCCAGCAGCGACCCTTACATCCTCAGGAACCCACTCCATGACACAGAGCAGCAACACCCCTTACGAAGATCTCGACGTCGGCCAGACCGCCACTTACAGCAAGACCGTTGAAGAGCGCGACATCCTGCTGTTCGCCGCCGTTTCCGGCGACCACAACCCGGTGCATCTGGATGCCGAATACGCAGCCACCACCCTGTTCAAGGAGCGCATCGCCCACGGCATGTTCAGTGGCGCGCTGATCAGCGCCGCGGTGGCCTGCACCCTGCCCGGCCCTGGCACCATCTACGTCAGCCAGCAGATGACCTTTCAGAAGCCGGTGAAACTGGGCGACATTCTCACCGTGCGCCTGGAAATTCTCGAAAAGCGCCCCAAATTTCGCGTGCTGATCGCCACCCGCGTGTTCAACCAGAACGATGAACTGGTGGTCGATGGCGAGGCTGAAATCATTGCGCCACGCAAAGCGCTTACTGTAGAGCTGGCGACCCTGCCGCCGATCACTATTGGCTAGCAGGCTGTTGAAACTACCTGCGTTGCCATCGCAGCGTTAAAAACAGGCGCAAAATGCTCATGTACTAATCGTACGGTCGAGCGCGACCCCGGTCGCTTTTTCGCCTGTTTGTGCGGGGCCGCCATCGGTATTGCGCTGGCGGCCTCGCTTACGTTTTTCAAGCGCCTGCTTGTTCATATCCTGCGCAGGTCAGCCGATCTGCGCCCACGCATCTCTCTGGAGCACACCATGTCCCTGTCCATGCACAGCATCTCGATTCCGGTCTTCACCCGCCAACTGAACAACCTGTCGACCATCCTGGGTATCGCTGCGGCCAACGCCGAAACCCGCAAGATCGAGCAAGGCGTCTTTCTCAACGCACGTCTGGCCCCTGATATGTTCCCGCTCAGCCGCCAGGTGCAGATCGCCTGCGATACCGCGAAAAGCGGTGCGGCCCTGCTGGCCGGTGTAGAAGCCCCGAGCCACGCCGATGACGAAACCAGCATCGCCGAATTGCAGGCGCGCATCGCCAAGGTGCTGGAGTTCGTGGGAAGCATCAGCGCCGCGCAGCTCGACGGCAGCGAAGACCGCACCGTAACCCTCAAACGTCGTGACAAGGAGACCCATTTCCAGGGTCAGGCCTTCCTGCTCGATCACGTACTGCCGAACTTCTACTTCCACCTGACCACCACCTACGCGATCCTGCGCCACAACGGTGTCGATATCGGCAAGCGCGACTTCCTCGGCACCCGCTGAGCGAGTCGTATCGAAGCGCCCTGGCAAAGCGCTTTGCGTACGGACCGGTGACCGTCTTGGTGCATGGCCCTTTCGCCACGCACCAAGCCGAGTCAAAACTGTTTACACCTCACAAATAAAATCCTCATAAACGCCCGAAAAGCGCTTTTCCTTGTGCAACCCGCACAACCGGCACTGTACGACCCGCCAAACCGATTGGTTGGCACGTCGCCTGCTATAGCCATGCCTTCTCTCACTCCGTGGAGCCAGGCAATGACGCACACCACCACCGACAGCGACTACCCTCTGAGCGAGGTTCCAGCAGGCGCCCGCAAGGGTCTGTTCTCCACCTCGATCATGCTGTTCTCGTTCACCTTCTTCACCGCCACCATGTTCGCTGGCGGCAAGATCGGCATGGCCTTCGATTTCACCACCCTGATCTGGGCAGCCGTCATCGGCAACCTGCTGCTCGGCACCTATGCCGCGATACTGGGCCTGATCGCCTGCCGCAGCGGCCTGAACTCGGTGCTGATGGGCCGTTTCTGCTTCGGCGAGGCGGGCAGCAAACTGTCCGACGTGCTGCTGGGCTTCACCCAGATCGGCTGGTACGCCTGGGGCACCGCGACGGTCGCCATCGTGCTGGTGAAGATTCTCGGTCTATCGGAAAGCCTGATCATCCCGCTGATGGTGCTGTTCGGCTTCGCCTTCTGCATCACCGCGTTCATCGGCTACAAGGGCCTGGACATCCTCTCGCGGATCTCGGTGCCGGCCATGCTCGCCCTGCTGCTCTGCTCGCTGTGGATCGCCACCGACGACATCGGCGGCCTGAGTGCGCTGATGGCCATCGAGCCGACCCAGAGCATGACCCTGAGCGTGGCCATCACCATGGTCTTCGGCACCTTCGTCAGCGGCGCCACCCAGGCCACCAACTGGACACGCTTCGCCCGCACCGGGCGTATCGCGGTGATCGCCAGCATGGTCGGGTTCTTTCTCGGCAATGGCCTGATGATCGTTGCCGGTGCCTATGGCGCCATCGTCTACCAGCAACCGGACGTCGTAGAAGTGCTGGTCCTGCAGGGGCTGTCGATGGCGGCGGTGGTGATGCTGTTCCTCAACCTGTGGACCACCCAGGACAACACCATCTACAACTTCGCCGCAGCCGGCTGCAACCTGCTGCGCACCGGGCGCCGCAAAACGGTGACCGTGGTCGGCGCCGGGATCGGCACGCTGCTGGCCATCGGCGGCATGTACGAGATGCTGATCCCTTTTCTGATCCTGCTCGGCTCGATCATCCCGCCGATTGGCGGCGTGATCATGGCGGACTACTTCTACGGCCATAAAGGCAAGTACCCATTGCTCGCCGAGACCCGCCTGCCGGCGTTCAACTGGGTCGGCCTGGGCGCCTATGCCGTCGGTTCGCTGTGCGCCTACTTCTCGCCCTGGGTCGCGCCGCTGGTCGGCATCGCCGTCGCCGCGTTGGTGTACGTCAGCCTGTTCGAGGCGAAGAAACTGCTCGCCGCCCGCGCTCAGGTCGCTCGCGCATGAGCCTGAGCGTCGCCGATGTACTCGCCCTGCCCGGCCTGCATGACCTGCGCCTGCGCGCGGGCCAGACAGCACTGGGCAACCCGGTGCGTTGGCCTTACGTAGCGGAGAATGCGGAGATCGCCGACTGGGTGATGGGCGGCGAACTGGTTTTCGTCACCGGGATCAACCACCCCCGCGATGAGGCCAACCTGCTGCTTCTGGTACGCCAGGCAGTCGAGCGGGCTACGGCCGGCCTGGTGATTCTTACCGGTGCCGAGTACATCCAGAGCATCCCGGCAACGGTGGTGGCCGAAGCCGATCGCCTCGGCTTGCCACTGCTGGAGCAGCCCTACCAGTTGAAGATGGTGGTGGTGACCCAGGCCATCGGTACCGCGCTGGTCCAGCAACAGATGCTCGGCAGCTCGCGTCAGCACGTACTGGAGCAATTGCTGGAAGGTGACTATCAATCCCTGGAGATCCTGCTGCAGCGCGCCGCGAGCCTCGACCTGCCGCTGGGCGTGCCACGCCAGATCGCGCTGCTGCGCCTGCAGAACGGCGAGCGCCTGTTCGACGGCGAGGCTGCCGACAGCGGTGAACGCCTGCTGCGCGACAACCGCCAGTGCCTGCAGCAACGCCTGGAACAGTGCCTGCAGCGCCTCGGCGACGCCCTGCCGCTGATCAGCCAGGGCGAGCACTGGATCGCCCTGCTGCCCTGCACCAGCAGCCAGGACGAGCAACGCAACCGCAAGCTGCTGACCGAGCTGCTCGGCGAACTGGACGAACGTCTGCAGCCGCAACACGCGGTTCTCGGCCTCAGCAGTGGCAGCCATCCCCCCGAGCGCTTCGCCCGGGCCCTCGGTCAGGCGCGCCAGGCACTGGTCGCCGCCCAGGCCTTCCCGGAGCGGCTGGGGCTGTGCAGCTTCAACGAGCTGGGCGTGATCGAACTGCTCGCCGCGATCCGCGACCGCAGCCTGCTGGAACGCTTCGTCGAGCGTACGCTGGGGCCACTGATCGCCGATGATTCACGCCACGAGCCGGTGCTCATGCCAACGCTCGAAGCCTGGTTCTTCGAGAACGCCAACCTGGCCCTGGCCGCACAACGCCTGGGCGTGCACCGCAACACCCTGAGCTACCGTGTACAGCGTATCGAAGCGCTGACTGGCTGCTCGTTCGATGATCCGCACGACCGGCTGAATATCAGCATCGCCCTGCTGATTCGCCGCCTGTCGTCTCATAGCCTGCCAAGGAGTACCCCATGAACATCGTCAACGCCCGCCTGCGTGGCCGCGAAGGTCTTTTCCACATCGCGCTGGACGGCTCACAGATTGCCGCCATCACCGCACAGCCGGCTGCAGTCAATGCGACCGAAGGCGACCTCGACGCAGCCAGCAACCTGGTGATCGCCCCTTTCATCGAACCGCATATCCACCTGGACGCGACCCTGACCGCCGGTGAGCCGAGCTGGAACATGAGCGGCACGTTGTTCGAAGGCATCGAACGCTGGGCCGAGCGCAAGGCCCTGGTCACCCACGAGGACACCAAGACCCGCGCCAAGAAGACCATCGACATGCTGGTCGACCACGGCATCCAGCACGTGCGCACCCACGTCGACGTCACCGACCCGACCCTGGCCGCGCTGAAAGCGATGGTCGAAGTGCGCGAGGAAACCCGCCACTTGATCGACCTGCAGATCGTCGCCTTTCCCCAGGAGGGCATCGAGTCCTACGCCAATGGCCGCGCGCTCATGGAGCAGGCCGTGGAGCTGGGCGCCGACGTGGTCGGTGGCATCCCGCATTTTGAGAACACCCGCGACCAGGGCGTGTCGTCGATCAAGTTCCTGATGGACCTGGCCGAGCGCACCGGCTGCCTGGTGGATGTGCACTGCGACGAGACCGATGACCCGCAATCGCGCTTTCTCGAAGTGCTGGCCGAAGAAGCCCGCGTGCGCGGCATGGGCGCGCGCGTCACCGCCAGCCACACCACCGCCATGGGCTCCTACGACAACGCTTACTGTTCCAAACTGTTCCGCCTGCTGAAGATGTCAGGGATCAACTTCATCTCCTGCCCCACCGAAAGCATTCATCTGCAGGGCCGCTTCGATACCTACCCGAAACGCCGTGGCCTGACCCGCGTGGCCGAGATCGACCGCGCCGGCATGAACGTGTGCTTCGGCCAGGACTCCATCGTCGACCCTTGGTACCCGCTGGGTAACGGCAACATCCTGCGCATCCTCGAAGCCGGCCTGCATATCTGCCACATGCTCGGCTACGAAGACCTCAAGCGCAGCCTGGACCTGATCACCGACAACAGCGCCCGCACCCTGCACCTGGGTGAGCGCTACGGCATCGAAGTGGGTCGCCCGGCCAACCTGCTGATTCTTTCGGCCCCCGACGATTACGAGATGATTCGCACCCAGGGCCATGCCCTGGTATCGGTACGCCACGGCGAAGTGCTGATGCGCAGAACCCCGGCGAGCCTGCAGCGCGGTTGAGCATCGCACGCGTACCGGATCGCCAGACGCTGCATTCGCAGGAGCCCCGACCCCGGGGCGAATCGTGGGCAAAACTCGATATCGGTGCTGCCCGAACTACTCGCCGCGGGGCGCGGCTACACGAATGCTGCATCTCCCACCGACCGTAGGAGCGTCGCCCCCGGCGCGAAAACGATTGCGGCCGCTCCGCAAGACCGCAGCGCTACCGCCATTCGCCGCGAGGTCGCGGCTCCTACGCAAATGCGCCATTTCCGCCGACCGTAGGAGCGTCGCCCCCGGCGCGAAAGCGATTGCGGCCATTTCACAACACCGCAGCGCTACCGCCATTCGCCGCGGGGTCGCGGCTCCTAAGCAAATGCGGCATTTCCGCCGACCGTAGGAGCGTCGCCCCCGGCGCGAAAACGATGGTGGCCGCTCTGCAACACCGCAGCGCTACCGCCGTTCGCCGCGGGGTCGCGGCTCCTACGCAAATGCGGCATTTCCCGCCGACCGTAGGAGCGTCGCCCCCGTCGCGAAAACGATTGCGGCCATTTCACAACACCGCAGCGCTCCCGCCATTCGCCGCGAGGTCGCGGCTCCTACGCAAATGCGGCATTTCCCGCCGACCGTAGGAGCGTCGCCCCCGGCGCGAAAACGATTGCGGCCGCTCTGTAACACTCCAGTCGGGCTACGGAAGCGGTCATTCCACCCGCACGCTGGCGGTCATGCCGGCACTCAACTGGACGTTTTCGGGCATGCCGTCGAGCTTGATGCGTACCGGGATGCGCTGGGCCAGGCGCACCCAATTGAAGGTTGGTTCGACATTGGCCAGCAACTGGCCGTCCGGGCTGGCGTTGCGGTCGGTGATGCCGCGGCTGATGCTTTCCACTTCACCACGGATCTCCTGTTCGCCGCCCATCAACCAGACCTCGACCGGCGCACCGACCTGAATGCGCGGCAACTTGGTTTCCTCGAAATACGCCTGCACGTAGAACGAGTTGGTATCCACCAGCGCCATCACCGACTGGCCCGCCGTCACGTAGTTGCCCTGCGCCAGCACCAGGTTGGTGACCTGACCGTCACGGGGCGCGCGCACTTCACTGCGCGCCAGGTTGAGCTGGGCGATACGCAGGTCGGCCTGGGCCTCGCGGAATTCGCTGCGCGCCATCTCGGCGTTGATCTGCGCGTTCTCGCGCAGTTCCGCGCTGATCGCCTGGGAGCCCAGGCGCGCGCGCCGGGAGGCTTCGTGTTCACGCAGGCTGAGCTGCTGCTTGCGGATATCCACCACGGCCTGAGCCTTTTCCACCGCGGCCTGGTAGCGGTCACGGTCGATGCTCATCAGCAGATCGCCCGCCTTCACCTGCTGGTTGTCGCGCACCTCGAGCTCGACCACCCAGCCCGATACGTCCGGCGCGATGGTCACCACGTCGGCACGTACCCGGGCATCGCGGGTCCACGGCGAATACATGTAGTGCTGCCAGATCCAGGAGCCGGCGAGAACCGCCGCAACCACCATGGCCAGGGTAATGCCGACGCGAATCGTCGAACGCATGTCGTTTCTCCTCAAGTTCCCAGAACGGCGATGATTGCCGCCAGGACACAGACGAACAGGGCGCAATCGAACAGGGCTTCGTGCCAGATCCATTGCGCCAATCCCACGCGCTGCAGCCCCATGCGCAATACGCCGGTGAGCAGCAACGCCAATACCGCATAGGCCGCCATGGGGCTCAGCAATACGCCGCCCAGCGACCATTCATGCAAGCCCATGGGCTTCTCCTCTCAGGTGGCACCAGTGGCGCCAGCCGCTTCGCAATTGCAGCAGTGCAGCCTCGGCCAAGCGTTTATCGACACTGGGCGCACAGGCGCGCAGGGCATCCTGCAGATCCGCCACGGGGCCGTTCAGGTCATCCTCGCGGCCCGGTGCAGGGCCGCGCTCCAGCACATCATCGAGACGCCGCAGAAAACGGCGCTGGGAGCGGGCCAGTTCGGGATCGGCGTTGGCCAGGCAGGCGCGCAGGTGCAGCAGTTCGTCCCCCAGATCGAGACCGGCCACGCCGTCGTCCCAGCGGCTGCGCGCCTGATCCGGCCGCGCCGGATAATGCCGGGCGAGCTGCAGCAAGCGGTCGGCCATGCGCCCACCGAACCAGTTTTCCGCACGGCCCAGCTCGCGCCGGGTCAGGCGGCCGAGATCCACCAGAATCGCATGCATCAGGCGCCTGCCATGCCACACCGGATTGCGCAGCACCACCAGGCGGAACGCCAGCACGGCGATGCCGACGCCCAAGAGCATGCCCGGCGCCTCGTTGAGAAAGAACTCGACGTTGTAACCGACACCCGGTGCGGGCAGGCAAAGCACGATGAAGTGCAGGCAGAACGCTGTCGATGTGGCTGCCATCGGCGGCTTCGCCATTCCCAGTACACCAAAGAACAAAGGCACGCCGAGCACCAGGCAGAGCATGACGAACCCGTCGATCTGCGGCATCAGGATCTGCCCGACGAAGAACGCCACCGGCAGCGCATAAAGGATGCCGCGCAGGAACATCATGCCGATCTGCGGCGCCGCTTCGAGCCGGGCGAACAGGCTGCAGACCACGCAGGCCAGCAGCATGGCACCGGTGGCATGGGTCCAGGCGGTGGCCAGCCAGAAGCTCGCCAGCGTGAGAAACGCGAGGGCGCTGCGCGAGCCATACACCAGGGCACTCTGCCAATCGTAATGCCAGGACAGCGCACGCGGTGCATCGGCAGGCGCCCTGCCCTGTTCGACGGCGAGCAGGGCCCGGCTGGCCTCCTCGATGCGCAGCAGCAACACCGCCATGCGCTCCAGGCACAGTTGCTGGCCGCTGTTCAATTCATCGTCCTGCGCGGCCTGGCGCAGGCGTTCTATCAGTACCGGCAGATCGCCCTGGGCCTGCTGCAAGCGCTCGTCCACCTCTTGCAGCCACGGGGCGACTGCTTCGGCTTCGCTGCTACTCAACTGCCGCCATTGCCGTGCCACACCACGGGCCAAGCGCAGCACGCCAAGCAGGTCGCGACTGAGCACGCGCAGGGCAATGGCGCGCTGGCGGCCGCGCTCCCCTTCGAACCAGGCGTGCTCACGCTGGGCGTCCACGGCGACGATACGGGCCAGCGCTTCCAGCAGCCCCTGACGTGCCTCTGCCTCGCCGGTCAACGCCTGACGCGCGGCCTTGATGCCGGTCTGCCAGGCATCTCGCGCTTGCTGCGCCAGCTGGCGCTCGACCCGCTGCGGCCACAGCAAGGCGCTGCTGAGCGTGGCGCAGACGATGCCCAGGCAGATCTCCGTGGAACGGGCAATGGCCTCGTCGAAGATCACATGAGGCTTGCCGATGGCCGGCAGGCCGATGATCGCCACCGTGTAGCCGGCGAGCACGAAGGCATAGGACCAGGCGCTGCGCAGCATGGTCGAAGCTGCCGTGCACATCCCCAGCCACAACGCGAAGGCGAGCAGGAACAGCAGTGGGGTCTGGGCGAACAGCGCCATCATCACCACCGCCATGAAGGTCCCGACCAGGGTGCCGAGCAGGCGCGCCAGGCCCTTCTGCACCACCATGCCGGACAATGGCTGAGCGACGATGAAGGCGGTCATCAATGCCCACTGCGGCTGTTCCAGCCCCAAACGCAACGCGAGCCAGAGCGCCAGACCGCCACCGAGCAGGGTCTTGATCGCGAACTGAATGGCTTGCGGGCTTGGCGCGATGAACGCCAGCAGGGAATCACGCACGATGGTTACCTGACACGCTGGTTACCTGAAAAGCGGCACTTGTCTGAACATAGCCGTAGCGAAACGGTTCCGCCTCCGTGCAGAAAGGCAAATTATTAGCTAGCTAACTATATGCTGTCCAGAGGGCTATCTCGCTTTCACCTGCGCTCGCCTGAAAAAATGCGCACGAAAAAAAGGGCGACCGAAGTCGCCCCAATGCCTTGCGTGCTCGTGAATCCGTATTCAGCGCGGCTTTTTCTTGCTGGCGTCTCTCCAGATGAAATACGTGAACCCGGCGCAGAACAGGACCATCAGTCCCACGGTGCCGATACCGGCGAGAACCACCACGTCGACGAACATGTTGCCTCCTGCATCCGTTGCTCGGGTATGGGGCTACGTTAACAGCGCAGCGCCTGAGGCCATTGATCCAGATCAAGGGCAGCGCTGCGCCGGCTGCAAACGGCTGGAAGCAGGTGATCTGGGTCAACGGGAGGCTGCGCGCAGCCACGAGCGGGATGCGCGACGGGAAATCAGCAGAGCAAGGCAGGCGACAGCCGCATGCGGCGCGGCGAACCGTCAGCGCTTCTTCGGCTTGCCCTTGGACTTCTTCTTGCCTTTGGGCATCGGCAGAGCCTGCTCGAAGGCATTGCGCATCTCTTCGAGCTTTTTGTCGCGCAGGTCATGGATGCGCTTGTCGCGCTCGGCGGTGAAGTCGATCAGTTTCACATCGTTGCTCATAGCGGCGCCCGGATCAGACGAAACGTAAGGTTCAGGCGTGGCGCGCACGGCTTGCGCGTTTTCGCCACCTGATGCTGCCAATGATGCTGGGTCTGGCCGCCCATGACCAGTAGCGAGCCATGCGCCAGCGTAAGCGAATGTTCGATGCGGTTGTGGCCCTTGCGGCGCAGGTCGAAGCGGCGCTCGCCTCCCAGGCTCAGGGACACCACCAACGGCTCATCGCCCAGCTCGCGCTCGCCATCGCTGTGCCAGCCCATGGAATCCTGACCGTCGCGGTAATAGTTGAGCAGCGCACCGTTGAGCGGGCAGCCCAGCATCTCCACCAGACGCTGGCGAATCTCGGCGAGCAGCGGTGTCCAGGGCAGCGGCTGATGGGTCATGCCGGAGTAGCGATAACGCGCGTCGGTGTCGCCGTACCAGGCGGTCAGCCGCGGCACCGGATGACGACGGCCATAGAGCACGACCTCGGGCTGCTGCCAGGGCGTCTCGCTGACCAGTCGCTCGAGCCAGTGATCCGCCGTAGCGCGGTCGAGCCAGGCAGGCAGATAGCGCAGGTCGGCATCCGCCAGGTTCAGATCCGGGCTGTCGAACAGATCAGCCGGGGTGGGATCGATGCCGCTCAAACCTCGACATCCACCCACAGCCCCTGACGAGGCAATTGCTCGATGGCAGGCTCGTCGGCTTCATCGACATCGCCTTCGGCAAGCTCCGCCGCGCTGTAACCACGCCGTTGGCGACGACGCTGTTCTTCACGCAAGCGCTCCTCCACTTCCTGGGGGTGACGCTTGTCGAGACCGACCGCATCCTCCTGGGCCGCCTCGGCGGTGGGGGTTACCGGGGCGATTTCCGGGCGCGGCTTGACCACGTCCTGCTGGGCAGTGACTGGAACCAGGCTGTGGGGAATCGGTGGCAACATGGATGAACTCCCTTTGGAGTCTTGTCGGCAGTCGCATGGGCGACTTTAGCGTACGGTGGCTACACTTTCGACCGGGCATCCGTCAGTAAGTGCCAAATCCACAGCATGCACCTTTGGCCGAGGCCCGGCGTTTCCGGTACCATAGCCGGCTTTTTCACAGGTGGAGACAGGCAGCATGGCGGAGTATCAACCGGGGCAACGCTGGATCAGCGACAGCGAAGCGGAACTGGGCTTGGGAACCATCCTCATGCAGGACGGCCGCATGCTCACCGTGCTCTACCCGGCCACGGGAGAAACCCGCCAGTACGCAACCCGCAATGCGCCACTGACCCGCGTGCGTTTCTCTCCGGGCGACGAGATCACCCACTTCGAAGGCTGGAAGCTGACCGTGCGCGAAGTCGACGATGTCGACGGCCTGCTGGTCTACCACGGTCTCGACGCGCAGAACCAGAACGTCACGCTGCCGGAAACCCAGCTGTCCAACTTCATTCAGTTCCGCCTCGCCAGCGACCGCCTGTTCGCCGGGCAGATCGATCCGCTGCCTTGGTTCTCGCTGCGCTACCGCACCCTGGAGTTCACCAGCAAGCAGGTGCAATCCTCGCTGTGGGGCCTGGGCGGCGTACGTGCACAACCCATCGCCCATCAGTTGCACATCGCCCGTGAAGTCGCCGACCGCATCGCCCCGCGCGTTCTGCTGGCCGACGAAGTGGGCCTGGGCAAGACCATCGAGGCCGGCCTGGTGATCCATCGCCAGCTGCTCTCCGGGCGCGCCAACCGCGTGCTGATTCTGGTACCGGAAAACCTGCAGCACCAGTGGCTGGTGGAAATGCGCCGACGCTTCAATCTGGAAGTGGCGCTGTTCGACGCCGAACGCTTCATCGAGAGCGATGCCAGCAACCCGTTCGAAGACGCGCAATTGGCACTGGTCGCGCTGGAGTGGCTGTGCGAGGACGAAAAGGCCCAGGACGCGCTGTTCGCCGCCGGCTGGGACCTGATGGTGGTCGACGAAGCTCACCACCTGGTCTGGCATCCGGAAAAGGCCAGCCGCGAATACAGCCTGGTCGAGCAACTGGCCGAAGTGATCCCTGGTGTGCTGCTGCTCACCGCCACCCCGGAACAGCTTGGCCAGGACAGCCACTTCGCACGTCTGCGTCTGCTCGACCCGAACCGTTTCCATGACCTGGCCGCGTTCCGCGCCGAAAGCGCCAACTACCAGCCGGTCGCCGAAGCCGTACAGGAGCTGCTCGACAAGGGTCGCCTGTCCGACGAGGCCCACAAGACCATCCAGGGTTTCCTGGGTGCCGAGGGTGAAGCCCTGCTCGCCGCGGTCGCCGACGGTGACAGCGAAGCCAGCGCCCGCCTCACCCGCGAGCTGCTCGACCGCCATGGCACCGGCCGCCTGCTGTTCCGCAACACCCGTGCTGCGGTGCAGGGTTTCCCCGAGCGCGAACTGCACGCCTACCCGCTGCCGAGCCCCGACGAATACATGGAGCTGCCGCTGGGCGAGCATGCCGAGCTGTACCCGGAAGTCAGCTACCAGGGCCAGGCGGAGATCGAGGACGAGCAGCGCTGGTGGCGCTTCGACCCGCGTGTCGAGTGGCTGATCGACACCCTGAAGATGCTCAAGAAATTCAAGGTACTGGTCATCTGCGCTCACGCCGAGACCGCCATGGATCTGGAAGACGCCCTGCGCGTGCGCTCCGGCATTCCGGCCACGGTGTTTCACGAGGGCATGAGCATCCTCGAGCGTGACCGCGCCGCCGCCTATTTCGCCGATGAAGAATTCGGCGCCCAGGTGCTGATCTGTTCGGAAATCGGCAGTGAAGGCCGCAACTTCCAGTTCGCTCACCACCTGGTGCTGTTCGATCTGCCGGCGCATCCGGATCTGCTCGAGCAGCGTATCGGCCGTCTCGACCGTATCGGCCAGAAGCACAAGATCCAGCTGCACGTGCCGTACATGGAAAACAGCCCGCAGGAACGTCTGTTCCAGTGGTATCACCAGGCGCTGAACGCCTTCCTGGCTACCTGCCCGACGGGTAACGCCCTGCAGCATCAGTTCGGCAGCCGCCTGCTGCCGATGCTGGAAAACGCCGACGATGGTCAGTGGCAAGCGCTGATCGACGAAGCCACTGCCGAGCGCCAGCGCCTGGAAAGCGAACTGCACGCCGGTCGCGACCGCCTGCTGGAGCTCAACTCTGGCGGTGCCGGTGAAGGCGAAGCGCTGGTCGACGCGATCCTCGAGCAGGACGACCAGTTCGCCCTGCCGATGTACATGGAGCAGCTGTTCGACGCTTTCGGCATCGACAGCGAGGATCACTCGGACAATGCCCTGATCCTGCGCCCCAGCGAGAAGATGCTCGATGCCAGCTTCCCGCTCGGCGACGACGAAGGCGTGACCATCACCTACGACCGTGACCTGGCGCTGTCGCGCGAGGACATGCAGTTCCTCACCTGGGAACACCCCATGGTGCAGGGCGGCATGGATCTGGTGCGCTCCGGCTCGATGGGCAACACCTCGGTGGCGCTGATCAAGAACAAGGCGCTCAAGCCCGGCACCGTGCTGCTGGAGCTGCTCTACGTCAGCGAAGTGGTCGCACCACGCAGCCTGCAACTGGGTCGCTACCTGCCGCCAGCGGCGCTGCGCTGCCTGCTCGATGGCAATGGCAACGATCTGGCCAGCAAGGTCTCCTTCGAAACCCTCAACGACCAGTTGGAAAGCGTGCCCCGGGCCAGCGCCAACAAGTTCGTACAGGCGCAGCGTGATGCGCTCAACCCGCAGATCGCTGCCGGTGAAGCGAAGATCCAGCCACGCCATGTCGAACGCGTCAGCGAGGCCAAACGTCGCCTGGCCGCCGAGCTGGACGAGGAACTGGCCCGCCTGACCGCCCTGCAAGCAGTCAACCCGAGCGTCCGCGACAGCGAACTGACAGCGCTGCGTGAACAACGCGAACAGGGCCTGGCCATGCTCGACAAGGCCGCCCTGCGCCTGGAAGCGATTCGAGTGCTGGTCGCCGGTTGAGCCAATACGCTCGCCCTTCTTGCGCAGGGCGGGCGTGCCTTCGGTGCAGCGCGAAGAGCGCCAACATCGCGGCTGTCTTGCCGCATGGGTTGGCGCTGCCAGCGCCATTCGCCGCGGGGCGCGGCTCCTACGGGATCAACGAACACCGCTGATCGAGTAGGGGCGTCGCACCGGCGCGAATCGGTTGCGGCCCTGTCGCACATCTGGCGGCGCCTGCGCCATTCGCCGCAGTGGCGCGGCTACCGGGTCAACGAACACCGCTGATCGAGTAGGAGCGTCGCCCCGGCGCGAATCGGTTACGGCCTTGCCGGGCAATCGGGACTCTACGCCGAACCCTTGATGGGTATTGCTTCGCTCAATACCATCCTACGGCCGTCTTGCGTCCCAACCATCCCTACACCATCTGTAACCGCTGCTTGCGCGCCGGCGCTGGGTAGGCGCTGTCGATCGCCTGCAAATCGGCTTCGCTGAGCTGCAGGTCGGCAGCGGCGGCATTTTCGGCCAGATGCAGCGGGTCACCGGCCTTGGGAATCACCAGCACATTCGGCTGACGAAGGGCCCAGGCCAGTGCCACCTGCGCGGCACTCACCCCATGCTGCTGTGCGACCTGCCCCATGGCTCGATTGGCCAGCAGCGCCCCACCCTGCCCCAGCGGACAGTAAGCCATCAATGGCATGCCCTGGCGTTGCTGCCACGGCAACAGGTCGAACTCCACGCCGCGCTCTTGCGGGTTGTAGAGCACCTGGTTGGTGGCACAGGCTGGATCACCGAGTTCTTCCAGATCATCGAGATCGAAGTTGGACACGCCCCAGCGGCCGATCTTGCCCTGCTCGCGCAGCCGTTCGAAGGCCTCGACCGTTTCCGCCAGCGGATACTGCCCGCGCCAGTGCAGCAGATACAGGTCGAGATGATCGGTACCCAGGCGCTTCAGGCTGCGTTCGCAGGCCGCCGTCACACCCGCGCGGCTGGCGTTGTGCGGGTAGACCTTGCTGACCAGAAACACCTGATCGCGGCGACCCGCGATGGCCTCGCCGACCACCTCCTCCGCACAGCCCTCGCCGTACATCTCGGCCGTGTCGATGAGGCGCAGGCCACGCTCGAGCCCCTCGCGCAACGCCGCCACCTCGGCCCGCCGCTGCCCCGGATTCTCGCCCATCCGCCAGGTACCCTGACCTATCACCGGTACCTGAGCGCCGGCCAATTCGAGTGTTCGCATCATGCTTCCTCCTGCTGATTGCATCCTGACCCGCCTGCCACCCGTGGGTTCAGATTCTGCGCCAAGGATCATGCCCGGCGTAGAGCGCCCGCCTGCAATCGTCGTTCACGTTCCGACACGAGTTTTCTGCTCAGTGGACAGGGCACGCCGCCACCCAGCGACTACGCTAGTGATAAAGGACAAGCCAGGGCCAACTCACTATGGGCGCACTATGGCGATCCGACCCAGCACCGCCTGTAAGCGAGCGCAAAGCCGCTACCGCGGTGCAGCTCGAACCTCGGCGGCAGTCCCACCCTGTGCGCTGGGCAGTCGGCGTCATCCTGATGCTTCTGCTGGTGATCGGCGCGGCTCTGCTGATCTATGAACTGCGCACCGCCTACTTCCAGTCCAGCGAACTGAGCCGCTACGCCGCGCAGCTGACCTATCAGGTCGAAAACGGCCCCAGCGACGCGATCATTTACCCGGGTGCCGGTCCTTTCGATCAACGCATGGGTTACAGCCACCTACCTACTTTCATCGAGCGCCTGCAGAGCCGAGGCTTCGAGGTGTTGCAGCAGAGTCACTTCTCTGCGGCGCTGATGGCTTACGCCGAACGCGGCTTGTTCCCGCCCTTCGCGGAAAAGGCGCAGACCGGGGTCAATATCGAAGACTGCCGTGGCTCGCCCTTCTACACCGTGCGCAATCCCCGACAACGCTACCCGAGCTTCACCGCCATTCCGCCACTGGTGGTCGGCAGCCTGCTGTTCATCGAAGACCGCAAGCTGTTGGCCAGCGAGCCCGCCGAAGCGAACCCGGCGGTGGACTGGCCGCGTTTCAGCAAGGCGGCGCTCTCGCAGATTGGCAAATACGTCGGCATGCAGGACCAGTCCGCGGGCGGCAGCACCCTGGCCACGCAACTGGAGAAGTACCGGCATTCGCCAGATGGCATCACCCATGCGCCCGCGGAGAAACTGCGGCAGATGGTATCGGCCAGCGTGCGCGCCTATCAGGGCGGCCCACAAACCCTCGAAGCCCGGCAGAACATCGTGCGTGACTACCTCAACAGCGTACCGCTATCGGCTGCACCGGGGCACGGCGAGGTACACGGCCTGGCCGACGGCTTGCGCATCTGGTACGGCGCCGACTTCGCCACCACCAACCGCCTGCTCGACCCGCAGCGCTCCAGCGACGCCAGCCTGGCCGAACGGGGCTTGGCACTGCGTCAGGTGCTGTCGCTGATGATCGCCCAGCGGCGGCCCTCGTACTACCTGTCGAAGGGCCGTGACGAGCTCGCCGAGCTGACCGACAGCCACCTGCGCCTGCTGGCCAGCGGCGGCGTGCTCGACGACGACCTGCGCGATGCCGCTCTGGCCCAGAAGGTGACCTACCGCGACTGGCAGACCGACCCCAACCTGCAACGGGTCGATAGCGACAAGGGCATCAGCATGGCCCGGGCGCGGCTGGCCAGCCTGCTCAACCTGTCCTACTACCAGCTCGACCGCCTCGATCTGGATGCCCGTTCCAGCCTCAACTCGGACCTGCAGCAGCAGGTCAGCCTGTACCTCGAACGACTCGCCGACCCGGCATTCGCCGAAAGCGTCGGGCTGTTCGGCGACCGCCTGCTGTCGCCCAGCAAGACCGCCGACGTGCGCTACAGCTTCACCCTGTTCGAGCGCACACCCAATGGCAATCAGGTTCGAGTACAAACCGACAACACCCACCAGCCGTTCGATATCAACGAAGGCAGCAAGCTGGAACTGGGCTCCACCGCCAAATTGCGGGTAATGGCCACCTACCTGGAAGTGATCGCCGAACTGCATGCACGGCACGCCGGCATGAGCGCTGCACAACTGCGCGCTCAGGATATCGCCGACCAGGATCTGCTCAGCCGCTGGGCCATCGACTACCTGCTGCGCAACCCGGGGGCAGACCTTACCAGCATGCTCGACGCGGCACTGGAGCGGCGTTACTCGGCCAGCCCGGCGGAGCGCTTCTTTACCGGCGGTGGCCTGCATACCTTCGGCAACTTCCGCCGCGAGGACAACGGCCGGCTGCCAACCCTGCGCGAGTCACTGCGCGAATCGATCAACCTGCCGTTCATCCGCCTGATGCGCGATCTGGTGCGCTACAGCACCTATCAGGCACCGGGCAACAGCGCCGAGTTGCTCAAGGACGACAAGGACCCAAGGCGCCAGGAGTACCTGAGCCGCTTCGCCGACCGCGAGGGCACCACCTTTCTGTTGCGCTTCTGGCGCAAGTACCAGGGCCAGTCCGCCCAGGAGCGGCTGGACACCTTCATCGGTGGCCTGCGCCTCACCGATACGCGCCTGGCGGCCGTGCACCGCTATCTGATGCCGGGTGTCGATCAGGCCACGTTCGGTAGCTTCATCAAGGCCCACCTGCCAGGCAGCCCACCAAGCGAAAAGCGCATCGCCGATCTGTATACCCGCTATGGGCCGGGTGCCTTCAGCCTGCCGGACCAGGGCTACATCGCCCGGGTACATCCGCTGGAACTGTGGCTGCTCGCCTACCTGATCGATCATCCACAGGCGGCTTTCGATGACGCCGTGGCCGCCAGCCGCGACGAACGCCAGGAGGTCTACGGCTGGCTGTTCAAGAGCCGCCACAAGAGCGCTCGGGACAGCCGCATCCGCATCATGCTGGAAGTCGAAGCCTTCCTGGATATCCATCAGCGCTGGCAGAACCTGGGCTACCCCTTCGAGTATCTGGTGCCGTCCCTGGCCACCGCCATCGGCAGCTCGGGTGACCGGCCAGCGGCATTGGCCGAGCTGATCGGCATCATCCAGAACGACGGCGTGCGCCTGCCCACGGTGCGTATCGACAGCCTGCACTTCGCCGCCAACACACCCTACGAAACGCGCCTGGGCCATGTGCTGGAATCTGGCCGCCGGGTAATGGCGCCGGAGGTCGCCGCAGCGCTGCGCGAGGCGCTTTCCCAGGTGGTCGATGGCGGCACGGCACGGCGCCTGCAAGGCACCTTCACCCTGGCCGACGGCAGCCCGCTGATCCTCGGCGGCAAGACCGGCACCGGCGACAACCGCCTGACCAGCGTGGGCCGCGGTGGCCAGGTGATCAGCTCACGGGTACAGAACCGCACCGCCACCTTCGTGTTCTTTCTCGGCCCGGATCACTTCGGCACCCTCACCGCCTTCGTGCCCGGTCGTGCAGCGGAAAGCTTCCGCTTCACCTCGGCGCTACCCGTGCAGGTGCTCAAGGGCATGCAGCCGATTCTCGCCCCCTACCTGCAAACTGCCGCCCGCACCCTCTGCGCCCCACCTCCCCAACAACAGACGGCGCAATTGATACGCTAGAGCGTGATCGTCATGCACGAGAGCCGTAGGGTGGGCTTCAGCCCACCAATCGCCCACCCCAAAAGGGATCCGACACCCACTGCCAAGTGCACGGCAGCCACCACCCAGTCAGGATTCGATTCGGCTGGTGGGCTGAAGCCCACCCTACGGGACTTCGCGGGCAATCCAGCCAGCGTGAACATTGTGGGAGCGCGCCATGCGCGCGAAATCACGGGCATGGCCCGTTCCCACAGGTAGGGCATCGGCGCGCCTACAGAGCCTGCTTGCAGCCGTAGAGTGGGCTTCAGCCCACCAATTGCCCGCCCCCAACAGAGATCCGACCCCCACTGCCAAGAGCACGGCAGCCACCACCCAGTCAGGATTCGATTCAGCTGGTGGGCTGAAGCCCACCCTACGGGACTTCGCGGGCAATCCAGCCAGCGTGAACATTGTGGGAGCGCGCCATGCGCGCGAAATCACGGGCATGGCCCGTTCCCACAGGTAGGGCATCGGCGCGCCTACAGAGCCTGCTTGCAGCCGTAGGGTGGGCTTCAGCCCACCATTGCCCGCCCCCAACAGAGATCCGACACCCACTGCCAAGGGCACGGCAGCCACCACCCAGTCAGGATTCGATTCGGCTGGTGGGCTGAAGCCCACCCTACGGGACTTCGCGGGCAATCCAGCCAGCGTGAACATTGTGAGCGCGCGCCGTGCGCGCGAATCACGGGCATGGCCCGTTCCCACAGGTAGGGCATCGGCGCGCCTACAGAGCCTGCTTGCAGCCGTAGGGTGGGCTTCAGCCCACCAATTGCCCGCCCCCAATAGAGATCCGACCCCCACTGCCAAGAGCACGGCAGCCACCACCCAGTCAGGATTCGATTCGGCTGGTGGGCTGAAGCCCGCCCTACGGGACTTCGCGGGCAATCCAGCCAGCGTGAACATTGTGGGAGCGCGCCATGCGCGCGAAATCACGGGCATGGCCCGTTCCCACAGGTAGGGCATCGGCGCGCCTACTGAGCCTGCTTGCAGCCGTAGGGTGGGCTTCAGCCCACAAAAGTCGAATGCCCGCCTCCGCCTTGAAGTGATCCATGTCCGTATCGGCCGCGAACTTCACATACTCACAAACGCTCTTGGCCGGGTTCTCAGAAACCTAAATCACTGAGGCTCGGGTGATCGTCCGGGCGGCGGCCCAGTGGCCAATGAAACCTGCGGTCGGCTTCGGCGATTGGCTGTTCGTTGATGCTGGCATGGCGTGCGCGCATCAGGCCGTCCTCGGCGAACTCCCAGTTCTCGTTACCATAGGCGCGGAACCACTGCCCACTGTCGTCGTGATACTCATAGGCGTAGCGCACGGCAATGCGGTTGCCGGTAAAAGCCCACAGTTCCTTGATCAGCCGATAGTCGAGCTCACGGTTCCACTTGCGGGTCAGAAAGGCTTCGGCCTCGGCGCGATTGGTAACGAACTCGACGCGGTTGCGCCAGCGCGTGTCGAGGATATAAGCCAGTGCCACCTTGGCCGGGTCGCGGCTGTTCCAGCCGTCTTCGGCCAGACGTACTTTTTCGATGGCGGATCGTTCGTCGAACGGAGGAAGCGGTGGACGGGACATGGCGGAACTCCTTGCTGTGGATTGGGATGTGCACGCTTCACGCCTGACCATCAGGCTGGCCGGTTCGCTCAGAGCGCCAGTTCAATACGCTCGTCACCGGCATGTTGCGGCTGCGCCGGAACCGCGCAGCAGATCAATACCTCGTTGTCGTCGAGCTTGGCGGTGGGCTCCTTCAGGTAACTCACTGCACCTTTGAGCAATCGGGTACGGCAGGTACCGCAGGAGCCTTCGCGGCAGCTGAATTCAGGCTCCAGGCCACGGGCCTCGGCCAGTTCCAGCAGCGTGCCCGATTCCGGTGTCCAGCGCGCTTCCTTCAGCGACTCGCTGAACAGCACCGGCACCGGTCCGGTCGCTGGCGGCACGACCACCGCAGCGGCAGTTGGCTGATCGGGGCGACGCACCAGAGACGCCGGCCCGAAGCCTTCGGCATGGATGCGCCGGTCGGCGATGCTGTACCCGCGCAGGCCATCGTACAGGCCCTGGGTGAACGCCGGCGGCCCGCACAGGTAGAAGGCGTAGTCTTCGAAGGCCAGAAAGCGGCTCAGCAGCGCCATGTCGATGCGCCCTGCAGCGTCATAGTCGACCCCTGGCTCGGCGCCCTGAGTATCGCCAAGCACCCGCACCAGCCTGACCGCGCCCTGGGCGGCGGCGACCAGATCAGCGAGTTCGCGGTCGAAGGCGCGCTCGGCTTTCGAGCGGGCGGCGTAGAACAGGGTGACCGGCCTGACCCGTTGCCGGCGCCAGCCTTCGTAGACCACATGGTGCAGCATCGCCAGCATCGGCGTGATGCCAATACCACCGGCCAGCAATACCAGCGGCCGCTCCTCCTGCGGATCCAGCGTGAAGGCACCGGCCGGGGCGCGGGCTTCGATCAGATCGCCTTCATGCAACCGATCATGAAGGAACTGCGATACCCGTCCCTCACGTTTGACGCTGATCCGGTAGATGCCAGCGGACGGCGCGACCGACAGGGTGTAGGTGCGAATCAGCGGCTTTTCGCCCTCGCCAAGCTGCAGCCGAATTGGCAGGTGCTGGCCGGCCAGGTGCGGCAGCAGCCCCGCGCCATCGACCGGTTCCAGATGCAGAGAGCGGATCGACTGACTTTCCTCGACGATGCGCGAGACCTTCATGGCTCGCCATTGAGTGGCGTACTGGGCGGCGTGCAGCCGGCTCGCGGCCTGCAGCCAGTTACCGGTCATCAGCGAGCTATCCGCCCAGCCATCGGGACGAAGTGCCCAGCGCAGGGCCAGGCCACCCGGGCGGCGCACGATACGCCGTGGGCGGAACGTCCACAGCCGCTCGGCGCCCTGGAAGGCGGCGATCTCCGGTGAGTCGAAGATGATCTCGGCCTCACCGCTCATCTGCAGCACATCGCCCGTGGCAAAATCCACGAACAGCAGACCAGCCTTGCCGTTGAGCACGATGTTGCCAAGGGTGGAGAAGAACAGATTGCCATTGAAATCGGGGATGGTCAGGGTGCCCCCCTCGTCCACGCGGACGAAGCCCGAGTTGCCACCACGGTGGGACACATCGACCTGCCGGCGTCCCTGAACATCGGCATAGGAGGCGACGAAGAACGCGTCGGCCTGGGCGATCAACTCACGCGCAGCAGCGTCCAGCGCAGCGAGTTCCTCGACTTCCCCCGCAAACGGCACAGCCGGATCACGGGCGAAGGTGAAGTCGCGCTGCTGTATGTAGCGCGGGCAGTTGCCGAAACTCTGCTCCACCTCGACGCGCAAGCCTTGTGCCCCAGCGGCCACCACGCCGTTCATGCGGTTGCGCCGGCGAGTGTGCAGTTCGATCCCCAGCAGCCCGAGTGCGGCCCCCTCGTGCATGCCCTGCCCGACAGGATCATCGGGATGCGGGCGCGCGGCGAGATCCAAGGTGCTGGGCGTCGGCGACGCCATGAAACCTGCTCGGCCTTCGAGAATGCCAGCCCAGGCGTCGCCCTTGGCATCCACGCTGCCCAGCACGATGAAAGGCAGTTGGGCATAGAACTCACGGTGCTGATCAGGCATGAAGTCACGCACCACGCGCCGGCCGACCGCATCCATCCGCTCGGCGACACCGAGTTTTTCCTGGATGAGCTTCTCGCCCTGATGCCAGACGGGCGACGGGTTCGAGGTGTCGTTCATGTGCGTATCTCCCGATGTCCGAAAGGCGACGTGGCAGCTCAAGCGTTGGCGGTCAGCCCGGCCGGGGTCTGCGGGATGGCGACGAAGCCGGGCAGCGCCTCGATACGCGCCAGGAAGGCATTCACCTGCACGTAGGAGGACAGGTCGACGTTGCCTTCCGGGGCGCGGGCGAGATAGCTGTAGAGCGCCACGTCAGCGATGGTCGGATGATCGGCAGCCAGCCACTGGCGACCTGTCAGATGGCGCTCCAGGCGGGCGAGCAGCACATGGGCGCGAGCAATCACTTCATCGGCGTTGAAGTCGTAGCCGAATACGGTGATCAGGCGCGCCGCAGCAGGTCCGTAGGCCAGTTCGCCGGCCGCGACCGACAACCAGCGTTGCACCGCAGCCGCACCCGCGGCGTCTTCCGGCAGCCAGTCGGTACGGCCGGTTTTCTTGGCGAGGTAGACGAGAATGGCGTTCGAATCGGCGATGACGACTCCATCGTCCTCCAGCACCGGCACCTGGCCAAACGGGTTGAGCGCGAGGAACTCAGGCTGTTTGTTGGCTCCGCCGGCCAGGTCGACCTCGACCAGTTCGGGCTTGAGGCCAAGCAGCGAAGCGAACAGAACGGCGCGGTGGGCATGGCCTGACAGTGTAACGTGGTGAATTTTCATGGTTCGGCTCCTGATGGACGGTGGGCCGGGAGATGTCCCGATCCATACGACCAGCTTGCTACCGAATCAAAATTCGAGGAATAGGCGCTTTCGACACTACTTTATTGCGAAAAACGGAATAGTCGTACTGCGCCTCACCGCTGCCCGACGCCGGGAAATGTTCAGATCGGCAACTGCCCCATCGCCCAGCGCAACAGAAAAAAGATCACCAGCCCGCCGCCAATGGTCGCCAGCAAATGGCGGGTCAACACGGCGATCATGATGGTCGCCAAGCCGGCCAGCAGGTAAGCGTTGTCCCAGTTAAGCGCCCAGTTGCGCCCGTCGGGCAGCAACATGGCGGGTACCACGATGGCCGTGAGCACCGCGGTCGGCACGTAATGCAGGGCCTGGCGCACTGCCTGGGGAAAACGCAGGTTGGGAAAGGCGAACAGGCTGTAGCGCGTGGCGAAGGTGATCGCCAGCATGCCGAAGATCAGGATCCAGTTTTCCATCAGCACATCTCCTCCTGCTGGGGCGCCTGGCCGCGTTCGAGCAACACGCCCACCACGATGCCGGCGCAGGCAGCGGCCATCAGCCCGAGCTTGTAAGGCAGGTCATGAAAGATCAACGCGACCACTGCGGCCACCAGCGCGGCAGCGACCTGCGGGCGGTTGCGCAGCATCGGCACGACGATGCCGACGAAGGTGGCGATCATGGCGAAATCCAGGCCCCAGGCAGCGAGGTTGGGCACGGCCTGGCCAAACAGCAGGCCGATCAGCGTGCAGCCGACCCAGTTGCCATACATGGCCAGGCCGGCCCCCAGGAAATACCAATGCTTGTCGGGCGAGTCGTCGCTTCGCGCATAACGCTGCTGCACCACCGCGAAGGCTTCGTCGGTCAGCCAAAAGGCCAGCGGCATACGCCAGCGCTTGGGCAGATGGCGAACGAAAGGCTGCAGGGTGGCGCTGTACAGCGCGTGGCGCAGATTCACCACCAGGGTGGTCAGCCACAGCACGGCCAGGGTGGCACCGCCGCCCAGCAGGCTGATGGCGATGAACTGCGCGGACCCAGCGAACACCAGCACCGACATGCCGACGGTCTGCCAGGCGTTCAGCCCGGCGGCACCGGCCAGGCTGCCGTAGATGATGCCGAACGGCATGGCACCGAGCAGCATCGGCAACATATCGCGCAGGCCCTGCAGGAACTCTTGGTATCGAGACATCGGCTTATCGCTTGACTGAAAAGACCGCCGGCGGGCGATCAGGATCGAGTGAGGCTAGCCCGCCCTACTCCTGCTGTCTTGAACAATCTTGCGCAGTTCTCGTGATACCAGGGCATCTGTGGGAGCGAGCGGGGACGCCTGGTCCATGCCCGCGATTTTTCGCGCGCATGGCGCGCTCCCACCAGTGCAATTCGCAGGGAAAGCTGCGGTATCACTCAACCACAGGTTACAGGGCGCGGCGGCAGGCGTTGCGGTACTCGCCGGGGGCCACGCCATACACCTGCTTGAACTGCCGCGTCAGGTGGCTCTGGTCAGCGAAGCCTAGTTGCAGGGCAACGCTCAACGGCGCGCAGCCATCACGCAGTAGCGCCCGTGCCTGTTCCAGCCGCCGCTGTTGCAGCCAGGCATGGGGCGGCAGGCCGGTAGCGCGGCGAAATACCCGGGCGAAATGAAAGGGCGAGAGGTTCACCGCAGCCGCCAATGTCTCCAGTGACGGCGGCTCGCCAAGGCGCGCCGCGAGCAGCTCCTTGGCGAGGATGACAGCACGCGGCTCCTGCCCCGGTGGCGGCGCCTGAGTAACACCCGCATGCCGCTGGAACAGCATCAGCAGCGTTTCCCGCCATGCCGTCTGCTGCTGCAGCGCACTGGCATCGCTGTCGAGCAGACGGTGCAACTGAGCGAATGCCTGATGCAGCGGCACGTCCTGCAACACACTGGCGGCGAAAGAAGGCAGGCCGCGCTGGGCCAGCCCCAGTTCCTCGAGCACGCCGTTCACCTGGGCAGGAGCCGGATAGAACGCCCGATAGAACCAGCCCTGCTCATGGGCCGCCGAGCCGGTGTGCACCTCATCCGGGTTGATCAATACCATGCTGCCGACAGGAGCCAGATGATCGGCACCGCGATGGCGAAAACGCTGCGCGCCGTGTTCGATTACGGTGAACACGAAGCCTTCGTGGACATGCGGGGTGAAGCGCTGCTTGATATAGCGCGCCTGCAACAGTTCGACTCCGGCCAGCGCCGAGCTTTCCCAGAAGCGGGTGCGTTCGCTGGAGTCCATGGGGGATCAGACGCCGAAGCGTGCCTCCAGGCCGGCCTTGACCACCGGCCATTCCTGGTCGGTGATGCTGTACATCACGGTATCGTCGAGCCGCCCGTCAGCCAGACGGCGATGGTTGCGCAACAGCCCTTCGCGGATAGCGCCGAGCTTTTCGATGGCGCGCTGGGAACGCAAGTTGCTGCCAGCGGTTTTCAGCTGCACACGGACCATCTGCCAGCTTTCGAAGGCGTGGCGCAGCATCAGGTACTTGATCATGCTGTTGAGCCCGGTGCCATGCTGGCTGGCATCCAGCCAGGTCCAGCCGATTTCCACGGCCGGCAGGGTTGGCGCGAAATCGGCGAAACGGGTGGTGCCGACCAACTGATCGCCCAGGCGGATCACGAACGGCAGCGCCCGATCCTCACGCTGATCGTGCAGGGCCTGGCGATACCAGTCCAGGCGCTGGGTACCGCTCATGTAGACCAGCTCCTGGCGATTGGCCTCGGCCAAAGTCACCAGCGCCGGAATATCCCCATCGAGCAACGGCTCGATGCGCAGGGCACCACGTTGCAGGGTGATCAACTGCGGCTTGAACATCGACTCTCTCCACGAACAACGGTGCCAGGCCCATCAGTCTCGCACCGAATATAAGACCTGTCTGCCCTGAACGACCTCACCACAGGGTGCCGCAGCGACGTCGCCGTTGCATGTGCGACCTTGGTCGCGCCTGACGTTGCGGCACTTTACTGCGACACTACTGCGCTATGTTGTGTGCCTGAAGGCACCGCCGGGCGTGCCAAGATACGACCCGAGTAAGCGTCCCCAAGTTTTCCGCGGAGTGTGCATGTCGCTGTCCAGTTGGCTTATCGCTGCAGTCGCCCTGCTCTACATGGCCGTTCTGTTCGCCATCGCCTTCTACGGTGACCGTCGGCGCAAACCGCTGCCGCCCCGGGTACGTGCCTGGGTCTACAGCCTGTCGCTGGCCGTGTACTGCACCAGCTGGACCTTCTTCGGCGCCGTCGGCCAGGCCGCCGAGCAGTTGTGGTCGTTCCTGCCGATCTACCTCGGACCGATGCTGCTTCTGCTGTTCGCTCCCTGGGTGATCGAGAAGATGGTGCTGATCAGCAAACAGGAAAACATCACCTCGATCGCCGACTTCATCGCTGCCCGCTATGGCAAGTCGCAGTCGCTGGCCATCGTCGTCGCGTTGATCTGCCTGGTTGGCGTGCTGCCCTACATCGCCCTGCAACTCAAGGGCATCGTGCTCGGCGTCAACCTGCTGATCGGCTCGGAAACCGATGCCGACGGCACGCGCGCGCAAGACACCGCGCTGATCGTCTCGGTGATCCTGGCGCTGTTCACCATCCTGTTCGGCACCCGCAACCTCGACGTCACCGAGCACCACCGTGGCATGGTGCTGGCCATTGCCTTCGAGTCGCTGATCAAGCTGCTGGCCTTCTTCGCTGTCGGTGCCTTCGTCACCTATGGGCTGTACAACGGCTTCGGCGATCTGCTCGGCCAGGCCCAGCGCAACACCGAACTGGAAGATTACTGGGCGGTGGCGGTGAACTGGCCGGCGATGCTGGTACAGACCTGCATGGCGATGATCGCCATCGTCTGCCTGCCCCGTCAGTTCCACGTCACAGTGGTGGAAAACACCGACCCGCGAGACCTGCGCCTGGCCCGCTGGGTGTTTCCGCTGTACCTGCTGCTCGCCGGCCTGTTCGTCATTCCCATCGCCCTGGCCGGGCAGATGCTGCTGCCAGCCGGGGTCAGCCCGGATTCGTTCGTGATCAGCCTGCCCCTCGCCGAGGCTCATCCGGCCCTGGCCCTGCTGGCCTTCATCGGCGGTGCCTCGGCGGCCACCGGCATGGTGATCGTCGCGTCGGTGGCGCTGTCGACGATGATTTCCAACGACATGCTGCTGCCCTGGCTGCTGCACCGCAAAAGCACCGAGCGGCCGTTCGAAGCCTTCCGCCACTGGATGCTCACCGCGCGCCGGGTCAGCATCGTGCTGATCCTGCTGCTGGCCTACGTGTGCTATCGCCTGCTCGGCACCAACGCCAGCCTGGCCACCATCGGGCAGATCTCGTTCGCCGCCATCGGCCAGCTGGCACCGGCCATGTTCGGCGCCCTGGTGTGGAAGCAGGCCAACCGCCGTGGTGTGTTCGCCGGCCTGATCACCGGCGCGGCACTGTGGGTCTACACCCTGGTGCTACCGGTGCTGGCCCGCGGCCTCGGCTGGCCGCTGGATATCTTCCCCGGCCTGCGCACCCTGCTGTACGCGCCAATCGGCTTCGAAGTGGATGCCCTGACCCGCGGCGTGGTGCTGTCGCTGGCCGGCAACCTGACGCTGTTCGCCTGGGTATCGTTCTTCTCGCGCACCCGGGTTTCCGAGCACTGGCAGGCCGGGCGCTTCGTCAACCACGACTTCGGCAGCAAACAGGGCGGCCGCACCATGCTCGCGGTACAGGTCAACGACCTGTTGCTGCTCGCTGGCCGCTTCGTCGGCGCAGAACGCGCGCAGCACAGTTTCAGCCGCTTCGCCGCTCGCCAGGGCAAGACCTTCAACTCGGCGCAACCGGCCAACAGCGAATGGATCGCCCACACCGAACGCCTGCTGGCGGGCGTGCTCGGTGCTTCATCGACACGCGCGGTGGTTAAAGCGGCCATCGAAGGCCGCGACATGCAGGTCGAGGACGTGGTGCGCATCGTCGACGAAGCCAGCGAGGTGCTGCAGTTCAACCGCGCGCTGCTGCAAGGCGCCATCGAAAACATCAGCCAGGGCATCAGCGTGGTCGATCAGTCCTTGTGCCTGGTGGCCTGGAACCATCGCTACCTGGAAATCTTCGAGTACCCGGAGGGGCTGATCTGCGTAGGGCGCCCAATCGCCGAGATCATCCGCTTCAATGCCGAACGCGGCATGCTCGGCAGCACCGATGTCGAGGAAAGCGTCGCCAAGCGCCTGTACTGGATGCGCCAGGGCACCGCGCACAGCTACGAACGGGTATTCCCCAACGGCCGGGTCATCGAACTGATCGGCAACCCGATGCCCGGCGGCGGCTTCGTCATGAGCTTCACCGACATCACCGAATTCCGCGAGGCCGAGCGTGCCCTCAAGGCGGCCAACGAGGGCCTCGAGCAGCGCGTTGCCGAGCGCACCTTCGAGCTGTCGCAGTTGAACAGGGCGCTGACCGCCGCCACCGGTGTCGCCGAAGCGGCCAACGCCTCGAAAACCCGTTTTCTCGCGGCAGTCAGCCATGACCTGATGCAACCACTCAACGCTGCCCGCCTGTTCTCCGCGGCCCTCTCCCACCAGGAAGAGGCGCTGCCCCGGGAAGCTCAGGAACTGGTGCGCCACCTCGACAGTTCGCTGCGCTCCGCCGAAGACCTGATCAGCGACCTGCTGGACATCTCGCGCCTGGAAAATGGCCGCATCACCCCGGACCGCAACGCCTTCGTGCTCAACACGCTGTTCGATACCCTGGGCGCCGAATTCAAGGTGCTGGCGACGGAGTACGGCGTCGACTTCCATCGGCAAGGCAGCACCTTGCGCGTGGACAGCGACATCAAGCTGCTACGCCGGGTGCTGCAGAACTTCCTCACCAACGCCTTCCGCTATGCCAAAGGCCGGGTGCTGCTGGGCGTGCGCCGCCAGGGTGGGCACCTGCGCCTGGAAGTCTGGGACCGCGGGCCGGGCATTCCCGAGGACAAGCGCCAGACCATCTTCGAAGAATTCAAACGCCTGGACAGCCACCAGACCCGCGCCGAAAAAGGCCTGGGTCTTGGGCTGGCCATCGCGGACGGACTGTGCCGGGTGCTCGAGCACAGCCTCGAAGTGCGCTCCTGGCCAGGCAAGGGCAGCGTGTTCAGCGTCACCGTGCCCATCGCCCGCAACCAGACGCCCGCCCTGCAACGCACGCGCCCCGAAGGCAACGGCCAGTTGCTGACCGGCACCCAGGTGCTGTGCATCGACAACGAGGAAAGCATCCTCACCGGCATGCACAGCCTGCTGTCGCGCTGGGGCTGCCAGGTGTGGTCGGCGCGCAACCGCGCTGAGTGCGAACAGCTGCTGGCAGACGAAGTGCGCCCACACCTGGCGCTGGTCGACTACCACCTCGACGAAGGTGACACCGGCACCGAACTGATGGCCTGGCTGCGCACCCGCCTCGGTGAGCCGGTTCCCGGCGTGGTGATCAGCGCCGACGGCCGCCCCGAACTGATCGCTCAGGTGCACGCCGCAGGCCTGGACTTCCTGCCCAAACCCGTCAAGCCAGCGGCCCTGCGCGCACTGATCAGCCGTCATCTGCCGCTGCTGTAAGCCACAAGCGGCCAATCATGATCACAAAAACGGTGTCGACGGACCGGACCACGCAAGTGAAGCGCCGCCGCCCCACAATCGTGGGAGCGCGCCATGCGCGCGAATCGCGGGCACGGCCCGCTCCCACGAATTGCTGGCGCCCGCGCAGGTGAAGCGTCGCCATCCCACGACGGTGGGAGCGCGCCATGCGCGCGAATCGCGGGCACGGCCCGCTCCCACAAATTGCTGGCGCCCACGCAGAGCACGAGAACCGTAGGGTGGACAACGCTGTTTTTGTCCACCATTGCGATCACAAAGCGGTAGGACCGGACCACGCAAGTGAAGCATCGCCCACCCACAATCGTGGGAGCGCGCCATGCGCGCGAATCGCGGGCACGGCCCGCTCCCACAAATTGCTGGCGCCCACGCAGGTGAAGCGTCGCCATCCCACGACGGTGGGAGCGCGCCATGCGCGCGAATCGCGGGCACGGCCCGCTCCCACAAATTGCTGGCGCCCGCGCAGGTGAAGCATCGCCCACCCACAATCGTGGGAGCGCGCCATGCGCGCGAATCGCGGGCACGGCCCGCTCCCACGAATTGCTGGCGCCCGCGCAGGTGAAGCGTCGCCATCCCACGACGGTGGGAGCGCGCCATGCGCGCGAATCGCGGGCATGGCCCGCTCCCACAAATTGCTGGCGCCCACGCAGGTGAAGCGTCGCCATCCCACGACGGTGGGAGCGCGCCATGCGCGCGAATCGCGGGCACGGCCCGCTCCCACAAATTGCTGGCGCCCGCGCAGAGCACGAGAACCGTAGGGTGGACAACGCTGTTTTTGTCCACCATCGCGATCACAAAGCGGTGCTGACGGACCACCCACGCAGGTGAAGCATCGCCGACCCACGACCGTGGGAGCGCGCCATGCGCGCGAATCGCGGGCATGGCCCGCTCCCACAAATTGCTGGCGCCCGCGCAGAGCACGAGAACCGTAGGGTGGACAACGCTGTTTTTGTCCACCATTGCGATCACAAAGCGGTAGGACCGGACCGGACCACGCAAGTGAAGCATCGCCCACCCACGACCGTGGGAGCGCGCCATGCGCGCGAATCGCGGGCACGGCCCGCTCCCACAAATTGCTGGCGCCCACGCAGAGCACGAGAACCGTAGGGTGGACAACGCTGTTCTTGTCCACCATTGCAACCGTAAAGCGGTGCTGACGGGCCGCCCTCGCAGGTGAAGCGCCGCCGCCCCACGACCGTGGGAGCGCGCCATGCGCGCGAATCGCCGGCGCGGCCGGCTCCCCGTTGAGACCGGGCGGTGATCCGTTTCAGCCCGCCAATGGGCCACGTCAGCAAGCCATCTGCTGCCGTGTGCGGTTGTTGCAAAGCATCGCGTTTCCTGCGAAAACGCGGCCCTCGGGAATATTGGAATGACGGCAATGAGCGAAGATTTACGTATCGAGGACCTCCACCCAGGCGATGGCAAGGCAGTGGTCAAGGGCGCGCTGATCACCACCCACTACCGCGGCTGGCTGGAAGACGGCACTGAGTTCGACTCGTCTTACTCCCGCGGCAAGCCCTTCCAGTGCGTAATTGGCACCGGACGAGTGATCAAGGGCTGGGATCAGGGGCTGATGGGCATGCAGGTCGGCGGCAAACGTCGCCTGTCGGTGCCCGCGCACCTGGCCTACGGCGAGCGCTCGATGGGCGCGCATATCACGCCCAATTCGAACCTGCGCTTCGAAATCGAGCTGCTGGAAGTGCTGACGCGGGACGACTGAGCCACCCCGCGTCCGCGACCGGCTATCTACTGCTTTGGCTGCGGCTCGACGCGGTCGAAGCTGAGCCCTTCGCTGCCCTTGATGTTCCAGGGGTCGCCCTCGCTACCAACGATGCTGACGTCGGTGAAGCGCGAATTGCGCAGGCCATCGATCTGCGCCCCGGCCTTGCCCTTGAAGCGTACCTGCTCGAAGGCGACGTTCTCGTGGAAAGCGTCGTGGGCGCTGTCACCCTTGACCTGAATTGCCGCACCGGCAGCATCTTCCACCGTCACGTTGGCCACGCGAATGTCGCGAAACTGGCCGGGAACGGCCGAACGCTTGTAGTCGAGGATGGCGTTGGGATCGTGGTAATCGAGGGTCATGATCACCCCCTGCTTGACGGTATTGCGGATCGCCGAATCGCGAAAGGTGACATTGCGCGCACCGCCGCCCATGAAGTTGGTGCTCTTCATGCGCAGGCCGGTATCGGTGCCATCGGACACGTTGTCTTCGGCGAGGATGTTCTGGATCCAGCCGCCGGTGTGACTACCGGCGACCACCATGCCGTGCCCGCGACGGAAGTAGTTGTTGAAGATCCAGGCATCTTCCTGAGGCGGCTGCCTGGTCGCGTCGGCGCCGGTGCCCGAGGCGAAGTTGACGCAGTCGTCGCCGGTGTCGAAGAAGTTGTTGAAGACCATGGCGCCCTTGCTGTTGGCGAACTCGATGCCATCGCCATTGTTGGCGTCGTAGGTCTTGTGCACGGTGCCGGCCATCACCACGTTCTCGGTCTCCAGGTTCATGATCCCGTGGTAGGCCGGATTGAGCACGGTGAAGCCGCCATAGAACACGTTGGTGACATTGCGCAGGGTCATCAGTGACGAGCGCATCTGCCCGTAAGCGTCCTTGACGATGATGCCCCGCGCCACCGCCTTCTCGACCTGGTCCTTGGCCAGAATGCCGTCTTCCATGTAGCGGGTGTTGTCACTGGCGCGGTAGAACGGCAGCGCATTGCCCAGCTCATCACGGCTGTCGTCGTTGCGCTTCCAGCCGTTGCCGTCGATGGTGCCCTTGCCGACGATGCGGATGTTCTCGAACGACTGATGCTGACGCGGATCGCGCGACAGTGCGTTGATCAGCGAGGCCGGCCGCACCATGGTCGAATAGGGATACTGGATATAGCCCTCCAGCGGGTAATCCTCGCTGCGCTCCGAACCCAGCAGCGTCGCGCCCTCGGCGATCTCCAGGGTCATGTTGCTTTTCAGGTACAGCGCGCCGGTCTTGAACACGCCAGCCGGGATCAGCACCTTGCAGTTCAGGGAACAGGCATCGATGGTCTTCTGGATGGCGACGGTATTGAGCGTCTTGCCGTCGCCCTTGGCACCCTGGTCCTCGACGTTGAAGACCTCAGGCTGCGCCGTGGTGCGTTGCAGCAGCACCGGACTGTCACCGGACTCGCGGCCTTCGGCATCCACCGAGCGCACGGTGAAACGATACTCGGTCTCGGGCTTCAGGCCAGCCACGGTGTAATTGTGGATGGAAATACGGTGATGGAAGTTTTCCGTATCGGCCTGGTAGAACCGATCGATATACGGTTTGGCTGGCGAATGCTGGTCATTGTTGGCGTTGGCGCCACCCAGGCGCTTGCCGTCCATATACACGTGATAGTCGACGATACCGGCGGCGTTCTCCGGCTTCTCCCAGACCAGAATGATCTGCCTGTCGTCATAGGCCAGGGTCGGCACCTGAACCTTGCGTGGCGCCTCCAGAGCCAGGGCCGAGGCACTAAATAGCAGCGCTAGCGGTACGACAACATACTTTTTTTGACGCAGCGAACCTTGCATCACAGATGCAAATGAGCTCTCGATGAGCGGCATATTCTTGTCCTTGTTATGGCCAATCCATTGAATCAGCTGAACTTAATCAAAGCATCGGGCAGGCTTTATATTCAGCCAGACGAAATCATCACACCCCAAAGAGGTATGACAACCGACAAGATAGCCAAAATTTCGGTCACGTCCAGCCAGGACGTGAAATCACCCCCGACCATACTCGAGGCAGCGTGAGGCTCAGTCGTCCCCTGAGTCATCCAGAGGCAGGCCGGCGGCTCGTTCGAGCAGCTCGGGAGGTAGGCTCTTGCTGGCTCGGGCACCGAGCAGCTTGAGGTTCTCGGCGCGGCTTATCAGGTTGCCGCGACCGTCGACCAGCTTGTTGCGCGCCCCGGAGTACGCCTTGTCGAGCTGCTGCAGGCGCATGCCAACCTCATCCAGATCCTGGATGAAAGCCACGAACTTGTCGTACAGCGCTCCGGCCCGCTCGGCGATTTCCCGGGCGTTCTGGCTTTGCCGCTCCTGACGCCAGAGGCTGTCGATGACCCGCAGGGTCGCCAGCAGCGTGGTCGGGCTGACGATCACGATGTGCTGATCGAAAGCCTCCTGAAACAGGCCCGGGTCTGCCTGAAGGGCTGCTGCGAACGCCGCCTCGATGGGCACGAAGAGCAATACGAAATCCAGGCTGTGCAGCCCGTCGAGGTGCTGGTAATCCTTGAGCGACAGCCCCTTCAGATGGCTGCGCAGGGACAGCACGTGCTGCTTCAGGGCCAGTTGCCGGGTCGCTTCGTCGGTAGCCGACACGCACTGTTGATAGGCCGTGAGGCTGACCTTGGCATCGACCACCACCTGCTTCTCGCCCGGCAGCTGGATCAGCACGTCCGGCTGGAAGCGCTCGCCATCGGCACTCTTCAAGCTGACCTGGGTGTGATACTCGCGGCCCTTTTGCAGGCCGGCATGCTCCAGCACTCTCTCGAGCACCAGCTCACCCCAGTTGCCCTGGGTTTTCTGGCCCTTGAGGGCCTGGGTGAGGTTCATCGCCTCTTCGCTCAGGCGCTGATTGAGCCCCTGCAGGCGCTCCAGCTCCTTGCCCAGGGAAAAGCGCTCGCGCGCCTCCTGCTGATAACTCTCCTCGACCCGCTTCTCGAAGGACTGGATACGTTCCTTGAGCGGATCGAGCAGCTGGCCGAGGCGCTGCTGGCTGGTTTCCGAGAAACGCTGCTCGCGCTCGTCGAAGATCTTGCCGGCCAGCTCGGCGAACTGGGCACGCAAGGCATCACGGGCCCCCTGCAGGTCCTCGAGACGCTGCTGATGATTTTCCTGCTGCTCGTGCAGCTCGGCAGCCAGGCCGGCCCGTTCGCTATCCAGACGACGCAGCTCGACCTCCTGCTGATCACGCAGCGCCTGCCCGCCCTTGATCTGCTCACGGGCCAGTTGCAGGTCGTTCTGCAACAAGTGGGTTTCCCGGCGCAGAGCGGCCAGCTCGGCCTGCTGGTCCGCCTTGATCTCGAGAATCTCGGCCAGCTCCTCACGGCAACCGTCGAGTTGCGCACTCAAGCCTGCCTGGGCCAGTTGCGCGGCATTCATACGCTCTTGCGCCAGGCCAGCCTGCAAACGCATCTCCTCGGCCTCCCGCGACAGGGCGACGGCGCGTAGCAACAGGGGAACGGCACAGACCAGGGCGCCGACCAGAAAGGCCGGCAGCAGCGAAACGAGATCAGAGGGCATACAGACATCCAGGCGAGACTGCCGGGCAGTATACCTGCGCGGGCGGCTCCACTGCGGCTACAAGCGCCGGAGCAGGTCCCGCGCCTCGCCCTGCCCCTGCAGCGCCGCCAGCTCCAACCAGTGGCGGGCCTGATGCGGCTCCAGAGTGCGAGGCTGGCAATAGAGGCGGCCCAGCTCGAGCTGGGCGGCGCCGTCGCCAGCACGCGCCGCCTGGCGCAGCAGTTCCACGCCGATACGACGGTCGCGGGTATTGTCGCAGTCGCGGCAGAGCATTTGGCCAAGGCGGCTCTGAGCCTGCACCACGCCCTGGCGGGCAGGCTGCTTGAGCAGGCGACCGGCAATCCGTTTCACGCTGGGGGCATGCCCCAGCCGCGGGCTGTCCAACAGCCAAGCGGCAACGCGAACAGGTACCTGGGCACGGACGGGAAGCGTATCGAGGGGTAAAGCGCGGGGCATAAAAGACGTAAAACGGGCTGCGGAACAGGCGCGCCACTCTACTCTTTTTAATTCACAGGTAAACCCCGCCCTACTCTCCTCTGGGCTGCTTGTGACAATCCACAGAAGCTGTGGATAACTTTGTGCGTAAGGTGGGAGAAATGCCCCCCAACGCCGATGGTATGGGGCCCCGAGTCAAACTGGTCATTTTTTCGCCACATCAAAAAAGTTCATATTTTTCATGCACTTAAAAAGTCTCCTACGACAATTGGAGGTTTTGTGCAAGCGCCAATATGCTGCTTGACAAGCTGCATCGCGATTGTGCACAAGTCCGTCGACAGGCCTGCGAAAACGCCCTTTTAGAGGGCGCAAGCCAGGCTTCACAGGCCCTGCGGCCAGACAGACGGAGCGCCTGACTGCCGCACCAATAAAGCCCATGTCATGCTCCCGACATAAAACCGTGGGCGGTATAACCGGCCAAACCGGGTTTGGCAGGCCATGGCGCTTCGGGTTACCGTCACGACATTCTTCCGTCGATGGATAACGCCCATGCTCAGCCGCCGCACCAGGCTGCGACTGTCCATTGTTTTCACGCTGCTCGTGCTGTTCGTTGCCGCCGTTTATCTGGGCGGCAGCTACCTGCTGCAGCGCAATGGTGTCGAGAAACTCGATTGGCATGGCCTATCACTCTCCAGCTCAGGCCTGAACGTAAAGGACCTGCAACTGACACAACGCAGCAGCGCAGGCACTCTCGAGCTGCACAGTGAGGGGCTGCAACTGGCCTGGCGCGATTTCGGCTTCAGCATGCCGTTCTGGCAGCACCTCGACATCGGCAGCCTGACGCTCACCTGGCTAGCCGCAATTGAAGAGCTCGAGCCAGACACGCCGCCAACTGACCTCGACCTGCAACGACTGGCTGCCCCACTGGCCCTGTTACCACGCAGCCTGAGGATTGAGCGACTAGCCGCCACCCTGCCCTGCGCCCGCGGACAATGCACCGCCACAGGCAACCTGAAGCTGCTGCGTGGCGAGGATGACCACTTGGCCGTTCAGCTCGATCTCCACCATCAGACGCAGGTAATCAACGGCTCGCTCACCCTGCGACCGCGCAACGACGCAATCGACCTGCAGCTGACCCTGGCCGTCGATCAACAACCGCAAGTGACCGTGAAGAGCAGCCTCGAACAGGCAGGTGACGGCCTGAACTGGAACGGCCAGCTCGATGCGACGCAACTCACCCAGGCAGCCGCCTTGCAAAGTTGGCTGAGCGCCTGGAGCGTGCCGGAGGGCACCCAGTGGCCCGGCGCGCCGGGAGAGGTCAGCCTGCAAGGCTCGTGGCAACTGACGCTGCCGTCGCGGGTAATGGATGTGGACAACCTGCTGGCTGCCAGCGGCGAGGTCGACGTGCAGGGCACTCTACCCCAACCCTGGCCTTTTCCCGGGCTTGGCCAGCTACGGGGGCAGCTGGCCCTGACGGCGCACAATCAGGGGCAAAACTGGATCGCAACGCGCGTGGAAGCGGACCTGCAGCTCACCGAGCCGAATGCCGACTGGCTGAGTGCGCTACCACCGGAGCTGCGCAGCGAATCCCTGCGCGTACAGGTGCAGCCTGACACGCCACTCGACGGCCTGCGCAACGATCTGACCGGGCGCAGCCTGCCCCTTAAACTGACGCTGGCTTTGCGTGGCGCGACCCGCCTGGACCTGCAGGGCCGCCTGGCACTGGCGAGCTCCGCACCCTGGGCCGTGCAGTTCGCCGAAACGCGCCTGACCACACGCACCGCCAGGGTGAACCAGGCTGGCTGGCAGGCCGGCGAGCTGAGCAGCGACCTCAAGCTGGCGGGCCATGCAGATGCTACTGCGGTGGGCCTGAGCATTGGCCAAGGCTCCCGGCTTCAGGCTGCAACCCTCAAAGGTGCCGACCTGAACGCACAGAAGCTGCAGATCGACCTCGGCGGTAGCGCCCTCGACCTCAAACTGCAGGACGGCGCCCTGCAGACCTGGCAGTTCGAGGGCCCGCTGAACCTCAGCACCGCACGCCTGGAACAGGCCAACCTCAAGCCACAGGGCTGGCGCTTGCAGAGCCAGCTAGCGGCGGCGGATATGGTCGGCAACCTGCGCGGCAAGCTGAGCAACGACAGCGAACTGCAACTGGACCTGGATGCAAGCCTCGACGCCAAACAGAACCTGCAGCTCAAGGCGACCCTCGGCGAACTGTTCCTGCGCTCCGGCAACCCGCTGGCCAAAACCCTGGTGCAGTGGCCCGAGTTGCTCGACCTCAACAGCGGTCGCCTGAATGCCGTCGCGAACCTGGCCCTGAGCGCTGGCAGCAACGCCCCGAGCGTTGACCTGAGCATCACCGGCAAAGGCCTGGGCGGCATCTACGACCGCTCCGAACTCAGCGGCCTGGACACCAGCCTGCACGTCAAGCTGGCGCGCCAGCGCTTCGACCTGTACCTCCAGCAGCTGAAAATCCAGCAGGCCAATCCCGGCCTGCCGATCGGCCCGATCGAGGCCCGTATTCGCTACGGCGCGCCACTGGCCAGTGCAGCCAAGGGCACGCTGGAGGTGAACCTGGCGCAAGCCGCGCTGATGGGCGGGCAGGTCACCCTGACACCAGGGCGATGGGATCTCGCGGCCAGTAATCAATTGTTTCCCATCCAGATCCGCGGCCTGGAACTCCAGCAGCTTTTCACTCTCTACCCGGCAGAGGGCCTGGCCGGTAGCGGCACGCTGGATGGTGACCTGCCTGTGCGCCTGGGCCAGAACGGCATCGAGGTGGAAAAAGGCCATATCGCCGCCCGCCAACCCGGTGGACGCCTGCAGTTCAGCTCGGAGAAGATCAAGGCCCTGGGCCGCAGCAACCCGGCGATGCAGTTGGTGACGCAGTCCCTGGAGGACTTCAACTTCACCACCCTGAACAGCTCGGTCGACTATGATCAGCACGGCAAACTGCGCCTGGCCATGCGCCTGGAAGGCCAGAACCCGGCCATCGAGAATGGCCGGCCGATTCACTTCAACATCAACCTGGAGGAGGACATCCCCAACCTGCTCGCCAGCCTGCAGCTGACCGATCGGGTCAACGAGATCATCACGCGGCGCGTGCAGCAGCGAATGCTGCAACGCAATACCGCACCCAAGGAGCCTTGACGAGGAGAAGCGCCATGCGCTTGCGTAGTTGCATCACCGCCCTGCTGCTGGGGCTACTGAGCGTAGCCTGTACCCCGACGGTACAACTGGCGATGCCCAACGAGCCGATCAACATCAACCTGAATGTGAAGATCGAGCACGAGATCTATATCAAGGTGGATAAGGCACTGGACAGCATGTTCAGTGAATCCAGCGGACTGTTCTGAGGAAACCCAAATGAGCCTGATCAAACCCTTCGCCGGCCTGTTGCTGCTGCTCAGCCTGAGCCTGCCCGCTCACGCCATCAGCCTCAACGAGGCGATGTCCGCCCTAGGCGATGCCAAGGCCAGCGGCCAGCTCGGCGAGCTGCCCAGTGGTTACCTCGGCGTGGTCAAATCCGGCGGCCAGGCCGACGAGATCGCCAAGCTGATCAACGCCGCCCGCCGCGCCGAGTACCAGAAGCTCGCCCAGCAGAACGGCATCCAGCTCAGCGACGTGGAAACCATCGCCGGCCAGAAGGCCATCGACAAGACCCCGGCTGGGCAGTACATCCAGCAGCAGGGCCAGTGGCGCCGCAAGTAACCGCCAGGCGCGCCCGCAGCATGCTGCGGGCGCGTTGCGAAACCTCCACGAAAACGCTACAGCCCCCGCCATCTCTGCCCTGCAGCGGAACTCGTCTGCGCCTGCCCAGTCTCACGTTCGCTATCGCCATTGATCAGAGAACGACCGACATGAGCCTTATCGACTGCCCCGAGTGCCAAAACCGTATCTCCGACAAGGCTCACGCCTGCCCGCAATGCGGCAACCCGATGAGCCAGCCGGCTGGCAAACGCTGGCTCTCGGAAAAGAACGTCGGTCAGGTCGCCGGGGCCACCACGGCGTGGCTCACCGCCCCCTGGATCGCCCGTATGGTTTTCGGCGTGGTGGCGATGATCTGCATCACCGTGATCATAGTGGCACGCTGAGCCGGCGTCAGCAGCCACGCAGAGTCCGCGTGACACCCTTGGCAGCGCGTTCGATGGCCGCCTCATCACAGGGTGCGAAGCCGATCACCGGCCCTGGCGGCTGAGGCTTCACGCAATAACGCTACAAGGGCATCACCTCGATGCCCTCCTCGGCCAACAGCACCTGAGCATTCTGTTCGCTACCTGCATGCAGGCGGCACACTGAATCGCCCCTAGTTTCGTAGACACCTCCAAGCCTCATAATGAGGCCCATTAAGAGGTGCCATGAGCAACCAGCGTTACCCCGAAGAATTCAAAATCGAAGCAGTCAAGCAATGACCGAGCGTGGCCTTCCTGTAGCCGAGGTGGCAGCGCGGTTAGGTATGTCGGTGCACAGCCTGTATGCCTGGATCAAACGCTACAACAAGCCCCGGGAAAAGCGGCAGCAATAGGACGATCAGCAGATCGAACTGCGTCGTCTGCGTGCTGAACTCAAGCGAGTGACCGAAGAGCGAGACATCCTAAGTTACCCTTCTGCTGCGCCGTGTGTAGTAATCAATGACTCTGACCCCATCAATAGCACTTTATACAAATCGAAGTTTCCAATAGTCATTACCAGCAATCATCCAGTATCGCTGGCGAGTAGGAATCAAAAAGCTAAAATCAAAGCATTGAGCAACCCAGCCCGAATAAACAAGACTTTCATGAGCACGAACATCATCCATGTGCATAAAAATTTTTCTATCAAAGTTTATATAGAACTTAGGAAGTCGAGAGCTAACGACATTAGCCTGTTTAAATAGGCAAGAGGTCAGCCCCTCTCCAGTTAAGAAATAGTGCTCAATTTCTTCAAAAAGCTCATTACCCAACACCATAAAGGCTTTTAAATCAGCTAAAGAAAGGACTTTTTCGCATGAGTCGTTCAAATACTGCGGAAAATTTTCAGCGGTCATCCTCAGAATACCACCTCTAAAAAGCCTGCAAGACTGCTCATATTGCTCTTGAGTTATCTCACCATCTTCAAGATAGGCGCGATAGTCTTTTTCCGCATCAAGAGAAAAATTGTATCTCTCATCTACAACCCAATAACATTCCCCAGAATGCACAAAAAAACAAATACTTTTCTCCCCATTCCAAAGATCATCAAGAACCGATTGACTAATAGTCATTTTTTGAATTCCTTAAGAAATTCATCCTGTGTATAAACACGAGCGTTAGTCGAGTTCTTTTCGAGTAACGACCCCCACATTTTTGGTAGTTCGAGAGGAAGAAAAAGGGGACAGATTTATTCAGCCGTTGCCATAGACTAAAAATAAATCTGTCCCCTTTTCCGTTTACCATTAAGCGCTGCCAGCAGTTTCCTCTCTAGCGCCTGAGCATATTCGACATATTCGACAGCGCGAGGCTCCGCAGCAATAAGCTCTTTATCTCGCTGCAGAATATTCAACATTTTTTGCGTCAGCTGTAAATTCTTCGCCCAGACTGCCTCCGATAATTTTGAGGTTCCTTTTAGCAACTCGGCGTCATCCAGAAATCCTACCAGCACTTCCTTATCCAACTCGCGAACCACGACAGGCAATAATTCCGACGTATACATATCTTGCCTGACCGATCTGCAAAGGTCGCCGATCTCAAGCTCGTTTATCGGAGTGTCCAGAATCGACCTGTGCCATGACTCCAGCGCAGACTCATCAGAATCAGGCTCAACTTCCCACTTAAACCCATTACTCTCATCTATTTGACGAAATGTCTTTTTCATATACCCGCACCATTTAGAGAGTCAGAAATACGTTTTAAAGTATCCAAAGCTGCCTGTCGGGCCGCTTGCGCCTCTGGATTACTTACATTTTTAAGCGTTTCTGCATGGTTGGTAAGCCCTCTTATCCGCTCCTGCATTTCGTTCAAATGATCATAGTAACCACTGCCATTCTTCCGAGGAACTGGATCTCCAGCCATGTCTTTCAATGTACCTTCGATATCATGATCTTTGAAGTTTTTTATTATATTATCAATTCTAGCAACCGCTTTCTGCTCTCCCTGACTCAACTTAGTCGCAGAGCTTCCAGCCTCTTTTGCACCGTTTCCACTATACATATTCCCCGGGTTCAGCTGGTGCTCCGGAGTCTTATAGCTAGTGTCACCTCGCTGTGTATCCAGCTGACTTCCGCCTGTATGCGGCACGGTAACCACCGAACCGCCAGCATTATACCCCCCACTCGATGCATTCTCTAAACCAGATGAATCAGCACCAGGATTAACTAGCACACCATATTTAGGATCAAGTTGATGTATAGGAAATGCTACTGCAGTCCCAGCGACAAGCCACCATATTTGGGTCGAAACTACAACTTTATCTTTAGCCGCTACTCCCGCCTGGGTGACAGACTCCATTACATTGTTAGCCAACTGCTCCATATTATTCATGGATGCCGGGTTCGATGCAGCCATCGAAAGATATATAGCCAATCCACCTAAGACAGCAACGCCAACAGCCGCGTAATTGCTCTGCCCTGGATTACCTTGAGCGAATACATTAAGGCGATACACAAACCAAAAGGCTGCTTCAGGGTCACGTGCCGCAATATCAGCAACATGACCTGCAATAACCTCTCTTTGGGCTTCAGTTGCTTGACCAGGTATCTGATTGACAAAGTGACGTGCCGTTGCCAGTCGTTTCTCGGAGTTCCGATGACCTAAAACTCTGAGTACTTCATGCTTAACGACTGCTTGTTGTACATCTGAGAGCCCCTTGCCATTTGCAACGACGCCCGCTGCAATGAAAACCTTTGCAAGACCACTCAGTGCCTCTTCGCTACTATCACCATAATTTTCAGCTGCTTTAACCCAGCGCTCAAAAGTCTGTATAGGGTTCGCCACCGCCTCTACAGACGACTTGGTCACATACAGATCCGTACTTTCCTCATCGTCTCGCGTGATCTCGTACGCCTTGCTCACATCACGATTGAGGCCCTCTGTGGAGTCCTGCCCGGTCTGTACATCCCCGCGCACGACAATCTCGCCCTCGCCGACGGTAGCCCGCACGATTTGCTGGCGATCTTTCTCGTACTCGTAACCCTCGACGCTCCAGCCGGTCTTGCCTTTTTCGCCCTTGCCTTCCTGGCTTTTGTCCTGCTGGGTATCTTTCGCGCCGTTCTTGCCGTACGAACCGCCGACATTCAGGTAATAGCTGTGCTCCTTGTCGTGACCGGCGATATCGCTGAAGCCCAGGGTGCCGGTGTCCAATTTGAGGTTGCCGGTGTTCGAGGCCAGCACTGCGCCATCGAGCTGCGTGTGCTCTTCGGTGCGAATGTCCAAACGATCACGCGCAACGATACGGGTCTGATTTTCCACCCACTCGGTAGAGCCCCTGGTCTGACCGTAGCCGACCGAAGCACTGAAGCCTGCTCCCGGGCCGAACGTGGCGGTGGCGCTGACATCGAACTCCCGACCCTTGACCTTGCCCGTATCGGGTAGCGAGGTCACGGTCAGGTCACGACCCACACGGCCAGTGACTTCGTCGCCACTCAGTTGTGAACCACTGATGGCGGTATCTCGACCACTGGTGAAGTTCAGGCGATCGCCGGCATACAGGTAGGCTTCCTGTTGACGCTGACCTTCGCGCTCAAGGTCGCCCTTGCCGACGTTGACGCTGACATACACACCAACGCCTTCGGAGCCGAAGGTGAAGCCAATTTCGCCGCCACCGCTGCGACGGCTGCTTTCGCTGTCACTGGCATTCTGTGCGGAGCCGATGTTGAGGTCGTTACCGGCCTTGAGGTCGATATCGCGCCCTGCCTGAACCTGCGTACCGATCAGGTTGAGGTCATTGCGGGCGTTGAGATTGACGTCACGTTCGGCATTGAGCACCGCGCCACTGGAGGTTCCCTGGCTGCCCTCTTCACCCGCTACGCCACGACTGCCGCCGATACCAACCTTGAAGCCACCACTGGTGCCACCGACAATCCCACCTTTACCCTGGCTCTGCTGGCTGTCATAGCGTTGCTCGCCACGGGCGACATCAAGCACGATGTCCCGGCCGCTTACATTGATGTCACGCCCGGAATGGAACTGAGCGCCACGTACCTGAACGTCATTACCTGCTTCCAACGTCGAAGCGCGATTTCCAACCACAGTCTGGCTGACGCTCTGGCGTTGGCTGGTACTACCGAAGTGCGCATCGAACGTCGGCCCAGCCAGGAACTGGCTGACGGAGTCCAAAGCCTTGAAATATCAATGACTCTGACCCTATCGATTTTGCCCGGGTAGCAAGACACTGACGCAACTCATCAGACCGCTCAGACGCTTGCTGTGGGTTGTGGGGAGTGTTTGGAGAATGCCTATGTAAGAATCGTACGGCCTGCATGAGTCTCGGGAGTTGGTTGGTTTGGCGACTACCAAACTGCCGGCTCATGCAGGCATCTTCAAGCTATCTAATTGATCTGAGTGGATATTTTGTGGGGGTTCCTCAGAATCTGTCCCTTTTCCCCGTTAGGATCACCTCCGCAACTGATCAAGAATCGTCAAATGCACATCCATATTCAGCTTTACCATATGTTCAAGATCAGCCTTTCCGCCAATACACAGCGCAGGCTCGAACGCGTACATTTCATTCTCACCCACCGGTCCCAGTTTCATTAGCGCGCGCCTGAACAACGGCTTGCCATGATTATCTTCAAAATCGAGGCTTTCCCGACTAATGGACCCGAGAAAAATACCTAAGGCTCGATCCGGTTGGGGGTTGGGTTTCTGAAGCTGACTCTTAAGAGCAACGATACCGCCAGCTAAGCTCGATATCGTGATCTTGCGCTGATAGCGTTCACCCCAGGCATATAGTGAGCCGAACGCATCCCTAGCGATAACATGGTAATTATCGATCTCGTCCAGACCGCTTCCTTGCAACCAACTATCAAGCGTGGCCTTATAAGAATCAGGGTTTACGATCCAGAACAGTCCATCCGCATAAGAACACCAGCCCTCCTCACGCCAGTAACCAAGCAGGGAGCCGGGCAATATCGAACGATATTTTTCGACACTAGAACTGGGCACCTGTCGATGCGAATTTGCCTCACCCAAATTATCAATAAATGACTGAAAAAATTCGTCTCTCACTTTTCAGCTCCTCGAAGCAACTCAAGCCTGATGTTCATCTGCGCTTGACCATATCCATTGGCTATAGCTTTAGACACCTGTTCATCCAATGCCTTCAAGCGGCTCGGCCAACTACCTCCAATTGAGGAGTTGACCAGCGAATCGCCCATTCTGACAGGTTCAGGACTGAACCAACCACCAGCGACCATATCAGGGTCATGCAATGCAGCTAGATCAGATCGAATCTTTTTGGCTCTGATAGCTGCTTCAGCAGATGCGGTCTTGAAGTCCTTTCCCTTGGCCATCAAGGACTCGGTAATGCTTTCCCTGACGCTATTCTCGAAATCTTTACCGAATTTTTGTTGTGCGGCAACAGCATCCGGATTACGACCTACCTTTTCATAAGCATCCCGGGCGCTTTTAAAATCGTCAACAGTCATGCGATTGATGGCATCCTGCTGCGACTGCAACTGCTTGTTGTATTCTTTTATGAACGACTTCTGCTGTTCGGGCGACATCGCGTTAAATTTATCACTATTATACGGATTGAATGCCTTAACCGTGAGCTCGTCCATTTTCGGCACAGCGATGGATGGATCTTTTGATGCATCCTTCACAGGCTTGGATGAATCTTTCGATAGATCCTTCACAGGCTTATCCGGTAACGGATAATCAACCTCCTTCTGGGCCTGCGTTTGGGTAATAGTTCTGGCTGGGGAAACGTCCGATGAAGTACGCCCTACGACAACTTTACCTTCTGCTTTTCTTCCAAACCCACCAACACTCCCCATCGCAACATCTAATAGAAATTCAGAGCCAATGACGAAGGCGACACCATCATTGACTTCTTCACCAGCTGCATGCCGTTCTTTATTTTTCTGATGTTCTCGGGCCAAATCTTCCAACTGAGCCGGAAGTAGCTGATCAGCAATTTTTAGAGCGAGGTCACCTTTTACCTTTTCAATCTGATCACCAAATAGACTGGCGATTAATTGATTGCCGGCCAAGCCCACAGCCGCCTTTGCCGGCCCCATCAGGGCTTGTACCCCCAGCATCAGCAATTGCGCTTGTTCCAGTTCCAAACCCGACACATATTTGTTCAGCTTGTAAGATTGAAGCAGAAGCTTTTCGCCCGCAGTCAGCGGGACAGTATCATCTGAACGTGGAACTTTCTCACCGTATTCATTAACTACATTAGTCGACTGCGAGCCTAAACCAGTCGAAGGAGATCTACACCCACCGCTCGCCTGACATTTAGCTTGCTCATAATTAAAGTCCCCATAAACCTCTGCAAACTTTGCTAGAACTATAAGATCGTTTTCACCAAAATTATTGATGACGTCGGAGTTTAGTCCATTGCGCACTATATTCTTAGCAACTGCCAGGGCCTGCTCGTCTCCTAACTGCGCACGCAGTGCTGGGGAAACCTTATCCAGAGAAACTTGTTGTGCTTGTATTTCTCGCCAACTTTGCTGAGCAAACTTACCAACACCAGCAACTAAACCGACTGCGTCATCCAATGCATCTAGGCTTCTTTCAGGATATGCCTGAGCATCTTTCTTCCATTGGTTTAACGTCTCAATCGGACTTACCACCGCCTCCACAGACGACTTGGTCACATACAGATCCGTACGTTCCTCATCATCCCGCGTGATCTCGTAAGCGCTGCTTACATCACGATTGAGACCAACGGTCGAATCGCTTCCTGTCCCCGCATCCCCTCGCACGACAATTTCGCCCTCGCCGACGGTAGCCCGCACGATCTGCTGGCGATCTTTCTCGTACTCGTAGCCTTCGACGCTCCAGCCCGTCTTGCCCTTCTCGCCCTTGCCCTCCTGGCTTTTGTCCTGCTGGGTATCTTTGGAGTCGTTCTTGCCGTACGAACCGCCAACGTTTAGGTAGTAGCTGTGCTCTTTGTCGTGCCCCGCGATATCGCTGAAGCCTAAAGTGCCGGTATCCAATTTGAGGTTGCCAGTGTTCGAGGCGATCACTGCGCCATCGATCTGCGTGTACTCTTCGGTGCGGATGTCTAGACGATCACGCGCAACAATCCGGGTTTGATTTTCCACCCACTCGGTAGAGCCGCTGGTCTGCCCATAGCCGACCGAAGCACTGAAGCCAGCTCCAGGGCCAAACGTAGCGGTAGCGCTGACATCGAATTCCCGACCTTTGACTTTCCCGGTATCAGGGAGCGAGGTCACGGTCAGATCACGCCCTACACGGCCAGTGACTTCGTCACCACTCAACTGTGCACCACTGATGGCGGTATCTCGACCACTGGTGAAGTTCAGGCGATCGCCGGCATACAGGTAGGCTTCCTGCTGGCGCTGACCTTCACGCTCAAGGTCGCCCTTGCCGACGTTGACGCTGACATACACACCAACGCCTTCGGAGCCGAAGGTGAAGCCAATTTCGCCGCCACCGCTGCGGCGGCTGCTTTCGCTGTCACTGGCATTCTGTGCAGCGCCGATGTTGAGGTCGTTACCGGCCTTGAGGTCGATATCGCGCCCTGCCTGAACCTGCGTACCGATCAGGTTCAGGTCATTACGGGCGTTGAGATTGACATCGCGTTCGGCATTGAGCACCGCGCCACTGGCGGTTCCCTGGCTGCCCTCTTCACCCGCTACGCCACGGCTGCCACCAATGCCAACCTTGAAGCCACCACTGGTGCCGCCAACAATTCCGCCTTTACCCTGGCTTTGCTGGCTGTCATAGCGTTGCTCGCCACGGGCGACATCAAGCACGATGTCCCGGCCGCTTACATTGATGTCACGCCCGGACTGGAACTGAGCGCCACGTACCTGAACGTCATTACCTGCTTCCAGGTTGATGTCGTTACCCGCGTCCAACGTCGAATCGCGATTTCCAACCACGGTCTGGCTGACGCTCTGGCGTTGGCTGGTATTACCGAAGTGCGCATCGAACGTTGGCCCAGCCAGGAACTGGCTGACGGAGTCCACCGCCTTGAGCGTGCTCGATGCCTGGCTGACAGTGTTCTCACCCTTGCCGGCGCCGCTTACCGCATTCTTGGTTCGCTCGAAATTGTGGTTAACCGTGACGCCTACGCCGCTACGGTTCTGGCTCTGCTCCCTTTCGATGCTCGACTGTTCGCGAGCCGCATCGACGACGATGTCGCGCCCGGCCTTCATGTTCAGGTCGTAGCCGGCCTGCATGTCCGAGCCTTGCTGCCGGATATCGCGGCCAGCACGTACATCGAGGTCCAAACCGGCGTTGATCTGGCTGGCTGCCGCAGTCTGTTCGCTGGTACGAGTCTTGTCCTTGAGCGACTCGGCTCCGGCAAAGGCACTAACACCATTGCCATCGGAGCTCAGTTGCAAGCCAACGGTCTTGGTGTTCTTCCACGAGGTGATCTGTTCGCTGCTGCTCCCTGCGACGACGTTTACGTCACGTCCAGCATCAAGCAGCACGTTACGACCCGCACTGACGCCACTGCCCACCACGTTGATATCGCGCTCGGCGATCAGTGAGGCATCACGCTCGGCGTTGACCTGGCTGCCCACATTAGTGGAGCTGATGATTTCCTGGCCGCTCTTCTTGGCGTTAGAAATTGTGATACCGCCAAGCCCAGCTGCATTACTGGCGGAAAGATCGAACTTCTTCTTGTACGACTCGCTACGGCTATAGGCCTCGTCATTCGCCGAAACCAGGTTGATATCGCCCGTTTCCTTCACCAACCCGGCGCGCAGCTCGACGTCGTTACCGGCATCGGTGGTACTGGCGCGTAGACGAATGTCGTTGCCTGCCGCGATGACAACGTCGTTGCCTGCTTCCAGTTCGCTGGCGACCTGGGTGGCGCTGGTCTGCAGCTGGCTCTTGCCGCTCTTCGACAGGCCAAGGAAACCGGATTTGGTTTTCTTGGCGTAGGACCCGTGCTCTTCGACACCGGACAGCACGGCCACATCGCCGGTGCCGCCGACCAGCAGGTCGTTACCAGCGCTGAGTTGGCTGCAGATGACGGTGACGTCGCGGCCACCCTCGAGATTCAGGGCGCCACTGGCAGCCTTGCTGGTGTTGATCGTCAGGTCGTTGCCCGCCTCGATCACCGAGGCGATGTTGGTGCTGTCGTAGCTTTCGCTCTGGCGGCTCTTGCTGCGGCCGAACGAGCCTTTGCTCTTCTTGAAGTAGTAGGAGGCGCTTTCATCCTTGGCCGACAGGATATCGATGTCCTGGCCGGCATCGATGTCGACGTCGTTGCCAGCCTGTACGCGGCTGGCGATCACGCTCAGGTCATTGCCCGCTCCCAGGCTGATGTCACGACCGGCCTGGATCTCGCTCGACTGCTGGGTGATCTGGTCGCGGCTCTGGGTGACTTTCTTGCCCCTCGACAGGAAGTGGCTCTCGTCAGCGGCGCTGGAGAGCATCAGGTCACGTTCGGCGCCAAGCTCGAGATCACGGCCTGCCGTCACGCGGCTGGCCACCACGCCCAGGTCGCGCCCGGCGGCGATATCCAGGTCACGACCCGCGCTCACCTCAGCGCCCACCTGGGTTACCCGTTCATTGACGAACCAGTTGCCGCGGGTCTGGTACTGCCCCTCCTGCACGGAGGCGACGGTGACGTCGCGGCCGGCCTGAATGGCCAGGTCGCCGCGGCTGTCGAGAACGCTGCCGAGGTTGCTCACGTCGCGCCCAGCCGCCAGGCTGAGGCTCTCGCTGGCTTCGATGCGGGCGGCGCTGTCGACATGGGTCTGCCCCCAGCGCTGGGAGCCGACGCTGGCGGCATGTTGAGTGACGCTGCGCTCGTTGACGATGTCGCCTTCGCGGGCGATCAGGCTGACATCGCGCCCGGCGATGATGCCGCCCTGGGCGTTGCGGATGCTCTCGGTCGCCAGCAGTTGCAGGCGCTCGTTGGCCTGCATGAGGCCACTATTGGCGATGTTCCGACCTTGTACATCCAATGCACCGCTGGCTCGCAGGGTGCCCTGGTTGCTCAGGTCGCCACCGCCGATCAACGCCACGTCACGGCCCTGGATCAACGCGCCGTTGGGGGCCAGGCGGCCTTCGGCCTGGGCCAGGTAGAGCACCGGCACCAGGACCTTTTCGCCGAGGACCTCCTGCTCTTCCATCCACACGATGTCGTGGGTCAGGGCAGCCACCTGCTGAGCGCTCAGGCTGACGCCAAGGCCCAGGTTCAGTGCGTCCTTGCTGGCGATGGCGTTGTTCATCAGGTAGCGGAACATCGCCTCGTCGCTGGTCAACCCGGCCAGGTAGCGCTGGCCGGTACGGGCGACGATGGCTTCACGGATCAGGCGCTGTTCGTAGAGGCCATCGCCCAGGCGTTTCTGGGCCTGATCGGGGTCGTAACCCAGTTGGCCAAGCATGTAGTCGGAGCTGAGGAAGCGGCTCAGCTCGGTCAGTGCCGGGTTGGTCTCTATCAGGTATTTGTGAGGCCGGGCGACAGGGTTCACGATGACGCCCTGGGCCTGGGAAACCGGATTACCGGCACCGTCCTGAGCGGCGGATGCGCTGACGGTCACCTGGGTGCCGGGCTGAATAACCAGTGACGGTCTATCGACTGCAACCGGCTGGCCAAGGCCAGCCTGGAGCTGACCGCTTTGATCGCCCCGCACATCCTCTATCCGTACAGCGCCGGAGCCTTCACGCTGTGCCTGCTCGAGGCTGGTGCCGGCCAATGCCCACTGCTGGGCAGCGACTGCCTCACGCACCTGGCTGTCGCTGCCGCTCTGGCCGCTGAGGCGAAACAATCCATTCTGGCCAGTCGGCAGGCTGAAGCCAGGCAGGCTCAGCGGATTTACCTGTTGCTGGGCGAGGTCTGCAGGGAGTTGCGGGTTGAGGCGAATGACTGTGGTCGAGCCGCTGCCACCACTGCTGGTATCACCTGCTCGCGAGGTGCCAGGAGCGATGCTCTGCCCATTGCGGCGAACGCCGTTCTCGATGACGTTCGCGCTCTGCACGGTGACATTGCCACCGGCCTGGATGACCGCTCCGGCGGCAACACCGGTCGAGGTGACGGTATCGACCGAATTGACAAGGCTGTAGGTGCTGAAGATGGCGGGAACCGGGTATTGAGCTCCGGGGTTGTAATAGCGATTTGGCGTCCTGGTAACTTGGCGGTCTGGCCTCAGATAGATATCCGGTTCGCGGGCCTGCCTAATGACATAAGTGTGCTCGTATATCGCGTTATTTCGGTTGTATTGGTAAATATCACCATTTGCGCTGATGAGACTTTCGAAAACAGCTCGCCGCTCGGAATCGACCGGATTACGGTACTGGCGATAGCGATTCACGCTTTCCGTGGCAGAGCCAAGGTTCGATACCTGATCGCCAACGAGCAAGATATTGCCGGCAGCGGAAATCGTGCTGTGGCTGTTCTCGATCGTGCTGCCAGTGAGTTTGAGGTTGCCGCCAGCCTGGATCAGGGAGGCCGGTGAGTCGGAGGAGACGGTTCGCTCTATTTGCTCGTTGAGGAAGTAATAGAAATCGAAATGGCGTCCCTTACAATCAAGACATTCGTAGGTGATGCTCCCCGACACGAGCCGTTCGGATACGGCAAAGGCATCCTTGCGGTTGATGATCGCCAGGGCGTTGACGGCAAGGTCCCCGGCGCTCTCAACGGTACTGGATACGTTTTCGAAACGGCTGGACTGCTCGCCCGCCTGATCACCCGCGATCAGCAACGTTCCCAGGCTATACACATCCGCGTAACGGTTGATGAAGGTGTCGACATACAGCGCCATGTCGTCGCCGCTGAACAGCAGCCCCTTCTCGTTGATCAGGCTCGGTGTACTCAGGGTCAGGCGCTGGGCACTGCCCAGGGTACCGGCGTTGTTCACGCTGGCGGCACTGAGGGTAAGGTTGTCGGCGGCGGTCAGGCGGCCCTGGTTGAGCAGTGCACCACCGAGCATGAAGCTGGCCGCACCAGCGGCGGTGATGCTGGCGGTTTCACTGAGGCTCAGGCTCGCGGCCGCGAGGTCCAGGGCACCCTGGCTGGTGACCCGGCCGTTGCCGCTGTAGGCACCACTGAGAGTCAGGCTGAGGGGGCCATCGCTGGCGATCAGGCCATGGTTGATCCAGTTGCCCCCCTTGCCGGTCAGCGAACCGGTGGCCAGCAGTTGCCCATTGGCCGTCTGCTCGAAGGTGCCGATATCCAGCGTCAGATGCCCGGCCTGGAGGATACTGTCGTTGCTCCAGCTCTCGGCCTTGAGGGTCAGGCCGCCCTGGGTAACGAAGCTGCCGCCCGCGGCGGCGACCTGCGCCAGGGCGACACCGAACTCACCACCGCCAGCGTGCAGCAGCTTGCCATTGTGGTTGAGCAGACTGCCGAGGTTGAGGGTCAGGTCGCGGTTGGCGGTTTCCAGGGTGCCGCCGCGGTTGTCCAGCAGCGCGCCCAGGGTGAAGAAGGTGGTGCCGGTACTGCCCAGGGCACGCAGCTGGCCGCCCTGGTTGTTCAGGCTGCCGCCCTGCACGTGCAGCGTGCCACGGCTTTCGATGATGCCTTGCTGGTTATCGAGTAAGGCGTCGGTAGCCTGTTCCAGGGTGATAGTGGCAGCCCCGAGGGTGCCACCCTGGTTGTTCAGGTCGCCGCCACGCAGCAGCAGGTCACCCTGGGCATGCAGGGTGCCGCTCTGGTTGTCGAAGGCGCTGGCCTGCAAGGTCGCCGCGCCGTTCAGGGCATGAATGCGCCCGGCAGTGTTGTCGAGGTTGCCAGCGACCTGCAGGTCGATGTGCTGCCCCTGAATCAGACCGCCCTGCCCGATGGCGCCGTTGCGCAGCCAGGCGGAAAGACGGGTGCGCACCCAGCCTTCAAGGCTGGCCAGGGTACCCTGGCGGTTGTCGAGGCTGGCAGCGGTAAGGTCGACAGCGCCGCTACGGCTCTGCAGAGTGCCAGCCTGGTTGTTCAGGGCGCCGCCGATGTTCAGCAGCAGATCGCCCTGCCCCTGAATGGCTCCGCCGCTGTTGTCGAGGCTGGCGGCGTTCAGATTCACCTGAGCGTCACGGCTGTAGATCAGCCCATCGGCGCTGTTGTTCAGCGCCTGGGCGACACCGAGCTCCAGCGCCCCATTGGCGGCCAGGGTCGCGCTGCCACTGTTGTCCAGCTCGCTGACGACGAGCTTGGCGGTGCTCTGGCTGGCCAGCGTGCCGCCCTGGTTGTTCAGGGTATCGGTCGTAATGTTCAGGGGACCGGCGCTGGCCAGTTGCCCGGCAGCATTGCTCAGGGTGCCGTCGACGTTGAGCGTGGCTGCACCGCTGGCAGCGATGCGGCCATGGCTATTGTCCAGGGCCTTGCTGCTCAGGGTCAGGTCTTGCTGCGCCTGCAACAAGCCGCCCGCGTTGGCGACGCTAGTGGCGTCGATGACCAGGCGCTCTCCGGCGTCGATCTGCCCGGCGCGGTTGTCCAGTTGCCGGGTGATCTGCAGGCGCTGGCCCGCACCACTGGAAAGAATGCCCCGGTCACTGTTGTCCAGGCTCTCGGCCTGAATATCGAGACGGTCGGCAGCCACCAGAGCGCCTTCACCACTGTTGAGCAGTGCACCGGCGAGCGCTACGGCGAGGCCGCCATCGCGGCTGGACAGCGTGCCGCGCTGGCGGTTGTCTAGGGAGCTGCCACTCAGTTGCAGGCCCTGCCAACCGGAGAGCAGGCCGCCGCGATTGTCGCCTTGGCCCAGGCTCAGGCGCAGCCACTGCCGACTGATCAGGCGACCATTGCGGTTGTCCAGGCTGGCGGCGGCCAGGTCCAGCACGCCGAGGCTGGAGATTTCCCCTGCGGCGTTATCGACGGCTCGCAGGTTGCTCAGGGTCAGCGGGCCGTTGCTGCTGATCAGGCCCTGACGGTTATCCAGGTCCCCCTGGCGCAGGTCGAGGCTGATAAAGCTTTCGCCGATCAAGGCGCCCTGTTGCTGAGTCAGGCGGTCGAGGGTCAGTTGCAGGTCGCCCTTGGCCGAGACTTCCCCTCCCTGGCTGGAGTCCAGCGAAGCGGCGTCGAGCGTGAGGGTGCCCTGGCTGTTGATCAGCCCGCCGTCGCGGTTGTCCAGCGCACCGTTGCTGCGCAGCTCAAGGGCCTTGCTGGCCAACAGAGTGCCGTCGGTATTGGTGAGCGTGCCGCTGTTCAGGCGCAGATCGCCGGCACTCTGAATGAGGCCCTTGCTGGCGTTGCTCAGGTTGCCGGTAAGGTCGATGACGAGGTCGCCGCGGGCGAAGAGTGTGCCCGCGTCGTTACTCAGCTCCTTGGCACGCAGGTCGATGCCTCGGGCACTGATCAACCCTGCCAGGTTGGTCAGCACGCCCTGAATCCGCAACGTCAGGTTCTGCTCGGAGAGCAGTCGACCATTGGCGTTGTCCAGGCGCGTCGCCAGCAGATTGAAACCCTGGCCACTGGAAATCTCGCCACCACGGTTACTCACCGCCCCCAGATTGTTCAGCAACAGTTGGCCGGGGGCATGCAGCAAGCCGGCGTCATTGTTCAGGTCGCCACCATCAAGGTCGAGGGTGAGGCTGGTCTGGCTGAACAGTTCACCACCCTGCTGCGCCAGACCGCTGGCCTGCACGGACAGCGGGCCACTGGCGGCGATACGCCCCTGGGCGTTGCCGATCTGATCGGCCTGCAGGTCCAGATTGGCGTTACCCGTCAGGCGACCGCCGTCATTGTCGAAACGCCCGGTGATGACGCTCAGATGCTCCACCGCGGAGATCTGGCCATGGCGGTTGTCCAGGCCGGCGCTACGCAGCAGCAACCCGGCATCGGTGAGCAGACGCCCCTGCTGATTGAGCAGTGCGCCCTGGCTGGTGACCTGCAACGCACCCGCGCTGGAAAGGCTCCCCGCGCTGTTGTCGAGCGTGGCGGCGGTGACGTTCAGCGTGCCTTCGCTACTGATTGTTCCCGCGTTGTTGATCAGTTGGCCATCGTGGGCCAGGTCACCGGTACGAGCAGCGAGTTCGATCAGCACGCGAGTATCGCTGGCGAGGGTACCGCCGGAATTGTTCAGGTGAGCAGCGCCGAGCTGAAGCTGATCACGCCCGAAGATCAGCCCTTCGTCGCGATTGATCAGGCGCGCAGCCGCCAGGTTCAGGTGCGCCGCCAGCAGGCGGCCACCGTCACTGTTGTCGAGCGTCGTGACGTTCAGACCGGCACTGCCACGGCTGGATATTTCCCCGCCACGGTTGTCGATGTCGCCAGCCGTCACGCTCAGTGGACCATTGGCCGCGACCCGGCCTTTCTGGTTGTCCAGCCGCTGCGCCAGCAGATTCAGATCGCCTTCGGCCAGCAGTTCGCCGCCCTGGTTGGCCAGTGTGCCGCTCACCCCGACATCGAGTCGGCCCTGGCTACGCAGCAGGCCGTCAGCGCCATTGTCCAGCGCCGCGGCGCTGACCTCGACCTGACGACCGGCCAGGCTCCCGCCTCGATTGTCCAGGCTGCCAGAAACGCTGACGCGCAGGTCCTGCTCGCTGATGAGCTTGCCGCTGCGGTTGTCCAGGCTGCTCGCTGCCAGGTCGAAGCCCTGGCGACTGGAGATTTCACCACCTCGGTTGCTCACGACACCAAGGCCATCGAGCCGCAATGCACCCGGTGCGTTGATGAAGCCAGCGTCGTTGTCGAGAGCGCCGCCCTGCAGGTCAAGGGCCAGGCTGGTCTTGCTGAACAGCTCGCCACCCTGTTGCTGCAGACCGTTGGCCGTCAGTTCAAGCGGCCCGGTAGCGGCGATACGGCCCTTGCGGTTGGCGATCTGCGCAGCGTGCAGCGCGAGCGTGGAGCCAGCCGAGATCAGCCCCTGATCGTTGCTCAGGTCGCCACTGCGCAGGTGCAGAGCCGCATCACCGAGCACCCGCCCCTCCTGATTGCTTAACGCCCCCAGCAGGGTCAGGTTCAAGTCCCGAACGCTGGAAACATCGCCCCGGCGATTGTCCAGGCGCGCCGCAGCGACGTTCAGCGTACCCTCGCTGCCCAACAAACCATCGGTATTGATCAGCCCGCCGTCGAGCTCGCCCCGCGCCGCGAGCTCGACACGCAAATCTTCACCCGCGGAAAGTGAGCCGCCGCTGTTGTCCAGCCAGGCGCCGGCCACATGCGTATTGCCCTGCCCGTGAATCAGGCCCTGATTACGATTGAGCAGGCGCTGTGTGGTGAGCACCAGGTGCGCACCGATCACCTTGCCCTGGTCGCTGTTGTCCAGGCCCTGTGCGGCTATCGTTACCCTGGCGCGGCTGGAAACCGTCCCGCCGCGGTTGTCGATATCGTCGAGCACCAGCTGCAGATCAGCATTGGCTGCGATGCGACCAGCACGGTTTTGCAGGCGCTCCCCCGTCAACGCGAGCGAAGTTTCGGCCAGCAGCTTGCCGCCCTGATTGTCCAGAGAAGCCGCCGCCACCTGCACACCTTGGCGACTGGAAATCTCGCCTGCCGTATTGTCGACCTTGGCGGCGCTGTCTATACGCAGCGCCTGCCCGGCATTGACCAGCCCCGCACGGTTGTCCAGATTGCCACCGGCAAGGTCGACACTCAGGCCTGCCCCGCTGCTGAGCACACCGCCCTGCTGGGCCAGCCCGGTCGCGTTGACCCCCAGCGCCTGGCCGGCAGCGATACGTCCCTGAGCATTGTCGACCTGGCCACTGCGCAGCGCGAGGTTGCCATCGGCGACGATGCGCCCCTTGTGGTTGTCGAGTTGGGTGCTGTCGATCCGGGCATTGCCTTCGGCCAGCAACTGACCGTCACGGTTATCCAGCAAGCCCTCGGCAGCGACCCGCAGATCATGGCTGGCGACCACGCTACCCGCGTTACGGATCCGCTCGCCTGCCAGAGCAACGTTGCCCGCTCGATTGCGGCTGTCGTCGGCATTCACACCGGCTTCGACATGGCCCTCGTTGAGCAACCGAGCGCCGCCAGTCAGCGCCACCCGATCGCGAGCAGCCAGGCTGCCGCGGTTCACCAGGCTGTCCCTGGCCTGAACCTCGAGCTGAGTCCCGGCGTACACCTGCCCCTGGGTTTCAACGCTCTCGGCGCGTGCCGCGATCTGCCCGCTGGCCGCCGCCGTGTTGAGCGTCAGTAGCCCATTGGCATCGATCTGAATATCCCCGGCACTGGCCGCCATGTCGCCGGCCAGCTTCACACCCACGCCCGCCTCGGTACCCACCAGACGAATCGCCCCGGCGTACATGCCGCCCAGGGCCGAGCTGTCGATGGCCAGTTGTGGTTTATCGCTGCCGTCATCGGCCTTGGCGATGGCCTGCAGGGTGGCGGCATCCACGTCGTTGCGGCCGGTGATGACGTTCAGGCGCTTGGCATGAAGCTCGGCGTTGAGCTTGGCGCTGCGGGTGATCAGGTCGAACTGGTCGACGTTGCTGGCGTTGAGGCCTGCACCTTCGATGGCGATGTCGCCGCCATTGACGTCGAAGCTGCGCAGTTGGCCGTTTTCGATCACCGGCGCACCGGTGCTCAGGGTCGCCCGCGGGGTGTTGATGAAGCCGCAGCCGTCGCAGGTGATGCCATGGGGGTTGGCGACGATGACGTTCGCCGCCTGCCCGGCCACTTCCGTGTAGCCCTTGAGCTGGCTGCGGTTGCTGCCCGTCACTTCGTTGAGGATGACCCCTGCTGCACGCCCCTGCAGATTGGAGCCGCCCAGGTTCGGGTTGCCAATGATGATGCCGCCCTGCTGGGTGCTCTGCAGCCGCTCGGTGGCGTTGTTGAGGATCAGCCCTTGCTGGCCGACGTTGTAGTCGGTGAACTTGTTGTGCGACAGCCCGCTGCCGTTGGGCGTGGCGATGTTGACGATCGGCACGCCATTGGCGGCCTGCCCCAGGCTGGTGTTGCCGCCCGCCTGCGCGTCCACCGTCAGTTGCGCGGCAGTGGCGGCGATGGGATTGAGGAACATCACACCCGCCAGAATCAGGGCGATGTTTTGAAACAATGGGCTGCGAACGTCCATGTCAGGGTGCTCCGAGGCGTAAGCGAATCAGAAAAATCAGAAGAACAGGTCGACGCGGAAATGCACCGGGCGCTCGCGCTCGGCGATCACATCGGGGCGTTCCAGGGAATGGGCGAAGGTCACGGCGGCGGCCAGGTGCTCGCCACGGGCGCTGAACTCCACGGCGTTGCCGCTCATGCGGCCGCTGGCGAAGGCGTTGTGCTCGCCGCGCTGGATCACGCCGACGTCGTAGGCCAGCGCCATGCCGTATTGCTGCACGAAGGGTTGCAGCGGCGCCCAGGTGACGGGGCGGGTCCAGCGCAACTGGTTGCGCCAGTAACCGCCGCTGTCGCCGGACAGGGTCTGGTCCTTGAAGCCACGTACCGAGTTGAGCCCGCCGATGCTGATGCGCTGCGAGCTGAACAGCACGTCTTCGCTCTTCTGGCCGGTGGCCAGGCTGTCGAAACTGAAGCGCTCGCCCCACAGGCTGAAGGGCTGCAGGTAGCTGAGGGTCAGGCTGTATTTGTTGTAGCGCGCCACCGGGTCGGAGCCACGGGGGGTGCCGTTGTTCTGGGCATCCAGGGCACCGATGCCCCGCTGCCAACCCGCGTCCAGGTTGACGAACGCCGTGCCGACGCGGCGGCCATGGTTGAAGCCCAGTTGCCACTCGGTCAGCCGGTTACTCGATTGTTCGATGCGGTTGCCGAGGATGAAGTTGTTGGTGCGCACATGGCTGAGGCCGGTGCTCACGGCGGTCTTGCTGACGCTGTCGCGGTGCAGCACGCGCTCGGCACGCAACGCATGTTGCTTGCTGTCGCCATCGGTTTCGAACGGGAAGCCGTCCCCTTGCGCCAGGGTGCGGTAGTAGCTCTGGCTGTAGCTGTAGTCGAAGCGCCACCAGCCATAGGGGATGTTGTAGGACAGGCTCTGGGCGTGGGAATGACGGTAGCTGTCGCTGACCGCATCGCGGCTGGCGCGCAGGCTCAACTGGTCGGCCAGGCCCAATGGGCTGTCCCATACCAGGCCCAGGCCCCACTGCTGCTCACCGGTGCTCAACTGCCCCTCGTTATGGCGGTTGATGTTGGCGTGCCAGGGCTTGCTGCGCTCGCCTTTCAAACCCACCCGGCTGCCACCCACCTGCTCGCCTGGCACCAGCTCCAGCTGGGCCGGGCGCGACGGCAGGCGGTTGAGGTTTTCCACCAGCTGTTCGAGCTCGCGCAGGTTGAGGATCTCGCCCGTCTCGCCGGGAAAGCTCATGGCCAGTTCGCGGTCGCTGGCCAGCGCGGAGCTGTCCAGGCCTTCGAGGCGGCCTTCGACCACCACCACGTTGAGGGTCCGAGCCGACAGATCCTGCTGCGGCAGGTAAGCCCGGGTGGTCACGTAGCCACGGTCGATGTAGTGGTCGGTGATCGCCTTGAGCAGGCCGTTGAGCTGGCTGACGCCCAGGCAATCGTCGGCGAACGGCGCCAGGATTTCGGCCTTGTCGGCAGCGGACAGCGAGGTGGCGCCGCTGATCTCGATCTGCTTGATGGCGAAGCAGCGTTCATCGCCGGGCGGCGCCTCGGCAGGCGCTTCCACCGTGCGCCCGGGCAACTGCTGCAACTCTTGCAAGCGCTGTTGCTGCTCCTGCAGCAGGCGCTCCTGGCGGTCGCGGATCAGGTCCTGAGTCAGGGGCGAAGGCAGGTTCGCAGGCGGCGTCTGGGCGAGCGCCATGAACGGCACGGCGGCGAAAAACAACGGGAAATACGAGCGCATGACATCCATACCTGGAAAATAAGTTCATCCTTGAGGCGAGGCATTTTGCCACCACCTTTGCCATCAACCTGAGACCTGTTGCACACCTTCCAACCCGGCCATGTGTCGTGATTCACAACCTCAGCGAACGTGGCCTGGTTGACCGGCCGTCCATACTCCGATGGACGTGGTCGTTTTTTAGCCTAGCAAGAAAGCCAATTTATTGACTAGCCGCGGCCAGTGGCTATCAGGTGACGGGGCGGGCATCGTTGACGATTTCCTTCAATACCGCCCCATCGCGTGCCCCACAAACTTCCGGCATCTTTTCTCGCGAAGCGATGCCCGCCATGCAGCAGTTCCTGATCATTGCCGCCGCCCACTTCCTGGCGCTGCTTTCCCCCGGCCCGGATTTCTTCCTGGTGGCCCGTACGTCGCTGTCCGCCGGTTGGCGGGTCGCCAGTGGCGCGTGCCTGGGCATCGCGCTGGCCAACGCGGTGTTCATCGTCGCGGCGTTTACCGGAGTGTCGGCCCTGCAGCCAGGCAGCGCAGCCTTCATCGTGCTGCAGTTGGTTGGCTGCCTGTATCTGCTCTACCTCGGCGTGCTGTTCATTCGCCACGCGGGCAGTAGCGTGCTGCAGGCAGCGCAAGGCACCGCAGCGGCCAGGCCAATCAACTGGATGCAGGCGGCCGGCATGGGTTTTCTGTCGGGCATCCTCAACCCCAAGAACGCGCTGTTCTACGTCAGCCTGGCGAGCATGCTCGGCAACGCGCACGGCAGCGCCGGCTGGAAGCTGTTCTATGGTGCGTGGATGTTCGCCGTGGTGCTCGGCTGGGACCTGCTGGTGGCACTGGCGATTGGCAACGGGCGCGTGTTGCAGCGTTTCCAGCGCGCGCTGCCGCTGCTCGAACGGCTCTCGGGGCTGGTCTTGATCGCCCTGGCACTGGGAATGCTGGGCCTGTTGCTGATCGGCTGATGGCACCCGGGCAAGCGCTCACCGCACACCCGATGGCAGGCATGCGGCGAGGAGCGGCGGTCAGTCCCGGAGGCGCGCGGCCAGGGTCGACAGGTCGCCGGACAGCCCCTGCATGGCGCGGCTTGCCGACTCGCTGCGCTGCAGGTCGGCCTCGTTGCTCTGGGCGATGGAAACGATCTCCGCCAGGTTGCGGGCGATGTCTTCGGCGACCGAGGTCTGCTCCTCGGCAGCGGTAGCGATCTGCCGGTTCATGTCACGGATCGCCTCCACCGCCTGGGTGATGCTGTGCAAACGCTCGCCGGCCATGCCGACCTGAGCACGGCCCGCAGCGCTCTGCTGCGCACCGGCATTGATGGCCGCAGTGGCTTCCTTCGAAGCGCTCTGCACATTGGCGATCAATTGGTGGATTTCGCTGATCGAGCTCGCGGTGCGGACCGACAGATTGCGCACTTCGTCGGCCACCACCGCGAAGCCTCTGCCCGCATCACCGGCCCGGGCGGCTTCGATGGCCGCGTTGAGGGCCAGCAGGTTGGTCTGATCGGCGATGCCGCGGATCACATCCAGCACACTGCCGATGCGCTCGCTGTCGCTTTCCAGGCGGGTGATCACCTCAGAAGTACGGGTGATCTCACTGTGCATCTGCTCGATGGTGGCGATGGTGCTGGCCATGGTCGCCTCGCCTTCCCCGGCAGCCTGATCGGCTTCGTCAGCGGCACGGGCCGCCGCAGCGGAATGCCGCGCCACTTCATCAGCCGTCGCACTCATCTCATGCATGGCCGTGGCGACCTGATCGGTACGCGAAAACTGCTCGCGAATGCCGTGGCCGATATGCCCGGCCACGCTGCTCAGGTCGTGGGTGGCAGCATCCAGCTCGCTGGTCCCGCGACGCAGTTGCTGGGACAGCGCCTGCATGAACTCGCGCAGGCGATTGGCGGCCTGGGCCAGGTGCCCTACTTCATCCTCACGGCCTTCGCTCAGGCGCTCACCGAACTGCCCACGGCTGAGCAGATCGAGCTGCCCGGTGGCCTGCAGCAGTGGTGTGGTGATGCGCCGGTTAACCAGCCAGGCACTGAACAGCGCCAGCAGTATTCCCAGCCCAAGCATCGCCAGGCTGCCGAACAGCACGCTGCGCCGGGCTATCTCGCTCAGTTGCGTGGCGCTCGCCTGGCTGCGCTCGTGCAGCTCGTCGACCAGCAACGACAACTGCTCGGTGGTCGCCCGGTCGATGCCCTTCACTGCCGCGTCGCCGGCCTGAGCGGAAAACCCGGCCGCGGCAAAGGCCTCATACCCACGACGATAGGCCTGGCCCATTTCGGCATGTGCACGGCGCAGTTCGCTCAATCGCTGGCGCAGCTCGGCGCTGCCTGCGGTTTCGATCAGGTGACCAATCTGCGCCTGTACGCGCCCCTCTTCTTCCTGAAACTGCTGCCAGTAACGGTTGCGCTGAGTCTGGTCAGCGCCGCGCAGCAAGACGTTCTTCCATTCCTGCACCTGAATCTTGAACGCCAGGTTGGCGGCATCCACCTGACGCGCCTCTTCGAGAGGGCCACCGAGCAGCGCCTGATAGCCATCCAGTTGCCGCGACAACAGCGCGAAACCCGCCAGCGCAATCAACAACATCAACACCAGACCACCGCCAATCAGCAACACCAATTGGGCACGCAGCGAACGACCAAGGCTCATGGAAAACTCGAACAGGAGGGGGAAGTGCGATGATTTTATGAAGGCTGTGTTACGGATATGTTGCAGTGCGGTAACCGGCGGTCAGGCGCACGGCACTGCGCAGAAAATCACCCAGCCGCCGATGCCCTCCGACTGTTCGCGAGCGCGATGAAGAATGTACGCGCGTCTTGGCAAGCAGCGCCCAATACGGCGCCGGCGTAGCTGAACGTCAGCGCTTGTTCATCTTCTTCCTGGCCTCTTCCATGCCCTCCTCCATCGCCGCGGCGGCCAGGCCCGAGCAGACCATCACGCCGGCCCCGCGGGACAGGCATTCGTAGCGCTGCTGGTCCTCACCCGAACTGGTGACGCAGTTCTGCATGCTGATCCGCTCCTCGATGCCGGCGAAGTTCTTCTGCCCTTCCGCGTACTCGGCGGCAGTGATTCGCCCGGCTTCCTTGCGCTCCAGGGCCATCTCCTTGAGGTTCTCGATATCGATGGCCGTCCAGCGCATGGCGCTCTTGCACATCTCTCGCTTCGAGACCTTGGCTGGAGCGGCGTCAGCACCAGCACCGCGGGCCGGCAATGCAGGGGCCGCCGCTCGGCCATCGCCCACATACCCATGGTTGATGTTCACAGGCTCGGCATGCCGCTCAGAGGCAGGGGGCTGGCTGCCGAAATGCTTCTGCCCATTCTCATCCACCCAGGTGTACACCTGGCTCAGCGCCTGCGCGGAAAGGATGCTACACAGCAGGAACAACGGAAGCGTCTTGCGACCGAGCATGAGTCATAAATCCTTCTACGAGGCGCGGGTTGCGCAGCGGGCAATCTAGAGCCGGGGGGTTGGTTTGCCAAGTTACCGAACGAGAAAAGCCACGTGTTTTCGGTTCGGGCCTTTCGCGGTGTGATGGGGGTAGAAATTTGCGCGGGATTCTCGATGCGAAATCGTCCCATCAGCTCGCACTCCAATACCCGCCATGGCAAATCAATCGGCCGCGTCACGCTGCTGCCACACCTTCGATGATTAAGGCGTGTCCTGATCATCCTTGTCCGGGTCAGCCTTGTTGCACTCAGGGCTGATCTGCCCTTTGTCCGGCATGGCTTCACCGGTCATGAGCCACCATCGATATTGCGGATACATCTTCCCCAGATGCTCCACCTCATCAGCACCAATGCGAGCCTTGCCGCGCTTGATGCTCTGCCAGCGCACGTAGTCCTTGCTGTTCACTTCAGCCAGCTCTTTGAGGCTGGTTGCGTTCAACAATTGATGCGCTCTATTGGCCATACCTTGAGCCATTGAGAAATACCATTTATGGAATATTGCCATAATTAACCTCTATGGATAATATCCATATGGACTTAATCCATGAGGCAAGTTCGCTGCTTCGAATATTGACATGAATAGGCACGGAACGACATGGGACTGGAAGAGCTGGACGCCTCCAAGTTGATAGGCCCGCAACAGGACGTTGAAACCATCGAAACCTGGGCAGATCGCAATGGCATCACTTACGACACCGCCCGCAGCTGGGCCATGCGCGGTGTACTCCCTACGGTAAAACTCGGTAAACGGCGCCTGGTGAACAGCGCGATGCTAAGGCGCTGGCTGCTCGGGCAGGAGTGGTCATCATGAGCGGCGGGCAGGGACCCGCGTCTGGCCTTTACCGTGGTCTAGGTTTGCTCTGCCTGTTGGTCAAAAGCCGCAGCGGCAAGGCGCGCGCCCTTCCCGTGCATACCATGCACCCGGTCCCGCCGCGTGCCGCCCTGAGAGGGCAATGGGCGTTGCGCTGCTACCCCTACCTGCTGATGCGCGAAACCCATGCCCGGCCCGCTGCGGCCGAGGTACTGGATCGCTGCGCCCGCCAGCGCCGCGGCAACGCACTGCGCCGTGCCCTGGGGTATGTTCGAGCAGGCCATGCCAGCCATGCGCACGGGGTCTGAGCGCCGGCTGGCGAAGGTGCTCGGTAACTGGGCCTGCCCGCTGGTGATCGGCATCGCCTTGGGTTCGGTCTTCAGTATTCTGCTGGCTGGCGAAGCCATGCTGCGCATGGACCAACAGTTATTCGACGCCATCAATCGAGTGATTCTCTCCTGCCTGAATGCGCAACAGGAGGCCTGATAAGCATCGATATATCCCTATACAAACTGTAGTTATCTGCTGATCAACTTCGATACATCTATCGCCTTTGAAGATCGGGTCGAATAATCTTTCGTAGTTCCCCGTTTCATGCCGGCGTTCAACATGGTAGATGCTGAATCACCCAGAAATGGTTACTCGGGCAGCATGGATATGCCATGAGTGGATGCGTAGCCTGCACTTATTCGAATCCGCGAGTTATTCGCGCGGGTTGCGGATTTTGTCAGGAATCAATCGAGTGCCTATGAACCTTCTTCTTAAATCACTGACGCGTACTTTCCAAGGCATCTACAACGTCAACACCGAGCGGCAGCCCGACCGACTTACCATTGTCTGCGAAGACCTGGATGGAAACGTCATTGCCGTGCGTGTATTCAGTGACGGGCAACTCAGAAACAGGCTCTTGGTCATGCAGGTGATGCTCGATCTCGAAAGAAGCCTGTTGCGCGCACGGGAATCACTTTGCAGCCAACAGAAACCAGCGCCTGATAATCCTTGCGCATGAACAAGCGGCGCCCCACCCGGTTCAGCTTGGCGCGTTTTTTGGGCGCGCGCCCTATTTCTTCAAGGGTAGCAGCGATTTCTGGAACATTTCTGGGTAATCGTGGCGTTACTCCGAAGCCTGTGTATAGTGAGCCCTCAATGATAGCCACATGACATCTATGAATTATCGTGTGGCCTGAGGCCTATATGAAACACGCATGCATTCGGGAACGTGTAGATCGTATCACTAAACAATTACTGAATAGCGATATCGAAGCGGTCATCAACGATCACTACGACCTGATGATGGCCAGGTACAAATTAAACCCTCTGTTCTATAAAACACTTTTCAAGAGCGATCGCTACATGGTGGCGCTGGCCTTGCTGTCGAAGTTCTATTCGACCAAAGGCATGACGCTTTCCGTCGTAAGGTCTTTCTGTGAAGAACGTGGGTATTTGTCAAAGAATACATTGGAGTCCTACTTTTCATTCTTCCTGATCACCAAGCGCATGACCATAATTACCCATCCCAGCAATGGGCGCCTGCGCGTATACGAACCATCGGCTCAGGCTCTGGCCGAAACGAAAGCGATTCTGGACACCCATTTGCTACCCCTGGCGTCATTGAGCATGGAGAATCTGAGGTTTCTCACTACCTCCAACTCGTCATGCAGGTCCGAGCACTTCCTGAGAGGCTTCGCACAGCTTCTCGATGCCAGATGCACGCTGGATATCATCGTCCCGGACGCGCATTGGATGTTGAACAGAGATGGCGGCTACATGTTGGTACTTGCGCTGTACATCGACATGTCGAAGAACCGTAACGAACAGGGTGGTTACAAATCCTCAACCTACGCGGCATTGTCTTCACTGTTATGCGTATCCAGTACGCACCTGATGCGACTGGTTCGAGAGGGCGAAACCAGAGGTTATTTCAAAAATCATAAAAATATCGTCGAAGTAACCCCGAAGTTCGAGTCTTTCGTGCGAACGATGATGGCCTGCACATTTGCCATCACTCTCGTCAGCGTAGAACTGGGTGAGGTTCAAGAGCTTGGCTCCTTTGATGAGTGACTATGATTACCCTGACATTGGATCAGCAACGAACGATCGCGTTGCTGCGCAAAGGAATCGCCACTACTCAGTTACTGGCAATAATGAGTTGGGGGATTGTGCAATTGATTCGTGGCGCGGATTTTTTCTCGGCGTTCACGTTGCTTCCCCTGGTGGCCCTGTTTTTTCTTCTTCTCATGCAGGCGTACGCGAAATCGATAGTTGCGTGGCGTTTCAGCGGCCTGTTGTTCGTTGCCGTATTCGTACTCAGCTATAAATTTTTATTCGACAGGGAGCCCTACCTGCACACCCATTTCTCTCTTGCATTCTCAATCATCTGCGTGACAGGTGAATCGCTTTTGATTCGGAAGAAAATAGACTTCGTGATCGCGGCCATTGCAACCTGGGCCATCGTCTTTCCGTTAACCGAGAATTTGTCAGGCAGTTCAGACCAGACCTACATCGCCGTTCTCTTCGTGAGTTCCATTTCGCTAGGGCTGATCAATAACCGAACTTACTGGCAGTCACTGGAAGACACGCTGGCGGGCGAGGCGCACTACAGAATGATTGCCGAAACGGATTACCTGACCTCGATCTACAACCGGCGTGCCTTGATGGAAAAGCTGAAGACTTTCACGGAAACCAGGCCCGGGGGCTTCTTTCTGATGATTGATGTCGATGACTTCAAAAAGATCAATGACGCCCATGGCCACGATGTGGGCGATCAAGTGCTCTGTGCCATGGCGAGTTGCTTTCGGGCCGTAGAGGGAAGTGCTGTCTACGGGCGCATTGGCGGTGAAGAGTTCGCGGTGGTCATCGATACGCTATCCGAGCAGACCGCCTTGGCCTATGCGCAACGATTGCTGGATGCAGTCAGGCACGGTGAGAGGTCTCCCGTGGGCTTCACCATCAGCGCTGGGCTGGTCCCGTTCGCGAAGGGAGAGCCGCTGTCCGAAATCCTCGTGCGCGGTGACCGATGCCTGTACCGGGCAAAGCACACCGGAAAGAACAGAGTCAGCACCACCTGCTGAGTTTCTTCGCCGCAGGTGCAACCGTTACAGCGACTCTTGCGCGGCCGTACGTTGCGTTCACCCAGTTCAGTTCAAACGAAAACTCACTGCAGGCGCAGACAAACCAACCCCAAGCATCGCGATGGCACTCCAGCCGCGAGAGAAGCTGCAACCTGCATCATGCATATGTGCAGAGCCAGATAGACGCCTGAGTAGGCACTTTCACTCATTTTAGGAGCGAGCATGTTCAATCGACATCTGAAGCATGATCTGACGAAACTGGCTAACGATCTCGAGCAGTTGCAGCAGGCCATGGAGCTTTTGGAACTGCAGTGCCCGACGATCAAGCTCGACGGTGAGTGCAGGGTCATCTCGGTAAGCGATGCACTGTGCGGCTTGATGGGCCTCGCCCGTGAACAGCTGCTGGGAAAAGGCATTTTCGATCTGCTTTGCATTGGCGAACTGGATAAAACCAAATTGAAAGGCCTCGCTGCGGGACCTTACCCGCAAGATGTGCTGCCCTTGCAATGCAACTATCACGGCGCCAGCAGGGCTGGCACCAAGCTGAATATCCGCTGGTTCCATTCGAGAACCGACAATGGGAAGCGAACCATACTGGGCTATGTATTCAGTGATGGCCTGGACATCGAGTCACTCGATGGCCTCGAGCTCTCGGCCGCGCTGACCAAATCCACTGCCGTCATCCAGTTCTCGCTCGATGGCCGCATTCTTTCGGCCAACCAGAACTTTCTCAACTCGATGGGCTATGCCTTCAATGAAATCGAAGGCAAGCATCATCGAATGTTCTGCACGCCCGAAGACATCGCCTCGCCCCATTACACCGAGTTCTGGAACCAACTCAACCGTGGCGAATTCGTCGCCGGGCGATTCAGGCGTATCGACAAGAAGGGCAAGACCGTCTGGCTTGAAGCCACTTACAACCCTATCGTCAATGGCAAAGGCCAGCTCTACAAAGTGGCCAAGTTCGCCAGCGTGGTAACCGATCAGGTCGAGAAAGAGAACGAAGTCAAACATGCCGCCGAGGTCGCCTACGAGGTATCGCAACGCACCGATGTAAGCGCGGAAAACGGCACTGCCGTGGTCGGAGAGGCCGTGGTGGCCATGAAAAAGATCGCCGAGCAGATGCAGTCCGTCACCCAGAGCATGGACGCGCTCGGCTCGCAGTCGGTGTTGATTAGCGCCATCGTGGAAACCATCAGTGGCATCGCCGAACAGACCAACCTGCTCGCACTGAATGCGGCGATCGAAGCCGCGCGGGCGGGCGAGCAAGGGCGCGGTTTTTCCGTCGTCGCGGATGAAATCCGCAAGCTGGCGGCACGAACCAGTTCCGCGACTCAGGAGATCGTCAACGTCGTCGATCAGAATCAGGAGCTGGCCAAGCGCGCGGCCGTGAATATCCAACAGAGCCGCGACCAGGCCGGCAAAGGCCTGGAGTTGGCTGAACAGGCGGGCGTCGCGATCACCAACATTCAGCAAGGCGCAAGGCAAGTGGTCGAGGCCGTCAGCCGTGTGGCACTGGACCTTCGCTAGGAACAGCAGCGCCCTGGGTCATGGGCAGGGCCTTCAGAATGCTCTGAAGGCCCGAACAGGCCACGAATCACCCGGTGGTGATCGTGGTCCTCGCCGCATCGCCATGAGCCTCTACACGAGCGACCGATTCGGCTGGTTCAAGGTCCGCATTGCCAGCGCCCCTCGAGGGTGCGGCTCGGGTTGTCCTCGAGCAGGTAGGTCGCGGTAGCGGCATGGTGAGGCGACTCACCGCCGCCGCCACCCTCCGCGTCGCCATTGAGCTTGACCTCGATCGCCAGTCGATCGCCTTTGAACGTCGTGCCGTGCAGCATGCCGTCGAAGCCACCAGGCGCCTGAATCGCCTCGACACGGTCACCGAGCTTCGCCACGCCCTGCGCATCGGCCGTACTGGCAACGTTGCCCGCTACATGGAGATAGGCATTACCCGCCACCGAGAAGGAACACACCAACTCACCCGGCAGTTTGGCCCCGGTGATGTCCTGCTCGCTCAAGGGCGCCAGCTTGGTCGATGCCCCGCTCTCGACGGATGCCCCCGGCGTGACGGCCTTGGCCTGGGCCGTCTCCTCCTCCGCCGAACACCCCACTTGAAGGGCCAGCGCGGAAAACAGCGCCATGCAGACCATTGCGTTTCGACCCTGCCGGCCAACACCGTGGCGATTCTGAAACATCACGTCCTCCGTCATTCACATCTTCGTCTGGCAAGTAAGCTCAGCAGCGGATAATCAGCACGCGAGCAGCCTGCCTTTCAACCGACCGCATCGATGAAGGGACGTTTCTGCTAAATCTTGGTGAAGCATTGGGATGCGAAAGCGAATACGGAGGGCAGCCACTCCTGCTCAAGTGGTCTAAATTGCCATCGCGCGTCCAGATACACAGCGCAGCACCCTTGCCCGAAGCGAACGCTCCAGAGCAGGTTGCGATAGAGTACGGGTAGGCGCCTCGCAAGCCCAACGGACGAGCATTGACGCATGGCCATACGCAAAATAAAGCTGATCATGCCCTGCCCCTCGGCAGTGGCCTTTGAAGCCTTTCACGACCATCGGGTGCGGATGCACTGGGATAGCCTGCTGTCCCACGCTGCAGTCGAGGACGGTAGCAGCCATCCCTATGTAGGTGCCATCTCCTGTAATCAGGGCCGTGGCTGGAAGCGCCTGTTTGCCATGCGTACGCGCTTCGTCAACTACAAGCCCCCTCACCTAGCGGCCGCGGTGCTGGTGGCTCCTCAAGGCTGCTTCCAGGAGTGGGCTGCCTCGCTGCATCATCGGGACCTCGACAACGACAAGTCCGAACTGACCTACACGTTCAGCTTGCGCCTGCGTCCACAATGGCTGGGGTGGCTGCTGAATCCGATGGTCAACAAGCTCTTCGAGACCGAAACCCGCAGACGCTTTGCCGCAATGGCCACGTACCTGAACGACCGGCATAAAGGCCAGTAGCCGTTCGAGAACAGATAAAGGCCTCAACATGCCTAAGCTGCCAGCAGATCGAATCAGGCCCTGCCATGACCCCAGACAATCAGTGCTGCCCTCGCTGTGGATCGCCACAGCACGTGAGGCCCAAAGACATCCTGATAGGAGCGCTGAGTCCGAACGCGCGCTTCGATGGTGAAGAACGCGCGGGCTATCGACGTACGGATCAGCTTGCCGTCGATGAATGCAATCTCGATTCGCTGAAGCCACCACCACTCGAACAACTGGTCGGTGGCTTGTATTGCGACCGATGCGGGATAGGTTTCGTAAGCGATGAAATTCTCAAGACCCGCCATGACTGAGAGCCGCCTTGAGCCGACCGCAGCGCATATGACGGTCACCCGAACTGCACGGGCGCTCTCCAGTGCCTTACGGCGATAATGCAACGCCTCAACCCGGTTTGCGAAGGACAGCCAATCCGTGAAGACCTACTGCCCGATTTTTTGGCCCAATAGCCCGAACATCGATCACCGCGCTCCTACCGTTGCCCTCGAAGCCCTTTTGCCGAGCGTACCCGGCACCGCATTCGCGCACTTCGATAAAGATGATCAGCCCTGCATGGGAGAAACCATACGCCTCATATGGTGCCCGCCTGTTTCCGACCTGAATGGCTGGAGCGAACAACCCTCGGAAATCGCCTCGAGCTATCTTCTGACAGCCAGGGTAATCAGCCCCGGCTCAGCTGCCATGCGCACAGCGGAGGATGCGAATTTCGCCCTCATCCACACGCAGAGGTATCAACTCGAGATCCTCTCGCGCGAGCGCCTGATCCCCGCACTCGAAGGATTGGCGCAGGGCACCTCTACCTGGAGCTTGCACACGATATGGACCGAAGAAGGAAGCATGCTGGCCTGGGATGAGGTGTCGTGGTGCGGCAAGTCGACCGTGGAAGGGCTGACCTATCTCGTGGCGAACACTCGCAACGAGGCCCATATGGAGCTGCTTCTGGAGCAGACTGGCGAGGAGCTGACCGGGCTCTTTTCATCGCACATGACCCCTGGCGGAACCCACTACGGTCTGGGCAGAAAACGCTTCACCGCTCAGGAACTCCAGGCCGTCAAACACGCCCTGAATATCGCGCGCCCGCTTCACGACACGCAACCTGCGTACCTCACCGGAACCTCAACGACCGGTTGACAGGAGATCGTTGAACGGCCTGCCGGTATGGCTCGCCAGTGGATGGCGGCGGTGCTGCATGCAGCCTGAACGCCGCGGTGGCTGACGAAGCGAACAGACTCGACAGCACGTCGCGTAGAACGGGGTCGAGTGCCTGTCCGTCCATCACCTGCGCCCCCGTTCGTGCAGCCGCCCGTGCAAAGTGCGCAGTGAATGGCTCGGCTGTCTGCTGGTAGTGCCGGGCTGCCACATCCGAGTGATCTGGATTCTCGTACTCGTTCATCGCGCTCGCTTCCTCATGAACAGTACCGACATGGCCAACGCTGTACGGGCCCCGCAAAGGCCATGGCCAGCGACTGTTTCCGGTTCTTTGCCAAGGAGGGTGAGGGTGCAGCCAATCGTCATGAATGTCGTGCAAGCACGCCGAACCTCGGCGATACCGCCCTGAGTTGTCCTGCAGTGACGAACGCTGGATTGCCCTATAAACTGATTTTGCGGTGTTTTTCACCGCTCGATTTCCTTCGGTAGCCACTCAGGCAGCCGGCCTTCCATCAACCGGCAGTGCCAATGACTCTCGAACCTCGCGTTAACCTGACCAACTGTGATCGCGAGGCGATCCAATTTCCGGGCAGCATCCAGCCGCACGGCTGCCTGCTGGCCTGCAACGCATCGGCGAGCATCGTCCTGCGTCATTCCGCCAATGCCCCGGACATGCTCGGTGCGGCAGGCGATCTGAACGACCAGCGACTGGAAGCGGTGGTCGGGGTAGAGGCCGCTCATTCGATACGCAACTCGCTTGCCCGTACCCGGGAAGGCTCGCGCCCGGTGCTGACATTCGGCCTAACGCTGGCGTCGGGCCGGACCTTCGACATCGCGGCGCATCTGTTCAAGGGCACCGCGATCATCGAGTTCGAGCCCTGCGGCGCGAGCATCGCCGAACCGATCGAGCTGGCCCGCACGCTCATCGCGCAAGTCCGCGAGATCGATCGGACCGACAAACTCTTTCGCGATTCGGCACGCATGGTCCGCGCCATGCTTGGCTATGACCGGGTGATGATCTACCAGCTTGGCGCCGACGGTGCCGGCAAGGTGATTGCCGAGTCCAAGCGCAGCGACCTGGAGAGTTTCCTGGGGCAGTATTTCCCGGCCTCGGATATCCCTCAGCAGGCCCGCGCCCTGTACCTGCGCAACCCGATCCGGATCATCTCGGATGTCAGGTTCAAAAGCGTGCCGGTGCTGCCCGCGCTGGACCTGTCGGGCGAGCCGGTGGACCTGTCCTACGCCCATCTGCGCAGTGTCTCGCCGATTCACTGCGAGTACCTGAGCAACATGGGTGTGGGCGCATCGATGTCGATCTCGATCATCATCGATGGGGCGCTCTGGGGCCTGATCGCCTGCCACCATTACGCACCGCGCACGCTGACCATGGGGCAGCGGGTGGCGGCCGAGATGTTCGGCGAATTTCTTTCCATGCATATCGAGACGCTGCGCGCCCGGCAGAAGCTGGAGGCCGTTGCCCAGACCCGTCAGGTGCTCGATACCCTGCTGCTCGATGCCAACAGCGCGACGGACATGGAAGAGTTCTTCCGCTCGCGCATCACGGATTTCAAGGCATTGATCCCCTGCGACGGGATCGGCATGTTGTTGCAGGGCCGCTGGTCCGAGGAGGGGCTGACCCCGCCCAAGCTCGCCGCTCCGGCGTTGCTGAGCTTCATCGAAGGGGTCGCGCAGGGCCGTACCTGGGCCTCCAATCGCCTTTCCATGGCGCACGTGGCTGCCCAGGATTACGCCTCGGACGTCTCGGGCGTGCTGGTCATTCCCATGTCTCAGCACCCAAGGGACTACCTGATCCTGTTCCGCAAGGAAGTGGTCGAAACCCTGGACTGGGCGGGTGACCCGAACAAGACCTACGAGAGCGGATCCTTTGGTGAACGCCTGACGCCTCGCAGGAGCTTCGCCATCTGGAAAGAGACGGTGCATCACCAGTCACTGCCCTGGACCGAGCAGGACCGCCAGTTCGGCGAGGCCATTCGCGTTGCGATCGTCGAGGTCGTGCTGCACAACAGCGAGCTGCTCGCCAACGAGCGGCTGAAGGCGGACGTGCGCCAGCGCATGCTCAACGAGGAGCTGAACCATCGGGTCAAGAATATCCTCGCGCTGATCGGCGCCCTGGTGGCCCACCCCACCGCGGAGGCGCAAACCCTCGGCGGTTATGTAGCGACCTTGAAGGGCCGCATCCAGGCACTGGCGCTGGCACACGATCAGGTCGTGCGTGGCGACGGCGGTGGCAGTCTCGCGGCGCTGCTCAATGCCGAACTGTCGCCTTACCGCACGTCCGCCGATGCGATCGAGCTGCACGGGCCCAATGTGGTGCTCGATGCCCGGGCTTACTCGGTCATGGCACTGGTTCTCCATGAACTGGCGACCAACGCCGCGAAGTACGGCGCGCTGTCTCGCGCGAGCGGCAAGCTGGTGGTCACCTGGTCAGTCGATGCTGGCGGCGCTTGCGATATCGCATGGACAGAAGCCGGCGGCCCGCCCGTCAGAGCACCGGCGCATACCGGCTTCGGCTCCGTGCTGATCGACCGTAGCATCCCGTTCGACCTCGGTGGCACCAGTGCCCTGGAATTTTTGCCTGAGGGCCTCAGGGGCCATTTCAAGATTCCGGCCAAACATCTTTCTCTCGCAGACCCGGCCGAGACCGAGCAACCGGCAGCGCTCATCGCCCTGCCGACCCTGGACCTCAAGGACCTGGCCAACTCCAGCGTGCTGATACTCGAGGACCAGTTGGTGATTGCGGTCGGTCTCGAACAGATCCTGGCCGACGCCGGGGTCGAGGACGTGATCACGGCCAGCTCGGAAGTCGAGGCACTGAGACTGCTCACCAGCCGAAGACCGGATGTGGCAGTGCTGGACATCAATCTGGGCACGGGCACATCGCTGGCCGTCGCCGAGGAACTGCAGCGCCTGCAGATCCCGTTCATCTTCGCGACCGGCTACGGCGACAGCATCGCTCTTCCCGACGAACTGAAAGACGTCTGCATCGTTCGCAAGCCCTACGATGCCGCCTCGATTCTCGTGAACCTGCAAGGCTTGATCGATCGGCCATCGTGATCCTCTGCCCAATCGACGCGCGGGCCACACCGCGAACCGCCATTCGCGCCTGGCAGGTCGATAGCGGCTGCCAGGTGCGCGGGAGACCGAATACAATGGGCGCCCGATTATCCTGGCTGCACGGACAAGGACCTCGCCCCCATGGCCTCCCCTGACAAACAGCAAAAACGCGCCCAGCGGGCCAAAGCCAAGGCCAAGCAGAACCGTATGGGCAAGCCGAAGCCCAATCTCCTGCACCCGGTTCTGGCCAACCCGCTGATCAACGAACCCTTCGATGATGTCGACATCGACCTGAGCACCTTCGATTTCAAGGATATTCAGGAGAACGGTTTCGACCCGGCACATTTCGATGACCTGTTCCAGGCCATGAAACTGGCCGAGGGCATCAGCTTGTTGGCAATGAGCCTGGTGTTCCTGCAATACCCGGTGCTGGAGCTGGTGATCGCCGAGGAAGAGGAAGACCCGGCAACCGACTTCATGATGGGGCTGCTGATCGTCTACCGCGCGATCTTTCACGATGAAGACGAAGACACGGCAGTGCAGTGGATCGGCAGCGATACGTTCCAGGCGGCCTACAACGAAGCCTCGATGATCCTGCAGAAGAGAAATGCCCGCACCAGCACCTGAGCGGCGCAGGCGGCGTGATGCACCGCCAGCCAGGTCGACCCCACCGACTAGCACATGTGAGCTATGGAACATGAGCGCGGCCGCAGCTAGGGTGCCGAGCGAAGCGGCCCACCGTGCCGCCTTCTCATATCGACCTACAGGGAGTTCAACATGCCATCGCTTACCCGCACGCTCGCCAGCGGCCTGCTTCTAGCGCTCGCAGCCAGCAACGTGGCCGCAGCGGGGATCGACGAGATTTTCCGTGAGCAGGACAGCAACGGCGATGGCGCGCTATCCGTCGAGGAAGCTCGAGCCGCGGCGCCAGCGACCTTCCGCAGCATCGATCACGATGGTGACGGTATCGTCACGGCAGAGGATATCGCAGCCTATACGGTCGCCGAGGGTGACCCTGACATGGTCTGGCCTGCCCAGGTGCTGGCGTCGGTGGCACAGGCAACGCTCGAGCTCTGGGATGGCAACCGCGACGGCAAGGTGACCGAGCAGGAGTACGCGCAAGCTGCAGTCGATCTGATGCTGCTCGCCGACACGGACGGCGACCGCCGGGTGACCCGTGAAGAGTTGCAGCGTTTTCGTGGCGAGCCGGTCACGCCTTGAGTGACAGGCGCCCACCTCGATCAGTCAGGCGCAGCAAACACCACCAGCGTCGATAAGCCCCGGCACGCTCACACCTGGTCGAATCGAACACGCGCTGCGCGAAAGTCTTCAGCGTGCTCCAGCAGCCAGGTCCACAGCGGCACCATGCGTACCAGAAAACTCCGCCCCAACGGGGTCAGCTCGTAATCGACACGTGGCGGCACCTCGCCGTGGTCGCAACGGGCGATCAATCCGTCCCGCTCAAGTTGTCGCAGGCTACGGGTCAGCATGCGCTGGGTAATGCCCGCCAGGCGGCGACCGATTTCCGCGTGCCGCAGTTTTCCCTCTACCCCCAGTGTATGGACGATGCCCAGTGACCAGCGATTGCCCGCATGGGTCAGGACTTCGCGCTTGAGCCCGTCGTCCTCGTCACTCAGTGCGTCGCAGGTGGCTTGAGACAGGCGAATCACCTCTTCTTCGGTCATTGCGTTCATGCGGTATCACTCGTGTGCCTTCTTCTGAATGTTCGCCAATGGTGACAGGATAAAAACATCACTGACCATTCACTGCGAGTAACCGATGCAACCACAGTCTCCCGTTAAAACCGACAACATTCTCGTCCTCGGCGCCGGCGAACTCGGCATGGCCGTACTGCGCGAACTGGCCGCCCAGCCGGCAGCGCGGGTAACGGTCATGCTGCGAGCAGCCGCCCTCGACACCACCTCGCCAAGCAAACGCCAGACGCTCGAGGAACTCGACAACCTGGGCATCGAGGTCGTGTCGGCCGATGCCGCAAACGACGCCGAAGAGACGCTCGCCGCCTTGTTCAGTGGTTTCGACACGCTGGTCAGTTGCCTGGGGTTCGCCGCCGGGCCAGGCATACAGCGCAAGCTGGCCAGGGCAGCGCTGATGTCGGATGTGAAGCGTTTTGTACCCTGGCAGTTCGGTGTGGATTACGACGTGATCGGCCGCGGCAGCCCGCAGAATCTGTTCGACGAACAGCTGGACGTGCGCCAACTGCTGCGCAGTCAGTCAAAGGTGCAATGGCTGATCATCTCCACCGGCATGTTCACCAGCTTTCTGTTCGAGCCGGCGTTCGGCGTGGTGGACCTGGATCAGAACACCGTGCGCGCGTTGGGCAGCTGGGAAACTGCCGTGACGGTCACCACGCCGGAAGATATCGGCCGTCTGACCGCTGCCATCCTGTTCGAACCGGAGCGGGTCGATCAGGTCGTCTTCACCGCGGGCGACACCCTCACCTACCGGCAACTGGCGGACACCGTCGATCGGCTACTCGACCGCCAGGTCCAGCGCGTGGAATGGACGCTGCCCGCACTCAAGGCCGAGCTGGCGGCAGCGCCCGACGACTCGTTGCGCAAGTACCGGGCGGTGTTCGCCGAAGGCAAGGGCGTCGCATGGCCAAAGGCGGACAGCTACAACGCACGAGCGAAGATCGATACCGTCGACGTCGCGCAATGGATCGAACGGCATTTGCGCTGATGCGTGATGCTGCGTACTCCAGCCAACTGCCGAGATTCGAACGCAAAACAGCTGCCACCTCACCTGGTGGTTTGGCTGCGGTTCAGGAGGCCGTTCAGCCAGGGCCAGGTTCTCCTTGAGCGGCACGTCAGACCAGGGTCAGCACGTCCTCGACTGGGCGCCGTGGTTTCTGCGGCCAGTTGCCGGGCAACGGGTGCCCTACCGTCAGCAGCATCACGGGTATTTCATCCTCGGCGAGGGAAAACGCCTGCGCCACCGCTTCGGCATCGAAGCCGATCATCGGCGAGGAACCCAGGCCCATCGCCTTGGCTGCATGGATCAAGGTACCCGCGCCGAAGGTGGCGGTGCGTATCGCTTCGTCACGCTGGCGCTGGGGTTGCTCGAAATACAGCCCCTTCGCCGCCGACTCCCAGAGCGGCAGCATGCTCTCGGGCATGAAGCCCGCCTCGACACTGGGCGTCAGCCGGCGCTCGAGGGAGCGATGGTCAGCGAGCTGCCCGCAGAGGATGAAGGTCACTGCAGCCTCGGTAACCTTGGCCTGATCCCAGGCCATAGCGCGCAGACGTGCCTTGGCCTCGGCGCTGCGCACAGCGATGAAGCGCCAGTTCTGCAGATTGAATGCGGTGGGCGCGGTAGTAGCCAGCCGAACCAGTTCCTGGATCTGGGCATCGTCGATGCAGCGCGAGGCGTCGAACAGGTTGATCGTCTGCCGTTCTTCGATTGCCTTGATGATCGATGTATTCATAACAAACTCCGGGCGAGACGGCGCCGCCCCGGATCGGGCAGCGTCGGTTCTTGATTGAAGTGAAGTGGAACGCGCTAGCTTGGCGTCAAACGATGCTGTCGACGACGCCACCATCCACGCGCAACGCCGCGCCAGTGGTGGCCGAAGCCTGCTCGGAGCTGACGTAGATGATCATGTTGGCAACCTCGTCCACGCTGGATGCACGGCGGATGATCGAGGAGCCGCGATGGGCAACGACGAAGTTCGCCGCTACTTTCTCCAGGCTCTCGCCCGAGCTTTCCACCGCTGGTTTGAGCATCTCGGCGACACCTTCCGATAGCGTGGGGCCGGGCAGCACGGAGTTGACCGTAACGCCAGTCCCCGCCAGGCGCTTGGCCAAGCCTCTGGCTATCGCCAGCTGTGCGGTTTTGCTGAAGCCGTAATGGATCATGTCAGCGGGAATGTTCAGGGCCGACTCCGATGAAACGAATACAATGCGGCCCCATTGGCGCTCCACCATCCCGGGCGCGTAGGCCCTGGAAATACGCACGCCTGACATCACGTTGGTTTCGAAGAAACGCTGCCACTCGCTGTCTGGTGTTTCGAAGAAATCCTGCGGGTTGAAGATGCCCAGGTTGTTGACCACCACATCGAAACTCGGATGTTCAGCCAGCAGTTGCTGGCAGGCTTCATCGTGACTCAGGTCGGCGGCGAAGCCTTTGGCGTTGGCCGCCAATGGCCCCAGCCGCTGCAGGGCGGCCTGCACGCTCGCCTCGCTGCGCCCATTGATGACCACCCGCGCACCTGCCGCGAGAAAGCCTTTGGCGGCGGCAAAGCCGATGCCGCTGGTGGACCCGGTGACCAGAACATGGCGACCGCTAAAATCGATATTCATTGCTGAAACTCCTGATCTAGTTGATGGGCTCATGCTGGCGCATTTTTCCCCTCTCGATAACCGGGGCAGACTCAAGATGACTTTTCGAGATACTCGAACTATGGTCTTGCAGCATCTACCTTTCTTCGAGGCTCACAGGGATTGGACACTCTCGATGCACTACGCCTGTTCGTCAGCATCGCCGAAACAGGCAACCTGAGTGCCGCCGCCCGTCGAAACTCGGTAGCCAGCTCGACGGTCACCCTGGCCCTGCAGCAACTGGAGGAGCAGACAGGTACGCCACTGATCATCCGCTCCACACGCAAGCTGACGTTTACCCACGAGGGTGAACAGTTCCTGGCCAACGCCAGGCGACTGCTGATCGACTGGAGCAACTCCATCGACGCCATACGCCCGGAGCGCTCACTGCGGGGGCCAGTACGCATCACCGCAACCAGTGATTTCGGGCGCCTGAAACTGGTTCCCATCATTGACCGGTTCATGGAGCTGCACCCCGATATCCAGGTCACCTTGCTGTTGAGCGATGGAGTGGTCGACTTCATCGAAAACAACCTGGACATAGCCCTACGCAACGGCCCCTTGGTGGACTCGAACCTGGTGTCTCGGGGGCTGATTCGAAGCCAAAGAATCATCTGCGCGACACCTGGCTATTGGCAGTCCAGGGGCAAGCCGGAGCACCCCGAGCAATTGGTCGAGCACAACTGCTTACTGCTGCACCGCACGGGCGTGGCGTTCTCCACCTGGCCCTTCTTGGTCAACGGCAAGACCGCCTCGATCCGCGTCACCGGCAACCGCATCGCCAACGACGGTGGCGTGCTGCGTAGTTGGGCCATGCAGGGCTACGGAATCATGATCAAGAATCGTTGGGAAGTGCATAGGGAGTTGGAAAGCGGCGAGCTGGAAACGGCTCTGGACGACTTCGCCCTGCCCCACGTCGATCTGTACGCCGTGACGGCGACCAGCAACCCAAGCCGCCGAGTGCGGGCAATGGTCGAGTTTCTTGCCGATCAGTTGGCGAACGATTAGCAGCCTGCTGCAAACAGCTGTTTGCACTGAGCAACCGCGGCAGGCCTTGATGCCGCGGAGCCCTAGAACGACCTGGTTTAGATTTTGAAGCGGGAGACCACCGTTCGCAGCTCGCCTGCCAGCTGCGAGAGCTCATCAGCGGTAAGGGCGTTCTCCTCTATCCCCTCGATCAACACGACGCTGCCATTACGGATTTCGGTAATGTTGCGGTTGATGTCCTCCGCTACGGCATGCTGCTGCACGGCTGCGCTGGCAATCTGCGTATTCATGCCGACGATTCGCTCGACCTCATCGTTGATCGCTCCCAGGCTAGTTGATGCCTGATCGGCAGACAGCACACACTCCTGCGCTCTGTTTTTGCCCGTCTTCATTTGCTCCACGGCGGCCGACATCGCGAGCTGCAGCTCCTGGATGATTCGGCGGATCTCTTCGGTCGAGCCCTGCGTACGCGATGCCAGCGTTCGAACCTCATCGGCAACCACGGCAAAGCCACGCCCCTGCTCACCGGCACGGGCTGCTTCAATCGCTGCGTTCAAGGCCAGCAAGTTGGTTTGATCCGCGATGTTGCGGATGACTTCAATGACCCCGCCGATTTCCTGACTGTGCACGGCAAGGGCCGAGACCTTTTGCGCGCTGAGATCGACCTCGCTGGCCAGGGCTTCGATGGTCATGCGGGTGCCCGCCATGACCTCAAGACCGTGGGCCGAAGCCTGACTCGCCTGTCCGGCCGCGCGCGCAGCACCCTCGGTGTTCTGTGCCACGTCGGCAACACTTGCGGTCATCTCGTTGATCGCGGTGGCGACTTGCTCGGTTTCCCCTTGCTGCGCGTTCATCGATTGCTTCGCACGATCGATGGACAGGCCCAGGCGCTGGGCTGCATCCGATACCATCTGCGAGCTTCGCTCGACCTGGGCCAGCGAAGTACCGAACGCCTGCACCATGTGATTGAGGCCCGTGCCCACATCCGCCATTTCATCGTTGCCCCGCACCTGAACACGAGCGGTAAGATCGCCCTGGGCGATGAGACGCGTGGCACTCAACACGTCACCGATGGCTCTGCGCATCGAGCCGTAGATGCCGCAGAAGGCGTATACCAGCAGCAACCCCATGAAGATGAACATACCCAGGATGAAAAGCCTCTCGGCTTCCCGGTCATGAACCCTTCGATCCAGCGCGGCCAGCAGCTCGTCCTGGAGGACGTCCTGAGCCTTGTACAAGTCGGCTACCACGGCATTGCCCTTGGCCGCCAAACCTTGTGTGCCATTCATGGTTTCACGCGTCGAGTCGAGCAGCATGTCGAGGTCGGCACGGAAGCCATCCAGCGCCTGAAGGGAGCTGGATACCGGCGACTGAATCTTGTCGGCTAGCGCGGGCTCTCTACGACGCAACAGGCCAAGGCTCTGCTGGAGATCCTGGCGGATCTGGCTTTCCTGCTTGAGTAGCGCGCTCAGCGAAGCGCGCGTGCCATCGGTCAAGGGCTGCCCCTCACGCAGGCCGCTAGCCAGACCACGAAGCTGGCCGACGACGTTGATCTGTCGTGGCAATCGCAAGGTGCTCTGATCGATCATGAACAGCGATGCATAGTCTTCATCCAGCACCATTCCGGAAGTGGCGCTGACTAGATAGACGAAGTTAAGCGTTTGGGAGAGCTGATCGTTCCAGGCATCGAACATCTGTGCCTGGTCGGCACTGCCTTTGGCCCGCTCGATCAGTTGCTGCACGCCCGAACGCAGGCGCTGTACGCGGTCGCCGGTTTCCAGAGTCGCGTTGAGCTGCCTGTCCGTGATTTCCAGTTTCGAGAACGCATCCTGCAGCTTCGTCTGGTTGGCCGCCAGGTCGGCCTGAGCCGTCTGATCACCGCTCAACAGTCGGTTGGTGAGCGCCCGTTGCAACATCGACAATCGAAGGACGGGGGTGACATCCATTAGATAGCGCTGACCGACCTGCTCGGCACGGATCCCATCGATGCTGTTGTTGAGCTGGTCGAGGACTCGTACGCCAAGCAGAGTCAAAGGAATCAGGACTATCACAGCGAGCAGTACGAATTTTGCCGGGAAACGGAGCCGGCTCGTTATATGTATGGCAGGAGCAAGAATGTTCATAAGGTTCTCAGAGCCCGAACGGGTCGATTTGAATGTTTTTGGGGTGAGAACAATCCGTTTCTCGGGGGTAACGTGGCTTCTGTGGCCACTTTGACGAGCCTCTTGTAAACGGCCGACCGCGAGAAATAGCCAAAAGCCATCACTCTGATATCACTGTGACATCTAACCCATAAATAAAGTTGCAACCAAAGATTGCTGGAGGCAGAACAGGCAAATGCGTAACGCAGCTACCGTGTTAGTGCACATGCCGCCTGGACTCGGTTTGCTTCATAAAAGCGCTCCACCAACGCTGGACGGGAGTCACTCGTCGAGACGTGTCGCGCCCGGCGAACGTAACCAAACATTTCATAAAATCTATCGGCGGCAATGCTCGTAACTTTACAAGCGCTGTAAACCATCACGCCGCCGTGCGAGCCGGGTGCGGCCGGGAAGCGCCTTTCGAGATAGGGTCACAGGCTGATCTGCGATCACCCGGCCCCTGGTAAGAAACATCAGTCGACTCGATGATCCACATGCATGAAACGCATTCGAATGCCGGGCGTAATCCAGATAGCCTTGGCTTCGAATGCATTGTTCATGACGCTAACAGGGAGGAATCGATGACCCAATCTACCTACGTACCGCCAAAGGTCTGGAAGCACCTCGAGGCTTCCGGTGGCCAGTTCTCCAAGATCAACCGGCCTGTTGCCGGCGCGACTCACGACAAGGCGCTGCCGGTCGGCAAGCATCCACTGCAGCTGTATTCGCTTGCCACGCCCAACGGCGTGAAGGTGACCATCCTGCTCGAGGAGCTGCTCGCGCTGGGCCACAGCGGTGCCGAGTACGATGCCTGGCTGATCCGCATCTCCGAGGGCAACCAGTTCTCCAGCGGCTTCGTCGGGGTCAACCCCAACTCGAAGATCCCGGCACTACTCGACCAGAGTGCGGATACCCCTATCCGCGTGTTCGAGTCCGGGTCGATCCTGCTCTATCTCGCGGAAAAATTTGGCGCGTTCCTGCCGAAAGATCCAGCTGGCCGTACCGAAACCCTCAACTGGCTGTTCTGGCAAATGGGCTCGGCGCCCTACCTGGGTGGCGGCTTCGGGCATTTCTATGCCTATGCGCCGGAGAAGTTCGAGTACGCAATCAATCGCTTCACCATGGAAGCCAAACGTCAGCTGGACGTCCTCAACCAGCGACTCGCCGAGAACCGCTACCTGGCGGGCGACACTTACACCATTGCCGATATTGCCGTGTGGCCCTGGTACGGCGAACTGGTGAGGAACAACGTGTATTCCGCAGCCGAGTTCCTTGCCGTTCACGAATACCCGCACCTGCTGCGCTGGGCCGAGGAAATCGCCAACCGCGAAGCAGTCCAGCGCGGCAAACGCGTCAACCGCACCTGGGGCGACGAAGCGCAGCAAGTGCCCGAGCGGCATCAGGCTTCGGATCTGGAAAAAGCCTGACAGGCTGCGGTTTGCGACTGCGCCCTGAAACGATTACAGGGTGCCACCGCTCCCTCTAGCACCTTGTCGCTCAAGCGCTCCGCACAGAGCTTGCATCTCGGCGGCCAGCGCCTGGATGGCCGGCTGCAAGGGTGCTTCGGCGGGCTCCAGTCGACAAGCGTTCTCCAGTGCTTCGCAGCGTTGCACCAGCGGCCGCGCGCTGACGATACGTGCGGCCCCCTTGATGCGATGCGCCAGCTCGGCCAGGGCATCGCGGTCCTCCGTGGCCGCCAGTTCCTGCAGCGTCCGTAGATCTTCGGTGGTGCTCGACCACAACTCGTCGAGCAAACGGCGGGCGAGCGCCGGATCCCCTCCGGTCAAGGTATCCAGAGCGCTCGGGTCGAAGGCTTCGGCGAAGCCCTGCTCCGCCTCTGCAGCACGGTCGATGGCGCGAATCGACGCAAGGCGCTCGCCAAGCGCGACCAGGCTGATCGGCTTGAAAAGGCAGTCATTCATGCCGCTGTCGAGGCAACGCTGGCGCTCGTCCGGCTGAGCATTGGCGGTGTAACCGAGAATGCTGCAGGGCGGCAGACCCTGCGCCTGTTCTTCGCTGCGGATGGCGCGGGCCAACGCGTAGCCGCTCATCACCGGCATGTTGCAGTCGCTGATCAGCAGGTCGAAGTGTCCGCCGCTCCAGGCCGCCAGCCCCGATGCGCCATCACTGGCCTCGCTGACCTCATGCCCGTAGAACGCCAATTGCTGGCAGAGCAGCAGACGGTTGGCGGCATGGTCATCGACCACCAGCACCCGTAGATGACTGCGCGCAGTTGGCACTTCCTCACGGACAGGTTGCGTGTCCAGCGCAGCGGGCTCCAGGGTGGCCAGGTTCAGCTCGACTTCGACCCTGGTGCCCTGGCCCGGTGTACTGCTCAATGTCAGCCTGCCGCCCATCATCTCGCACAGCGAGCGACAGATGACCAACCCCAGGCCTGCGCCGTGGCGGCTGCTCAGACCATTCTGGCGGGCCTGGGCGAACGGCTGGAACAGGCGTGCCTGATCGACGCTGGAAATGCCGATGCCGGTGTCCTCCACGAGCAACTGGACCGCTATGCGCTCCTCGCCAACGGCCTGACCGTGGATGTGCACGCTTACCTGACCAGCGTCGGTGAACTTGATGGCGTTGCTGATCAGGTTGGACAGCACCTGCTTGAAACGCAACGGGTCGATCAGCACCTCGCGGCTCACGCTGGCATCGATATCCAGCAGCAGGCCGATGTTCTTCTGCCGCGCCACGCCATCGAATACCCGGGCGACCGATTCCACCAGCACCCGCAGGTTGGCGCGCTCGGGAGCCAGGCCAAGACGCCCTGACTCGATGCGGGCGATGTCGAGGATGTCGCCGATCAGTGCCAGCATGTCCTTCGCCGATTCATAGGCGACCTCGATGGCCTGGCGATCGAGTTGGCCTTGCTCGGCATGCTTGAGAGCCAATTCCAGCATGCCGAGCACTGCACTCATCGGCGTGCGGATTTCGTGGCTCATGGTGGCGAGGAAGGTGCTCTTGATGCGATTGGCTTCATCGGCCCGCTCTCTGGCACTTTGCAGCTCTTCCAGCATGGCCTGGCGCTCGCTGATGTCCAACCAGCCGCCGATGATGCCCTGCACGTCACCATGGCTGTCCTGGTAGGGCAACAACCAGTGATAGATGGTCAGCATGCGCGTGCCGATGCGCAGCTCGCGGTCCTGGATCAGCGCCAGCCCGTTATCCATGACCCAGCGATAATCATCCAGGTAGGTGTCGCCCTTGTCGGTATCCAGGCCGGCCGGCAGGCTGTCGGCGAGGGTCTTGCCGATCACGGCTTCGCGCTCGACGGCAAAGGCCTGCAGGTAGCTGTCGTTGCAGATCAACATGCGCCCGGCTCGGTCGCGCACATAGATGGGATGAGGCGTTCCGTTGATCAGCACCTCCATGAAACGCAACTGATCGGCCAGGTGCTGCTTGGCCAGCAGGCGCTGCTTGATCTGCCGGCGCAGGTAGAAATTCCATACCAGCGAGACCAGCAGCAGGAGCACGGCGACGGCGACTATCTGATAGATCAGGTCACGGTAGTCTCGCCAGGACTGGGTGGAGACCACGGCATTGGTACGCCAGCGGTTGTTGAGCGCATTGAGCTCGTCTGGCGGAATGTCGAGCAGCACCTTGTCGAGGATGCCTTGCAACTCGGTTTCGCTCCTGCGCACGGCGAAGGCAGCCTGGGAGGGTTTCAAGTCGATAGCGGCGGCAACGCGCAATTGCTCGTCGTACATGCGCCGGATGTAGTAGTTCGCGCTGCTCAGGGCATGTACGGTGGCGTCCGCCACACCGTCGCGGACCAGCGTGAACCCCTCCAGAGCGCTACCGGTCTGCAGCAGTTCGATCTGCGGGTAATTGCGGCGCAACTCGCCAAGCAGCGTGTGCCCCCTCGGGATCGCCAGCTTCCTGCCGTTAAGCGAAGCCAGGCCGTCCAACGCCTGCGCTTGCTTGCGGGTGACCAGAACGAAGGGGTTGACCAGATAAGGGCGACTGAAGCGCAGGTATTCCTCGCGCTCGGCGTCGGGCGTGGAATCAGCCAGCATATCCGCTTTGCCGTCGCGTACCGCCCGCAGCAGTTCGCCGATACCGACCTTGCGCTGAATATCGAACTTCAGCCCGCTGCGCAACTCGATCAGGGCCAGCAGATCGGCGGTGCTGCCGCGATAGTGACCGTCGATGTCGACATAGGACAGCGGTGCCAGGCCACTGTCTACCGCCACCCGCACCACCGGATTGCGCGCCAGCCAGCGCTGCTCGGCCGCACTGAGGCGCAGGCCGCCGGTGTTCAGCGACTGCCCGCCGCTCCAGCGTTTCTGGATGCTCTGACGTTGATCGAGGGGGATCGCTGCCAGAGCGGTATCGACGATCCGCCTGAGCACAAGGTCATCGGGGCGCAGTGCGAAGCCATAACCGATGGCTTCCGGCTGCCCCAGTTGGGCGATGCGCACGCTGTTGGAGTAGTTCTGCTGGATCAGGTACTGCGCCACGTTGGCGTTGCTGAACATGGCGTCGGCCTGGCCGAAGGCTACGGCTGCCATGGCCTGTTCCTCGGCAGCGTAGCGCTCGACGATGGCGCCCGGATAACGTGCCTCGATACGTGACAGCGGCAGGTAGTCGTAGCCCACGGCGAGTTTGCGGCCGGCGAGCGTCTGCGCCGTATGCGACTCGCCGATACGGCTGATCAGCACGGACTGGTCGTCGCAATAGGCGACGCTGAGGGCGACACCCGCCGTTTCCACCTCGAACTGGTTGGAGCTGCCCAGCAGGTCGATCTCCCCTGCGCTGAGGGCCTCCAGAGCCGCGGTTCGGTTGGGGTAACGCCGCACACTGATGCGGGTATCGAGCAGTTGCGCAATCAGGTCCGCGTAGTCGGCCGTCAGTCCTTCGTAGTCGCGACCACTGTCGCTGATGTCGAAGGGTGGGTAGTCCGGCGCCGAAACGCCCAGACGCAGCTCGTGCCTGAGGCGCAGCCAGCGCCAGTCGGCTTCGTCGAGCTGGATATCCTGCACTTCGGCCTGGGAACGCCCGAGCAGTTGCAAGGTCTCCGGCTGTACCTCGGCGGCGAGGGCAACCGCCCCGGCCACCCATAGGCACAAACCGCACAGCGCCCGACCGAGCCAGGTACACGACGCCCCGCTGGTCATGTCAGCCTGTTGCGTTTGGCAAATTCGATGAGTTCCACCAGCGACGTGGCGTTCAGTTTCTGCATCAGGCGTGTCTTGTAGGTGCTGATGGTCTTGTTGCTCAGCAGCATGCTGTCGCCAATCTGCTTGTTGCTCAGGCCGCTGGCCAGCTGTTGCAGCACCATCATTTCGCGGTCCGAGAGGCTGTCGATGCGTTCCTGGTCGTTGGCCAGGGCATCTCGGTGGCGAACCGTCGTCAGGGCGTCCTTGGGAAAGTAGCTATAACCGGCCAGCACCGCTTTCGCTGCGCCGAGCAGTTCGCCCAGGTCTTCCTGCTTGCAGACGAAGCCCGCCGCCCCCGCCTGCAGGCAACGCAGCGCGAACAGGTTGCTGGGCTGGGCACTGAGTACCAGTACGCGCAGTGGCAGGCCAAGCGAATCCAGGCGGGCGATGACTTCCAGACCATCCAGCCGAGGGATGCCGATATCCAGCACCACCAGATCCGGGGCGAACTCACGAGCCAGCTGCAGAGCATCCACGCCATTGTCGGTTTCGCCGACGATCTGGAAACCATCGCGTTCCAGCAGCAGGCGAACTGCCAGGCGGATCACCGGATGGTCGTCGACGATGAGCACTGTTTTCATACGACCTCTCATTTATCCGCCAAGGCCCGAAACTGCCCAGTACACGGGGCGAATGCTCCGTCACCCATGCTGAAAGATAGCGGCACTTTACGCAATGGCAGACGAGCCCTGCGCGCACGACAAAGGATATTTCCTACAGGTCGTTAGGCAGCGTCCTGCTCTGCGCCCGCGCACCCGGCGCCAGACTGGCTCGCCTTATCAACTCGGGAGCCAGGCAGATGCGAGACCTGTGCGTGCTTATTCTGGAAGACCACCCGTTCCAACGCTCGGTCGCGGTCAGTGCCATGACGCAGTTGGGCGTCGGCCACATACTCGACGCCGCCGATGGCAATGCAGGGCTGAGGCTGCTTGGCCAGCACGGCCCGGCCGATATCGTGCTGTGCGATTTGCGCATGCCTGGTATGGACGGCCTGGCGTTCCTGCGCCATGCCAGCCAGGCAGGCCTGGTCAAGGCGGTCATGCTGTATAGCGGAAGCGAGGAGCCTGTGCGTCGCGCCACGCTGCGCATGGTCGAACTGCTCGGCCTCGAGGTGCTCGGCGACCTGGGCAAGCCGCTGCCGCTGGATACCCTGCAGGCGCTGCTCGAACGCTACCGCGCCAGCCAGGCGCAACCGTTTCCCGGGCTACCCGAGGTATGCGAACTGCCGAGCCTGCGCGAGATCGAACGTGGCCTGCGCAATGGCGAATTCCAACCGCACTTCCAACCCAAGTTCATGCTCGACAGCCGGGAGCTGATGGGAGCCGAGGTACTGGCACGCTGGGCCCACCCCGAGCGCGGCCTGCTCTCCCCGGACCGTTTTCTGCCCATGATCGAGAGCTGCGGCCTGCTCGACCAGTTGTTCATCCAGCTGTTCGAACAAGGGCTGCGGCTGCGCAGCGAGTTGGCGAAGCGGCAGTTGCCCCTGGAGCTGGCGTTCAACCTGAACCCTTCGCAACTGAATTCGCCGCAGTTGTACGAGCGGATCGAACGGACCGTGAATCGCTATGGCTCGAGCGCCAAGGGCGTGCACTTCGAGATAACCGAGCAGGGTCTGATCAAGGCGCCGGCAAGCAGCCTGGAAAATCTGTTGCGCTTGAGGCTGATGGGCTGCGGCCTGGCCATCGATGATTTCGGCACCGGGTTTTCTTCGCTGCAACGGCTCCATGACCTGCCGTTCGACCAGATCAAGTTGCCGGGCCATTTCATCAGCGGCCTCGGCACGGATCCCTACAGCGCCGCGATCATCGGCAGCACGCAGGAACTGGCGGACTGGCTGGACATGAGCCTGGTGATCGAGGGCGTGGAAACGGCCGAGCAACGTCGCCACCTGATCGAGCTGGGGTGCAGCATCGGTCAGGGTTACTGGTTCGCCAGGCCCATGAGTGGCCCCGACCTCCTGCACTGGCTGAGCATCTCCGGATACCTGCCCGTCTGATCACGCACCGCGCGTGTGGTGCGCAGCCACCTCGTGCTCAACCGACGCCGTGATAGGAACCACAGAACGGTATTGCATCCTCCCTCCTCACGTTTTACCCCCTGATGACCTGCCTGTTATCGGTGGCCTGCGAGCAGTCATCCGCTGCAGCGCCACCGCACGGCTGGCTCAGCAGCCCCCCGCGGCGATACGCCCCCCTCCCCAACAACCCAACCCCGCAGGGTCGCTTTCCCAGCGCCCCTGCAGCGCACGCGCCTACACCAGGGCCGGGCCAGCCATTCCCGCCGCACGCACGGCAGCCTAGGAAATTTCCTACAGCCCGCCAGGCCGCGCCCGACAGTCGCAGACCCTGCCAGAACGAATAATCACCTCACTTTTTCAGCCCGCCCTGGCCCTGATGGCGACTCGGCAGGTTCACCCATTTACTCACTGGCACAGGCTATGAAACGACTTCTACTCGCAGCGCTGCTCACCCTGCCCTCGCTTGCCCACGCGGGTGCCGACATCAATATCGGTGCCATGTACGACTACCTGGACGGCAGCAAGAGCACGCTGCTCAAACGGGTGCGCAACAGTGGCGATGCCAGTGCGTTCGTGCGGGTGAGCGTTGCAGAGCTGATCTATGACGCCTCCGGCAAGGCCAGGGAAGTGCCGGTCAGCATCGCCAATGGCTCCAGCGTGGAAACCCGCGTTCTGGTCGCCAGCCCGGCACGCCTGATCGTGCCGGCCGGGGGGATGCAGGCGATGCGCATTCTCTACACCGGCGAGCGAGACAAGGAGCGTTATTTCCGCCTGCGTTTCGAGCCCGTGCTGCCGCAGCAGGACGATGGTTTCGGCCTCTCCCAGGCAGAAAGCGACCAGTACCGGGAAAGCCTTTCCGCAGGCGTCAACATCCTCGCCGGTTACGGCAGCCTGCTTTTCGTACGCCCCCAGCACCCCCGCTACGCCACGCAGATCGAGCGCCACGCCGAACGCTTTCTGGTCCGCAACGACGGCAACAGCAGCGTGGTGCTCGACAACTTCAATGACTGCTCCAGCGACGGCAAGCAGTGCGAGGTACCGAGCAAGTATCACGTGCTGCCCAACAGCGTGCGCACGTTCGAGCGCAAGGCCGGCCGCTTGTATTACTTCGACCTGATCGAAGGCGACAAGACCCAGAAGATCGAGCTCAAGCCTTGAGCTCGACCTGGTTTTCACCCACCCCCCACACGAGGTTAAACAGCATGAAAAAATTTCTGATGATCGCCCCACTGGCATTGCTCGGCGCAAGCGCCGGCGTACTCGCCGAGGACGCGGTTCAGCATCAGGTTACCGTCGTCGCGACCGTGCCGACCGAAAACTTCTATGTCGTACCACCGGCCGGCGACAGCTGGATGAACGATGCCCAGGAGCTGTACTGGAACCCGAGCAACGGTGCCCTCAGCAGCGTGCGCAAGCAGCTCGAAGCGAAGAGCACCGTTGGCCCCATCAGTGCCTACCTGAGCGCCCCGGCAGTGATGTCCAGCGGTTCCAACAACATTGACCTGAACGTGAAACTGCGCGGCATCGACCTGAGCACCACTGCCACCGAGGTGGTACCGGCAGCCGTGGCTCGTACCGGCGCGCGCGTGGATGTGGAAATTTCCGCCAAGCCGCTGGCTGCCGGCAGCTATGCCCCGGGCCGCTACCAGGGTGTGGTCGGCATGATCTTCGAGACTACCGCCCCTGAGGCTGCACCAACCAACTGAGGCTCGATGCGCGCTCGCGCATCACTCCCTTACCGCCCCTTCTCGAGCACGGACCCGAGAGGGGCGGTCTTTTCCGAATCTGGGGTGAGTCATGTTCTCGATGTCTTTCCTGACGCGATCCATTCTGCTGTCGCTAGGTTGCGGTGCGGCCACGCTACTGACTGCGCAAGCCGTCGCGGCGACCTCGACGCCAACGTCGGCACTGAGCATCCTGACGCAGGCACAAGGGCTGCCGGCGGACTTCGCTGAAAACCTCTTCGAGGTACCCCTGGCCGTGCGTGTCGACCTCGATGGCCGGCTGCTCGGCGAGGCCATGGTGATGCTCGGACGCGACGACAGCGTGCGCCTTATCGAATTCAACGACACCACGGATAGCCCCTTCACCCCGGCCGAACGGCAACCCTGGGTCGACCTGCTCGGCAACGCTCAGCCATTGGGTGCGTGCCACACATCCTGCCCATCGGGACTGCTGGCCCTGCACTACAGCCTGGCCACTTCGCAGCTGTCGATCCTCACCGCGAAGGCCGAGGCCGACCCGCAACAGCAGCGTTACTACTCACTGCCCGAAGGGGGTAGCAGAGGCCTGATGCTCTACAACCAATTGAATCTTACCGGTGGCCAGCAGCAGGAGACCGCCGGTCGTTACGCCCTGGAAGCGCAAGGCAGCCTCGGCAACTGGACCACCGTCGCAGGCGCGCAAGTACACCGAAGTGCCACCGGCAACGGCGAGGAACCGCTTCGCTACTACGCCCAAAACCTCTATGCGGAACGCCAGGACGCCGGAAATTTCTGGCGCCTGGGCTACTTCACCCCGGACGCCCACGGCGTCATGCGCCAACCGCAGATGCTCGGCAGCAGCCCACAAACCACACTGGGTTTGATGTACGGCAGCAGCGACAGCCTGGCCGTGGACAGCAGCAGCCCCAGCGCCACACCGATTTATGTCACGCCCAACCGTCCTGGTGTGGTCGAGCTCTATCGCAACGGCGTACTGCTCAACAGCCAGCCGGTACAACCGGGCCTGCAGGCTATAGATACGCGCAGCCTGCCAGGTGGCATCTACGAAGTGGAAGTGCGCCTGGTCGAGGATGGCCAGGTCACCTCCAACGAGGCGGCATTCATCTACAAGCCGAACAACTGGCATGACCCGGACCAACCCTGGCGCTACAACCTTTACCTGGGGCGTCAGAGCGACCTGCTGAGCAACTGGGAGAAACGCGACGAGGACGCTCTCACCGCTGGCGTCATCGCCAACTACCTGCTGCATCCGCGCGCCGTACTCGGCCTCTCCGCCCAACGGGTGGACCAGACCTCGCAACTGGGCACCTCCCTCGACTGGAGCGTGCTGGACAACCTGAATCTGTACGGCAACCTGTACAACAGCGGCAGCCAGGGCCACGGCTTCGATCTGCAAGGCATCTACAGCTACACCAGCGGCAGCCTGGTGGTCAGCCACAGCCGCAGCACTCTGGAGCGCGGCGACGGCTCGCGTACCGCACGCAGCTCGGCCGCTGAAATCCGGCAGAGCGCCTTGTCGTTACAGCACCGCGTTACCTACAAGAGCAGCGCGACGTTACGCCTGGCCCATAGCAGCGGCGCCAACCAGGGCACCGGCGTCGATCTGGGCTGGCTGTACAACGGCAGCTTGCTGGGCAGCGATGCCAACTGGAGACTCTCGGTATTCGACCGCCCCGGTACGCTCAGCTCCGGTGAAGCGCGCAACCGGGGTTTCGATGTCACCCTCAGCCTGGCGCTCGGCGGACCAGGCAAACGCATCACCGGCAGCTTCGGCAGCCGCGCCTCGCGGGATGGCGGGCGCGAACAGAACGCTGCGGTGACCTACCAACAGAGCTTCGATGACGGTGCCCTGCGCAGCGTATCCGGCACCCTGAACGCAGACAGTTACGGCACCGGCCTGTCCGGCAGCGCGTACTACCAGGGCGACCTGGCCAGCGGCGACATCTACCTGCAGCGCTCTTCCTACGACGATGCCCTGAGTGGTGGCCTCAACCTCACCAGCACCGTTGCCCTTGGGGCCGGCACTCTGGCGGCAAGCGGCGACAGCCAGTTGTATGCCGCCGGGATGATCGTCGACGTCGAGTCGGACAATGCCGCCATCGCCCTGCGCGCCGATGACATCAACGGCCACAGCAGCGTGCTCAGGCCCGGGCGCAACGTGATCCCGCTCACCGCTTACAAGAGCGGCACGGTGCAGTTCGACTTCGCCGGTAACGACGCCCCTGCCGCCGTCATTCAACCGCAAGCGGTGAGCTACCACCTCAATCAGGGCGGAGTGAGCTACCAGAAGATCCGCGTGATGAACACTGTCACCGTCATGGGCCGTTTGCTGGACGCCCAGGGTCGGCCGCTCAAGGGCGCACTGATCAGCAACCATGCCAGCCGCAGCGTCAGCGAGGCCGATGGCTTCTTCGCCGTGGAGATGAGCGAGTCCACACCGACCCTGGACGTGCAAAGGCAGGGCAAGGCGCTGTGCCAGATCCGCCTCGACAAAGGTGATTACCGACGCGAACAGGACAGCCAGCTGGTTGGAAACCTGGTGTGCGCCGCCAACGACCTGGCAGCCGGCCACTCCGCTACTGAAACCCCGGACAGTTGATGAAGAAGGCTTACACGATGAAATGCCCAACACTATTCGGCAGGTCGTTAGTGCCTGTCGCCATGCTCGGCCTGCTGCTGAGCACCAGCGTCCAGGCCGCCGACGCGACCATCAGTGCGCGCTTCGATCCGAACCTGCAGGATGCCTCGCACAACAGGTTCACCAACACCACGCCCCAGGCAGGCTTCTGCCAGCGCTGGCCGGAGACCTGTACCCAGTACAAATACTTCTCGGTGGGTATCGGCGGCGTGACCTTTAACAAGCGGGCGATCAAATTGGCGTCCGATGTGCGCAACCGCTTCTATGTCAAGGCACCGGATAGCCGGCAGGTCCGTGTGGTGAACGAGGCAGGCGATTCCTTCATGGTCGAATTCCGCATCTCGGCAGTCAGCCAACGTACGGAAAACGACCCGGCACCTCAGCTCGACAACCCTGTCTGGTCAGCCGTGCAAGGAGGCTGTAGCGCTTGGCGTGTCTACGCCCAGACAGGCAATGCGTCGAGCTACGCGCAATACATCTGGCAGGTCAGAAATCCCAGTTCGCCTGGGGGCTGCTATGTCGACGCAACGGCCCAGAGCGCCGGCTTCGCCAAGAACCTGCGCGTCTCCGAACTGGCCGTCGGCTATGAGCTGATCACCCCGACTCCGCTCAGCCTGGCCAATGGTGTCTACAGAGGCCAGGTCACCTATCGCATCGGCAACAATGGTGATTTCGACTTTGGCAACAACATCACCGGTCTGAGCAAAAGCACCATCAGCATCGACTTCGAGCTGACGGTCAAACACCAGGTCAGGATCGAGTTCCCGCCGGGCTCGGACCGTGCAGTGCTGGAGCCGCAAGGCGGTTGGGGCAACTGGGTACACCGCGGCCAGCAACCGACCCGGCTGCAGCGCGACCTGCCATTTCGCCTGTGGTCCGGCGGCCCGTTCAATATGTACCTGAACTGCCAGTACAGCGCCGGCAGCAGTTGCGCGATCCGCAACCAGAACAATCGCCAGGTACCGATCGATGTCGCCGTCACACTGCCCAGCCATGTGGCCCTGGCCAATGGCGGCGCGGTACGCCGGGAAAACCTGCCGGTCGGGCGCGCTGCCGCCAAGCACTTCAGAAGCCTGTCGACCGGCTTCAACCAACCCGCCCAACTGCATTTTGAAGCAACCCAGGCCGCTGTGAAGGAGATGCTCAAACAGCCGGGTAGCACCTATCAGGGCGACGTCACGATCATCTTCGATGCCGAACTCTGAGGGCGTGGCTTTTGCCAAAACCCGGGTTCTGCATGCAAGCCCCCTGGCTTTCGCGCTGGATATCAGGGGGTTTTGAGGGGAGTGCTCGAACGATCCCGGGCACGCCATCAGGCGTCTCAACGGCACAAACATCTTTTCGCTGTGCATGCAGCCATGAAAGCTTTACGAAAGGTTTCTGGCGTATTACTGCTGCAACCGGTGAACCATCGGCGGACGGCTATTAAAAAAAGGCCGCCTAACAATAAAATCAGTGGAGAGCCATCCCATGCTCGTCACCAACCGATGTGCCATTCGTGCCCTTGCCTTTTCCCGCTATGCCATTCCTACACGGCCACCTGCGCCCGGTTTGACCGTGGCCGCTGCCTGACCGCGGCTGCGCGGCATACCCCCATCGCAGCGCTTGCGATGTAGCTAGCTCCTATTACAAAAACAATCAGAGGTGCGTTCCATGAATCCCATGTTTCGTCGTTTGCTCCTGTCCGCCTGCTGCGCGCTGGTGGCTGGACATGCCTTGGCCGAGGAGCCACGCCGTCCCGAGTGCATCGCACCGGCGGCCCCCGGTGGCGGCTTCGACCTGACCTGCAAGCTGGCGCAGAGCGCGCTGGTGCAGGAGAAGCTGCTCTCCTCGCCGATGCGGGTAACCTACATGCCGGGCGGCATCGGCGCCGTGGCGTACAACGCGGTGGTCGCCCAGCGGCCCGCTGATGCGGGCACGATCACGGCCTTCTCCAGCGGCTCGCTGCTGAACCTCGCCCAGGGCAAGTTTGGCCGTTTCGATGAAAACGCGGTCAGGTGGCTGGCCGCTGTCGGCACCAGCTATGGGGCGATCGCGGTTCGTTCCGACTCGCCCTACAAGAACCTCGGCGATCTCATCAACGCACTCAAAACAAACCCGGGGAGTGTGGTCATTGGCGCTGGCGGCACCGTGGGCAGCCAGGACTGGGTGCAGACCGCGCTGATCGCCCAGGCCGGCGGCGTCGATCCCAAGAAGATGCGCTACGTGTCGATGGAAGGTGGCGGCGAGTTGGCGACCGCCCTGCTCGGCGGGCACATTCAGGTGGCGAGCACGGACATTGCCGACTCCGTGCCTCATGTCGAGTCAGGCCACATGCGCATTCTTGCCGTGCTCGCCGACACGCGTCTCGAAGGTCCCATCGTGTCGGACATTCCCACCGCCAAGGAGCAGGGCTACGACGTCACCTGGCCGGTAATCCGCGGCTACTACCTGGGGCCGAAGGTTAGCGATGAGGCCTATGCCTGGTGGAAGAACGCCTTCGACACGCTACTCGCCTCCGAGGACTTCGCCAAGCTGCGTACCGAGCGCCAGCTCTATCCCTTTGCCATGACCGGCGAAGAGCTGGATGCATACGTCAAGAAGCAGGTCGCCGAGTACAAGAACCTGGCCCGCGAGTTCGGCCTGACCCAGTAAGCGCGATCGTACGCCCCCTTGTTCAACGGGCTTGCCCGTGATCACCGGCGATGCCGTTGCCTGGGCAGGCAACACCGCCACGGGGCGCTCTGCGCGCTATATAACGAGGATTCTCCCCATGATCCTGCAACGCATTTTCGCGGTTTCCCTGCTGGTGGTGTGCATGGCTCTGGCCGTCATGGCCTGGCCCTATCAAGCCCCGTTCTCCTATGAGCCGGTGGGGCCGCGAGCCTTTCCGCTGCTGGTGCTCGGCCTGATGGGTGTGGCGCTGCTGTACCTGGCGATTCGCCCCACGCCCGTCACGCGCTCGGAAGACGAGCCGGAGCTGGACAGTGCGACGCTGACCAAGGTGATCGCCTGTTTCGCGCTGCTGCTGGTGTTCGCAGCCGCCTTCGAACCCCTGGGCTTCATTCTCAGCTCAATACTCATCGGCGTGCCCATGGCCAGGCTTTACGGCGGCCGCTGGCTGACCAGCGCCCTGGTGGCGGGAGCCATGAGCGTACTGCTGTACTGGCTGTTCGACCGTGTAATGGATGTCCCCCTTCCCCTTGGCCTGCTGGCCGCGCTGGAGAACTGATCCATGGAAACCTTGAGCTATCTGGGGCACGGCTTCGGTATTGCCCTGACTCCTTACAACCTGATCACCGCCCTGATTGGTACCCTGATCGGGACCGTGGTCGGTCTGCTGCCGGGCCTGGGGCCGATCAACGGTGTGGCCTTGCTGATCCCCATCGCTTTCGCCCTCGGCCTGCCGCCGGAGTCGGCGCTGATCCTGCTGTCGGCGGTGTACCTGGGTTGCGAGTATGGCGGCCGGATCAGCTCGATCCTGCTGAACATCCCCGGTGAAGCATCCACCGTCATGACCGCACTGGACGGCTACCCGATGGCGCGCCAAGGCAAGGCAGGCATCGCCCTGTCGCTGTCGGCCTGGAGCTCCTTCATCGGCGCGCTGCTGGCGACCTGCGGCATGGTGCTGTTCACCCCACTACTCGCCGCCTGGGCTGTGGCCTTCGGGCCCGCCGAATATTTCGTGCTCATGGTCTTCGCTATCGTCTGCCTGGGAGGCATGGCCGGGGATAAGCCGGTGAAGACGTTCGTTGCAGCGCTGATCGGCCTGTTCCTCTCGGCGGTCGGTATCGATGCCAACAGCGGCGTGTATCGTTTCACGGGTGACAGCGTGCACCTGGCCGATGGGATCCAGTTCGTGGTGCTGGTGCTGGGCCTGTTCTCCATCAGCGAGATCCTTCTGCTGCTGGAAAAGACCCACCACGGCCATGTCGCGGTCAAGACGACCGGCCGCATGCTGTTCAATTTCAAGGAAGCGGCCTCGGTGGCCATGGTCAACCTGCGGTGCAGCCTCTCGGGCTTCATCATCGGCGTGCTACCGGGAGCCGGCAACACGCTGGCGAGCGCGGTGGCCTACATGACGGAAAAGCGCATTGCAGGGACCAGCGGCAACTTCGGCAAGGGTGATATCCGTGGCTTGGCAGCGCCGGAAACCGCCATCGGGGCCTCCACGTGCGGCGGCCTGGTACCGATGCTGACCCTCGGCGTACCCGGTTCGGGGACCACAGCGGTGATGCTGGGTGCGCTCACGCTATACAACATCACGCCTGGCCCCCTGCTGTTCGAGCAGCAACCCGACATCGTCTGGGGCCTGATCGCGTCGCTGTTCATCGCCAACGTCATGCTGCTGGTCCTGAACATCCCCATGATCGGCCTGTTCACCCGCATTCTGGCTGTACCCACCTGGGCGCTGGCGCCGGTGATCGCGATCATCACCGGGATCGGCGTCTACGCGGTGCATGCGACCACCTTCGACCTGTTCCTGATGGTCGGCATCGGCATCCTCGGCTACATCATGCGCAAGATGGACTTCCCACTGTCCCCGGTTCTGCTGGGGTTCATCCTTGGCGGCCTGATGGAGCAGAACCTGCGCCGTGCGTTGTCGATCTCCAACGGTGAGCTGGGCATCCTGTTTTCCAGCCCGATCTCCATCGGAACCTGGGTGCTGGTGGCGGTAATGCTCGCCCTGCCGATGTGGCGCGGCTGGCGTCGTCGCGTGCGTCGCGTTCAAGCCACTACGGCGGGCTAACGTACAGGCTTCGTGCCGACATTCGCCCTGAACGCTTTTGCCAAAGACACAAACCCCAGATTTCTGTTCTGAAATCTGGGGTTTTGTGTTTTCGGGTATGGCGGGGCAACAGGGATCTTGAAACCGTTTGGGACGATTTCGTCACGTTTCGACGCACACCGTTGGCGGAGAAAAAACCAAACCCATGGCACCGCTGACGGAGCGGTGCCTGGCCGTTGGCGTGGTTTGATGATCGCGCTTGCGGCGCCTCTGCAACGATGCCCCCCACGAGTAGGTAGGCAACGTCGGATTCCGAGCTGGCCGGACAGGTCACGACGATGGTAGAACCTATGCAACATTCAGCGGCGGTGCTTGAAAGAGGGCCCGCAACAGGCTGTGTGAAAACGTAGCGAGCGAAGGTTAGGCAAGGGCTGGGCGCCCCCGCAAACCGGCGAAACGCAGCGCAGTTGGCCCGCGGGGCGAACGTAGCGAGTCAAAAGCGCAGCTCAAGAGGTGTAAATGAGCATTTTGAGCTGGCTTTTAACGCCGCATAACCGAGCGCAGTAGTTTTCACACAGCCTGGCAAGCCTCGGAGCCAGCCCAGCCATGATCGTATCCACCACCTCCCCATCGAGCCGCGCACGTGCTGTGTTGACGTACGGTGCCCTCGCCTTCGTCCTGATACTGGGCACACCCGTGCATGCCGCGGCCGCACCGCAAACCACCACGCTGGACGGCATTCTCGATCAAGCTGCCGCGCTGGTGCCGCTGGAGACGGTGATGGTTGCCCGCGACGGGCAGATCATCGCCGAGCGCGGCTATCGGGGGCACCGTACCACCGCCGCCACCAATATAAAGTCGGCGTCCAAGCTGGTGATATCGGCGCTGGTCGGCATCGCCATCGACAAGGGCGTTCTCGCGGGCACCGACCAGCGAGTGGCATCGCTGCTGACGGCGGAGTTGCCGGCCGATCCCGATCCACGCCTGCAGCGGCTGACGGTTGGCAACCTCCTCTCGATGCAGGCCGGGCTGGGCTCCACATCCGGCCGGAACTACGGCGCCTGGGTCGGCAGCCGCAACTGGGTAAGAGCGGCCCTTGCGCGCCCCTTCGAGGACGAACCCGGCGGCCGGATGATCTACTCGACAGGCTCCACGCACCTGCTCTCCGCCATACTGACCCGCCAGAGCGGGCGCTCGACGCTACGATTGGCCCGTGATTGGCTCGGGCCTCTGGACGACTTCCAGATCGCCAGTTGGACCCGCGATCCGCAGGGCATCTACATGGGCGGCAACGAGATGGCCATGAGCCCGCGCTCCCTGCTCGCCTTTGGCGAACTCTACCGTCGCGGCGGCGTTACGGCGTCTGGCCAGCGCCTGGTCTCGCAGACATGGATCGATGCCTCCTGGCAGCAGCGCACGCAGTCGCCCTGGACTGGCGACGGGCATGGCTATGCCTGGTTCCTGACCCGTATCGCAGGCGAAGACATCCGCTACGGCTGGGGCTACGGCGGACAGATGCTCTACCTCGTGCCGCGACTTGGCTTGACCGTCGCGATGACCTCGGACGAGCATGCCTCAGCAGCCCACAGCGGCCACCGCAGTGACCTTCATCGTCTGTTGGCCAGCATCATCACGTCCGTTGCACAAGCTCCGCGAACGCCGGGGTAGTGCGTTACACACACAACGGTATAACTGCCATCGTCAAAGAAGCGCTCTTCAACCTAAAACGGGAGCTTGAATGACGTGACAGCTACATGGCTGCGGTCAAGCTGCCCACCTACCGGCCTCTCAGGTAATGCGCGATCTCATGCACGACTACATCCGCCATCAGCAGCAAACCAAGGAAGATGCAGATTTCGTTCGGCGCAAGGTCGCTGCTGCTAGAGCATCGGTCGAAGCCGGTCGAGGCCGATCCAATGCAGACGTAGAAGCCGCATTCGCGGCACGCCGTGCCAAGGTGGTCGCCCGAAGCTGAGCAGGATCGTTACGCTATATGAAGCTACATCGCTGCCGATAATCCTCCCGCAGCAGTAATGTAGCGCCCCTCAGGTCTCTTCCCAACAGGGGTAAATGGGAGCGGGTCGTAGACTGCCACTCCCATGATGTGCGTATAGAGAGGGATAAGGTTTGCGATGAAGGCTACGGTTCGGTCGCTTGCTTCGCTCATGCCGCCATCCTTTTCGACAGAAGATAGACCCTGAAAAGCAAAAGCCCCCGAAACTCTATGAATTTCGGGGGCTTTTGCTTGAGATATGGCGGGAAGATAGGGATTTGAACCCTAGGTACCATCGCTGATACAACGGATTTCGAATCCGTCCCGTTCGGCCACTCCGGCATCTTCCCAGGCGGCGCGCATGATATCAGCAGAAATCGGTTTGGCGAAGCCCGTCGGGCGATTTTTTTCGCTTGGTTTCAATTGCTTGCCTCATTCGCTGGCAGCGAACCGCCCTCCTTCGGGCCGCAGGCCTTGAGTACGGAGCCTTGCAGGCCATTGCGGCATTGTTCGACCTGATGCCGGTAAGCCGTCTGCCTGGGATCGGTCGGGGTGCAGGGTGCTCCACTCGGCGGATACTCCCTTGTTGGAGAAACAAAATACTGTACATTTGAACAGTATTTTTTCTGCTAGCCGATTGCCATGTCTTCTGTCGTAGCCCTCGATCATTTGCTCAACGAGCGCCGTATCTGGCGTGGCCAGAGCGTTGTCGCGCCCAGTGGTCACCAGCCCACCGGTAACGCGGCGCTGGATGCATCGCTGCCCGGTGGTGGCTGGCCGGAAGCGGCGTTGAGCGAGCTGCTGGTTGCGGCACCAGGTATAGGCGAGCTGCGTTTGTTGCTGGCGACGCTGGCGCGTTTGAGCGCTGCCGGTGAGCGGGTGGTGCTGATCGCTCCACCCTACCTGCCCTACCCCGGCGCCTGGCTGGCGGCAGGGGTGGAGCTGAAGCAGTTGACGCTGATCCAGGCGTCTGCCCGGGAGGCCATGTGGGCTGCCGAGCAGTGTCTGCGCTCGGGCAGTTGCGGGGCGGTGGTGCTCTGGCCGCAGCGTGCCGATGATCGGGCCTTGCGTCGCCTGCAGATCGCTGCGGAAACCGGGCAGACCCTGGCCTTCGCCTACCGCCCGCTGCATGAGGCGCAGAACCCTTCGCCGGCGGCCTTGCGCCTGACCATAGAAGCGCAACCGGCTCAGGTGCGCGTGCTCAAGTGCCGTGGCGGACAGCCACCGGCACGCACGTTTCCCCTGAGCGCCTGGGGTCGATGACATGCGCTGGGCCTGCATTCTGCTGCCACAACTGGCCATGGACGGGGTATTGCGTGGCCGCGAAGACGCCGACACGCCGCTGGTGCTGCTCAGCGGCACACCGCAGCGGCGCCTGTTGCAGGCGGTAACCCCATCGGCCCGGGCGCTTGGCCTGCGTCCGGGGCAGACGCTCACGGCTGCGCAATCGCTGAACTGCGCGTTCGCCAGCGCCGAGTACGACCCTGCCGATATCGAGCGCTGGCGCACTTTTCTCGCTGCCTGGGCCTACGGTTTCAGCTCCCAGGTCAGCCTGCACTACCCACGCTGCCTGCTGCTGGAGGTGCAATCCAGTCTGGCCCTGTTCGGTCCCTGGCCGCGCTTCGAGGCGCGCTTGCGCGAGGAGCTGACGGCGCTGGGCTTTCGTCATCGCATCACCCTGGCGCACAACCCGGCTGCAGCGCGCATGCTCGCCAATCTCCACGATGGCCTGGCGGTGACGGACGAACAGGCCCTGCACCAGCAGCTCGCGGCCATGCCTCTGGATCGAATCGGCCTGCCCGTCGAGCTGGTCACGGCCCTCACGCGCATGGGCCTGCGCCAGGTGCGTCAGTTACAGGCGCTGCCCCGTGACAGCCTGGCGCGGCGCTTTCCTGCCGAGTTGCTGAGCCGCCTCGATACCCTGCTGGGCCTGCGCCCACTGGCGCTGGATTATTACCGGCCGCCGGATGTGTTCGACACGCGCCTGGAGCTGCACTTCGAAGCGGAGTCGACCCAGGCCCTGCTGTTTCCGCTGCGTCGCCTGACCGCCGACCTGGCCGCCTACCTGGCGGGCCGGGACTGCGGCGTGCAGCGTTTCGTGGTGCACCTGGAACACCGCGAGGGGGATGCCAGCCTGCTGCCGGTGGGCCTGCTCAGTGCCGAACGGGAAGCGGCGATGCTGCTGGAGTTCACCCGTGGCCGCCTGGAACAGCTGCAACTGCCCTCGCCGGTGCTGGCAATCCGCCTGGTGGCCAGTGATCTGCCGGTGTTCGTGCCGCAGCACCAGGCGCTGTTCGACGAACGCCCGCAGCAGACCCTGGGCTGGGAGCAGTTGCGCGAACGCCTGCGGGCGCGCCTGGGTGACGACGCTGTGCAGGGCCTGAGCGCCCATGCCGATCATCGCCCCGAGAAGGCCTGGCGCACGCAGACCATGAGCAGCGCCGTTACCGGGCAATGCGCGGCCCGGCCCAGCTGGCTGCTGCCGGAACCTCAGGCGCTGCAGGGAGCCGGGCTGCGCGTTCTCAGCGGCCCGGAGCGCATCGAATCCGGCTGGTGGGATGGCGAGGACGTGCGCCGCGACTATTACCTGATCGAGACCCGCAGCGGTCAGCGTGGCTGGGCGTTCCGTGCGGTCGGCGAAGATGGCCCGCTGCAGCTGCATGGCTGGTTCGCATGAACCAGGTGGCCTACGCCGAGCTGCACTGCCTGTCGAATTTCAGTTTTCAGCGCGGTGCCTCCAGCGCCGAAGAGCTGTTCGAGCGCGCCAGGCTGCTTGGTTATCGCGCCCTGGCGATCACCGACGAATGCACCCTGGCCGGCATCGTGCGCGCCTGGCAGGCCGCCAGGAAACATGAGGTGGCGCTGATCGTTGGCAGCGAGATGACGCTGCCAAACGGTGCCCGGCTGGTCCTCCTGGCCGAGAACCTGAGCGGCTACCAGGCGCTGTGCGGGCTCATCACCCGGGCCCGTCGGCGTGCGGAGAAAGGTCATTACCGGCTGCTGGAGGAGGACGTTCCAGCGACGCCGGACGGCTTGCTGGCCATCTGGCTACCACGCCCCGGTGACGACGCCACAGCCGGTGCCTGGCTGCAGGCACGCTTTGCCGAGCGCCTGTGGCTGGGCGTAGCCTTGCACCGTGGCGCCGATGATCGGGCCCACCTGCAGCATTGCCTGGGCCTGGCTGGGCAACTGGGTGTCGCTGCGGTGGCCTGTGGTGACGTGCACATGCACGCCCGTGGCCGCCGTGCCCTGCAGGATTGCATGACGGCGATCCGTCATCACTTGCCGGTGGCCGAAGCCGGCGCGCACCTGTTCGCCAATGGCGAGCGTCACCTGCGCCGCCGCGAGGAGCTGGCCGAGCTGTATCCGCCCAGGTTACTGGCCGAAACCCTGCATATTGCCGAGCGCTGCCGATTCGATCTTGGCGAGCTTGAGTACCACTACCCTCACGAACTGGTGCCCGCCGGTCATGACGCGGCCTCCTGGCTGCGCAAGCTGGTCGAGGATGGTATCCCCGGCCGCTGGCCAGCAGGCCTCAGCGAGGCGATCCGCGGCCGCATCGAGCACGAACTGCAACTGATCGGCGAACTGGGTTACGAGAGCTATTTTCTCACCGTGCACGATATCGTCCGCTTCGCCCGCAAGCAGTCGATCCTCTGCCAGGGCCGCGGTTCGGCAGCCAACTCGGTGGTGTGTTTTGCCCTTGGCATCACCGAGCTGAACCCGATGCACAGCAAACTGCTGTTCGAGCGCTTCCTGTCCCGAGAGCGCAACGAGCCGCCGGATATCGACGTGGACTTCGAGCATGACCGCCGCGAGGAAGTCATCCAGTACGTGTTCCGCCGCTATGGCCGCGAGCGGGCGGCGCTCACGGCGGTGGTCAGTACCTATCACGGTGCCGGGGCGATTCGTGACGTGGCCAAGGCCCTGGGGTTGCCGCCGGATCAGATCAACGCCCTGGCCGCCTGCTGTGGCCGCTGGAGCGACCGTATCCCGGATGCCGAGCGCCTGCGCGAAGCCGGCTTCGACCCGCAGAGCAAGGTGCTGCACCGCGTGCTGGTGCTGGCCGGTGAGCTGATCGGCTTTCCCCGTCACCTCTCGCAGCACCCTGGCGGTTTTGTGATTTCCGAGTACCCGCTGGACACGCTGGTGCCGGTGGAAAACGCCAGCATGGCCGAGCGGACGGTGATCCAGTGGGACAAGGACGACCTCGACGCGGTCGGCCTGCTCAAGGTCGACGTGCTCGCCCTGGGCATGCTCAGCGCCCTGCGCCGCTGCTTCGACCTGCTTGCCGACTACCGCGGCAAACGCTGGACGCTGGCCACGCTGCCCCCGGAGGACAAGGCCACCTACGCGATGATCAGCCGCGCGGACACCGTGGGCGTGTTCCAGATCGAATCCCGCGCGCAGATGGCCATGCTGCCGCGCCTGCGCCCCGCGACCTTCTACGACCTGGTGATCCAGGTGGCCATCGTGCGGCCGGGGCCGATTCAGGGCGACATGGTGCATCCCTACCTGCGCCGGCGTAATCAGGAAGAGCCTGTCACCTACCCCTCCAACGAACTGCAGCCCGTCTTCGAGCGCACTCTGGGTGTGCCGTTGTTCCAGGAGCAAGTGATGGAGCTGGCGATCATCGCCGCCGATTACACCCCGGGTGAAGCGGACGAGCTGCGCCGTTCCATGGCGGCCTGGAAGCGTCATGGAGGCCTGGAGCACCACCGCCAGCGGCTGAGCGAGCGCATGCTCGAGAAGAGCTATCCACTTGAATACATCAACCGCATCTTCGAGCAGATCAAGGGCTTCGGCAGCTATGGCTTTCCCGAGTCCCATGCGGCCAGCTTCGCCTTGCTCACCTACGCCAGCTGCTGGCTCAAATGCCATGAACCGGCGGCGTTCGCCTGTGCGCTGATCAACAGTTGGCCAATGGGTTTCTACAACCCCGATCAGGTGTTGCAGGATGCCCGCCGCCACGGCTTGCGCATCCACCCGGTGGACGTGCGCTACAGCCAGTGGGATTGCACCCTTGAGGCCATCGACAAGGCGCAGCCAGCCATTCGCCTCGGCCTGCGCCTGGTGAAGGGTTTTCGTGAGGACGACGCCCTGCGCCTGGCTGCCGCGCGCCACGTCGCGCCGTTCAGCGATGTGGCCGACCTGTGCCAACGTGCCCGCCTGGACAACACCGCACGGGCGCGGCTGGCCGATGCTGGCGCCCTGCAGGCACTGGTCGGCCATCGCCATCAGGCGCGCTGGGCCATCGCCGGTGTCGAGCCGCAGTTGCCGCTGTTCGCCAGCCTGCCGGCACAGAGGGAAACCGCCATCGAGCTGCCGCGCCCCAGCGTTGGCGAAAACCTGCTGACCGACTACGCGACACTGGGCACCACCCTCGGCCCGCACCCGCTGTCGCTGCTGCGCAGCAAGCTCAGGGCGGCCCGCTGCCGCAGCCAGCGCGAGCTGCAGCAGGTAGAGCCCGGACGCATGGTCAGCGTGGCCGGTCTGGTCATCGGCCGCCAGCGCCCACAGACCGCCAGCGGCGTGACCTTCGTCACCCTGGAAGATGAGTTCGGCATGATCAACGTGCTGGTGCGCCTGGAACTGGCCGAGCGCCAGCGCAAGACACTGCTGCAAGCGCGCTTGCTGCGCATCGATGGGCATCTGGAGGCCGCCAATGGTGTGCAACACGTGATCGCTGGAAGGTTGGTCGACCTGACCGACTGGCTACTGGGGCTGGATGTGCGCAGTCGGGATTTTCATTGAGGTTGGAGTAGATGAAGCCCTTACGGTTGGTGGGCTGAAGCCCACCCTACTCCCAGAGGCATCAACCGTAGGGTGGGGCTTTAGCCCACCAAAGCCGTTCAACGCCAATGGTGGCTGGAGGTTCAAAGCATGCGGTTCGGAGCTTCGGGCTGTGGGCGTTGTGGTGGTGGGCTGAAGCCCACCCTACCCCAGAGGCATCAACCGTAGGGTGGGGCTTTAGCCCACCAAAGCCATTCAACGCCGATGGTGGCTGGAGGTTCAGAGCATGCGGTTCGGAGCTTCGGGCTGTGGCCGTTGTTGTGGTGGGCTGAAGCCCACCCTACTCCCAGGGGCATCAGCCGTAGGGTGGGGCTTTAGCCCACCAAAGCCATTCAACGCCAATGGTGGCTGGAGGTTCAAAGCATGCGGTTCAGCACCTCGGGCTGTGGGCGCTGTTGTGGTGGGCTGAAGCCCACCCTACCCCAGGGCATGACCGTAGGGTGGCGCTTTAGCCCACCAAAGCCATTCAACGCCAGTGGTGGCTGGAGGTTCAGAGCATGCGGTTCGGAGCTTCGGGCTGTAGGTGTTTTGGGTGGTGGCTAAAGCCCACAGCAGAAACGGATCGCCAATTACCGCAGGGCTATCGCTTATGGCTCGCGGCGCATACCGATATGCGGGATGTCGTCTTCCAGATATTCGTCGGTCACTGCGACGAAACCGTAGCGGCCGTAGTAACCCTGCAGATGCGCCTGGGCCGACATAGAGACCGGGACGCCCGGCCATCGCTGGGCGCAGGCCTGCAGCGCCTGCTCCAGCATGCCGTGCCCGAGGCCGGTGCCGCGTGCGCTTGCAGCGGTTACCACACGGCCGATCACCACTTCGCCGTCATTGAGCGCCGGATCGAGCAGGCGCAGATACGCCACCAGTTCATCGCCCTGCCAGCCCAGCAGGTGGCAGGTATCACCGTCCAGGTCACGACCATCGACTTCCAGATAAGGGCAGTTCTGCTCGACCACGAATACCTGGGTGCGCAGCGCCAGGGCCGCGTACAGCTCGGTCTTGCTAAGCTCGGAATGGGGTTTGAGGTGCCAGGTAACGCACATGATCGGCTCACGAAATAGGCTGAGAGAGGGGTGCAGACTCTAAGCCTATTTCATCGTGGATAAAACAGCCGCACCGGGCCCGTTCATTGTTCGATGACCTGCCCCCGCAGAACCGCCAGGCGCGCCAGCAGACGGTTCTGGGTCGGTGTTGGCACGCCTTCGCTTTCCATCGCCACCTGCAGGTTTTCGACCAGGGCATTGAAGTGACTGGGCGTCAGCTTCTGGCCTTTGTGGCTTTCTTCGAGGGTGTCGCCGGTATAGACGCACGGCCCGCCCGCGATCACGCAGAACTTGTCGACCAGCTTGTCGCGCAGGCCGGCGATGTCGACCTTGGCGAAGAAGTGCACGATGCGCTCATCGCGGGCCACGTTGAGCAGCATGCCCTCGACGATGCGGGTGATGCCGGGCTTCTCGCCGAGCTCGCGGTACAGACTGTCGTCCTTGGCAGGCTGCTGTGCGCAACCGACCAGCAACAGCAGCGACAGGACCGCCACGCAGAATGAACGCAGCATGCTCAGAAACTCCCCTGCACGGACAGATAGGCACCGTTCTGGTTATCCAGCGTGGCGATCTCGCCCAGCTGCGCGTAAGCCAGTACCACGGCCAGATGCTTGTTGGGGAAGTAGCCAATGAACAGATCGGCCCAGTCGCTTTCCCCGGCGAAATTGAGGTTGTCCGGTTTCTCCCGATACTCGACGCCCACTGCCCACTGCCGGTTGAGCAGCACCGCCACGGAGCCTTCCTTGAGCACCGAATGGCGGTCGCGGCGGTCACCGCCGAAGCCCAGCAGGCCCAGCTCGTTGGCACGGCTGTAGCGCACGCCACCGTTGAGCAGCAGGTTGTAGCCGAAGGCGCCGCCCAGAATCAGTCGGCTGGCGGTCAGGTAGCCTTCGGTGTCTTCGTCACGCTGGGCACCGACCAGGCTGGGGATGAGGAAGTCTTTCTGGCGCTTGTGCTGAATGCCCAGCGATACCTGGGGTAGCTGGTCATAGATCAGATCGCCGAACAGCCGCACCTTGATACCGAAGATGTCCTGGCTGAGGCTGTTTTCCGGCAGGCTCAGGTTGCGCGCCAGGTTGCCCAGGTCGAGGCGCTGGCGCGCGTAGGAAAGCTCGATGCGATTGTCATAAGCGGCCGCCACACCGGCCACGTCGAGGCGGTAGTCACCGGTTTCCACCCGCGTGGCGAATACGTCAGCGCCCCACTCGCCCTGCTCGCCATAACCGGCCAGCACCGCCCAGGGGGTGATACCGCCACCGGCTGCGCCTTCCAGGCTGCTGGCACCGCCGGTGGCCAGCAGTCGCCCATTACCGGCGACAGCAGCCGTGGTGAGCATTGCGAACAAGAGGCCGCCAGTCAGTTGGAACAAGGACATGGTCAATACACCAGGGAAACGGGAGAAGTTAAGGGCCGCTGCATCCAGGCCTCGAAGGCCCGCGCGGCCAACGGCCGGCTGATCAGATAACCCTGCACGCTGTCGCAATGCCAATGCTCGAGCAGATCCAGGCTGCGCTGCAGCTCGACGCCCTCGGCGACCACCTTGAGCCCCAGGCTGTGGCTCATCTCGATGGTCGAGCGCACGATCACCGCATCTTCGCTGGTGTCGTGCAGATCGCGGATAAAGGTCTGGTCGATCTTCAGTTCCTGCACCGGCATGCGCTTGAGCTGCGCCAAGGAAGAATAGCCGGTACCGAAGTCATCCACCGACAGGCCGATGCCCTTTTCGCGCAAGCCATGCAACACCTGCAGGGCCACGGCCGGGTTGAGCATCACGCCGCTCTCGGTAATTTCGAAGATCAGTTGTGAACCTGGAATCTGGTAATGCGTCAGCAGGCGACCGACCCGCGTCGGCAACTCGGCGTCGATCAGGTCCTCGGTGGAGATATTCAGCGAGAGCTGTACGACCTGCCCACGCTGACGCCACTCCTGCAACTGGCGGATGCCCTCTTCGATCACCCAGGCGGTCAGCATCTGAATGCTGCCGGTGCGCTCTGCCAGCGGAATGAATTCACCCGGCGAAACCATGCCGAATTGCGGGTGCTGCCAGCGCAGCAGCCCCTCGGCCTGGATTCTGCCCGGGTTGCGGATATCCAGCTTGGGTTGGTAATGCAGCAGCAGTTCGTCCTGATGAGCGGCGCGGCGCAGGTCGCGGATCAGTTGCACCTGGCGCTGCTGTGCAACATCGCGGCCACTTTCGTAAAGCTGAATGCGCCCCGCCAGGTGCCCGGCGTCCTGCATGGCGATGGCGGCACGGCGCAGCAACTCTTCCGGGGTAGAGCCATCGGCGGGATAGGCGGCGATACCGATGCGGCAATCCAGGGCGATGTCCAGATTATCGACCCGAAAGGGCTTCATGGAGAGTTGCTGAACCCGGTCGGCGGTAGCCACCGCCCCCTCCATGTCACTTCCTTCGAGGAGCAGCACGAATTCGTCGCCGACCATCCGCGCCAGGCTGTCGGCCGGGCGCAGCGCCGCCTTCAGGCGATTGGCCAATTGCTGCATGACCCGGTCGGTCCCCCCCGCTTCGCAGCTCTCGCTGACCGTGCGGAAGTTGCCGATGCCCAGGTAAAGCAAAGCGATGTGTCGCTGCGCCGAGATGGCACTGCCCAGACGCTCGAGGGCCAGGTTGCGATTGGGCAGGCCGGTCAGAGGATCGTGCAGCGCATTGTGCGCCAGTTGCCGCTCACGCTCGGCGACACCCTGCTGCATGCTTTGAAAGGCCTTGGCCAGGCTGCCCAGTTCGTCCGCACGGTCGAGCGCCAGCGGCACCTCGTAGTCGCCCTGCCCGACTCGCTCCGCCGCACCTGCCAGGCGGCGAATCGGCTGCGACAGGCTGCGCGCCAGCAACAGCGCACCAACCAGTGAGGCCAGCAGCGCGGCTACGGCGATGAAGAGGATCTTTCGATTGAGCGCCGCGACCGAACCGCGGGCCTGCTCCAGGGAACGTTGCAGCAGTGCCTGCACGCGGAAGCCGTCGCCACTGGCGAGCACCAGACGCTGCACCAGGAAGGGCTCGCCACCATGCAGCACCTCGCCGCTGTCACCCTCGAAGGCGATCATCGGCATGTCATCGAGCGTACTCACGCGCACGTCGGGCTGCCCCTCCATGCTACCGGTCAGGGTCAGTTCCAGGTGGGTCAGCTGGTTCAACTCGCGGGCGAAGCCTTCATCGATGGCAAATCCCATCACCAGTCGCGCGATGGGCAACGGCGCACTGACGGTGGCCTGTACCAGCAGGTAGATGCTGCCATCGAAAGGCATCAGGAAACTCTGCCCCTGGCTACCCAGTTGCGTGTTGATCTGCTCGGCCCGCGCCGTCGACAAGGGCGCCAGGGTGCTGGAGGTCAGTTTGCCATCCATGTCGAACATCATCACCACACCGGCATTGATGCGCGCGCCATGGTTGAACAGCGCCGAGCGGATAGTCGCCTCGTCACCACTGGCCACCGCCTCGCGGAAGCCGAAATCGGTGGTCAGTACCTGGACCGCATCCCTGAGCTGCCGTGAGTGCACGTCGAGCAACTGCCCGAACACGCTGGTGCCGACATCCAGTTGCTCGCGTGCCTGGGTGCGAATCGACGCAGTGGTCGCCGCCTGGACGGCGAAATACAGCGCGCCGATCACCACGAGCAGCAGCAGGATCAGAACGCTGGCGATGCGCGCCTGGAAGCTAGTGCGAACCATGTTCCACGGCTTTCTTGAAGGCGTCCCCGAAGGCACTTGGCGGTGCGCCAGGCGGGTCGGTTTCACTCGGTGCCTCGATCGGCAACTGGAAGCGCTGCTGCACGGAGCCAGCCTCCACCTTCAGGGCAGCGCCCTGTTGCGGCAGCATGTCCGGCAAGGCGGAATGCCACAGGGTCACGCGGTAGTCCCCCGCCGGTAGATTGTCGATGGACAGCTTGCCCTGAGCATCGCTGACGGCGAACCAGGGATCATCGGTGATGTACACGTAGCCGACCATCCAGTCGTGGATATTGCAGCCGAGCACCACCAGCCCTGGCTTGTCGAACACGATCGGCGCGCTGGGCGTGCCCTGATACAGGCGCAACTCGAAGCGCTTGGGTGCCGAGAACGAGTAGACGTGATGGCGGATGTCGTCGCGGTTCGGAAAGGTCACCGCCGTGCCGGTGCGAACGGCCAGCACGGTGGGCACGAAGCGCATGTCCTGCTGGTCCATCACCGCCTTGCCCGGTGGTGCAGCGCCATTTGCAGGACCCTGCAGGGTGACGACGGCGTTGGCCAGCGGCGCGCCCTTGGCGTCCACCAGTTCGCCCTGCAGGCTGGCGGCCTGAGCGGCGCCCAGTGCAGCGAACAACGACAGATGCAATACGAAAAGAAAACCTTTGGTCATGATGAACTCGTCCAGAACACGCGCGCCTCTTTGGGCCATAAACACGCCCCCATCTAATAACGGCAGAGCTGCTGGGAAGATTAGTCGGCAATGTAGATAAGTTCACACTTTTCCAGAAGCCAGACAAGGCAAATAGCCATCACAGGAGGGCGGGAGCGTGATAATTGGCTAGGCAGCTGGCTGAGGCGGCTTATTCGCTACCGCGCATGCGCTTGGGCGTAAGCCCCAGATAACGGCGCATGGCTGTGGTCAAGGCGCTCTGGCTGGAGAAGCCGCACTCCTCGGCAATGCGAATCAGCGGCAGGCCACTGCCACGCAATAGCCGCGTGGCGTGGTCGAGCCGCGCCTTGAGCAGGTACTGGTGCGGCGTAAGGCCAACGCTGTCCTTGAACTGGGCATGGAAGTGACTGGGGCTGAGGCAGGCCACGTGGGCCAGCTCGGCAACGCTGATGCGGCGCGCCAGGTTATCGGCGATGTACCCGTCGAGGCGTTGCACGTCCATCGAGCCATGCCCGCGCAGCGATTGCTCGCCGAACACCCGCAGATGCAGTGCGCGCAGCAGCACGCCACCCAGCGAACGGGCCAGCAGCGGATCGCCACCGTAACGCTCCAGCTCGGCGCCGGCGTAGCTCAGCAGGTGCTGGAAATCGGCATCCAGTTGCGGATAGCGCGGCGTGTCGAACAGATGGCCGAGCAGTTGCAGGTCTTCGCTGCTCATGTCCTGCTCGTTGAGGTCGACGATCAGCATGCGATTGTCACCGATGCCGGCGAACTGGTGGTCGGCATCACCCGGCACCAGGCACGCGCGCATCCGGCACACCTCGCCACCCCGCCCGACCACTTCGAACTCGGCACGCCCCGACACCGACATCACCAGTTGATGGTGGTCGTGGGTGTGTTCGTGGGCCTGATCGTCCAGGCGCATGAGGCGGGCGTTGAGCATGATTCGCAACTCGATGGGCGATGCGCGCACTCTACCGCGTTGCATGGAAAAACTGTATGGGCCACGACAGGTGGAATGACCGCCACAGCACGAAACACCCGGCAAGCATTTCGAGAAGCCGCGGGCACGCAGATCGCGGGCTGCCGAGCGAATAAATATTGAAAAAAGCCAGCAGCACCCCATCTAACACTCAACGTGAAAAGACAGGTGCCGCATGAACGAACCGCAAGATATCGAGATCGCTTCGGAGCAGACCAGCCACAGCCTGATGCTGCCCGGCCAGAACCTGCCGGACAAACTCTATGTGATTCCGATTCACAATCGGCCGTTCTTCCCGGCCCAGGTGCTGCCGGTGATCGTCAACGAAGAGCACTGGGCGGAAACCCTGGAGCTGGTCAGCAAGACCGAGCACCGCACTCTGGCCCTGTTCTACGTCGACCAGCCGGTTACCGACCCGCGCCATTTCGACACCTCCAGCCTGCCGGAACACGGCACCGTGGTGCGCATCCACCATGTCAGCAATGACGACGGCAAACTGCAGTTCGTCGCCCAGGGCCTGACCCGCGTGCGCATCCGCGGCTGGCTCAAGCACCATCGCCCGCCGTATCTGGCGGAAGTCGATTACCCACGCAACGCCAATGACTCCCGTGACGAGGTCAAGGCCTATGGCATGGCGCTGATCAACGTGATCAAGGAGTTGCTGCCGCTCAACCCGCTGTACAACGAAGAACTGAAGAACTACCTCAATCGTTTCAGCCCCAATGATCCGTCACCACTGACCGACTTCGCTGCCGCGCTGACCACTGCGCAATCGAAAGTGCTGCAGGAAGTGCTGGATACCGTGCCGATCCTCAAGCGCATGGAAAAAGTCCTGCCCCTGCTGCGCAAGGAAGTGGAAGTGGCGCGCCTGCAGAACGAGCTGTCCGCCGAGGTGAACCGCTCCGTGGGCGAGCACCAGCGTGAGTTCTTCCTCAAGGAACAGCTGAAGATCATCCAGCAGGAACTGGGTATCACCAAGGATGACCGCAGCGCCGATACCGAGCAGTTCAGCCAGCGTCTGGAAGGCAAGACCCTGCCTGACCAGGCTCGCAAGCGCATCGACGACGAGATGAACAAGCTCTCGGTGCTGGAGACTGGCTCGCCGGAATATGCCGTCACACGCAATTACCTAGACTGGGCCACCAGCGTGCCCTGGGGTGTTTTCGGCAAGGACAAGCTCGACCTCAAGCACGCCCGCAAGGTGCTCGACGACCACCACGCCGGCATGGACGACATCAAGGAACGCATCACCGAATTCCTCGCCGTGGGCGCCTTCAAGGGCGAGATCGCCGGCTCCATCGTCCTGCTGGTCGGCCCACCGGGCGTGGGCAAGACCAGTATCGGCAAGTCCATCGCCGAGTCCCTGGGCCGCCCCTTCTATCGTTTCTCGGTGGGCGGCATGCGCGATGAGGCGGAGATCAAGGGTCACCGGCGCACCTATATAGGCGCCCTGCCCGGCAAGCTGGTGCAGGCGCTCAAGGATGTCGAGGTGATGAACCCGGTGATCATGCTCGACGAGATCGACAAGATGGGCAGCAGCTACCAGGGCGACCCGGCCTCGGCCCTGCTGGAAACCCTCGACCCGGAACAGAACGTCGAATTTCTCGACCATTATCTGGACCTGCGCCTGGACCTGTCCAAGGTGCTGTTCGTGTGCACCGCCAACACCCTGGATTCGATCCCCGGCCCGTTGCTCGACCGTATGGAAGTGATTCGCCTGTCCGGCTATATCACCGAAGAAAAGCTGGCCATCGCCAAACGCCACCTGTGGCCCAAGCAACTGGACAAGGCCGGCGTGTCGAGCAAGCAACTGTCGATCAGCGATAGCGCCCTGCGCGCCCTGATCGAGGGTTACGCCCGTGAGGCCGGTGTGCGCCAACTGGAGAAACAGCTCGGCAAGCTGGTGCGCAAGGCCGTGGTGAAGCTGCTCGAAGATCCGCAGAGCAAGGTCAAGATTGCCGCCAAGGATCTCGAAGGTTACCTGGGCATGCCGGTGTTCCGCAGCGAGCAGGTGCTGTCCGGTGTCGGCGTGATCACCGGCCTGGCCTGGACCAGCATGGGCGGCGCCACGCTGCCGATCGAGGCGACGCGCATTCACACCCTGAATCGCGGTTTCAAGCTGACTGGCCAGTTGGGCGAGGTGATGAAAGAGTCGGCGGAGATCGCCTACAGCTACGTCAGCTCCAACCTGAAGACTTACAAGGGCGACCCGACCTTCTTCGACGAGGCCTTCGTGCACATGCACGTCCCCGAAGGCGCCACCCCCAAGGACGGCCCGAGCGCGGGTGTCACCATCGCCAGCGCCCTGCTGTCCCTGGCTCGCAACAAGGCGCCGAAAAAAGGCGTGGCCATGACCGGCGAACTCACCCTCACCGGCCAGGTATTGCCGATCGGTGGGGTACGCGAAAAGGTCATCGCCGCACGCCGGCAGAAGATCTACGAACTGATTCTTCCCGAGGCCAACCGTGGTTCCTACCTGGAGCTGCCGGAATACCTCAAGGAAGGCATCACCGTGCATTTCGCCAAACGCTTCAGCGATGTCGCCAAGGTGCTGTTCGACTGATCGCGCCACGCAACTCAATGTAGGAGCCAGCTTGCTGGCGAAGCGATTTCAACCGCGACACCGTGGGTGAATTCATAACCGCCATCGCGAGCAAGCTCGCTCCTACAGTCGGAATTGTGGGCAATCCAGCAAAGCCTGACATGCCTCCATCCGTAGGAGCCAGCTTGCTGGCGAAGCGATTTCACCCGCGACACCGTGGGTGAATTCATAACCGCCATCGCGAGCAAGCTCGCTCCTACAGTCGGAATTGTGGGCAATCCCGGAAAGCCTGACGTGCCTCCATCCGTAGGAGCCAGCTTGCTGGCGAAGCGATTTCAACCGCGACACCGTGGGTGAATTCATAACAGCCATCGCGAGCAAGCTCGCTCCTACAGTCGGAATTGGGGGCAATCGCGGAAAGCCTGACATGCCTCCATCCGTAGGAGCCAGCTTGCTGGCGAAGCGATTTCACCCGCGACACCGTGGGTGAACTCATAACCGCCATCGCGAGCAAGCTCGCTCCTACAGTCGGAATTGGGGGCAACCCAGCAAAGCCTGACATGCCTCCATCCGTAGGAGCCAGCTTGCTGGCGAGGCGATTTCACCCGCGACACCGTGGGTGCATTCATAACCGCCATCGCGAGCAAGCTCGCTCCTGCAGTCGGAATTGGGGGCAATCCCGAAAAGCCTGACGTGCCTCCATCCGTAGGAGCCAGCTTGCTGGCGAAGCGATTTCACCCGCGACACCGTGGGTAAATTCATAACAGCCATCGCGAGCGAGCTCGCTCCTACAGTCGGAATTGGGGGCAATCCAGCAAAGCCTGGACGTGCCTACATCCGTAGGAGCCAGCTTGCTGGCGAGGCGATTTCACCTGCGACACCGTGGGTGAATTCATAACCGCCATCGCGAGCAAGCTCGCTCCTACAGTCGGCATTGTGGGCAATCCAGCAAAGCCTGACGTGCCTCCATCCGTAGGAGCCAGCTTGCTGGCGAAGCGATTTCACCTGCGACACCGTGGATGAATTCATAACCGCCATCGCGAGCAAGCTCGCTCCTACAGTCGGAATTGGGGGCAATCCAGCAAAGCCTGACGTGCCTCCATCCGTAGGAGCCAGCTTGCCGGCGAAGCGACTTCACCCGCGACACCGTGGGTGCACTCATAACCGCCATCGCGAGCAAGCTCGCTCCTACAGTCGGAATTGGGGGCAATCCAGCAAAGCCTGGACGTGCCTCCATCCGTAGGAGCCAGCTTGCTGGCGAAGCGATTTCACCCGCAACACCGGGGGTGAACTCATAACCGCCATCGCGAGCAAGCTCGCTCCTACAGTCGGAATTGGGGGCAATCCCGGAAAGCCTGACGTGCTTCCATCCGTAGGAGCCAGCTTGCTGGCGAAGCGATTTCACCCGCGACACCGTGGGTGAATTCATAACCGCCATCGCGAGCAAGCTCGCTCCTACAGTCGGAATTGGGGGCAATCCCGGAAAGCCTGACGTGCCTCCATCCGTAGGAGCCAGCTTGCTGGCGAGGCGATTTCAACCGCGACACCGTGGGTGCATTCATAACCGCCATCGCGAGCAAGCTCGCTCCTACAGTCGGAATTGGGGGCAATCCCGGAAAGCCTGGACGTGCCTCCATCCGTAGGAGCCAGCTTGCCGGCGAGGCGATTTCTTGCGCGACACCGGGGTGAATTTCGCCACCACTGTCGCGAGCGAGCTAGTTAATGCGGGGTCGTCTGAACGCTCGCTGGTGGCCGCAACCGGCAATCAGATAGATCGAAATGCGATTGACGCTGTCAGACGCTGACCCGGCTGCCGCAAGGCTGCGCAGCGAAGCTGTCTGCGCAGGCTGATTCGTGCCCGGAAGATGTCGATATAAGGAGAACGGGGATGACCCGAACCGACAAGGAACATTTCATCGGGCTCGAGTGGCTGCGTTTCATACTCGGCCTGTACATCGTGGTCTTCCATACCCTGCACAATTACGCAGAACAGAAGCTGCCGATCATCAAGCAGCTCAGCGGTGTCGGCTTCTTCGCCACCAGTACGTTCTTCGTGCTGTCCGGTTTTCTGCTCGCCCACGTGTACTGCAAGCGCGGTGAGCTGCGTGAGCCGGCGGTGAGTTTCTGGAGCCGGCGTTTCGCCAACCTCTATCCACTGCACATCTTTTCCCTGCTGCTGACCATCACGGTCATCTTCATCATCAGCAACCTGGGCATCCCGCCGGACGAGACCAAGGCCACCATCCGTTTCGTGGTGTACGACACCAACGAAGACATGACCGGGATCTCGCGCACTACCCTCGAGCATTTCATGGGCAACGGCGAACTGGCAGTCAATACGGTGCTGCAACTGTTCATGCTGCAGGCCTGGAACCCGTTCTACCTGACTTTCAACCCGCCACTGTGGTCGATCTCCACGCTGTTCTTCTTCTACCTCACCTTTCCCTTCGTGGCCCCACGCCTGGCGCGCCTGAAGCACAAGGTGCTGTGGCTGGGCGTGCTCACCCTGATCTACATGATTCCGCCGATTTTGGTGATTCTCAATGGTGACTACGGCATGCCGTTCACCGGCATCCTGCACCGCAACCCCCTGGTGCGCCTGCCGGAGTTCCTTGCCGGCATCCTCGCCTACGGCCTGTTCCGTGACATGCGCGACGCTGGCCGCTCGCCGGGCGGCGCAGGTATCGGCCTGATGATCGTCACGGTGCTGACCTGCTTCTTCGGCGCCGCATGGTTGGTCGAGGGCGAGCAGTACTGGTATTACCTGCTGCACAACGGCCTGCTGCTGCCGTCGCAAATGATGCTGATCTACCTGTGCGCCCTGGCGCCATCGCCGACCAGTGAGCCGGTACGCCGCTGGTCGCAACGCCTGGGTGCAGCTTCGCTGCCGCTTTTCGTGTTGCACGTGCCGGCCTTCACCCTGTTCTCACGGTCGGAGAAGGTGCTCAGCGTGGCGTCGACCGAGTGCTTCGCCAACTGGGCGCAATGCGCCGTCCAGGCTGGTGAGCAAACCCTGTCGATCGCCTTCTACCCGCTGTTCCTGCTGCTCACCGTGATCCTCTGCGTCTGGGCCCAGGAGAACGCCGTGGTGCCGACCCGCAAGCAGCTCCTCAAGTTTCTGCCTGTGAAGCGCAGCACAGCCTGAGAACCTGCCCTGCCGCGTTGAAAACAGGCTCGGTTTGCTCAGTTACAGCTCGCAACCTCCGCACCCTCGCCTGTTCTTGCGGGGGCGCCCAGCCCTTGTATGGATCCAGCTCGCGAGGTCGTGAACAGGCTCAGAGCGAAGCGGCGGGAAATTCACAGGAATCATCTGCAACGATAACGGTCGGAAGGAGATGTTCGGCCGACCGTGCCGCTGTTTCTTACTGTTTCTGGAGGGATCCGTGATCCTCAAAACCGTCAAGGCATCTGTCCGTCACAGCATGCTTCCAGCCGCGCTGTGCCTGGCCTGCACCACTTCATTGTTCAGTACTCAGGTACTGGCGTTTTCACTCGATGACGTGGCTTCGGAAGCCAAGGAATTGTTGGACAAGCCTTACGCTGCTCCAGCCGTCAACCTGCCCAGTGAGCTGCGCACCCTGCCGTTCACCGACTACCAGAAGATCAAATCGCTCGAAGACAAGTACGAATGGGCCGACAGCAAAACCCCGTTCAAACTGAGTTTCTATCACCAGGGCATGCACTTCGACAGCCCGGTGAAAATCAACGAAGTGACCGCTACCAGCGTCAAGGAAATCAAGTACGACCCTGCGCGTTTCGATTTCGGTGACCTGAAGGTCGACAAGGATGCCGTCAAGAATCTTGGCTACGCCGGTTTCCGCGTGATGTACCCGATCAACGCCAAGGGCAAGTCCGACGAGATCATGAGCCTGCTCGGCGCCAGCTATTTCCGGGTGATCGGCAAGGATCAGGTGTACGGCGCCTCGGCCCGCGGCCTGGCCATCGACACCGCACTGCCGAGTGGCGAAGAGTTTCCGTATTTCCGCGAGTTCTGGATCGAGCGCCCCAAGCCGGAAGACAAGCATCTGGTGATCTTCGCGCTGCTCGACTCGCCGCGCGCCACCGGTGCCTACCGCTTCATCCTGCGCCCGGGCAAGGACTCGGTGGTCGACGTGCAGTCGCGGGTATTCCTGCGTGACAACGTCAACAAGCTGGGTATCGCCCCGCTCACCAGCATGTTCCTGTACGGCTCCAGTCAACGCTCCAGCAAACCCAACTACCGCCCTGCCCTGCACGACTCCAATGGCCTGGCGATCCATACCGGTAACGACGAGCACATCTGGCGCCCGCTGAACAACCCGCAGAACCTTGCAGTGAGCACCTTCGAAGTGGAGAACCCGAAAGGTTTCGGGCTGCTCCAGCGGGGTCGCGACTTCGCTCAATACGAAGACCTGGAAGACCGCTACGAGCAGCGTCCAAGCGCGTGGATCGAACCCAAGGGCGAATGGGGCAAGGGCAAGGTCGAGCTGGTGGAAATCCCCACCCCGGACGAAACCAACGACAACATCGTGGCGTTCTGGACACCTGACGAGCAGCCCAAACCGGGCGAACCGATGGAGTTCGATTACCGCATGCACTGGACCAAGGACGAACGCGCCCAACTTGGTGCGGAAACCGCCTGGGTCAAGCAGACCATGCGCAGTGCCGGCGAAGTCAAGCAGCCCAATCTGACCCGCAAGCTGGATGGCAGCATCGCCCTGCTGGTGGACTTCGAAGGCCCGGCACTGGCCAAACTCAAGTCCGATGCGGCGGTAACGTCCAACTTCAGCGTCAATGACAACGCCGAGTTGCTGGACAACGGCCTGCAGTACAACCCGTCCACCAAGGGCTGGCGCCTGACGCTGCGCTTCAAGGTCAAGGACCCCAAGAAAGCCGTGGAAATGCGCGCGGCTCTGGTCGAGGGTGACAAGACCCTCAGCGAAACCTGGAGCTATCAACTGCCACCCAATACGGTTACCGCCCCATGAAAACCACCGAGCAGTCCGCCCTGGACGAGTACCTGGACAGCCTGCCGCTGAGTGCAACCGAGCGTGAAGCACTGGCCGACTGCCGTGACTTCACCGAACTGCACGGCCGCCTCGGCGGCGTGCAGGCCGCGAGTGCCGAAGAGGCCGTCCACAAGTCGGCTGCCCGACGTATCGAACTGGGCGCCGGAGAACCACTGGAATCCACCGGCCTGCTGTCGCTGGATGCCGCCGGCCGACCGGTTCTGCGGGCAGCCCCGCCCCTCAACCGCACCAAGATGACACCCGAGCCGTGGCGCACCAACCTGCTGACCCGTGGCTTGCGCGCCCTGTTCGGCAAGAGCAACCCGCCCCGCCCGCCCAAACGCGAACTCGAGCCAGCACGCTGGCGCCGGGTCGGCTCGCTGCGTCGCTACGTGTTGCTGCTGCTGATGCTGGGCCAGACCGCCGTCGCTACCTGGTACATGAACAGCATCCTGCCCTATCAGGGCTGGGCGCTGATCAACCTGCAGGAAGTCATGGAGCAAGGCTGGCAGGAAAGCCTGCTGCAGGTACTGCCCTATGTGGTGCAGGGCAGTATTCTGGCCCTGTTCTCGCTGTTGTTCTGTTGGGTGTCGGCGGGTTTCTGGACGGCGCTGATGGGCTTCTGGGAATTGCTGCGTGGTTATGACCGCTACGGTATTTCCGGCAGCAGTGCCGGTGACGAGCCGATCGATGCCAAGGCGCGTACCGCGATCATCATGCCGATCTGCAACGAGGACGTGCCTCGCGTCTTCGCCGGCCTGCGCGCCACCTACGAGTCGGTGAAGGCCTCCGGCGAGCTCGACCAGTTCGACTTCTTCGTGCTCAGCGATACCGGCGACGCCGACATCGCCGTGGCCGAGCAGCGTGCCTGGCTGGAGCTGTGCCAGGAGACCAAGGGTTTCGGCACTATCTTCTACCGCCGTCGCCGCCGTCGCGTGAAGCGCAAGAGCGGCAACATCGACGACTTCTGCCGTCGCTGGGGCGGCGATTATCGCTACATGATCGTGCTCGATGCCGACAGCGTGATGAGCGGCGAATGCCTGACCAAACTGGTTCGGCTGATGGAAGCCAATCCCCAGGCCGGCATCATCCAGAGCTCGCCCAAGGCGGCGGGCATGAATACCCTGTACGCGCGCCTGCAGCAGTTCGCCACGCGCGCCTACGGTCCGCTGTTCACTGCCGGCCTGCACTACTGGCAGCTGGGTGAATCCCACTACTGGGGCCACAACGCGATCATCCGCATGCAGCCATTCATCGAGCACTGCGCCCTGGCTCCGCTGCCGGGCACAGGCTCGTTCGCCGGCGCGATCATGTCCCACGACTTCGTCGAAGCGTCGCTGATGCGACGTGCAGGCTGGGGGGTGTGGATCGCCTACGACCTGGAAGGCAGCTACGAAGAGTTACCACCGAACCTGATCGACGAGTTGCAGCGCGACCGCCGCTGGTGCCACGGCAACCTGATGAACTTCCGTCTGTTTCTGGTCAAGGGCATGCACCCGGTGCACCGTGCGGTGTTCCTCACCGGGGTGATGTCCTACCTGTCGGCACCGCTGTGGTTCATGTTCCTGCTGCTCTCCACTGCCCTGCTGGCCATTCACACGCTGATGGAGCCGCAGTACTTCCTGGTGCCCGGTCAGTTGTTCCCGGTGTGGCCAAGGTGGAACCCGGAAAAAGCCATCGCACTGTTCTCCACCACTCTGACCCTGCTGTTCCTGCCCAAGCTGCTGGCCGTGATCCTCATCTGGATCAAGGGCGCCAAAGCTTACGGCGGTGCGTTCAAGGCGACCCTGAGCATGCTGCTGGAGATGCTCTTCTCGGTGCTGCTGGCACCGGTGCGCATGCTGTTCCACACCATGTTCGTCAGCGCCGCGTTCCTGGGCTGGTCCGCCACCTGGAATTCACCGCAGCGTGACAACGGCATCACCACCTGGGGCGACGCCGTACGCCGCCATGGCTGGCAAGCCCTGCTGGGCGTGGGCTGGACAGCGGGCGTGGCGTGGCTCGACCCGAACTTCCTGTGGTGGCTGTCGCCGATCGTGGTGTCGCTGATGCTGTCGATTCCGGTGTCGGTGTTCTCCAGCCGCCTGAGCCTGGGGCTGCGCAGCAAGAAGGGCAACCTGTTCCTGATTCCCGAGGAGTCCAACCCGCCTCAGGAGCTGCTCTCCACCTATGCCTATACCCGGCATAATCGCGAGCACGCCATGGAAAACGGTTTCATCGAAGCCGTGCTGCGCCCCTTCCCCAATGCACTGGCATGCGCCATGGCCACGGCTCGTCACGGCAACGCCGCGCTGATCGAACAGGCACGGCAACGTGCCCTCGGTGAAGCACTGGAACGGGGCCCCAAAAAGCTCGACGGCAAGAGCAAGCTGGCATTGCTCAGTGACCCGGTACTGCTCGCTCGCCTGCATGCGCAGTTGTGGCAGCAGGCCGAGCAGCACCCGCTGTGGCGCCACGCTTACAACCAGAGCACGCCCACCCAGGCGGATCGCGGCAACCTGGCGCTCAAGCTGCCCGAGGTTGGCGTAACCGCTCCTCTGGTCAACTGAGCGCAGGCATCCGCCACGCACGCAACCAGCCCAGGCTGGCACGGGTATCGCCCTCTTCGGGGCGGTACTCGGCGCCCAGCCAGCCGCGGTACCCTCCCGTCTCCAGCGCCTGCCGCACCCTAGCGAAATCGACATCCCCACTGCCCGGCGCACCGCGCCCCGGGCAGTCGGCGAATTGCACATGGCCGATTCGGCCAACCAGTGCTTCGACGGCCACCAGCGGATCGATACCCTGTCGCGCCATGTGATAGATATCCAGCTGAGCGCGGAAATTGCCGTGGTCGACCTGCTCCAGCAGTGCTTGCAGGTGTTCCGGCGTGTTGACCAGAAACCCCGGCATGTCGATGGGGTTGATCGCCTCGCTGACCACGCCGATCCCCAGCGTCTGGAACGCCTCTGACGCCTTGCGGATGTTGTTGCTCAAGGTGGTCAGCGCCTGCTCCCGCTCGAGCCCTGCAGCCAGCCGTCCGGACAGGACGTTGATGGACTGCGGTCGAACCATGGCGGCGTAGGTCAGCGCCTCCTGCAACGCTTCGTCGAACGCCGCCTGACGTGCAGGCACCGCCGCCAGCCCGGGCCCGCCAGCCATGAAGTCGCCAGCCGGAAAATTCATCAGCGCCAGCGGCATGCCCGCCCGTGCCAGTTCGTCCTTCAAGCGAAGCGCAGGGACTTCGTAGGGGAACTGGATTTCCACACCCTCGAAACCCGCCGCAGCGGCGGCGACGATACGCTCGAGCAACGGCCGCTCGGTGAACAGCATCGTCAGGTTGGCGGATAGTTTCATGCACGACTCCAGACTGGTGCCAGCCGATGCACCGACCGGCCTCGAAATGAATGAACCAGCTCGCCACATAGCGGCGCTGGCGGCGATGAATCAGATGTGACACCGCAATCGGCAGCGCTTACAGACCATCCTTCTCGAGATGATCGAGATCTACCGGATCGCCACTGTGGGCACCCAGACGCTGGCGGATATCCTCGAACATCCGGTCGAACTCTTCATGCTCGTGACTGATCAGCACCACGCTGGTCGGCAAACCATGCTTGTGAGCCAGGCGGCTGACCACACTGGCGAAGTTGAAGGCGGTGTCACGGTGCAGCTCGAACGACTCGTCGAAAGCCGCTCCAGCGATCTCACCCTTGAGGGACATGTGCAGCATTGGCCCTTCGGCCGCATCCTGACGCACGTCGTAATGCAGGTCGATGGCATAGGTGGGTATCTCACCCACCGCCAGGCTGTTGCCGCGAAATAAATGGCCGGGCTCGAACATAAGTGGTCTCCTGAGCTGAAGGATTGTCGGAAACGTCATCCGCTTCCGGGCTCCTGAGCATAGACACCTGGCCTCAGAGATGATCCCAGCCACCTTGCGAACCAAATCAGTGCATGAAAAGCACCAAAATGAATCACTAAAGCCGCTTTATCCGTCTTCGAGAACACCATTCCAGAGCGATTGAAACGCGCGTTCGAAGTCGACGCTACTTTTCGGCGCGCTCCTGCACCAGAACCCAGGGCGCCACGACCACAGCCCAAAGCGACGGATCACGGGTGAGCAGATCCTCGGCGCGTACATCGTTCAACAGCGCGACGCGCCCCGAATCCAGCCAGGCAGCGACGTCGTCGCGACGATTTTCGGCAACCGCCTCGGCCACCGCGATCAGGTCCTCATCGCTGTCGACCCATAGCAGCGAGCCGCGCGCGAAGAACGGTTGCAGCTCCTGCCAACGGATGGGGGCGGTTTCGCCGAGCAATTTGGCATAGAGGGTGCTTGGTTGTTCGTTCATGGCAGGTTCCATCGTGAAGGGTCGTATTTCTGACGGCCGCCATGATAACGACGGGCGACTGACAGGCAAGCCGTGTCAACCACCCGTCAGTCAGGAATCCGCCGTTTTTCTATACATTTCTTGCAATTACGCGACATTCCTACTCTTCTTCCTCGACTGCCGACTTTCCAAGGCGCAAATCAGCGCTCTACACTGTATCGGTACAGTTGCCGGGGGTATGGCCGGAAAAGTCGACTCCGGTTCTGCTGCTTTGGCTGCCAGAACTACAACAATGAACACAACGAGTGGAGCACTAATGAACAACGCTACTAAGCAGATTTCCAAGCTGTTCGCCGCTATGGCCCTGGCTGGCGCTGCCAGCTACTCGGTCGCCGCAGACACCATCAAGATCGCCATGGCTGGCCCGGTGACCGGTGCTGTTGCCCAGTACGGCGAGATGCAGTTCATCGGTGCCAAGATGGCCATCGAACAGATCAACAAGGCCGGTGGCGTCAACGGTGCTCAGCTCGAAGGCGTGGTCTACGACGACGCCTGCGATCCCAAGCAAGCCGTGGCCGTTGCCAACAAGATCGTCAACGATGGCGCCAAGTTCGTCGTTGGCCACCTGTGCTCCAGCTCCACTCAGCCGGCTTCGGACATTTACGAAGACGAAGGCATTCTGATGATCACTCCGGCCGCTACCAGCCCGGAAATCACCGCCCGTGGCTACGAGCTGATCTTCCGCACCATCGGCCTGGACAGCCTCCAGGGCCCGACCGCTGGCAACTTCATTGCCGACAAGATCAAGCCGAAGAACGTTGCCGTCATCCATGACAAGCAGCAGTACGGTGAAGGCATCGCCAGTGCGGTCAAGCAGACCCTGGAATCCAAAGGCGTGAAAGTCGGCGTGTTCGAAGGCATCAATGCCGGCGACAAGGACTTCTCCTCGCTGATCGCCAAGCTCAAGCAACAGGGCGTTGATTTCGTCTACTACGGCGGCTATCACCCAGAGCTGGGCCTGCTGCTGCGTCAGTCCAAGGAAAAAGGCCTCGACGTTCGCTTCATGGGTCCGGAAGGCGTAGGCAACAAGGAAATCTCGGCCATCGCTGGCCCGGCTTCCGAAGGCATGCTGGTCACCCTGCCGCAATCCTTCGACCAGGATCCGAAGAACAAGGCGCTGGTTGATGCGTTCAAGGCCAAGAACGAAGACCCAACCGGTCCATTCGTGTTCCCGGCCTACGCTGCCGTTCAGGTCATTGCCGGTGGTATCGAGAAAGCCGGCAGCACCGACACCGCCGAAGTAGCGGCCGCCCTGCGCGCCAACACCTTCGACACCCCGACCGGCACCCTTGGCTTCGACGAGAAGGGTGACCTGAAGGACTTCAACTTCGTGGTTTACGAATGGCACCAGGACGGCACCAAGTCCGAAGCCAAGTAAGTCCCCCCGCCTGAGCCTAAAGCCCACTGCACACGCAGTGGGCTTTGTTTATTGAAAGAATTCCGGTTTCGCGCTGCGCCACAAGCGCTGCCGTGCGCGACGACCCAGGAGTTAGGCAATGCCTGATCTTTATCACTACCTGCAACAGCTGCTCAACGGTCTTACCGTCGGCAGTACCTATGCCCTGATCGCCATCGGCTACACGATGGTCTACGGCATCATCGGCATGATCAACTTCGCCCATGGCGAGGTGTACATGATCGGTTCCTACGTCGCCTTCATCGCCATCACGCTGCTGGCCATGATGGGACTCGACAGCCTGCCCCTGATCATGATCTGCGCCTTCGCGGCGAGCATCATCGTCACCAGTGCTTTCGGTTACAGCATCGAACGGGTTGCCTACCGGCCGCTACGCGGCGGTAACCGGCTGATCCCGCTGATTTCCGCGATCGGCATGTCGATCTTCCTGCAGAACGCCGTCATGCTTTCCCAGGACTCGAAAGACAAGGCCATCACCAACCCGCTGCCGGGCAACTTCATCTTTGGTGAAAGTGCCATGAATGGCGTGGTGATCTCTTATATGCAGGTGCTGATCTTCGTGGTCACCTTCCTGACCATGATCGGCCTCACCCTGTTCATCTCCCGCTCCCGCCTGGGCCGCGCCTGCCGCGCCTGTGCCGAGGACCTGAAGATGGCCAACCTGCTGGGTATCAACACCAACAACATCATCGCCCTGACCTTCGTCATCGGCGCCGCACTGGCAGCCGTCGCCGCCGTGCTGCTGGGCATGCAATACGGCGTGATCAACCCGCACCTGGGCTTCCTCGCCGGCATCAAGGCGTTCACTGCCGCAGTACTCGGCGGCATCGGCAGCATCCCGGGGGCCGTGCTTGGCGGCCTGGTGCTGGGCGTTGCCGAAGCCTTCGGCGCCGATATCTTCGGTGACCAGTACAAGGATGTCGTCGCCTTCAGCCTGCTGGTACTCGTACTGCTGTTCCGCCCGACCGGTATCCTCGGCCGTCCGGAGGTTGAAAAGGTATGAGCAAGAACCTCAAGACCGCCCTGTTCAGCAGCATCCTTCTGCTGCTGATCTCCTACCCGATTCTCGGCCTCAAGCTCAGCGTCGTCGGCATCAGCCTGCAGGTGAGCGGCGCCAGCGCCAAGACCCTGTGGACCATCGGCATCGCCGCTGCGCTGCTGTTCGTCTGGCATCTGGTGCTGCGTGATCGCCTGCTCGGCGGTGACAGGCTCAAAGGCGTTCTGCCGGCCGTGCCGCAGAACCTGAAGGACTCGCTGACCCTGCCCAGCGTGCAGCGCTGGATCATGCTGGCGCTGTTCGTGGTGGCGCTGGCCTGGCCGTTCTTCGGCTCCCGCGCGGCGGTGGACATCGCCACGCTGATCCTCATCTACGTGATGCTGGGCATCGGCCTGAACATCGTGGTCGGCCTCGCCGGGCTGCTCGACCTGGGTTACGTCGGCTTCTACGCGGTGGGTGCCTACACCTATGCGCTGCTCGCCGAGTACGCAGGCTTCGGCTTCTGGACGGCATTGCCGATAGCCGGGCTGATGGCCGCTACCTTCGGCTGCTTGCTGGGCTTCCCGGTACTCAGGCTACGCGGCGACTATCTGGCCATCGTGACCCTGGGTTTCGGTGAGATCATCCGCATCATGCTGCGCAACCTCACCGACATCACAGGCGGCCCGAACGGCATCAGCTCGATTCCCAAGCCGGAACTGTTCGGCCTGTCGCTGGATCGTCGCGCACCGGATGGTGGCCAGACCCTGCATGACTTCCTCGGCATCGCCTACAACTCCACCTACAAGGTGATCTTTCTCTACCTGATCGCCCTGCTTCTGGTGCTGTTGGCCATCTTCGTGATCAACCGCCTGATGCGCATGCCGATCGGCCGCGCCTGGGAAGCCTTGCGCGAAGATGAAATCGCCTGCCGTGCCCTGGGCCTCAACCCGACCACGGTCAAGCTCTCGGCCTTCACCATCGGCGCCAGCTTCGCCGGTTTCGCCGGCAGCTTCTTCGCCGCCCGCCAGGGGCTGGTGACGCCGGAGTCGTTCACCTTCATCGAGTCGGCGATGATCCTCGCCATCGTCGTGCTGGGTGGTATGGGCTCGCAGCTCGGCATCATATTCGCGGCCATCGTGATGACCCTGTTGCAGGAGATGCGCGACTTCAACGAGTACCGCATGCTGATATTCGGTCTGACCATGATCGTGATGATGATCTGGCGTCCGCAGGGCCTCATGCCCATGCAGCGCCCACACCTGGAGTTGAAACAACGATGAGCCGCCCGATTCTAGAAGTGAGCGGCCTGTCCATGCGTTTTGGCGGCCTGCTGGCCGTCAACGGGGTCAGCCTCTCGGTCAATGAAAAACAGGTTGTGTCGATGATCGGCCCGAACGGTGCCGGCAAGACCACGGTGTTCAACTGCCTGACCGGTTTCTACAAACCGACCTCGGGCAGCATCCGCCTCAACGGCGAACAGATCGAAGGCCTGCCGGGCCACAAGATCGCTCGCAAGGGTGTGGTGCGTACCTTCCAGAACGTTCGCCTGTTCAAGGAAATGACCGCGGTGGAAAACCTGCTGGTCGCCCAACACCGCCACATCAACACCAACTTCCTGTCCGGGCTGTTCAAGACCCCGGCGTTTCGCCGCAGTGAGCGCGAGGCCATGGATTACGCGGCGCATTGGCTGGAACAGGTCAACCTGACCGAATTCGCCAACCGCACCGCCGGTACCCTGGCCTACGGCCAGCAGCGCCGCCTGGAGATCGCCCGCTGCATGATGACCCGGCCGAGCATCCTCATGCTCGACGAGCCGGCTGCGGGCCTCAACCCACGGGAAACCGACGACCTGAAAGCGCTGATCGGCGTGCTACGTGACGAGCACAACGTGACCGTGCTGCTGATCGAACACGACATGAAGCTGGTCATGAGCATTTCCGACCATATCTTCGTGATCAACCAGGGCACGCCCCTGGCCGACGGCACGCCGGAGCAGATCCGCGACAATCCGGACGTGATCAAAGCCTACCTGGGGGAAGCGTAAATGCTGTATTTCGACAACGTTTCCACCTTCTACGGCAAGATCCAGGCGCTGCACGGGGTCAGCGTGGAAGTGCGTCAGGGTGAGATCGTGACCCTGATCGGTGCCAACGGCGCCGGCAAATCCACCCTGCTGATGACCCTTTGCGGTACTCCCCAGGCCACCAGCGGCAGCATCCGTTATCAGGGTGAAGAACTGGTCGGCATGGAAACCCCGCTGATCATGCGCAAGAGCATCGCCGTGGTGCCGGAAGGCCGCCGCGTGTTCGCGCGCCTGACCGTCGAGGAGAACCTCGCCATGGGCGGCTTCTTCGGCAGCAAGGCGGACAATCAGGAGCAACTGGACAAAGTGCTGCACCTGTTCCCGCGCCTCAAGGAACGCCTTGTACAGCGCGCCGGCACCATGTCCGGTGGCGAACAGCAGATGCTCGCCATCGGCCGTGCGCTGATGAGCAAGCCCAAGCTGCTGCTGCTCGACGAGCCATCTCTGGGCCTGGCACCGATCATCATCCAGCAGATCTTCGACATCATCGAACAGCTGCGCAAGGACGGTGTGACCGTGTTCCTGGTCGAGCAGAACGCCAACCAGGCGCTCAAGCTGGCCGACCGTGGCTACGTACTGGAAAACGGCCGGATCGTCATGCAAGGCAGTGGTCATGATCTGTTGAACGATCCGAAGGTGCGTGACGCCTACCTGGGCGGCTAACAGGCTTTCGGAAACGATCCACGTTTACGACACCCTGTGTCTTGCCGATGCCCTGCGGCCGCAATGGCCGCCGGGCAGATTTACCCTGAACGATGCCGGCGGCACTCCAGTCCCAATACTGAACGGACGAAAACAGGAGTAGCCCCCATGCTGAAGTTCCTCGGCAGCACCATCGGTATCATCTTCCTTATCGGCCTGCTGGTCGTGATCGGCATTTTCTCGCTGATTTTCTGATTGGCAGAACCTGCGAGCCGGGCGCCCTGCCCGGCTTTGTTCATGCCACGCGCATGACACGCCTCACGGCGGTACAATGGGCATCTACTCGCTGACGATGTCCTGCCATGACCGAACCCTTACGCCTCTCCAAGCGCCTGATCGAACTGACCGGCTGCTCGCGCCGCGAGGCCGAACTGTATATCGAAGGCGGCTGGGTCACGGTCGACGGCGAAGTGGTCGACGAACCTCAGCGCAAGGTGACCGACGAAGCGGTGGCGCTGCTCCCGGATGCCGTCGCTGAACCTCTGGTACCGGTGACCCTGCTGCTGCACATCCCCAGCGGGCGCTTTCCCGAACGTGCAGCCGAAGAAATCGGCCCGTACAGCCGCTGGCCGGAAGACCGCTCCGAGCAGCGCACGCTGAAGGGTCACTTCACCAACCTGACGCCCTGTATCCCCCTGCAAGCGGGCGCCGACGGTCTGCATGTGCTGACTCAGGACTGGCGTATCGAGCGCAAGCTCAAGGACGACCTGAGCAAGCTGGAGCAGGAATACGTGGTCGAGGTCAGCGGTGAATTGTCGGATCGAGACCTCAAGCGACTCAATCACGGCCTGGTGTTCAACGGCACGCCGCTGGCGCCCTGCAAGGTCAGCTGGCAAAACGAGACCCGCCTGCGTTTCGCCCTGAAGAACCCACTGCCGGGTCAGTTGGTGTTCATGTGCAACAGCGTTGGCCTCAAGGTACTGGGCATGAAGCGCATCCGCATCGGCGCGGTACCGATGTCCAAGGTGCAACCGGGGCAGTGGCGCTATCTGGGCGCCAAAGAACGTTTCTAGGGACCTGTCGACGCCAGCTAGCGCGGCGTCGCAATCGGCTCCCAACTACTATTTTCCGGCCTCGCCATCTGGCGCGGGCCTCTCCAATCAGGAATCTTCATGCTCAATAATGATGTGCTGCGCAGCCTGCGCTACATGCTCGACGTCAGCGATGCACAACTGGCCGAGATCGTTCAGTTGGGTGGCAAAACGGTAACCGCTGAAGAAATCGCGGCGGTACTGAAGAAGGATGACGAGCCGGGCTATAAGGATTGCAGCGACGATCTGCTGGCCCATGCTCTCGATGGCCTGGTGTACTTCAAACGTGGCAAGGATGACAGCCGCCCGGCTCCGGCTCTGGAGCTGCCAGTCAGCAACAATCAGGTGCTGAAGAAGCTTCGCGTGGCTTTCGAGCTCAAGGAAGACGACGTGCATGCCATCATGCGCAGCGTCGATTTCCCCGTATCGAAACCGGAAATGAGCGCGCTGTTCCGCAAGCAGGGCACCAGTAACTATCGCGTCTGTGGCGATCAGTTCCTGCGCAACTTTCTCAAGGGCCTGACCCAGCGCCTGCGTGACTGACAGCCCATGAGCTACCAGGTTTCGCCCATCGGTCATGTGCGCTCCTGCTTCAAGGAGAAGTTCGCCATACCGCGCCAGCCACAGCTGGCACCCGCTGCACGCGGCGTGCTCGAGCTGTGCCCACCGTTCGATCAGGGCGATGCAGTGCAGGGCCTGGAGCAGGTCAGCCATGTCTGGCTGCTGTTTCTCTTCCACCAGGCGCTGGAAGACAAGCCCAGGCTCAAGGTGCGCCCTCCGCGTTTGGGCGGCAACCGTGCAATCGGCGTGTTCGCGACCCGAGCGACCCATCGCCCCAACGGGATCGGTCAATCGGTGGTGCGCCTGGATCGGGTCGAGAGCGGACGCCTGTGGTTGTCGGGCATCGACCTGCTCGACGGCACCCCGGTGCTCGACGTCAAACCCTACGTGCCCTATGCCGACTGCGTGCCCGATGCCCACAACCATATCGCTGCGCACGCTCCCGTGCGGATCGAGGTGCAATGGCAGGACAGCGCATTGGCCCAGGCCCACGAACACGGCCTGCGCCTCGACGAGCCATTGGTCGAGCTGATCGAACAGTGCCTGGCGCAGGACCCGCGCCCCGCCTACCAGCAACCCCAGCCGGAGCGCCGCTACGGCGTGCGCCTGTGGGATGTCGAGGTCCATTGGCACTACCCACAACCCGGCTGCATTCGCGTGCTGGATGTCACCCTGCCGTAGGCGGGCAGCTCGATCCGGCTGGTGGGCTGAAGCCCACCCTACCCCAGTCCTGTGGTGAGGACACCAAGCGCGCGCGAGCGGTAGGGTGGGCTTTAGCCCACCAAATCGAACGCTGGTTAAGCCACCGCCTGCCGCGTGACCTTCGTGCAGGCAAAAAATCCGCCGCTATCGTCAGGCCGCAGGCGGGCAGCTCGATCCGATTGGTGGGCTGAAGCCCACCCTACCCCAGTCCTGCGGTGAGGACGCCAAGCGCGCGCGAGCGGTAGGGTGGGCTTTAGCCCACCAGATCGAACGCTGGTTACCCCACGGCCTGCCGCCTGACCTTCGTGCAGGCAAAAAATCCGCCGCTATCGTCAGGCCGCAGGCGGGCAGCTCGATCCCGTTGGTGGGCTGAAGCCCACCCTACCCCAGTCCTGCGGCGAGGGCGCCAAGCGCGCGCGAGCGGTAGGGTGGGCTTTAGCCCACCAAATCGAACCCTGGTTAAGCCACCGCCTGCCGCCTGACCTTCGTGCAGGCAAAAAATCCGCCGCTATCGTCAGGCCGCAGGCGGGCAGCTCGATCCCGTTGGTGGGCTGAAGCCCACCCTACCCCAGTCCTGCGGTGAGGACGCCAAGTGCGCGCGCGAGCGGTAGGGTGGGCTTTAGCCCACCAAATCGAACGCTGGTTAAGCCACGGCCTGCCGCGTGACCTTCATGCAGGTAAAAAAAATCCGCAGCCATCGCTGGCTGCGGATTTCGGGATCGTCAGACGATCAGGCGCCGGCTTTCTGCACGGCATCCTTGATCAGGGTCTGCAGCTCACCCTTTTCGTACATCTCGCTGATGATGTCGCTGCCGCCGACCAGTTCACCACCGACCCACAGCTGCGGGAAGGTCGGCCAGTTGGCGTACTTCGGCAGATTGGTGCGAATTTCCGGGTTCTGCAGGATGTCGACGTAGGCGAATTTTTCGCCGCAGCCCATCAGAGCCTGCGCAGCGCGGGCAGAGAAGCCGCACTGTGGCGCGTTCGGAGCGCCTTTCATGTACAGCAGAACGGTGTTGCTGGCGATCTGCTCTTTGATCGTTTCGATGATTTCCATGGGGGCACCTCAGAACTGGACTATCCGACTCACGGGTCGATACGGTGCACGCATTGTAACCAAAAGCCGAGCGCAATGCTCGGCCATGCTGCATACGCGAACCAGGTAGCTCTCAGGCCGCGACCACCTGCACCGGAACCCCATTGAGTACCGCGTTGCCCGACAGCCGATCAAGCTGACGTTCATCGGTCAGGTCATTGGCGCTGGCACCCGGCGTGGCGCTGGCGATGCTCATCTGCACACCGGGCCGCCCATGCCCCCAGCCATGCGGCAAGCTGACCACGCCCGGCATCATCTCTTCACTGCCGAGCACTTCGACCTCGACCACGCCGACCCGCGAGCTGACGCTGACACGCTGGCCATCGCTGAGCCCGCGCTGCTGCATGTCCTGGACGCTCATCAACAATTGGTGACGCGGCTTGCCCTTCACCAGTCGGTGATAGTTGTGCATCCATGAGTTGTTGCTGCGCACATGCCGGCGGCCGATCAGCAGCAACTGCCCGGGATCGACTGCCGCTTGCATGGCGAAACGCTGTACATCGCCGAGCAACAGCGCCGGTGCGGCCTGGACACGGCCATCCGTTGTTTTCAGACGTGCTGCCAGGTTCGGGCCAAGCGGGCCGATATCCAGGCCATGGGGGTGTTGCCGCAAGGTCTGCAGCGAAAGCTTGAGTGGCGACTGGTCACCATAGGCGCCGAAACGCAGCCCCAGGTCGATCATCTGCTGAGGTGTCTGCGTGGGTTTCAGCGCGACGCCGGTCTGCGCGGCGAAGGCCTTGGCCAGGCCGACGAACATCTCCCAGTCGTCCAGCGCGCCTTCCGGCTTCGGCAGCACCGCCTCATTGAAACGGGTGACGTTGCGCACCGCGAACAGATTGAAGGTGGTGTCGTAATGGTCGTGCTCCAGCGGCGCGGTGGATGGCAGGATCAGGTCGGCATGGCGGGTGGTTTCGTTGATGTAAAGATCCACGCTGAGCATGAAGTCCAGGCCTTCGAGCCCCTGCTCCAGCTGCCGCCCATTGGGCGTCGATAGCACCGGATTGCCTGCGACGGTAATCAGTGCGCGCACCTGGCCGTCCCCGGCAGTGAGCATTTCCTCGGCCAGAGCACTGACCGGCAACTCGCCGCCATACTCGGGCAAACCGGAAACCCTGCTTTGCCAGCGATCGAAATGCCCGCCGGACGTCGCACCGACCAGATCGACCGCCGGCTCGGTGCACAGCACCCCACCCACCCGGTCGAGGTTGCCGGTCACCAGATTGATCACCTGCACCAGCCACTGACACAGCGTGCCGAATGCCTGGGTGGATACGCCCATGCGGCCATAGCACACCGCCCTATCCGCTGCCGCGAAATCCCGTGCCAACTGGCGTATGGCCGAAGCCGGAATACCACACCGCGCCGCCATCAACTCGGCGGTGAAGGGCAGCACGGTCCGCTCCACGTCATCGAGGCCGGCAACCTGCAAGTGACTGGCTCGACACAGCCGTTCCTCGAACAGGGTGCTGAGCATCGCCAGCAGCAACGCGGCATCCTGCCCGGGGCGAACGAACAGATGTTGATCGGCGATGGCAGCGGTCTCGCTGCGTCGCGGATCGACCACTACCAGTCGGCCGCCACGCGCCTGGATCGCCTTCAGGCGCTTCTCCACGTCGGGGACGGTCATGATGCTGCCATTGGAGGCCAGCGGGTTGCCGCCGAGGATCAGCATGAAATCGGTGTGGTCGATATCCGGCACGGGGATCAGAAAACCATGGCCGTACATCAGGTGGCTGGTCAGGTGATGCGGCAGTTGGTCCACCGACGTGGCGGAATAACGATTGCGGGTCTTGAGCAGGCCGAGAAAGTAATTGCTGTGGGTCATCAGCCCGTAATTATGCACGCTGGGGTTGCCCTGATAGACGGCTACCGCACTCTGCCCGTATGCAGCCTGCACCGCAGCCAGACGCTCTGCCGCCAGGGTGAAGGCTTCGTCCCAGCCGATCGCCTCCCAGCGATCGCCGATACGCCGCATCGGCTGGCGCAGGCGATCGGGATCGTTCTGGATGTCCTGCAGCGCAACGGCCTTGGGGCAAATATGGCCGCGGCTGAACGGATCATCACGATCCCCCTTGATGGAACGTATCTGCGGCTCACCGTCGGCGCCGCGCTCGACTTCCAGGGTCAGGCCGCAGATGGCCTCGCACAAATGGCACGCACGGTGGTGGAGGGTCGTGGTCATGGCCAGCCTCGTCTTCTTGTTCAGGCGATCATCATGGGCGCCTCGGGGTCAGCACACCAGCTGCCTATTCGTCGTGAATCCCCGACCATCAGGGCCATGCATCCGGCGGCTCTGGCCAGCCTTTCAGGGCGTTACACTTGGCAATCTGGGCGGATTTGCGCGTAGGCGTCATTTACTTATAAGATCGGCGGCTTCCCCGTTTCGTCGCACTGTGCGGCCCCCAGCCGCAGGTTCTCCCGTTTTTCCGTGAAAAAACGAACCTGCGCCCTGTTGTCAAAAGGTAGTTAACGATGAGCGCAAGACACTTTCTCTCGCTGAAGGACTGCACACCGGATGAACTGGTGGGCCTGATCCGACGCGGCATGGAGCTGAAAGGCTTGCGCAACAGCGGCGTGCTGTTCGAACCGCTGAAGAATCGCGTACTGGGCATGATCTTCGAGAAAGCCTCTACCCGTACCCGCCTGTCTTTCGAAGCCGGCATGATCCAGCTCGGCGGCCAGGCCATCTTCCTGTCGCCCCGCGATACCCAACTGGGCCGTGGCGAACCGATCAGCGACTCGGCCATCGTCATGTCGCGCATGCTCGATGCGGTGATGATCCGAACCTTCGCCCACAGCACCCTGACCGAGTTCGCCGCCAACTCCCGGGTACCGGTGATCAACGGCCTGTCGGACGATCTGCACCCGTGTCAGCTGCTGGCCGACATGCAGACCTTCCATGAGCAGCGCGGCAGCATCGTCGGCAAGACCGCAGCCTGGATCGGCGACGGCAACAACATGTGCAACTCCTATATAGAAGCGGCCATCCAGTTCGACTTCAACCTGCACGTCGCCTGCCCGCAAGGGTACGAGCCTGACGCCGCACTGTTGGCCGAAGCCGGCGAGCGCGTGAAGATCTTCCGCGACCCGCGTGAGGCCGTGGCCGGCGTTCACCTGGTGAGCACCGACGTCTGGGCCTCCATGGGCCAGGAAGAGGAAATCGCCGAGCGCCACAAGCTGTTCGCGCCCTATCAGGTGAACCGTGCCCTGCTCGACGCTGCCGACGAGAACGTGCTGTTCCTGCACTGCCTGCCCGCCCACCGTGGCGAGGAAATCAGTGAGGACCTGCTCGACGACCCCCGCTCGGCCGCCTGGGATCAGGCAGAAAACCGCCTGCACGCGCAGAAGGCACTGCTCGAATTCCTGGTCGAGCCGGCGTACCACCACGCATGAGCCAGCCCATGCTGTTGAGCCTGCGTAACCTGGGTTGCGGCTACGGTGAGCAGCGCATCGTGCAGAATCTCAACCTGCACCTGAACCCGGGTGATATCGGCTGCCTGCTCGGCCCGTCCGGCTGCGGCAAGACCACCACCCTGCGGGCCATTGCCGGTTTCGAACCGGTGCTCGAAGGTGAAATCCGCCTGACTGGCGAAGTGATCTCCAGCCCAGGCTTCACCCTCGCACCGGAAAAGCGTCGCATCGGCATGGTGTTTCAGGACTACGCCCTGTTTCCGCACCTGAGCGTGGCGCAGAACGTTGCCTTCGGCATCCGCAAGCAGCCCGACTGCGAGCAGATCACCCGTGAGTTGCTGGAGCTGGTGAAGCTCGATCATCTGGGCAAGCGTCACCCCCATGAGCTGTCCGGGGGGCAGCAACAGCGCGTGGCACTGGCTCGAGCACTCGCCACCAACCCGCAACTGCTGCTGCTCGACGAGCCGTTCTCGAACCTCGATGGCGAGTTGCGCCGGCGCCTCAGCCATGAAGTGCGCGACATCCTCAAGACCCGCGGTACCAGCGCGATTCTGGTGACGCACGATCAGGAAGAAGCCTTCGCCGTCAGTGATCAGGTCGGGGTGTTCAAAGCTGGGCATCTGGAGCAGTGGGACACGCCGTTCAATCTCTACCACGAACCGCAGACCCCGTTCGTCGCCAGCTTCATCGGTCAGGGTTACTTCATTCGCGGCCAGTTGCTGGCGCCGGATGAGGTACAGACCGAACTGGGCACCATCCGCGGCAATCGTGCCTATGCATGGCCACTCGGCAGTGCCGTGGACGTGCTGCTGCGCCCTGACGATATCGTCCATGACCCGGCAAGCTCCCGCAAGGCACTGGTCGTCGGCAAGAGTTTCCTCGGTGCGGCGACGCTATACCGCCTGCAGTTGCCAACCGGTAGCCAGCTCGAAGCCCTGTTCCCCAGCCATGCCGATCACCAGCCCGGCGAGCAGGTGGGGATTCGCATCGCGGCGGATCATCTGGTGGCGTTCGCCGCCGCAGGTAGCGTGGCGGCGCCTTCCTTGCTGGGCTAACCGTCGAAATGCAGTCGGCCGCTGCTCACCAGATGGGCATGGCCGGCGATCTTCACCCGCTCCCCATCCAGACAGCACCAGAGAAAACCACCGCGCTCGCCGCCCTGATAGGCAGTCAGTTCACGCTTGCCCAGTTTCTGTGCCCAGTAAGGGGTGAGGATGCAATGGGCAGAGCCGGTCACCGGATCCTCGTCGATTCCCACTGCCGGTGCGAAGTTGCGTGACACGAAATCCACCGTTTCCCCGGCCGCGCTGATGATCACGGCATCCCAGGGCAGGTTGCCCAATGCGCGCAGATCCGGGCGGCAAGCGCGCACCGCGGCTTCCGAGTCGAGCAGCACCAACAGTTGCGGAGCGTCCAGCACGGCGAGCGGTACCTGCCCAAGCATCTCGGCCAAGCCCTCGGGTACGGCGATCGGTACTGGCCGATGGCAGGGAAAATCGAGCACCAGACGATCCTTTTCCCGGCTCACGGCCAGCTCGCCACCGGCATAGAGGAACTCGATGCGCTCGGCCGGTTCGTCGTAGCACTCGAACAGCACGTGGGCGCTGGCCAGCGTCGCGTGGCCGCACAGGGCCGCCTCGGTGGTCGGCGTGAACCAGCGGATACGCCAGGCAGCGCCCTCCTTCACCACGAACGCGGTTTCAGCCAGGTTGTGCTCGGCAGCGATCTGCTGCATCAGTGAGTCGTCGAGCCACCCGTCCAGGCGATAGACCACTGCAGGATTGCCAGCGAAAGGCTTATCGCTGAACGCATCGACCTGATGAAACTCGAGGGGCATGGGTTATTTCCTGTGAGCGAATGAAAAAGGTCAGCATGCCCGCGTCCTTACCGGGCGCTGCGATACAGCGAGACGCCAAAGCGCCGCAACAGTGAGCGCTCAACGCTCCGAGTGAATCCCGTAACGTTTGAGCAGGGCATCCAGGCGGCCGTCCTGGCGGTAGCGGCGTACGCCGTGATCGAAGATGTCTCGGTAGCGGGTGCTGGAGGGCAGCACCGGGGAAAAGGCGATATAGATAGGTACGTCGGGCATCCGGCAACCGACCTCGATGAGATTGTCGGCATTCTTGTGCTGATCGAGATACAGGGACATCACCCAGGTGTTTTCCAGCGTGGCATCGACCCGGCCCAGCTCGACTTTGCGAATATTCAGCGCCAGCGCCTGCTCGCCTGCAGCCTGCTGCAGACGGTCCAGGTTCCTCTGATTGCGGCGGATGTAGTCGTCCAGCGCCTCACCGTAGCTGTAGCCATTGATCACCCCGAGGCGGATCTGCGCAAGGGACGCCAGGCCACTGTAGCGCCAGGTGCTGTCGGCTCGGGCATAGAAACAGTTACGGGAAATACCCGGGGCGGTATCGCCGAAGATGAAGTCCGGGGCATCGCGACGACCGGCTCCGACCAGCGCATTGACGCGGCCACTGCGCACATCCTGCACCGCACGCGCCCAATTGGTGACGCGGTACTGCACGTCGATGCCCGCCTCGGCGAAGATCTCCCTGGCCAGCTCGACGAAGATGCCAGGCCGCTCGGCGCCCTCGGCACAGTTCACCGGACACCATACGTCCGCCTCCATGACCAGGGTTTCGGCCCTGACGCAGGCACTGCCCAGCAGCGCAGCCGTCAACAAACTGCCCGCCACCCACCGAAACCCTTTCATCACCCGCCAAGCCTCCTGCTCCCGTTTCCGCAGCGCGACCTACCGCCGCTGCTCCCCGTGCCCTGCATCCAGCCCGTACATCAGCGGCATCATGCAAACTGCCTCCGATCATACAGGGACGCGCAATGCTCGCCCACGCATGGCCGCTGACCGATGGCACTGAGCCGGGCTAACGACCGATAGCGGCAAACTGCGCCTGGGTGTGCTGCGCCAGTACCTCGGCACTCAGCTCGACCTCGAGGCCTCGGCGCCCGGCACTGACATGGATGCTGGGGAAGTTCAGGGCACTGCTGTCGATGAAGGTTCGCAGACGCTTCTTCTGCCCCAGCGGGCTGATGCCGCCGACCAGATACCCGGTTGCCCGCTGCGCGGCATCGACTGCCGCCATGTCGACCTTCTTCACCCCGGCGGCCTGGGCCAGGGCCTTCAGGTCCAGGGTGCCGACCACCGGCACCACGGCTACCAGCAATTCGCCCTTTTCACTGCTGGCCAGCAGCGTCTTGAACACCTGTGCGGGATCGAGACCAAGCTTCTCCGCGGCCTCCAGACCGTAGGACGCGGCCTTCGGATCGTGTTCATAACTGTGGATTCGATGTTCGGCGCGAACCTTTTTCAGCAGATCCAGTGCGGGGGTCATGACAGCTCCAGGCAAAAGGTAGCAGCGATGCAGGTTGCAGCGATTCTAGCGCTGCCGCTGGGCAAAAGGCTCTGCTTCAGTCTTGAAAAGCCGCTATCGAATCTTCTCTGGTGAGGGAACCTATCGCGCGCCGCGCTGACCTATTGAACTATGCACACGATTGATATCGAAAAAATGAGCCGCTTCTAACGTTCACTTTTTGACAATACGTGTTCTCCGTATATATTTTTTTCGATTACGAACATTTGCGGTAGCAACAACCGTCACTCACATCAGCCATGGCGACCTTGCAAACGGCGACGCTCTGGAGGCCTCGCCAAGCTGCTTTGCAGCGGCGCCATACAACAACAAAAAATCGAGGTTCATCATGACAGCTGCTCTACGACAACCATCGCTCTCGGGCCAATGCATGGCCGAGTTCCTGGGCACCGCACTGCTCATCTTCTTCGGCACCGGCTGCGTCGCCGCCCTGAAAGTCGCCGGCGCGAGCTTCGGGCTCTGGGAGATCAGCATCATCTGGGGCGTAGGCGTCAGCATGGCGATCTACCTCACCGCCGGTGTTTCCGGTGCGCACCTGAACCCTGCCGTGAGCATCGCGCTGTGGCTGTTCGCCGGCTTCGAGAAAGGCAAGCTGCCGTTCTACATCCTTGCCCAGATCGCCGGTGCCTTCTGTGGCGCCCTGCTGGTCTACACCCTCTACAGTGGTCTGTTCCTGGAATTCGAACAGGCCAACCAGATGGTCCGTGGCTCCCAGGCCAGCCTGGAACTGGCTTCGGTATTCTCCACCTTCCCCAATCCCGTGCTGTCCACCGGCCAGGCGTTCATGGTCGAAGTGGTGATCACCGCCATCCTCATGGGCGTGATCATGTCCCTGACCGATGACAACAACGGCCTGCCGCGTGGTCCGATGGCCCCGCTGCTGATCGGCCTGCTGATCGCCGTGATCGGCAGTGCCATGGGCCCGCTGACCGGGTTCGCGATGAACCCGGCTCGCGACTTCGGCCCCAAGCTGATGACCTTCCTGACCGGCTGGGGCGAGATATCGCTGACCGGCGGCCGTGATATTCCGTACTTCCTGGTCCCGATCTTCGCGCCGATTCTTGGCGCCTGCATCGGCGCAGCGGTTTATCGCGGCATGATCGCTCGGCACCTGCCCAGTGCGATTGAGCCGCAAGTAGAACAGTCGGCAAATCGCGACGTCAAAGCTTCCTGAATTCGACGCCGCATGACTCTGCTCGACCCGAGCGTGCGGCATTTCACTCTCCGTTCATCCGTCCAAGGCAATCGACATGACTGACACCAACAAGAACTACATCATTGCCCTCGATCAGGGTACGACCAGCTCCCGCGCGATCATTTTCGACCGCGACGCCAATGTGGTGTGCATCGCCCAGCGCGAGTTCACCCAGCACTACCCGCAAAGCGGCTGGGTCGAGCACGACCCCATGGAAATTTTCGCCACGCAGAGTGCGGTGATGGTCGAGGCGCTGGCCCAGGCAGGCCTTCATCACGATCAGGTAGCGGCGATCGGCATCACCAACCAGCGTGAGACCACGGTCGTCTGGGACAAGAATACCGGCCGCCCTATCCACAATGCCGTGGTTTGGCAATGCCGTCGCAGTACCGAGATCTGCCAACAGCTCAAGCGCGATGGCCTGGAAGAGTACATCCAGCAGACCACCGGCCTGGTCACCGACCCCTACTTCTCCGGCACCAAACTGAAGTGGATTCTCGACCATGTCGAGGGCAGCCGCGAACGCGCCCGCAACGGCGAGCTGCTGTTCGGTACCATCGATAGCTGGCTGATCTGGAAATTCACCGGCGGCAAGGTCCACATCACCGACTACACCAACGCCGCACGCACCATGCTCTTCAACATCCACACCCTGGAGTGGGATGCGAAGATGCTTGAGGTGCTGGATATCCCACGGGAAATGCTCCCGCAAGTGAAGTCCTCTTCGGAAATCTATGGCCACACCAAGAGCGGCATCGCCATCGCCGGTATCGCGGGCGATCAGCAGGCGGCGCTGTTCGGCCAGATGTGCGTCGAACCCGGGCAGGCCAAGAACACCTACGGCACAGGCTGCTTCCTGCTGATGAACACCGGCGACAAGGCGGTCAAATCCCAGCACGGCATGCTCACCACCATTGCCTGCGGCCCTCGCGGCGAAGTGACGTATGCCCTCGAAGGCGCGATCTTCAACGGCGGCTCCACCATCCAGTGGCTGCGCGACGAGCTCAAGGTCGTCAATGACGCCTATGACACCGAGTACTTCGCCAACAAGGTCAAGGACAGCAATGGCGTGTACCTGGTGCCGGCGTTCACCGGCCTGGGCGCTCCTTACTGGGATCCCTATGCGCGCGGCGCACTGTTCGGCCTCACCCGTGGCGTGCGGGTCGACCACATCATCCGCGCCGCTCTGGAGTCCATCGCCTACCAGACGCGCGATGTGCTCGACGCCATGCAGCAGGATTCCGGGGAACGCCTGAAGTCCCTGCGAGTAGACGGCGGCGCGGTGGCCAACAACTTCCTCATGCAGTTCCAGGCCGACATCCTCGGCACCCAGGTGGAGCGCCCGGAAATGCGCGAGACCACGGCCCTGGGCGCTGCCTACCTGGCGGGCCTGGCATCAGGCTTCTGGAGCAGCCTGGACGAACTGCGTGGCAAGGCGGTGATCGAGCGAGAGTTCGAGCCACAGCTGGCCGAGGCCGAGAAGGAAGCGCTCTATGCAGGCTGGAAGAAAGCCGTCGACCGCACCCGCGACTGGCAGCCCCATGAAGAAGCCAAATAAGCGCTAAGCCGGGGTCGCGCCCGGCTGCAACTGGCAGAGAGCAGATTCGTGCGGCATCATGGGTTAATTCTGCACGGCAGCCCGAAGGATCCCCCATGAATCTGCCTCCCCGTCAGCAGCAAATCCTCGATCTGATCCGCGAACGCGGCTATGTCAGCATCGAGGAGCTGGCCACCCTGTTCGTCGTCACGCCACAAACCATCCGCCGCGACATCAACCAATTGGCCGATGCCAACCTGCTGCGTCGCTACCACGGCGGCGCCGCCTACGACTCCAGTGTCGAGAACACCGCTTACGCCATGCGCGCCGACCAGATGCGCCATGAGAAACAACGCATCGGCGAAGCCGTGGCTGCGCAGATTCCCGATCACGCCTCGCTGTTCATCAACATCGGTACCACCACCGAATCCATTGCTCGCGCCCTGCTCAATCACAATCACCTGAAGATCATCACCAACAACCTCAACGTGGCCTCGATGCTCAGCGCCAAGGATGATTTCGACGTGCTGCTCACCGGCGGCAACGTGCGTCGTGATGGTGGTTTGGTGGGCCAGGCGAGTGTCGACTTCATCAACCAGTTCAAGGTCGACTTCGCCCTGGTAGGCATCAGCGGCATCGATGAAGACGGCAGCCTGCTGGACTTCGACTATCAGGAAGTACGGGTCTCCCAGGCGATCATCGCCAATGCCCGCAAGGTGATCCTCGCTGCCGACTCGAGCAAGTTCGGGCGCAACGCCATGATCCGCCTCGGCCCTATCAGCCTGATCGACTGCCTGGTGACCGACCAGCAACCGGTGCCGGCCCTCGTTCAACTGCTCGACCAGCACAAGATCCGCCTCGAAGTGGTCTGACCCGCATTCGATATCGCGCCTCCCTCCTCCACGCCCGGCCGATGGAATGCCTACCTTCCATCGCCCGCGTGCCCCGGCCTTTTCAGCCTTTCATAGCAACGTAGAGCGAACCTTCCGCCGCTACGGCTATCTGTAGAAATGTTCACGTATTTTCATTCCAGGGTATGACGATGAGTTTTTTCAATCGAATCTCACTGGATACGTGTCTATTCATGCGCTAATATTTTCGAAAGCGAACACAGATGTTCGAATTCAAATACCAAAGCAACACGAGGCCTGACGATGCCAACATCCAGCTTGTCCACCAGCCCGCTGTCCGAGATCTACGATATCGCCGTTGTCGGCGGTGGCATCAACGGTACTGGCATCGCCTGTGATGCGGCCGGTCGTGGCCTGTCCGTGTTCCTTTGCGAGAAAGACGACCTCGCCCGGCATACGTCCTCGGCGAGCAGCAAGCTGATTCATGGAGGGCTGCGCTACCTCGAGCACCATGAATTCCGTCTGGTGCGTGAAGCGCTGGCCGAACGCGAAGTGCTGCTGGCCAAGGCGCCACACATCGTCAGCCCGATGCGCTTCATCCTGCCCCACCGCCCGCACCTGCGCCCTGCCTGGCTGATCCGTGCCGGGCTGTTTCTGTACGACAACCTCGGCAAGCGCAAGGCCCTGCCGCGCTCCCGTGGCGTGAGTTTCGGCGCAGGCAGCCCGCTCAAGGCGGAGATCAGCAAGGGTTTCGAATATTCCGATTGCTGGGTGGACGACGCCCGGCTGGTGGTGCTCAACGCCATGGCGGCACGGGAACATGGCGCCCATGTACACACGCACACGCGCTGCGTCAGCGCACGACGCAGCAAGGGGTTGTGGCATATCCACTTGGAGCGTGCCGATGGCAGCCTGTTCTCGATTCGTGCCAAGGCGCTGGTCAACGCGGCCGGTCCGTGGGTAGCGCGCTTCATTCGTGACGACCTTAAGCAGCAATCGCCCTACGGCATCCGACTGATCCAGGGCAGCCACATCATCGTGCCAAAGCTTTTCGACGGTGAGCAGGCCTACATCCTGCAGAACGAAGATCGCCGTATCGTGTTCGCCATTCCCTACCTCGACCGCTTCACCCTGATCGGCACCACCGACCGTGAATACACCGGCGATCCTGCCACGGTCAGCATCAGCGACGAGGAAACCGATTACCTGCTGCAGGTGGTCAACGCCCATTTCCGCAAGTCGGTCAGCCGTGCAGACATCCTGCACAGCTACGCTGGTGTACGCCCGCTCTGCGATGACGAGTCGGACGAACCTTCGGCCATCACCCGCGACTACACGCTGTCGTTGTCGGCCCAGGGTGACGAACCGCCGCTGCTATCAGTGTTCGGCGGCAAGCTGACCACCTACCGCAAGCTGGCGGAGTCGGCACTGGCGCAACTGGCGCCCTTCTTTCCCAATCTGGGTGCCCGCTGGACCGCCGAGGCACCGCTGCCCGGTGGCGAGCAGATGCAGAGCCGGCAAAGCCTGGTCGACGCACTCTGTGCGCGTCATGGCTGGCTGGATACCGCCTTGGCCCGCCGCTGGGCCGCCAGCTATGGCAGCCGCACCTGGCAACTGCTCGACAAGGTCGAGAGCCTGGAGCAGATGGGCGAAGATTTCGGCCATGGCCTGTATGCCCGCGAGGTGGATTACCTGCGCCAGCACGAGTGGGCCACGGAAGTGGACGACGTTCTCTGGCGTCGCAGCAAGCTCGGCCTGTTCCTGTCCGCGACGCAGCGCAACAGGCTGCAGCGCTACATCACCCCTGAAGTGCATACCGCGGCAGTGGCTACATCTGCACCAGTTGCACATCTTGGCGGTGAGCTTGCAGATGCGGCAGTACGGCCGCCAGCAACGGCGCCTTGAACCGCTCCTGAAAGCGGTGAGCGAGCCCGGGGATCAGCCGCAGCTCGCTACCGCGCACATGCGCCGCCACGTGCACACCGTGCATGACCGGCAGCAGTGGATCGGCGGTGCCGTGCACCACCAGAGTCGGCACCTGCAGCCGATTGAGCAGATCGACTCGGCTGCTTTCGGCGAGAATCGCCAGCAACTGCCGCTCCACCCCGGCGGGATTGAAGGCACGGTCGTAGGCGACCTCGGCCTGGTGCAACAACATCGCGCGATCATCCACGACTGTCGGGCTGCCTAGCGCGGCCAGCAGATCGGCCTGCTGTTCCAGCGCCGCCTCGCGACTGGGTGCATCGCGTCGCGACAACAACCGCAACAGTGCCGGGCTGGGCGCCGGCAATCCCTGGGCGCCGGAGCTGGTCATCACCAGGGTCAGGCTGCGCACCCGCTGCGGCGCCATATCGGCCACATGCTGAGCGATCATGCCGCCCATGCTCGCGCCGAGCAGATGAAACTGACGAATGCCCAACACATCCATCAGGCCCAGCGCATCGCCAGCCATGTCACGCAGTCCGTAAGGCGCGCCGACGGAGAGCCCGAGGCGATAGCGCAACACTTCATAGGCAAGGTTGGCGGTTGGCACCTCGGCGTTCCAGCGGCTCAGGCCCACATCGCGGTTGTCGAAGCGAATGACCCGAAAGCCTTGTTCGCACAACTGCTCGACCACGTCATCCGGCCAGTGGATCAGTTGCCCACCCAGGCCCATGACCAACAGCAGCGCCGGGTCGCCACTGCGCCCGATGCTCTGGTAAGCCAGGCTCACCTCGCCCAGCGATACGCGCTCGATGTCCGAACCGACCTTGCATGCTTCAGTCGCCAGGGACGACAGGCTGCATAGCAAGGCAGCCAGAAAAACCACGACGCGCATCATTCATTCCATAAGCGAGAAACCGGATAGCCGAGAAGTGTCGCAGTGATTGGCGAAAGCGCGCTGCCACACAATGGTGACAGTTTGATGAAATCCGCCAGGCGGGGTGATCGATGAATGACTCGACAGCGAGCCAGCCCTGAGGGACACTGCCTTCATGAAAGTCGCTCATCTTCCCAAGCGATCAGTTGAATATCTCGCAGGCCTGCCATGCTCGAAATCCGCCATTTGAAAACCCTCCACGCGCTGCGCGAGACCGACAGCCTGGTCGAGGCCGCCGAGCGCCTGCACCTGACGCAGTCCGCACTGTCGCACCAGTTCAAGGAGCTGGAGGAGCGCCTGGGCATGCAGCTTTTCGTACGCAAGACCAAACCGGTGCGGTTCACCAGCGCCGGCCTGCGCCTGCTGCAACTGTGCGATAACGTGCTGCCCCTGCTGCGCAGTGCCGAACGCGATCTGGCACGGCTCGCCGGCGGCACTGCGGGTCGTCTGCACATGGCGATCGAATGCCACAGCTGCTTCCAGTGGCTGATGCCGACCATCGATCAGTTTCGCGATGCATGGCCCGAAGTGGAGCTGGATCTGGCTTCGGGGTTCTCCTTCGCGCCACTGCCCGCCCTGGCCCGCGGCGACCTCGACCTGGTAGTGACCTCCGACCCGCTGGAGCTGTCAGGCATCACCTACGTGCCGCTGTTCACCTATGAGGCGATGCTGGCGGTGGCCAACCAGCACGCACTGGCCAACCGGCCTTTCATCCGCCCCGAAGACCTGATCAAGGAAACCCTGATCACCTACCCGGTGGAACGGGATCGACTGGATATCTTCACCCGCTTTCTCGAGCCCGCCGATATCGAGCCCGCCCAGGTGCGCACCTCGGAACTGACGGTGATGATGATGCAACTGGTGGCCAGCGGCCGTGGCGTCTGCGGCCTGCCCAACTGGGCGCTGCACGAGTACAGCTCGCGTGGCTACGTGACCGCCAAGCGCCTGGGCGACAAGGGACTGTTCGCCACGCTTTACGCGGGCATCCGCACGGACATGCTCGACGCCCCCTTCATGCGTGACTTCCTGCTCACCGCCAAGGACACCTCCTTCGCCAACCTCGAAGGGGTGAGCGTCGCTCGGCAGTGATGACTCAGGCAGCGTCGAACTGCATCTCCGGCGGCTGGCGCCGAAAGCCTGCGGTCAGCCAGGCCAGGTAGGCGACGCCCAGTGCCAGCCAGCACAGGCCAAGGGTGATCGCCAGGTGATCCAGGCTGATCATCAGCCACAGCGTGGCGAACATGCCGAGCAGTGGAAACAGCAGGTACTGCAGCAGCGCCCTGGCACCGCGCCGGGCGCCGCCGATCCAGTAGTGAAAGATGACCGACAGGTTGACCAGCGAGAACGCCAGGAAAGCACCGAAGTTGATGAACGAGGTCGAGGTGGTCACGTCCAGTTTCAGCGCCAGCAAGGCCACCACCGCGCACAGCAGGATGCTTCCCAGCGGCGTTCCGAAGCGTTTGCTCAGGGTACCGAACAGGCGCTTGGGCAGCACGCCGTCACGGCCCATGGCGAACAGCAGACGCGAGGCACTGGCCTGAGCCGACAGGCCCGAGGTGAATTGGCCGACGATCAGGCCGATCAGGAATATCGACACGAACAGATCGCCGCCGATGTTGCGGGCGATTTCATAGGCGGCGGAATCGGTACTGGTGAACACGGCGCCAGGGTGAGCGAGCTGCACGAAGTAGGAGGTGACGATGAAGATCAGCCCGCCGAACAGGGTAATCAGCAGAATCGCTCTGGGAATGGTCTTCTGCGGATCGCGGGTTTCCTCGGTCAGCGTGCTGACCGCATCGAAGCCGAGAAACGAATAACAGGCAATGGCAGCGCCGCCCATCACCAGCGGCAGGCTGAAACTGCCGTCGAAGAACGGCTTCAGGCTCCACAGCGGTTTGCTGCCGTCCCCCGCCACGTAATGCACGCACAGGGCAACGAAGGCCACCAGCACCAGAAGCTGCACCACCATCAGCAGGCCGTTGACCGTCTTGGCCAGTTGCAGGCCCACCACGTTGATCAGTGACGTCACCACGATGAAGCCCAGCACCCAGATGGCCTGCGGCACCTCGGGAAACGCCGAACCCAGGTAGGCTGCGCCGATCAGCCAGATGGCCATGGGCAGAAACAGATAATCGAGCAGCACCGCCCAGCCGGCGAGAAAGCCCAGCTTGGCGTTGATCGACTTGCGCACGTAGGTGTAGGCGGAGCCGGCCACGGGAAAGGCCGCGGCCATTTTCGCGTAGCTCAGTGCGGTGAACAGCATGGCCAGTGTCGCGGCCAGGTAGGCGGCGGGCACTTGCCCACTGGTCACGTCGGCAAGAATGCCGAAGGTACCGAGCACGATGATCGGGGTCATGTAGGCGATGCCGAACAGCACCACCGAACCCAGTGACAGGGTACGTTTGAGATTGGCCATTACTGCTACTCCGAGATTATGATTTTTATGGCAGAGCCGAAGTCGGCGAACACAGCAGCGCTCACCGGGCGCAGGGCCCGGCGGCAACGCGGAGGTTGGCCTCCGTCTTAACGTGGAATCAGCAGTTCTCGGCGCCCGTCCGGGTAGTCGATGCGCTCGCCAGGCAGCGTCAGGCGCCGCTCCTCGAGGTAGCGGTAATCGCTGCAGGCAGCCTGCCGCTGATCGAAGTCGAGCTCGACGATCTGCCGGCACTCTTCGCGACCCGCCTCGCACAGCAACTGACCGAACGGATCGACCACACTGCTGCCGCCAGCGAAGACCAGATCGCCATCGCCGCTGCCTACGCGATTGACCATCACCGCGAATGCCTGGTTTTCCATGGCGCGCGCCATGATCGCCGTGCGGTGGGTGGGACCGTAGGGGTCCATGTTGCCGTTGGTGACGATGATCAGGTCGACGCCGAGCTGCGCCAGCGCCCGGGCGCTTTCCGGAAACTCGATGTCGAAACAGATCAGAATGCCGACCCGGATTCCCTGCCAGGGCACCGTCACGTAGCGGTCACCCGGCGTGAAGATGCCACGGTCGGAGGACCACAGGTGGGTCTTGCGGTAGCGCATGGCGATCCCCGCCGGGGTGATCAGCAACGTGGTGTTGTAGAACACCCCCGCATCGTTTTCCGCCATGCCGATGGCCACCGAGACATTGCGCTCGCGAACCGCCTGCTGCACGGCCTGAATCGTCGGGCCATCGACTGGCTCGGCCAGTTCGGCGATGTTCAGCGCTGTCGGAAAGCCCATCAGATGAGTTTCCGAGAAAACCAGCAGATCGGTACCCTCGGCGCTGTCATCGATAGCCTGTAGAGCGCGACTCAGGTTGTAGACGGTGTCGCCATCACGGCCGCGCATTTGTACGAGTTCGATCTTCATCTCGATATCCTGTTGTTTTGTCCCGGGCCGATAAAAAGCGTCAGAATCGGCCTGGTATTTCCTTGCCTGGCAGGTCGGTGAACTGCCAATGCCGTACCCCGAGTATGGCGGCAAGGATCGGCGCCGGTAATCACGCGGGCGGGTTAACCCATTGGGGGTAGGAAGTGGGACTTTCGTTGCAGCACATCGCCTGGCACCAGTCGGTTGGCAAGCTCATCGAGGGGCTGGATCGCCCCGCCTTCTGGACGGCGCTGGTGCGCGTGCTGGAGCAGTACGTCGCGTTCGACAGCTGGGTGGTGCTGATCTTCAGCGAGGCACGCCCCCAGGTTCTCGCCGAGTGCCCCGGGCTGGACGGTGGCCCCGATACGCTGTTCCTGGATTACCTCAAGGGCCTCTACCAGCTCGATCCGTTCTACATCGACAGCCGCGAACGCGCCGTGGGCGGCCTGCTGCACCTGGCTGACGTGGCACCGGAACGCTTCGAACGAACCGACTACTACCAACGCTATTTCCGCCTCAACGTGGTGGTCGACGAAGTGCAGTTCAACGTTCCGCTGCAGGATGGCCGAACCTTGTGCCTGTCGCTGGGTGCGCGCCACCGTTTCAGCCCCGAGAACCTCGCCCTGCTTGGCCTGGTGCAACCCTGGGTAAGCGGCCTGATGCGCCAGCGCCTGGCCTTCGATCAGGACTTGCTGGGCAACAGCACGCCCGGCCCGGCTCGCCCGCGACCTCAGGGCAGCGCCGGGCACTGGATGGAAAACACCCTGACGGCGCGGGAGCTGGATGTCGCCCGGCTGATGCTCAGTGGCTGCTCGGGCAAGGAGATCGCCCGCAAGCTGTCGATTTCGACGGAAACGGTCAAGGTGCACCGCAAGCACATCTACGCCAAACTGGGGATAAAGTCGCAATCCGAGCTGTTCGCCCTGTTCCTCCAGGCCCAGCAGGACTGACGTCATCGCCTCCACAACCGCGCCACGATTCAGTACACGCCAGGAAACGCTCATGAACATCGCCGACATCCCTTTTGGCATTACCGACTGGAGCCAGGTGGACGCCACCGAGCATCCCGGAGAAACCGGCGTGGCCCACTGGCGAACTCGCCAGTTCGGCACGTTGCGGGTGCGTATGGTCGACTACTCGCCCGGTTACCTGGCCGATCACTGGTGCAGCAAGGGCCATATCCTGCTGTGCCTCGAGGGCGAGCTGCACACCGAGCTGGAGGATGGCCGCCGCTTCGTGATGACCGCTGGCATGAGCTATCAAGTCGCCGATCAGGCGGAAGCGCACCGTAGCTCGACGAGCAGCGGCGCGCGGCTGTTCATCGTCGACTGACCCTGTTCGCTCGCCGGCACGGGTTACAGGCCGCGCGGCAGCGGCTATGCTGAAGAGCGTTTCCCAGCCACCGGAGCCCCCGATGACCTTTGCCCACAGCCTGCCGCTCGTTGCGGCAGTCGCCTTGCTGAGTGCCTGCGCGAGCCAGTCCAGAAGCGTTACCGTGCAGGAACAGAGGCAATGCCCGCTCGACCTGCACGCCGGCCAGCAGATGATCCTCACGCTGCCGAGCAACCCCACCACCGGGTATCGCTGGGTGGTCCGCAAGAATGCTGCCAGCGTCCTCAAGAGCCTCGGCCCGGAAGTCTACAGCGCGGCTGAGAACTCCGACCTGGTTGGCGGCGACGGTCACTCCACCTGGCGTTTCCAGGCGACCGAAAGCGGTGAAGCACAACTGCTGCTGACCTATGTGCAGCCCTGGGATGCCAGCGCCGAACCGGCCGACACCTTCGACTGCCGGGTTAGCGTTCGCTAGGAAGCCGCAGCCTGGGGAGCGCGGCGCGATGCCCAGGCTACGAAAATGGCCGTCGCAGTGCTGTAGTCGATCACCGGCGAGCGCGCGCCTACGGCAGCGATCCGACGAATGCCGCCGACAAGGTTTGGCTAATCGCCGGACTTGGCTAAAATGCGCGGCTTTCCAGCGCCGCGCAGACCGACCGTGACCAGACAGCCCGACCAACTTTTCGCCCAGCCACTGGACCAGGTGCCGGACTTCGTCTTCAACGAAGACGTGGCCCGTGTGTTCCCGGACATGATCAAGCGCTCGGTGCCCGGTTACCCGACCATCGTCGAGAACATCGGCGTGCTGGCCGGTCAGTTCGCCCAGCCGCACAGCGTGCTCTACGACCTGGGCAGCTCGCTGGGCGCCGTGACCCAGGCGCTGCGCCGTCACGTTCAGCTGGAAGACTGCCGGGTGGTCGCCGTGGACAACTCCAGCGCCATGGTCGAACGCTGCCGCGAGTACCTGCACGCTCAGGATTCGATGTTTCAGGAGCTTCTGCCGGTCGAGGTCATGGAGGCCGATATTCTCGCCATGGACTTCCAGGCGACCTCACTGGTCGCGCTGAACTTCACCTTGCAGTTCATCGAGCCGGCTCAGCGCCAGCCGCTACTGGCCCGTATCCGACAGGCGTTGCTGCCTGGCGGCGCACTGATCCTGTCGGAAAAGCTGCGCTTCGAAGACGACCAGCAACATGCGCTGCTCACCGACCTGCATATCGCGTTCAAACGCGCCAATGGTTACAGCGAACTGGAAATCGCCCAGAAGCGCAGCGCCATCGAAAACGTCATGCTGCCTGACAGCCTCGAGCAACACCGCGAGCGGCTATTGGCAGCCGGTTTCAGCAAGGTGGTGCCCTGGTTCCAGTGCCTGAACTTCGCCTCCATGGTGGCCTTGCCATGATGCGCCGTATGGATCTCGATGCCCTGCAGGCACAACTCGCCGGCACTCCCTTGCAGGAATGGAGCGCCGACCTGCCGGGGCAGATCGACGCCAAACTGGCCATCGGTCATGGTGACCTGCAGCGTTGGTACGCCGCTGTCGAAGCGCTGCCGGCACTGGACATCGGGCAAATCGACCTGAGCGGGGATTTCAGGCTCGACGGTGCGCGCGACGAGACCACTCGTGTAGCTCTGGATACTGCCCTGCGCGGCCTGATCCCCTGGCGCAAGGGCCCCTTTCACCTGTTCGGCGTGCACGTGGATACCGAATGGCGTTCCGACTGGAAATGGCAGCGGGTATCCCCGCATCTGGACCTGACCGGCAAACGCGTACTCGACGTCGGCTGCGGCAATGGCTATTACATGTGGCGGATGCTCGGCGATGGCGCCCGGAGCGTGGTCGGCATCGACCCCAACTGGCTGTTTCTCTGCCAGTTCCTGGCCATGAAAAATTACCTGCCAGAGATGCCAGCCTGGCATCTGCCCCTGGGCATCGAAGAACTGCCAGCAAAGCTGCAGGGCTTCGACACCGTGTTCTCCATGGGCGTGCTGTACCACCGGCGCTCGCCCATCGATCACCTGCTGGAACTCAAGGATTGCCTGCTCAAGGGTGGCGAACTGGTACTGGAGACGCTGGTGGTGGAAGGCGATGCTTATCAGGTGCTGGTTCCCGAAGACCGTTACGCGCAGATGCGCAACGTATGGTTCCTGCCCTCGGTACCGGCGCTGGAACTGTGGCTGCGCCGCGCCGGCTTCGTCGACGTGCGTTGCGTGGACGTCAGCGTCACCTCGATCGAGGAACAGCGCAGCACCGAGTGGATGCGCTACCAGTCGCTGCCCGAGTTCCTCGACCCGCTGGACCATCGCCGCACCATCGAAGGTCTACCGGCCCCGCGCCGCGCAGTGCTGGTCGCGCGCAAACCCTGACAGCAGCGTCAGCCAGCCACATCACCCTTGCGGCGCCACTCGGCCTGCCGCGCGGCGATCGTCGCGAGGGGCATTTGCGCCCCTGCGCTGACTCGCTCCTGGGCACTCCCCAAGCGCACCTGCCCGACGCTTTCGAGCCTCAGCAGGCGGCGCATCTTGCGCCTCCAGCACCAGGCGAAATACCAGTCGCCCAGCCACTGGATCAGCTCATTGGCGACAAGGCCCGACGACCTTGCCTGGCGGGTGCGCTGGGTATTGGCGACATACCGTTCGTTCGACGTCATGACAACTCTCCTCGACAGCCTGAGGTCGCCGGTTATCGGTGACCGCTTGCTGACAGATTGAGTTGCGCCTAACGTTAAGACAAACGAGTAATACCTAATGACCGATTAAGAAAATATTAACGACCTTATGAACAACACGCTGCTCACCGACCTGCCCGCCGCACTGCCACTACTGGAAAGCGACGTGCTGAAGACGTTCGTCGGCATCGCCGAAAGCGGCAGCTTTACCCGCACCGCCGCCCAGGTATTCCGTACCACGGCGGCTGTCAGTCAGCAGATCAAGCGCCTGGAGGAAACCCTCGGGCGCACGCTGTTTCTCCGCGAAAGCCGCCGCGTGCGGCTGACCGCGGATGGCGAGATTCTGCTCGGCTACGCGCGGCGTCTGCTCAAGCTCAACGAGGAGGCGGTATCGCACTTTCTGGTTCCGAACCTGGCGGGCACCGTGCGTTTCGGCACGCCATTCGACATCGGCGTAGGCGCCCTCCCCGACCTGCTATCGCAGTTCGCCCTCAGCCACCCCGCAGTTCAGGTCGATGTATCGGTAGGTCGCAGCTGCGAGCTGATCGAGCGTCTGGATGGCGGAGAGCTGGACCTTACCTTGCTGAACACCGGCAACGGCGATGCCGACGACTCCCGAGGGGAGATCATCTGCAGCGAATCGCTGGTGTGGGCAGGCCGTGATGGCGGGCTGGCGGTCAAGCGCAACCCTCTACCCCTGGCCGTCGCCAGCCGCGGCTGCGCCTGGCGACGTGCAGCCATGGACGGCCTCGACAGGCTGGGGCGCAGCTACCGCATCGCCTACTCCAGCGAGCAGTGCGCTGGCCAGGAAGCGGCGCTGCTTGCCGACCTGGCCATCGCAGCCTTCCCGGCCAGCCTGGTCAAACCCCCGCTGCGCCGCCTCTCTCAACAGGAGCATGGGCTACCACCGTTGGGCGACTATCACATCAAACTGCTGCGCGGCAGCAACCGTGGCGCGGCTGCCGAAGCACTGGCGGCACAGGTGGCAGTGGCCTACGGAGCAGGCCGCTAACGCGCCACTAGCGTGCTGCGGCACTCTCGATCAGTTGTTTCATTTCCCGCACCGCATCCTTGAAGCCAACGAACAGGGCATGGCTGACCAGAGCATGGCCGATGTTCAGTTCGTTGATCCCTGGGATCGCCGCCACCGGCTCGACATTGTGGTAGTGCAGACCATGACCGGCATTGACGACCAGCCCCAGCGAAACGCCCAGCGCGACACCCTCACGAATACGCTGCAGCTCGGCAGCGGCCTGCTGCGGATCATGCGCATCGGCATAGCGCCCGGTGTGCAGCTCGATGGCCGGAGCGCCGACGCGCTTGCTCGCCTCGATCTGCCGCGGATCGGCGTCGATGAACAGCGAAACTTCACTACCAGCGGCAGCCAGGCGCTGCACCGCTGCGGCGATTCGCGCCTCCTGGCCGGCCACGTCCAGACCACCTTCGGTCGTCAGTTCCTGCCGGGTTTCCGGCACCAGACAGACGTGCTCGGGACGGATTTCTTCAGCGAAATCGAGCATGAAGTCGGTCACGCCCATCTCGAAGTTCATGCGTGTCTGCAACACGTCCTTGAGCAGGCGCACATCGCGCTCCTGAATGTGCCGACGATCCTCGCGCAAGTGCACGGTGATGCCATCGGCACCGGCCTCCTCGGCGTCCAGCGCCGCCTTGACGGGGTCGGGATAGCGCGTACCGCGCGCCTGGCGCAGCGTAGCGACGTGGTCGATATTCACGCCCAGCAAAACACGATTGGCTTCAGTCACGGGTCGGCTCCTTGAGCGTCATGAACAATTCGCGGCTGACCAGAGGTCGACCGCCCAGATGAGGGGCCAGCGCCTGGCGCATCAGGCGCTTGGCAGCCGCCAACGCACCCGGTGCGGTCCAGTCCGCCTCGGCCATGGCCAGCAGCTCGCTGCCGAGGAAGGCGCCAGGCTGCCAATGGCCGATTGGCAGCAGACCACTGTCGGATTGCAGTCGATACAGCCCGGTGGCGACCACGGGATCGCCCTGTATATCGCTGTCGAGGGCGAAACCATAGCCGAGTTCGTCCAGCAGGCGCCATTCGAAGGCGCGCAACAGCGGCTCCAGCGCGCGCCCCTGGGCCAGTGCCAGAACGGTCAGGGCGTACTGCTCGAAAATGATCGGATGGGGGTCCTCGGCCGGCAGCACGCGGATCAGCAGTTCGTTCAGATACAGGCCGCTGAACAGCGCATCCCCCGAGAGCAGATTGGGAATACCCGCCGCCTCCAGACGGCCGACGTTCTTCAGCTCACCGCGGCCACGGGTTTCCAGTTCCAGAGGTATGAACGGCCTGGCCAGACTGCCGGCCTTGCCCCGCGCACCGCGCAATACGGCACGCAAACGCCCCTGGGGCGTGAGGAAGTCGACCAGCGCACTGCTTTCACGGTACGCACGGCTGTGCAGGACATAGGCGGGCTGGCTGAGCGCAAGCATGCTGAATCACTCGCTGTCGGTGCCAGCCGCGAGGCGGCGGGATGCCGGGTCAGATATTGTCGTAGCCCAGGGAACGCAGCGCACGCTCGTCGTCGGACCAGCCGCTTTTGACCTTGACCCAGAGATTGAGCATGACCTTGGTGTCGAACATCGACTCCATGTCCTTGCGTGCTTCCTGGCCGATGCGCTTGATGCGCTCGCCCTTCTCGCCAATGATGATTTTCTTCTGCCCGTCACGCTCGACCAGGATCAGCGCATGGATGTGCATGATCCGTCCCTCGCGCTTGAACTCTTCGATTTCCACGGTGATCTGGTAAGGCAGCTCGGCGCCCAGCTGGCGCATGATCTTCTCGCGTACCAGCTCGGCAGCGAAGAAGCGCCCGGAGCGATCGGTGATCTGGTCTTCCGGAAAGAAGTGCACGCCTTCTGGCAGACGATCACCGACGAGCTTTTCCAGGGAATCCAGGTTGTGCCCCTGCTGCGCGGATACCGGCACGATTTCGGCATTCGGCAACTGCTCGGCCAGCCACTTCAGGTGCGGCATCAGATCGGCCTTGTCGTCCAGACGGTCGGTCTTGTTGACCGCCAGGATCACCGGGCCCTCGACGTACTGGATGCGCTCGAGCACCATCTGGTCTTCATCGGTCCAGCGCGTGCGGTCGACCACGAAGATCACCACGTCGACGTCCTTGAGGGCCGACGAGGCGTTCTTGTTCATGTAGCGGTTGAGCGCTTTCTCGTTGTTCTTGTGCAGGCCGGGCGTGTCGACGTAGATGGCCTGTACGTCACCCTCGGTCTTGATGCCGAGCATGTTGTGGCGAGTGGTCTGCGGCTTGCGCGAGGTAATCGCCAGCTTCTGACCGAGGATGTGATTGAGCAAGGTCGACTTGCCCACGTTGGGCCGGCCGACGATGGCGACGTAGCCACAGCGTGTTACAGGCGAATCAGTCATTGCCGTTCTCCACACCCAGAGCGATCAGCGCTGCCGTCGCCGCTACCTGTTCGGCAATACGGCGGCTGGCACCTTGGCCCAGGGTCTTGTCATTGAGTAGATTGACCTGACATTCGACCACGAATGTCCGGCAATGGGGCTCGCCCTGAATGTCGACCACCTCGTAACGCGGCAGCTCGCAGGCACGTGACTGCAGGAATTCCTGCAGACGCGTCTTGGGGTCCTTGTTGGTGTCGACCAGGGTCAGGCCATCCAGCTCGTTGGTCAACCAGGCCAGTACGCGCTCGCGGGCAACGTCCATGCCGGCATCCAGATAAATGGCACCGATCAGGGCCTCGAGCGCGTCGGCGAGGATGGAGTCGCGGCGGAAGCCACCACTCTTCAGCTCACCGGAGCCCAGACGCAGGTATTCGCCCAGGTCGAAACCACGGGCCAGTATGGCCAGGGTCTCGCCCTTCACCAGACGCGCACGCAGCCGCGAAAGCTGCCCTTCACGGGCCTGGGGGAAACGCTCGTAGAGCGCTTCACCGGCAACGAAATTGAGGATTGCATCACCGAGGAACTCCAGACGCTCGTTATTGCGACCGGCGAAACTACGGTGGGTCAGCGCCAGGATCATCAGATCCTGGTCCTTGAAGCTATGCCCGAGCTGGCGCTCGAGGCGGGTCAACGAAACACTCACGGCATTCGCACACGGAATTCTTTATCGAAATTAACCACCAGATCGATGTTCTCGATCAGCGATTCGCGTTTTTCATACTTCAGGTGGGCGAGAAACTCATTGTTGACGATTGTCACCTTGAGGACGTCCTGCGGGTTCAGGTCACGAATACTGTTGACCGTCATGCCGCGGCTGACGTGGGCATAGAAATCACCCACGGTTCTGACGTCCTGCAACTTGTCGGTTTCCACCGAGGTGATGATCTTTTCCATCGACATGTAGTCGAGGTAGTGCGGAACCACCTTGAACGCAGTGCTGGCGAGAAACGCCACCACAGCGAGCACAACCAGCCAACTCACAATCGACAGACCTTGCTGCGAGCGTGCGAATTTCATGTTCTTCCCCAATATCCAGATAGTTCCAGTCATGCGCGTCAGGCGCATGAGAAGACTATAGATAGCTGGCGGCGCCGTATTGAACGGCGCCGCAAATTTTCATCAGATCAGTGAATGAGCCCAACGCGGGAGAAGTTCGGCAGACTCTTGAACTTCGGATCCGGCCAGCTCATCCAGATGGCGAACGCCTTGCCGACGATGTTGCGATCCGGAACCATGCCCAGTACATCCTTGGGAATGCTCGGGTCGTTCCAGTAGCGGCTGTCGTTGGAGTTGTCGCGGTTGTCGCCCATCATGAAGTAGTGCCCCTCGGGAATCGTCCACTCCTTGCCTGGCTCGGCACGGTAGCGGCTCATTTCCTTGCGGATGCGGTGTTCCACTTCACCCAGATGCTCGCTGTACAGCGTGGCGCTGCCCAGGCTGCCCGGCTCTTCGCCGATCAGTTGCTCGGCGACCGGCTTGCCATTGACGAACAGGCGTTTCTCGCTGCTATAGCGCACATGATCGCCCGGTAGACCGATCACGCGCTTGATGTAGTTGACGTTGGGGTCGCTCGGATAGCGGAACACCATGACGTCGCCGCGCTGCGGGTCACCCACTTCGATCACCTTGGTGTCCAGCACCGGCAGGCGAATGCCGTAGGCGAACTTGTTGACCAGGATGAAATCGCCGACCTCGAGGGTCGGAATCATCGAGCCGGACGGGATCTGAAACGGCTCGACCAAGAAGGAGCGCAGCACCAGCACGATGGCCAGTACCGGAAAGAACGACTTGCCGTATTCGACCAGCAACGGCTCCTTGTTGAGTTTCTCGACCACTGCCTCGTCGGCTTGCTCGACCTTGCCCTGATAGCTGGCGATCGCCGCGCGACGCCGGGGCGCCAGAAAGACCAGATCGAACAGAGCCAGAGCGCCGCACACGGCGACGGCGATGACCAGCAACAGCGGAAAATTAAATGACATAGGCCCTAACTATCCAACTTGAGTACAGCAAGGAAGGCTTCCTGCGGAATTTCCACGTTGCCGACCTGCTTCATGCGCTTCTTACCGGCCTTCTGTTTTTCCAACAGCTTGCGCTTACGACTCACGTCACCGCCGTAGCACTTGGCCAGAACGTTCTTTCTCAATGCCTTGACAGTGGTACGCGCGACGATCTGCCCGCCAATGGCGGCCTGGATGGCAACGTCGAACATCTGCCGAGGGATCAGCTCTTTCATCTTCTCGGTCAACTGACGCCCTTTGTAGTGGGCGTTGTCACGGTGCACGATCAGCGCCAGGGCGTCGACCTTGTCGCCGTTGATCAACACGTCCAGTTTGACCAGATTGGCCGACTGGTAGCGGTCGAAATGGTAATCCAGCGAGGCGTAACCACGGCTGGTGGACTTCAGACGATCGAAGAAATCGAGCACCACTTCGTTCATCGGCAGGTCGTAGCGAACCTGAACCTGGGTGCCGAGGAACTGCATGTCGCGCTGAACGCCACGCTTCTCGATACACAGGGTGATGACGTTACCCAGGTGTTCCTGCGGTACCAGAATGGTCGCAGCAACGATCGGCTCGCGGAAATCCTCCACCGAGGAAACATCCGGCAGCTTGGACGGGTTGTCGACGTAAATCGTTTCACCGGTCTTGAGCACCACCTCGAAAATAACGCTCGGTGCGGTGGTGATCAGGTCCAGGTCGTACTCGCGTTCGAGGCGCTCCTGGATGATTTCCATGTGCAGCATGCCGAGGAAGCCACAACGGAAGCCGAAGCCCAGGGCGTCGGAGCTCTCCGGCAGGTACTGCAATGACGAGTCGTTGAGAGTCAGCTTCTGCAGTGCATCGCGGAAGTCCTCGAAGTCATCTGAGCTGACCGGGAACAGTCCGGCGTAGACCTGTGGCTGGATACGCTTGAAACCCGCCAGCACTTCGACGTCGGGCGTCGAGCTGAGGGTCAGGGTATCGCCCACCGGTGCGCCGTGAATGTCCTTGATGCTGGCGATGATGAAGCCCACTTCACCGGCCTTGAGATCCGCGGTCGCGGTGTGCTTGGGATTGAACACCCCCACGCTGTCGACCAGGTGCACCTTGCCAGTGGACTTGACCAGAATCTTGTCGCCCTTCTTCACCCGGCCGTGACGTACACGCACCAGGGAAACGACGCCCAGGTAGTTGTCGAACCAGGAGTCGATGATCAGCGCTTGCAGCGGCGCGTCGATCTCACCGGTCGGCGCCGGGATGGTGTGCACCAGGCGCTCGAGCACTTCGTCGACGCCCATGCCGCTCTTGGCGCTACAGGCAACGGCGTCGGTGGCGTCGATACCGATGATCTTCTCGATCTCTTCCTTGACGCGATCCGGGTCGGCCTGGGGCAGATCCATCTTGTTCAGCACGGGCATGACTTCCAGCCCCTGCTCGATGGCGGTGTAGCAGTTGGCGACCGACTGCGCCTCGACACCCTGACCCGCATCGACGACCAGCAACGCGCCTTCACAGGCAGCCAGCGAGCGGCTCACCTCATAGGTGAAGTCGACGTGCCCTGGCGTATCGATGAAGTTCAGCTGATAGGTAATGCCGTCCTGCGCCTTGTAGTACAGGGTGACGCTGTGGGCCTTGATGGTGATGCCGCGCTCGCGCTCCAGGTCCATGGAGTCGAGAACCTGAGCCTCCATCTCGCGCGCGGTCAGACCGCCGCACATCTGGATGAACCGGTCAGCCAGTGTCGACTTGCCGTGGTCAATGTGGGCAATGATGGAAAAATTGCGGATATGACTCAGGTCACTCACAGGACAACACTCGAAAAAGGCCGCAGGCGACTGCCCGCCGAAAATAGCCGCGAAGTTTAACCGAGTGCTTGCCCCTACGTCACGTCAGGACAAGCGCATGAAGGCGCTATTTAGCCTCGGCAGCACTCGCGGAAACAAAAAATCGCCGCGCACGGACATGAAAAAGGGGCGATTTTCATCACCCCTTCCTGATCATCAACCAGAGCGGCTGCTCAGCCTGGCCTATTCGGCCAGCTTGAAGGTGATGAAGCTGGCCCGGCCCTGGCGCAACACGCGCATGGAGACCGAACGGTTCTTGGGCAGCGACTGAGCCACCTCGGTGAAGTTCTTCGCCGACCCGATAGCCTGATTGTTCAGGTGCGTGATCACGTCACCAGGACGCAGACCGATCAGCGCTGCAGGACCGTCCTGCACTTCGCGGATGACCACACCGCCTTTCAGATCCAGAGCCTTCTTCTGCTCTTCGGTCAGCTCGGCGACGCTCACGCCCAGGCGGTTGCTGCTGCGCTCCACGCCTGGGGTAGCGCTTTCGGTAGCGTCATCGCCATCATCGGCGGGCATGGTACCGACGGCCAGCTTCAGGGTCTTGCGCGCACCTTCGCGGACGATCTCCAGATTGGCCTTGGTGCCTGGCTTCAATGCACCCACCAGATGAGGCAGATCGGCAGACATGATGATCGGCTTGCCGTCCAGGCTGAGGATCACATCCCCGACCTGCAAACCGCCCTTGGCGGCCGGGCCGTCTTCAAGCACCTGAGCGACCAGCGCACCGGCCGGTTTCTCCAGACCGAAGGACTCGGCGAGATCCTTGTTCACTTCCTGGATGACCACCCCCAGCCAGCCGCGACTGACCTTGCCACTGGCCTTCAGCTGGTCGGCCACATCCATCGCCACGCTCATCGGAATGGCGAAGGACAGCCCCATGAAACCACCGGAGCGGGTAAAGATCTGCGAATTGATACCCACCACCTCGCCATCCAGATTGAACAGCGGGCCACCCGAATTGCCGGGATTGATCGCCACGTCGGTCTGGATGAACGGCACATAGCTCTCGTTGGGCAGGCTGCGGCCCTTGGCACTGACGATACCGGCGGTCACCGAATGATCGAAGCCGAACGGAGAACCGATGGCCAGCACCCACTCACCGACCTTGAGGTTGTCGGAGTTGCCGAGCTTCACGGTAGGCAGGTCGTTGGCCTCCACCTTGAGCAGAGCGACGTCGCTGCGCGGATCGGTACCGATCAGCTTGGCCTCCAGCTCACTGCGGTCGGACAAACGCACGATGATTTCATCGGCATCGGCGACCACATGGTTGTTGGTCAGGATGTAGCCATCCTTGGAAATGATGAAACCCGAGCCCAATGACTGAGCCTCACGCTGACGACCACCGCCACCGGGCGAACGAGGCTGCTGGGGAATGCTGCGCTCGAAGAACTCGCGAAACATTGGCGGCAGACCTTCCAGATCCGGAACGGACAACCCGCCACTGCTGGCAACGGCGTTCGGCACTTTCTGCCGGGTGCTGATATTGACCACGGCGGGCGAAGCGGCTTCGACGAGTGGCGTGAAGTCCGGCAACTGCGCATGCGCAGCAATGGACTGCCCCATCATGAACACCGCGAAAAGCGCGGCCGCATAGGTTTTCAGGCTAGGCATCGACATTACAGATTCTTCCCCATCCAGAACAAACGAGCCCCCTGCGGGGGCCATCGGTAAAACAGAACATGACGATACAGCGGCAAAATCGTCCGAGATCGTTATCACCGACCCTTACGGAGTTGCATGCACATCGTCAGCGCGCATCGACATGGCGACGCGCTCCGCCGTTCCAAGCGGAATTTCTCCCACGACCGTAACCATGACATCTCCATCATCAGTTGTCAGGCGTCGCGAAACGGCCACGGTTGGGCCCAATTGGCTACGCGCATCGGCGACCGTGGCGTCATGCAGAGGTTCGAGGAACACGGAAAAACGCGCCAGCCCGTCATCGTAGATCAGGCAGTCGACGTTATCTGTGGAGGCGGGGCTTCGACGTTGAGTGACAGCGCTGAGGCTGAAACCAGGCGGAACCCAGTCGGAGCGCCAGAGTTCTGGCCGCTTCTTGTCGGCTTTGACGAGGCGTACAGGTGCGCAATCAGCTGAAGGCTGCAGCACCTTGGCGGGTTGCGCTTGCGCGGTATCGAGCTGGGTGAACTGGAAGCGCTCGAGCAACACGCCCTTATCGCTGACCAGCAACGACTTCAGGGGCAGACCCGTTTCACGATCCAGATGCAGCTCCACGCCATATCGGTACTGATCACGCGGCAATAACCCGAGAACCACCGCAGGACGCCCCGCGACACGTGATTCACCCGTCACCCGCATCTCGTACCACTCACCCAGTTGCTCGGTGTTCAGGTCATGGCTCGGCCAGGCCTGGTCATCGACCAGCTCTGCGGATGAAGAGCCACTGGCGCACTGCGCCTGGCCATTGACCCGAAGCACTTCCTCAGGGGCACCATCGAGCTGCAACAGCCGCTCGCGCACACCTCCACCCGGCTCGACCTGACGCCAGATGCTGTGGGTTGAGAGAGTGCCGTTGCGTTCGTAAACGAAGGTGCCCTGAAAGCTTTGGCTGCTTTCGGCCTTGTTAAGCCTTTGCAACCAGTCCTGAGCGTCGGCAGCTATGGCGGGGATTGCCAATAGGCTGCCGAGCACCAGGGAAGTAGCGGGAATGAAGCGCATGCGCGTCCTTCTTAACGCTCTTCTACACTCGCGGACCGGGCGAACGGCAGTGCGTTCTCGGTAGCGCCAGGAGCGGACTGCTGAGCATGCTGACGCAGGTACTCGGGCAGACGCTGCTCATGCCAGCCTTCGCCTTCTGCAGAGACGGTTTCCACGCTCGGCTGTTCATCCGAAGTGTTGAAACCCGCCAGAATCGCCGGCCCTTGAGCCTGCGGCAGAGCTATGGATGGCTGAGTCTGCTGCTGAGCCAGCTGGGCTCCTGCAACATCGTCCTGATTGTAGAAGCGTACACCGGCCAGCACTGCTACGGTTACGGTAGCTGCAACAGCTACACGACCGAGGCTGCGCCAAGGGCCACGTACGACCTTCTTGTCTTCCTGCATCACTGGCGTGACATCGTTTTCCAGGGCAGCGGAAACGGCTGCGGCGATGTCCAGACGTGGCACAAGAAGATCTTTGTGCATCACGGCACGGGCGACCTGGTAACGCGACCAGGTAGCACGCAACTCGGCATCGTCGCTCGCACCGAGCACACGCCGAAGTTCAAGTTCATCCGCTTCGTTATCCATCACCGCGGACAGCGATTCCTGCAGGGCTTCACGACTCATAGCGGTTCCTCTCTTGGCTGTCGCCGCTGTCTCAGGCTTCCTGCAACAGCGGTTGCAGGGACTTGTCGATGGCTTCACGCGCCCGAAAGATTCGCGAACGCACGGTGCCAACAGGACATTGCATGACGCTCGCAATGTCTTCGTAACTCAGACCATCAAATTCACGTAACGTTAGCGCCGTTCGTAAATCTTCTGGCAGTTGCTGGATGCTCCGATGCACGGTTGCCTCGATTTCATCCCTCAACAACGCACGCTCGGGAGACTCGATGTCCTTGAGGGCATGATCGCCGTCGTAGAACTCTGCATCCTCTGCGCTTACATCGTTATCCGGTGGTCGCCGACCGCGAGACACCAGATGATTCTTCGCCGTGTTGATGGCGATGCGGTACAGCCATGTATAGAACGCACTGTCACCGCGAAAGTTTCCCAGCGCCCGATAAGCTTTTACAAAAGCTTCCTGCGCCACATCCTGAGCTTCATGGGTGTCGTGCACGAACCGCACGATCAACCCGAGAATCTTGTGCTGGTACTTCAGCACCAACAGATCAAACGCTCGCTTGTCACCGCGCTGAACGCGCTCGACCAGCTGCTGATCCTCTTCCTGGGTTAGCATGAATACTCCTCGTTGAGCTCGTAGGAGATCTGCGTCTGCCAGAGGATCGATCTGCAAAAATAGACTCGAGCCATGTGCAAAAGTTCTCCCCCTCCGAACAAGCTTCCCGCAAAACATTTTCTGGTTTTGCACGAAACAGCGCACCAGAGCTATGTCCCTGCTGCGCGAATAGTCTTAGATCGCCTGACTGTCGAAACGAACCCCGCTGACGCGACCTTCATTCGCTCGAGCCACCAGACATAATCCCTCTCCGGGGCGACTCCGCTATAGAACCTTGACTACTAAAAAAGTTCATCCTGGCCATAGAGGAGCATATGAAGCTCCAGCACCACTTTACGACAGACAACCTTGGCAGGCACATCGCCAGCTCGCAACGATACACCTTCTGCTCGAGACAACCCACCGGACTGGCTATTGTGCCGCTGCCCCCCTCTATATACTAGTGGGCGGCACCCAGCGGATTACTCGAATAATGAGCCAACATTTCCAGCACGACGTCCTGGTCATCGGCAGCGGCGCCGCAGGCCTGACCCTGGCCCTGACGCTCCCCGAACACCTGAGCATCGCCGTACTGAGCAAGGGTGAGCTGGCCAATGGCTCGACGTACTGGGCGCAAGGTGGCGTGGCAGCGGTGCTGGACGGCAGCGACACGGTCGACTCGCATGTAGACGACACCTTGAATGCCGGCGGCGGCCTGTGCCGTGAAGACGCCGTGCGCTTCACCGTCGAGCACAGCCGCGAGGCCATCCAGTGGCTGATCGATCAGGGCGTGCCCTTCACCCGCGACGATGAACACGATCGCGAGGACGGCGGTTTCGAGTTCCACCTGACCCGCGAAGGTGGCCATAGCCATCGACGGATCATCCATGCGGCCGATGCAACCGGCGCTGCGATCTTCAATACCCTGCTCGAACGTACCCGCCAGCGCAGCAATGTCGAGCTGCTCGAGCAGCGCGTCGCCGTGGACCTGATCACCGAACGCAAGCTCGGGCGCGAGGGCCAGCGCTGCCTGGGCGCTTACGTGCTGGACAGACGCAGCGGCGAAGTGGACACCCATCACGCGCGTTTCGTCATTCTTGCCACGGGCGGCGCAGCCAAGGTCTACCTCTACACCAGCAACCCGGACGGCGCCTGCGGTGACGGCATCGCCATGGCTTGGCGCGCCGGCTGCCGGGTCGGCAATCTAGAATTCAACCAGTTCCACCCAACCTGCCTCTATCACCCCCAGGCCAAAAGCTTTCTGATCACCGAGGCACTGCGCGGCGAAGGCGCCCTGCTGCGCCTGCCCAATGGCGAGCGCTTCATGCCGCGCTTCGACCCACGCGAAGAGCTGGCACCGCGAGATATCGTCGCCCGCGCCATCGACCATGAAATGAAGCGCCTGGGCGTCGACTGCGTTTACCTGGACATCAGCCACAAGCCCGCGGACTTCGTCAAAAGCCACTTCCCGACCGTTCATCAGCGCTGCCTGGAGTTCGGTATCGACATCACCCGGCAGGCGATTCCCGTGGTACCTGCGGCGCACTACACCTGCGGCGGCGTGCTCGTCGATCAGGCTGGACGTAGCGATGTGCCTGGACTGTATGCCATTGGTGAAACCAGCTTCACCGGCCTGCACGGGGCCAATCGCATGGCCAGCAACTCCCTGCTCGAATGCTTCGTCTATGCGCGCTCGGCGGCCGCCGACATCGTCGCCAATCTGGATCAGGTGCAGATGCCTGCGGAGCTGCCCTCCTGGGACGCCAGCCAGGTCACCGACTCGGATGAAGACGTGATCATCGCCCACAACTGGGACGAGCTGCGGCGTTTCATGTGGGACTACGTCGGCATCGTGCGGACCACCAAGCGCCTGCAGCGCGCCCAGCATCGCGTGCGCCTGCTGCTCGACGAAATCGACGAGTTCTACAGCAACTACAAGGTCAGTCGGGATCTGATCGAACTGCGCAACCTGGCACAGGTGGCCGAGTTGATGATTCTCTCGGCCATGGAGCGCAAGGAATCTAGAGGCCTGCACTACACGCTGGACTATCCGGACCTGCTGGCGCAGGCGCGGGACACTATTCTGCGACCCGCCAACGCTGACGGCTGAACTTCAGGTGCACCCGCAAACGCCGGTGGGCGTCGTGGGGCATGCTGTCGGCAAGCAGGCAAAGGCTGCGGACCCGGTACTCGCCAGGCAGGCGGAACCGCACGATCACCAGCCACGGCAGCGCGACACTGTCGGGTAGCAAGGTGACAGGCAGCCAGTCACCCGCCTCGCGGCGAGCCTGCCAGCCCAGATCATCATGACGCAGCCCGCAAAAGACAGCGGGGCTGCTCAGCAATACGTGCCGCGGCAGAACCCAGGCGGCGTGGGCGGCGAGCAGTAGCAGCGCCGAAATTCGCGCCCAGAGCGGGATATCGATCAGTAGAAGGGTCAGCAGCGCCAGCGCCTGGGCGCATAGGTAGACTTCCAGCAACCGCCGCGACGGCTGCCAGTGACACTCGAAGCGCTTACTTGGGCTGGACACGGTCCAGGATCATGCGAACGATGTAGCGCAGATCCGCGTCTTCGGGCTCGCCGCGCTGCATGAACCAGCCGAACATGTCTTGATCCTCGCACTCGAGCAGCTTGCGGTAGCGAGCGCGATCCTCGTCGTTGAGCGTCGCGTACACCTCGCGCACGAAGGGCACCAGCAACACGTCCAGTTCGAGCATCCCGCGTCGGCTGTGCCAGAAGAGGCGATTGAGTTCAGTGGCGTCGACCATGGGGCTGCTCCTGGAAAAGGGCCGGCAGTATAACAAGAGCTGCAAGCGTGCGCGGCCGTCACGGGTGCAGGTCGAGCGCAGTGCCAGACTCATGACCTGCCGTCGGCCAGCGTTTTTTCCCACCGAAGCCTGTAGCTTGAGGCTCGCCGCTGCTCTTATCATGGCAACCTCATTCTCTGCCTGCGATTCTCTCGACCATGGCCGATAGCGCTTTCTTCTGCCCACTCACCCATGAAGGCATCCTTGCCGTGCGCGGCCCCGATGCCGGGAAATTCCTGCAGGGCCAGATCACCTGCAACATCAACTATCTGGGTGCCAGCGGCTCGAGCCTGGGCGCTCGCTGCACGCCAAAAGGGCGCATGCTCTCCAGCTTCCGTATCGTCAGCGTGGCCGAAGGCTTCCTGCTGGCCATGGATCGTGACCTGCTGGAGGCGCAACTCGCCGACCTGCAGAAATACGTGGTGTTTTCCAAGGCCAAGCTCGGCGATGAAAGCGAGGCCTGGGTTCGCTTCGGCCTGAGCGGTGGCGAAGGCGCGCTGCAGGCACTGGGCCTGGAGCTCGCTGCGGAAACCGACAGCGTCGCCAGTACCGAGAGCCTGCTGGCCATCCGCCTGAGCGATGGCCGTGCAGAACTCTGGACGCCGGCCGAGCAGGCTGAAGGCATTCGCCTGCAACTGAGTGAGCGACTGCCTCAGGGGACGCTCAACGACTGGCTGCTGGCGCAGATCCGTGCGGGTATCGGCCAGGTGACCGGCGCGACCCGCGAGCTGTTCATCCCGCAGATGATCAACCTGCAGGCAGTCGGCGGCGTCAGCTTCAAGAAGGGCTGCTACACCGGACAGGAAATCGTTGCCCGCATGCAGTACCTCGGCAAGCTCAAGCGGCGCCTCTATCGCCTGACCCTGAACACCGACCAGGCGCCGCAACCAGGCGCCGAACTGTTCTCCCCCGTACACCGCAGCTCGGTTGGCGAAGTGGTGCTGGCTGCGCCCAGCGCAACGGGCGTGGAATTGCTGGCCGTGCTGCAGGAGGATGCGGCCAACGATGGCAATATCCATCTCGGCACACCGGAAGGCCTGCCGCTCGACCTGCTGGACCTGCCGTACACGCTGGACAGCAACCGCGAGATCCAGCGCTGACGTACACTGCGCTCAGTCCGCCACCACTCTGCCGATAACGAGAATTTCATGAGCAAACTCGCCGAGAAAGTCCAACTGGATCTCACCAGGGCCATCGACAACGATGAGCTGGTTCTCCCGACCCTGCCCGAGGTCGCCCTGAAAGTTCGCGAGGCAGCGGAAGATCCCAACGTAGGCATCCCGGAGCTGAGCAAGGTCATCGGTAACGACGCGGCCCTGACTGCACGCATCATCAAGGTGGTGAACAGCCCGTTGCTGCGCACCAACCGCGAAATCACCGACCTGCAGATGGCGATCGGCCGTCTCGGCATCAACTACACCTGCAACCTGGCCACCGGCCTGGCGATGGAGCAGATGTTCCAGGCCACCACCGACGTGGTCGACCGCAAGATGCGCGAAGTGTGGAACAAGAGCACCGAGATCGCCGGTATCTGCCACGTACTGAGCCGCCACTACACCCGCTTGATGCCGGATCAGGCGACCCTGGCCGGGCTGGTGCATCAGATTGGCGTGCTGCCGATCCTCACCTACGCCGAAGAGCACAGCGAGCTGCTGGCCGACTCGATCAGCCTCAACCATGTGATCGAGCAGATCCATCCGATCATCGGTGACAAGATCCTGCGCACCTGGGAATTCCCGGAAATGATCGCCTGCGTGCCCGGCCAGTACCTGAATTTCAGCCGCGACAGCGCCAAGGTCGACTATGTGGACCTGGTCCAGGTAGCCACCCTGCAAAGCTTCATCGGTACGCCACACCCCTACACGCAACTGGACTGGAATCGGATTCCGGCTTTCGCCAAATTGGGTATCAAGCCTGACATGGACCTTCATTCGGACGAAGATCTGTCCGCAGCCATGGACGCTGCCATGGCCATGCTGCAGTGACAGCCACGGGGCGAGCCAGTGCTCGCCCCTGCCCTGAAACGGCAGCGCTCTAATCCGCCTCGCTGTGAAACGCCACACGCACCAGCAAGCCCTGGGGGCTGGCCTGGTGCAAGCTGATGGCGGCACGATGGGCACGGCAGATTTCGCCAACGATGGCTAACCCGAGGCCAGCACCCAGCCCATGGGCCTGACGCCGATAGAAGCGTTCGAACACCCGCTCCCGATCCTCCTCGGGAATGCCCGGGCCATCATCCTCGACCTCCAGTACGCCCGACTCCAGTACGCGCAGGATCACGTTGCCGCCCGCCTTGGTGTAAGCCATGGCGTTGTCGACCAGATTGCACAGCAACTCGTTGAGCAGCGTCGGCTCGCCGCGGATCCAAACCGGCTGCTCGGCCTCCAGCGCCAGGGCGACCCCACGGGAATGAGCCAATGGCGCCAGGGCCATGCCCAGCTCGCGGGCCAGCTGGCTGAGGTCCAGACGCAGCGCGCCACCCTCGGCGATCGCTCGCGCACCACTTTCGATACGCGCCAGGGACAGTAACTGGTTAGCCAGATGCGTCAGGCGATCGGCATTCAGCGCGGCATCTTCCAGCGTTGCGTGCCAGACCTCGGGCTGCTGGTCACGCAAGCCAAGTTCGACCCGGGCCTTGAGCGCCGCCAACGGTGTTCGCAATTCGTGGGACGCGTCGGCAATGAACTGCGACTGACGCTCGAACAGCCCGCGCAGGCGGTCATTGAACTGGTTCAGCGCATTGACCAGAGGGCGCAGTTCACGGGGCATGTCGCCGTCGGGCAGCGGGCGCAGATCGTCGCTGCTGCGCGCCGCCACCGTACGGCGCAGGCTTTCCAGCGGGCGCAGGCCGGCACTCACGGCAAGCCAGACCAGCAGCAGCGCACTCATCGACAGCAGGCCCATGCGCCACAACGTGCCGAACAACAGATCGCGGGTCATGCGCTCCCGGGCACCCTGGGTCTCCGCCACGCGAATCTCGGCGACGCCGCTATAGCCCGGCTCGCTCACCGGCTGCAGGAAGCTCACCACACGCACGCCCTGGCCGCGGTAATCACCGTCATAGAACTTGGCCAGGGCCGGATAATCATTGGTGCGCGGAGTATCCGGCGGCGCGGCGGGCAGGTCTTCGTAGCCCGACACCAGCTCCCCCTTGGGACCTAGCACCTGATAGTAGATACGTCCGGCACTGTCGTAAGCGAAGGTGTCGAGCGCGATGTAGGGCACGTTGGCACTCAACATCCCTTCCACGGCATAAAGGCCGTCGGAAATCGCCCGGGCAGATGCCAGCAGGGTGCGGTCATAGGCCGTGTCGGCGGCGTGCCGGGCACTCCAGTAGGCAGTCAGGCTACTGACCAGCAGAATCACCGTGAACAACAGAGCCAGGCGCCGGATAAGCCGGCCACGCAGGCTGCCTGGCCTATCCACTCGTGGCTTCCAGCAGGTAGCCGAGCCCACGGAAGGTGACGATGCGTACCGAGCCGCCCTCGAGCTTCTTGCGCAGACGGTGAACGTAGATTTCGATGGAATCGGCGCTGGCGTCCTCATCCAGACCGAAGACCTGCGAGGCCAGCTGCTCCTTGCTCATGACCCGCCCCGGTCGGGAGATCATCGCCTCGAGCACCGCCTGCTCGCGGGACGTCAGATTGAGGCTCTCCTCGAGCAGCGTGAAGCGCCGGGTATCCAGGTCATAGACCAGATCACCGCAGCGCAACTGCTGTTCACCACCCAGCATGCTGCGTCGCAGCAGGGCCTTGACCCTCGCCTCCAGCTCGCTCAATTCGAACGGTTTGGCCAGATAATCGTCGGCCCCCAGATTGAGGCCGTGCACCCGGTCCTTGACCTCACCACGCGCGGTGAGCATCAGCACCGGAACGGTCTTGCCCCGCGCGCGCAGGCGCGCCAGCACCTCGAAACCGTCCATGCGCGGCAGCCCCACGTCGAGGATCGCCAAGGCGTATTCCTCGCTGCTCAGCGCCAAGTCCGCGGCCACGCCATCATGCAGAACATCCACTGTCCAACCGACACTCTTGAGCGCCTGGGTAACGCTCGCCGCCAATTGCGGATGATCTTCGACCAGCAGAATTCGCACTGCAACCTCCACACCGAACCATGACTGACCGCCATGTGTGGCAAGAGTTTACCGTTCGCGCGCGAACTTGGCAGTTACGGCGTGCGACAGCGGCACACAGGCAACAACTTTCACCGCTGAAAGGTTGGTGAAAGGTTGCACTTCTAGGATCACCGCAGAGCGGCCAGATCCGCTCATAGAACGACCTGCACAGTGGTGTGCGGTCGTGACAAAAATAACAATGGAGTTACCACGCATGCCGACCGCCCCCCGTCAGGCTATTTCGTCGTTGAGCCTGCTCAGCCTCGCACTGCCAACCGCCCTGCTCGCCCCCATGGCTCACGCCGCCTTCATCGAAGACAGCTCCGCCAGCCTGACCACTACCAATATCTACCTGAACCGTGATTTCCGCGAAGGCACCGGCCAGAACAAGCGCGAAGAATGGGGTCAGGGTTTCCTGCTCGACCTGCGTTCCGGCTTCACCGAAGGCACCGTCGGTGTCGGTGTCGATGCAATGGGCATGCTCGGCGTCAAGCTGGACTCAGGCGGCGGCCGCACCGGCACCGACCTGCTTCCGGTTCAGGACGACGGCGGCACGCCGGATGAGTTCTCCCGCCTGGGCCTGACCGCCAAGGTCAAGGTCTCCGAAACCGAGCTGCGCTATGGTTCGCACATTCCCGAGCTGCCCGTGGTCAAGGCCAGCGACAGCCGCCTGCTGCCACAGGTGTTCGAAGGTGGCCTGCTCACCTCCTCCGAACTGGACGGCCTGACCTTCACGGGCGGGCGCCTGGACAAGGTCATCGACCGCGCTTCCACCAACTCCGAAGACATCGTGCTCAACAGCAAGAACGGGCGCTATGCAGGCAACATCACGGCCGATCATCTGGATCTGGCCGGTTTCGATTACACCTTCACCAAAGGCGTGACGGGTCGCTACTACTTCGCCGACCTGGACGATATCTATCGCCAGCATTTCTTCGGCCTGCAAACCAGCCACGCGCTGGGCGGCGGTACTCTGTCCTCCGATCTGCGCCTGACGCTGAGCGATGACAGCGGCGCCGCCAAGGCCGGCAAGGTCGACAACCGCGCCCTCAACGGCATGGTCAGCTATGCCATCAGCGGCCACAAGTTCGGCCTGGGCTATCAGGACATGAGCGGCGACACCGGCTTCGCCTACATCGATGGCAGTGACCCGTTCCTGGTCAACTTCGTGCAGATCAACGATTTCGCCAACGCCGACGAGCGCTCCTGGCAGGCGCGCTACGACTTCGACTTCGCCAAGGTCGGCATTCCGGGCCTGAGCTTCATGACCCGCTACATCAGCGGTGACGATGCCAAGATCACTGGCAGCGACCAGACCGGCGGCGAATGGGAGCGCAACACCGAAATCAAGTACGTGGTGCAGAGCGGCGCCCTGAAAGACGTCTATGTACGTCTGCGCAATGCCAGCTTCCGCTCCGATTTCGCCCGGGATGCGGACGAAAATCGAATCATCGTCGGCTACACCATGCCGATTTGGTAACTCAAAATAAAAACCAGAGGGATCTTTCATGAAAACTACGTTCACCCGTATAGCCCTTACAGCCGCCTGCATGGCCTTCGCCGGCCCCTTGCTGGCCGATGAGCCGCGCCGCCCCGAGTGCATCGCACCGGCGGCGCCTGGCGGTGGCTTCGACCTGACCTGCAAACTGGCGCAAAGCGCCCTGGTGGAAAGCAAGCTGCTGAAGTCGCCGATGCGTGTGACCTACATGCCTGGCGGCGTGGGTGCAGTGGCCTACAACGCAGTGGTTGCTCAGCGCCCTGCCGATGCGGGCACCATCACGGCCTTCTCCAGCGGTTCGCTGCTCAACCTGGCTCAAGGCAAGTTCGGCCGCTTCGACGAAAACGCCGTGAAGTGGCTGGCCGGTGTCGGCACCAGCTACGGCGCCCTGGCGGTACGCAAGGACTCGCCGTACAAGACCCTGGACGACCTGGTCAAGGCGCTCAAGGACAACCCGGGCAAGGTCGTCATCGGTTCCGGCGGCACAGTGGGCAGCCAGGACTGGATGCAAACCGCACTGATCGCCCGCGCAGCCGGCATCGACCCACGCGAGCTGCGCTACGTGGCGATGGAAGGCGGTGGCGAGCTGGCCACCGCATTGCTCGGCGGCCACATTCAGGTTGCCAGTACCGACATCTCCGACTCCGTTCCACACATCGAAAGCGGTGACATGCGCATTCTCGCGGTGTTCTCCGAAGAGCGCCTGCCAGGCAGCGTGGTGTCCAGCATCCCGACGGCCAAAGAGCAGGGCTTTGATGTGGTCTGGCCGGTAATCCGTGGTTTCTACCTCGGCCCGAAGGTCAGCGAAGAAGCCTACACCTGGTGGAAGAACGCCTTCGACCAACTGCTGGCCTCCGAAGACTTCGCCAAGCTGCGTGAAGACCGCGAGCTGTACCCATTCGCCATGACTGGCGAAGAGCTGGACGGCTACGTGAAGAAGCAAGTCGCCCAGTACAAGGAACTGGCCCAGGAATTCGGCCTGATCCAGCAGTAACACGCGGCGCCAACCACATACGACTCCTTTCATCCTCTGGGCATTGCCCAGGGGGTGCTTTTGCCATTGCTAAAAAACGAGGATTTCCTCATGTCACAACGCATTTTCGGCGTGGTGCTGCTGCTCGCCTGCGTCGCGCTGGGCATCGTCGCCTGGGGCTATCACGCGCCCTTCTCCTACGAGCCGGTCGGTCCTCGCGCCTACCCGCTGCTGCTGCTGATCCTCATGGGTCTGGGCGCCATCTATCTGCTGGTCAAGAAGCCGTCCGGCAGCACGTCGCACAGCGATGAGCCACCGCTCGACAAGCACGTGATCCGCAAGGTGGTTGGCTGCGTGGTGATCCTCACCATCTACGCCGCGCTGTTCGAGCCGCTGGGCTTCGTGCCGGCCAGCCTGATCTTCGGCATCGCCATGGCCCGCCTGTACGAAGGCACCTGGGTCGCCAGCGTGATTTCCGGTGTGGTGCTGGCGGTCGGCCTGTACCTGCTGTTCGACAAGATTCTCGACGTTCCCCTGCCTCTCGGCATCCTGTCCTCTCTGGAGATCTGATCCGTGGATACCTTTAGCTACCTGGGTCAGGGCTTCGGCGTCGCCCTGAGCCCCTACAACCTGTTCACCGCACTGTGCGGCACCCTGATCGGCACCATCGTCGGCCTGCTACCGGGCCTGGGCCCGATCAACGGCGTGGCACTGCTGATCCCCATCGCCTTCGCCCTCGGCCTGCCACCGGAAACCGCGCTGATCCTGCTCGCAGCCGTGTACCTGGGCTGTGAATACGGTGGCCGTATTTCTTCGATCCTGCTCAACATCCCGGGCGAAGCATCGGCCGTGATGACCACCCTCGACGGCTACCCGCTGGCACGTCAGGGTAAAGCGGGCGTGGCCCTGTCGATCTCCGCCTGGAGTTCGTTCGTCGGTGGCCTGATGGCGACCTGCGGTGTGGTGATCTTCGCGCCCCTGCTGGCCAGTTGGGCGGTCGCCTTCGGCCCCGCCGAGTACTTCGTGCTGATGGTGTTCGCCATCGTCTGTCTGGCAGGCATGGCCGGCAACAAACCGATGAAGACCGCGATTGCCGCCTGCATCGGCTTGTTCCTGTCCTGTGTCGGTATCGACTCCAACAGTGGCGTGTACCGTTTCACCTTCGGCAGCCTCGGCCTGGCCGACGGCATCCAGTTCGTGGTGCTGGTGCTTGGTCTGTTCTCGGTCAGCGAGATCCTCGTTCTGCTCGAGCGCACTCACCATGGCCAGAAAGCAATAGAAGCCAAGGGCCGCATGCTGTTCAATCTCAAGGAAGGCATGTCGGTGCTGGCCACCAACCTGCGCAGCGGCGCAGTCGGCTTCGGTCTGGGCATCCTGCCGGGCGCCGGTGCGACCCTGGCCAGTGCCGTGGCCTACATGAGCGAAAAACGCCTGGCCACCAAGGACAACAAGTTCGGCGAGGGTGACCTGCGTGGCCTGGCCGCACCAGAAACCGCCAACAGCGCCTCGGCATGCGGCTCCATGGTGCCGATGCTGACCCTCGGCGTACCCGGTTCAGGCACCACCGCAGTGATGCTCGGCGCCCTCACGCTGTACAACATCACCCCTGGCCCGCTGCTGTTCCGCGACCAGCCGGACATCGTCTGGGGCCTGATCGCCTCGCTGTTCGTCGCCAACATCATGCTGATCGTGATGAACGTGCCGATGATCAAGATCTTCACCAAGATCCTCGCCGTGCCGTACTGGGCCCTGGTGCCGGCCATCGCCATCATCACCTCGATCGGCGTTTACGCCGTGCACGCCACTGCGTTCGATCTGTTCCTGATGATCGGTATCGGCGTCGCCGGCTACATATTGCGCAAGATGGACTTCCCGCTCTCGGCGATTCTGCTCGGTTTCATCCTCGGTGGCCTGATGGAGCAGAACCTGCGTCGTGCGCTGTCGATCTCCAATGGCGAGCTGGGCATTCTGTTCGCCAGCCCGATCACCTGGGGCGTGTGGACACTGATCGTGGCGATGATCGCCCTGCCCTTCTACCGCAGCTGGCGTCGACGCAGTCTACGCAAGGCCGAAGCGGCCAATGCCTGATAGCGTCGACCCGCACGACAACCCGAAGCACCTGCGCAACTGGTGGCCCACGCCACTGGTTGGCGCACTCGGTGGCTACCTGGCCAGCCTCGTCGGCTGGCCTTTGCCTTGGGTGATCGGTTCGCTGCTGGCGGTGATCGCCCTGCGCTGCTCTGGCGTTCTCAGCCGGGAAATGCCCGGCGGACGGCAGGTCGGTCAATGGCTGGTGGCTGCGGGTATCGGCCTGCATTTCACCGGGGAAGTGCTGGAGCAGGTGGTGGGCAACCTGGCGGTCATTGCCGTCGGTGTGGTCGCCACGCTTGCGCTCAGCGTGATCGGTATCGCCGGGCTGCGCCGCTCGGGTGTCGACCGTGCCACGGCGTTCTTCGCCAGCATGCCGGGCGGCGCCAGTGAAATGGTCAATCTGGCACTGCGCCACGGTGCACAACCGGCCCGCATCGCCGCCGCCCACAGTATGCGCCTGCTGATGGTGATCCTGCTGATTCCGGCTTTGTTCACCTGGGGGCTGCCGAGCATGGAGCCACCGCCTGCAGCAGCGGTGGACTGGTTCTGGCTGGCGATTCTGCTGCCTGCAGGTGCCCTGCTGGCGGTGCTTTGGCGCCGCCTGGGGCAGCCCAACCCGTGGATGCTCGGCCCGCTGACGTTGTGCGCTGCGGCAAGCGTGGCGTTCGATCTGCATATCGGCACGCCGCAATGGCTCGGCCAGCTCGGCCAATGGCTGATCGGCTGCGCTCTGGGTTGTCATTTCGACCGAGCCTTCTTTCGCAGTGCACCCGGTTTTCTGGCTCGCGTGCTGCTGTTCACCTTGCTGGCCATGGCAGGCACTGCGCTGCTCGGTACCGCCCTCGGCTGGCTGGCCGGTATCGAGTCGGTGTCGCTGATGCTCGGCATGATGCCCGGCGGCATCACCGAACTGTGCCTGACCGCAGAAGCCCTGCACCTGTCGGTAGCGCTGGTGACGGCACTGCAGGCGTTGCGCCTGTTCATGGTGATGTTTCTGGCCGAACCCTTGTTCCGCCTGTGGATGAGGCGCCTGCCACTCACCTGAAACAGCAGAGCCCGGTCGATACCGGGCTCTTTTTTAGCCAAATATGTCAGACCGACCGCTGTCCACATCGCTGACGTACTCTCGTCTTCCGGAGTACTCGCGAAGAGGCGTTGATACATGACTGGTTATCTGAAAAGCCTGTCCCTGTTGCTGGCGATCGGCCTGCTGGTGAGCGCCTGCAGCCAGACCAGCCTGGCCTATCGCAATCTCGACTGGGTGATCCCCTGGCGAGTGAATCAGTACCTGGATCTCGACTCGCAGCAAAAAGCCTGGCTCAAGCCGCGCCTGCAGGCGCATCTCGACTGGCATTGCAGTGCCGAGCTGCCGCGTTACGTGGACTGGCTGCAACGCACCCAGGGCCTGCTGCAAGAGCCCGCACCCGACGCAGGACAGCTCGAAGCGCAGATGCTCGACGCCGAGCAGGCATTTCACGCCATCGTGCAAGAGACCAATTCCACTGCGGTTTCGTTGCTGCGTGACCTACGCCCGGAGCAGGTGCAGCGCCTCTATGCGCGCATGGACAAGGACAACCTCGAAGATCGCCAGGAGTTTCTCGAGCCGCCCCTGGAAACCCAGATCAGCGAGCGTGCCGAGCGCCTGGAGAAACGCCTGACGCCCTGGTTCGGAAAACTGAATGATGCACAACGCGCACGAATCGCCGCCTGGGCCAGCGAGCGCCGCGAGCAGAATCGCCAGTGGCTGGAAAATCGTGCGCGCTGGCAGGATGAGTTTCGTAGCGTGCTGGACGCACGCAATGAAGCGGACTTCCCCGAGCGCATGACTCACGTATTGGAGAACCGACGCGGCGCCCATGACGAGCAGGCGAAGCAAGCCTACGCCGCATCACGCCAGGCCATGGCCGCCCTGCTCAGTGACCTGCTGGCCGCCGCCGATGACAAACAGCGAACTCAGGCGGCCAAACGTTTCGCATCCATACAAAGCGATCTGGCAGGCCAGATCTGCACTGGCTGACCAGCCTTTGGGATCTGTTGACGTTGACGCACCGCCGTGCTGAAACGTCAGCAGCCCCCTAGGCAGCCGGCAAGCGCCAGTCGATAGGTGCCAGGCCGTGCTGCTCGAGGAATTTGTTGGTGCGACTGAAGTGACCGTTACCGATGAAGCCGCGATGCGCGGACAGCGGTGACGGATGCGGCGAACGCAGCACCAGATGCTTGCCGGTATCGATCAGCCGCTCCTTGCTCTGTGCATGTGCCCCCCACAGCAGGAACACCAGACGCGGACGTTGCTCGCTGACTACCGAGATGATCCGATCGGTAAATGGCTGCCAGCCCTTGGCGGCGTGGGAGCCGGCATTGGCGCGCTCCACGGTCAGCGATGTGTTGAGCAGCAGCACGCCCTGCTCGGCCCAGGATTGCAGATAGCCGTGGCCGGGAATGTCGATGTTCAGGTCGCGCTTGAGTTCTTTGTAGATGTTCACCAGCGACGGCGGAGTGGCCACGCCCGGCTGCACCGAGAAGCACAGGCCATGCGCCTGGCCTGGGCCGTGATAGGGGTCCTGGCCGATGATCACCACCTTGACCCGATCCAGGGGGGTGGAATCGAGCGCATTGAAAATCAGCGGGCCCGGCGGATAGATCTCCTTGCCAGCGGCCTTCTCCTGACGCAGAAAGTCGCCCAGGGCGCTCATGTAAGGTTTGTCGAACTCCTCGTAAAGCGCCTGTTTCCAGCCGGCTTCCAGCTTGACCTTATCTGCGGCGGACATGCCTGCTCCCGGGTAAATCAATGGAATCGGCACGCTAGAGAAGCGCACAGATCAAGTCAAGGCTGACAGCCCGGCACACCCCCAAGAAAAAGATCGAAGGAAGCCGATTCTTATGCCAAAAGCGAATCACACATCAGGCTGAGAAAAGCGTAAAACGGAGCGGCCAGCACCCCAATAAAAACAAGGAACGCATCATGAGACGATTGCTCGCCTTTCTCGCCCTGTGCGTCGGATTCAATGCCTGTGCGCAGGCCGCCGACCCCATCACCCTGGGTCTCAACTACCCACGCACCGGGAGCTACAAGGAGGAAGGCCTCGCGCAGATGCGTGGTGCCTTGCTGGCCATCGACGAGCTCAACGCTCAAGGTGGCGTGCTGGGTCGAAGCCTGCGCCTGTCCAGCCTGGACGACGCGTCCCGGCCGGAAAAGGCCGAACGCAATGTCGACAAACTGGCCAAGGAAGGTGCGTCGATGCTCTTCGGCGGAGCCTCCAGCGCAGTGGCCATTGCCGCAGGCAAGCGAGCGGCGCAGCACGGGCTGCTGTACTTCGGCACCCTCACCTACTCGAACGACACCACCGGCAAAGATGGGCACCGCTACATGTTCCGCGAGTGCAACAACGCCTGGATGAGTGCCCGGGTATTGGGGCAGTACCTGAACAAACAGTTGCCCGACAAACGCTACTTCTACGTCACCGCCGATTACACCTGGGGCAATACCACCGAGAGCTCGCTGCGCCAGACCACCAAAACCGAAGACTCAGCCAAGCACCCAGGTCTCAAGGTGCCCTTTCCCGGCGCCAATCTGGGCGATTACCAGAACGCACTGACCCAGGCAGCTGCCAGCAATGCCGAGGTACTGGCGCTGGTGTTGTTTGGAGAGGATCTGGTGCGTGCGATGCGCATCGCCAAGGACCTCGGCCTCACCTCACGCATGCAGATCGTCGCCCCCAACCTCACGCAAAGCATCGTCGAACAGGCAGGGCCAGGCTTGATGGAGGGTGTAGTCGGTACCGAACCCTGGACCTGGCGCGTACCGGAGCTGGAAAACTCGGCCCCCGGCAAAGCCTTCGTCAAGGCTTACAGCGAGCGCTACGCCATGTATCCATCCAGCTCGGCGGCGTCGGCCTACAGCATCGTTCAGCAATGGGCGGATGCAGCCAAGCGTGCCGGCAGCCTGGACAGCGAAGCCCTGATCAAGGCGTTGGAAGGCCACAGCTATACGCTGCTCAAGGACCGCCAGCAATGGCGCGGTTTCGACCACCAGAACGTGCAGACGGTGTATGCCGTGAAAGTGAAACACCGCTCCGAAGTGCTCAAGGACCCGCTCAAGCAGGACTACTTCGAAATCGTCGAACGCCTGGATGGCGGCACTGGCCTGCCCGATCTGGCCACCTGGCAGACCGAACGACGCAACGCCGGGCAACCATTGACGCTACAGTAAGTAGAGGCACTGCAGAGGACGCCCCATGAGTACGGCAATCGAACCTTACAAACCCGGTATCTTCGACCTCACCCACAAACTCACCGTGGAGAAGCATGGCCACACGGCCCTGCTGACCATCAACAATCCGCCAGCCAACACCTGGGATCGCGAGTCACTGATCGGCCTCAAGCACCTGATCGAACACCTGGACCGTGACGACGATATTTACGCATTGGTAATCACCGGCCAGGGCGGCAAGTTCTTTTCCGCCGGTGCCGACCTGAAGCTGTTCGCCGACGGCGACAAGGCCCGCGCCCGGGAAATGGCCAGCCGTTTCGGCGAAGCCTTCGAGCGACTTCGTGACTTTCGCGGCGTGTCGATTGCCGCAATCAATGGCTACGCCATGGGCGGTGGGCTGGAGTGCGCGCTAGCCTGCGACATTCGAATCGCCGAACGCCAAGCACAGATGGCGCTGCCGGAGGCCAGCGTCGGCCTGCTGCCCTGCGCAGGTGGCACCCAGCATCTGCCCTGGCTGGTGGGCGAAGGCTGGGCCAAGCGGATGATCCTCTGTGGCGAGCGGGTCGATGCGCAGACGGCCCTGCGCATCGGCCTGGTCGAACAAGTGGTGGACGACGGCGAAGCGCGTGGCCATGCCCTACTGCTGGCCTCCAAGGTGGCCAGCCAGAGCCCGGTGGCGGTGCGCGCCATCAAGCCACTTATCCAGGGCGCCCGTGAACGGGCGCCCAACACCTGGTTACCCGCGGAGCGCGAGCGCTTCGTCGACCTGTTCGATGCTGCCGACACTCGCGAGGGGGTCAACGCCTTCCTGGAGAAGCGCCCGGCGCAGTGGCGCAACACCTGATGTTTACTGGCAACAGCCTCTGGAAATCGACATGAATGTCACCTTTGAAGAACGCTCCAGCCTGCATGGTTATCTGATCGGGATCGCCAGCCTGGACGCTCCCAACAGCCTCAACGCCCTGTCACTGCCGATGATCGACGCCCTGCAGGATCGTCTGCAGGCCTGGGCCGATGACCCGCGCATCGCCTGCGTACTGCTGCGCGGCAATGGCGGCAAGGCGTTCTGCGCCGGGGGAGACGTGGTGCAACTGGCCAAGCGCTGCCTGGCCAACCCGGGTGAAACACCAGACCTGGCGCAGCGTTTCTTCGCCCGTGAATACCGCCTCGACCATTACCTGCACACTTACCGCAAACCCCTGATCTGCTGGGCGCACGGCCACGTGCTGGGCGGCGGCATGGGGTTGCTGCAGGGCGCAGGGATTCGTATCGTCACGCCGAGTAGCCGCCTGGCCATGCCCGAGGTCAGCATCGGCCTGTTCCCGGATGTCGGTGCCAGCCATTTCCTGTCCAGGCTGCCCGGCAAGCTCGGCCTGTTCTTCGGCCTGACGGCCAGCCCGATGAACGCCCGCGACGCTCTCGACCTGAATCTGGCCGATCGTTTCATGCTCGATACCCAGCAGGACGCGTTGATCGACGGGTTGATTCAACTGAACTGGCGTGAGCAGCCGGATCTGCAGCTGCACAGCCTGCTCCAGGCTCTGGAACGCCAGGCACGCAGCGAACTGCCAAGTGCCCAGTGGCTACCGCGCAGGGAGCGTATCGACAGGCTGCTCGACCAGTCCAACCTGCCCCTCAGCTGGAAGGCGCTAGCGGCTCTGGAGAATGACGAGGATGCCCTGCTGGCCAAAGCCGCCAGGACCCTGCTGGGAGGATGTCCGCTGACGGGTCATCTGGTGTGGGAGCAGATCCGGCGAGCACGGCACCTGTCTCTGGCCCAGGTGTTTCGAATGGAATATGGCATGAGCCTGAACTGCTGCCGACTTCCGGAATTCGCTGAAGGAGTGCGGGCCAGGCTGATCGACAAGGACCACACCCCGCACTGGCATTGGCCGGATGTGGCCAGCGTGCCGACGCAGGTGGTCGAGTCACACTTCGCCAAGCTAGACGGCGAGCACCCGCTGGCTCGCCTCGGCTAGGTGTCGCTAGCCGAGTGAGACAGGGTTCAGCGCTCGCGTAAAGCTTCGGCGCGGGCGCGGATGATCGGCTTGAGCAGGTAGCTGAGCACGCTCTTCTTGCCCGTGATGATATCCACCGAGGTAACCATGCCGGGGATGATCAGCAAAGGCCGCTCTTCGGTGCCGAGGTGGCTTTTCTCGGTACGCAGCTTGATCAGGTAGAAGCTGTTGCCTTCCTCGTCGGTCACGGTGTCCGCACCGATCTGCTCCAGCTTGGCCTTGAGGCCGCCGTAGATGGTGTAGTCATAGGCGGTGAACTTGACCACCGCTTCCTGCCCCGGATGCAGGAAGGCGATGTCTTGTGGGCGGATGCGTGCCTCGACCAGCAGGGTGTCATCGATGGGCACGATCTCGACCATGTCGCTACCGGGCTGGATCACCCCGCCAATGGTGTTGACCAGCAACTGCTTGACGATACCGCGCACCGGCGAGGTGACCAGGGTACGGTTGACCCGGTCTTCGAGCGCCTTGCCGGTCGACTGGATCTTGCTCAGGTCGGTACGCGCCTCGTTCAGTTGGGTCAGCGCCTCGCTGCGGAAACGCCCGCGAGTTTCGTCGATCTTGCGCTCCACTTCCTTGATCGCCGCCTCCGCACGGGGGATGGCCAGGCCAGTGGCCTCCAACTGACCGCGGCTTTCCACCTCGGCTCGCTTGAGCCTCAGCACTTCTACTGGCGATACCGCACCATCCGCCACCAACGGCTCGGACATGCGAATTTCCTGGCGCAACAGCTCCAGGCTATTGCGGAACTGGCCTTGCTTGGAGACGAACTCACGCACTTCCTGGCGGCGCTGGGTCAACTGCTCCTGCAAACCCGCCACTTCGTCCAGCAGCTGTTGCTGGCGACTGAGGAACAACTGCCTTTCGCTCTGTGCCAGGCCTGGCGCCTTCTCGGCGATGTCGTCCGGGATCGCCAATTCGCGTCCTTCGACTTCCGCGCTCAGGCGTTCCACGCGCATGGCCAGCGACAGACGGTCAGCCTCGGTTTCACCGACGTTGGAGGCAAAGCGCGTGTCGTCGAGACGCAGCAACGGGGTGCCGGCCTCGACAACCTGCCCCTCGTGAACGAACAGTTCGGAAACGATGCCGCCCTCGAGGTTCTGGATCTTCTGCACCCGCGAGGATGGTATGGCCTTGCCATCGCCCCGGGTGACTTCATCGACCTCGGCGAAGTTGGCCCACAACAGGCAGAACACGACGAAGGCGATGATGCCCCAGAGCGTGAGACGCATGACCCTGGGTGCATCCTCGATAAGGGCCTTGCGAACTTCCGGCAGCGGCTCGTCGCCCACTTCGTCACGGGGACCGAAGTAAGCAGAAACACCGCCCCAAAAGCGCTTGAAAGAGTCCCTAACTGACACTGATCTGCCCCTTCTTCAACGCCTCCATGACGCTCTCTTTCGGGCCATCGGCGATGATGCGGCCACGGTCGACGATGACCAGACGCTCGACCAGGGTAAGCATCGAGGCGCGGTGTGTTACCAGCAGCAAGGTCTTGTTCTTGCTGATCGCGGAAAGGCGCTGCTTGAGGCGTTCCTCACCGGTGTTGTCCATGGCACTGGTGGGTTCGTCGAGAAGCAGAATCGGCGGGTCGAGCAACAATGCACGAGCCAGCGCGACGTTCTGGCGCTGGCCACCGGAGAGGTTCTGACCGCGCTCGCCCACCTGCAACTCGTAACCATTGGGGTGCAGCCGTGCGAATTCGTGCACGCCGGCAAGCTCGGCGGCCTGCAGCACCAGCTCATCCTCGGCGTAACGTGCACCGGATACCAGGTTGTCCCGCAGCGTACCGGCGAACAGCTGAATATCCTGGGGGACGTAGCCGATGTTGTAGCGAACGTCGCTGACATCCAGCTGGCGCACATCGATGCCGTCGACCAGCAAGCTGCCGGCATCGGCCTGGTAGAGGCCCACGATGAGCTTGGCCAGGGAGCTCTTGCCCGAACCGCTACGGCCAATGATGCCGACCTTCTCGCCAGGACGAATCATCAGATTGATGTTCTGCAACGCGGCCTGTTGCTGGTCGGGGTAATGGAAATCCAGCTGGCGGAATTCGATCCCGCCCTGCAGCGTCTGGCGTTTCAGCGGGCGCTCGTCTGCCTGGCGTTCCTGCGGCAGCTCCATCATTTGATTGACGGATTCGAGGGTCACGCGGGCCTGCTGATAACGGATCAGCAGACCGGAAACCTGCGCCAAGGGCCCCAACGCGCGCGAGCTGAGCATGTAACAGGCGATCAACCCGCCCATGCTCAGGTTGCCAGCGATGATCTGATAAACGCCGAGCACGATGACCACCACACCCGCCAGTTGCTGCAGCAGCAGCGTCGAGTTCATCGCCAGGCTCGACAACATGCGTGCCTTCAGCTCGAAGCGACCGAGGGTGCCGATGGTCTGCTCCCACATGTATTGGCGTTCGCTTTCGGCGTTGTTGACCTTCACCGCATCGAGGCCAGCCAGACTTTCGATCAGCCCGGACTGGCGCTCGGCTGCCAGCGCCATGCTGCGCTCCATGGTCTGTGCCAAGGGCCGCTGCAGGGCCCAGCCAATCAGGGCGACCAGCGGAAACGCGAGAATGGGGATCCACACCAGATGCCCGCCAAGGTAAGCGATCACGGCAAGAATCAGGATGGTGAACGGCAGGTCGATGACGCTGGCCAGGGTCAGCGAGGCGAGGAAATCACGCAGGCTCTGAAATTCGTGAATGTTCTGGGCGAAGCTGCCGACCCGCGCCGGTCGATGCTTCATCGCCATGCCGATGATTCGCTCGAACAGCGTGGCCGAGACGATCATGTCGGTCTTCTTGCCCGCCAGATCCAGACACAGGCCCCGCAGTGTCTTGAGCAGCAGATCGAAGATGAACACCCCACAGATACCAACGGCCAGCACCCACAGGGTCGCTTCCGCCTGGTTCGGCACCACACGATCGTAGACGTTCATCACGAACAATGGAGTGACCAGACCGATCAGGTTGATCAACAGACTGGCAGCGACCGCATCGATATACAGCCAGCGCGATCGCATGAGGGTGTCACGGAACCAGGAACCCGCCCGCGGAATCAGCTCGCCGCGGGTGAAATCGAACTTGTGCTGAGGCTGGGCGAAGAACACGCGCCCGCTGTAGTCCTCGGCCAGGGTCTCGACGCTGACCCGAACCTCGCCACCCTCGGTCTCGCTGGGCATGATTCGCGCCTGGCCATCGGCCTCCCAGCCCAGCAACAGAGCACTACGACCATCGCGCAACAGCAACAGCGCAGGCATCGCCAGCTCGGGGATCTTTTGCAGACTGCGGCGCAACCAGCGCCCCTGCAGCCCGGCACGAGCCGCTGCACGCGGCAACAGCTCGGCGCTCAGGCGCTGCTTGGGAAGGGGCAGCCCAGCGGTGAGCATGGCCCTGCTGACGGATTTCTGATGAAGACTGCACAACGACAGCAGACTATCCAGCAGGGGGTCGTCGTAGCGGTCGCGAGGATCGTTACGCGGCTGGGATGGATCAGGTTCTACTGCCACTGAACAATTACCCTTTACCTGAAAAACCTGACTCTAGTTCAACTTGGGCAGTTGCACATCGGCCTTGATGACATCCAGCGGTACCGAGGCGACCGGCGCCGCGATGCCCTGGCTCTTGAGCAGCGTGCCGGCGGTTGCCTTGATGCGGTAGTGGGTGAACAGCTCGGTGAAACGCACTTCTTCCAGGCGACGAGCGGCTGTGAAGTACTCGTTCTCGCTGTCCAGCAGATCGAGCAGGGTGCGCTCGCCCAGGCCGAACTGCTTCTGATAGGAATCACGCACGCGGGAACTGTGATCGACGTACTGCTGGGCGATCGGTAACTGCGCACGGGCATTCTGCAACGCGTTCCAGGCCAGACCGACCTCTTCGTTGAGCACCCGCAATGCGTTGTTGCGGATATCCATCGCCTGGTTGCTCAGGTAGGCCTTGGAACGTATGTTGGCGCTGTCGCTGCCACCGGCGTACAGGTTGTAGCGCATGCGCACCATCGCCTGCCATTCGTTGCTCTGCCCCTCGACGCCATCGACGTTGTGATTGGCCCCGGTGGACAGCTCCGCATCGAAGCGCGGGTAATACGAAGACTTGGCCGTCTGGTACTGCGCCTCGGTCGCCTTCACATCGGCCTCGGCGGAGCTGATGTTGGGGTTGTTGGCCATCAATTCGTCACGGGCGGCAGTCAGGCTTTCGGGCAGATACACACCCATGCTGTCAGGCATGCTCAAATCGGTAGCTTCGCGCCCCACGACACTGAGGTAGGTGACCTGAGCATCGGCCAGATTGGTCTGTTCGGTGAGCAGGTTGTTGCGCGCCTGGGCAAGGCGGGCTTCAGCCTGATCCAGGTCGGCCATGCGCCCTACCCCACGCTCACTGCGCAAGGAGATCTGATCGTAGATGCGTTCATGGCTGCGCAGGTTCTCTTCTGCAAGGCGCAACAGATCCTGACGCTGCAGTACCTCGAGATAGACCTGAGCCACTTCCAGCGCGGTGCGCTCGGAATTCGCCAACAATGCATAGGCGCGGGCGTTGACGGTCGCACGCTGGCGAGCCACTTCGCCTCGGGTGGCGAAACCGTCGAACAGCATCTGCTGGACGGTCAGGCTGGATTCGGAACGGTTGAGCGTGCGATAGCCGCGATCATCGACGCCACGGGTACTGTTGTTGTCGGTGCCTTCGCGACCATATCCGGCCTGCAGTTCGACCCGCGGCAGGTAACCGGCCTTGGCAGCCTTCATTTCCTCTTCGACCGCCATCCGGGCGTTGATGCCCGACTGGATTTCAGGATGCACGTTGAGTGCATTCTGCATGGCCTCGGTGAGCGTCTGCCCCTGGGCAGAAACGGAAATCGCGAGGGCAAGAGGAAGAATGGCAATGAAACGCATGATCTGTGAATTCCCTATAAAAGCCGACAGCTTGTCGGTAAATATCAAGTCGCTGCATGACCAGCCGACAGCCTATCATTGCCGCTTGGTTTACAGTGATTCACGGCGCGTCAAAAATCTGAAAATATCAAAGTGACATCACCGCGTGCGATTGTTTATGATCAGACCCAAAGGGTCAATAGTCTGGCGAAATTGATTCAATTATAAATACCCGCCAATTATATGACGATCCGTTTTTTGCAATATCCGCTATAACCGGTATAGACGTATTTCACAGGATTACCTCGCGCGTGCGCGCATGGAGCTGTTTTATGAGTAATTTCGCCGCTGTCATCAAATCGTTGATTGGCCAGGTATTCGTCATGTCGGTTGACGGGTTCAGACGCCAGGTCTTCGAAGGCGACCGCGTCTTCGCGGGTGAGCAAGTCACCATCGCGGATGGCGGCTCCGTTACTCTTGAGCTGGCAGACGGCGAAGTCGTCAAGCTGGGCGCCAACAGCTCCTGGCAAGCCGGTAACCCTGAAACGCAGGACGTTGCCGATAGCGCAAGCCAGGCGGCGAACAGCGAACTCGAACAGGCGCTGGCTGCCGGCTTCGACCCGACCACCGAGCTGGAACCAACCGCAGCAGGTCCCGGCGCAGGCGGCGGCGGTGGTAGTGCTGGTGGTGGCCATAGCACGGTCATGCTGAGTGAAACCGCGCAGCGCGTCGATCCGACGATCGGTTTCGAGACTGCTGGTCCAGGCACGCCGGGTTCCAATCTCATCGAAGACAACGACCCGGCCATCTTTGCCAACACCGCTGCAACCACGGCGGATGGCTCGGACACCACCGCCCCGGTCGTCACCATCAGCATCGATCCGATCAGCGGTGACGATCTGCTCAACAGCGCGGAACTGGGCGGGGCCACGATCGTGGTGACTGGCACGGTCGGCGGCGAAGCGAACGTCGGTGATTCGATCACTCTGAACGTGGGCGGCAATCTCTACAGCGGTTCCGTCATTGATCTCGGCAACGGCACCCTTGGCTTCAGCATTGCGGTCGGCACAGGCGACCTGCGCGGCTTCAGCAGCATTACCGCCACGCTCAGCAGCGTGGATGCTGCAGGCAATACAGGCACCGCTACAGCCGATCGTCCGTACACCGTGGACACCACCGCGCCTGTGATTACCGTCAATGCACCGGCGGTCACCAGCGATACCACACCGACCATCACCGGCACGACAGATGCACCGGTTGGCAGCAACGTAACGTTGACGATAACCCAAGGCAGCACCGTCATTATCGTGACTACCCCGGTTCTGGCTGGCGGCACTTATACCGTCGATGTACCGCAGGCATTGGCTGAAGGTCCTTACACCGTTGGTGCTCAGGTCACTGATCCGGCTGGCAACACAGGTTCGGCTACCGACTCTGGCGCTATCGATACAACCGCTCCTGCGATTACCGTCGATGCGCCGGCTGTCAGTAATGACACTACGCCGACCATCTCCGGCACCACCGATGCGCCGGTCGGCAGCACCGTGACTCTGACAATCACTCAGGGCACCAATGTCATTACCGTTACTACCCCGGTTCTGGCTGGTGGCACTTATACCGTTGATGTGCCGCAGGCATTGGCTGAGGGCCCGTATACCGTTGGCGCTCAAGTTACCGATCCAGCAGGCAACACAGGTTCAGCTACCGATAGCGGTGCAATAGATACCACTGCTCCTGCGATTACCGTCGATGCGCCTGCTGTCAGTAACGACACCACCCCGACCATCTCCGGCACCACCGATGCGCCGGTTGGCAGCATTGTCACCCTGACGATTACTCAGGGCACTACCGTCATTACCGTGACCACGCCCGTTCTGGCTGGTGGCACTTATACTGTCGATGTACCGCAAGCATTGGCTGAAGGCCCTTACACCGTTGGCGCTCAAGTTACCGATCCGGCTGGCAACACAGGTTCGGCTACCGACTCTGGTGCCATCGACACCACTGCTCCTGCGATTACCGTCGATGCGCCTGCTGTCAGTAACGACACCACCCCGACCATCTCCGGCACCACCGATGCGCCGGCTGGCAGCACTGTCACGCTGACGATCACCCAAGGCAGCACCGTCATCACCGTGACTACCCCGGTTCTGGCTGGTGGCACCTATACCGTTGATGTGCCGCAGGCATTGGCTGAGGGCCCGTATACCGTTGGCGCTCAGGTCACTGATCCGGCTGGCAACACTGGTTCCGCTACCGATAGCGGTGCAATCGATACCACTGCTCCGGCAATTACCGTTGATGCGCCGGCGATTACCAACGACACCACCCCGACCATTACCGGCACAACCGATGCGCCGGTTGGCAGCACTGTCACGCTGACGATCACCCAAGGCAGCACCGTCATTACCGTGACTACCCCGGTTCTGGCTGGTGGCACCTATACCGTTGATGTGCCGCAGGCACTGGCCGAGGGCCCGTACACCGTTGGCGCTCAGGTCACTGATCCAGCAGGCAATACCGGTACCGCGACCGATAGCGGTGCAATCGATACCACTGCTCCGGCAATTACTGTCGATGCGCCGGCTGTCAGCAATGACACTACGCCGACCATATCCGGCACCACCGATGCGCCGGTTGGTAGCACTGTCACACTGACGATTACTCAGGGCACCAATGTCATTACCGTGACTACCCCGGTTCTGGCTGGTGGCACCTATACCGTTGATGTGCCGCAGGCATTGGCTGAGGGCCCGTATACCGTTGGCGCTCAGGTCACTGATCCGGCTGGCAACACTGGTTCCGCTACCGATAGCGGTGCAATCGATACCACTGCTCCGGCAATTACCGTTGATGCGCCGGCGATTACCAACGACACCACCCCGACCATTACCGGCACAACCGATGCGCCGGTTGGCAGCACTGTCACGCTGACGATCACCCAAGGCAGCACCGTCATTACCGTGACTACCCCGGTTCTGGCTGGTGGCACCTATACCGTTGATGTGCCGCAGGCACTGGCCGAGGGCCCGTACACCGTTGGCGCTCAGGTCACTGATCCAGCAGGCAATACCGGTACCGCGACCGATAGCGGTGCCATCGACACCACTGCTCCGGCGATTACCGTCGATGCGCCGGCTGTCAGCAATGACACTACGCCGACCATTACCGGTACAACCGATGCTCCGGTTGGTAGCACTGTCACGCTGACGATCACCCAGGGCACTACCGTCATTACCCTGACCACCCCGGTTCTGGCTGGTGGCACCTATACCGTCGATGTACCGCAAGCGTTGGCTGAAGGCCCTTACACCGTTGGCGCTCAAGTTACCGATCCAGCTGGCAATACTGGTTCGGCTACCGATAGCGGTGCAATCGACACGACGCCGCCGACCATCACCGTTGATGCCCCTGCGATTACCAACGACACAACCCCGACCATCTCCGGCACCACCGATGCGCCGGTTGGCAGCACTGTCACGCTGACCATTACCCAAGGCACCAACGTCATTACCGTGACCACGCCGGTGTTGGCTGGTGGCACCTACACCGTTGATGTGCCGCAGGCACTGGCTGAGGGCCCGTACACCGTTGGTGCTCAAGTTACTGATCCAGCAGGCAATACCGGTACCGCGACCGATAGCGGTGCAATCGACACCACTGCTCCGGCGATTACCGTTGATGCTCCAGCTGTCAGCAATGACACGACGCCGACCATTACCGGTACAACCGATGCTCCGGTTGGTAGCACTGTCACGCTGACGATCACCCAGGGCACCAACGTTATTACCGTGACCACGCCCGTTCTGACTGGTGGCACCTATACCGTTGATGTGCCGCAGGCATTGGCTGAGGGCCCGTATACCGTTGGCGCTCAAGTTACCGATCCGGCTGGCAATACCGGTACCGCTACCGATAGCGGTGCAATCGACACTACCGCTCCTGCGATTACCGTTGATGCGCCGGCTGTCAGCAATGACACCACTCCAACTATCTCTGGCACAACCGATGCGCCAGTGGGTAGCACCGTTACTCTGACCATTACTCAAGGCACCAACGTCATTACCGTGACCACGCCGGTTCTGGCTGGTGGCACTTATACCGTCGATGTGCCGCAGGCATTGGCTGAGGGCCCGTATACCGTTGGCGCTCAGGTCACTGATCCGGCTGGCAATACCGGTACGGCGACCGACACCGGAGCAATCAATACCACTGCCCCGGCAATCACCGTGGATGCACCAGCAACCACCAACGACACGACGCCAACCATCACCGGCACGACCGACGCGCCGGTGGGCAGCACCGTGACTCTGACAATCACTCAGGGTACTACCGTCTTCAACGTGACCACTCCCGTGCTGGCTGGCGGCACTTACAGCGTGGACGTGCCACAAGCGTTGAGTGAAGGCCCTTATAGCGTCGACGCAGAGGTCACGGATGCTGCGGGCAACACCGGCAGCGCTACCGATAGCGGTGCCATCGACACCACAGCCCCGAGCATCACAGTCGATGCCCCTGCAATCACCAACGACACGACACCTACCATCACCGGCACAACCGATGCGCCAGTGGGCAGCACCGTCACCCTGACCATTACACAGGGCAGCACCGTCATTACCGTGACTACGCCGGTTCTGGCTGGCAGCACCTATACCGTCGATGTGCCGCAAGCATTGGCCGAAGGTCCATACACCGTCGTCGCTCAGGTCTCGGATCCGGCTGGCAACATCGGTTCGGCCACTGACAGCGGTGCTATCGACGTTACAGCTCCAGTGCCGACCATCACTCTCGATGCCAACATCACCGCCGATGACGTGATCAACAGCACCGAGGCCGGTCAGCAGATTCCGGTCACCGGCACCGTTGGCGGCGACGCCAAGGTTGGTGACACCGTTACCCTGACCGTCAATGGCAAGACCTTTACCGGTCTGGTCACCAACACCAACGGCACTCTGGGCTTCAGCATCAATGTTCCAGGCGCCGACTTGGTCGCCGACGCTGGCCAGACCATCACTGCCAGCATCAGCACTACAGATGCAGCCGGCAACGTTGGCACCGCCTCCGACACTGAAGGCTATAGCGTCGACACCACTGCTCCAGTGCCAACCATCACTCTCGATGCCAATATCACTGCCGATGACGTGATCAACAGCACCGAAGCCGGTCAGCAGATTCCGGTTACCGGCACCGTCGGCGGCGACGCCAAGGTTGGTGACACCGTCACCTTGACCGTCAATGGCAAGACCTTCACTGGCCTGGTGAGCAACACCAACGGCACTCTGGGCTTCAGTATCAATGTTCCAGGCGCCGACTTGGTTGCCGACGCTGGCCAGACCATTACCGCCAGCATCAGCACCACCGATGCTGCCGGTAACGTCGGCACCGCCTCCGACACCGAAGGCTATAGTGTCGACACCACTGCTCCAGTGCCGACCATCACCCTCGATGCCAATATCACCGCTGATGACGTGATCAACAGCACCGAGGCCGGTCAGCAGATTCCGGTCACCGGCACCGTTGGCGGCGACGCCAAGGGTGGTGACACCGTTACCCTGACCGTCAATGGCAAGACCTTCACTGGGTTGGTTCTGGCTGACAAAACCTTCAGCATCAATGTCCCAGGCGCCGACTTGGTCGCCGACGCTGGCCAGACCATTACCGCCAGCATCAGCACCACCGATGCCGCCGGCAACGTTGGCACCGCCTCCGATACCGAAGGCTATAGCGTCGACACCACTGCTCCAGTGCCAACCATCACCCTCGACGCCAACATCACCGCTGATGACGTGATCAACAGCACCGAAGCCGGTCAGCAGATTCCGGTTACCGGCACCGTTGGCGGCGACGCCAAGGTTGGTGACACCGTTACCCTGACCGTCAATGGCAAGAACTTCACCGGCCTGGTCACCAATACCAACGGCACTCTGGGCTTTAGCATCAATGTTCCAGGCGCCGACCTGGTTGCCGACGCTGGCCAGACCATTACCGCCAGCATCAGCACCACCGATGCAGCCGGTAACGTCGGCACCGCCTCCGACACTGAAGGCTATAGCGTCGACACCACTGCTCCAGTGCCCACCATCACTCTCGATGCCAACATCACTGCCGATGACGTGATCAACAGCACCGAGGCCGGTCAGCAGATTCCGGTTACCGGCACCGTCGGCGGCGACGCCAAGGTTGGTGACACCGTTACCCTGACCGTCAATGGCAAGACCTTTACCGGTCTGGTCACCAACACCAATGGGACCTTGGGCTTCAGCATCAATGTGCCGGGCGCCGACTTGGCGGCTGATAGCGACCGCACCATCGATGCGAGCATCAGCACCACCGATGCTGCCGGCAACGTTGGCACCGCCTCCGACACCGAAGGCTATAGCGTCGACACCACTGCTCCAGTGCCCACCATCACTCTCGATGCCAACATCACCGCCGATGACGTGATCAACAGCACCGAAGCCGGTCAGCAGATCCCGGTTACCGGCACCGTTGGCGGCGACGCCAAGGTTGGTGACACCGTTACCCTGACCGTCAATGGCAAGACCTTTACCGGTCTGGTCACCAACACCAACGGCACTCTGGGCTTCAGCATCAATGTTCCAGGCGCCGACCTGGTGGCCGACGCTGGCCAGACCATCACCGCCAGCATCAGCACCACCGATGCTGCCGGCAACGTCGGCACCGCCTCCGATACCGAAGGCTATAGCGTCGACACCACTGCTCCAGTGCCGACCATCACACTCGATGCCAACATCACCGCCGATGACGTGATCAACAGCACCGAAGCCGGTCAGCAGATCCCGGTTACCGGCACCGTCGGCGGCGACGCCAAGGTTGGTGACACCGTCACCCTGACCGTCAATGGCAAGACCTTCACCGGTCTGGTCACCAACACCAACGGCACTCTGGGCTTCAGCATCAATGTCCCAGGCGCCGAATTGGCGGCTGATAGCGACCGCACCGTCGATGCCAGCATCAGCACCACCGATGCTGCCGGCAACGTCGGCACCGCCTCCGACACCGAAGGCTATAGCGTCGACAACACTGCTCCAGTGCCGACCATCACCCTCGACGCCAACATCACCGCTGATGACGTGATCAACAGCACCGAGGCCGGTCAGTTGATCCCGGTCACCGGCACCGTCGGCGGCGACGCCAAGGTTGGTGACACCGTCACCCTGACCGTCAATGGCAAGACCTTCACTGGCCTGGTGAGCAACACCAACGGCACTCTGGGCTTCAGTATCAATGTTCCAGGCGCCGACCTGGTTGCCGACGCTGGCCAGACCATCACCGCCAGCATCAGCACCACCGATGCTGCCGGTAACGTCGGCACCGCCTCCGATACCGAAGGCTATAGCGTCGACACCACTGCTCCAGTGCCCACCATCACTCTCGATGCCAACATCACTGCCGATGACGTGATCAACAGTACCGAGGCCGGTCAGCAGATTCCGGTTACCGGCACCGTCGGCGGCGACGCCAAGGTTGGCGACACCGTCACCCTGACCGTCAATGGCAAGACCTTCACCGGTCTGGTCACCAACACCAACGGCACTCTGGGCTTCAGCATCAATGTGCCGGGCGCCGACCTGGTCGCCGACGCTGGCCAGACCATTACCGCCAGCATCAGCACTACAGATGCCGCCGGCAACGTTGGCACCGCCTCCGATACCGAAGGCTATAGCGTCGACACCACCGCACCGACCATCAGCGTCGATGCTCCGGCGATTAGCAACGACACCACCCCGACCATTACCGGTACGACCGATGCGCCGGTGGGCAGCATCGTCACCCTGACCGTTACCCAGAACGGCACGAGCTTTACCTTCACCACGCCGGTTCTGGCTGGCGGCGGCTACACCGTCGATGTACCGCAGACACTGGCTGAAGGCCCGTACACCGTTGATGCTCAGGTTACGGATCCAGCTGGCAATACTGGCAGCGCTACCGACAACGGCGCTATCGACACCCTTGCCGGCGACACCGGCGCGGCCCCAGTCGTCACCATCACCGAAGACGCCAACAACGACGGCGTGATCAGCAAGTCCGAGCTCAATGGAGAGATCGACGTACGCGTAGGCCTGCCGGCTGGTGCAGTGGCTGGCGATACGCTGGTGATCACCAACGGCACGACGCCGCAGACCATTACCCTGACTGCAGCGCAAATCACCGCAGGCTTCGTGACAACCACCTTCGCCAACCCGGGCGAAGGCAACAGCATCACCGTCGAAGCTACCCTGCGTGACCAGTTCGGCAACACCTCCGAAAAAGGTACCGACACCGCCAAGGTCGACACCCTGGCCGGCACCACGGGTGCTGCTCCGGTCGTCACCATCACCGAAGACGCCAACAACGACGGCGTGATCAGCAAGGCTGAACTCAACGGAGAGATCGACGTACGCGTAGGCCTGCCAGCTGGTGCGGTGGCTGGCGACACGCTGGTCATCACCAACGGCACCACGCCGCAGACCATTACCCTGACTGCAGCACAAATCACCGCAGGCTTCGTCACAACTACCTTCGCCAACCCGGGCGAAGGCAACAGCATCACCGTCGAAGCTACCCTGCGTGACCAGTTCGGCAACACCTCCGAAAAAGGTACCGACACCGCCAAGGTCGACACCCTGGCCGGCACCACGGGTGCTGCTCCGGTCGTCACCATCACCGAAGACGCCAACAACGACGGCGTGATCAGCAAGGCTGAACTCAACGGAGAGATCGACGTACGCGTAGGCCTGCCAGCTGGTGCGGTGGCTGGCGACACGCTGGTCATCACCAACGGCACCACGCCGCAGACCATTACCCTGACTGCAGCACAAATCACCGCAGGCTTCGTCACAACTACCTTCGCCAACCCGGGTGAAGGCAACACCCTCACCGTCGAAGCTACCCTGCGTGACCAGTTCGGCAACACCTCCGAGAAAGGTACCGACACCGCCAAGGTCGACACCCTGGCCGGCACCACCGGTGCTGCTCCAGTCGTCACCATCACCGAAGACGCCAACAACGACGGCGTGATCAGCAAGGCTGAACTCAACGGAGATATTGACGTACGCGTAGGCCTGCCAGCCGGTGCAGTGGCTGGCGATACGCTGGTGATCACCAACGGCACTACGCCGCAGACCATCACGCTCACGGCTGCGCAAATCACTGCAGGCTTCGTGACAACCACCTTCGCCAACCCGGGCGAAGGCAACACGCTGACCGTCGAGGCCACCCTGCGTGACCAGTTCGGCAACACCTCCGAGAAAGGTACCGACACCGCCAAGGTCGACACCCTGGCCGGCACCACGGGTGCTGCTCCGGTCGTCACCATCACCGAAGACACCAACAACGACGGCGTGATCAGCAAGGCTGAACTCAACGGAGACATCGACGTACGCGTAGGTCTGCCAGCCGGTGCAGTGGCTGGCGATACGCTGGTGATCACCAACGGCACCACCCCGCAAACCATCACGCTCACGGCTGCACAAATCACTGCGGGCTTCGTCACGACTACCTTCGCCAACCCAGGCGAAGGCAACAGCATCACCGTCGAGGCCACCCTGCGCGACCAGTTCGGCAACACCTCCGAAAAAGGTACCGACACCGCCAAGGTCGACACCCTGGCCGGCACCACGGGTGCTGCTCCGGTCGTCACCATCACCGAAGACGCCAACAACGACGGCGTGATCAGCAAGTCCGAGCTCAATGGAGAGATCGACGTACGCGTAGGTCTGCCAGCTGGTGCAGTGACTGGCGATACGCTGGTGATCACCAACGGCACTACGCCGCAGACCATTACTCTGACTGCAGCGCAAATCACTGCAGGCTTCGTCACGACTACCTTCGCCAACCCGGGCGAAGGCAATACCCTCACCGTCGAAGCCACCCTGCGTGACCAGTTCGGCAACACGTCGAACAAGGGAACCGACAGCGCCCGCGTCGATACGCTGGCAGGTGCCACAGGTGCGGCTCCAACCGTAGAAATTCGTGAAGACATCAACAACGACGGGGTGATCGGTCAGAACGAGCTCAGCGGTGCGATCGATGTACGAGTCGGCTTGCCAGCCGGCTCCGTGGCCGGCGATATCATCAGTGTCACCGATGGCACGACCATCAATACCTTCACACTGACTGCGGCGCAAATCACCACGGGTCATGTCGACACCACCTTCGCCAACCCAGGTGAAGGCAAGACCATCACCGTCGAGGCAACGCTGCAGGATCAGTTCGGCAACACGTCCGGCAAGGGCAGCGACCAGGCTCTGGTGAACAGTAATCCAGTGGCCGTCGACGACCCTGTCGGCAGCCCTTACACCGTGACGATCGGTGACCTGGGTGGGGGTTCAGCCACCAACAACTGGGCGCAGAACGACAGTAACAATCAGAAGACGGTAATCCAGGCACGAGATGGCAATGGCGACAACGCCAACCTGCTGCAACTGACCGTCGACGGCAACCAGAACGCTCTGGGCGTCGCAGGCTCGCCACGCGCCGTGGTCAATCAGGTCCCAGACCAGCTGGAATACGACCCGACCACCGGCAAATCCGAATCCATCACCCTGAACTTCAGCGGCAACCTCAACCAGGCCAACTTCAGCGTAAGTCGCCTGATCGCCGCAGAAGAAGGTGGCGAAGTGGGTCGTTGGGTGGCGATGTACGAGGGCGTTGAAGTGGCCAGTGGCACCTTCAAGCTCAGCGGTGGCGGCTCCGGCACCTTCTCGCTCAATACCGGCACGCAAGTGTTCGACAGCATCCGCTTCGAAGCACTGCCTACGGCCAACGGCGCAGGTGATGGGTCCGACTACTTCCTGACCGGTTTTTCCGGGTCCGGCCCGGCCTCTGCCAACAGCGCCTATGTGGTCAATGAAAGCCAGACGCTGGTCATCGACCAGGGCAAAGGTCTGCTCAACAACGACAGCGATGCCCAGGCCAACCAGACGCTCGGGGTCATCAAGATCAATGGCGCTGACGTCCCTGCCGACGGCAAGGTCGCGCTGGCAACGGGTGTACTGACCGTCAATGCCGATGGCAGCTTCAACTTTGCCGCCAATGACAACAACCTCAAATCGGGTGAGGTCAAGACCCAGAGCTTCACCTACACCGTAGGTGATGGTTATGGCGGTACTGCAACCGCCACCGCCACCATCACCATCATCGGTACCGAAGTCGCTCCTGGCATCGGCGCAGTCAGCGCTGCCGTGGACAGCACCGGTGGCCAGGTGGACGAAGGCGACAATGCCGTCTTCACCGTCAACCTCACCAACGCCAGCAGCACGGCATCGACCTTCAACCTGTCCCTCAACCCGGGTACGGCGACTGCCGGTAGCGATTACAACGCAGCCCTGACCAACCAGAGCTTCAGCAACGGGGTCACCTACAACGCCGCTACTGGCCAGGTCACCGTGCCTGCGGGTGTCACCAGCTTCACGGTCACCGTGCCAACCATCAACGATACCGTCAGTGAGCCGAGCGAAAACTTCACGCTGACAGTAGGTGGCCAGACCGGTACCGCGACCATCATCGACAACGATGCGGCGCCGACCGTCAGCACTGTGAGCGCGGCGGTGGACAGCACCGGTGGCCAAGTGGATGAAGGCGACAACGCCGTATTCACCGTCAACCTCACCAACGCCAGCAGCACGCCGACCACCTTCAGTCTTGCACTGAATGCCGGTACCGCGACGGCGGGTAGCGACTACAACGGTACGCTGACCAACCAGAGCTTCAGCAATGGCGTCACCTACAACGCCGCTACAGGCCAGGTCACCGTACCTGCGGGTGTCACCAGCTTCACGGTCACCGTGCCAACCATCAACGACACCGTCAGCGAGCCGACCGAAAACTTCAGCCTGACTGTTGGCGGGAAAACCGGCACTGCGACCATCATCGACAACGATGCGGCGCCGACTGTGAGCACCGTCAGCGCGGCGGTGGACAGCACCGGTGGCCAGGTCGACGAAGGCGACAACGCCATATTCACCGTCAACCTGACCAACGCCAGCAGCACGCCGACCACGTTCAGCCTGGCGCTAAATGCCGGTACCGCGACGGCGGGTAGCGACTACAACGGTACGCTGACCAACCAGAGCTTCAGCAATGGCGTGACCTACAACGCCGCCACCGGCCAGGTCACCGTGCCAGCTGGCGTCACCAGCTTCACCGTCACGGTTCCCACCATCAATGACACCGTCAGCGAGCCTACTGAAACCTTCACGCTCAATGTGGGTGGCAAGATCGGTACCGCGACCATCATCGACAACGATGCCGCGCCGACCGTCAGCACCGTGAGCTCCGCTGTCGATAGCGCGGGTGGCCAGGTCGACGAAGGCGACAACGCCGTATTCACCGTAAACCTGACCAATGCCAGCAGCACGCCGACCACCTTCAGCCTGGCGCTGAATGCCGGTACCGCGACGGCAGGCAGTGATTACAACGGTACGCTGACCAACCAGAGCTTCAGCAATGGCGTGACCTATAACGCAAGCACCGGCGTCGTGATGGTGCCGGCTGGCGTCACCAGCTTCACGGTCACGGTTCCGACCATCAATGACACCGTCAGCGAGCCGGCTGAAACCTTCAGCCTGACCGTGGGCGGCCAGACCGGTACTGCCACCATCATCGACAACGATGCGGCGCCGACCGTCAGCACCGTCAGCGCTGCCGTGGACAGCACTGGTGGCCAAGTGGATGAAGGCGATAACGCCGTCTTCACCGTAAACCTCACCAACGCCAGCAGCACGCCGACCACGCTCAGCATCTCGCTGAATCCAGGTACTGCCACAGCAGGTAGCGATTACAACGGTACGCTGACCAACCAGAGCCTCAGCAATGGCGTGACCTACAACGCCGCTACAGGCCAGGTCACCGTACCTGCGGGTGTCACCAGCTTCACGGTCACGGTTCCGACCATCAACGACACTGTCAGCGAGCCGACCGAAAACTTCAGCCTGACTGTTGGCGGGAAAACCGGCACTGCGACCATCATCGACAACGATGCGGCGCCGACTGTGAGCACCGTCAGCGCGGCGGTGGACAGCACCGGTGGCCAGGTCGACGAAGGCGACAACGCCATATTCACCGTCAACCTGACCAACGCCAGCAGCACCCCGACCACGTTCAGCATCTCGCTGAATCCGGGTACTGCCACAGCAGGTAGCGACTACAACGCGGCCCTGACCAACCAGAGCTTCAGCAATGGCGTCACCTACAACGCCGCTACTGGCCAGGTCACCGTGCCTGCGGGTGTCACCAGCTTCACGGTCACCGTGCCAACCATCAACGACACTGTCAGCGAGCCTACTGAAACCTTCACGCTCAATGTGGGTGGCAAGATCGGTACGGCGACCATCATCGACAACGATGCGGCGCCGACCGTCAGCACCGTCAGCGCTGCCGTGGACAGCACCGGTGGTCAGGTCGACGAAGGCGATAACGCCGTGTTCACCGTCAACCTCACCAACGCCAGCAGCACGCCGACCACCTTCAGCCTGGCGCTGAATGCCGGTACCGCGACGGCAGGCAGTGATTACAACGGCACACTGACCAATCAGAGCTTCAGCAATGGCGTGACCTATAACGCAAGCACCGGCGTCGTGACGGTGCCGGCTGGCGTCACCAGCTTCACGGTTACCGTACCGACCATCAACGACACCGTCAGCGAGCCGACTGAAACCTTCAGCCTGACCGTGGGCGGCCAGACCGGTACTGCCACCATCATCGACAACGATGCGGCGCCTACCGTCAGCACCGTCAGCGCTGCCGTGGACAGCACCGGTGGTCAGGTCGACGAAGGCGACAACGCGGTATTCACCGTCAACCTCACCAACGCCAGTAGCACGCCGACCACCTTCAGTCTCGCACTGAACCCTGGCACTGCGACTGCAGGGAGTGATTACAACGGCACCCTGAGCAATCAGAGCTTCAGCAACGGAGTGACCTACAACGCCACCACTGGCGAGGTCACCGTACCGGCTGGCGTGACCAGCTTCACCGTCACGGTAGCGACCATCAATGACACCGTCAGCGAGCCAACCGAAACCTTTACGCTCAATGTGGGTGGCAAAACCGGTACCGCGACCATCATCGACAACGATGCCGTGCCGACGGTCAGTACTGTCAGTTCGGCTGTCGATAGCGCAGGCGGCCAGGTCGATGAAGGCGATAACGCTGTATTCACGATCAACCTCACCAACGCCAGCAGCACGCCGACCACGTTCAGCCTCGCACTGAATGCCGGTACTGCGACGGCGGGTAGCGATTACAACGGTACGCTGACCAACCAGAGCTTCAGCAATGGGGTCACGTACAACGCCACCACGGGTCAGATCACTGTGCCGGCAGGAGTGACCAGCTTCACGGTCACCGTACCGACCATCAATGACACCGTCAGCGAGCCGACCGAAACCTTCAGCCTGACTGTTGGCGGGAAAACCGGCACGGCGACCATCATCGACAACGATGCCGTGCCGACCGTCAGCACCGTCAGCGCGGCGGTGGACAGCACCGGTGGCCAGGTCGACGAAGGCGACAACGCCGTATTCACCGTCAACCTGACCAACGCCAGCAGCACTGCCACGACCTTCAGCCTGGCACTGAATGCCGGTAGCGCGACGGCGGGTAGCGACTACAACGGCACACTGACCAACCAGAGCTTCAGCAATGGCGTGACCTATAACGCAAGCACCGGTGTCGTGACGGTGCCGGCTGGCGTCACCAGCTTCACGGTCACCGTACCGACCATCAATGACACCGTCAGCGAGCCGACTGAAACCTTCAGCCTGACCGTGGGCGGCCAGACCGGTACCGCGACCATCATCGACAACGATGCCGCGCCGACCGTCAGCACCGTGAGCTCCGCTGTCGATAGCGCAGGCGGCCAGGTCGATGAGGGCGACAACGCCGTCTTCACCGTCAACCTCACCAACGCCAGCAGCACGCCGACCACCTTCAGCCTGGCGTTGAACCCTGGCACGGCCGTGGCGGGTAGCGACTACAACGCGGCGCTGAGCAATCAGAGCTTCAGCAATGGCGTGACCTACAACGCCACGACTGGTCAGGTCACCGTGCCGGCTGGGGTGACCAGCTTCACCGTCACCGTGCCGACCCTCAACGACACCGTCTATGAGCCAACCGAGACGTTCTCCCTGACCGTAGGCGGTCAGACCGGCACCGCGACCATCGTCGACAACGATGCCGTACCGACGATCAGTACCGTCAGCTCCGCGGTGGATAGCACCGGTGGCCAGGTCGACGAAGGCGACAACGCCGTGTTCACCGTCAACCTGACCAATGCCAGCAGTACCGCCACCAGCTTCAGCCTGGCGCTCAACCCTGGCACGGCCGTGGCCGGTCTCGATTACAACGCCACGCTGAACAACCAGAGCTTCAGCAATGGGGTCACTTACAACGCGGCCACCGGCGTCGTCACCGTACCGGCTGGAGTGACCAGCTTCACCGTCACCGTGCCGACCATCAACGACACAGTCGCCGAGCCGACCGAAACCTTCAGCCTGACCGTAGGTGGCAAAACCGGTATCGCGACCATCATCGATAACGACGCCACGCCTACCGTCAGCACCGTGAGCTCGGCTGTCGACAGTGCGGGCGGCCAGGTGGATGAAGGTGACAACGCGGTCTTCACCGTCAACCTGACCAACGCCAGCAGCACGCCGACCACCTTCAGCATCGCGCTGAATCCGGGCAGCGCGACCGCTGGTAGCGACTACAACGCGGCGCTGAACAATCAGAGCTTCAGCAACGGTGTGGTGTACAACGCCATCACCGGTCAGGTCACCGTGCCGGCTGGGGTATCCAGCTTTACCGTCACGGTTCCCACCATCAACGACACCGTCTACGAGCCGACCGAAAACTTCACGCTGACAGTAGGTGGCAAGACGGGTACCGCGACAATCATCGACAACGATGCCGTACCGACCGTCAGCACCGTGAGCTCGGCTGTCGACAGCGCGGGTGGCCAGGTCGATGAAGGCGACAACGCCGTATTCACCGTCAACCTGAGCAATGCCAGCAGTACCGCCACCACCCTCAGCCTGGTGCTGAACCCTGGCACGGCTGTGGCGGGCAGTGACTACAACGCGGCGCTGAGCAACCAGAGCTTCAGCAACGGGGTCACCTACAACGCGGCGAACGGAACCGTCACCGTGCCTGCAGGCGTGACCAGCTTCACCGTCACGGTGCCGACCATCAACGACACCGTCTACGAGCAGACCGAGACCTTCACCCTGACCGTCGGCGGCAAGAGCGGCACGGCGACCATCATCGACAACGATGCGGTACCAACGGTCAGGACCATCGAGGTCGGCCAGGCCGGCACCGCTGATGACAACGTGGTCGAAGGCAACAACCTGGTCTTCAACGTCACCCTGAGCAATGCCAGCTCGACGCCGACTTCGCTGTCCTTCAATGCCACGGGTACCGCGACCGCGAATGTCGATTACAAGCTGACCGCGCAGAGCTTCAGCAATGGCGTGACCTATGACGCCAGCACCGGGAAGATCACCGTGCCGGCCGGGGTTACCAGCTTCTCGGTGACCGTGCAGACGCTCGCCGACAACGTGGTCGCCGAACCGCTGGAAACGGTGCGCCTGGAGATCGGCGGGCAAACTGCAACCGGCGGCATCATCGACGGCACACCCGATGCCAAGGACGACAGCTACACCAAGGTCACGGGCCTGAAAGCCGAGTACTACGGCTACAACGATTCGAGCACCGGAGCGAACAACGACGGCGCCAACCTGACCAACCTCAGCCAGGTTCGTCAGTTCATCGATGGCCACACGCCGGCGGCGACCTTCAACGCCACCACGCTGGATTACGGCAACCTGAGCAATGCGTCCGGTCTGGGCAATGGCACCAACCTGCAGAATTTCCTGGGTGTGAACACCACCACGGGCAATGGCACCAAGGCCAACTCGCTGTCGACTGACCCGGGCAACACCTCCGACGCCATCATCAAGATGAGCGGCTTCATGAACCTGGCGGCCGGCACCTATCAGTTCAGGGTGACGGCGGACGACGGATACAGCATCCGCATCAATGGCCAGGTGGTCGCCGAGTTCAACAACAACCAGTCGACCGGTACGTTAACCGGCAACTCGTTCACCATCACGGCGGCTCAGGCTGGCGCCCAGCAAATCGAGATCATCTACTGGGACCAGGGCAGCGACGCTCGTCTCAAGGTCGAAATCGGCCAGGGCGGCACCTACAAGGTCGTCGACTCGGACATGCTCTACCACGTGCCGACGACCTCGAGCCTGGTGGTGGAGTCCGGCGACAGCCTGACCATCGCCGGCAGCACCCTGCTCGGCAACGACACCGATCCGAACGGCGACGCACTGTCCATTACCAGCGTGCAGAGCGCCACCAATGGCACCGTCAGCCTGAGCAACGGCAACGTCATCTTCACACCGAAGGAAGGCTTCTACGGTGACGCTACCTTCCAGTACACCATCAGTGACGGCAAGGGCGGCTCGGACACCGCCACCGCCACCCTGAAGGTGACCAAACCGGCCGACGTGATCCACCTGGCTGGCGACGGCGCCAACGACAATGGTGACAACACCATTCGCGGCGGCAACGGCAACGACGTGCTGCTTGGCGACACCGGCGGTACGCTGACCACCATCCAACCGGCGACTAACTACAACATCGCCTTGCTGGTCGACACCTCAGGCAGCATGCAGGGCAACCGCATGACGCTGACCAAGGACGCGCTGTCCAAGTTCGTGACGACCCTTGCCGGCCACGATGGGGTGGTCAACATCGCCCTGGTCGGTTTCGCCGGGGAAGTGACCCTGAACTACAAGGTTTCCGAACTCCAGTCCGGTGCCAAGCTCAACGATCTGCTGGCGGAAATCCAGAAACTCACCGCCAGCGGCGGCACCAACTATGAAAGCTCGTTCAAGGAGGCATCCGCCTGGTTCGACGCCCAGAGCACCGCGGGCAAGACTGCCGCTGCGGGCTACGAGAACCTGACGTTCTTCCTCTCCGACGGTGACCCGACCTTCTACTACAACGGCAATACCACGACCGTCAGTGGCAATGGCTCGACCACCAACGATGAAGTGCTGCTCGGCTCCCTCGACACCTACAACGTGCTGGCCAGCAAGACCGCCGTTCACGCCATCGGTATCGGCAACGGTGTCAGCGAGAAGAACCTCGGCCTGTTCGACAACACCGCCGCGAGCATGGGCACCACCCGCCTCGCGTCGTCGGAGACGGTGCTGGCGAACTTCAATGGCGGCTCCACCGGCTGGAACAACCTGAACACCTGGACGACCGAAGGGACGGGTGGCGGCAGCTCGGTCAGCACCCAGACCAGCAACGGTGGCACCCTGAGGATCGTCGATACGTTCAGCGGCAGCGCCACCAGAGCCTACACGCCGAGCGTCACCATCGACGAGGGTGGCTACAGCAGCCTGAAGTTCAACTACACCACCACCAGTACCGGCAACGCCGACACCATGAGCTGGAAGCTGCAACAGCAGGTCAACGGCACCTGGGTCGATGTGCAGACGGGCGGTGGCTTCACCAACAGTAACTGGACGACCGTGGAGACCTCGGCTGTCGGTGCCGGCACCTACCGCCTAGCATTCAGTGTCGAAGACAAGAGCAGTGGCAACAGCAACGCCACCATGTGGATCGACAACATCGCCCAGGTCAACTACACCACGGTGCCGGTCGGCAAGGCGGATATCGTCAATACCGCTGACGGGCTCACCGTGGCCCTGCACGGCGGTTCCAACGCCAACGTTCCGATCTCGGTCGGCAGCGACACCATCTATGGTGGCGAAGGCAACGACATCATCTTCGGTGACGTCATCAATACCGACGCGCTGCCGTGGGGAGTCAATGGCAACCCGGCCAAGCCGACCGAGCTGCATAACGGCGCAGGCACCCATGCCCTGGAAGTTTTCCTGGAGCTGAAGAACGGCATCGCGCCGACCAATGCCGATATGTACGACTACATCCGCGCCAACCACGAGACCTTCAACGTGGCAGGTGACACCCGTGGTGGCTCGGATCACCTGTACGGCGGTGCCGGTAACGACATCCTCTATGGTCAGGGCGGCAATGACTTCCTGATCGGTGGATCGGGTGACGACATCCTGTTCGGCGGCGCCGGTGCCGATACCTTCGTCTGGCAGAAAGGCGACTTCGGCAAGGACGTGATCAAGGACTTCAGCGTGGCCGAGGGCGACACCATCGACCTCAGCTCCCTGCTGCAGGATCACAGCAACAACCTGGACAGCTACCTGAAACTGGTAACGGACAACGGCAGCTCCACCCTGCTGATCAGCACCAAAGGCGAGTTCAGCAACGGCGACACCACCACGCAACAGGTTGCCGCCAAAGCCGATGTGCAGATCGATCTGGGCCACGCCAGCCTGCCGAGCTACGACATCAACACGTTGATCGCCAACCACACGATCAAAGTCGATCCATGATAGGCCCAATGCTCCGCCACACTTTCGTGGCGGGGCGCTAAGCTGTAGGCACAGGTTTATCGGGGGAAGGCGCGTGTTCTATATAAAACGTAATGCCGAGGGCGAGCTGCAACGTGTGCAGCCCGAACCTTTCGAAGGAATGACCGGCGAATTGCCCGCCGATAGCGAGGAAGCGCGCTCCTGGTTTTCCAACCAGAACGTGGAAAGCAGCCTGCTGCAGCTCAAGCAGAGCGACCTGGACATGATCCGCGTGCTGGAAGACTTGATCGATCTGCTGATCAGGAAAGGCGTGGTGCGCATCACCGACCTGCCGGAAGCGGCCCAGAGCAAGCTGATGGGCCGTAGCCGAGCACGCGACGCCTTGGGTGGTGCGAACCGCCTGATCAACGAAGAGGAACGGGGCCTGATCTGATCAGGCCCAGGCCGCAGGCTCGCTGAACAGACGCCCCTGCACGCCGCTGACCCCCATAGCCTGCAACACTTCCCACTCGCCGCGGGTTTCCACCCGCTCGGCGATCAATGGCAGATCGATGCTATTGGCCGCTCGCTGCATGGCTTCGATGAACAAGCGTTTGTCACTTTCCTGATCGATACCGCGAATGAAGCTGCCATCCACCTTGAGGTAGGCCAGGCCCAACTTCGCCAGGTTGCCGATCATGCTGAAACGCCCACCGAAATGCTGCAAACCAAGCTCGACGCCCAGGCTGCGCAGTTTGCGGGTGATCGCTTCGAGCTCTACCGGGCCCGGCAACTGTCCCTCGTCCAGCTCCAGAATCAGCCGGCCACTCACCGCCGGGTTGAGCCGCAAGCGTTCGTAGAGCTGCTGCAGCGCCTGAGGATCGCGCACGGTGATGCCCGACAGGCTGAGCGCCACCTTGCCATCATGGTCAGGCAACTGCGCCAGCAGGGCATCGAGCATCACCAGATCCAGACGTGCGGTCCAGCCGAATCGCTCCAGCCAGGGCAGGAAACGCCCAGCGGCGATGGTTTCGCCCTGCTCGTCCTGCAGACGGGCCAGCACCTTGTTGTGCAGCACCTGGGTGGGATCGGCGGCACTGACCACCGGCTGCACGTACGGCAGGAAGCGCCCCTGCTCGAGGGCATTGTCGAGCAGGCTGTGCCAATCGTTGTGCTCGTCGCTGACTGCGGCCTGCTGACGATGCTCGACGAACGCCCAGTGCTCGCGGTTCTGGCTGATCGCTTCGGCCAGTGCCGCATCCAGCGCGTTGTACAGCTCGCTGCTCGAAGCGCCCGCTGCGAAGGTGGTGATACCGATATGGGCAACCGGGAAACAGTCGCTGGCACCGGTCTGCTGCAACGAAAGCAGGCCATTGCTCAGTTGTTCGGCCAGTTGCTCGGCCTCCTGGCGATCGATGCCCGCGGCCAGCAGCGCGAACTCGCCACCGCGGTTGCGCGCCAGCAGGTAGCGCCCCTGGCTGACATGCTGCAACTGCTCGGCCACGGCCTTGAGCAACTGGTCCGTACGCTGGCCACCGATGCGCTGGTTGAGACCCACCAGGTCATTGACCCGCAACAGGAACAGCACACCGCTGCTGGCTCGCTCTTCGCCCGTCAGCCGGGCCTGCAGGTCGAGGTCGAAATAACGGCGGTTGGCCAGCCCGGTCAGGCTGTCCTGATAGGCCTCGGCGTGCAGCTTCTCGCTGCGCGAAGCCTCTTCGTCGAACAGTGCCTTGAGCTTCTCCACCATCTGGTTCATGGCGTTGACCACCCGGCGAAACTCCGGGGTGCGCGGCAGGTTCGATGCACTGAGGAACTCCCGGCGAGCGATGGCATTGGACTGCTCGACCATGTACTCCAGCGGGCGCAACTGCCGCTTGAGCAGCAGCACGCCCAGGCCGATGCACAGCAGGCTGATCAGCGCCAGCCACAGGAAGGTGGCGTAGGCGGTCTGCCACAGCTTGGCGATGGCGAAATACGGATGGCTGACCACCTCGACGCGGGCCGCCTGGTTCCAGCCGTCACTGACGATAGCGTCGCCCTGGGCCGGCGCCAGATCCACCAGATTGGCGAACCACTGTGGCGCGCCCGCGTCGAGGTTGGCGCCGGAGCGCTCGGTCAGCACCTTCTCGTCCGTGCCGATCACGCGGATGCTCTCGAAGTAGCCACTGTCGAAAATCGAGCTGACCATCAGCTCCAGCATCGCCGGATCGTTCAGATGCGAGCCGAGCGACAGGCCCAGCGCAGTCGCGGCGTCCTGGGCATGGGCGCGCAGCTGGTTGACCTGCTGCTCGCGCGAGCTCTCCACGTTGACCACGACGCTTGCGGTGAAACTCACCAGCATCAGCACGCAGATGGCTACACACAGCTGCTTGAACAGTGACATGAACGACTCCTTCGCTACGCCTCAGGGAAACCCTTCGGCGCGCATCTTCTTCAACAAATCCTGCCAGCGCGAAAGGCGCTTGCTGTCTCCCACCTGCTTGCCGCCTGCTGGCCCTGGCACCCAGAGTCCCTCGGCATTGAAGGCATACACGGGTACCAGGTCACGGCGCTCGGTCGCCGGATCGATGGCATCGATCAGGTTATCCAGCACCAGAGGCACGGAGGTGGGGGTCGGGTAATAGGTCAGTACCATGTGCGCCTGGTTCAGGCGCACCGCCTTGACGTAAGTGATGCGCAGCTTTTCGCTCGGCACACCCAACTCACGCAGGCTGAAATACTTGGCGATGGCGTAATCCTCGCAATCGCCGGCGCCACGCATCAGGGCCTCGACCGGCGTCGCCCAGTAATCCGTGACGCCCCAGATTTCCTGGTCATCGCGAAAGCGCAGCTGCAGATTGAAGAACCGGTTGATGGCCTTGAGCTTGTCGGCCTCGCTGGCATTACGCTGCTCGTCGAGCAGGCGCTGCCAGGCGTCGATGCGTGGCTTGCCGGCGCCCAACGGGCCATAGAGTTGCTCGGCGCGGGCGGCGATCCGCTGGAAATCCCATTGCGCGTGCAATCCGCCAGCCGCCAAGAACAAGGCGAGCAAAAACGCCACCAGCACGGGCCAGCGGTAACGGATTGAGAGAGAGCCAGAACCGCCGATGGCCACGACAATGCTTCCAGACAAGCAACAGCGTCATGGTGCGGCGCACGCGGGTAAAAAACAATTGCCAGATGCCACTACAGGCGACGAACGTGCTGATGCGCTCCGGGAGCGCATCAGGTGAGATTTAGTTTGTGAAGATCAGCGCTCGCGATTCCAGCCGCCACCCTGGATGCGCTGAATGCGTTGAGGCGCTTCACGCTGTTGCCACTGCAAGGGCGCGGAGCGGTGCCGCTGTTGCTGCTGATAGTGATGGCGCTGCCCTTCCCAACCCGGGCGTGGTGACGGGCGGTAATCGCCACGATTGCGGTCGTGACGGTTCTGGTAACGCGGATCGTAGCCACCGGGCTGGTTGAAATAACGAGGCGGTGGAGGCGGCGCATAGTGCCGTGGCGGTGAGTAGCGACGGTCGTAGCGGCGGTCCTCGTAGACATACACACGCGGCGCCCCATAAACCTGGGAGCGCTGTACGTGAGCACCGGGGTAATACTGACGATCATAATCTCGATAACCACCGCCATAGCCGCTGTCGCCATAAACGGCACAACCGGTCAGCGAGAAACCCAACAACGCGACGAGCATGGATTTACGGATCATGGGGCGGCCTCCTTCGACCGCGAAACGCACATCGGCGGCTGCCGATGCCGGGAGTGTTCCCAATCCATCAGACAACCCGGCGCCAGCCGAATCCGCTCCACTCGTCGGTGAGTCGCAACAAATGATTTCAGCAGCGCTCAACGGGCGCACTGAAAGCGCGCGCCGAAACCGCGCAACCAGTTCCCATCGCGCACCATGAAAGCGCAGAGAGTTTCCCAGCAAATCCGCCCACGCTCAGGCTAGACGACGCGCCAGTGCCTGGCACGATCCTCGCTTAAGGCATTGCGTGCAGGAAAATCCCAGGCAGCGGCCCGGGACAGCGGCATCACAATTTGCAATAGCCGACTAGGGTTCCGATTCGCCAATCAGCAGGCGAATGACTGGTCCGAGAGTTGGCGACCTCCTCGAGGGGTTACACGGCGGGACAAAAGCCCGGGAGAACGCGCCCCCAGCGATGGGAGATGCCGCGCACTCCTGCTCCGCCCTTTCTCGAACTGGAGGTCTCCATGCGCAAGCCCCGTCTTTTCTCCGTTCTCGCCGCCGGTCTCGCGGCTGCCATCTCCCTCAACGGCCAGGCTGCCCAGAAGGACAGCTTCAGCGTGTGCTGGACCATCTATGCCGGCTGGATGCCCTGGGAGTACGGTGCCACCCAAGGCATCGTCGACAAGTGGGCGAAGAAGTACGGCATCGACATCGATGTCGTGCAGATCAACGACTACGTCGAATCGATCAACCAGTACAGCGCCGGCCAGTTCGACGGCTGCGCCATGACCAACATGGACGCCCTGACCATCCCTGCCGCTGGCGGTGTCGACAGCACGGCACTGATCGTCGGCGACTTCTCCAACGGCAACGACGGCATCGTGCTCAAGGGTGAAAAGAAGACCCTGGGCGATCTCAAGGGCCAGAACGTCAACCTGGTCGAGCTCTCGGTATCGCACTACCTGCTCGCCCGCGGCCTGGAAAAGGCCGGCCTCAGCGAACGCGACCTGAAGGTGGTGAACACCTCGGACGCCGACATCGTCGCCGCCTTCGCGACCCCGGACGTTACCGCCGTCACCACCTGGAACCCGCTGCTCGCGGAAATCGAAGCCACGCCCGGCGTGACCAAGGTATTCGACTCCAGCCAGATTCCCGGCGAAATCATCGACCTGATGGTGGTCAACAGCGACACCCTCAAGGACAACCCAGCCCTCGGCAAGGCACTGACCGGTGCCTGGTACGAAATCATGGCGACCATGGGTGATGGCGGCGCTGCCGGCCAGGCTGCCCGCGAGCACATGGCCAAGGCCTCCGGCACCGACCTCAAGGGCTACGAGGCGCAGTTGGCGACCACCAAGATGTTCTACAGCGCCAAGGAAGCCGTGGCCTTCACCAAGAGCCCACGGCTGCCGGAAACCATGAGCAAGGTCGCCGCCTTCTCGTTCGATCACGGCCTGCTCGGCGAAGGCGCGCAGAGCGCGGACGCCGTCGGCATGGCCTTCGCCAACGACGTGACCACCGGCGATCAGGGCAACCTCAAGCTGCGCTTCGACCCGACCTACATGCAGATGGCCGCCGACGGCCAGCTCTGAAGGACAAGCGTTCCCTCGCACTGCCTGGGAACACGTGACGAGACGCTCGGCGTCTCGTCTCCGGCCACCGTAACCCGAGATGCCCATGCGCCTGATCAACCGACACCCCGACAGGGCCGGCCGATTGCTGCTGGTGTTGCTGCCCTTCGCACTGCTGCTGTTCGCCTATTTCATGGGCTCGGCGCAGCGCCTGGCGGAGAACCCCAACGACAAGCTGCTGCCCAGCGCCAGCCAGATGATCGCCGCCGTCGACCGCCTGGCCTTCACCGAAGACAAGCGCACCGGTGGCTACGCCTTCTGGCAAGACACCGCATCGAGCCTGACGCGTCTCGGCATGGGCATCGGCATCGCTGCGCTGGTCGGTCTTTGCCTGGGCATCGCCGCCGGCATCCTGCCGCTGCTGCGTGCACCGCTGTCACCGCTGCTCACCGTGCTGTCGATGGTGCCGCCACTGGCGATACTGCCGATCCTGTTCATCGTCTTCGGCCTGGGCGAACTGTCCAAGGTCATGCTGATCGTCATCGGTATCACCCCGATCCTCGCCCGCGACCTGGAGCAGCGCGCCCGGGAAATCCCCCAGGAGCTGCTGATCAAGGCGCAGACCCTCGGCGCCAGCACCTGGACGCTGATCCTGCGGGTCGTGCTGCCACAACTGCTGCCGCGCCTGCTGATCGCCCTGCGCCTGGTACTGGGCTCCGCCTGGCTGTTCCTGATCGCCGCCGAAGCCATCGCCAGTACCGACGGCCTGGGTTACCGCATCTTCCTCGTGCGCCGCTACATGGCGATGGACGTGATCCTGCCTTACGTGGTGTGGATCACCCTGCTCGCCTGGCTGATGGACCTCGGCCTGCGTCAGCTGACGCGGCTGTGCTTTCCCTGGTACGAGGGGGCCAAGGCATGAGCTTCATTGAAGTGAAAAATGTCTGGCAGACCTATGGCGACCAGATCGTTCTGGAACGCTTGAACCTGTCCATCGCCGAGGGCGAGTTCTGCACCCTGGTCGGCGCGTCCGGCTGCGGCAAGTCGACCTTCCTGCGCCTGCTGCTGGGCCAGGAGCGGCCGAGCAAGGGCGAGATCCTGCTGGGTGGCGAGCCACTCGTGGGCGAGCCGGATGCCAGCCGCGGCGTGGTGTTCCAGCGCTATTCGGTGTTCCCGCACCTGAGCGTGCTGAACAACGTCGCCATCGGCCTGGAACTGCCCCGCGCGCCATTGCTCGGTCGCCTGTTCGGCGCGGCCAAGCGTGACGCTCGCGAGCAGGCCGCGGCGATCCTCGGCAAGGTCGGCCTCGGCCATGCCCTGGACAAATACCCCAGCCAGCTTTCCGGCGGCATGCAGCAGCGCCTGGCCATCGCCCAGGCATTGATCATGAAACCCCGGGTGTTGCTGCTCGACGAACCCTTCGGCGCCCTCGACCCCGGCATCCGCAAGGACATGCACGCCCTGCTGCTGGAGCTGTGGCGTGAAACCGGGCTGACGGTGTTCATGGTCACCCACGATCTCGCCGAAGGCTTCAGCCTCGGCACCCGCCTGATGGTGTTCGACAAGACCCGCATTGACCCGCACGCACCGAATGCCTTCGGCGCGCGCATCACCTACGACATCCCCCTGAACAGCGATCGCAAAAACGCCATCGCGGCACTGCCGGCGTATCTTGCCCCGGCCCTGTAAGGAGACTGCCATGACCACTGCCCTGACCCTGCGCCCTACCCTCTACGAAGAAACCCTCCCTGGCGGCGGGCACACCTCGTTCGTCCTCAAGCGCGGCCAGTTGCTGCGCATCACCGACCTCGAAGGCGGCGCCAACGTCAGCCTGCTGCTGTTCAACGCCGTAGAGAAAAGCGAGCGTCTCAACCTGCCGGACACTCTCAAGGGCCAGCACACCGCCAAGCTCACGGCCGGCCATTGCCTGTACTCGGACATGGGCCGCGTGCTCGCGGCGATCACCGCCGACACCTGCGGCTGGCACGACAGTTTCGGTGGCGTGCTCTCCGCCAGTGAGGTGAGCGAGAAATACGGCCAGGGGCGCTATCAGGAACTACGCAACGGGTTCTTCCGCAACGGCGTGGACAACCTGCTGGTGGAAATGGGCAAGTGGAACCTCAACCTGCAAGACCTGCTGATGACCCTCAACCTGTTCAGCAGGGTCAGCGTCGATGCCGACGGCGCCTTTCGCTTTCACGGCGACAACAGCCAGGCCGGTGACTACATCGAGCTGTATGCACCGATGGACACCCTGGTGGTGCTCACCGCCCTGCAGCACCCGATGGACCCCAACCCGCAGTACGCGCCCAAGCCGGTGCAGCTGAGCTGGAGCAAGGTCGAGAGCGACGGCATCAGCGTGCTCTGCCGTACCTCGCGCCCGGAAAACGGCCGCGCCTTCCACAACACCGAACGCCAATACCTCTGAGGGTGCCGACATGAGCCTGACCGAAAGCAACCTGCATCCCGAGACCGCCGTATTTCGCCACACCATCGCAGCGGGTGAGCCCTACCTGTTCGAGGTCAAGGCCGGGCAGACCCTGCGCCTGCACGACCTGGAGGGCAACCAGGCCATCGACACGCTGTTCTACAGCGCCCGCAACCCCCGTGAGCGCTTCGACCCGCAGCGCACCCTGCGCAAGCAGAACAACGTCTACCTGACTGCCGGCACGGTGCTCTATTCCAACCTCGGTAACCCGCTGCTGACCATCGTCGCCGACACCTGCGGCCGCCACGATACCCTCGGTGGCGCCTGCGCCCAGGAGAGCAACACCGTGCGCTACGCCCTGGACAAGCGCTTCATGCACAGCTGCCGCGACAACTTCCTGCGCGCCAGCCTGCACGACGGGCGCCTGGAGAAACGCGACATCGGCGCCAACATCAACTTCTTCATGAACGTGCCGGTCACCCCGGACGGCGGCCTGACCTTCGAAGACGGCATCTCCGCACCCGGCAAGTACGTCGAGCTGCGCGCCGAGACCGACGTGATCGTGCTGATCTCCAACTGCCCGCAGCTCAACAACCCCTGCAACGGCTGGAACCCCACGCCTGCGGAGGTGCTGGTATGGGAATGATCAAACGCTGGTTGTTCGCCCTGTGCCAGAGCAGGAGTGGGCAGGTGCTGCAACCTACGCCCCGAGACAAAACACCGGCCTCCTAACAAACGAAATCCTTTGTGGGAACCGAGTGAGGCCAAAAAGAATTCCCCACCCCGGACGACCGTGGTGCAGACCCAATACCGGCGGGACGGCCCGCCACGTTCAACGAGGCCGGAGCGAAGCGTCGCGAGCGAACATCAGGCAAGGCGGCTGCCAGTGAGAAAGCGGAGTTTGCTGTAGCAAATGAGCATTTCGAACTGGCTGCCAACGCCGCGTGATGGAGCGCAGCAGCTTCGAACGGGCTCGGGAGCCGATATGTTCGAAAAACTTCTGATTGCCAACCGCGGTGCCATCGCCTGCCGCATCCTGCGTACCCTGCACGCGCTCGACGTCAAAGGTGTCGCCGTCTACTCCGAGGCGGACGTGGCCAGCCTGCACATCCAGCAGGCCGACGAAGCCTTTTCCCTCGGCGACGGCCCTGCTGCACACACCTACCTGGTGGTCGACAAGATCCTCGCGGCCGCCAAAGCCAGTGGCGCCAAGGCGATCCATCCCGGCTACGGCTTCCTCTCCGAAAACGCCGCTTTCGCCGAGGCCTGCGAAGCGGCCGGCATCGCCTTCGTCGGCCCCACGCCCGAGCAACTGCGTGTGTTCGGCCTCAAGCACACCGCCCGCGCGCTGGCCAAACAGCACGGCATCCCCATGCTCGAAGGCACCGACCTGCTGGAAAACCTCGACGCCGCGCTGGTCGCTGGCGAGCAGGTCGGCTACCCAGTGATGCTCAAGAGCACCGCTGGCGGCGGCGGCATCGGCATGCGTGTGTGCCGTTCGGCAGAGGAACTGAGCGAGGCCTTCGACGCGGTCAAGCGCCTCGGGCAGAACAACTTCAGCGACAGCGGCGTATTTATCGAGAAGTACATCCAGCGTGCCCGCCACCTGGAAGTGCAGGTGTTCGGCGATGGCCAGGGCGACGTGCTCGCCCTCGGCGTGCGCGACTGCTCGGTGCAGCGGCGCAACCAGAAAGTGCTGGAAGAAACCCCGGCACCCAACCTGCCAGCCGGCATGGCGGACGCGCTCTGCGCAGCAGCCATCGAACTGGCCAGGGCGGTCAGCTACCGCAGTGCCGGCACCGTGGAGTTCGTCTACGACAGCATCGCGGAGCGCTTCTACTTCCTCGAAGTGAATACCCGCCTGCAGGTCGAGCACGGCGTCACCGAACAGGTATGGGGCGTCGACCTGGTGCGCTGGATGATCGAACTGGCAGCCGGCGACCTGGCGCCGCTGCACGAGCTGGCCGAGGGCCTGAGCCCCCGCGGCCATGCCATCCAGGCGCGGCTGTATGCCGAAGATCCCGGTCGCGACTTCCAGCCCAGCCCTGGCCTGCTCACCGCTGTGCAGTTCCCGCCTGCCGACGGCCAGTCGCTGCGCATCGACACCTGGGTCGAAGCGGGCTGCGAGATTCCCCCCTACTTCGACCCGATGATCGCCAAGCTGATCGCCTGGGCACCCACCCGCGATCAGGCCAGCAGCGCACTGAATGCCGCCCTGGGCGAATCGCTGCTGTACGGCGTGGAGTCGAACCGCGACTACTTGCGCCAGATCCTCGCCGACACGCCCTTCGCCAGCGGCTCACCCTGGACCCGCTGCCTGGAGAATCTGGTCTATCAGGCCAGCACCTTCGAGGTACTGGCTGCCGGTACCCAGACCACCGTGCAGGACTTTCCCGGTCGCCTCGGCTACTGGGCAGTCGGCGTACCGCCCTCCGGGCCGATGGACAGCCGCGCCCTGCGCCTGGGCAATCGCCTGCTCGGCAACCCGGAAGGCGCCGCCGGCCTTGAGATCACCATGAGCGGCCCGACTCTGCGCTTCAACACCGACGCGCTGGTGGCGGTCACCGGCGCGCAGATTCCGCTCAGCGTCGACGGCGTGGCCCAGCCCTTGAACACCACCCTGCTGATCCGCGCCGGCAGCACCCTCGCCCTGGGCACCATCGCCGGTGCCGGTGCGCGCAGCTACCTGAGCGTGCGTGGCGGCGTTCAGGTGCCGGACTACCTGGGCAGCAAGAGCACCTTCACCCTCGGCCAGTTCGGCGGCCACGCTGGCCGCGCACTGCGCGCCGGAGACGTGCTGCACCTGCCGCCGCTCGACACCACGCAAGCCGGCGCGCAACTACCAGACGGACTCGGTACGGCCCTGCCCGCCGTGCGCGAGATGCGGGTGATCTACGGCCCTCACGGCGCACCGGAATACTTCACCCCGGCCTATATCGACACCTTCCTCGGCACCGACTGGGAAGTGCACTTCAACTCCAGCCGCACCGGCGTGCGGCTGATCGGCCCCAAGCCGGAATGGATACGCGAGAGTGGCGGCGAAGCGGGCCTGCATCCGTCCAACATCCACGACAACCCCTACGCCATCGGCGCGGTGGATTTCACCGGCGACATGCCCGTGATCCTCGGCCCGGACGGCCCCAGCCTCGGCGGTTTCGTCTGCCCGGTGACGATCATCGAAGCCGACCTCTGGCAGCTCGGCCAACTCAAGGCCGGCGACAAGGTGCGCTTCGTGCCGGTGGATATCGCCACGGCGCGGGAGCTGGCACGGAGCCTCGACGCCACCTTTAGGAGCCCGCTTGCGGGCGATCAGTCGCGCCGGCGGATCGCTGGCAAGCCAGCTCCTACACAGGCGCTTGTTTCACCCATCGTCCTCGACCTCGGCCAGGACGACACCCGCCTGGTCGCACGCCTCTCTGGCGACACCCACCTGCTGCTGGAAATCGGCCAGCCCGAGCTGGATCTGGTATTGCGCTTCCGTGGCCACGCGCTGATGCAGGCGCTGCAAGCCAAGGACATCGCCGGGGTGATCGACCTGACGCCCGGCATCCGTTCCCTGCAGGTGCACTACCAGCCGGAAACCCTGGCGTTGCAGCAGTTGCTCGATATCGTCGCTGGCGAGTGGGACGCCGTGTGCGCCACTGGCGACCTCAAGGTGCCGTCGCGCATCGTCCATCTGCCGCTGTCCTGGGATGACCCGGCCTGCCAGTTGGCCATCGACAAGTACATGACCACCGTACGCAAGGACGCGCCCTGGTGCCCGAGCAACCTGGAGTTCATTCGCCGCATCAACGACCTGCCCAACCTCGACGAGGTGCACCGCACGGTGTTCGATGCCAGCTACCTGGTGATGGGCCTGGGCGACGTCTACCTCGGTGCACCGGTGGCCACGCCGCTCGACCCGCGCCACCGCCTGGTCACCACCAAGTACAACCCGGCACGCACCTGGACGGCCGAGAACTCGGTGGGTATCGGCGGCGCCTACATGTGCGTGTACGGCATGGAGGGCCCCGGCGGCTACCAGTTCGTCGGCCGCACCCTGCAGATGTGGAACCGCTACCGTGAAGTCGCCGCCTTCGACGGCAAGCCCTGGCTGCTGCGCTTCTTCGACCAGATCCGCTTCTACCCGGTCAGCGCGGACGAGCTGCTGCGCATTCGTCGTGACTTCCCGCTGGGCCGCTTCGACCTGCGTATCGAACACAGCGAACTGGCCCTGGCCGACTATCAGCGCTTCCTCACGGACCAAGCAGACGGCATCGCCGCCTTCCGCGACCAGCAACGCAGCGCCTTCGCCGCCGAGCGCCAGCGCTGGATCGACTCTGGCCAGGCGCACTTCGAAAGTGACGAAGGCGTGGCCGAGCCCAGCGAAAACGCGCCCCTGGGCGCCGGCCAGCACAGCGTCGACAGCCACATCGCCGGCAACCTCTGGCAGGTCCAGGTCGCGGAAGGTGCCGAGGTCCAGGCGGGCGATGTGCTGGTGATCCTCGAATCCATGAAAATGGAAATCCCCCTGCTCGCGCCCTTCGCCGGCGTGGTCAGAGACATTCACGTGCAACCCGGCTCCCCGGTGCGGGCCGGTCAGCGTGTGGCGGTCATCGAGCAGGTGCCCATACAGTCTGAGTAAAGACCGTAAGCACAGCAGGGCGAAACCCCGGTCTTCGCTCTGCTCGGCTTGCGCTGAAACGTCAACAGACCCTAGCATTGCGGCATCTACCAAGAAGCCAGCACGATGCCATCACCGTCACCCAAAACCGCCAGCCCACGCTCGCTGGTGTTTCTGCTGCTCGTTCTGCTCGGCTGCGGTTTCATCGCCACCTCGCTGGCCAGCTATTACGCGGCCCTCGACTCGATCCGCGACAACATCGTCAACACCGAGCTGCCGCTCACCTCGGACAACGTCTATTCGGAAATCCAGAAGGACCTGGTGCGCCCCATCCTCATCTCCTCGATGATGTCCCGCGATACCTTCCTGCGTGACTGGGTGCTCGGCGGCGAGCAGGATCTCGAGCCCATGACCCGCTACCTGCAGGAAGTGCAGAGCCACTACGGCACCGTCACCAGCTTCTTCGTCTCCGAGCAGAGCAAGACTTACTACCAGGCCAAGGGCGTGCTGAAGCAGATCGACGAACAGGCCAGCCGTGACGTGTGGTACTACCGCCTGCGCGACATGAAGGAGCCCTACGAGATCAATGTCGACATCGACATGGCCAACCAGGACCGCATGACGGTCTTCATCAACTACAAGGTCTTCGACTACCAGCACCGCTTCATCGGCGCTACCGGCGTCGGGCTGACCGTGGACGCCGTGGTGCAACTGATCGACGAGTACCAAAAGCGCTATGACCGCAGCGTGTACTTCGTCGACACCACCGGCCGCATCGTGCTCACCGGCGCCAGCGGCGGCCCCATGGGCGCACGCATCGGTGACCTGCTGAGCGAGGTGGAAGGCCTCGAGGATCTGCACAGCAAGCTACCGCATCCGCAGAGCGGCGACTTCTTCTATCAGGATCACGGTCGTGGCCACTTCCTCAACGTGCGCTTCATCCCCGAGCTGGACTGGTACCTGCTCGTCGACAAGCACGAGAGCGGCGCGCTGGCGGGCATTCGTCAGTCGCTCTACCTCAACCTGCTGATCTGCGGCGTCGTCACCCTGACCGTCCTGCTGCTGGTCACCCTGGTGCTGCGCCGCTACCAGGCCCGCATCACCGCGCTGGCGACCACCGACTCGCTGACCGAGCTGCCCAACCGCCGCGGTTTCGAACTGCTGGCCAACCAGGCCATTCAGGAAGCGCGGCGTAGCCAGAGCACGCTGTGCGCCCTGCTCTTCGACCTCGACGGCTTCAAGCAGCTCAACGACAGCCACGGCCACCTGGCTGGCGATGCCGTGCTGCGCGGCTTCGCTCGCCACCTGCAGCAGAACCTGCGCCAGTCCGACATCATCTGCCGTTGGGGCGGCGAGGAATTCATCCTGCTGCTCAAGGACACCGCCCTCGACGCCGCCCGCCAGCTCGGCGAAAAGATCCGCCAGCAGACCGCCAGCAGCCACTTCGAATTCGCCGGCCAGCACCTGCACACCTCCACCAGCATCGGCCTGGCGACCCTGCAGGAAGGCGACGACCTGCAGGCGCTGATCGCCCGCGCCGACCGCGCGCTGTATCGAGCCAAGCAGGCCGGGCGTAACCGCATGTGCGAAGAAACCCAGTGAACACCAGCCTCTGCCCCGCCTGTGGCCAGCCCAACCGCTGCGCCCAGGCCGACAGCGACGGCGTGGTGAGCCACTGCTGGTGCTTCGATGTGGAGGTCGAACCGCAGGCCCTCCAAGAGCTGCCACCCGAAGCGCTGGACCGCGCCTGCCTGTGCCCGCGCTGCGCCCAGGCCCTGCCTGTGGAAAACGGCTGAGCGGCCCATGCGCATCGACCGCTTGCTCAGCAACCTGCCGCGTTTCAACCGTCAGGAGGCGCGCCTGCTGCTCGCCGCAGGGCGGGTGCGTATCGACGGTCAGGTCTGCCGCGACAGCCGCGCCGAAGTGCGTGACTTCCACCGCGTGGAGCTCGATGACGAGGTTCTGCAAGCGGGCAAAGCAGCGCGCTACTTCATGCTGCACAAACCGGTCGGCGTGGTCAGCGCCACCAGCCACCCGGAACACCGCACCGTGCTCGACCTGCTGGACGAGCCCGACAAGCACCAGTTGCACCTCGCCGGGCGCCTCGACCTCAACACCAGCGGCCTGCTGCTGATCACCAACGACGGCCTCTGGTCACGCCGCGCCACCGCCCCCGACGGCAGCCACGCCAAGGTCTACCGGGTGGAAACCGAGCAGGTCATCGACCCGGCAGCCATCGAAGTGTTCGCCAACGGCCTGTACTTCGCCTACGAGGACCTGACCACCCGCCCTGCCTTGCTGGAAATCGAAGCACCACAGCGCGCCAGGCTGACCCTGCACGAGGGTCGCTACCACCAGATCAAGCGCATGTTCGGGCACTTCCAGAACAAGGTCATCGGCCTGCACCGCGAGAGCCTTGGCACGATTCTGCTCGACCCCACCCTGCCGCCGGGCGCCTACCGGCCGCTCACCCAGGCGGAAATCGACAGCATCTGAGCAAGTAACGGCACATGCCTTGTCAGTGCCCCGCAGCGCTGCTTAACTCGAACGAGACATCGCAGCGGTGCGTGCCAATGCCCGTGCGCTCTCTGCTGTCGTATTCCGGTTGCTCGCGCCTGCCGCGAAAGGGCTCCTGCCTGGGGAAATGAATGAATTCCGCCGCCGTGCGCGCGCAGGTTCCTTCTACCCAGCCCTAACCATCTGATTTTTCTCATAAATAATAAGATTCTCCTGGCTGACATGCGCTTGTCACGCCGGGGCGCTTTGCTAACCATCCGACTTGCCCGGTTTACGGCCCCGCCCGTCAGCCGTGTTCATCTTTTGCGCCAGGAGGAATACACATGAAGCCAGCAACCGCTGTCGTCGATGTCCACGGGACGTACAAGGTACACACGGAATTCCATACCAACCCCGCGGCCCGCAAGACCATCATCCTGGTCAACGGCTCGCTGTCGACGACCGCCTCCTTCGCGCAAACGGTCAAATACCTCGGCCCCCAGTTCAACGTGGTGCTCTACGACCAGCCCTATGCGGGCCGCTCCAAGCCCCACAACCGCAACGACCACTGCCTCAGCCAGGAAGACGAAGCCGCGATCCTGCTGGACCTCATCGACCACTATCAGGCGCAGTACCTGATGGCCTTCTCCTGGGGCGGCATCGCCAGCATGCAGGCCCTCTGCGAACGCCCGGCCAGCCTGGAAAAAGCGGTATTCGCCTCGTTCTCCCCGGTGCTCAACGCGCCCATGCTCGACTACCTGGGCCGCGCCCTGGCGTGCCTGCAGGACAGCGACAGGGTCGGCCACCTGGTCAACGACACCATCGGCAAATACCTGCCCGCGCTGTTCAAGCGCTACAACCACAAACACATCAGCAGCCTGAGCCACCACGAATACCGGCAGATGAACGCGCACATTCAGCAGGTGCTGCGCATGCAGGCCCACTGCCACATGGACCGCCTGGCAAGCATCGACATCCCCCTGCTGTTCATCAACGGCGAACACGACGAATACACCAGCGCCAGCGACGCCCGCCTGCTCGCCCAACACATCGACGACTGCCAGTTCGCCACCGTCGACAACGCTGGCCACTTCATCGACATGGAACACAAAGGCGCCTGGCTGCAGACCCAGAACGCCCTGCTCGGCTTCCTGCAAGGCAGCACCGCCAGCAGCCGGCGCTACACCAGCTACCCCGGCCTGCCGCACGCCATGGCCGTATGAGCAGCAGAAAACCGGGCCCGTACACCGCTCCAGACACATTTCTGGCCGACGCGGGCTTCATTTCGCAGACGACTTCCGGTATAAAGACGCACGCAAAAGCGGGCTTCGTATAATGGCATTACCTGAGCTTCCCAAGCTCATGACGAGGGTTCGATTCCCTTAGCCCGCTCCAGATCGGAAACACCAAAGCCCTGCTCTCGCAGGGCTTTTTCGTATCTGGGCGGGAGCCGTTCCTCGTTGTGGCACGTGACGCGAAGAGTAGCTGCCACTGCCTGCAACCCTGTGTCATTTCACGCAGCCGGATGACCGCTTGTACCCAGACCGACCGCTGGAATCCGCCACGTATATAAACCGGATGATGAGAAAGATGACCAGGCAACGCGCTTACCTATTGGCAGTAATGCTTCTCGCTTTTCTTTTCTCTAGCTTTTCCCATGCGGAGTCTCGCCAGGTGGTCGATGTGCTGGGCCGCAGCGTTACCGCGCCCTTGCCGGCCAAGCGGGTGATTCTGGGTTTCAACTTCGAAGACTACATAGCCGTAGGTGGTGATTCGGCGTTCGACTCGGTGGTGGGCATTTCGCGGGGCGCCTGGGAAAAGAAGGTGCCCTTGAACTGGCAACTGCATGTGGCTCATCGCCCGGCCCTTGATCGCCTTGCTGATGTGGGCGAGGTGGAAACGCAGAGCTTCTCGGTCGAGAAAGTGTTGAGCCTCAACCCGGATCTGGTGGTGCTGACGGCCTGGCAATTCGAGGGTTTGCCAGATGAAGTGGCACGCCTGCAAAAGGCCGGTGTACCGGTACTGGTCATCGACTACAACGCGCAGACCCTGGAGCGGCACGTCGCCTCCACCCTGCTGCTGGGGGCCGTGACCGGGCAAGAAGCCAGGGCACGGGAGTTGGCCGACCTCTATACAACCGCCGTCAAGGACGTGGAAAAACGTATTGCCGATGCGCACAAACCCAAGCCGCGCATCTACCTCGAATTCGGTAACAAGGGGCCGGCCGAATACTCGTTCACCTACGGCAAGAACATGTGGGGCGCCCTGGCGACAGCCGCGGGTGGCGACAACATTGCGGCTCCCTTCGTGGAGTGGTGGGGGCCGATCAATCCTGAGCAGGTGCTGGTTGCCCGCCCTGAGGTCATTGTCATCTCCGGTCGCGAGGACAACAGCAACCCAACCGCGCTGTCCATGGGCCCCGGTGTAAAAGCCGAGACGGCGCGCCAGCAATTGCAGGCGTTTGCCTCTCGCCCAGGCTGGGCGCAATTGCCTGCCATCCGCGAAGGGCGGCTGTACGGGGTTTACCAGGGAGCGTCTCGCAGCCTGGGCGATTTCGCCATGCTGCAATTCATCGCCAAGCAGCTCTACCCGGAGCTGTTCGCCGATCTCGACCCCGTGGCCAATTACCTGAACTACCACCGCACGTACTTGCCGGTGGCCGCCGAAGGCACGTACGCCATCGGCGTCAATGATTAAGCCCAGCCTCCCATGACCCCATCGACACTCGAAAAAGACGCCATTGCCGAGCACCGCCTGCGTGAGCGCAAGCGTTGGCGCAACTGCCTGTTGTTCGTCCTTCTGTGCGGCGGCTGCCTGGTACTGGATATCGCCACGGGGCCTTCACTGCTGTCGCCCTGGGAAGTGCTGCAATCGCTGCTGAACATTGGCGATCGCCAGCCAATGACCGACACCATCGTCCGTGATCTGCGCCTGCCCGTGGCACTTATGGCCCTGGCGGTAGGCGCCGCTCTGGGCGCCGGTGGCGCACAGATGCAGACTTTGCTGAACAACCCCATGGCCAGCCCCTACACCCTGGGCATGGCAGCTGCAGCGGGGTTTGGTGCAGCGCTTAGCCTGGCCTTCGGCAGCTTCGGGCTGGGCGCCTTGATCGGCGTGCCACTGGGCGCTTTCGCCTGTTCCATGCTGGCGGTTCTGTTCCTGTTCGCGCTGGCCACGCTGCGTCAAGCCGGCAGCCATACGATCATTCTGGGAGGAATCGCCATGCTGTTCCTCTTCCAGTCGCTGCTCTCGCTCGTGCAGTTCCTGTCCTCGCCGGAGCTCTCCCAGCAGATCCTCTTCTGGCTGTTCGGCAACCTCGGCAAAGCCACCTGGACGACCCTGACCATCACCGCGGTGGTGACCCTGGCCTGCTGCCTGATTCTCATGGGTGACGCCTGGAAGCTGGCCGCCCTTAGCCTGGGTGAAGCGCGAGCGGTAAGCCTGGGGGTGAACATCCGCTGGCTGCGCCTGAAGATTCTGATACTCGTCGCCGTGATGACTGCAACGGCGACCAGCTTCGTTGGCGTAATCGGTTTCGTCGGGCTGGTAGCCCCACACATCGCGCGGCTGCTGGTCGGTGAAGATCAGCGCTTCCTGCTGCCGCTCTCCGCACTCTGCGGCGCCTTCATGCTGTCGGCGGCATCGGTGCTGTCCAAGTCCATCCTGCCCGGCGCACTGTTCCCGATTGGTATCGTGACGGCCATCGTCGGCGTGCCATTCCTGCTCTGGTTGATATTCGCACCACAGCGAGGCAGACCATGATCCAGCTCGACGAACTCAGTATCGCCCGCGCTGGGCGAACCATCATCAACGGGCTGAGCACCAATCTTCAGGCGGGCGCCATTCATGTCGTGCTGGGCCCCAACGGCACCGGCAAGACCACCTTGTTACGTGCGCTGATGGGCGACCTGCCGCTGGCAGGCGGGCGTATTACCCAGGGGCAGCAGAGCCTAGCTGGCGGCCGGCATTCGCGACGAGTACTGCAAGCCTGGCGCGAAGACTTCGCCTATATGCCTCAGGACTGCAGCAGCGAGGTGTCGCTGTCGGTGCTCGAGGTCGTGGTGCTGGGCAACCTGGGTCAGATCGGCCTGCGCCTCGATGACGCGCTGTTGCAGCGCGCCATGGAGAAGCTCGGCCAGGTAGGTATCGCGCACCTGGCCGGGCAAGCAATCGGCTCACTCAGCGGCGGCCAGCGGCAGATGGTTTTCTTCGCTCAGGTATTGATGCGCGAACCGAAAGTCATGCTGCTGGATGAACCCGTCAGCGCCCTGGATCTGCGCCATCAGGTCGCCCTGCTCGACCGCGTGCAGCATGAAACACGCGCCAGGAACCTGGTAACGGTGGTCGTTCTTCACGACCTCAATCTGGCCTGTCAGTACGCCGACAATCTGCTGGTGCTGGTCGATGGCAAGCTGGCCGCCAGCGGCCATCCAGGCGAAATCATCACCGCTGAGCTGATCAAGGCAACCTACGGCGTCACGGTCGACATCCTGCGGGATCGGCAGAACCGCCCCGTGGTGCAGCCGCTCTCCGGTCAGGCATGGGTAGATGCCTGACCGGAACAGCCATCAGAAGGTGTAAGCGAACCCTGTCTGAACGGTGCGTGGCTCACCCGGATAGGCATAGGCGTTGAAGGCGCCTTCTTCGTAGCCTTTATTGAAGACGTTACGCACATCCAGATTCAGCCGCAGGTGCTCGTTGACCTGATAGAAGCTCAGCAGGTCGGTAACTGCATAGCTCTCCATGGTGTAGGTCTGCGCCGCCGTCTGGCCGGCACGATCATCCACGTACTTGAAGTTGGCGCCCAGGCCCAAGCCACGCAGCGCGCCATCGCGGAACTCATACACGCTCAGCAGGTTGAAGCTGTTGCGCGGGATGTTGGCTTGGCGGGTGCCACGCGGTAGCGAGTTGTCACGCGTCACTTCGGAGTCCGTGTAGGCATAGCCGCCGATGACTCGCCATTCGGGCGTCAGATCACCCGCCACGTTCACCTCGAAGCCACGGCTGCGCACTTCACCCGCGGCAATCCGAAAGGCTGGGTCGACCGGGTCGACGGTCTGGACGTTTTCCTTGGTGACGTGGAACACCGCCGTATCGATGCTCAGCAAGCCACCCAGCGCTGCCCACTTCATGCCCAGCTCGTAGGCCTTGCCCTCCTCCGGATCAAACCCGCCACCCAGACGCGCCGCGCCGGAGTTGGGCTTGAACGATTTGGAGGCGTTGGCGTAGACGGCAACGCTGTCGGTCAGGTCGTAGATAACGCCGACACGCGGGGTCACGGCGTTGTCGGCCATGTCCCAGTCGGCGTTCACCGGCCTGAGATCATCATAATCATGTTCGAAACGCTCGATGCGCACGCCGCCCAGCACTTTCAGGCGCTCGGTCAGGGCTACCTGATCCTGCACGAAAGCCGCCCAGGTCTTCAGCTTTTCGCGATCATGAGTGGTGATATTGCCCAGCGCTGGGCGTGGCTGGCCGAGAACCGGGTTGAAGATATTGATCGGATACGCAGCGGTGGAGCGATTGATGATCGACTGGTAATCGTAGTTCTCGTACTCCGCGCCAGTGATCAGGGTGTGGCCGAAACCGAAGGTATCGAAGTGACCGGTCAGGTGCAGTTGCACGTCATGGTCGGTCCATTCGAGTTTGCGGTAGTTGAAGTTGCGGTTGAGCGTCACACCATCAACGGCAACACCGTTGGCTTCCACCGCATTGCCCTTGAGCGAGCCGTCGAGGTACTGATAACCGCCACTCAACGCCCAGTCATCATTGAGCTGATGCTCGAAGCGCAGTTGCACCATGGCGTTATCGTTGTGCAGTTTGTTATCGGTGCCCTTCTCCCAGTAATAGGTCGAGTGGCTGGGTTGCCCGCGCTGGGTCGGGTAATGGGTCAGGCCGCGATCCAGCGGGTGATTGTTGCGCATGAAATCACCCTCCAGAACGATGCGCGTGTCGTCCGACACCTGCCAGCTCAACACCGGGGCGATGCCATAGCGCTCGCTTTCCACATCATCACGAAAGCTGTCGCCCCCTTCGGCCATGACATTCAGGCGATAGGCCAGGCGGCCCTCCTCGTCGAGCGGGCCGCTGGTGTCCAGCGTGCCACGACGCAAACCCTGATCGGTGAACTGGCTGCCAACCGTCGTACGCTGCTCGGCCAATGGCTGCTTGGTGATGACGTTGAAGGTGCCACCGGGATCACCGCGACCATAGAGCGTCGCGGCTGGGCCACGCAGCACTTCGACTCGCTCCAGGGTGTTGGCATCCGGCGAGTTGGGATAGCCGCGATTGATCGGGAAGCCGTTGCGGTAGAACTCGCCGGTGGTAAAGCCACGCACCGTGAAGGTGGTCAGCCCCTGGCCGCCAAAGTTGTTGGCACGACCTACGCCACCCGCCTGATCCAGCGCCTGCTGCAAGCGAGTCGCGGAGATGTCCTCGATCACATCACGGGACACCACGCTCACCGACTGCGGCGTCTCGTGCAAGGCGGTATCGGTGCGCGTAGCGCTGGCCGAACGCGTGGCGCCATAACCAAGCACAGGGCCCGTGGCACTCTCGCTGGTGCCAGTGATGACGGAATCCGGAAGCTCGACTGCCGCGCCTTCCGACGCAGCCAACGTTGCGGCATGAACGCCAACGGAACACAGGGACAGCAGGCAGATTGAGGCGTGATTCCAGCGCATGAAAGGCGGTCCTGGTGGGAGGGGCCGCGATTCTAATTCAGTTGATATTCACTAACAATTGCACTGGAGAATCAAATGCAAATCAGCGGATCTGCAAGGCACAAAGGGCAAAGAGGCTGAAGACACAGCCGCTGGGATCACGAGCAGACCCGCCCCATCGGTGCCAGCCACTGAGCCCTGCTCGCACAGCCCCCCATCGCTATCTAGAGAGGCGAGCGGCCCACCGTCGTACCGACGCGAACCCCAGTACCATAGAAAAGGTGAAAGAATTATTTTAGTTCCGACACCGAGCCAGCTGGCGGCTCATAAATAAATCTGTCCCCCTTTTTTACAAATATACTTTTTGGATTGCTAGCGGGCAGATCGCGCCAGAGATAGGCCAGACAAGCCCAGACTACGACGAAGCAAACCGAAACTTGAGCCAACCCAACGCGGGATAGCGATCACCCAGGAAGCTAGACGCTGGATTGCCCGGACACATGGAGCCAAGTGGGACTAAAGCTATTCGAATGGTAACGATTAAGCTAAGGGGCTGGCTTTAGCCAATCCCCAACGAACGGAGCGAGCGATTTGTACCACTTGTTATGCGCTCTTGTTTGCTGAAACTAATAGCTCATTAATATATTTAACAATTTTTTCATTTAGTTCAGTCCATTTACCGCTAAGGACGTGTTTCGGCTGAATTGAATACCTAGCGCGGCCTTCAAAAGCAATTTTTGTTGTGATCGTGCACGTGTGCAACCTTATAATATTATCTGAGGGCATTATTTGCATGCAGCTAATTAGTGTGTTCGGATGATTTCTAGAGACATATAAGGCTCTCCGCATTGCTGTACAGCGTATGTAATCTTCTTCAGGGAGTGAATTTTTATTTATAACTGCGCCAGTTGCAGGGCAGGTTGTGTCATCAAATTTTCGGTAGCCCTCTATGTCGCTCGTGACTTCAGAATATTTGGCTTTTGGGGTAAGACTTAGCCACTGCAGTTGCGCGCCAAGTTCATTCTCAGCGCTGTAAGATATGCGCACAGTGTCGACGTGGCTTCCTATGAGATAATTTTGGCTGGCACCATCTCTTTTTTTGTTTTCGTATATGGTCTCGACTGTTTTGTCGGACACAAATAGGCCTATACCAACATAATCATTATAGTCCCTCCCGACTGGAGGGTATGATATGGCTTGATCTGGCGCCGTTAAATAGAAAGCTATCCTACTTTGGTCGGGTGCACTGCATTTTGTATCTGGAACGGGTTTGGCGCATGGGATTTCTATAAAACCTTCTGTGACACCAATAACTCTATTGTTAGGAATGTTGTATTTTATTTTTATTGCAAATATTAAGAATATAAAAGTGGCAAAAATCATTAAGAGGATCCTTGTTTTTTTGTAACGTGACATGGCGACCTCAAGCAGAGAGCGATAACTATTTATTTTGAAATTATTGCAACTGGGCGCATAACGTTTGGTTAAGGGACGGGCTTTAGCCCGTCCCGAGCGAGCGACATAAACTACTAGTTAGAGCTGTTGGATGTAAATACTTGCCTCGCAAGGCGCACCAAAACCATAGCTGTTCTGACTGTTACTATGATAATAATTGCCAGAGCAGATATGTAAAATGTCAGCATCGAAATTGCTATCGGCCAGAAAGCAGCATCCGCGCCTTCGTTGTAGCATTCCCCCAAAACTCTAGGACATCCTATATATAGGTAATAAATACTGGCACAAAAGCGTACTGACAGTGCCAGGAGCGAAGTAAGTAGCCATAGTTTGATATTCTTAGGGTGCATACTAGCTCAGTAATTAGATAGTCTTCCGCGCTAAGCCAATAGTGAGGAAAGCGGTATAACTACAAAAATGCCTAACTTCAAAAATCAAGGAAGACGTTATTTTTCAATAAATTAGAATGCAGAACATCCACCGAGGCGTGCTCGCTTGACTTGCATATTTCATGCTTTCATTACTACTGGACGTGTATACACAAAGGCGTGGGGAAGGTGCAAGGCCCGCGAGAGGCTGTGTCGAAAAAGTGTCGAAAGCACTGCGGTGCAAAGCTGAGTAAAGCGTGTAAAATCCGCGCGCAAGCGAGCAATGCAGGGGCTTTGCGGAGCCTTGCTGTAGCTGGAAAAGGGTTCGACTCCCTAAGCCCAGATTAGAAACATCAAGCCCTGTTTTTGCAGGGCTTTTTTGTGAGCGATGTTCAAGTGTGTCGATAGCCCATCGAAGCCTCACTAACTCGCAAAGAACATCCAACCGCTCCCTCTCCAGCCATTCCTAACTCGACGCTCTGACCGTCCTACTACTCAACGTGAACAACACCACCGCAACAAGGCAAACCGCAACCTGGGTTGCGCCCAACGTCCTTACCGGCGCGAATTCCAGCACCGACACCAGCCAAGTGGTGATCGCGGCGGCGCCCATGGTCAGGAAGCCGAGCAGTGCGGAGGCCAGGCCCGCCTCCTTGCCGAAGGGGCCCATGGTGATGGCGGTGCCCAGCGGGTTGGCGAGGCCCATGCCCCAGAGAAAGATCACCATCGAGATCGAGTACCAGCCCAAGCCAGGGTTGTTCGGGCCGATTAGCAGCAGGCTGCCGGCCACCAATGCGGTGACCAGGCCCAGGGTGGTGATCGTGCGGCTACCAAAGCGATGGGCCAGGCGTGGCGCGGCCATGCCGGCGGCGAATACGACGAACACGGTAGCGGCGAAGTACAGCCCGGCCTGCAATGACGACAAGCCCATCCCGCTCATCAGGATCGCCGGTGCGGCTGCGAAGGAGGCGAACAGGCCGCTCATCAACAGGCTCACCGAGGCGGCCGGGAGGATGAATTTGCCGTCGCGGAGCAATCTGCCGTAAGCGGCCACCACGCTCGGTGCCGAGAGCGCGACTCGGCGTTCTCGGGGCAGTGTTTCGCCAAGACCCCGGGCGTAGAAGAAGGCGATGACCACGGCGGCGACTCCGACCATCAAGAAGATCGCCCGCCACCCCAGCGCGGTGGTCAACACGCTGCCGAGCAATGGTGAAAATCCGGGTGCTGCCGCAGTGGCGATCATCGTCAGCGACAGCGCACGTCCCAGGGTTTCGCCTTCGAACAGATCACGGGCAATGGCCCGCGCCAGCACGGCGGCGGCGCAGACCCCGAGCGCTTGTATGACGCGCCCGGCAATCAGCACGTCGAGGCTGTTGGCGAAACCTGCGACCAGTGTGCCGATCACGAACAGCGCGAGGCCGCCCAGAACGAGCCGCTTGCGCCCGTACCGATCTGCCAGTGGCCCCACCACCAATTGAGCGAATGCGAAGGTGATGAAGAAACTGGAGAGAGTCAGCCCCAGTTCGCGAGAGGAAACGCCAAGCTGCTGGCCGATTTCCGGGAAGGCAGGAAGGATGATGTTGGTGGAGAGGATGCTGATCGCCGAGAGGCTCGCCAGCAAGGCGACGATTTTACCCGTCAATGCCGGGCTGCCTTCGCGAGTCGTTGCGGCATCGAGTGCTACCGGCTGGCTTTCGGCGCTCATGGCGTGGCCTCCCAGCGGCGGAACAACACGCTGGCATTGACGCCGCCAAACCCGAAGCCATTCGAGAGCGCGTGGGTGATGGGCATCTTGCGGGCCGTCAGCGCGATCAGGTCGAGCCCTGCGGCGCGCTCATCGGGCTCGCCCAGGTTCAAGGTAGGCGGCGCGACCTGATCACGCAGCGCCAGCACCGTGAAGATCGCTTCGATACCGCCAGCCGCGCCCAGCAGATGGCCCGTGGCGGACTTGGTCGAGCTGATGGCGACGGATGAGTCCTGGCCGAACAGCGAGCGGATGGCCGCCAGCTCGCCCTTGTCGCCAACCTGGGTCGAGGTGGCGTGGGCATTGATGTGCTGCACATCGGCGGCGCTCAGGCCTGCCTGGGCGAGCGCTTGCTGCATGGCGCGGCGGGCGCCGCTGCCATCTTCCGGGCCGGCCGTGAGGTGGTAGGCGTCGGCGCTGGTGCCGTAGCCCACCAGTTCGGCCAGCGGCGTGGCGCCGCGTGCCAGGGCGTGCTCCAGCGACTCGATCACCAAAAGCCCGGCGCCTTCGGCCATGACGAAACCGTCGCGGTTTCGGTCGAAGGGCCGCGACGCCTCTTGCGGCCGCTCGGCAAAGCCGGTGGAGAGCGCACGGGCCGCCGCGAAGCAGCCAAGGGTCACGCGGTCGATGGCCGCTTCCGTGCCGCCACAAATGGCGACGTCCGCTTCGCCGCTTCTGATCAGCCGGGCCGCATCGCCAATCGCCTGCACGCCAGCAGCGCAGGCAGTCACTGGCGCGCCGAGCGGGCCTTTGAAACCGTGACGGATCGAGACGTGCCCCGCCGCCATGTTGGCGAGAAACGACGGCGCGGTGAACGGCGAGAGCCGGCGTGGCCCACGCGAATCGGTAATCCGCACGGCTTCGGCCATGGCACCGAAGCCACCCACACCCGAGGCGATGATCGTCGCCGTTCGCTGCTGCTCTGCTTCGCTGGTCGGGTGCCAGCCGGCCTGCTGCAAGGCTTCCTGCGCGGCAACGAGGGCGAACTCGATGAAGCGGTCCATCTTCTTGCGTTCTTTGTCGGGGATGATCAGCTCGGGTCGGTACCCGGCAACGGCATCGTCCTCCAGCATCGGCACTTGCCCGCCCACGGTTACACCGGTGCCTTCGGTGATCGCTGTCGGCAGCGTGGCAATGCCCGAGCGCCCGGCCAGCAGCCGGCGCCACACCTCGTCGACGCCACAACCCAGCGGCCCGACGATACCGGTGCCGGTTACCACGATGCGTTTATGTCTTTGCGAATCGATCATTGCAGGCTCCTCGTGTTCGCTGTGCGCCCGCCTCGTTCGGCGTCAGGTCGCTCGGCGGTGACGGTGCTGGGGCGAATCTTGAACCAGATGGAATACATCGCCGGCAGGAACACCAGGGTCATGATGGTGCCGACGAAAGTCCCGCCGATCAGCGTGTACGCCAGCGTGCCCCAGAACACCGAATGGGTGAGCGGAATGAAGGCGAGGATGGCCGCCAGCGCGGTCAGCAATACCGGCCGGGCTCGTTGTACCGTGGCCTCGACGACCGCATTGAACGGGTCGAGCCCCTCGCTTTCGTTATGGTGGATCTGCCCGATCAGGATCAGCGTGTTGCGCATCAGGATGCCCGATAGGGCGATCAGGCCAACCAGGGCATTGATACCGAACGGCTGCTGGAACAGCAGCAGCACCGGCACCACGCCGATCAACCCCAGCGGCGAGGTGAGGAACACCATGACCATGGCCGAGATCGAGCGCACCTGCAGGATGATGATCAGCAGCGTCAGGGCGATCATGATCGGCAGCAGCGGCAGAATCGCCTGGCTGGCCTTGCCGGATTCCTCGATGGAGCCGGCCATTTCGATACGGTAGCCGGCAGGCAACGTCTCGATGATCGGCTGCAGGTCTTTCCAGACCGCCGCGGAGACGTCGGGCGGTTGCAGCTCTTCGGCAATGTCACCGCGTACGGTGATGGTCGGCGTGCGGTCACGACGGCGCAGGATGGGGTCTTCCATGCGTACATCGACTTCGCCGATCTGCGAGAGCGGAATGCGCTGGCCCGCCGCACCGACCAAGGTGAAGCCCTCGATCTTCGCGGGATCGAGACGAATAGCCCCGGCTGCGCGACCGACCACCTGCACCGAGCGGATGTCTTCGCGCACCGAGGTGATCGGTACGCCGGTGAGCAAGAACTGCAGCTGTTGCGCGACTGTGCTGGAGGTCAGCCCCACGGCCTGCAGGCGATCCTGGTCCAGCGAAAAATGCAGGGTCGGTACCAGTGGGCCCCAGTCGGCGTTCACCGTGCGCATCATCGGGCTGGCCTGCAACACGTCCTGTACGCGAGCAGCGATCTCCCGCAACTGCATGGGGTCGGGGCCCATCACCCGATATGCCACCGGGTATGGCGAGTAAGGGCCGAATACCAGTTGCGTGACGCGCACCTTGGCTTCGGGCGCCAGCCCTTCGGAGGCCGCTTCCCGGATGCGCGCCTTGAGAGCTTCGCGGGCCTCCTGGCTGTCCGTCAGCACCACGATCTTGGCGAACGACGGATCGGGCAGTTCAGGGGCCATGGCCAGGAAGAATCGCGGCGGGCCCTGGCCGATGTAGGAGGTGACGATCTTGGCTTCTTCCTGCTCGCGCAGCCATGACTCGACCTTGATGGCGGTGGCGTTGGTCTGCTCGATGGAGGTGCCGTATGGCATCTGCAGTTCGACCAGCACCTCGGGGCGGTCGGAGGTTGGAAAGAACTGTTTCTTCACCAGCCCCATACCGAGCACGGCCACCACGAACAGGGCGATGACCGCACCTGCCACCAGCCATTTATGGGCGATGACGCGCGCCAGCAGCGTGCGGAAACGGTTGTAGTGGCGGGTGTTGTAGATGGCCGCATGGCCGCCTTCGACCTGTTTGATATTCGGCAACAGCTTCACGCCCAGATAAGGCGTGAACGCCACGGCCACCACCCAGGAGGCGATCAGCGCGATGCCGACGATCCAGAACATGTTGCTGGTGTATTCACCGGCCGTGGACTGCGCGAAACCGTTGGGCATGAAGCCGATGGCGGTTACCAGGGTGCCGGAAAGCATCGGCGCGGCGGTGTGGCTCCAGGCATAGGCCGACACCTTGAAGCGGTCGTAGCCCTCCTCCATTTTCACCACCATCATTTCGATGGCGATGATGGCATCGTCCACCAGCAGGCCCAGGGCGAGAATCAGCGAGCCGAGGGTGATGCGGTCGAAGTTCTTGCCCGTGGCGGCCATCACCACGAAGACGATGGCCAGCGTCAGCGGCACGGCAGCGGCGACCACGACGCCCACACGCCAGCCCATGCTGAGGAAACAGACCAGCATGACCACCAGCAGCGCGACAAAGAACTTGACCATGAACTCGTCGACGGACGAAGTGATGTTGACCGCCTGATCGGTGACTTTACTGAGCGTCATGCCCAGCGGCATGGCGTCGTTGATGCTCGCCGTTTCGGCGTCGAGCGCCGTGCCGAGATCGAGGCCGTTCCAGCCTTCGCGCATCACCACACCGAGCAGCAACGCAGGCTCGCCGCCATGGCGGACCAGAAAGGTGGCCGGGTCTTCATAGCCGCGCTCCACCGTCGCCACATCGGAAAGCTTCAGCGTACGGCCCTGCACGGCAATCGGGGTTTCGCGGATCTTCGCCAGTTTGTCGAAGGCGCCATCCAGGCGCACCACCACCTGCGGCCCGCTGGTTTCGACCGATCCGGCGGGCGTCAGTACGTTCTGGCTATTGAGTGCGGCAAAGATGTCCTGCGGCGTGACGCCCAGGGTGGCCAGCCGGTCATGGGAGAAGGAGACGAAAATCCGCTCGGCCTGTTCGCCGATGATGTTGACCTTCTTGACCCCCGGCACGTGCAACAGCCGCTGACGCAGCGACTCGGCGTCACGCACCAGTTGGCGCTGCGGTTCGCCCTTGGCCTTCAGGGCATACACCGCGAAGGTCACATCCGAGAATTCATCGTTGATCATCGGCCCGACAACGCCAGCCGGTAGCGTCTTGGCTTCATCGCCAAGCTTCTTGCGAGCCTGGTAGAACTCCTCCTGGACCGCCGAGGGCGGCGTGCTGTCGAGCAACGACACCATGGTGATCGCCAGCCCCGCGCGGGTGAAGGTTTCACTGCGGTCGTACCAGCGCAGCTCCTGCATGCGCTTTTCCAGTGGCTCGGCGACCTGATCCTGCATTTCCTGGGCGGTGGCGCCCGGCCAGGCGGTGATGATGGTCATCTGCTTGACGGTAAAGGGTGGGTCTTCCGCCCTGCCCAGCTGGAAGAACGCCAGCGTGCCGGCCACCGCGATCAGCAGGATGAGAAACAGCGTGATGGAGCGCTCGCGGACGGCAAGGGCGGACAGGTTGAAACGCCCCTCGCTCATGGCTGACTCCCGGCGACCGACGCGCCAGCCGCCTGGGCCACCCTCACCTCTTCACCATCACGCAGCAGGTGCGCGCCCAGCGCTACGACCTGCTCGCCCGCGTCCAGCTTGCTGGCGACACGCGCCGCCTCATCACCGATGCCCAGCACCTCAACGGGGCGCCAGGAGACTTTCGCCGGCTCTCCAGCGATGACCCACACGCCGGTGCCATTGCCAGGGTCATGGAGCGCGGCGATGGGCACTTGCAGCACGTTAGCGGCGTTTCTTTCCCTGGCGATGTTCAGGGTGATGGTCGAACCGAGCGGCGCGTTCGCCAGCGCGCCGTCGAGCACGTACCTGGCTTCGAAGGTGCGGGTGGTGGCATCAGCGGCCTCGGAGAGCAAACGCAGTTTGGCGGTAACGGCAGCGCCGCTGTCGCCATACAGGATGGCCTGGGCCGTGGAACCCGGCACCGGGCGCAGGGTTTCGGGGAGGTGCACGATGGCTTCGCGCTGGCCGGCGCGTGCCAGGCGCACCACCGGTTGCCCGGCACTGACCACCTGGCCGGGCTCGGCCAGGGTATCCATCACCACGCCATCGGCATCGGCTAGCAGCGCCGCGTAGCCCGTGGCATTACGCGCCACGTCCGCCTGAGCTTGCGCCGCGCTGAGTTGCGCCTTCGCGGAATCGGCGGCGGCCTTGATCTGATCGTAGGCCGATGCCGACACCGCACCGGCTGCAACCAGGCCGCGATAACGGGCCTCGTCATCAGCCGTCTGCCTGGCTCTTGCACTGGCGGATGCGACCGCCTCCTGCTGGGCGCGCGCCTGCAATTGCAGGTCGACAGGGTCGAGGCGCATCAACGGCTGGCCGCGTTTGACCGTCTGCCCGGTGTCGACCAAGCGCTCGAGTACTTTGCCCGACACGCGGAAACCCAGATCACTCTGGGTGCGTGCGACCACCACACCGGTGAATGAACGAGAAACGTCGACCGCGTTCTCGACCGCTGCCGCCCTGATCAGCGGCGGCTTGTTGCGTGGATCTTTGCTGACGGAAGAATCGCCGCACGCCACCAGGACGACAGGCAATAAGCAAACGACGAAAGTGGCGGGCTTGAGGCGCATGGGTTCCATTACTCAAGAGCAATACGGGAACCACATTCTTTGACCTGTGACCAATATTGTCAATGGTCACAACAATTATCTACGGCGCCAGGCTACGCAATATCAAAGCAGGCAGATGCACGACAGCCTCGGGAGTCCCGTCGAGGTTGTACTGCAACTGTGCCGGATTGATGTAGGGCCGCATGATCAGATAGATCGCGTTGACGGCCTCGTCGAGCGGCGTCTTGCGCTCGAATTCGCCGGCCTCGCGACCGTCGAGAAGGATCTGCTGAATGATCCCGCGAATGCGCGCTTCATGGCCTTTGACCGAGGGCCATTGGTCACGCGAGGCCACGGCGGCGATGTCGTAAAGCTTGCGATCATGGAAGAACAGATCGCTGCCCGCCTCTGAAATGGAGCGGAACAGACGCCTGAAGCGCTCGGATGCCGTCGGCGCATCGGCAATCGCGGCATCGACGACCGCCATGATCATGGCCAGTCGATTCGAGCAGATCACCTCGCCGATGGCCTGCTTGGAATCGAAGAACTTGTAGATGTAGGCCTTGGAAAAACCGATGGCCTTGGCCAGGTCGGACACGGTGGTCTTCTCGTAACCGTAGTGGCCGAAATGCTTGGTCGCCGCACTGATGACCTGATCGCGGACGTCGTGATCCAAAGGCCCACGGGTGGATGGCGTATTCATATTTTCGTTCATGCCTGCAGCTTAACTCCATGGTGAGCCGATTGACAGCAAGTGACCAATATATAATATGGTCACACCCTATATCTCGCTTGAGAGAAACGCCATGCCTCCCTTCCGTATTCTTGCGCTCGTGGTGAGCACCAGCCTGGTCGCAGGTTGCGCGGTCGGCCCGGACTACCAACGAGCGGATGCTCCGCTGGCCGACCGTTATCTCGGCCAGGCCGCCATCGAGCAACGGCCGGCAGCCACGCCCGCCAGCTTTGCACAGTGGTGGGAAGGCTTCGGTGACCCGCTACTGAGCAGTCTGGTCGCCAAGGCACTGGAGCAGAACCTGGATATGGCACAGGCTCGGGCTCGCGTTTCCCAGGCACGTGCCGGCCTCGGCGCAGCGAATGCGGCGCTGCTGCCCTCCGGTAGCGTCAACGGACAAGCCGCGCGCGCCTACCAGTCGGTGGAAACGCCACTGGGCCAGGTGCTCGACTCCACGCCTGGCTATGACCGCTATGGTAATAGCTATGAGGCCAACCTCGAAGCGAGCTGGGAGCTGGATGTGTTCGGAGGCTTGCGCCGTGGTCGCGAGGCCGCAGTCGCCGAGTACCAGGCATCCGAGGCTGGCGTGGTCGCCACCCGATTGGCCATCGCTGCACAGACTGCGGATGTCTATACCGTCATTCGCGGGTTACAGGTCCGCCTGGAGATTGCCGAGCGGCAGGTCAAAACCCAGGAGGACTTGCTGGACAAAGTTCGCCTGCTGCACAGCAGAGGCCTGGCCGCCGAGTATCAGGTCGATCAGACCGAGGGTGAGCTGTCGCAGGTTCGGGCCAGCGTACCGGTGCTCCGGGCCGGGCTGGATGCAGCCATGAACGCGCTGGATGTGGTGCTCGGCGCACCGCCGGGCACGCACCGCGACGAGCTCGCTGCAGCCCGCGCAATTCCTCGGGCACCGCAGATTTCGGAAACCGGCTCGCCGGCCGATCTGCTGCGCCGCCGCCCGGACCTCATCGCCGCCGAGCGTCGCCTCGAGGCGGCCAATGCGCGCATCGGCGTGGCGATCAGCGAGTACTACCCCAAGTTTTCACTCGGTGCGCTGATCGGCAGCGCGACCACCTCGGGCGGCAACCTGTTCAGCAGCGGAGCCAGCCAGTCGGCGGGCGTGCTGGGGTTGCGCTGGAGGCTTTTCGACTTCGGCCGCATCAATGCCCAGATCGATCAGGCCAAGGGCCAGGAGGCCGAGGCGCTCGCCAGCTATCGCCTCTCCGTGCTGCGCGCGACAGAAGACGTCGAGAACGCATTCTCCGCCCTGATCAACCGCGAGAGCCAGGCATCGACCCTCGTGGCCGGAGAGACATCGCTGACGCGGGCCCGACAATCTTCGTTCATCGCTTATCAGAACGGCACGGCCAGCTTGATCGATGTGCTCAATGCCGACGAGACGCTGCTTCAGGCTTCCGACGCGAGGGCGCAGGCGCAGACGGAGTCGGCCCGCGCCGCGATAGCGGCATTCCGTGCGCTGGGCGGCGGCTGGCAGCCACATGCTCACCCGGAAGTAGCCGCCAGCGGCGTTGGCGAATGACGCTTCAGCCCTGCTGGCTTTCCAGTGCAACTGCTCGCTGCCAGCTTGGCAGTGCGGTCAGGCGCTGCAGGTAGGCGGCAAGGTGGGGATATCGCTCGCCCAGGGCCAGCTGTTCGACCACGGTGATCGCCACGAAGGCCAGCATGAAGTCGGCACCGGACAGCGTCTCGCCGAGCACGAAATGCCTGTCGGCGAGAAACTCATCCAGGTAGCCCAGCACCTTGTCGAGCTCGGTCTGGGTGTAGCCGCCGAGGAACGCCAAGGTGGTGCCGGCGTCCTGCTCGAAGCGGGTGAAGATCTTCAGCAGTACCGGCACCATCGCCGAGCTTTCGGAGAAGTGCAGCCACTGCAGGTAGTGCAGATAAGCCGGGGAGCTGAAATCCGGCTCCAGCCGTGGCGCGAAGCGACGGATCAGGTATTCGACGATCGCGCCTGATTCGCTCAGCAGTTGCCCATCGAGTTCGATGACCGGGGATTTGCCCAGCGGGTGGATCTGCTTGAGCGCGTCCGGGGCGAGATGGGTGGTGGGGTTTCGCTGATAGCGAACCAGCTTGTAAGGCTCACCTATTTCTTCCAGTAGCCAGAGGATACGCAGCGAGCGAGAGGCGTTGAGGTGGTGAAGCGTGATCATTGGATGTCCTTGTCGATCGTCGAGCTGACAGGAAAAGGCTGAATCGCCCGCGCAGCATCTGCACGGGCGATTCAGCCTCGTTCAGCGGTTACTTGAGTTGCGCGAGCAGCGCCTTGGCGACGTCTTCCGAACTGGCAGGGTTCTGGCCAGTGATCAGCTTGCCGTCTTCGATCACGAAGGGCGCCCAGTCCGGGCCTTTTTCGTAGAGGCCGCCGAGCTTCTGGAATTCGTCTTCGATCAGGAACGGCACCACGTCGGTCAGCTCCACTGCAGCCTCTTCACCGTTGGTGAAGCCGGTGACGCGGCGGCCCTTGATCAGCGGCGAGCCATCGGCGGCTTTGACGTGACGCAGCACACCTGGGGCGTGGCAGACGAAACCGATGGGCTTGCCGGCGCGCTCGAAGGCCTCGATCAGGCTGATGGACAGCTTCGACTCGGCCAGGTCCCACAGCGGGCCGTGGCCGCCTGGGTAGAACACGGTGTCGAAGTCAGCATCCCGGATGGTGTCCAGCTTGACGGTATTGGCCAGGGCTTTCTGTGCGGCCGGGTCGGCCTTGAAGCGGTGAGTGTGCTCGGTCTGGAAATCCGGCAGGTCGCTTTTCGGGTCCAGCGGTGGCTGGCCACCGGCCGGTGAAGCGAGCACCACCTCGGCGCCGGCATCCTTGAACACGTAGTACGGGGCCGCGAACTCTTCGAGCCAGAAGCCGGTTTTCTCGCCGGTGTTGCCGAGCTGATCGTGGGAAGTCAGCACCATCAATACTTTCATTTCGAATACCTTCTGATAGCGGTGGGAGGTTGAGTTAGTCGTTCAAAAAAGCGTCGAGTGCCTGGGCCTTGGCCGCATACGGCGCACGCAGTCGCAGGTTGGAGGCGCCGTCCTGGCTCTGCACCACCACGGGCTTGGCGTGGGTGAAGCGGCGGAAGCCGTGTACACCGTGGTAAGCGCCCATGCCCGAGGCGCCTACGCCACCGAATGGCAAGCTGTCCACCGAGACGTGGGTCATGACATCGTTGATCACCAGGCCTCCCGATGTGGTTTGCGCGCTGAAGCGCTGCTGCTGCAACGGATCATCACCAAAATAGTAAGCCGCCAGCGGACGCGGATTGGCGTTGATGTAGGCAATGGACTCATCGACATGCGCATAAGTTTTGACGGGCAGCAGCGGGCCGAAAATTTCTTCCTGCATGATGGCCATTTCATCGGTGACATCGAGGACCAGGTGCGGCGCGATCTTGCGCGACCTGACATCCAGCGAAGGCTCACCCTCTGGAGCCAGGCTGATCACCCTGGCGCCCTTGCGCTCGGCATCTTCGAGCAGGCCAGCCAGGCGTTCGAAATGACGCGGGTTGATGATCGAGGTGTATTCGGGGTTGCCGATCAGGCTGGGGAAGCTCTCGGCCACGAAGGCCTTGCCGGCCTGCACCAGGGGCTCCAGTGCGCTCTGCGCGATCATCATGTAGTCGGGCGAGAGGCAGATTTGCCCGGCATTGAACGACTTGATGGTCAGCGTGCGCTGCACGGCAGTGCGAATGTCGAAATCCTCGGCGACCACCACGGGTGACTTGCCACCCAGCTCCAGCGTGACCGGCACGAGGTTTTCCGCCGCCGCACGCATCACGTGTTTGCCCACCGCGGTGCTGCCGGTGAAGATCAGGTGATCGAAGGGCAGCGCGCTGAATGCCTGGCCGACGCCAGCATCGCCCAGCACCACGGTCAGCTCGTTCGGATCGAAATAACGGGCCACCAGTTCGGCGAGCAGTTCGGAGGTGCGGGGCGTCAATTCGGACGGTTTGAGCATCGCGGTATTACCCGCCGCGAACACGCCGGCCAGCGGGCCGAAGGCCAGGTTGATCGGGAAGTTCCAGGGGCTGATGATGCCCACCACGCCCAGCGGCTGCTGCTCGATCCAGGCCTGCATGCCGGGACCGGGGCTCTCTACCTGCTCGGGCTGCATCCACTGCTCTACGTGTACGGCCGAATGCTCGAGCATTTTGATGGTGGTGACCAGATCGGCAACCATCGACTGGTAGATGCTGCGGTTGCCGAAATCCGCACTCATCGCATCGCTGATCGCCTGATGGTTGTCGCGAATCAGCTTGGCGCTGCGTTGCAGTCGATCCTGACGGAGCTGCGCATCGGCAGGCCCTGCGTTCAGGTGCGCGCGCTTCATGCTGCGCAGAATGGCCTGCAGGTCTTGTGTATTGAGCTGGTCGTTCATCGCCCTTCTCCTCGATGTCGTCGGTAAACAATGACGCCATGTTAGGGAGCTGGCCCAGGCAGGAGTAGACAGGGTATTTTACCCGACACATAAATATTTTTATGGATGAGCCATGTCTCTGCTTCGCCTGAGGACCTTCATCGAGGTTTACCGCCAGCGCTCGATCAGTGGCGCGGCGCGCACGCTGAACCTCACACAGCCAGCGGTTTCACAGCATATCTCGGGCCTCGAAACGGCCATTGGCAGGAGCCTGTTCGAGCGCCAGGCGCGTGGCGTGGAGCCGACGTCTGCAGCACGGGAACTGGCGGCCGACATCGGCGACAAGCTGGACTCCGCGGAGGCCGCACTGGCCTCGGCACGCGCCCGCTCGATAGAACTGGCTGGCGCGCTGCAGATCATTGGCCATGCCGACTTCCTCGCCGAGGTGGTTTCCCGACAGCTCAAACCGCTGCTGGAAGAAGGCATCCGTATCCGCATGCAGCACGGCGATCACGAGCTGATCTGCCGCATGCTGCTGGAGGGCAACTGCGACCTGGGCGTGGCGGCGTCGGCACCGAACGACAGCCGCCTGCGCAATGAATTGCTGTACACCGATGACGTTATCGCCGTGGCAGCCCCCGCCGTGGTGCAGCGTTTGACGACAGCGAAGGATTTTCACCGTGCGCTGCAAGCCGAGCCCGTACTGGCCTACAGCCTGGAATTACCCCTGATCGATTCGTGGCTGGCCATCAACAAGATAGAAATGGAGTCGGCCATCCCTGCAATGGTCGGCCAGGATCTGCGTACTCTACGCACGCTGTTGATCGACGGGTTTGGATGGAGCACATTGCCGGCCTACCTGTGCAAGGCCGCTATCGAGCGCGGAGAGCTGCGGGAGATACCTGCGCCGGTCGGCCATGCGAGCCGCGAGTACCACCTGTTGTGGACGCCCAGCGCGCTGCGTCAGCCACGCGTCGCGCATGCCCGCCACGCGCTGCTGTGGCGCCTGCGTGGCAGTCGGCGTGTCGAGTGACTTCACAGGCCAACCTGATCGCCTGCGCCTGAAACGAAAAAGGGATAGCTACGCTTGTAGCTATCCCTTTTCCTGTGGAGCGACCGGCTGAGTTACTGCGGGTCGCTACCCGCTTTCAGCCAGAACACCGATCAGCGCTTGTCCTTGCGCTTCTTGTCGGCCTTCTTGTGGTGGCTCATCAAACGACGCTTCTTGTTCACCTGGCGATCGGTGAGGGTGTTCTTGTTGCCCTCATACGGGTTCTCGCCGCCCTTGAACTCGATGCGGATCGGCGTGCCGACCAGCTTGAGCACCCGCCGATAGGTATTTTCCAGATAGCGGATATAGGACTTGGGTACCGCATCGACCTGGTTGCCGTGAATCACGATCAGCGGCGGGTTGGCACCACCCAGGTGGGCGTAGCGCAGCTTGATGCGACGGTTGTTGACCATGGGCGGCGCGTGCTCACGCACGGCGTCTTCGAGGATCTGCGTCAGGCGGTTGGTCGGCCAGCGGGTGATCGCCGACTGGAACGAGGCCTGTACCGACTTGTACAGATGGCCAACACCGGTGCCATGCAGCGCCGAGATGAAGTGGATATCGGCGAAGTCGACGAAGAACAACCGGCGTTGCAGCTCGGTTTTCACGTAGTCGCGTTCGCTGGGCTCCATGCCGTCCCACTTGTTGAGGGCGATGACTAGGGCACGACCACTCTCGAGCACGAAACCGAGCAGGTTGAGGTCGTGATCGACCACGCCTTCGCGGGCATCCATGACGAACACCACGACGTTGGAATCCTGGATCGCCTGCAGCGTCTTGACCACCGAGAACTTTTCCACCGCCTCGAAGATCTTGCCGCGGCGGCGCACGCCGGCGGTGTCGATCAGGGTGTACTTCTCGTCGTCCCGCTCGAAGGGGATGTAGATGCTGTCACGGGTGGTGCCGGCCTGATCGTAGACGATGACCCGGTCTTCACCGAGCATGCGGTTGACCAGGGTCGACTTGCCGACGTTGGGGCGACCGATGATGGCCAGCTTGATGCCGTCCTTCTCGCTCGGCCCGGGAATGCGCTTGGCTTCCTCGCCTTCGGCAACCACTTCCTCTTCTTCGCCTTCTTCAGGCTCGCCAGCATCCTTGGGAAAGCTGCCCAGTGCCGCTTCGAGCATCTGGGTGATGCCACGGCCATGGGCACCGGCGATGGCCAGAGCCTCGCCCATGCCCAGCGGGGCGAATTCGGCGCGGGCCAGATCCGGGTCGAGGTTGTCGACCTTGTTGACCACCAGGAAGCTGCGCTTGTTGCGCTTGCGCAGGTGCTCGCCAATCATCTGGTCGGAGGCGGACAGCCCGGCACGGGCGTCGACCAGGAACAGCACGGCGTCGGCTTCTTCGATGGCCTGCAGGGACTGCTCGGCCATCTTCGCATCGATGCCTTCTTCGTCACCGGAGATACCACCGGTGTCGATCACGATATAGGTACGCCCCTGCCATTTGGCCTCGCCGTACTGGCGGTCGCGGGTCAGACCCGAAAGGTCACCGACGATCGCGTCGCGGGTGCGGGTCAGGCGGTTGAACAAGGTGGATTTGCCGACGTTCGGCCGACCCACCAGGGCAATTACGGGAACCATTCGGCTCTCCACTTCGTTATTTCAGAAAATACAAAAGCCGCTGCACAGGCAGCGGCCACAAATCTCGCACTATCCGCCCCGCTCGCCCGGCCGTGGCCGGGCGAGCGGAACAGGGGCTCACTTGATGGTCAAGGCCACCAGTTTGCCGCCGTTGCCGAAGGCGTACAGCCAGTCACCGACGACCAGCGGACGGGCACGCAGGCCATCACTGTCGATGCGGATACGACCGACGAAACGGCCGTCGACCTGGCTGATCAGGTGCAGGTAGCCTTCCAGATCGCCGAATGCGACGTAGCTGGAGAACACCTGCGGCGCCGACAGCTGGCGACGAGCCAGGGCATCGTTGCTCCACAGGGCCGAAGCCGAGCGCTCGTCGATGCTTTCCACGGTGCCGCTGGCCAGGGTCACGTAAACGTTACCGAAACCTTGCGCCACGCCCATGGAGCTGGAGGCTTCGCGCTGCCACAGCACACGGCCGCTTTCCAGATCGAGGGAAGCGACGCGGCCCTGGTAGGTCACCACGTACAACTGGCCACCGGAGAGCAGCAGACCACCGTCGATGTCGACGATGCGGTCCAGCTCGGAGCGGCCCTGCGGGATGGCGACGCGCTGTTCCCACACCGGGATGCCACGCTGGGCGTCCAGGGCGATGACCTTGCCGCTGGACAGACCGGCGATGGCCAACTGGTTGGTCAGTACCGGGCTGCCGGTGCCGCGCAGGGTCAGTACCGCCGGGGTGTTTTCGAAGATCCAGCGCTGCTGGCCGCTGTAGGCGTCCAGAGCTACCAGCGTGTCGTCCTGGGTCTGCACCAGCACGGTGTCGCTGCTGATGGCCGGAGCGGAGAGCACTTCGCTCGGCACCTTGGCGCGCCACTTCTCTTCGCCGGTGGACGAGTCCAGAGCGATCACTTCACCCTTGAGGGTGCCGACCACGACCATGCCGTAGCCAGCCGCCACGGCGCCGGAGACCGGTACTTCCAGCTCCTTCTTCCAGGACACCTTGCCGGTGGTGCGCTCCATGGACACGATCAGGCCTTCGACGTCAGCGGCGAAGATCTGCTCACCGTCGACCACGGGCTCGAGCATGTTGTAGATGTCGCCCTGACCGTTACCGATCGAACGGCTCCACTCTTTCTGCAGCGTCACTTCTTCCTTGAAGTCAGGCAGTTCGGCAGGTGGCAGTTCTTTCTTGCTGTTGCTGCTGCAACCGACGACCAGAACGGCCAGGGCCAGCAGTGCGGCATTCTTCCAACGCATCACGTCATGCATCCCCTTTGGCCAGGTCGTCGATCTTCATCTGCAGACCACCAACGGCCGCTTCTTCAGACAGCGCGCCCTTGGCTTTCACATAGGCGGCGTGGGCATCGTCGGTACGGCCCAGCTTCACCAGCAGGTCGCCCTTGAGCTCTTCGCGGCTGGCCAGGTAAGCCTTGTCGGCGTCGCCTTCGAGCAGCTTCAGGCCTTCTTCGGCCTTGTCCTGGGCAGCCAGTACACGGGCCAGACGCTGGCGAGCGAGCTCACCGAGGGTCTCATTGGCCGGCTTGTCGACCACGCTGCGCAGCTCGGCTGCAGCGTCGTCCAGCTTGCCGGACTCGACCGCGACCTTGGCCACGAACAGGCTGCCGTACTGGGCGTACTGGGTGCCGCCGAAATCGCTCTTGAGCTGGCCCGACAGCGCTGCCACTTTGGCTGCATCGGGCTGACCGCTCGGGGTCATGGCCGACTCGAGCAGTTGCTGGTAGATCACCGAAGCGCCCTGAGCCTGATTGCTCTGGTACTTCTGCCAGCCCTGCCAGCCGAATACCGCGATCAGCGCCAGAGCGCCGCCAGCCAGCAGAGGCTTGCCGTTACGCTGCCACCAGTCCTTCAGGCCGGCCAGTTCATCATCATCGCTATTCAACGCCACCCCAGATACTCCTTAATCGCTAAATCGCTCAAACCTGCTTGGTGCAGGACGCCAGATGGCCGGCAAGATCCGACCAGGCAATGCTTTGTTGTTCGCTGTCATCGCGCAAAGGTTTGCAACCTACCACGCGCTTGGCCAGTTCGTCCTCACCCAGAATCAGAGCATACAGGGCTCCGCTCTTGTCGGCTTTCTTGAACTGGCTCTTGAAGCTGCCACCGCCGGCATTCACCAGCAGACGCAGCCCCGGAACTTCGTTGCGCAGATTCTCCGCCAGGGCCAGGGCTGCCAGCTCGGCAGGCTCGCCAAAGGCGCAGATGAAGGCGTCTGCCGGACGGCTCAGCTCGGCGGGCACACGCTGCAGGGTCTCGAGCAGCAGCACCAGACGCTCGACGCCCATGGCGAAGCCGACACCCGGGGTCGGCTTGCCGCCGAACTGGGTGATCAGGCCATCGTAACGGCCACCGGCGCACACGGTGCCCTGGGAGCCGAGCTTGTCGGTGACCCACTCGAACACGGTACGGCCGTAGTAGTCCAGACCACGCACCAGCTTGGGGTTGATCTCGTAGGCGATGCCGACGGCATCGAGACGGGCCTTGAGGCCGGCGAAGTGCAGACGGGACTCTTCGTCCAGGTAGTCGTGCAGGGTCGGCGCGTCGGCAAGCAGCGCCTGGGTAGTGGCCACCTTGCTGTCGAGAATCCGCAGCGGGTTGGTGGTCAGACGGCGCTGGCTGTCTTCGTCGAGCTGGTCGAAACGCTCCTGCAGATAGGCCACCAGCGCATCGCGATACACCGCGCGGGCTTCGCTGGAACCCAGGCTGTTGAGCTGCAGGGTCACTGCATCGCCGAGGCCCAGTTGTTTCCACAGGCGCCAGGTCAGGGTGATCAGCTCGGCATCGATGTCCGGCCCAGGCAGGTTGAAGACTTCAACGCCGATCTGGTGGAACTGGCGATAACGGCCCTTCTGCGGCTTCTCGTAGCGAAACATGGGGCCCGCGTACCAGAGCTTCTGCACCTGGCCGCCACCGGTCATGCCATGCTCGAGCACGGCGCGCACGCAACCAGCGGTGCCTTCGGGGCGCAGGGTCAGGGATTCGTTGTTGCGGTCGAGAAAGGTGTACATCTCCTTGTCGACCACGTCGGTGCCCTCGCCGATGCCGCGGGCGAACAGTTCGGTGAACTCGAGGATCGGCAGACGCATTTCCTGATAGCCGTAGCTGTCCAGCAGCTCTGCCAGGGTGGTTTCCAGGTAACGCCAGGCTGGGGTCTGCTGCGGCAGGATATCGTTCATGCCACGGATGGCTTGCAGGAACTTGCTCAATTGTTTTCCTTAGGCACGGGTCAGCCGCGCACGATCACGGCCGCGTCGGCTGCGACCTTCTCGGCCGCCTTTGTGCGGATCAGCCGTTCCAGCTCATCCACCAGGTTGGTGTTGGTCAGTTTCGAGACGGGCTTGCCGTCGATGTAGACCAGGTTGTTCGGGCTGCCGCCGGTAAGGCCGATGTGGGCCTCCTTGGCTTCGCCCGGGCCGTTGACCACGCAGCCGATCACCGCGACGTCCAGAGGCACCAGCAGGTCCTCGACGCGGGTTTCCAGCTCGTTCATGGTCTTGACCACATCGAAGTTCTGGCGCGAGCAGCTTGGGCAGGCGATGAAGTTGATGCCCCGCGAGCGCAGGCGCAACGACTTGAGAATATCGAAGCCGACCTTGATCTCTTCCACCGGGTCGGCGGCCAGGGAAATGCGGATGGTGTCGCCGATGCCATCGGCCAGCAGCATGCCCAGGCCAACGGAGGACTTCACGGTACCGGAGCGCAGGCCACCGGCTTCGGTGATGCCCAGGTGCAGCGGCTGTTCGATCTGCTTGGCGAGCAGACGATAGGCTTCGACGGCCATGAACACGTCGGAGGCCTTCACGCTGACCTTGAAGTCAGGGAAGTTCAGGCGGTCGAGGTGCTCCACGTGACGCAGTGCGGATTCGACCAGTGCTTCAGGGGTCGGCTCGCCGTATTTCTTCTGCAGGTCCTTTTCCAGCGAACCGGCGTTCACGCCGATGCGGATCGGGATGCCCTTGTCGCGGGCTGCCTCGACCACCGCCTTGACCCGGTCTTCACGACCGATGTTGCCGGGGTTGATGCGCAGACAGTCGACGCCCAGCTCGGCCACACGCAGGGCGATCAGGTAATCGAAGTGAATGTCCGCCACCAGCGGCAGGTTGACCTGCTGCTTGATGCGGCCAAAGGCTTCGGCAGCGTCCATGTCCGGCACCGATACGCGCACGATGTCGGCACCGGCCGCTTCGAGGCGACGGATCTGCTCGACGGTCGCGGCGACATCGTTGGTGTCGGTGTTGGTCATGCTCTGTACGGCGATGGGCGCGTCGCCCCCTACCGGTACAGAACCGACCCAGATCTTGCGGGACAACCGGCGTTTGATCGGCGATTCACCGTGCATATTACTGTCCACCCAACTTCAAGCGTGCGGTTTCACCGGAGATGTGCGGCGTTACGTCGACGGCAGCGCCGTTGTAGGTCACCTGGGCACCACGAGCGAAGCCCAGACGCAGTTCGAGCGGCGCCTGGCCACGGGCATCGAGGCTGTCGCCGGCACGCTTCAGGCCGCTGGCGACGACCTTGCCGTTGGCGTCGGTCACCTGAATCCAGCAGTCGGCGGTGAACTTCAGACTCACCAGGCCTTCACCCGCGGCGACTGGCGCCTGGGGCTGTGCGGCGGCCGGCGCAGGTGCGCTGGCAGCGGGGGCTGTCGGTGCCGCTGGCGCGGCCGGGGCAGCAGGCGTACCGGCCTGGGCAGGTGCCTGCGCGGCATCGGCTGGGACGCTCTGGCCGGCCGGAGGATTCTGTTCCAGCAACTCGCTGGCAGTGGCTTCCGGCGTGGAGTCGGCGGTATCGCCTGGCTGCTCGGCAGGAACGCTCGGCAGCGGCAGCTCGGTGGCACCTTGATTCTGCGCTTCGGCAACGGCTTGATCTTCCGGCTCGTCGAGCGGGTGGATCTGCGTATTGCCATCGGCACCGTCGACTTCGACATGGCCCAGGCCAACGTTCTTCAGGTCATCGAGCTGCCAGCCCTGATCCTGCCACCAGTAGAAGCAGGCACCGCCCACACCGAGCAGCAGCAGGAAGCTGACCAGGCGCAGGATGCTCTGCGAGTAGCGCGTCGGCTCTTCGATACGCCCCAGGGCATGCACACTGCTGCCCGTGGCGTTACTGCCCGTGTATTGGTCGAAATCGGCGACCAGAGGCGCTTGCTCCATGCCCAGCAGTTTCGCGTAGGCGCGGATGTAGCCACGGGCGAAGGTGTTGCCCGGCAACTTGTCGAACTCGCCGGCCTCCAGCTGGGTCAGGCGCATTGGCGTGAGGTTGAGCTGGGTCGCTACTTCGGCGACCGACCAGCCTCTTTTCTCGCGTTCCGCACGCAGGGCTTCACCAGGATTGACGCGATGAGCTGCTGCAACTTCAGGTTGGGCCGCTTTCATCTTTGCTCCGACAGATATTGCTGATATTCCGGCGTACCGGGATAAAGACGTTTCAACTGCAGGCCGAGGCTGGCGGCGCGGTCACGATCCTCGAAGATCGTGGCCAGGCGCGTACCCAACAACAGGCTGCGGGCGTTCTGCTCGGCAATGGCGCTGTAGCCTTCGTAATAGCTGCGCGCCGGGACGTACTGCTTGTCTTCGAACGAGAGGTTCGCCATTTCCAGCAGCGCACGCGGCTGGCGGCTGTTGAGGCGTAGCGAACGCTCGAAATAGGCTTTGGCCTCGTCACGCTGCTTGAGCATCATGGCGGTCATGCCAAGGTTCTCGAACACCCGGGCGCGCTCTGGGTAGAGGCTGTCCTCGGCGGCGAGACTGTAGCGCTGCAGCGCTTCGTCGTAGCGTTTCTGTTCGAACAGGAAGCCGGCGTAATTGTTCAGCAGCCGTGCGTCCTTGGGGTTGTTCGACAGTGATTTGCGGAAATGTTCATCCGCCAGCTTCGGTTCCATCTCACGCTGGAACACCAGGGCCAGTACGGCGTGAGCATCGGGAGCGGACGAATCGATATCCAGGGCGTTCTTCAACGGCACCTTGGCCGGCCCGGTTTCACCCTGCTGCAGATAGCCGATGCCAAGCTGGACGAAAGAATCGTAAGCCTTCTTGCGGCCTTCGGTGGTCTTCATCGGGTCGACGTCACCGGTGGAGACACAGCCGGTGAGCAGACTTGCACTCAGCAGAAACAGCATGGAACGCAGCACGGTCATGGAGATCCTCTCAGGTACGACTGACGGCAGGACGCGGAGTATCCGCATCGCCGTTCAGCTGGCGCACGGCGATGTAACGTTCGCTGCGGCGGGTACGGTCCATTACCTGGCCAACCAGTTGCCCGCACGCCGCGTCGATATCTTCACCACGGGTGGTGCGCACCGTGACGTTGTGACCGGCTTTTTGCAAGAGTTCCTGGAAACGGCGAATGGCGTTGTTGCTCGGACGCTCATAACCCGAATGGGGGAACGGGTTGAACGGAATCAGGTTGATCTTGCAGGGCATGTCGGCCAGCAGCGCGACCATCTGCTCGGCGTGCTCGAGTCTATCGTTCACGTCCTTGAGCAGGGTGTATTCGATTGTCAGCACACGTTTCTCGCCGAGGCGCGAAACATAACGCTTGCAGGCAGCCAGCAGCATCTCCAGCGGGTACTTCTTGTTGATCGGTACCAGTTGGCTGCGCAGTTCGTCGTTCGGCGCGTGCAGCGACAGCGCCAGGGACACGTCGATCACTTCACCGAGCTTGTCGATCATCGGCACCACGCCGGAGGTCGACAGGGTCACCTTGCGCTTGGAAATGCCGTAGCCGAGGTCATCCATCATGATTTTCATGGCGGCGACGACGTTGTCGAAGTTCAGCAGCGGCTCGCCCATGCCCATCATCACCACGTTGGTGACGGCACGGTCGATCTTCGCCGGCACGCTGCCGAACGATTTGCAGGCGATCCACACCTGGCCGATGATCTCGGCCGCGGTGAGGTCGCTGTTGAAACCTTGCTTGCCCGTGGAGCAGAAGCTGCAGTCCAGAGCACAGCCAGCTTGTGAGGAAACGCAAAGCGTGCCACGCCCACCCTGGGGGATGTACACGGTTTCCACGCAGCTGCCCGACGCCACACGCACGACCCACTTGCGGGTGCCATCGGAAGAAATGTCTTCGCTGACCACTTCGGGCCCGCGAATGTAGGCAGCGGCCTCGAGCTTTTCGCGCAAGGCCTTGCCGACGTTGGTCATGGCGGCGAAATCATCGACGCCGAAGTGGTGAATCCACTTCATGACCTGACCGGCACGAAAGCGCTTCTCTCCGATGCTGTCGAAGAACTGCTCCATTTCCGGCTGGGTCAGGCCCAGCAGGTTGATTTTGCCATTCGTGTCGGTCATGACGTCACCTTCGCACGCTTCGCCTTAGCGAATGCGAGCGTTTACCTCGGTAGCGGAGAAGAAGTAAGCAATTTCGCGAGCAGCGGAAGCTTCCGAGTCGGAACCGTGAACGGCGTTCTCGTCGATGGAAACGGCGAAGTCGGCACGGATGGTGCCGGCAGCAGCTTCTTTCGGGTTGGTAGCGCCCATCAGCTCACGGTTCTTGGCGATGGCGTTTTCGCCTTCCAGAACCTGGACGATGACCGGGCCGGAAGTCATGAATGCAACCAGATCCTTGAAGAAACCACGCTCGCTGTGCTCGGCGTAGAAGCCAGCAGCTTCGCGCTCGGACAGTTGCAGTTGCTTGGAAGCGACAATGCGCAGACCGGCTTTTTCGAAACGAGTGGTGATCTCGCCGATGACGTTTTTAGCGACGGCATCAGGCTTGATGATGGAGAACGTGCGTTGAACAGCCATTTGAAACTCCAGAAACAGTGGATTAAAGCCAAAAATTAAACCCGCGAATTATACGCGGGTTCCAGTCAAAAGCATAAGAGCGGAGCCCATACTGCCCCTCCACCCTGCACGCCGGGGTCGACCGAAGCCGCCCTGACGGGTCATTGCGCCTCTTCGATCCAGGCCGCCTGAATGGCTTCGAGCACCTTTTCGCCGCCGCGTTGCGGGTCGTCGGAAAATTCCGGCAGCTCTACCACCCAGCGATGCAGCTGGACGAAATTCACGTAACGGGGATCCACATCCGGCTTGCCGTCGGCGAGCTGGATGGCGATTTCGAGAACATCAACCCATTTCAGGCTCATGCGTGGGCTTCCTGATCAGTGCGGCGCTTCGGCGGCGTGGTTGAGCGAATACTTGGGAATTTCGACGGTGATGTCTTCTTCACCAACGATAGCCTGACAGGCGAGACGCGACTGAGCTTCCAGCCCCCAGGCCTTGTCGAGGTAATCCTCTTCGAGCTCGTCGGCTTCGTTCAGCGAATCGAAACCTTCACGCACGACGCAGTGGCAGGTGGTGCAGGCACACACGCCGCCACAGGCGCTTTCCATCTCGATATGGTGCTCGTGGGCCAGCTCCAGAATGGAAGTACCAGGCTGAGCCTCAACCACCAGCCCTTCCGGACAGAATTTCTCGTGGGGCAGAAAAATTACCTGAGGCATCAGTTATTCCTCGATCTCATTCAGGTTGCGCCCGGCCAGCGCGGCTTTCACCGTCAGGTCCATGCGGCGGGCTGCAAAAGCATCGGTCACTTGCGACAGACGTTTGGTCTGCTGCTCGATGGCCACGCCATCGGTACCGGTCAACAAATCACGTAATTCCTGCATCTGCAGGTCGATCACCATGCGCTCCTCGGCATCCAGCAGACGCTCGCCATCGACCTGCAGGGCAGCCTCGACCGCCTCGATCAGACGCTGGGCGTCAACCTGCTGCTCGCGCAACGCGCGGGCGGCCTTGTCACCACCGGCGTGCTGGAAGGAGTCCTTCAGCATGCGCGCCACCTCACCATCGGTAAGGCCGTAGGACGGCTTGACCTGGATACTGGCTTCGACGCCCGAAGCCAGCTCGCGGGCACTTACACTGAGCAGACCGTCGGCGTCCACCTGGAAGGTCACGCGGATCTTCGCCGCGCCAGCCACCATGGGCGGAATGCCACGCAGCTCGAAACGCGCCAGGGACCGGCAATCGCTGATCAGTTCGCGCTCACCCTGCAGCACGTGGATCATCATGGCGCTCTGGCCATCTTTGTAGGTAGTGAATTCCTGTGCACGGGCCACTGGAATCGTGGTGTTGCGCGGAATCACCTTCTCCATCAGCCCGCCCATGGTTTCCAGCCCCAGGGACAACGGGATGACGTCCAGCAGAAGCAATTCTTCGCCGTCTGCACGGCGATTGCCAGCCAGGGCATCGGCCTGGATCGCCGCACCGATGGCGACCACCTGATCGGGGTCGATATCGGTCAGCGGCTGACGGCCGAACAGCTCGCCAACCGCTTCGCGCACACGCGGCACCCGGGTCGAGCCGCCAACCATGACCACGGCACCGACGTCTTCGACTTCGACACCGGAATCACGCACGGCGCGACGGCAGGCCTTCAGGCTGCGCGCCACCATGGGCTCGATCAGCGCCTGGAAATCGGTACGGGACAGCACGCCGCGCCAATCGCCATGCACGACCTCGACGCTCTCGGCAGCGGTCAGCGCTTCCTTGGCGGCACAGGCGGTCTGCAGCAGGCTGCGCTGGGCACCCGGCTCGATATCGGCGGACAGCCCGGCCTGCTCGACGATCCAGCCGGCGATGGCGTGATCGAAATCGTCACCACCCAGCGCACTGTCGCCACCGGTGGCCAGCACCTCGAACACGCCACCGGTCAGGCGCAGGATGGAGATATCGAAGGTGCCGCCGCCCAGGTCGTAGATCGCCACCACGCCTTCGGCGTTCTGGTCGAGGCCATAGGCGACCGCAGCGGCGGTGGGCTCGTTGAGCAGGCGCAGCACGCTGAGACCGGCCAGACGCGCAGCGTCCTTGGTGGCCTGACGCTGGGAATCGTCGAAATAGGCCGGCACGGTGATCACCGCGCCCACCAGCTCGCCACCCAGGGTCGACTCGGCACGCTGACGCAATACCCGAAGGATGTCGGCGGACACTTCAACCGGGCTTTTCAGCCCTTGCACGGTGTCGATGAAGGGCATGTGCGACTCGCCGGCGACGAAGCGGTAAGGCAGTTGCTCACCCAATTGCTTCACATCGGAAAGGCCGCGGCCCATCAGGCGCTTGACCGACAGGATGCTGTTGAAGGGGTCGCTGGCGGCGTCACGGCGGGCCGTTTCACCGACCTCGACGCGATCGGCGTGATAACGCACGGCCGAGGGCAGAATCAGGCGCCCTTCAGTGTCCGGCAGCGGCTCGCTGACGCCGCTGCGCACGGCAGCGACCAGGGAATTGGTGGTGCCCAGGTCGATCCCTACAGCCAGACGACGCTGGTGTGGTTGTGGGCTCTGTCCGGGCTCAGCAATCTGCAATAAAGCCATAGGTAGTCGGTGCTTATCTGGGTATCAGGCACGGCCACGGCAGCCGTACGAGCATTAATCGTCGAGGCGCTCTTCCAGCTGGCGCACCTCGTGGGAAAGCTTGTCGAGGAACTGCATGCGGCGCATCAGGCGTTCAGCCTCTTCTCGGCGCGCATTGTCCTCCCAAGCCTCGGCGAAACGTTCGTTCAGTTCCTGCTGGGCGATCTTCAGGCGGCCCTTGAAAGCGGCAACACCAGCCAGGTCGGCCTCGTCCTGCAACTCTTCGAGCTCTTCACGCCACTGCATCTGCTGCATCAGGAAATCGGGATCCTGCACGGTGACTTCCAGCGGCAGCTCGGGGCCACGCATCGCCAGCAGATAACGAGCCCGCTGCGAGTCGCTCTTGAGCGTGCGGTAGGCCTCGTTGAGGCTCGCCGAGCGTTCCAGCGCCAGGCGCTGCTCGCGCTCGGAAGCGTCGGCGAAACGATCGGGGTGCACGCTACGAGCCAACTCGCGGTAACGAGCCGCCAACTGATCGAGATCCAGACGAAAGCTCGGCTGCAACTCGAACAGGGCGAAATGGCAGGGACCGGAACTGTTCATCAGATGTTGAAGCTTTCGCCACAGCCACATTCGCCACGGACGTTCGGGTTGTTGAACTTGAAGCCTTCGTTCAACCCTTCCTTGACGAAATCGAGCTCGGTGCCGTCGAGGTAAACCAGGCTTTTGGGATCGATGATCACCTTCACGCCATGGCTCTCGAACACCTGGTCTTCGCCGGCGGTTTCGTCGACGAACTCCAACACGTAAGCCAGACCGGAACAGCCGGTGGTGCGTACACCCAGGCGGATACCCTCACCCTTGCCACGACCGTCGAGCGAACGACGGATATGCTGGGCAGCGGCTTGAGTCATGCTGATGGCCATCGACAAACCTCCTTAGAGCAAACCTTTCTTCTGCTTGTAGTCGCGCACGGCCGCCTTGATGGCGTCCTCGGCGAGCACCGAGCAGTGAATCTTCACGGGTGGCAGAGCCAGCTCTTCGGCGAGCTGGGTATTCTTGATGGTCTCTGCCTCGTCCAGCGTCTTGCCCTTCATCCACTCGGTGGCCAGGGAGCTGGAGGCGATGGCGGAGCCACAGCCGTAGGTCTTGAACTTGGCGTCTTCGATGACGCCCTGCTCGTTGACCTTGATCTGCAGACGCATCACGTCGCCGCAGGCCGGCGCGCCGACCATGCCGGTGCCGACGTCAGGATCTTCCGCGTTCATCTTGCCGACGTTGCGCGGGTTCTCGTAGTGGTCGATGACCTTTTCGCTGTAAGCCATGTTATCAATCCTCTTTCATCAGGCGCCGCTCACCGGCAGCTTTTAGTGTGCTGCCCATTCCACCTTGGAAATGTCGACACCTTCTTTGAACATATCCCAGAGCGGCGACAGTTCGCGCAGCTTGGTGACTGCCTCGCGTACTTTCTCCGCGGCGTAATCGACTTCTTCTTCGGTGGTGAAACGACCGAAGGTGAATCGAATGGAGCTGTGTGCCAATTCGTCGTTACGGCCCAGGGCGCGCAGCACGTAGGAAGGCTCCAGGGAGGCCGAGGTACAGGCCGAACCGGACGATACCGCCAGGTCCTTGAGGGCCATGATCAGCGACTCGCCTTCGACGTAGTTGAAACTGAGATTCAGGTTGTGCGGTACACGGGCAGTCATGCTGCCATTGATGTACAGCTCTTCCAGGCCGTCGACCTGCTTGAAGAAACGGTCGCGCAGGGCCAGCACCTTGGCGTTCTCTGCAGCCATTTCTTCCTTGGCGATACGGAAGGCTTCGCCCATGCCGACGCACTGGTGGGTCGCCAGGGTGCCGGAACGCATGCCGCGTTCGTGGCCGCCACCGTGGGTCTGAGCTTCCAGACGGATGCGTGGCTTGCGGCGTACGTAAAGCGCGCCGACCCCTTTCGGACCGTAGGTCTTGTGCGCCGAGAAGGCCATCAAGTCGACCTTGAGCGTTTGCAGGTCGATTTCCACCTTGCCGGTCGACTGGGCGGCATCGACGTGAAAGAACACGCCACGGGCGCGCAGCAGCTCACCGATCGCTGCGATGTCGTTGACGGTACCGATTTCGTTGTTGACGTGCATGATCGACACCAGAATGGTGTCTTCACGCAGCGCCGCCTCGACCATGGCCGGGGTGATCAGGCCATCTTCGCCGGGCTCGATGTAGGTGACTTCGAAGCCTTCACGCTCGAGCTGACGCATGGTGTCGAGCACCGCTTTGTGCTCGATCTTCGAGGTGATCAGGTGCTTGCCCTTGCTTGCGTAGAAGCTGGCTACGCCCTTGATCGCGAGGTTGTCGGACTCGGTGGCACCGGAGGTCCAGACGATCTCGCGAGGGTCGGCGTTGACCAGTTCGGCAACCTGACGGCGGGCATTCTCTACCGCTTCTTCGGCTTTCCAGCCGAACACGTGGGAACGCGAAGCCGGGTTGCCGAAGTTGCCTTCGTTGGTCAGGCATTCGATCATTTTTTGCGCAACGCGAGGATCGACCGGCGTTGTCGCGGAGTAGTCCATGTAGATCGGCAATTTCATTTCGGTATCTCCTAATCAGGTATAAGGCCGGCGCCTTGCGTGCTCAATCGACGGTGGACGCTTCAATCTTATCCAGAAGGTGTGCCCTGCCATTGTTGTTGCAGCGGCGCTGATCCTGGCGCTGGGCGACTTCCTGCACCTCGCGGCGCGTGACCAGATCGGCCAGGCTGATGCCGCTGAGGAACTCGTGGATCTGCTGGCTCAGATCACACCACAGGTGGTGGGTCAGGCAGATGTCGCCGGAGTGACAACCGCCCTGCCCCTGGCAACGGGTGGCGTCGACGGATTCGTTGACCGCGTCGATCACTTCAGCGACCTGGATACCCTGCATGTTGCGCGACAGCTGATAGCCGCCACCCGGACCACGCACGCTGGATACCAGACTCCCACGGCGAAGCTTGGCGAACAGCTGCTCGAGATAGGAGAGAGAAATACCCTGGCGCTCGGAGATATCGGCGAGGGATACCGGCCCGTTCTGCGCATGCAGCGCGAGATCGAGCATGGCAGTCACGGCGTATCGGCCTTTGGTAGTCAGTCGCATGAAGGGTTACCAAGGAATCACAATGTGGCGCAATTATCCTATTCCCGAGTATTTAAGTCAACTATAAGACCTACCAAAACACTCGGGTTTAGGCGCCTTGCACGCCCGGAATGGCGGCGGATCATAGCAAAGCTACGCCCGCCACGCATCAGGCGGCCGGCTTGTCGCCCTGCCCCTTGCAGACACCGTCGAAGTCCTCGGCACGCAGTTCCGGCAGATCCTTGGCACGGTAGTCACTACCCAGCGCACCGAGCGCCTCGCACATGCCTTCCAGGCGATTGTCGACCGCATGCAGGTGATCGAGCAGCTGCGCGATCGCCCGCGCCACCGGATCGGGCATGTCCTGACTGACGCCGTAGGCATCGAAACCCAGTTTGTCGGCGATGGCCTGGCGCTGCGCCTCGAGCCCGTCATCGTCCTTGACGATGATCTTGGCGGGGATACCCACCGCCGTCGCACCAGCCGGCACCGCCTTGGTGACCACTGCGTTGGAACCGATCTTGGCACCGGCACCGACCGTGAACGGACCGAGCACCTTGGCGCCAGCGCCCACCACCACGCCATCTTCGAGCGTCGGGTGGCGCTTGCCCTTGCTCCAGCTGGTGCCGCCCAGGGTCACGCCCTGATAGAGCGTCACGTCGTCCCCGATCTCCGCGGTTTCACCGATGACGATGCCCATACCGTGGTCGATGAAGAAACGCCGGCCGATCACCGCACCCGGGTGAATCTCGATGCCGGTCAGCCAGCGACTGAAGTTCGACACGCTGCGCGCCAGCCATTTCCAACCGGACACCCACAACCCATGCGCGGCACGATGCAGCCAAACCGCATGCAACCCGGGGTAACAGGTGACCACTTCGAACGCATTGCGCGCCGCCGGATCACGATGAAAAACACCCTGGATATCTTCCCGCATGCGCTCAAACATCAGTCTTTCCCCGCTTATGGTGCTCGCCGCGCGCCGCCTTGAGCGTTTCCGTCAACACGCCGCGCAAGATGTTCATTTCCAGCTTGGTCACGCCACTGCGGCCGTACAGACGACGCAGGCGACTCATCAGATGGCGCGGATTGACCGGGTCCAGAAAACCGATTTCCACCAACGATTTCTCGAGGTGCCCATAGAAGGACTCCATCTCGTCAGCGGTCACCGGTTGCTCACCCTCATCGACAGCAACCTCCTGACGAGGCGCCACAAGGGGCGCATTCTCCAGCGCCAGGGCGGCCATGCGCGCCTCGTAGGTCAGCACCTGCACGGCGGCCGCCAGGTTCAGCGAACTGAACGCGGGGTCGGACGGGATGTGCACATGAAAGTGACAGCGCTGCAGCTCTTCGTTGGTCAGGCCGGCGTGTTCGCGACCGAACACCAGCGCCACCTCGCCGCCGGCACCAGCTTTTTCCACAGCCGCCACGCCACACTCGCGCGGATCGATCAGCGGCCAGGGTATGCGTCGCTCACGGGCACTGGTGCCGAATACCAGGCTGCAACCGACGAGGGCATCTTCGAGACTCGAAACCACCAGGGCAGAATCGAGAATATCGGTAGCCCCGGACGCTCGAGCCACCGCCTCTTCGCTCGGAAACTGCCGCGGCTCGACCAGCACCAGCCGCGACAGCCCCATGTTTTTCATGGCGCGAGCCGCCCCACCGATGTTGCCGGGATGACTGGTGCTGACCAGTACCACTCGAATGTTCTGCAGCAAGGGAGACGCCCGCATCGGATAAATAAGGTGACAAATCTTACAGAAGCCCCCTGCTTTATGCCACGCAGGACACGGACGGCACTTCAAGCGACAGGCTTTTCTGCTAGAATGGCCGGCTTTATTACGACCCCAGGTGAACTTCCATGCAGCCCATGCTGAATATCGCGCTGCGCGCAGCCCGTAGCGCCGGTGAAATGATCTTCCGCTCAATCGAACGCCTGGACGTCATCTCCGTAGATGAAAAGGACGCCAAGGACTACGTGACCGAGATCGATCGCTCTGCCGAGCTGATGATCGTCCAGGCCCTGCGCAAGGCGTACCCGACCCACAGCTTCCTCGGCGAAGAGGGCGGCCTGCTCGAAGGCAGCGGTGACGGCGCCGACTATCAGTGGATCATCGATCCACTCGACGGCACCACCAACTTCATCCGCGGCGTGCCGCACTTCGCCGTGAGCGTGGCCTGCAAATACCGCGGCCGCCTCGAGCACGCCGTGATCATCGATCCGGTACGCCAAGAGGAATTCACCGCGAGCCGTGGCCGTGGCGCCGCCCTGAACGGCCGCCGCCTGCGCGTCAGCAATCGCAAGAGCCTGGACGGCGCCCTGCTGGGCACCGGCTTCCCGTTCCGCGACAGCCAGCTGGACAATCTGGAAAACTACCTGGGCATGTTCCGCAGCCTGGTCGGCCAGACCGCAGGCGTACGCCGCGCCGGCGCTGCCAGCCTGGACCTGGCCTATGTAGCCGCAGGCCGTTTCGACGCCTTCTGGGAATTCGGCCTGTCCGAGTGGGACATGGCAGCTGGCGCCCTGCTGATTCAGGAAGCAGGCGGCCTGGTCAGCGACTTCAGCGGTGGTCATGAATTCCTCGAGAAGGGTCAGATCGTCGCCGGCAACACCAAGTGCTTCAAGGCAGTGCTGACCGCGATCCAGCCGCATCTTTCGGCATCGCTCAAGCGCTAATAGCTGCACCTATGAAAAACCGGCCTGGCGCCGGTTTTTTATTGCCCATGAAAAAGGCGCTCCCGAGAGCGCCTTTCGTGCATCTAGCCAATGCGAATTACTCGTCCGCCTCGGAACCGGCCAGCACCAGCTTGCCGTCGCGCACCGGGATCTTGCTACCGGGCTCTTCATCCATGCGCACTTTGCCGATCTTGCCATCCAGATCGTATTTCACGTCATAGCCAACGATCTTGTCGCTGGAGTCGGTGACGGTCTTGCAGCGCGTCTCGGTGGTGGTATAGGTATCGCGGCTCTGCATACCTTCCTGCACCTTGTTACCTGCGTAACCACCACCCACGGCGCCGGCCACGGTAGCGATCTTCTTGCCATTGCCACCACCCACCTGATTGCCGAGCAGACCGCCGACCACGGCACCGATGGCGGTACCTGCGATCTGATGCTGATCCTGAACGGGGCGCTGGCGAGTAACGGCCACGTCCTTGCACTCTTCACGCGGGGTCTTGATGGTTTCAGTCACCGGCTTGACCGCCAGGACTTCGGCGTACTGAGGGCCGCCGCCGACCAAACTGTAGGTCGCGACAGCGCCACCTGCAGTGACACCAACAGCACCTAACACAGCTCCAACCAACAACGACTTGTTCATGCGAACCTCCTGATCACAACTGCAGCGCCATTGCGCTTTACTCCCTGCCTTGGAAACGCAAAACGGGCGACAAGTTCCCTTGTCGCCCGCCTTTATCCACTGCGAACAGAGCAGTGCATCACACCTCAGGGACGCTCGTCGGCACCCTCTGCAGTGGCCACCGGAGGAATCAGATCCTCGGAGGACAGCTTCAGCCAGATCAGTACCGGAGCACTGATGTAGATCGAGGAGTAGGTACCCACGAACACACCGATCAGCAGCGTCAGGGCGAAGCCTGCGAGGCTGTCACCACCGAACACCAGCAGCGCGACCAGCGCCATGGCAGTCGATGTCGACGTGGCGATGGTACGCAGCAGGGTCTGGGTAACCGACACGTCGATGTTCTCGATGATGTCGGCCTTGCGCAGTACCCGGAAGTTCTCGCGGATACGGTCATAGATGATGATGGTGTCGTTCAGCGAATAACCCAGCATCGCCAGCACGGCCGCCATCACCGTCAGGTCGAACGGCACCTGGAAGAACGCCAGGATGCCCAGGGTAACGATCACGTCATGGGCCAGCGAGGCCACGGCACCCAGGCCGAACTTCCACTGGAAGCGGAAGGCCAGGTACAGCAGGATGCCGCCAAGCGCCAGAAGCATGGCCAGGCCACCCTGGTCACGCAGCTCCTCACCCACCTGCGGGCCGACGAACTCGACGCGCTTGACCTCGAACGAGGTATCGACGTCGATCTTGCGCAGCGCGGCAGCCACTTCGTTGCCAAGATCGGCCGAGTCGCCAGCCATGCGCACCAGCACGTCAGTGGTGGAACCGAAGCTCTGCACCACGGCATCCGGATAACCTGCCTGACCCAGCTCGCGCTTGATCAGTTCCAGGTCGGCCGGCTGCTCGTAGGTCAGCTCGATCAGCGTACCGCCGGTGAAATCCAGGCCAAAGTTGAGGCCATGCTTGAACAGGCTACCAAGACCAATAAGGCTGATGACCACGGTTACGGCGAACGCGATGTTGCGTATCGCCATGAACGGAATGCGGGATGGAAGTCTCATAGCCTCACCTCAGATCCACAGTTTCTTGAAGTTACGGCCACCGAAGATCAGGTTGACCATCCCTCGGGTGAACATGATCGCGGTGAACATCGAGGTGATGATCCCGATCGACAGCGTCACGGCGAAGCCCTTGATCGGCCCGGTACCCAGCGCGAACAGGATGGCACCGACCAGCAGCGTGGTCAGGTTACTGTCGAGAATCGCCGAGTAGGCACGGTCGAAACCTTCGTGGATCGCCCGTTGTACCGACAGGCCGTTGTTCAGCTCCTCACGTATCCGTGAGTAGATCAACACGTTGGCGTCGACCGCCATGCCCAGGGTCAGCACGATACCGGCGATACCCGGCAGGGTCAGGGTCGCGCCGATTACCGACATCAGCCCCACCAGCAGCACCAGGTTGAACGCCAGCGCCACGGTCGCCAGAACACCGAAGAAACGGTAGATGGCGATCATGAACAGCGACACGAAGATCATGGCCCACTCGGTGGACTCGATACCCTTGACGATGTTCTCGGCCCCCAGGCTCGGGCCGATGGTGCGCTCTTCAGCGAAGTACATCGGCGCAGCCAGACCACCGGCGCGCAGCAGCAGCGCCAGCTCGGACGACTCGCCCTGGCCGTTCAGGCCGGTGATGCGGAACTGGCTACCGAGCGGCGACTGGATGGTCGCCAGGCTGATGATCTGCTTCTCTTCCTTGAAGGAATCGACCTGCACTTCCTGCTCGACGCCGTCGACCATCTGCTTCACATAGCGGGTCAGCGGACGCTGCTCGATGAAGATCACCGCCATGCTGCGCCCGACGTTGCTGCGAGTAGCGCGGTTCATCAGGTCGCCGCCGTGACCATCCAGACGGATATTCACCTGCGGGCGGCCGTTTTCGTCGAAGCTGGCCTGGGCGTCGGTGACCTGATCACCGGTGATGATCAGCTCACGCTCGAGCTGCACCGGCGGACGGCCTTCCTCACGGAAGCCGAACTGCTCGGTAGTGCCACGCGGCGCATTCGGATCGGCGGCGAGACGGAACTCGAGGTTGGCGGTCTTGCCGAGAATACGCTTGGCTTCGGCAGTGTCCTGCACGCCTGGCAGCTCGACCACGATGCGGTTGGCACCCTGACGCTGGACCAGCGGCTCGGCGACGCCCAGTTCGTTGACCCGGTTACGCACGGTGGTCAGGTTCTGGCGGATCGAGTATTCGCGAATCTCGGCGATCTTGGCTGCCGTCATGGTTACGCGCAGCACTTGCTGGCCGCCACGTTCCTGGGCATTCAATTCGAAATCGTTGAAATCCTTGCGGATCAGCTGCTGGGCCTTTTCCAGGGTTTCGCTGTCAGCGAAGCCAAGCTGGATGGCGCCACCCTGCTGCGGCATGCTGCGATAGCGCACGCGCTCCTTGCGCAGCAGGCTCTTGAGCTCGCCTTCATAGACCTGGCGACGCACGTCCAGCGCCTTGTCCATGTCGACTTCGAGCAGGAAGTGCACACCACCGGACAGGTCGAGGCCGAGCTTCATCGGGCTCGCGCCCAGATTACGCAGCCAGTCGGGAGTGGTCTGAGCCAGGTTGAGAGCCACTACATAGTTGTCGCCGAGCGTCTTGCGCACGACATCCTTGGCCGGCAGCTGGTCGCTCTGCTTGGTCAGACGCAGCAGGCCGCTACGGCCCTGCTCGGCAACGCTCGATGCCTTGACCTCGATACCGGCATCGGTCAGCGCCTTGCTGACGCGATCCAGATCGGCTTGCTCGATGGTCTGTGCCGAGCTGGCCCCGCTGACCTGAATGGCCGGATCATCGGGGTAGAGATTGGGTGCGGAATAAATCAGGCTGATGCCGAGTACGGCTGCGATCAGCAGGTATTTCCACAGAGGGTATTTGTTGAGCATGAATGACGCCGCCCGCTTATGACGCGGGGCGCAATCTGCGCCCCGCGGGATGGATAAAACTGGAACAGATAGTCAACAAACCGCTGAAAAACGTAGGCGAGGCAGCCAGCGCAAGGCAAAAACCGGCGAGGAAGCGGAGCGTACTTTGGTACATGAGCATTCCGAGCTTGTTTTAACGCAGCGATGGCAACGCAGGTAGTTTTTCAACCGTCATCAGATGGCTTTCAGCGTGCCCTTAGGCAGGGTTGCTGCGATGGCACCTTTCTGGATCTTCAGTTCGACGGTATCGGACACTTCGATCACCACGAAATCGTCGCTGACCTTGGAAACCTTGCCGGCGATGCCACCGGAGGTCACCACCTCGTCGCCCTTCTGCAGATTGCCCAGCAGGTTCTTGTGCTCTTTGGCACGTTTGGCCTGAGGGCGCCAGATCATCAGGTAGAAGATGACCAGGAAGCCGACCAGGAAGATCCACTCGAAACCGGAACCAGCCGGGCCGGCAGCTGCGCCAGCGGCATCAGCGTAGGCAGCGGGAATAAAAAAGCTCATTTGACACTCCTGTTAAAAGTTCTTTTAGCCATCGAATCATCAATCCAGCGGCGGCGTTGGCAGACCGCGCCGGGCGTAGAAGGCATCGACAAAGGCGGCCAATGTACCCTGTTGAATTGCCTCGCGCAAACCAGCCATAAGGCGCTGGTAATGACGCAAGTTGTGGATTGTATTCAACATGCTGCCGAGCATTTCGCCGCACTTATCCAAATGGTGCAGATAGGCGCGCGAGAAGTGTTTGCAGGTGTAACAGTCGCAGGTCGGATCCAGCGGCGAGTCATCGTGACGGTGAAACGCATTGCGGATTTTCAGCACGCCGGTGTCGATGAAAAGGTGGCCGTTGCGCGCATTGCGCGTCGGCATCACGCAGTCGAACATATCCACACCACGGCGCACGCCTTCGACCAGATCTTCCGGCTTGCCGACGCCCATCAGGTAACGTGGCTTGTCGCTGGGCATCTGCCCCGGCAGATAATCCAGCACCTTGATCATCTCTTCCTTCGGCTCGCCGACCGACAACCCGCCGATGGCCAGGCCGTCGAAATCCAGCTCGCTCAAGCCCTCCAGCGAACGCATGCGCAGCGACTCGTGCATGCCCCCCTGAACGATACCGAACAGCGCCGCGGTGCTGTCACCATGGGCGACCTTGGAGCGCTTGGCCCAGCGCAGCGACAGCTCCATTGAGGTCTTGGCCACATCGAACTCGGCGGGATACGGCGTGCACTCGTCGAAGATCATCACGATGTCTGACCCCAGATCGCGCTGCACCTGCATCGACTCTTCCGGGCCCATGAACACCTTGGAACCGTCGACCGGCGAGGCGAAGGTCACGCCCTCCTCCTTGATCTTGCGCATCGCCCCCAGACTGAACACCTGGAAGCCGCCCGAGTCGGTGAGGATCGGCCCCTGCCACTGCATGAAGTCATGCAGGTCGCCATGACGCTTGATGACTTCGGTACCCGGGCGCAGCCACAGGTGAAAGGTATTGCCGAGGATGATCTGCGCACCGATGGCTTCGATATCGCGCGGCAACATGCCTTTTACCGTGCCGTAGGTGCCAACCGGCATGAAGGCCGGGGTCTCGACCACGCCACGGGGGAAAGTCAGGCGACCACGACGGGCCTTGCCATCGGTGGCCAGCAGTTCGAAGGACATGCGGCAGCTGCGCGTCATAGGTGATCCTCGGGCCCGCGTGGCGCGGGATTGCGGGTGATGAACATGGCATCACCGTAACTGAAGAAGCGATACCCCTCGGCCACCGCCTGAGCGTAGGCCGCCATGGTTTCCGCATAGCCGGCGAAAGCCGATACCAGCATCAGCAGGGTCGACTCGGGCAGATGGAAGTTGGTCACCAGGGCATCGACCACGTGGAAGGGCCGACCAGGATAGATGAATATGTCGGTATCACCACTGAAGGGTTTCAGCTCGCCATCGCGGGCTGCGCTTTCCAGCGAGCGGACGCTGGTCGTGCCCACGGCAACGACGCGACCGCCGCGGGCGCGGCACGCCTGGACGGCGTCGACAACGTCCTGACCGACCTCCAGCCACTCGCTGTGCATGTGATGATCTTCGATACGCTCCACACGCACCGGCTGAAAGGTTCCTGCGCCGACGTGCAGCGTGACGAAGGCACTCTCGACGCCCCTCTCGCGCAAGGCCGCCAGCAACTCATCGTCGAAATGCAGGCCTGCGGTAGGCGCCGCCACGGCGCCGGCCTTCTGCGCATAGACGGTCTGATAGCGCTCGCGATCCGCATCTTCATCCGCCCTGTCTATATAAGGAGGCAACGGCATGTGCCCGACCCGCTCGAGCAGCGGCAACACCGCCTCGTCGAAACGCAGTTCGAACAGCGCATCGTGACGCGCGACCATCTGCGCCTGAGCGCCACCCTCGATGACAATCGTCGAGCCCGGCTTGGGCGACTTGCTGGAACGCACATGGGCCAGCACGCGATGCTCGTCGAGCACGCGTTCGATCAGCACCTCGAGCTTGCCACCGGACGCCTTCTGGCCGAACAGCCGCGCCGGAATCACGCGGGTGTTGTTGAACACCATCAGGTCACCCGGGCGCAGGTACTCGAGCAGGTCGGCGAAATGCCGATGCGCGAGCGCGCCACTGGCACCGTCGAGAATCAGCAGGCGGCTGGCACGGCGTTCGGCAAGGGGGTGGCGGGCGATCTGCTCATCTGGCAGTTCGAAATGAAAGTCGGCAACGCGCATGGTGGAAAAGGTGTCGTCTTGCAGGGCGGAGCAGCTTACCGGAATTCCTACACGGTGACCACGCAAGTGCATTGACCAATGGCAACTTGCTCCCTATACTGCGCCGCCATTGTGCCCCGGTGGCGGAACCGGTAGACGCGGCGGATTCAAAATCCGTTTTCGAAAGAAGTGGGAGTTCGAGTCTCCCCCGGGGCACCATATATCCTTCAACTGTTACCTACTTGTGACAGTTCGCACCAAAGCTGTGCTGCGTGACTCCTCTTCGCGCAATCAATTAGCCATTATAAAAAACCAACTCGGAACTCGCCTTAAAGCCTCACGAATCTTGCGTGGGATTATGCGTGCCCGAGGGGTTGGCATTTGCTTCAGAGTTAGCGTAGAGTTCAGTCACTGTGTTTGCATGGGTCGCCGAGAATCGTGACCTGATGCAGTAGATCGCTCAAGATCCGCTACATCCCGTTCGACTTCCAACACTCCTTGCAACCAGTCTTCAGTCCTCTACACATGGAGGCTGTCATCAACTCTAGTTCCAAGGAAAAGAGACATGTCGAATCGTCAGAACGGTACCGTCAAGTGGTTTAACGACGAGAAAGGTTTTGGTTTTATCACTCCAGAAAGCGGTCCGGATCTGTTCGTACACTTCCGCGCTATCGAAGGTAACGGCTTCAAGAGCCTGAAAGAAGGCCAAAAAGTTAGCTTCGTCGCTGTACAAGGTCAAAAAGGCATGCAGGCTGACCAGGTTCAAGTCCAGGAATAAGCCGCTGTCTGAAAAACCCCTGATGCATATCAGGGGTTTTTTTATGCCTGCAATTTAGTATGCCCTGCCCTACCCACATCACGAGCCCTCCATGCCGAAACATGCACTGCGCCCGCAAGGTGACTTCCCCGCAGCCGGCCTGGGCCGCCGCCTGGCTGCGGTGCTTTACGACAGTTTTCTGTGCATTGCCCTGCTGATCGTCGTCACCTTCATCTACAAGCTGATTCAGATGGCCATCTACGGCGAAGCGCAGTTACGCCAATGGTCAGAGGCCGGAGCGCTGGACGGCGATCCCCTGCTATCCACCCTGTTGCTGTTCAGCCTGTTCGGTTTCTTCGCCAAGTTCTGGACGCACAACGGCCAGACGCTGGGCATGCAGGTCTGGGGTATACGTGTACAGAATGCAGACGGCACGGCGATCAGCCTGTGGCAGGCATTGCTGCGCTTTCTGGTCGCCATCGCTTCAGGGCTGACCCTTGGGCTGGGCTACCTGTGGATACTTTTCGACAAACGCAGACTCAGCTGGCACGACCGCTATTCGGACAGCCTTACCGTGCAACTGCCGAAGAACGCGCATCGCGAATAGCGAGAGCAGAACGACCGGCCTCCACCACCGTGAATGCCTGCCTGAAGAGAAGAGCAAACGCCGAGGGTGCTACCGCGCCCTCTCCCGCGAGCCGGGAGAAGACGCGACCGATCAGCCTGCGCGGCGCAGCAGCCAGAAGCCTGCCACCGCGCAGATGCCAGCCGGGATCAGCACCGCGAACAGCGGCGAGAAGCCGAATACCAGGCTCGACGGACCGAGCAGATCCTGTGCGATACGGAACACGAAGCCGACCAGCACACCGGTGAACACACGCTGACCGAGCGTGACCGAGCGCAGCGGCCCGAAGATGAAGGAAATCGCCATCAGCACCAGCGCCGCGGTCACCAGCGGCTGCAGCACCTTGGTCCAGAACGCCAGCCAGTATTGGCCATTGTTCAGCCCCTGCTCTTTCAGGTAGTGAATGTAACGCCACAGGCCGCTGACCGACAGCGCCTCAGGCTCCAGCACCACGGTGCCGAGCAACTGCGGATTGAGTTCGATATCCCAGCGCTCGCTCGGCACGCTGACCACTTCGGTCCTGCGCTCGTGGAACTGGGTGGTCGCCACATCTTCCAGCTGCCAGTAGCTGCCTTCATAGGTTGCGCGACGAGCGAAGCTGGACGACTCCAGGCGACGCTGATCATCGAATCGGTAGCGCGTCACACCGAACAACACGCCATCGGGCTGTACGGCGTTGATATGCACGAACTCCTGGCCCTGGCGATGCCACATGCCACGCTTGGACGTTTGCGCCTCACCACCGCCTTGCGCCATGGCACGACCGGCCTGAGCCTGGTTCTCGCTCCAGGGGGCGACATACTCACCGATCAGGATGCCGACCAGCATCAGCGCCAGCATCGGTTTCATCACGCCCCAGACGATGCGCCCGATGGACACGCCAGCGGCACGCATGATGGTCAGTTCGCTGTTGCTCGCCAGGGTACCCAGACCGATCAGACAGCCCACCAGTGCAGCCATGGGCAGCATGTCGTAGATACGCCGCGGCGCCGTGAGAAAGACGTACCACAGGGCATCGCCAAGGCTGTAGTTACCTTCTATATCGCCCAGCTCGTCGATGAAGGCGAACAGCAGAGCCAAGCCGACGATGATGCCGAGCACAGCCAGAATGGCGAACAGCACCTGCGCGCCAATGTAACGATCCAGCTTAACCACGAGCGATCTCCCGACGACTTACCAGCTTCAGGCGCATCGGTTCCCAATACAGCAGGGCCAGACCGATCACCAGGAACAACAGGTGCACGCCCCACAGACCGACTGCTGGCGGAATGCGCCCTTTGTCCAGCGCACTGCGTGCCGCTACCAGCAAACCGAGGTAGGTCATGTACAACAGAATCGCCGGGAGCAACTTGAGGAAGCGACCCTGACGCGGGTTGACCCGAGACAGCGGCACCGCCATCAGGGTGACGATGAACACCAGCAATGGAATGGATAGGCGCCACTGCAATTCGGACTGCAGACGCGGCTCGTCGCTGCCGAACAGCTGCGAGGTCGGTATGGCTTCGCGCTCGCTGATGTCTGCGGTCACCGAAGGCTTGGGCAGCAGCACACCGTAGGTGTCGTACTGCACGACGCGGTAATCGGCCTGCCCCGGATTGCCGTCATAGCGATAGCCATTTTCCAGAATCAGGTAACGGCTGCCGTCGCTCTGCACTTCCTGACGACCATTCTCGGCCACCAGCACGGTGATGCCGCGCTCCTTGTCACCAGCCCGGGACAAACGCTTGTCGGAGATGAAGATACCACCCAGTTCGGTGCGATCTTCCGACAGTTCCTGGGTGTAGGTGACCCGCGAACCATTGCGCATGGACTGGAAGCGCCCCGGCACCAGCGTATCGAACTCGGTCAGCGCGTCCTGCTCGTTGAAGATCTTGGCCACCTGGGAAACGCCCTGAGGCGCCAGCCCCATGCTCAACCAGGCAACCAGCAGCGCCACCACGGTAGCCGGTGCCAGGCTGTAGACGAACAGCCGCTGCTGGCTCATGCCGGTTGCCGACAGCACGGTCATCTCGCTGTCCAGATACAGACGCCCGTAAGCCAGCAGGAAACCGAGGAATAGCCCCAGCGGCAGAATCAGTTGCAGAAAGCCAGGCAGGCGAAAGCCCATGATCAGGAACAGCACGCTCGGATCGAGTATCCCCTGAGCCGCCTGGGCCAGGTACTTGATGAAGCGGCCACTCATGATGATCACCAGCAGCACGGCGCTGACCGCACTCAAGGTAACCAGAACCTCTCGGGACAAATATCGGAAGACGATCAAACAGACACTCCAGGGTTGTCAGGCTCAGGCGGCGGCGCTCGAACCCGCCGCACTGCATGCCGGTACGCGTATTAGGCGAACCCGCGAAAAAATTGTCGCCATTATCCTGCGATTGGATCGGCGTGTCACTGAGGAACATGGGCGCGCCATTTCTAGACCGCAAGCGGGTGCGATCCGTTCGAATACGCCCATTGCCCAACGCACGAAACGCGGAGCAACGACGCTCACACCCCCATCAACATCGCCGCCAGGCGCGAACGCAGGAGACGGTGCACGCGCAGGTCATGGGCAGCGAGCGAAGAGCGCGAAAGCATTGTCGTCAGGCATTTTCATCCCCTGGCCGGGTAAAGGAGTATCGATCGATGTCACGGCGCAGTTGCCACCCCTGACTGACCCAATAGCCGGCTGCGGCCTCATTGTCCTTCAATACATCCAGATGACACTTGCGTATGCCAAGGCTTTCGAGACCGAGAATGCAGCTTTCCACAAGCCTGCTGGCGATTCCCCGATGACGGTACTCAGGAATTACCAGCAGATGCTGGAGATAACCACGACGCCCGTCGTGTCCGCACATGACACACCCGCAGATGACCGCCCCGTGCTCGGCAACGAAACTCAGGCCGGGGTTTCGCAGCAGATACCTTGCCGTTGCCTCGAGTGAGTCCGCGTCTCGCAACGACACCCCTGGCGTATGTTTCATGAGGTGCATCAATGCCTCATGATCGGCGATTGTCATGGGTCGAATGGCGATCATGGATTTGACCTGGGCAGTGAGCTGGATTCACACGCTATCGAAGGCGATGAAAAAGGTGAAGGCCGGCGCCAGCGATAGCCTCGCGCAGGCACTTTTCACCCTGCCACGGGTACCGGCAACCGTGACCGGGCGGCACGACCGGGTGGCGATCGAGCAGCCCTGAAGGCTGGGCATCCGCCAGCGCCGCCTGTACGATACCTCGACGCATGCAAGCGACTACCTGCCCGGCAAACGAACCTGCCGGGCAACGCCAGAGGTGCCTGGGGCGCCTCGGCTCGATGGATCAATCATGAAGGGGGCTGGTCAGAACTGACTAAGCTGTCGATCGGTACGGCAGGTACAGCTAGTCTGTCGGTCACCAACGCGCCTTTGAACGGAGGCCGTTAGCAGAACCGCCGTAAATCATCCTGCATTCGCGACTCGTTGTCTTGGGGACACCACGCATGGAATTTATTGTCAAAAGCGCTCGCCCGGAAACATTGAAAACCGCCACGCTGGTCATTCCAGTCGGTGAAGGTGCAATCCTCGGTGCCACTGCCAAAGCGGTGGATGCTGCCAGCGGCGGCGCGATCAGTGCCCTGCTCAAGCGCGGCGACCTGGCTGGCAAGCCTGGCCAGACGCTGCTGGCCCACAGCCTGCCGAATCTCAAGGCAGAGCGGGTGCTGCTGGTCGGCACCGGCAAGGACGCCGAGCTCTCCGACCGCCAGTTGCGCAAACTGATCGCGGCCGTCTACGGGGTACTGAAGAACCTCGGTGGCAGCGACGCCCTGTTCGCCCTGCAGGATGTCCAGGTGAAGAGCCGCGACGCCTACGGCAAGGCTCGTCTGCTGGTGGAAAGCCTGGCAGACGCTGGCTACCAGTTCGACCGTTTCAAGAGCCAGAAGGCCACGCCTGGCGCGCTGAAGAAAATCACCCTGATCACCGACAAGGCCAGTGTCGCCGACGTCGAGCGCGCGACCACCGAGGCTCGCGCCATCGCCATCGGCATGGCGCTGACCAAGGACCTGGGCAATCTGCCGCCGAACATCTGCCACCCCAGCTACCTGGCCGAGCAAGCCAAGGCACTGGTCAAGGCGCACAAGAACCTCAAGGTCGACATCCTCGACGAGAAGAAGCTGCAGGCGCTCGGCGCGGGCGCTTTCCTCGCCGTCGCCCAGGGCAGCGATCAGCCACCGCGGATGATCGTGCTCAATTATCAGGGCGCGAAGAAGGGCGACAAGCCCTACGTACTGGTCGGTAAAGGCATCACCTTCGATACCGGCGGCATCAGCATCAAACCCGCCGCCAGCATGGACGAGATGAAATACGACATGTGCGGCGCCGCCAGCGTGTTCGGTACCCTGCGCGCCGTGCTGGAGCTGCAGCTGCCGATCAACCTGGTATGCCTGTTCGCCTGTGCCGAGAACATGCCCAGCGGCGGTGCCACCCGCCCTGGCGATATCGTCACCACCATGAGTGGGCAGACCGTGGAAATCCTCAACACCGACGCCGAAGGCCGTCTGGTGCTGTGCGACACACTGACCTACGCGGAACGCTTCAAGCCGCAGGCGGTGATCGATATCGCCACCCTCACCGGCGCCTGCATCGTCGCCCTGGGCAGCAATGTGTCCGGCCTGATGGGCAACGATGACGACCTGGTTGGCGAGATTCTCGCTGCAGGCCGCCACGCCGATGATCGCGCCTGGCAGTTGCCGTTGTACGACGAATACCAGGAGCAACTGGACAGCCCGTTTGCCGACATCGCCAATATCGGCGGCCCCAAGGCCGGCACCATCACCGCGGGCTGCTTCCTGTCGCGCTTCGCCAAGAGCTACCGCTGGGCCCACCTGGACATCGCCGGTACGGCCTGGATCAGTGGCGGCAAGGACAAGGGCGCCACTGGCCGCCCAGTCCCCCTGCTGACCCAGTACCTGCTCGATCGCGTACCGCAGGAGCAGCGCTGATAGCAGCCTGAGCCGTGCGCCGCTGGCTGGCGGCGCACGGCCTGATGGCTGTCTGCGGATACCTTACATGCCCCGAATAGAATTCTACGTACTGTCGTCGAGCACCACGGCCGAGCGCCTGCGCGCGGCCTGTCAGCTTGCCGGCAAGGCCTGGCGTCATGGCTTGCCGGTGTTCCTGCGTGGCAGCGACGCGGCCCAATGCAGCGAGCTCGACGAGCTGCTCTGGCGGGCTCGCCAGGAAAGCTTCATTCCCCACGATCTGCATCAGGACGACCCGAAATCGCCCATCGTGATCGGTGTCGACGAGGCGCCCGAGGCGACTCAGGGCGTGCTGATCAACCTGGGCAGTACGCTCAGCCCACACATCGAGCATTTCAGTCGAGTGATCGAGATCGTCAACCAGGAACCCGACCTGCTGACCGCCTGCCGGGAGAATTTCCGCAGCTACCGTCAACGGGGCTATGATCCCAAACGTGTCGAACTGTAAATTCCCCCATGGACAACCTGAACCCACCGCACAAGCCCGGCGCCTTGCTGACCGATCTCGAATCGATTCGCGAACTGCTGGATGATGACCTCGATCCGCCCTTGCTGACCGAAAAATTCGATCCCGACGATATTCCGCTGCTCTCCGATGTGGTTCCTGCTGCCGCGCATTCGCCTGCACCCAGCTCGCAGCCAGTGGCAGCCACTGGCAGAACTGCCGGCATGGCCTCGGAAGACGAGCTGCGCCAGACGGTGCAACGCGCCATTGGCCGGGACAACGAGATCAACCGTCTGGACAGCGAACTGCGCGCCGCCGCCCAGTTGCTGCTGCAGGACGTGATCGACGACTTCGTGCCGCAGATCGAAGCCGAGCTCAAACGCCGCCTGCAGGCTCGCCTGCATCGTCTGCTGCCACCGCGCAAATAGCCCGAAAGCTGCGGCAAGCCGCAAGCATCGAAGCGCGAGAGAAAAACTCGCGCTCAACTTGTCGCTAGCCGCTTATGGCTTGCCGCTCATAGGCGTTATACTGTTCGGCTTTTCCGATCAGACGCCAGAAGGGTCCCGCCGCGCATGGACAAGACCTACCAGCCCCACGCCATCGAAACCGCCCTGTACGAAAACTGGGAGGCGAAGGGCTACTTCGCCCCGCAGGGCTCCGGTGAGCCTTACACCATCATGATCCCGCCACCGAACGTGACCGGCAGCCTGCACATGGGCCACGGGTTCAACAACGCGATCATGGATGCCCTGATCCGCTTCCGCCGCATGCAGGGCCGCAACACCCTGTGGCAGCCGGGCACCGATCACGCCGGCATCGCCACGCAAATGGTGGTGGAACGCCAACTGGGCGCCCAGGGTATCGATCGCCATGATCTGGGCCGCGAGAAATTCCTCGACAAGGTCTGGGAGTGGAAAGCCGAGTCCGGTGGCAACATCACCCGGCAGATTCGTCGTCTGGGCTCGTCCGTGGACTGGTCGCGCGAGCGTTTCACCATGGACGACGGCCTGTCCGAGGCGGTCAAGGAAGCCTTCGTGCGCCTGCACGAGGATGGCCTGATCTACCGCGGCAAGCGCCTGGTCAACTGGGACACCAAGTTCCACACCGCCATTTCCGACCTGGAAGTGGAAAGCCACGACGAGAAAGGCCACCTGTGGAACCTGCGCTATCCGCTGGCTGACGGCAACAAGACCGCCGAAGGCGCCGACTACCTGATCGTCGCCACCACGCGCCCGGAAACCATGCTGGGTGACGCCGCCGTCGCCGTGAACCCGGAAGACGAACGCTACAAGGCTCTGATCGGCCAGTACGTCGAACTGCCGCTGCTTGGCCGCCGCATCCCGATCATCGCGGACGACTACTGCGACCCGGAATTCGGCACCGGCTGCGTGAAGATCACTCCGGCCCATGACTTCAACGACTATGAAGTCGGCAAGCGCCACAACCTGCCGCTGATCAACATCTTCGACCAGGACGCAGCCGTGCTGCCGGGTGCGCAGATCTTCAACATCGACGGCAGCGTCAACGCCCTGCTCGATGCCAGCCTGCCTGCCGAGTACGCTGGCCTGGACCGTTTCGAAGCACGCAAGCGGATCGTCGCCGCGTTCGATACCCTCGGCCTGTTGGAAAAGATCGACGACCACGCCCTGAAAGTGCCGAAGGGCGACCGCTCCGGCACCATCATCGAGCCGTGGCTGACCGATCAGTGGTACGTGTCCACCAAGCCGCTGGCCGAGAAGGCCATCGAAGTGGTCGAGAACGGTGAAATCCAGTTCGTGCCCAAGCAGTACGAGAACATGTACTTCAGCTGGATGCGCGACATCCAGGACTGGTGCATCAGCCGTCAGCTGTGGTGGGGCCACCGCATTCCGGCCTGGTACGACCAGGCAGGCAATGTCTTTGTGGGTCGTGACGAAGCGGAAGTACGCGCCAAGCACAACCTGGGCGACATCCCGCTGCGCCAGGACGACGACGTACTGGATACCTGGTTCAGCTCCGGCCTGTGGACCTTCTCCACCCTCGGCTGGCCGGAAGAGACCGACTTCCTGAAGACCTTCCACCCGACCGACGTGCTGGTTACCGGTTTCGACATCATCTTCTTCTGGGTTGCCCGGATGATCATGCTGTCCACCCACCTGACCAAGCAGATCCCGTTCAAGACCGTCTACGTTCACGGTCTGGTGCGCGACGGCCTGGGCCAGAAGATGTCCAAGTCCAAGGGCAACGTCCTCGATCCGCTGGATATCGTCGACGGCATCGATCTGGAAACCCTGCTGGCCAAACGCACCAGCGGCATGATGCAGCCCAAGCTCGCCGAGAAGATCGCCAAGCAGACCAAGGCAGAATTCCCGGAAGGCATCGCCAGCTACGGCACCGACGCCCTGCGTTTCACCTTCTGCTCGCTGGCCACCACCGGCCGCGACGTGAAGTTCGACATGGGCCGCGTCGAGGGCTATCGCAACTTCTGCAACAAACTGTGGAACGCTGCCAACTTCGTCATCGAGAACACCGATGGCCAGGACACCGGCATCAATGATGAAGCCGTGGATCTGTCGCCGGTCGATCGCTGGATCATCTCCGCCCTGCAGCGTTGCGAGCAGGACGTGACCCGCCACCTCGACGCCTTCCGCTTCGACCTGGCCACCCAGGCCCTGTACGAATTCGTCTGGGACGAGTACTGCGCCTGGTACCTGGAACTGGTCAAGCCGGTGCTGTGGGACGAGAACGCCCCCATCGAGCGCCAGCGCGGTACCCGCCGCACGCTGGTGCGTGTGCTGGAAGTGATCCTGCGCCTGGCTCACCCGTTCATGCCGTTCATCACCGAAGAAATCTGGCAGCGCATCAAGGGCCAAGCCGGCGTCAGCGGCGAAACGCTGATGCTGCAACCCTGGCCGGTGGCCAACGAAAGCCGCATCGACGCGGCCGCCGAGGGCGACATCGAGTGGGTCAAGCAACTGATGCTCGGCGTGCGGCAGATCCGTGGCGAGATGAAGATCTCCATGGCCAAACGCATCGACGTCATCCTCGCCAACGCCAATGCCGAAGACTTGCGCCGCCTGAACGACAACGCCCCGCTGCTCAACAAGCTGGCCAAGTTCGAGTCGGTGAAGGTACTGGCAGCCGGCGAAGAGGCACCGATGTCCGCCACTGCCCTGGTCGGCGACATGCAGGTCCTGGTGCCGATGGCCGGGCTGATCGACAAGGAAGCCGAACTGGCGCGTCTGGACAAGGAAATCCAGCGCCTGGAAGGTGAAGCCAAGCGGGTCGGCGGCAAGCTGGCCAACGAGGGCTTCGTCGCCAAGGCGCCGGCTGAAGTACTGGAGAAGGAACGCGCCAAGCTGGCCGAAGCCGAGCAGGCGCTGGCCAATCTGGTGGAGCAGCGCGGCAAGATCGCCAGCCTGTAACCAGGCGGCTGAAAAACTACCTGCGTTGCCTTCGCAGCGTTGAAGGCAGGCAAAAAATGCTCATGTACAACTCGTACACTGCGCTTTTTTGCCTACCTTCGCCTTGCGCTGGCTACCTCGCCTACGTTTTTCAACATCCTGTATCCAGTGCGCAACTGACAACGGCCTGCCGTGGCTAAAGCCCGGCAGGCCGTTGTCGTTTGTGGTCAGGCGGTTTGTTATCCCGGCCCGGCACGCAGTATCCTCGAAACTCCCCACATGATCGGGCCCCTGCAAATGGAAGTGAGCAAGACCAAGACCAGTTTCTACCGCCGTCTCTACGTCGCCTGGTTGATCGACAGCGGCGCGGCCGACAGCGTGCCGGCGCTGATGGCCGCCACGGGCATGCCCAGGCGTACCGCACAGGACACCCTGAGCGCGCTGGAAGAGCTGGATATCGATTGCCAGTTCCAGCAACAGGACGGCGAACGCAACAATGCAGGCCACTACGTGATCCGCGACTGGGGCGCCATCGACAAAGGCTGGATCGCCGCCAATCTGCAGCAGGTCAAGGCCGTTCTCGGCTACCCCTGAAACACTGCAGCAAACTCAGACGATCTCGCGCCAAGGCCTGAGTAACGGCCAGAGCAAGAGATCGGGCAAGGAGCCAGAATGACCCTCGACCTCTTCATGGTGCTGGGCCTGCTGTTCACCGCAGTGGTGCTGTTCGTCCTCGACAAGCCACGCATGGACGTGGTCGCACTGATGATCATCGTCGCCCTGCCGATGACCGGCGTGCTCAGCATCCAGGAAACCCTGGCCGGCTTCAGCGACCCCAGCGTGATCCTGATTGCCGCGCTGTTCGTGATCGGTGAAGGCCTGGTGCGCACCGGTATCGCCTACCGTCTCGGCGACTGGCTGGTGGCCAAAGCCGGCAGCAGCGAAACCCGCCTGCTGGTCCTGCTGATGGTGGCAGTGGCCGGGCTCGGCTCGGTGATGAGTTCGACCGGCGTGGTGGCGATCTTCATTCCGGTGGTGCTGGGTGTGGCGGCGCGCCTGAAGATCGCACCGGGCCGGCTGATGATGCCACTGGCGTTCGCCGGCCTGATCAGCGGCATGCTGACCCTGGTGGCCACGCCGCCGAACATGGTGGTGCACAGCGAGCTGCTTCGCGCTGGCCTGCCGGGCTTCGACTTCTTCAGTTTCACCCCAATCGGGCTCGCCGTGCTGGTACTGGGCGTGCTCTACATGCTTGCCACACGTCGCTGGTTGCAGCGTGATGCCGACGGTGACGCCTCTGTACCGCCGCGACTGACCCTGAGCGATCTGGCCAACAGCTACCGCCTCAACGAGCGCGAACGACGTCTGCGCGTGCGCGCCGATTCGCCGCTTGCCAACCAGGCGCTGGACGAGCTGCACCTGCGCTCGCAGTACGGCATCAACGTGATCGCCGTGGAGCGTCAGCGGCAGTTCCGCACTCTACTGCTGATGGCGACCGGCAATACTCAACTTCAGGCCGGTGACGTGCTGCTGGTCGACCTGGCCAGCCCGGCCATCGCCCTGCTCGGCGCCTATCAGGAGCTGGGCCTGGAAGCGTTGCCGCTGCGCAATTCCTACTACAGCGTGCACTCCCATGAACTGGGGCTGGCCGAAGTGGCGTTGCCGCCGGAATCGCACCTGCCGGGCAAAAGCATTCAGGAGCTCGGTCTGCGCAGCCGTTACAAGCTCAACGTGGTCGGCCTGCGCCGTCATGGTCAGGCGCTCGAAGGCCTGCTGGTGGACGAGAAGCTGACCCACGCCGACACCCTGCTGGTGGCTGGCAGCTGGAAGCGGATCCATCACCTGCAAAGCCTCAATCGCGACTTTCTGGTACTCAGCCTGCCCGCCGAAGTCGATGAAGTGGCTCCCGCCGCGCGCCAGGCACCCTATGCCCTGCTGAGCCTGGCGGTGATGGTCGGCCTGATGATCAGCGGCCTGGTGCCCAATGTCATGGCCGCACTGATCGGTTGCCTGCTGATGGGCGCCTTCCGCTGCGTCGACATGCCCAGCGCTTACCGGTCGATCCACTGGCCGAGCCTGATTCTTATCGTCGGCATGCTGCCGTTCGCCCTGGCCCTGCAGAAAACCGGAGGAATCGATCTGGCGGTCAACGGGCTGGTCGGTGCGCTCGGCGAAGCCGGGCCGCGGGTGATCCTCGCCAGCCTGTTCGCTGTCACCGCCCTCATCGGCCTGTTCATCTCCAATACCGCCACGGCGGTGCTGATGGCTCCGGTGGCGATCGCCACGGCCCAGGCACTGGGAGCGTCACCCGTGCCCTTCGCCATGACGGTCGCCCTGGCCGCCTCGGCTGCCTTCATGACACCGATCTCGTCGCCGGTGAATACCCTGGTGCTTGGGCCGGGGCAGTACCGTTTCGGGGATTTCGTGCGTATCGGCGTGCCGTTCACCATCCTGGTGATGATCGTCAGCGTGGTAATGGTGCCGTGGATCTTCCCGCTCTAGCGGGCGGTCCTTCGATTTGGTGGGCTGAAGCCCACCCTACAGCCCGCACAGGATCGTAGGGTGAGCCGGGCGGCGATCCGCTTCAGCCCACCCATCGGCCGCATCCAAGGCGGAGCGTGAGGAACGATCACGACCATGGAACAGCCCGCTACGCCGCGTGGAAGAAGCGGCGCTTGGCGCGGCTCAACCACCCCTCTTCGGTCTTGTCGGCGGCCAGGCGGCGGAGGTTTTCGGTGACCGCGGCCACGTAGTTCTGGTCGTCGTTGCGGATATGCCCGAACAGCCAGCGGCCGAGCAGGCTGCGCAATTCGTCGGAGACGTCTTCGCCCTGCTTGAATCGCGTGCGGTAGTCGTCGACCCGCTTGATGAAAATGTCGTGCACCCGCTTATGGGCCTTGGTGAAGACGTAGCCGGCCTCCTCGAGCATCGCCTCTTCGAAGGCGAAGTGCGAGGTGGTGTAATCCAACAGCTCCTCGATCACCAGGGCCACGCCCTCGCGCGCACCCTCCTGCTGAGCGACGTACAGCTCATTGATCATGTCGACGATACGCCGGTGCTGGCCGTCGATCACCGCGATTCCGGTATTCAGGTCATCGCTCCATCTGAGATAGGCCATGTCCGGCCTCCCTGTCATTCCCCTAGATGGAGCCAGTCTAGGGCTGCGCAGGCAGTAGCCCCTTGACCTGAGTCAGTACGCATCCCGACAACCGAGGGCAGCTCGCTGCGGTTTTCCAGGGATCGGCGAAAGCCGGCAAGCACACCACTATCACCTGTGGGAAAATGCGCCCCCACCCCTGCCGTGATCCATCAGCATGTCCGCCAAACGCCCACCGAAACCATCCGCCCCGTCAGCCGACAAGGGCCAGTTGCATCCGCGCAACCGCCATCAGGGGCGTTATGACTTTCCGGCGCTGATCAAGACCAGCCCGGAGCTGGCGGCGTTCGTGATCATCAATCCATATGGCAAGGAGAGCATCGATTTCGCCAACCCGGCGGCGGTGAAGGTGTTCAACCGCGCGCTGCTCCGGCAGTTCTATGGCATCACGCACTGGGACATTCCGGCGGACTACCTGTGCCCGCCCATTCCCGGGCGTGCGGATTACCTGCATTACCTGGCCGATCTACTGGCGACCGACAACACCGGCGAGATCCCCAGAGGCGCGACGATACGGGCGCTGGATATCGGCGTAGGCGCCAACTGCATCTACCCGCTACTCGGCAACCGCGAGTACGGCTGGCATTTTCTGGGTGCCGATATCGCCTCTCAGGCCATCGCCTCGGCGAAGGCCATCGTGCAGTCGAATCAAGGCCTTAGCGAACAGATCGACCTGCGCCTGCAACCCGATGCCGGGCATGTGTTCAGCGGCCTGCTAAAGCCTGAGGAGCGCTTCGAACTGACCCTGTGCAACCCGCCCTTCCACGCCTCGGCGGACGAAGCCGCCAGCGGCAGCAAGCGCAAATGGCGCAACCTCGGCAAGCTCGACCCCAAGCGCAAGCTGCCGGTGCTGAACTTCGGCGGCCAGGCTGCCGAGCTGTGGTGTCCGGGCGGCGAAGCGGCATTCGTCGCCCGGCTGATTCGTGAAAGCGCCGATCACCGCGAGCAGGTGCTGTGGTTCAGCACGCTGATCTCCAAATCCGGCAACCTGCCTGGCGTGTACGCCACACTGAAGAAAGTCGGCGCCGTGGAAACGCGGACCGTGGAAATGAGCCAGGGCCAGAAGCAGAGCCGCTTCGTGGCCTGGACGTTCCACGATGCCGAGCAGCGTCGGCGCTGGCTGCAAGCGCGCTAACTACTCGCCGGCGCGGGGCTCGCGCACGACCAGCGTGTCGCACGGCACCCACTGCAGCAGTTCGCTGGCCGCACTGCCCAACAACACGTTCATCAGCCCGCTGCGGCCGTGGGTGCCCATCACCACCAGATCCACCGCATGCTCACGCACGTAGTGGCTCAGTGAAGCTCCCAACGAACCCTGTTCGATGACGATGCGGATACGCGTGCCCGCCCCCTCCGGCAGATCGCTGGCCGCAAGAAAGGCCGCGTAATCGCCCTCTTCGATATGCTGACGCGTCTGCCCGTCGATCACTCGCTCCAGACGGTCGGACATCGGCGCTTCGGTGGCGTGATAGAGCACCAGCTCGCGGTCCGGAAAGTAGCGGGCAGCGGCATGCAATGCATGGCGCGACGAATCGGAAAAGTCGGTGGCGACCAGAATGCGCTGGTAGCGGCCGCGCGGCCGCTGGCGAACCACCAGCAAGGGCTGTGGCAGTTGCCGGATCAGTGACTCGACGGTTGAGCCGAGCAACAGCCGGCCCCATAGCTCGTTGCTGGCAACGCCGGTCACCACCAGTGCGCTGCCGGTTTCCCGCGCAGCCTTGGCGATGGCCTGCACCGGTTCGCCACGCTCGATACGCAGCCGCACAGGCACGTCGAGGCCGGCGAGATCCTCCTGCAACCGCTGCTCGGCGAAGCGCGCCAGGCTCGCGTCGTCCCGAGCGCTGGCCCAACCGAGTACCAGATCCGGCGCCTGGCCTGTTTCCAGCACGTTGACGCCTACCAGCATGGCCTGCCATTCACCGGCCAGTTGCGCGGCCCGATCCAGTGCGCGATCGCAACGCACGCTCAGGTCGGTGGCCAGCAGAACGCTGACCGGAGCTGCGTCGCTCCTGGGTTGCTCGCTCATGTTATCCCCTTGATATCCCTATGAAAGGTGAGTCAAGACCCTAACAACTCCCTGCGCCGGGCAACACCGGCAAATCGTAAGTAAACGCGAACTATCCCCGGGAGCGGCGCATCAGCACCAATGCCAGCGTGGCCACCCACAGCAGCGACACCCCGTAGTTGATGCGCTGATAGAAACCAAAGCCCTGTCCACTTTGCACGGCGGCCGCCATCAACGGCAGGGTGCCGAGTGCCAATAGCGTGCACACGAGTGAGAACCAGGAAAACCGCCGGGAGCCGAGCAGGCGGCGGCCCAGATAAACCCACAGTGCACTGGCGAGCAACAGACTGAGCGCCATGACCAGCCCCCCCAGGTTATGCACGTTCTGGCTGGTCGACGGGCTTTGCGGTGCACAACCTGCGTCACAGGGGAAGTAGCCGGTGCCGAAGCTGCCCAGGCCGTGGAGGATGATCAGCAGGCCGCTGAACCGCGCCCAACAATTATCGAAGCTCAGCAGCACGGCGACACCGAACAGCATGAACAGCGCACCCAGCGGGAAGTTGTTGATCATCGGCGAGATGAGGCGAGTCGGTGCCCCTTCGGCGCCAAGCAGACTCATGGCCTGATCAAAGTGACTGTAACCGGGGTAAAGCGCCCCAGCCAGAGCCACGCCGAACGCCAGCCAGAGAGGCGTGATCAGACCGGCCAGATAACCAAGGGTCAATGTCCTGTACGACTGCATGCGAATGTCCTTTTGCACCAGTGAAGTCCTGAGATTGACGCACCTGACCCTCGAATGGACACACCGAACACCGACCCTGCTTCGGCTGCCCGTCGACTGCGACGCGCGAACTGCAGCCTGACTGGCTTTTTTCGTCCATAATCGCCGCCCTCGAAAAGCTGCCGGGTGACCTCCGGCCCTGATAGGTGGACTCCACATGCTGCGCATCACCGAACTGAAACTGCCCCTCGACCATGCCGACGACGCACTGCGCCCAGCCCTGGTCGAGCGACTGGGTATCGAAGACAGCGAACTGCTCGAGTTCAGCGTGTTCAAGCGCAGCTACGATGCGCGCAAGAAGTCCGGCGACATGCCGTTCATCTACACCCTCGATTTCAGCGTGCGCGACGAAGCGGCGCTGCTGGCGCGCCTTAGCAACGACCGCAATCTCGGCGTCGCCCCGGACGTGCGTTACAAACCGCTGAGCATTCCTGCCGAGCAGCAACCGCAACAGCGCCCGCTGGTGATCGGCTTCGGCCCTTGCGGTATCTTCGCAGCCCTGCTGCTGGCACAGATGGGCCTCAAGCCGATCGTCCTCGAACGTGGCAAGGAAGTGCGTCAGCGCACCAAGGACACCTGGGGCCTGTGGCGCAAGAAGGTCCTCGACCCGGAGTCCAACGTGCAGTTCGGCGAAGGCGGCGCAGGGACCTTTTCCGACGGCAAGCTGTACAGCCAGATCAAGGACCCGAACCACTACGGCCGCAAGGTGCTGGAGGAATTCGTCAAGGCCGGTGCGCCGGAGGAGATCCTCTATGTCAGCAAGCCGCATATCGGTACCTTCCGCCTGACCGGCGTGGTCGCCACCATGCGCGAAGAGATCAAGGCGCTGGGCGGCGAAGTACGCTTCCAGCAACGTGTCAGTGATGTGCTGATCGAAGACGGTCAACTGGTCGGCGTGGAACTGGAGAACGGCGAACAGGTGCACAGCCGCCACGTCATCCTGGCCCTCGGCCACAGTTCTCGGGACACCTTCCGCGCGCTGCACAAGCGCGGCGTGTTCATGGAAGCCAAGCCCTTCTCGGTGGGTTTCCGTATCGAACACCCCCAGTCGCTGATCGACCGCGCCCGCCTCGGCAAGTACGCCGGTCACCCGAAACTCGGCGCTGCCGATTACAAGCTGGTGCACCACGCCAAGAACGGCCGCTCGGTGTACAGCTTCTGCATGTGCCCGGGCGGCACCGTGGTGGCCGCCACCAGCGAGCCGCATCGCGTGGTGACCAACGGCATGAGCCAGTACTCGCGCAATGAACGCAATGCCAACGCCGGCATCGTGGTGGGCATCACCCCGGAGCAGGATTACCCCGGTGGCCCGCTGGCCGGGGTCGAGCTGCAGGAGCGTCTGGAGTCCCATGCCTACGTGCTGGGCGGCAGCAACTACGAAGCACCGGGTCAGCTGGTGGGCGACTTCATCGCTGGCAAGCCGAGCGAAGCCCTGGGCAGCGTCGAGCCGTCCTACAAGCCGGCGATCAAGCTGGGCGATCTGGCAGCGGCCCTGCCGGACTTCGCCATCGAGGCGATCCGCGAGGCCCTGCCGGCCTTCGGCAAGCAGATCAGGGGCTTCGACCTGCACGATGCGGTGCTTACCGGCATCGAAACCCGTACCTCGTCGCCGCTGCGCATCACCCGCGGTGAAGACCTGCAGAGCCTCAACGTGCGCGGCCTGTTCCCGGCTGGCGAAGGTGCCGGTTACGCCGGCGGCATTCTCTCCGCCGGTGTCGACGGTATCCGCGTTGCCGAGGGCGTGGCACGGGCGCTACTGGCCGGCTAATCCGGCTGCCAGCGGCACAAGCTGGTACGCCGCGAGCCATTGGGCCGGCGCTCGGGATCATCGTAACGGGTGATCTCGACGAATCCGGCCTTGCGCATCATGCCCGCCGAAGCGGCGTTCTCCTCATGGCGGTCGATATAGATATCGCTGATGCCCTCGCTGCGGATATCCGTCACCACCTGGCGCAGTAACGCCGAACCCAGCCCGCGCCCTGCCATGTCACGGTGGGTCACCGCCTCGCAGATATAAGCGTGCTCGTCATCGCCTCTGCCCAGGGGCTGATACTCGTGGAACCAGGTGGTACGCACGTGGCTGACGAACCCCAGCAACCCACCCTCGCCCTCCGCCAGCAGCGCGCGCGTGCTGCCATCGGCGATGCCATGCAAATGGGCAGTCACCTCGGCGCGCGGTAGGTGATTCCACGGGTTAGGGCCGTGTTCGAAGATCAGCGCACAAAGCGCTTGGATGTCAGCGGCGGTCGCCGCGCGTATTTGCCACTGCATCTGCCAGGCCTCGTTCGGGATCAGGACTGACGCAGTGTAGAAGTGATGCAGAGCCGCCGACAGGCACAGTCAGGCGGCAAACCGGCAGCCCAGTTCAGGACTCCCAGGGCCGCCCACGGGTGCGACGTACCAGTTTGACCTTCTGCTGCATCGCCGCCTTGGCGAGCATGTGCGCACTGACCGGGGCGGTGATGAACAGGAACAGGGTGATCAGCAGCTCATGGAAGCTCAGCCCCTCTTCATGGCTACCGAAGAAGATCATCGACGCCACCACCATGCTGCCGACGCCCAGCGTGGTGGCTTTGGTCGGGCCGTGCAGGCGAGTGAAGAAGTCCGGCAGGCGGTACAGGCCAATGGCGCCGATCAGCGCAAACGAGCAGCCGACCAGCAGAAAAAACGCCACCAATGCTTCGATCCAGAATGGCATGACAATACGCTCCTCAGTCGATGATCTCGCCGTGCAGCAGGTGTTTCCCCACCGCGACGGTACCGACGAAACCCATGACGGCGATCAGCAGCGCCGCCTCGAAAAACAGATCCGACTTCAGCCAGATACCGAATACCACGATCAATGCCAGGGCATTGATGTACAGCGTATCCAGAGCAAGCACACGATCCGGCATATCCGGGCCGCGCACCAGGCGAATCACGTTGAGCGTCACGGCAACGCCCATCAGGGTCATGCAAAAGGGAATTACATACGCGAGCATTCGAAAATCTCCATCAGCGGGGCTTCGTAGCGCGACTTGAGCTCGGTAATCAGCTCCTGCTCGTCGGGTACATCAAGACCATGCAGCAGCAGGGTCTTGTGATCGTTGCTCAGGCCCGAGGAAACGGTTCCCGGCGTCAGCGACAGGATGCAAGCGAGCACCGACAGCATGAATTCGTTTTCGATGGCCATCGGCACCTCGACGAATGCCGGTCGCAACTTGCGTGTTGGGCCCAGCACCAGCCGCGCGACGTGCAGGTTGGCGACCACGATGTCCCAGAGCACCATCAGCAGGTAGCGGCACAGCAGCAGCGGGCGGCGCAAGCGCGGCACGTCGAGCATGAAGCCCTGGCACAGAAAAGCGATGCCCCAGCCAAGAAAGGCGCCAAGCAGCAAGTGACCGAAGCTGGGGGCGTTGACCATCAACAACCAGATGATCGTCAGCAGCACAGTCAGCATGGGATGGGGCAACCATCGGGATCGGCTCATGCATCACCTCCGCGGACGATCTGCAGGTAGCTATCGACATCCAGCAACTGCTGGGCGACGGCCAGGACATACTCATGGATCGGCTGCGCGGCGATCACCAGCAGCGGGCCGCCAGCCAGAAGGCCGATGGCCGCCAGGGCGCGAATCCGGTCGAACTCGGCGGCCGGTGCCGTCTCGCCGGTGCAGCGCCAGAACAGCGTGCTGCCTGCACGTACCAGAGCGATCACCATACCCAAGCCACCGACCAGCACGACCGGCCAGAGCACCAGCGTCTGCATACCGGTTTCTACCGAGCGCAACAGCATCAGCTTACCGAGGAACCCGGAGAAAGGCGGCAGGCCGGCGACGGAAATGGCACCGATGAAGAACAGCCCGCCGAGCAGTTTCGGCTGCAGCAACTGCGGACCTTTGCGTAGCCGCAAGCCGATCTCGCCGCGTTGGCGGGCCAGCAGGTCGGCGAGCAGGAACAAACCGCCACACACCCAGGTGCTGTGTATCAGGTAGTAGAGCGCGGCACCGATGCTCTGCACCGTACCCATGGCGACACCCGCCAGCAGAGTGCCGACCGACACGATCACCAGGTAGCCGATCAAGCGGCCGAGGCTGCGTGCGGCCAGGGCGCCGACAACGCCGGCCAGTAGGGTCAGGGCCGCCAGCGGCCAGAGCAGGTAGTCGATCAGGTGGGCCAGCTCGCCCGCCTCGCTGCCGAACACCAGGGTAAAGACGCGGATCACCGCATACAGACCGACCTTGGTCATGATCGCGAACAGAGCGGCCACCGGCGCCGTAGCCGCGGCATAGGCGTTGGGCAACCAGAAATACAGCGGCAGGATGGCGCCCTTGAGGCCGAACACGATCAACAGCAGGTAACCGGCAGCAGCGAGCAGTGGCTGGCGGTCGGCATCGGCTTCGGACACCTTGAGTGCCAGGTCGGCGATGTTCAGCGTGCCGAGCAGGCCATAGAGCATGCCCACGCCGATCAGGAAGAACGACGAGGCCACCAGGTTGAGCACCACGTAGTGCATGCCGGCTTTGATCCGCTTCGGGCCACCGCCGTAGACCAGCAGCGAGTAGGACGCGATCAGCAGGATCTCGAAGAACACGAACAGGTTGAACAGATCGCCGGTAAGAAACGCACCATTGATACCCAGCAACTGGAATTGCATCAGGGCGTGGAAGTTCGACCCGCGCTCGTCATCGCCGCGCACCGCATAGAGCATGGCGAAGCTGGCCAGCACGGCGGTGACCAGCAGCATCATTGCCGCCAGCCGGTCGAGCAGCAGCACGATGCCGAATGGCGGCTGCCAGTTGCCCAAGGCATAGATCTGCAAGGCACCGGAGTCAGCCTGCAGTACCAGCCAGGCGCTCAGTGGCACCAGGGCCCAGGTGGCCAGCAGGGAAATCCAGCGCTTGGCGGTCAGCGACAGCTGCGAGCGAATCAGCAGCAGGCTACCGGTGAACAGCGGGATGAGGATGGGCAGGATCAACGCATGATTCATCAGCGCGGCTCCTCACCATCGACATGGTCGGTACGCAGCTCGCCCAGCGCACGCAGCGACAGCACCACGACGAAGGCGGTCATGGCGAAGCCGATGACGATGGCGGTGAGCACCAGCGCCTGGGGAATCGGGTCGCCGTGTTCGCTGCTCTTGCCGATCACCGCAGGCACGCCGGTGCCGAGACGGCCCATGGCGAACAGGAACAGGTTGACCGCGTAGGAGATCAGGGTAAGGCCCATGACCACCGGATAAATACGTGCGCGCATCAGCAGGTACACACCGCTGGCAGCCAGCACGCCCAGAGTAATGGCGAATAGCGCTTCCATCAGAGTACCTCCTTGCTCGATTCGTCCTGACTAACGTGACCGATGTTGGACAGGATCAGCAACGTCGAGCCGACCACGGCCAGGTACACACCAAGGTCGAACAGCAGCGCGGTCGCCAACTCGAACTCACCGATCACCGGCAGATGGAAATGGTCGAAAGCCGAAGTCAGGAACGGCGCGCCGAAAGCCAGGCTGCCGAGGCCGGTGAGCGCGGCGATCATCACACCAAGACCGGCGATACTGTGGTAACTCCAGGGCATGCGCCTCTGCGTCCATTCAACGCCGTGGGCCACGTACTGCAGGATCAGGGCGATCGCGGTGATCAGACCGGCGATGAAGCCACCACCCGGCAGGTTGTGCCCGCGCACGAAGATGAACGCCGACACCAGCAGGGCCATGGGCAGCAGCACCCGGGCGATGCTGTCGAGGATCATCGGGTGGCTGTCGCGCGACCAGGGCTTGCCATTCGGGTCGGTGAGCGGATGAGGCAGGTGCAGCCCGGCGAGCAGGCCATAGATGCCGATCGCGGCGATGGCCAGCACGCTGATCTCGCCCAAGGTATCGAAACCGCGGAAGTCGACCAGGATCACGTTGACCACGTTGGTACCGCCCCCCCCACTGACGCTGTTCTCGAGGAAGAAAGAGGCAATGCTGTCGTAGGGGCGCGTCATCACCGCGTAAGCCAGCAGCGCGACGGCGATCCCGCTACCACCGGCCAGCAGCACGTCACGCAGGCCACGCAGGCTGCTGGACTCCATCGGCGTGCGATCGGGCATGAAGAACAGCGCCAGCACCAGCAGGATGATGGTCACCACCTCTACGGATAGCTGGGTCAGCGCCAGGTCCGGCGCGGAATAACGGGCGAACGCCAGGGCCACCATCAGCCCGGCACAGCTCAGGGTCATCAGCGCCTTGAGGCGGTTGCGGTGGAACACCACGGTGAGCACGGCCATCACGCACAGCACCAGCATGCCAAGCACGGTGATGCCGTCGAGGGGCGATAAGGGTACCTCGCCGCTCAGCGAATCCATCGACGACAGCGCGACGGTGATCAGCACCAGGGCACTGATCAGCAGCAGCGCCACGTAACGCTGCTGGGAACCGCTCTCGAGCAGCCTGGTGATCCAGCGCGCACTCTTCACCAGACGGCTGTTGAGCAGCTCGAACATCTCCTTGGCGTCCACCTCCGGCATGCCGTTGTACCAACGGAACAGCGGCTCGCGGCAGGCGTAGACGATGATCCCGCCCACCAGGGCGATCACGCTCATGCCCAGCGGCAGGTTGAAGCCATGCCAGATCGACAGGCTGTAATAAGGTACTTCGCCCCCCAGAGTCGCCGAGGCCGCCGAGGCCAGCAGCGGCGCCACGGTATAGGCCGGCAGCATGCCCACCAGCAGACAGAGGAAGACCAGCACTTCCACCGGGATCTTCATGTAGCGCGGCGGCTCGTGGGGCGGATACTTGGGCAGGTCCTTCGGCTCGCCGTTGAAGAACACGTCGTGAATGAAACGCAACGAGTAAGCGACCGAGAACACCCCGGCGAGCGTAGCCGCGGCGGGAATCATCCAGCTGAAGATGCCGAGCAGATCCTGATTGAGCGTCTCGGTGAAGAACATTTCCTTGCTCAGGAAGCCGTTCAGCAGTGGCACCCCGGCCATTGCCGAGGCCGCGACCATGGCCAGCACGGCGGTGTGCGGCATGTATTTCCAGAGCCCGGCGATACGCCGCATGTCGCGGCTTCCGGTTTCATGGTCGATGATACCGGCGGCCATGAACAGCGAAGCCTTGAAGGTGGCGTGGTTGATAATGTGGAACACCGCCGCGACCGAGGACAGATCAGAGTTGAAGCCGAACAGCAGGGTGATCAGGCCCAGGTGGCTGATGGTCGAATAGGCCAGCAGCCCCTTGAGATCGTGCTGGAACAATGCCATGCCAGCGCCGAACAGCAGCGTCGCCATGCCGGTCACGCTGACCAGATAGAACCACCACTCCGTGCCTGCCAGCACCGGGTAAAAGCGCGCCAGCAGGAACACGCCAGCCTTGACCATGGTCGCCGAGTGCAGATAGGCCGACACCGGCGTGGGTGCCGACATGGCCTGCGGCAGCCAGAAATGGAAGGGAAATTGCGCGGACTTGGTGAAGACGCCCAGCAGAATCAGGATCAGGGTAATCGGGTACAGGGCGTGATTGCGGATCACATCGCCAGCTGCCAGCACCTGGGTCAGCTCGAAGCTGCCAGCGATATTGCCAAGCAGCAGGATGCCTGCCAGCAGGGCCAGGCCACCGCCGCCGGTGACGGTCAGGGCCATGCGCGAGCCGCGACGTGCGTCCGAACTGCCACTCCAGAAGCCGATCAGCAGGAACGACGACAGGCTGGTCAGTTCCCAGAACACCATCATCAGCAGCATGTTTTCCGAGAACACCACGCCCAGCATGGCGCCCATGAACAGCAGCAGATAGGCGAAGAAGCGCCCCATCGGCTCCTGCTTGCCCAGGTAATAACGGGCGTAGAGGATCACCAGCAAACCGATGCCGAGAATCATCAGGGCGAACAGGAAACCCAGGCCGTCGAGGCGCAGGCTCAGGTCCAGGCCGAGGTCCGACAGCCACGGATAGCGGACGATCCGTACCTCGCCAGCGAACACCGCCGGCTGCTGTAGCCAGAGCAGCACGAGCGCCGCTGCAGGCCCGATCGCGGCTGCCAGCGCACAGAGCGAGCGCCCCATGCGGTCAGCCAGCAACGGTAGAAAGATGCCTAAAAATGGTAAGGCGATGATCAGCGCAAGCGCCATACACTAAACCCCTTGTACAAGCCCGTCATGCAGCCAGACGGCCAGTTAGTGTGTGCCAGAATACCGGGCGCCTGGCGTCCGGCCGATCCCTGCGATGGTGTGCGTGATGCCAACCCGGCAGGCGGAGAAACCGCCTGTAGCAGTCCAACTCGGAGCATGCCAAGTCAGTTTCGATCAAGTCTGCGCATAATGCGCGGTCGCTCTAACTGACTGGCGAAACACCCATGGCGTTCGACTTGTTTTTCCAGTCGTGAGCTGCGAGCGCGCTAACCAGGAAAGCGAGCTCGATTATGCTTAACTATCGACTCAAGGTCATGGATAGAATTATTACTAAAACTATCCTCGGAGAGATTTCGGCGTGGCCCGACTGACTCTCTTGCGAACGCTCTAAATGGCGGTTTTTAGCGAATAACGCCCATGAAAAAAGCCGGATCGGCATGCCGGTCCGGCTTTCGTGCAATGGTACCGACGGCGCACATGGCGCCGTCAGACGAACATCAGTTGGTCACACGGCTGGTGCCGTTGACGGTCATGATGCGGACACGCTCACCAACGCGGAAAATCTGGTTTTCCTCAACGGCCTGCACGTAGGCGCGCATGCTGCCGTCGTCTTCACGCACGGTGATTTCAACGCCTTGCGTACGGGTGATGCCTTCTTCGGCAGCTGCACCCAGCAGACCACCAGCTACAGCACCGATCACCGCCGCCACGGCCGAACCACGACCACCGCCAACGCCGCTGCCTGCCACGCCACCGATGACGGCGCCGGCACCACCACCGATTGGCGTTTTGGTGCCTTCGATCTTCACCGGACGCAGGGATTCGATGGTACCCATGCGCACGGTCTGCACGGCACGCGCTTCATCGCGGGAATAGCTGTCGCCGGTCAGGCTCGATGCGCAGCCGCCAAGGGTGAGAGTCGCTGCGGCAAACAGGACAACGAAAATACCAGGTTTATGCATGACGATTCTCCAGACTGGACTGATAACGCTATGACAGCACGGCCGCCAGGACGGTCACTGTGAATGCCCATAAATTGCATCACCCGTTCAGCAGCGGTACAGGATGGGCGACGCAACAGGGCCTCTCCCCTGACAGGAGTATAGACAGCAGCCGGCTACGTTCGTCACCGTGCCATTACGCAATCATCGGTTCCCGATCAGCGTCGCGCAGCCTGAGCCAGGCGCCAGAACCTGGCTAAATCGGCAGCCCGGGCTTGCAGCTCCTGCGCGGCATTGGCGCAGGCGTGCTCCAGGGTGATAGGCCCTGGCGCCAGGCTGAAGGCGGCTTCGATACCGGCTTCGCGCACCTGTTGATACCCCTCCCCCAGGCTGCCGGCCAGGGCGATCACCGGAACTCCCTGAGCCTGCGCCACCCGCGCGACGCCGACCGGCGTCTTGCCATGCAGGCTCTGGGCGTCGAGACGCCCCTCTCCGGTGATCACCAGGTCGGCCCCCTTCACCGCCTCGGCAAGGCCTGACAGCTCGGCAACCAGTTCGATACCCGGACGAAAGCGCGCACCGAAAAACGCCTTGGCAGCGAAACCGAGGCCACCGGCAGCACCGACACCGGGGAAAGCGCTGAAGTCTTCGCCAAGCGCTTCACCGACCACTTCGGCCAGACGCGCCAGGGCGGCATCCAGTTCCTTGACCTGCTCCGGGCTGGCGCCCTTCTGCGGACCGAACACAGCCGACGCGCCATGAGGCCCGCACAGAGGATTGTCGACGTCTGCGGCAACATCGACCTGAACATCCTGCAGACGGGGATCCAGTGCGCTGAGGTCGACGCGCTGCAGCGTGGCCAGTGCCGCCCCGCCCGGCCGCAATTCGTTGCCACCTGCATCGAGAAAGCGCGCACCCAATGCACGCAGCAGTCCGCTGCCACCGTCGTTGGTGGCACTGCCACCGAGGCCGAGAATGATCCGCGTGGCACCGGCGTCCAGCGCCGCACGAATCAGCTCCCCGGTGCCGTAGCTGCTGGTCACTCGGGCATCACGTTGCGCACTCGGCACCCAGTGCAGGCCGCTGGCAGCGGCCATCTCGATTACCGCCGTACCATCGCCCAGCCAGCCCCAATGGGCCTGCACCGGTGTGGCCAGGGGGCCCTGAACGCGCAGCTCACGACGCTCGCCGCCAGTGGCGGCGAGCACGGCATCCACCGTTCCTTCGCCGCCGTCGGCCATGGGGCACAACGCGATCTCGGCATCCGGGTAAACGGCGAGCCAGCCGCGGGCGATGGCCTGGGCCACGTCGGGCGCACTCAGGCTCTCCTTGAACGAATCAGGAGCGATGACGATTTTCATGGCAAGACCTCGATGCAGCGGGACGCCGCGGGGCGTCCCGTATGAAAACGGCTGAGAACCTTCTCTAGGCCTGGCGAGCTAGGGCAATGCCTTTTTTACAGCGCAGTACCGACGCACAGCAGACATGGAGCAGGTTCTTAGAGAAGTACCAGGCTCAGCAGCCAAACCGTGGTGATACCGACCACACCTTGAATCAGCGTAGCCATGGTTTGCGCGCGGTAGGCAACGGCTACCGGCATGCGGCTGAACTGGGTCACTACCCAGAAGTAGCTGTCGTTGGCGTGGGAAACGGTCATGCCGCCAGCACCGATCGCCAGTACGGTGAGCACCCGGCCCATCTCGCTATCCAGGCCGATCTGCCCGAGCAGTGGCGCGACCATCGCCGACGTGGTGACCATGGCCACGGTGGTGGAACCCTGTGCTGTCTTCAGCGCTGCAGCGACCAGAAATGGCATGAACAGGCCGATACCCAATGCGGACAAGGTGCTGCCCAGATAAGCGCCCAGCGGCGAAGCGCTGAGCACCGCACCGAAAGCGCCACCAGCACCGGTGATGAGGATGATCGGCGCGGCGGAGAGAATGCCGTCGGTCACCCGGTCATGCAGTTGCTGGCGCTTGCCGTTGCCCCTGAGCAAGGTACAAGCCAGCACCAGACCGACCAGCAATGCCACCACCGGCTGACCGAGGAAGCTCAGCACGGCCTGCAGCGTGCCATCGCCCAGCGGGCGACTGGGGAATACCGACACCGATCCCAGACAGATCAACACGATGGGCACCAGGATCGGCGCGAAGGCCTGGGTGGCGCTCGGCAGTTTTCCGTACTGCGCCTTCAGCGCCTCGAAATCCTCGGCGCCCGGCATTGGCGTGCCGTCGTCCTCGAGAGCGATGTCCTTGCCGATGAAGCGGTTAGCCCAGAGCAGGCCGGCCAGCGCGGACACCATGGCGACGAACAGACCGACGGCGATCACCAGACCCAGGCTCGATTCGAGACCAAGGTTGCCGGCAGCTGCGATCGGCCCGGGGGTCGGTGGCACGAAGGTATGCGTGGCGTACAAGCCGGTGGCCAGAGCGACGCTCATCGCCACCATGGAGACCTTCATGCGTGCGGCCAGGGCGTTCTTCAGCGAGTTGAGGATGATGTAGCCGGAGTCGCAGAACACGGGGATCGACACGATGTAACCGATGATCGACATAGTCAGCGTGGGGAAGCGTTCGCCGAGCAGCTTGATCACGGTTTCCGCCAGGGTGATGGCGGCGCCGCTGCGCTCGAGAATCACACCGATGATGGTCCCCAGCACGATCACCACACCGATGTTGCCGAGGATGCCGCCAAAGCCGGTGGCGACAGTCTTGAGAATGTCCTGATGGGGCAGTTGATAAGCGAAGCCGGCGACTATCGCGGCGATCAGCAGGGCAAGAAAGGGATGCAGCTTGAGACGTGTAGTCGACACCACGATAAACGCGATGAGCGCGACCAGGATCAGAACCAGAGCCATGCCGGTTTCCTCATTGTTGTTATGTGATTTGCCAGGTGCCGTGCATTGTCACCCAGCAACAGCGGGCGACACCCTGTTCACCCGCACAACGAGAAAGGCAAAGCGCAGGTCAGTTACTGTGCAGATGCATCATTTGCGTGCGGAACTTCAGCCTGGCTCGATAAGGCCCAGGCCCAGTGACAGCTGCAGGCGACGATCCAGGCGGGTCAGCTCGACACCGCTGAGTTCGGCGATGCGTTCGAGGCGATAACGCAGGGTATTGCGATGAATCCCCAGGGCAGCGGCACAACTCTGCACCTGGCCGTCATGGGCACACCAGGCCTCGAGCGTCTCACGAAGAGCGCCGCTGCCATCCTGGGCCAGCACCTGCTTCAACGGCGCCAGCCAGCCTTGCAGCAACCAGCTGTTGCGCTGTGCGTAGAGCAGTGTCGGCAGGCGATGCTCCTCCAGGCAGATCAGGCGCTGCGACGGATAACGTGCCCGGGCGAAAGCCTGCAGATCGCGCAAGGCCAGACAGGCCTGGCGCAATTGCCCGAGGGACTGCACCGGGTCGCTGACCAACAGGCGAGCCACGCCCCAGTCACGCTCGTCGGCGCTTGCCAGCCAATGGCTGTCGGTACGGCCCGCCGCCAACGGGCGGCACCAGAGCAATTCGCGCATTCCCAATGGTGCGCACAGGTGCTCGCTCTTGCCGCTCAGCGCACCGAGCAGGCGGGCCTGCTGCGCCAGGGGCTCGCCCTGCTCCTGCAACTCCAGCAGACACACCTGACGCGGCCAGCCGAGTGCCAGGCCCTGACGCTCGGCATCAGCCGCCAAAGTACCCAGGGCAACCGACGGATCGAACAGCTGACGCAGCCAGGCATCCAGCTGATGCCGCTGCCAGTGGCGCTCGGCCTGTACCTGGCGTTGCTCGACCAGCATCTCCGCGGCCATGCGCACCAGCTCGGCATAGGGCCTCACCACCTCGGGCGCTCCGGTGATACCCAATACGCCGATCAGCGCGTCGGCGTGCAGCAAGGGCAGATTGACGCCGGGCCGCACGCCACGCAGGCAGGTTGCGGCCTGCTCGTCGATCTCCACGACGCGACGGTTGGCCAGCACCAGCTGTGCCCCCTCATGCCGGGTATGCAGGCGCAGCGGATCACCGCTGCCGATGATCATGCCCTGAGCATCCATCACGTTGATGTTGTACGGCAGGATGGCCATGGCTCGATCAACGATGTGCTGGGCCAGGGTGGAGTCGAGTTCGAGCATCGTGCGGCCTCCGGGAAGGAAGCCGCCATTGTAGGCAGAATGAAAGACCCGGCGACATGCCATGCGCCGCAGCGATGGCGAGGCATGGGGCTACGTCAGGGTGCCAGGCGCCGACGCAACCAGGCGTCGCCCTCGCGGCGATAGTCGAGGCGATCGTGCAGACGGCTGGCACGGCCCTGCCAGAACTCGATGCGCTCCGGCAGCAGGCGGTATCCGCCCCAGTGCGGCGGGCACTCGGGAGCCTGGTCGGCGAAGCGGCGTTCGGTCTGCGCCAGCAGCCCCTCCAGCTCGGCACGATCATGGATCACCCGGCTCTGTGGCGACGCCCAGGCACCCAGGCGGCTGCCCAGCGGACGCACCTGAAAGTAGGCATCGGACTCGGCAGGCGAAACCCGCTCTACCCGACCTTCGATACGCACCTGACGCTCCAGGGTCGGCCAGAAGAAAGTCATCGCCGCGAAGGGGTTGGCCTGCAACTGCTCGCCTTTGGCGCTCTGGTAATTGCTGAAGAAGGTGAAACCCTGCTCGTCGAGCCCCTTGAGCAGCAGCACACGGCAGTGCGGACGACCATCGGCATCGACGGTCGCCAGGGACATGGCATTGGGTTCTACAGGAAGTTGCTCGGTCTTCACCGCGTCGGCGAACCAGCTTCTGAACAGCGAGAAGGGCTCCAGTGGAGCCTGTTCCTCGCTCAAGCCGTCACGGGTGTAGTCACGGCGCATGTCGGCCAGGGTCTGTGTCATGAGCGTATTCTCGGAAGCGACAGAGACCCTAGTCTAAAGGCGTAACGCCTATTTGGCTTGATCTGAAGCAACCACTTTCTTGGCGTCGGCCAACTTGGTGGTGTTCTTGGCCGCAGGCTTGTCGGCTGCCTTGGCTACTGCCTTCGCGGCAGGCTTGGCCGCCGGCTTGGCTGCAGGTTTGGCCGATGACTTGGCCACCGCCTTGGCTGCAGGCTTGCTCGCCGCCTTGGCTGCAGGTTTTGCGTCAGCCTTGGCTGCCGGCTTGTCGGCCACGGCCACAGCGGTGGCATCGGTAGCCGCCGGGGCCGGAGCTGGCCGGCTGTACTGGGCGATCAATGCGCGCAGGGTGTCCTGACGGGTCAACAGGATTTCCACGCGGCGGTTCAACTCACGACCATTGGCGCTGTCGTTGGCTGCACGCGGCATGTCCGGGCCCATGCCCTGAACCATCAGGCGATCCTGCTTGAGGCCGCTGAGGCGGAAGATGGCGGTGAAGGCACGTGCACGCTCATGGCTGAGCTCACGGTTGGTTTCCAGCGCGCCGCTGCTATCGGCATGCCCCAATACCAGCACGCCGACCTTGTTGTCCTTCTCCAGCACCTTGGCTACGCGGGTGATCGGCCCGAGGGTGACCGGCAGCAGCATGCCTGGACGGTCAGGGTTGAACGAACCCTTGACCGGGGCGGTGACCACCAGCAGGTTCTCGCGACGTTCGATTTCGAAGTTGCTGCCCTTGATCGCTTCGCGCACCAGCGGCTCGTACTCATCGAGCCAGGCCTGGGTAACCTCGGGCGGCGGCATCGGCGCCGGCTTGGGGTCTTCCTTCTTCTCGAACAGGGAGCAACCTGTCAACAGTACGCAAAGCGCCAGCGCGCAAGTCTTATAGGAAAGCATCGGTCATCCACATCTAATCGGTCGAAGTCACCCGGCCAAACCGGAGTCAGCAGCTAAAAGCCATATTACGCAAGAGTTTAGCCGCGATTGTTAAAAACACTTGCATAAGATACCTGCAAGTTTCTGTGCCCGCGGATCCATTAAGACGAACGGCCCCAGGTTATTCGTAACGAAACCCACGGCCACATCGCGCTGCGGGTCCGCGAAACCGGTCGAACCTCCCGCGCCGGGATGGCCGAATGCGCCCGGCCCCATGCCGTAGGTGGCATTGGCCAGGGCGGGCTGATCGAGCATGCAACCAAGGCCGAAACGGGTCGACGTCAGCAAGGTCCTGTCCTCACCGACACTGTGCTCACGGGTGAGTTCGGCCAGCAGCTCGCTGTCGAGCAGGCTGCCATCGAGCAGACCGCTGTAGAAACCAGCGAGGCTACGGGCATTGCCGTGGCCATTGGCGGCGGGCTGCTGCATGCGCCGCCACTCCGGCTTGTTGGTGCTGGTCATGATCGAGGGAGGGTTGGCGAACGCCCGGGTGGTCAGGGCCTGGGCATCGCTCATCATGGTCTTGAGCAGGCGCTGGGCCGCGGCATCGCCGACATTGCCCTTGCCACGGCTGATCGTCGCCACCCGGTGGAATTCCTCATCGGCCAGGCCGACATGAAAGTCCAAGCCCAACGGCTTGGCGGTGCGTGCAACGATCGACTCGCCCGGGCCACGCCCTTCAATACGCCGTAACAATTCTCCGACCAGCCAGCCATAGGTGATCGGCGCATAGCCGTGGCCTTCGCCCAGGGCCCACCAGGGTGCCTCGGCCGCCAGCGCGCGGGTCATGGTCTGCCAGTCGTAAAGGGCTTCGGCTGGCAAGCTCTCACGTATCGCCGGCAACCCGGCCTGATGGCTGAGCAGATGGCGCAGGGTGATGCGCTCTTTGCCTGCTGCCGCGAACTCCGGCCAATAGCGGGCTACCGGTGCGTCCAGTTCCAGCTTGCCTTCGCCGACCAACTGCAGCGCGGTAACCGCCGTGAAGGGCTTGGTGCAGGAAAACAGGTTGAGGATGGTATCGCTGTGCCAGGCCTGCTGGCCGTCCTTGTCGGCGACCCCGGCCCAGATATCCACCACGGTTTCACCGCCCACCTGAACGCAGAGCGCTGCACCGCGTTCCTGCGGATCGTCGAAGAAATCGGCGAAGGCGTCTTTCACTGCTTCGAACTTGAGGTCGAAGTAACCCTGAATCTGCACTGCTTGCTCCTGCGAGGGAGGCGCCAGGCTCACCCGGCGCCCCGGTGATTAAGGCGTGGTCGCTTCGCTCGGCTTGGCTTCAGGCTCGGCCGCCGCGTCCTTGGCCGGAGCGGCTGCGGCTGGCGGCTCCTTGGCTGCCTCCTCGAGCACCTTGGACGGCACGGCCAGGTTGGCCTTGCGAACAGCCTGGACGAAACCGTCCCACGGCCTGTCGGTGATCGCCACCAGCCCCAGGTGCCCGTTCTCGCCATCGAGCAGGCGCCCGGTTACCGGCTGATCGAGGTACTGGAACCAGTGCACACCGACGATCTGCGGTTCTTCGAGGGCCTTCTCGAGGAAATGCGCATAGGCCGGGCCGCGCTCCTCCTCCTTGTAGACCTCGGATACGCCGCCCCAGAACGGGCCGCGGTCGCGAGAGCCGAAATGGAACTCGGTGACCAGCATCGGCTTGTCCAGCTTGCGCAGTGCCTCGAAGTCGTAACCGTGCTGCGGCTCGCGGGTGTAGAAATTGAAGCTCAGCACGTCACAGTATTGAGCACAGGCTTCCACGGCCTCGGGAATGCTCGCCGAGAAACGACCACCGAGCAGTAGATGATTCGGCGTGTGCCAGTCGAGCGAGTCGGCGATGGTCTTGAAATAGGTGTCGGCGAACAGACGCAGAAAACGCTTCATGTCGTTTTCAATGGCCGGGTAGGCCGGGTTGATCGGCGGCGCCTTGAAGCCAGGGTCTTCCATCAGTTCCCAGGCCTGCAGCTCGATACCCCAGGCCTTGGACAGCCCTTCCTGGTTGCGGTACTTGTCGCGCAGCTGTTTCAGAAACGCACGCTTGGCCGGCACGTCGGTGGTCAGGCGCAGGGTCGCGTATGCCAGGGCGTAGCGCGATAGCGGATCGTCCGCCGGACCGGCCCAGGCCAGTTCGTTGTCGGCGTAATAGCCCATCACCCAGGGGTCGTCACGATGGTCACGGGTGGCGATGGCGATGGCGCGCTCGGCGGCCATGGCGAATCGTGGATCGAACGGGTCAGGCATGCCGCCCCACCAATCGATACCGGTGCTGATGGTCGCGTAGTCGCCATGGATCGACAGCGGGATGCTGTAGGGCATGCGTTTGTCGACGGCGAAATCGTTCTCGCTCCAGTTACCCAGGGTGTTGAAGCCCCAGGCCTGCAGACGATTCTGTGCCCGCTCGCGCCAGACCTTGGGGTCCTGAGCGCCGTATGTGCGCTGCAGGTTGGCGCTGTAGAAATCGTACCAACGACCACTGTCGAAGGCACGGCCGCGGTTGGCGCCGGTATCGGACTGGTTGTCGCTGCTGCCGTAGAACGCGGCCAGCGGCTCGCCCTCGGCGGGCAGCGCGCTGAACATCTTTTCACGGCCTTCGATATAGGTCTGGCTCTCGCTGCCGATGACCGTGTTCACCCCCAGGGAATAGAAGGGGTTGCCCTCGGGCGTGATCAGGAACCAGCGCCCTGCCCGCTTCTCGGTGCGGAAAAAGCCAGTGGCCTCGAAGGACGGGCCGCCGATCCAGCCACCGTAGTTGTCCTGCCGGGGGCGATCGGCCTGCCAGGCCTGCAGTTGCTTGTCTTCCTGAGCGACACCCTGGCGCAGTTGATCGTCGTTCTTGATCTTGCCCGGCCAATCGCGGCGAGTGAACTGACCATAGGTATCGACGATACCGCGGTAGGCGTCTTCCAGATCGGCGCTGTCGCGCACACCGAAACGTCCCAGCAACAGATGCTGGGCAGCCTGAGGATTGGGGATGGAGAGCGTCACCGCAGTGACCTTCGCCGGGTCGATCTCACCATTGACGGTCTCCGCCAACAGCAGCAGACGACCATCGTAACGCCACGGCATCACGGCCCCGGCACGCATACCCTGAGCACGCGGCGAGGTAGCCCCCAGCGGCACCAGCAATGTCTGCGCGGGCCCGGCTGGCAGGGCGATCTGGGTGGTCAGGCGCTTGCCGTCGGCACTTTCGATGGTGACATCGACAGTCAGCGCCCAATCCATGGCGTTCTGCACACGCAAACTCATGGCACTGAACTCGGACCAGTCCCAGTTGCCACTCTGCGGAGTCAGCCGCAGCGTCGGGCGTTCGCTTGGGTTGAAGGTAGCGCGGCGCAGGATTTCGCCCTGGGCAGCGCTTTCCGCAGTAACGCTGGGCAGGTAGGCGTTTTCGCCACCGATCTGTACCGCGTCCATCGGCCGGACGAAGTTGAACAGCTCCTGTTGATCTGCGGCATGGCCCATGGTCGGCAGGCCGAGCAGCGCGACCAGAACCAGACGTCCCATCGTCAGGGGTTGTCGAGGACGGGCTGCAGCGATGCACAGTGACCGTACTTTGGAAACCAGACCCTCGGTGGGCACGTGCGCGTCGCACTGCACCGAACGATCGGCCGACAGCAGCCAGGTGTTGACCTTCAAGACCCCTTCTCCCCGCAACTCGACAGATAAAAATGACCCGCGACAGTCCCGCCACGAGCCCTATGCCGCGCTTCACGCGCGGAGCGGCAATAGTGCGCCAGATGGGGGCCTGACCGCAAAGCCCGCATGTCGATTAAGGACGATTTTGGTGCCTGTTTTTTCGCCGTCCCCGGGATGGAGTCAGGAGATCTCTCGGCGAAACGGCGGCAACGCATTGAGAATCGCCTTGCCGTAACGCTGGGTGACCACCCGTCGATCCAACAGGGTGATGGTGCCACGATCCGCCTCGGTACGTAGCAGGCGCCCGCAGGCCTGAACCAGGCGCAGCGATGCATCGGGCACGGAGATCTCCATGAACGGGTTGCCGCCACGGGCTTCGATCCACTCCGCCAGCGCGGCCTCGACAGGATCATCCGGTACCGCGAAAGGAATCTTGGCGATCACCACGTGCTCGCAATAGGCGCCAGGCAAGTCGACACCTTCGGCGAAGCTGGCGAGACCGAACAGCACGCTCTCCTCGCCACTGTCGACCCGAGCCTTGTGCTTGTTGAGGGTTTCCTGCTTGGACAGGTTGCCCTGGATGAACACACGCTTGCGCCAGTCGCGCTCCAGGCCGTCGAACACGTCCTGCATCTGTCGACGCGAGGAAAACAGCACCAGGGTTCCCCGCGAACCCTGCACCAGCCCAGGCAAATCGCGGATGATCGCGGCCGTGTGCTCGGCGGCATTGCGCGGGTCGGCCTTCAGATCCGGGACCCGCAACACGCCTGCATCGGCATGGTGGAACGGACTCGGCACCACCGCCGTGACGGCCACCTTCGGCAGCCCGGCGCGCATGCGATAGCGGTCGAAGGTTCCCAGTGCGGTGAGTGTCGCCGAGGTCACGAGGGCCCCATAGGCCACATTCCACAGGTTGCGCCGCAGGGTCTCGGCGGCCAGGATCGGGCTGGCATTGACCTCGATATCGAACAACGCACCACTTTCGGCCAGGGTCAGCCAGCGCGCCATCGGTGGGCTGTCTTCCGGGTCTTCACTGGTGAACGCCAGCCACAGCTCCCAGGTGCCCTTGGCCCGCGCCAGCAGACTGCCGAACAGCGGGTACCACTCTTCGGCCTGGTGGCTGGCGATGCCGTTGCCGGTCTCACCATCCATGGCTTCCTTGAGTTTTTCGGTGACGCCAGTGAACAGATCGGTGAGTTTGGAAAAACCCTTCTTGAGTTCCAGGCCCAGCTCGATCAGGTGTTCGGGCACCACGCCGCCGATGAAGCGATGGCGCGGCCGCTCACGCCCCTCCATGTCTTCGCCCGGCTTGAAATCAGCGAGCTGCTCACAGGCGCTGAACATGAACTGCTGATGGGTCTTGAGCTCGCGAGCCAGCTCCGGGACCTGCTCGATCAGCCGACCGAGGTCACCCGGCAGGGGATGCTGAGCCAGCAGCTTGGCGAGGTTCTTGGCGATTTGCTCGAGCCAGTCGGCGGTGGAGCGCAGCCGGGTGAAGTGCGCGAAATGGCCGATGGCCTTGTCCGGCAGGTGATGGCCTTCGTCGAACACATACAGAGTGTCACGCGGATCGGGCAGCACCGCCCCGCCGCCGAGGGCGAGATCCGCCAGCACCATGTCGTGGTTGGTGACGATCACATCGACCTTGCCCATGCCTTCGCGGGCCTTGTAGAAGGCGCATTGTCCGAAGTTGGGGCAGTGCCGGCTGGTGCACTGGCTGTGATCGGTGGTCAGTTGCGCCCAACGGCTGTCTTCCAGCTCCTCGGGCCAGCTGTCACGGTCACCATCCCACTTATTGCCAGCGAGCTTCTCGATCATGGAGGTGAAGAGCTTCTGCCCTGCCTCGTCCACGTCGATACGAAAGCCTTCTTCCTCGAACAACTGCGCGGTGGAGCTCTGCGCCTGGCCTTCCTGCAGCAATACGTCGAGTTTCGACAGGCACAGATAGCGCCCACGGCCCTTGGCCAGCGCGAAGCTGAAACTGAGGCCGCTGTTACGCATCAGATCCGGAAGATCCTTGTGCACGATCTGCTCTTGCAGGGCCACGGTGGCCGTGGCGATCACCAGCCGCTTGCCGGCCGCCTTGGCAATAGGGATGGCCGCCATGCTGTAGGCCACGGTCTTGCCGGTACCGGTGCCAGCCTCCACCGCGACCACGGCAGGCTCGCCCAGGCGACGCTCCTCGTCGTCGGTCTTGATGGTCCCGAGTACCTTGGCTATTTCAGCGATCATCAGACGCTGCCCATAGCGCGGCTTGAGCCCCTTGGACTCGAGAAAACGGGAATAGGCGCCCTGGATCTGGGACTTGAGTTCGGTACTGAGCATGAAGAACTTAGGCTAAAAAGGCTGGATATATTTTCAGTGTTTGCAAACGGCCGCTATCATAGCGCGCCAATCGCCTGCGCGCTGACTCGCTTGCCAAAACCGGATGAAGAGCAGCGCGCGGCAAGACTTTCTGAAACCCGATCAGCGCATTGCTGCTGGCGATCGAGCCGTCCCGAGCGACGGCGAGGAAATGGACTTCGGCAACGTCGGCCAGGCATGGCTGCGATCGCATCGGCCAATGCTGCCTGATCCGGGCTGTAACCGGAGTACATGAATGCAACCTTATTCCTTGATCTACACCCTGCACCTGCTCGCTGCGCTGGTCTGGGTCGGCGGCATGTTCTTCGCCTGGATGGTGCTGCGCCCCGCGACAGGCGCCACGCTGCAGCCCGCCGAGCGGCTGACGCTATGGCTGGACGTGTTCCGGCGCTTCTTCGTCTGGGTGTGGGTCGCGGTGCTGCTGTTGCCGATCAGCGGAGTCGGCATGCTGCACATGGGCTTCAGCGGCTTCGATGGCGCCCCCCGCTACGTGAACGTGATGATGGGCCTTTATCTGGCGATGCTGGCGCTGTTCCTGCGTATCCAGGCCTTGCAACTGCCGGCATTGCGCCGCGCGGTGCAAGCCCAGGACTGGCCGGCAGGTGGCGTCGTACTGGGGCGTATCCGCCGACTGGTCGCGATCAACCTGTCATTGGGGCTGGTCGTGGTCGCGATCGCGGCAGCCCGCCCCAGTCTTTAAGCGCTGATCAGAAACGCACCACGTCAAGGCGCCCGTCCTGCCCGGCTGCACCGGGTTGGCCGGCCATGCCGGGCCGCCCATCGCGAGCACCGCTGGTGCTGTAGATCCAGCAGCCCTTGCTCGCACCACCCGTACCGGCAATGCCCGCACTACCGGCAGGGCCACCGGCGCCACCTTCCAGCCGGGCCTGCAAACGCTCGACAGGGAAGTCCGCCGGGACCTCCAGACGCACCTGCCCACCCGGCGCACCGGGATGCCCATCGGTGCCGTTCTGGCCATCGTGGCCTTCACTGGCCTGTCCCCAGGCACAACCACCGGCCTTGCCATCGGCGCCATCCAGCCCGGCATAACCGGGGGCGCCACGACCGCCACGGGCATCGAGCAGCCACTGATCGGTGTTCACCGCCTGCAGGCGGATGACCAGCGTACGCCCCGGTACTGCTGCACGCTGGGCAGTACCCGGAGCACCCGGCGCACTGATCTGCGCGCCCGAGGCGATCTCGCCGGAGCCGATATCCAGATGCAGACTTTCGTTGGACGGCGCGATGGCGATCTGCGCGTTATGACCTAGATATAGCTCGTCGATACGCAACTCGCTGACCCCGACCGGCACCAGCAAGGTACCGTTGTCTGCGATCGTCAGGCGCTGCAATTGCAGCACGCTGCCCTGCGCGGGCAGGCGCATGAAGTTGTGGGAGTCGACCTCGATGACGGCCTCGCCCAGTGCCAGCAACGGGCAACACAGTGCCGCCAGCAGAATCAGCTTACGCATGGGCGGTTTCCTCGGGGCTCACCTGCAGAGCCGTGCTGGCAAAAGCCGGAAGCGTCCACAGATGGAAGATGCCGAAAGCCAGCACCTGAGCCCGCGCCACCGCGACGCGCGGCTGACCGCGAAGCAGACCATTGAACAACGCCAGTTCGATGACATGCAGTGCCAGCACGGCAGCGCCAGCGAGCGTCAGCAACTGAGCGAAAGGTTGAGCGTATGGGTCGATCAGATTGGCAAGCACGACGCACCAGAACAGTGTCGCCAAGAGTTTGCCCAGCCCCGCGATAGTCTTCATTGCCCGCCCCGACCGCTTATGATTTTGCGGCACATTACTGTGTTTGCGGGTAAGGAAACCAGAGGGTCGAACGAAAACGATGCCCGTTGCGTGGCATCGTGCTCCTGACCGGCATGAAGCCGGTCAGGATTCTCGCGAATGTCGAGGCTGGCTTATGGCCGTGCTTCGACTTCCGCTTCCACGCGACGGTTGATCGCACGGCCTTCTTCGGTGGCGTTATCGGCAACCGGACGGCTTTCACCATAGCCGACTGCATTCACGCGGGTACCACCCACACCGTACTGATTGACCAGTACTTCACGCACGGCATTTGCACGGCGCTCGGACAGGGCCTGGTTGTAGGCGTCGGTACCGACGGAGTCGGTATGGCCTTCAACCACAGTGGTGGTTTGCGGATATTGCTTGAGGAAGTCAGCCAGGCTCTGAATATCGCCAAGGCTTTCCTGCTTCACTTGAGACTTGTCAAAATCGAACTTCACGTCCAGCTCGACACGTACCGCTTCAGCAACCGGCTCAGCGACCACCGGCTCTTCGACGATGGTTTCTTCGACCAACACCAGCTCTTCCTGACCATCAGCGCCGTGCACCCAGCAATAGGCGGCAGCGAAGCCAGCACCGATCACTGCACCACCACCAGCCCAGGCCGAGCTTTCGATGGCGCCCAACGCTGCGCCACTGACGCCGCCTACCGCAGCACAGGTTGGCCAGTCGGATTTCTGAACGCCAGCGCACCCCGTCAGAAAGGTGGACGCAATGATCAGGGGTACCGCTTTCCTTGTAATACTCATATGCAAGTCTCCTAATGGGAATCGGTGCAAAAACCGACACTCTGGATTAAAGACGCCCGTTTTAAAATCTGCCAGACAGCGTTACGACAGCCGAGCAGAACGAACAGTTCTAGTTGATTGCATCCGCGCGGGGTAGTCTTTTGTGATTCCTTCGAGGTTTTCGATGAGCCACATCATTTCTACACGCACGCCGCAACAATCGCTGGCAGCTCTACTTCAACGTTATGCGCCCGAACGCCTGCTGCTGATCGGTGCCAGCGAGCAACCTGCCGTGAATGCCTTTCGACAAGCGCATCCCCAGAGCCTGATCGCCCATTCCGCCACCGGCGCCCTGCCAGCGGAGCTGGCCGGACAGCGTTTCGATCTCGCCGTCATCGTCGATTGCCTTGAGCACATGCCCAAACGCGATGGCCTACAACTGCTCGGTGGCATACGCAATTTGAATGCCAGCCGCATGGCGGTGCTGGTCGACCTGCAGGCCAGCGGCTGGAAAGACACCGACTTCTTCGCCCTCGCCCTGCATGTCAGCGAGCGCTTCGCGAGGGAAGAGCAGGTTCTCAGTCTGTTCACCTATGACCTGCTCGAGTACAAACAGGCACCCGACTGGCTGAACGCCAAGTTCTGGGCCAACCCGGAGAATTTCGGCAAGTACTGGTGGTAAGTATGGAAACCGGAGCCCCGCAAACTGGCTGCCCCTGCGGTAGCGGCGACTCTCTGCTGGATTGCTGCGGCCGTTATCACGACGGCGTGCCTGCTCCCTGCGCGCAGAGCCTGATGCGCTCGCGTTACAGCGCTTACGTGCTTGGCAATATCGATTATCTGGTGGCGACTTCGCTGCCCGCCCAGCAGGCGAAACTCGACGTCGAAGGCATCCGCGCCTGGAGCCTGCAAAGCACCTGGCTGGGCCTGGAGGTCGAGCACTCGGAGTTGCTGGGTGGTCAGCCCGAACATGCCAGGGTGACCTTCATCGCCCGCTGGCACGACGCAGCCGGCGAGCACAGCCACCGTGAACGCTCCGCTTTCGTGCAGAATCAGGGCCGCTGGTACTTCATCGACCCGACCGTAGGCCTGCAGGCCGGGCGCAACGACCCCTGCCCATGCGCCAGTGGGCAGAAGTTCAAGAAGTGCTGCCACAATTACCTAAATTGATCACAGGGACGGTAGCACCACGAATGAGCAAGGTTTTCAACTACATCAGATTTAGTAGTGCAAAACAGTCAGCAGGCGACAGCTACGCCCGATAGGTGAAGGCAGCTAAGGCGTTCTGCGACGAATACAGCCTAGAAATGGCTGACCAACGCGACTACCTGTTCTTTGACAAAGGCCGTAGTGCGTACAAAGGAAGGCACCTTGACGATACAGGCGAGCTGGCCCGATTCCTCGCCTATGTCGAAGACGGCACCATCCCAACGGGCAGCTATCTAGTGATTGAATCACTGGACAGACTATCCAGAGAGAAAGTGCGTGATGCTCTTCCCCGCTTCCTAGACCTACTAGCGAAAGGAATCAACGTTTACACCAGCACAGACAAACTCCTAAAGAGGGTCTGGCCCGTCAGATATTTTTCTGTGCAGAAACCAGAGAACGGGGCACATAGCACCCCGCTTCTGGCGGAACGTATATCAGTTAAGACGTGTGACAGAGCGTTGAGCAAAACAAGCAGCCATTCGCTCTCGAATACCACAACCGAGCCTGGAGCACAGCTCCATGGCAACTGGCGTGAAATCCGAGGTCACGACGGTTATGCAACAAGGGGAGAAAAGTACACCCCTCTTTGTGCACTTCATTGTCACCATTTGGTTGAGCATTGGTATTTACGCAGTAACGATCCATAACCCCTCCTCAACGCTTCTTGTTGGATTGGGCCAGGATCGAGCCGGCAAAGGCTTTGGTGCTCTCGCTGTACTTCTCGGACTGAAGAACTTGAGAAGCTTTGGCCTCCATTGCCTTCCCTGTCTCCTTACCGGTAGACGTTTGGGCCAGCGCTGAAGCGGCTAAGCTTTTGGCGATAGCCGAGGCGTTAGGATCGCGAAGGGTTGCCGATGCTTGCTTGGCGATTTCGCTTGAAGTCTGTTTGTCATTACTCATGGCGTGGGGTCTCCGTAGCCAAAAAAGAAGGAGACCAAGCCCACAAAAGGGCACCGTTAAGCACCGTGCCGATTGACGTTCTGACGTCTGTTTGGCTCAATGCAAAACCCAATCAGGGCTTGGTAGTTCTACTGCGTATGGCTTCTGGAGAGGAGCGGGAGAATGTGTGTAAGTTTGCCGACCCAACACATTCTCTCGCTAGTTTTCCTTCCGCACATGCTCGCAACGAGCAGAAACACACAACACCAGATGTAGTGCTTTAATACCGCAGAACCACTACATGCTGGGCTTTGCTCTGTCGTGGCACAAAGATAGTGCGATGGCGAACCTAAGGCAAGCCCTTCGGCCTGTGGATAAGTCTGTGGGTTAATGCGGGGTAAGTGGCGCAAATTCCCATGAATAATGGCGATGCAAGTGGAAGCGGCCTAATTGCCGCAGAAAGTTTTTTTTCATCCTCGTGAAAAAGTTAGCTGTACGACATAAACCACTAATACTAAAGATAGTGTCAGTTAGTAGTAATCGAACTAGCCCCTACCCCAGACAACCCCTGTCACTTCAAACACTGATAGCATTCAGCCATCACATATTAAGGACAGGATGAGGCTCAATGGATTGGCTTAGGAAACACTGGAAGGGGACGTTAGGTTGGACTGCCGGTATCGTCGGTTCGGTGGTGGTCAGCAAGATTGCTGATCATTATTTGGATGGAAGCATCATCAGCCAGTTTTGGCAGATTTTGGTCAGTATCTGGACGTCTATCAACACAACCATACCCGTCCCTGCATGGCTGGCATTCATCATCCTCGCAATCGGCATTGCCCTGGGCTGGAAGCTCTACAGATTGCAGCGGTCTGATGTGGCGAACAAAGGTCTCAGCGACCAACAAAAAGCTGTCCTGCAATCCATTGCTTGGTTCCATGAGCAAGGGATAAACCCAGCCTTTCACAACCTTAAGTACGGCACAGATCTCCAAACTCTTGAGTTGCAGGTAGCGCTAGATGAGCTTACTAGTGCGGGACTGGTCACCTGTGAAATCGATATGAATCATTCTATCGAGCAAAGAGAAGTCATAACCCTCGCATCTCTGACGCCTAAAGGCCGCGCTTGCGCATTGGAAATCCAGCGACAATCAGCACAGTGAAATCTTCCAGCGAGGTGCCTGCCTTTGTTGGTGCCCGAGAAAGCCTGCCAGACCACACAACAGTCTGGCGACCGAGCCACGCTAAAAATTAGTAGTGTTTTGTTGCACAACATGAAGAAGTGCTGCGCGGGCTATCTATAGCTACGACTTCACACCAGCTTGAGGTGCGAGGTATCCGGCGCCGCTGCTGCGGGCTGAGCCTTCGCCTGGCCCATGTCGCTGCCCACCGGGGCGAGGCTGAATTGTGACAAGTCCAGCACGGGCTCGGCCACCTCGACTGGCGCATCCTGTAGATCCGCACCCAACGCGGCAACGCCGAAATCCGGCGCATCGACATCGGCAAAGGCCGCCATGTATTCATCACGCGGCGCCACCTGCAGGCGCCCCGGCTGCGGCTGACTGGCTGGCGCAGTGATCGGCTGCGCCGGTGGAGGCGGCGCCAGTTCGATCTCTTCGATGATTTCCGGCTCGGTATCGATCACTTCGACACGCGCCCCGGCGCGCTCCAGGGTACTGCGGTACTTCTCGGCAGCGGCTTCATCCAGATTGTTCTTGATCACCACCCGCCGCCCGGAAAACAGCTGAGCGATACGCTGGGCATCGGCCTGGAACAGCTTGGCCAGGTTGGCCTGTACGGTTTCCAGCTGGGCACCGGGCACCAGCTCACCGGAAAATGCGACTTCGTATCGCGCCATCACCACGCTCCTTTTTGTCATTTCGTGTGCTGCTTTGGCCACAGCAATAAAACCTAAATGCATGCAGGCCAGTATGACGCAGCTTTTTGCGAGCACACGAGAGTCCGTCGGCATTTCCTCGCTGCGCTCCTGGCAAAGCGCTCGAAATGCGATGACGGCGGCGAGCGTCTGCTTGGCGCTTCGGCCTGGGGCCACCCAGGTTGCGCGGAAATGTTAACAGCCCCTAGGGCAGCCAAGCCGTCTCTTGTTACACTGAGGCCTCGAACGGAGTATGAAATGTTTTCTCAGGCGCAAATGATAAGAATTCTTAGCCTACTGGTGTTTCTTGGTCTGTGCTCGGTCTTGAGCGGTTGCTCGACCTGGCTTTCGGACGATTTCGAAGATCCCGACGTTCGTCTCGTGAATGTCGACGTGGTAAGGGCCAAGCTGCTGGAGCAGCGCTTCGTCCTGCGCTTCCGGATCGACAACCCCAACGACGTCAGCCTGCCAGTGCGTGGCCTCAACTACGTGGTGCACCTCAACGACGTGAAGCTCGCCGAGGGTGAATCGGAAGTCTGGTTCACCGTGCCCGCCAATGGTCATACCGAATTCGACGTTCCCGTACGTACCAACCTGTGGCGCCACGTGCGTCAGGTGGTCAAGTTGCTCGAACAGCCGGACCAGCCCATCAGCTATCGCCTGCAGGGTGAAGTGAAAACCGGATTATTCTTCGGGCGCCGCGTGCACATGGCACGCAATGGCGAGATAATTCCCGGTGAATATCTTCCGGAGTAACCTCGCATGACCCAGCAACCCCACGTCCACGGCCCTGACTGCAACCACGATCACGACCATGATCATGGCCACGATCATCACGGCCATGTGCACGGCCCGCACTGCAACCACGCACCTCAGGAGCCGGTACGCAACACCCTGAAGGACGTTGGTCGCAACGATCCCTGCCCGTGCGGCAGCGAAAAGAAATTCAAGAAGTGCCATGGGGCCTGATCACCTGCTGATCCTGTTCGCGACGCTGATCGTCGTCGCCCTGACGCTGTACGCCGCCCATCTGTGGCGTCGGGTCTGGGCCAGGCAACGCCTGCAGAGCGATGCTCGCCACGCCCAGCGCCAGCGTCTGCACGATGATTTACGGGTGCTGGCCAGCTGTCTGCTCGATGGGCAGGTGCCGCTGATAGAAGGCGCGATTCGCATCAAGGTGCTGCTCGACAATTACGACTCCACACTGAGCCTGACGCCCCAGACCCAAGTCTTTCAGCAGCTTTACCAGGCGACTGCACACGTGCCCACCCACGCCGACTGGAAAGCCCTGAGTCGGGCCGAACGGCGCCAGCACGAGAGCCGTTTCGCCGAGCTGGCCCAGGCTCACGACCAGCAAGCCCGAGAGGCTGCCCGCTGGCTGCTCGACGACGGACTGAGCACGCGCCCATAACCCATGGGGCGACGACCGTCGCTCCGATCACGGCGCCACTTGCCAGGCGCCATGCCGCTCTCTACCTTTAGCGCCATTCGCATCCGGGCACCCGCCCACCACCGCCATTTTCCGCCAGGAGTCCGCCGCATGCTGCCGCGCGCTTTCCGTCCTCTCGCCACCTTTGGCCTCGCCGGCCTCGTTACCGGCCTGGTCGCGCTGAGCGGCTGCCAGTCTCTGCTCGATAGCCGCTACCGCAACAGCGTGCACCCGGATCAGGGTTCCTTCCGTGTCCAGGGGCTGGCGCAAACCGCCTCGGTACGCCGCAACCCGCTGGGCATGCCATTGATCGAGACCCATACCTTTCACGACGCCCTGTTCACCCTCGGCTACGTGCACGCCAGCGATCGCCTTAGCCAGATGGTCAGTCTGCGTCTGATGGCCGAGGGTCGCCTGGCGGAAATGGCCGGCCCTGGCGTGCTGGAAATGGACCGTTTCATGCGCGCGGTGAACCTCAAGAAGAGCGCCGAGGTGCTCTACAAGAATGCCTCGCCGCGGATGAAGGCGTTCTTCGAAGTCTATGCCCGTGGCGTCAACGCCTACCTGTTCCGCTATCGTGACAAGCTGCCGATGGACCTGGCCGAAGCCGGCTACCGGCCGCCTTACTGGAAGCCCGAAGATTCGGTGATGATCTTCTGCCTGCTCAACTTCGGCCTCTCGGTGAACCTGCAGGAAGAGATCGCGGCCCTGACCCTGACCCAGAAAGTCGGCGCGGACAAACTGGCCTGGCTGCTGCCGACCTACCCGGACGAGCCATTACCGTTCGAGGAAGCCGAAAAACTCAAGGGCCTGGCTCTCGGCGGCAACATTCCCGGCCTTCAGGCGGTGAAGAGCGCTGCCGCTCAGGTGTCCGAGCGGCACATGCTCGGCGTCGCCGCCTCAAACAACTGGGCCATCGCGCCCTCGCGCAGTCGCAGCGGCAAGAGCCTGCTGGCCAACGACACCCATCTGCCGATCGAGCTGCCCTCGGTATGGAGCTTCGTGCAGATTCGTGCGCCGAAATTCCAGGCATCGGGCGTGACGGTCGCGGGCATACCCGCCGTGGTTGCCGGTTTCAACGGCAAGCTCGCCTGGGGCATGACCATGGTGATGGGCGACAATCAGGACCTGTTCCTCGAACAGGTCAAGCGTGAAGGCAATCGCCTTCTGTATCTCGCCGATGGCAAATGGCAGCCAGCTCAGGAGCGCCAGGAAACCTTCTTCATCAAGGGTCAGAAACCGATTCGCGAAACACTCTACGAAACCCGTCACGGCGCGCTGCTCAACAGCGTGCTGGGCGAGCGCAAGCATCCGCTGCAACCCCTGCAGTTGCAGAGTGGTTACGGCCTGGCGCTGCAGACCACCCAGTTCGAAGACGACGCCAGCCTCGACGCCTTCTTCGATCTGTCGCGCGCGCAGTCGGTGGAACAGGCCTTCGAGGCAGCCCGGGAAATCCGTGCCATGCCACTGAACCTGGTGTTCGCCGATGCCGAGCATATCGGCTGGCAGGTCACCGGGCGCTTCCCCAACCGCCGCGGCGGCCAGGGCCTGGTGCCATCGCCGGGCTGGGACAGCCGCTACGAGTGGGATGGCTTCGCCGACCCGATGCTCCATCCTTACGACCAGGACCCGCAGCAAGGCTGGCTGGGTAGCGCCAATCAGCGCAGCGTGCCTCGCGGTTATGGCATGCAGCTTTCCAACTCCTGGTACGCCCCGGAGCGCTACGAGCGCATCGCGCAGTTGGCCGGCAGCGGTCGCCATGACACGCAAAGCATGATTGCCATGCAATACGATCAGACCTCGCCTTTCGTCGCCAAGCTGCAGAACATGTTCGAAGCGCAGAACATGGCCGCACCACTGCGCCAGGCCATCGACCGCCTGCCGGAGGCACAGCGTGGCAAGGCCCGTGAAGCCCTGAGCCGCTTGATGGCCTTCGACGGCAAGCTCTCCGCGACCTCCGCGGACGCAGCCGTGTATGGCGCCTTCCTGCACGAAAGCGCGCGGCAGATCTTCCTCGACGAACTCGGCCCGGAAACCTCGAAGACCTGGAAGGCGCTGGTCGATACCGCCAACCTCTCCTATTCGGCCCAGGCCGATCACCTGCTCGGCCGTGAAGACAGCCCGTTCTGGGACGACGTGCGTACCCCGCAGAAGGAAGACAAACCGGCGATTCTCGCCCGCAGCCTGGCGGCCAGCATCGAGCTGCTCGAGCAGCGCCTGGGCGCTGAACGCACCGCCTGGCAATGGGGCAAGCTGCACACTTACGAGTGGCTGAGCGGTAGCACGCAGATGGCGCCCTACCTCGGCGCCGGTCAGCGCGCCAGCATCGGCTCCCTGAAGGGCTATCTGGACCGCGGCCCCTACCCGGCCGGCGGTGATCACAGCACGTTGAACGTCTCGGCCTACAACTGGGGTCAGGACTTCGATACCTGGCTGATCCCGAGCATGCGGATGATCGTCGACTTCGGTCGCGAGGAACCGATGATCGGCCTGAACAGCTCCGGGCAATCGGGCAACCCGGCCAGCCCGCACTATGCCGACGGCATCGATGCCTGGCGGCGGGCCAAGTACCTGAGTTTCCCCGTGCAGCAGCAGAATCTGGAGAAGACCTACGGCAGCAAACGCCTGCTGCTGACGCCTTGACGCACAAACCAGGTGCGCAACGCACCAACAACGCGCAGAGATAGCCCTCACCATAGGGTCGATCAGGCGTAGCCAGCGGCACAGGATGCTGGCTGCGCCCTGCCCCGCCCAATCACGGCCAGGAACTGGGCGACGCGGGGTTGCGGCTTCGCGCCGCTGACTCTCGGAGCCATTTTCTGCTTGCGGTACGACTCTGCCGCGCCGTTCCCGGGCAATTGGCACACTCCCTGCTCATGTCCCTGCAGACATAGAGCACGCCGGTAGCCGGCAGGGCTCCCCGAAACGAATCGGGATCGGACAAAGGCGTCCTTGCACTACGGTGCAGGACGCCTTTTTTTGTTTGCCGCGATTCACTCAGGGCCACGGAGGTAGCGGATGAAACGATTGAAACTGGTGATGATCGGCAATGGCATGGCCGGCGTACGCACGCTGGAGGAACTGCTCAAGATCGCTCCCGACCTCTACGACATCACCGTGTTCGGCGCCGAGCCGCACCCCAACTACAACCGCATCCTGCTCTCACCGGTGCTGGCGGGCGAACAGACCTTCGATGACATCGTGCTCAACGAATTGAGCTGGTACACCGAGCACGGCATCCATCTGCTGCTGGGCCGCAAGGTGGTGGAAATCGACCGGGTGCACCGCCGGGTGATCGCCGATGATGGCAGCAGTGCCGATTATGACCGACTGTTGATCGCCACCGGCTCGCGGCCATTCATCCTGCCGATACCGGGCAATGGTCTGGCAGGCGTGATCGGCTACCGGGATATCGCCGACACCCGCTGCATGCTCGACAGCGCCAACCTGCACCGTCGTGCGGTGGTCATCGGCGGCGGCCTGCTCGGTCTGGAGGCGGCACATGGCCTCAAGCTGCGTGGCATGGATGTGAGCGTGGTACACAACGGCGCCACCCTGCTGGAACGCCAGCTCGACGAGCGTGCTGGCAGGCTGCTGCAGAGCGCCTTGGAACGACGCGGCCTGCACTTCGCCCTGGGCAAGCAGACCGCCGAGCTGATCGGCACCGACAGCGGCCGGGTCAGCGCCGTGCGCTTCAGCGATGGTGAACAACTGCCCGCCGACCTGGTGGTGATGGCCGCCGGTATTCGCCCCAACATCGAACTGGCCCAGCACGCAGGCCTGCCCTGCGCGCGCGGTATTCTGGTCAACGATACGCTGCAGAGCTTCGACCCCCGGGTCTACGCCGTCGGCGAGTGCGTCAGCCACCGTGGCGTCGCCTACGGCCTGGTGGCACCATTGTTCGAACAGGCGCGGGTATGTGCCAGCCACCTGGCCATGCAGGGCTTTCGCCGCTATCTCGGCTCGCTGACCGCCACCAAGCTAAAGGTCACCGGTATCGACCTGTTCTCCGCAGGTGACTTCGCTGGCGGCCCAGGGACGCAGAGTATCGTTCTCGACGACCCGATCACTGGCAGCTATCGCAAACTGGTGCTGAAGAACGACGTGCTGGTCGGCGCCTGCCTGTATGGCGATACCGCCGATGGCGCCTGGTATCTGCAACTGATCCGCGAAGGTCGCCAGGTGGCGGATATCCGCGACATGCTGATGTTCGGCGAGGATGCGGTGAGCAGCCTGTCATCCACCTGCAGCACCGATCCGATTCTCCTGCAGGGAGCGGCCTGATGGGTGTTCAGGAACTCAGCGGCGTGACACGCACCAGCGCGTCGACCTGCTGTTATTGCGGCGTCGGCTGCGGCGTGCTGATCGAGCACGACGGCAAGCGCATTCTTGGCGTCAGCGGCGATCCCGCGCACCCGGCGAACTTCGGCAAGCTGTGCAGCAAGGGCGCATCGCTGCACCTGACCGGCGATCTCGCCGCCCGCGCCCTGTACCCCGAACTGCGCCTCGGCAAAGGGCTGGGTCGTGTTCGTACCGACTGGGACAGCGCCCTCGATCATGCTGCCGATGTGTTCGCCGAAACGATTCGCCAGCACGGCCCGGACAGCGTCGCGTTCTATATCTCCGGGCAGTTGCTGACCGAGGACTACTACGCCTTCAACAAGCTGGCCCGCGCGCTGGTCGGCACCAACAATATCGACAGCAATTCACGCCTGTGCATGTCGTCGGCCGTGGTCGGCTACAAGCGCAGCCTGGGTGCCGATGCGCCGCCCTGCTCGTACGAAGACATCGAGCAGGCCGACACGCTACTGATCATCGGCAGCAACATGGCCTATGCCCACCCGATCCTGTTTCGCCGTCTGGAGGCGGCCAAGGCAGCAAACCCGCAGATGAAGGTGATCGTCGTCGACCCGCGGCGCACCGACACCTGCGACCTCGCCGACCTGCACCTGGCCATCGCGCCCGGCAGCGATGTGGCGCTCCTGCACGGCGTGCTGCACCTGCTGCTGGAACAGGGGCGTATCGACCACGCTTTCATCGAGGCGCACACCGAAGGCTTCGAGGCGCTACACGCGTTGGTCGCCGACTACGAGCCTGCGCGCGTCGCCCAGCTCTGCGCAATCAGCGAAGCGGATTTGCGCCGCTGTGCGGACTGGATCGGCAGCTCGCCGCGTTTTCTGTCGCTGTGGTGCATGGGCGTCAATCAGTCCACCGCCGGCACCGCAAAGAACGCCGCGATCATCAACCTGCACCTGGCCACCGGGCAGATCGGCAAGATCGGCAGCGGGCCCTTTTCCCTTACCGGCCAGCCCAATGCCATGGGCGGTCGGGAAACCGGTAGCCTGTCCAATCTGCTGCCCGGTCACCGTGAAGCCGCCAACCCGGAACACCGCGCCGAAGTGGCCGCTTACTGGGGCGTCGACGCTCTGCCGGAAACCCCTGGCCTCAGCGCCATCGAGCTGTTCGAGGCAGTGGGCAGCGGCAAGATCAAGGCGCTGTGGATCGCCTGCACCAACCCGGCCCAGTCCATGCCGGACCAGCACAGCATTCACAAGGCCCTGAGCGACTGCCCTTTCGTGGTCGTGCAGGAGGCTTTCTTCACCACCGAAACCTGCCGCTACGCCGACCTGCTGTTGCCGGCCGCCAGCTGGGGCGAGAAGGAGGGCACGGTGACCAACTCCGAGCGCCGCGTCAGTCGCGTGCGCCGTGCCGTACCGGCACCTGGTGAGGCGCGGGCCGACTGGTCGATCACCTGCGACTTCGCCAGGCGCCTGGAAACCCGCCTGCCGGGCGTGCCGTCCGGGCATTTCGCCTTCGAGAAGTGCGAGCAGCTGTTCGAGGAATACAAGGTCCTGACACGCGGTCGAGATCTGGATCTCTGCGGCCTCGACTACGCGCTGCTGGAAGCACGTGGCCCGCAGCAATGGCCCTTTCCCGAAGGTGCGCAGAGCGGCACGCCGCGCCTCTATGGCGACGGCCGTTTTCCGAGCGCCAACGGCCGCGCACGTTTCATCGCCGAGGCCTACCAGCCGGCCAAAGAGCAACGCGACAGGCACTACCCGCTGACGCTCAACACCGGGCGCCTGCGCGATCAGTGGCATGGCATGAGCCGTACCGGCACCGCGGCACGGCTATTCGCCCATGTCGAGGAACCGTTGCTCGATCTGCACCCGCACGACATGGCGCAACGGCACCTGCAGAACGGCCAACTGGTCGAAGTGCGCAGCCGCCGCGGCACACTGGTGGTGCGCGTACAGACCGACGCCAGTCTGCAACAGGGCCAGGCGTTCCTGCCCATGCACTGGGGAGATCGCTTTCTCAAGGGCCTGGGCGTCAATGTCCTGACCCTGCCGGCGTTCGATCCGCTATCGAAGCAGCCGGAGCTGAAACACGCCGGCATCGACGTGCAGCCCATCGACCTGCCCTGGAGCTTCCACGCGCTGATCGAAGGTGATGTTCAGCAACGCCTGCAAGCCCTGCGCCCGCTGTGCGAAACCTTCGCCTACGCCAGCTTCGGCCTGGCCGGCCGCGAGACCTCGGCACTGGTGATGCGCGTCGCCCACCATCATGCGCCCGATGCCGGGCTGCTCGAGCTGCTTCAGGAACAACTGGGCCTGGCCGAAGGACCGGTGATCCGCTACGACGACCCTCGTGGCGACCCTGGCCGCCAGCCCATTCACAAGCGCGTGCGTATCGACGGCGGTCGCCTGACAGGCTTCTCCCTGAGCGGTGAAACCCTGGCTCGTGGCTGGCTGCGCGACCTCTGGCAAAATCAGACCTCGCTCGATGACGACAGCGGCCTGGGGCTGCGCCGCTGGCTGCTGGCGCCAATGCAGAGCCCGCCCGGCCAGACTCGCCCGCAGACCGGCAAGACCCTGTGCACCTGCATGAACGTCAGCGAGGCGGCAGTGCGCGAGGGCATCGAGCGCGGCTGCGACCTGATCGCGCTCAAACAGAATCTCGGCTGCGGCACCCAGTGCGGCTCCTGCGTACCTGAAATCAAGCGTCTGCTGGCGCTACAGACCATCGAAGCCTAGCGAAGACTGGGTTGAACCTAGGGTCTGTTGACGTTTCAGCGCGAGCCGCGTTGCCGTGCGGAAACGTCAACAGCCCCTACAGAGAAGGATTACCGTGATGAACCCAAGCGTTTGGCTGATCGGCGCCGGCCCAGGCGACCCGGAACTGCTCACCCTCAAGGCGGTGCGTGCCCTCGGCCTGGCCGACGTGGTGCTGATCGATGACCTGGTCAACCCGCAGGTGCTGGAGCACTGCCCCGGTGCCCGGGTGATCCGCGTGGGCAAGCGCGGAGGCTGCCGCTCAACGCCCCAGGCCTTCATCCATCGCCTGATGCTGCGCTATGCCCGCCAGGGCAAGGTGGTCGCACGCCTCAAGGGGGGTGACCCGTGCATCTTCGGTCGTGGTGGCGAAGAGGCCGACTGGCTGGCCGCCCGCGGCGTGCACTGCGAGATCGTCAACGGCATCACCGCCGGCCTGGCCGCGGCGACCCGCTGCGGTATCTCCCTGACGCTGCGCGGTGTCGCCCGCGGCGTCACCCTGGTGACCGCACACACTCAGGATGGCAGCTCGCCCAACTGGCAGGCGCTGGCCGACAGCGGCACGACGCTGGTGGTGTACATGGGCATCGCCACCCTGGCCGATACCCGCCAGCATCTGCTCGAGGCAGGCATGGCGGCGCATACCGCCGTGGCGATGATCGAGAACGCCTCGCTGCCGGATCAACGCGAATGCCGCAGCACCCTGCTGGAGATGGCCGACGCCGCCTTGGCGTTCAGGCTGAAAAGCCCGGCCATTCTGGTGATTGGCGACGTGGTCGGCGCCGCCATGGACGCCGCCAGAGAACTGGAGATGCGCAGCGCCTGAGCCAAAAGCAGTCCGGCAAAGGCAACTGGACTGCTATTTGCACTGTTTTAGTTCAACCGTACTGCCTGAAAGACTGCCCTCATGCCTGACACCACCATGCCTGCCGCCCTGCGTTTCATGCTCGCCGCCCGCCGTTGCGAGCTGCAGGGCCTGGAAAGCCTGTCCTTCACCTGCCAACTGGTGACCCATATCAGCCAGTTGGTGCACCACCTGCAGAAGGAACGGGGCTACTCCAACATCTATCTCGGCAACCAGTCGAGCCATTACCTGCACCAACTTGATGCACACAGTGCCGAATCAGCCGCCGTAGAGCGCCAGGTACACGAATGCTTCATGGCCATGGATACCGCCCAGGCCAATGCCGCGGACCGTGCCCGTCTGTTCAACCGCATCGCCTATGTATTGCATGGCCTGGACGAACTGCCCGGATTGCGGCGTCGTATCCGTGAACTGGAGCCCACGCCACGCCTGGCCACCCAGGCCTTCACACGGCTGATCGGCGGCTTGCTGGCCGTGGTCTTCGAAGCCGCCGATACCGCTGTCGATCCAGGCATCACCCGGCTGCTGGTGGCCATGTTCAACTTCATGCAGGGCAAGGAGCTGGCCGGCCAGGAGCGCGCTGCCGGCGTGGAAGGCTTCTCGCGCGGGCATTTCGATGCCGAGTTGCAGGAGCGCCTGCAGCATCTCGAAGACGGCCAGGAGCGCTGCTTCGATGTGTTCGGCGAGTTCGCCGATAACGAAGCAGTGGCGCTCTGGCAGCAGATTCACGGTGGCGACACCGTCGCTCAGGTGATCAGCCTGCGCGGCATCGCCAAGCGTACCTCGGCCAATGCCACCGTGGATCCAAGCCTCTGTGAGCTGTGGTTCGAACTCAATACCCGGCGCATCGATGCCATGAAGGAGGTGGAAAACCACCTCGCCAATCGCCTGCTGGAGCATTGCCGTAGCAGTATCGCCGAGGCCCATGCAGACCTGGACAACCATCGCACGCTGCTCAAGCGCCTGGCGCAGATGGATGTCGGCAGCGATCAGGCGCTGCTGTTCAGCGTGCACAGCAGCACGCTGGACAGTGCGCCTCAGGATTCGGTGGGCAACCACCTGGCGCGCTCGGTGCTCGACCTGCTGCACGAGCAGAACCAGCGTCTGCAGCGGGTCAGCGACGAGCTCAAGGAAACCCGCGAGACCCTCAACGAACGCAAGCTGATCGAGCGAGCCAAGAAGCTGCTGATGAACGATTACCGGCTCAGTGAAGAAGATGCCTACGCACGCCTGCGCCAATCCGCCATGGAACGCAGCATGCGGCTGGTCGACGTGGCCCAGAGCCTGCTCGCCTTCGCCGCCCGCAAGGCCCAGGAAAATCCGCGCGCAGACAAGGGCAAGCGCGGCTGAGTGGAGCGCTTGCCTGCCAGGCATCGCTCGCCATCCCTGCTCGAATCTATTCACGATCTTTCGACGCTGCAGCCATGTGCAATGGCTGCAGCGATCATCGGTGCAGTCTCTGTGGGAGCGGGCGGGGACGCCCGTTCCCACAGGTAAGGCAACAATGTCTGCTTTTGATGTCGACCCATCGAAACAAGCGTTTTTTGATACACGGAGATAGCGCAGCGATTCCCGCCCGTGAAAGCAGTTTTCGCTGAACCGCCAGCACCCAGTTCGAACTCCACCCTCAGTATCGCCTCGCTCGACCGCATTCTCCCGATGCCCAAAAACGAACTCGCCATGCACCTGCTGCGCGCACTGAAGGGACATCGCGCCCTGCTGCTGTGCGGCGGCAAATGTCGCCCGCTTGGCTCGCGGATGGTCGACGCGTGTCGGACGCGCTTCGAAAAGCCTTCCTTCTCAAGCAGTTAACGCATCGATGTATGCTGCACGGCGGCGATCGCCTCGCCGTCGAATCAGGCGACAGGATGTCTGGCATGCAACCTGCTAAGTCCATCATGAGTGAGGCAGGCACTGCCCCTCCACAATCCGAATTCTGGACAACGGCGTCCACCCTCGTTGCAGCCCGAGCGCTGCCATGAGAGTGACGCCGTTTTTTTATGCGTGCCTTTTGGGGAAAACGATATGGACGACAAGCCACGTACATTGCCGAGCATCGACGACAGCACCAGCCAGCCGCGCCGTACCTTTCTCAAGCAGTCCATGGGTCTGCTTGGTGGCGGTGCGCTGATGAGCCTGCTGCCGGCGGGGCTGAGCAGCGCGGTATGGGCTGCCGGCAGCGATGGTCTGGAGACCACCAAGGCCAAGCTCGGCTTCATCGCCCTGACCGACGCCGCACCGCTGTTCGTGGCCGATGAACTGGGCCTGTTCGCCAAGCACGGGATGACCGGCGTGGAAGTGCTCAAGCAATCGTCGTGGGGCACCACTCGCGACAATCTGGTGCTTGGCGCCGGCAGTGGCGGCATCGATGGTGCCCATATCCTCACGCCGATGCCCTATCTGATGGCCGCCGGCAAGGTCACCACCAACAACACCCCATTGCCGATGTATGTGCTGGCGCGCCTGAACCTCAACGGTCAGGGCATTTCCATCAGCAAGGAATACCAGGACCTCAAACTCGGCACCGACGCCAGCGCCTTCAAGCAGGCCGTCGCCGCCAAACTTGCCAAGGGCCAGAAAATCGCCGCGGCCATGACCTTTCCCGGCGGCACCCACGACCTGTGGTTGCGCTACTGGATGGCAGCCGGCGGCATCGAGCCCAACAAGGATCTGCCGACGGTGGTGATCCCGCCACCGCAAATGGTCGCCAACATGAAGGTCGGCAGCATGGACGCCTTCTGCGTCGGTGAGCCTTGGAACGCGCAGCTGATCAACCAGGGCATCGGCTACAGCGCGGTCACCACTGGCGAACTGTGGGCCAATCACCCGGAAAAGGCCCTGTCGCTGCGCGCCGATTACGTCGACGCCAACCCCAACGCTACCCGTGCGCTGCTCAAGGCGGTGATGGAAGCGCAGATGTTCTGCGAAGCGGCGGAGAACAAGGAGCAGGTCGCCGAGATCTGTGCCAAGCGCCGCTGGATCGGCGCTCCTGCCAAGGATCTGCTGGCACGCCTGCAAGGCAACATCGACTACGGCAACGGCCGCGTGGTGGAAAACAGCCCGCACGTGATGCGCTTCTGGAGCGAGTTCGCCTCCTATCCTTTCCAGAGCCACGACCTGTGGTTCCTGACCGAAAACAAACGCTGGGGCTACCTGCCGAAGGATTTCGACAGCCAGGCACTGATCGACACCGTCAATCGCGAAGACATCTGGCGCCAGGCCGCCGCCGAGCTCGCGGTGCCTGCCGAGCAGATTCCGCCATCCAAATCGCGCGGCGTCGAGACCTTCTTCGACGGCAAGACCTTCGACCCGCAGAACCCGCAAGCCTATCTCGACAGCCTGTCCCTGAAGGCCTAACCGGAGAACCGCCCCATGAATGCGCCCGTAAAATCGCTGGCCCTGCCGGCTGGTGTCATCGCTCCAAGCTGGCTGAAACGGCTGTCGACCACGCTGATGCAATCGGTGCTGCCGCCTCTGGTGATCACCGCGGCACTGCTGCTGATCTGGCAATTGCTATGCAGCGGCGCCAATGCTTCGCTGCCGCCGCCCAGCCAAGTCATCGAAGACACCTGGGAGCTGATCGTCAATCCGTTCTATGACAATGGCGGCACCGACGTCGGCATGGCCTGGCAGTTGCTCGCCAGCCTCGAGCGCGTAGCCTACGGCTATGCCCTGGCGGTGGTCGTCGGCGTCGCCCTGGGGGTGCTGGTCGGCCAGTCGACCTGGGCCATGCGCGGCCTCGATCCGCTGTTCCAGATCCTGCGTACCGTCCCGCCGCTGGCCTGGTTGCCGCTTTCGCTGGCCGGTTTCAAGGACAGTCACCCGTCGGCCCTGTTCGTGATTTTCATCACCGCCATCTGGCCGATCATCATCAACACCTCGGTGGGCATCCGCAATATCCCCGAGGACTACCGCAACGTCGCCAAGGTGCTGCGCCTCAATGGCGTGGAGTACTTCCAGAAGATCATGTTGCCCGCCGCCGCGCCCTACATCTTCTCCGGGCTGCGCATCGGCGTGGGGCTGTCCTGGCTGGCGATCATCGCTGCAGAGATGCTGATCGGGGGCGTGGGTATCGGCTTCTTCATCTGGGACGCGTGGAACGCCTCGCGCATCAGCGACATCATTCTCGCCCTGGTCTACGTCGGCGTGGTCGGCTTCCTGCTCGATCGCCTGGTGCTGTTCGTCGGCAATCGCATCACCCGCGGCACATCGGCCTGAGGAATACGGATATGAGCAAGCACTACCTGAGCATCGAAAACGTGGAAAAGTACTTCGAGCGTGACGGCGTCACGTCCCATGTGCTGAACCAGATCAACCTCAACGTCGAGCGCGGCGAGTACATCTCCATCATCGGCCACTCCGGTTGCGGCAAGTCGACGGTGCTGAACATCGTCGCCGGCCTGACCGACTCCAGCAGCGGTGCGGTGATTCTGGATGGCAGAGAAGTTCGCGGCCCCGGCCCGGATCGTAGCCTGGTGTTCCAGAACCACTCGCTGCTGCCCTGGCTGACGGTGCAGGAAAACGTCGCCCTGGCCGTCGACAAGGTCTTCAAGCGCACCAAGAGCAAGGCCGAGCGCCGTGACTGGACGCTGCATCATCTGGAACTGGTAAGCATGGGCCACGCCCTGCACAAGCGGCCCAACGAAATTTCCGGTGGCATGAAACAGCGCGTCGGCATCGCCCGCGCGCTGGCCATGGAACCCAAGGTGTTGCTGCTCGATGAACCCTTCGGCGCACTCGATGCGTTGACCCGCGCCCATCTGCAGGACGAGGTGATGCGTATCCAGAGCGAGTTGCACAATACGGTGATGATGATCACCCACGACGTCGACGAGGCGGTGCTGCTCTCCGATCGCATCGTGATGATGACCAACGGCCCGTCGGCGACCATCGGCGAGATCCTCACCATCGATCTGCCGCGGCCCCGTGATCGCATCGCACTGGCGGACGATCCGCGTTACAACGCCTATCGCCATGCGGTGCTGAGTTTCCTGCACGAGAAGCAGCGCAAGGTCGAACCCATGAATGCACGCCGCTCCGCCTCCGTTGCAGAGCCGGCGAGCAAGGAGCGCGCTCGCGCCTGAGCCCGAGCCGCATGGTCGTCAGTCTCGGGCGATGCCGGTGATGGTGATGCCGAAGCGCTCCTCCAGGCGAACTGCGGGAGTCTGCTCCTCACGGGGCTGCTCCTTCGGTTCGAGGCGCTCCAGATTCTCTTCGGCCCACTCCAGCAGCCAGATCACGGCTTGTTCCAGACTGGGTTTGTCTTTCGATTTGACCTTGAGGACTTCTGCCGCCTCATCTCTGCTGTAGGCGATATTCCATTGACTCATAGTGTGTCTCCAGCGGTGGCATTGTTGCTGGCACGCGAAGTCGCGCGCCTTGATAACCATGTAGACCTGCCACCCGTGAACAGTTCGCCCTATAAATCCTTTGGAACTTCATGGGGCGCATCCACTCAGAAACTAGGCATCGATTGATTTCTCCGGGCGCATGAAGCGCCCATTTTTTTGCCTGCGATTTGACCCCACGCCGTCAAGATCTTGAGCATCGGGTAACCGCTGCGCACAAAAAAACCGGGAAAATCCCGGTTTCTTGGCAGCGCGCCGCAGAGGCCGTATCAGGCCCTGGGCAGGGTGACCCCGCGCTGCCCCTGATACTTGCCGCCACGGTCCTTGTACGACACCTCACAGGCCTCGTCGGACTCGAGGAACAGCATCTGCGCAACGCCCTCGTTGGCATAGATCTTCGCGGGCAGTGTGGTGGTGTTGGAAAACTCCAGGGTCACGTGCCCTTCCCATTCCGGCTCCAGCGGCGTGACGTTGACGATGATGCCGCAGCGCGCGTAGGTGCTCTTGCCCAGGCAGATGGTCAGCACGTTGCGAGGAATACGGAAGAACTCCACGGTACGAGCCAGGGCGAACGAGTTCGGCGGGATGATGCACACGTCACTCTTGATATCGACGAAGCTTTTCTCATCGAAATTCTTCGGGTCGACGGTGGCGGAGTTGATATTCGTGAAGACCTTGAATTCATCGGCGCAGCGCACGTCGTAGCCGTAGCTCGACACACCGTAGGAGATCAGTTGCTGACCGCCTTCGCTACGCACCTGGCGCTCGACGAACGGCTCGATCATGCCGTGTTCCTGGGCCATGCGGCGAATCCACTTGTCTGATTTGATGCTCATGGCGGGGCCGTCCTGAAGGTCTGTTCGGTGAAAAAGTGAGCGCATCTTACCGGGCTGAAGGTTCGGGTTCAAAGCCTCTTGACACAGCGTTTCGGCTATAAGCCAACGAGGAGAATGCAAGGAAATCGCAGAAAGACTTACAGACCATTCGCACTTCCCGAAAAAAGCGGGTATGGTGACCCCACTGTGCTGCATGTGTCACCGCGAATCGCTACATGATGCCTAGATTTCGATCCAAACATCGTCCGACTCCTAGTACTCGTTGCACTCAGTCCCGGCCTGGTCCTATTCCAGGGCTGTTATTTATTTAGATATTAGGAGACATCACATGTCCAATCGTCAGAATGGCACCGTTAAGTGGTTCAACGATGAGAAAGGCTACGGCTTCATCACTCCGCAATCCGGTGACGACCTGTTCGTACACTTCAAAGCTATCCAGAGCGATGGCTTCAAGAGCCTGAAAGAAGGCCAGCAAGTTTCCTTCGTGGCCACCCGTGGTCAGAAAGGCATGCAAGCTGAGGAAGTTCAGGTTATCTAACCTGCTCTTTCTATAAAAAACCCCGCTTCGGCGGGGTTTTTTTATGCCTGCGATTTACCTGCGCGCCCGCCAGGCGGGCGCGCAGCGGTTTTCAATCGTCAGCGATGACGATGGTCGGCATAACCTGCGCCGTCGCCGCACTCGAGGCGATACGCGCACCGACCTGACGGGCTACCTGCTGATAGAGCATGGCGATCTGGCTTTCCGGATCGGCGATGGTCGTCGGTTTGCCGCCGTCGGCCTGCATGCGAATGGCCATGGACAGTGGCATGGAGGCCAGCAGATCGACGCCGAACTGGGCAGCCAGCTTCTCGCCCCCCCCTTCACCGAATAGATGCTCGGCATGGCCGCAGCTGGAACAGATGTGCACGGCCATGTTCTCCACGACGCCCAGCACCGGAATGTTCACCTTGCGGAACATCTCGACGCCCTTGCGGGCGTCGAGCAGGGCCAGATCCTGCGGCGTGGTGACGATGACCGCCCCCGCCACCGGGACTTTCTGCGCCAGGGTCAGGTGGATATCTCCAGTGCCGGGCGGCATGTCGATGATCAGATAATCGAGGTCATCCCAGGCCGTCTGGGTGACCAACTGCAGCAACGCGCCAGAGACCATCGGCCCGCGCCACACCACCGGGGTGTTGTCGTCGGTGAGAAAAGCCATGGACATCACCTGCACGCCATGGGCTTCGAGCGGCACGAACCACTTCTGCTCACGGACCTGAGGCCGCGTGCCTTCGGCAATGCCGAACATGATGCCCTGGCTGGGCCCATAGATATCCGCATCGAGAATGCCCACCCGTGCGCCCTCGCGGGCCAATGCCAGGGCCAGGTTGGCAGCGGTGGTGGACTTGCCCACCCCACCCTTGCCGGACGCCACGGCGATGACGTTCTTGACGTTGGCCAGGGCCGGCACCTGAGCCTGCGCCTTGTGGGCGGCGATCACGCAGTTCACCGTTACGCTGGCGCTGCGTACACCTTCGATATTCTCGATGGCGAGTTGCAGCAACTGCGCCCAGCCCTGCTTGAACAGCGCAGCAGCGTAGCCCAGTTCGAGCTTCACGCTGACCTGGTCGCCCATGACGTCGATGGCGCGCACGCAACCGGCGCTGAGCGGATCCTGATCGAGATGGGGATCGGTGTACTGGCGCAACACGGCTTCGACCGCGGCGCGGATATCAGCGCTCATGCTTGGCTCCGGAGATGGCAGGAAAGACGCCTATCCTACCCGAGCTACAAGCCAGATGCAGACCGGAGACCCGCAGGCCCCCAGCCTGCGATGCTCATTGCACGGGCTGACTGGGCAGCGGCTTGAGATTCACCTCGACGCGACGGTTTTGCGCACGCCCATCGGCAGTGGCGTTGTCGGCGATCGGCTGGTCCGGGCCGGCACCGCGGCTGGACAGGCGGCTGCCGTCGATGCCCTGGGCGGTCAGGTAGCTGGTCACGCTCTGCGCACGACGCTGGGACAGCGCCATGTTGTGCTGACGTGAACCGGTGCTGTCGGTGTAACCGACGATCTCGATGCTGTTGTTCTGGAACTGCTGGAACGAGGTCGCCAGGTTGTTCAGCGGTGCATAGAAGCTGGGCGCGATATCCGCGGAGTCGGTGGCGAAGGTGATATTGCCGGGCATGATCAGCTTGATGTCATCCCCCTGACGCTGCACCTCGACACCAGTGCCCTCCATGCTGCGGCGCAGCTCGGCCTCCTGACGGTCGGCGTAGTAGCCGTAGCCGGCACCCGCAGCGCCGGCGAGCACGGCACCAATGGCCGCGCCCTTGCCGCGGTCATCGTGGCTGATTGCAGCGCCGACCGCCGCACCGGCAAGCGCCGCCAGGCCGCCGTAGGTGGCAGTACGGTGGCCACCGCCGCTGGCTGCGCCACCACCGGCGTTGTCGTAGGGGTTGTTCGAGGCACAGCCAACCAACAGAGCCAGAGCGGTGGCACAGGCGAGCGGACGTAAAACTGCAGGCATGGTTCATCTCCTTGCTGGGAGCGGAAGGTTCCCGTTGGAACCCGCTTACGCCTCTAAATTCAAGTCGATGTCAGCGCTATTTGCCCGCTGGCCGGAACGCGCCCGGTTACTTTATAGTGACCGACCTCCCTTCACCCGATGACAGCCTGACAATGTCCCAAGCTCGCCAGATTCTCGTTACCAGCGCCCTGCCCTACGCCAACGGTTCGATCCACCTTGGCCACATGCTCGAGTACATCCAGACCGACATGTGGGTGCGCTACCAGAAACTGCGCGGCAACCAGTGCATCTACGTCTGCGCGGACGATGCCCACGGCTCGGCCATCATGCTGCGTGCAGAAAAGGAAGGCATCACCGCCGAACAGCTGATCGACGGCGTCAAGGCCGAGCACAGCGGTGACTTCGCCGACTTCCTGGTGGAGTTCGACAACTTCCACTCCACCCACTCGCCGGAAAACCGCGAGCTGTCGGAGTCGATCTACAAGGCGCTGCGTGACAATGGCCACATTGCCACTCGCTCGGTGACCCAGTATTTCGACCCGGAAAAAGGCATGTTCCTGGCCGATCGCTTCATCAAGGGCACCTGCCCGAAATGCGCGACACCCGACCAGTACGGCGACAACTGCGAAAAATGCGGTGCCACCTACGAGCCCACCGAACTGAAAGACCCGCGTTCGGCTATTTCCGGTGCGGTGCCGGTGCTCAAGGACTCCAAGCATTTCTTCTTCAAGCTGCCGCAGTTCCAGGACATGCTGCAGAAATGGACGCGTAGCGGCACGCTGCAGGACTCGGTCGCCAACAAGCTCGCCGAATGGCTCGATGGCGGCCTGCACGAGTGGGACATCAGCCGTGATGCACCCTACTTCGGCTTCGAGATTCCCGACGAGCCGGGCAAGTATTTCTACGTCTGGCTGGATGCGCCGATCGGCTACATGGCCAGCTTCAAGAACCTCTGCGCACGTCGCCCGGAACTGGATTTCGACGCGTTCTGGAAGAAGGATTCCAGCGCCGAGGTGTATCACTTCATCGGCAAGGACATCGTCAACTTCCACGCCCTGTTCTGGCCTGCCATGCTCGAAGGTGCCGGCTACCGCAAACCGACCGCCATCAACGTGCACGGCTACCTGACCGTGAACGGACAGAAGATGTCCAAGTCGCGCGGCACCTTCATCAAGGCGCGCACCTATCTGGATCACCTCAACCCGGAATATCTGCGCTACTACTACGCGGCCAAGCTCGGGCGTGGCGTCGATGATCTCGACCTGAACCTCGAGGACTTCATCCAGAAGGTCAATTCGGACCTGGTCGGCAAGGTGGTCAACATCGCCAGCCGTTGCGCCGGCTTCATCCACAAGGGCAATGCCGGCGTGCTGGTAGCGGCCAACCCCGAACCTGAGCTGTGGAATGCTTTCCAGAGCGCCGCACCGAGCATCGCCGAAGCCTACGAGAGCCGCGACTTCGCTCGCGCCATGCGTGAAATCATGGCCCTGGCCGACCGGGCCAATGCCTGGATCGCCGACAAGGCGCCATGGTCGCTGGCCAAGCAGGAAGGCAAGGCCGACGAGGTGCAGGCGGTCTGTTCTTTGGGCGTCAACCTGTTCCGTCAACTGGTGATCTTCCTCAAGCCGGTGCTGCCGCATCTGGCGCGCGATGCCGAAGCCTTCCTCAACGTCGCACCGCTGGCCTGGGATGACCTGGCCACGCCGCTGGCCGATCATCAGTTGAATCCGTTCACCCCACTGCTCAGCCGCATCGAAGCGGCCAAGGTCGACGCCATGGTCGAAGCCTCCAAGGAAGACCTGGCCGCCGCCGCCCAGCAGGACGCTCCCCGAGGCAATGGCGAACTGACGAAGGATCCGCTGGCCGCCGAAATCGCCTTCGACGCCTTCGCGGCGGTCGACCTGCGTATCGCGCTGATCGAGAAGTGCGAGTTCGTGGAAGGTGCCGACAAGCTGCTGCGCCTCACCCTGGATATCGGTGACGAGAAGCGCAACGTGTTTTCCGGCATCAAGAGCGCTTATCCGGACCCAAGCAAGCTCGAAGGTCGCCTGACGCTGTACGTGGCCAACCTGGCCGCACGCAAGATGAAGTTCGGCGTGTCGGAAGGCATGGTGCTGGCTGCAGGCCCTGGCGGCGAAGAAATCTACTTGCTCAGCCCGGACAGCGGCGCCAAGCCGGGTCAGCGCGTCAAGTAAGCGCGTTAGTGGCCATAGGGTGGATGACGCGCTTTTCATCCACCGCTTTGACCGCGAGATTGTGGCTGGGTAAAGCCTCAGCTACGCGCCACGATCCACCTTATGTACTGAGTATCGGACATAGTGCATCCGAGAGGCATTGCCACGCAGAGCGTGAGCAACGATCGGACTGCGCCCCACCTCCGCCTTGATGCTGCCCTGGCAGGCGCGGAGCAACACCGTCAACAGCTCTCGAGGTACAAGGATGTTTCTCAATCGTCCCCCACTGCTCGCCCTCTTCGCCTCGCTGCTGTTGTTCGGCGGTTGCTCGCCGTCCGGCGACAGCCGCTCGCCCGATGGCGCGGCCCTATTGGGTGAAACCGCGCAGCCGGGCGCGTTCCTCGCATACGAGCACAGCGTGGGCATTCGCCTCCCCGTCGAGCAGGTCGAACCGCGCCTGGCGGCCGTGCGTGAAGCGTGCAGCAGCCAGCGCTTCGGCCAGTGCGACCTGCTGGCCATCGAGCAGAGCCAGGGCCACTACCAGGCAGCCAGCATTACCGTGCGCATCGCTCCGGCGGGCGTCGAGCCGCTGGTTGGCTTTGCCGGCGAAGGCGGCGAGCTGCAGAGCCGTCACACCCGGGCCGAGGACCTCGCCCAGGCCGTCAACGATACCGAGCAGCAACGCCAGCGCCTGGAACGCCAGCAGAAAACCCTGCTGCAGTATCAGGCCCGTGGAGACCTCAGCGTCAGCGACATGCTCGCCCTGGCCCGGGAACTGGCCGAGGTGGAGGTGCAGCTGGCGGGCGCGGCCCAGCAGTCTGCCCAGCAGCAGCGCCGTCTTACCACCAACCTGCTGACCCTGAGTTTCAGTACCGAGGGCGAACCGATCGGCCGCCTGGCACGTATTGGCGAAGCCGCTGGCGGTATGCTCGACAACGCCACCGAAGGCGCTACGGAAGCCCTCAAGCTGCTCGGCTACGGCATTCCCTTCGTGATCATCCTGTTCCCGCTGGCCCTGCTGGTCCGTTGGCTGTGGCGCAAGGCCAGCCGCGCCCGCAACAAGCCCTGAGTCAGCCCAGGCGACGCCGTGCTGCTGTACCGGGCGCGGCGCATGCCGGATAATGCACGGCCAACGTTTCAGCCAGACCAGCAACACCCATGATCGAATCTCGCGACCTTTCCTGCATGCGCTCCCACGGGCAGACCCCGTGCGAGCGACGCCGCGTGCCTCGACCATGAGCAACGCCCTGCGCATCGCGGCCATAGACGCCCTGCTACCGCAGACGCAATGCGGTAAATGCGGCCACCCGGGCTGCCAGCCTTATGCCGAGGGCATCGCTGCAGGCGAAGCGATCAACAAGTGTCCGCCAGGTGGCACCGCCACCATCCACGCACTGGCCAACCTGCTGCAGGTTCCGGAATTGCCACTGGCGCTACCGGCGACACCCGCGCAGATCGCGGTGATCCGCGAAGCCGAGTGCATCGGCTGCACCAAATGCATCCAGGCCTGCCCGGTGGATGCCATCGTCGGCGCCGCCAAGCTGATGCATACGGTGATCAGCGACGAATGCACGGGTTGCGAACTGTGCATCGCGCCCTGCCCGGTGGACTGCATCGACCTGATCACCCTGACTGCGCCGCAGGCGAGCATTCAGCGCGAACGTGCCGACCAGTTTCGTGCTCGCCATCAGGCACGCCTGGCCCGCCAGGCCCGCGACGATGCCCGCCGCCGCGCGGCACGCAGCACACCGGTCGCGCGCGCCCAGGCGGAAACTGCGGTTAGCCGTGCCACCAGCGATGACGATCAGGCCGCACGCCTCAAGCGTCTGAAAATCGAAGCGTCGATGGCCAAGGTCGCCTACGAGAAGATCCGCAAGCAGGTGGCCATGCACCCCGACTCACCGTTCACGGCGCAGCTCGATGCCCTGCAACATGCCAGCGAGCAAGCCGCAGCGGCACTCCAGGTCGCTCAGCACGCCGTGCCATCAGCGCTCACAGTCGCGGCAGCCAGCGACGATGGCGCGTTGAAACGGGCGAAGATCGATGCGGCGATGAGCCGTGCGCAGTTGCAGAAAGCACTCAAGGCCTTTGGCGAAGCGCCCGATGCCCACCAGCGACGACAGCTCGATACACTGCGCCAGGCAGCCGAGAAGGCACAACGGCAGTTGGACGAGCGACTGCCCACCCCCTCCGACAAGACATCCGATGCCGGGGAGCAGGCGCTGAAACAGGCCAAGATCGAAGTCGCCAACCGCCGCGCAGCGCTGCAGTCCGGCGAACGTCGAGGCGTCGATGACGCCCTGCTGAGTACCTTGCGGGCAGACTACGCCGCGGCGCAACAGGCGCTGCACGATGCCGAGCAGCGCTGTGGCAAACCCGCGCCCCAGCGCGTACTGGTCGACAAGGCCGGCGTGAGCGCCGAACTGCGCCAGCTGAAAACCGACCTGGCCTACGCCCGTGCCGACCTGAGCAGACTGCAACGCAGCGCTGACACCGAAAGCGACACCCTGAATGCAGCACTCGAACGCCTTGCCGTCGCCGAACGCCGGCTGCAAGCGCATATCAGCGCCACCTAGAGCGCGCCGACTACCGTGAACCGCCCTGACGATGAACGCCGCCAAACGCCTTGAAATCTTCCGCCGCCTGCACGAAGACAACCCGGAGCCGAAGACCGAGCTGGCCTACAGCACACCCTTCGAACTGCTGATCGCGGTGATTCTGTCCGCTCAGGCCACCGATGTCGGGGTCAACAAGGCCACCGCCAAACTCTATCCGGTGGCCAATACCCCGGAAGCGATTCTGGCCCTGGGCGTCGAAGGGCTCAGCGAATACATCAAGACCATCGGCCTGTACAACAGCAAGGCCAAAAACGTCATCGAGACCTGCCGCATGCTCGTCGAGCTGCACGGCAGCCAGGTTCCGCAATCCCGTGAAGCGCTGGAGGCGCTGCCAGGCGTCGGTCGCAAGACCGCCAACGTGGTGCTCAATACCGCTTTTCGGCAGTTGACCATGGCGGTGGACACGCACATTTTCCGGGTCAGCAATCGTACCGGCATCGCTCCAGGCAAGAATGTGGTGGAGGTGGAGAAGAAACTGCTGAAGTTCGTACCCAGGGATTTCCTCCTCGATGCCCACCACTGGTTGATCCTGCACGGACGCTACGTTTGCCAGGCGCGCAAGCCGCGCTGCGGCAGTTGCCGGATCGAGGACCTGTGCGAATACAAACTGAAAACCTCCGACGATTGAGGCTTCATACAGTTCTTGTATGAGTCGATTGAAAAAATCTTTTTTACTCGCTTCACGTTTGCCCTTATAAGGTCGGCAAATGGCCCCTGTAGCCGGGAGTGAAGCGCATGAGCAACGGCAAAGAAGACCTGGAACTGGAAGACGACTTCGTCAGTGACGAAACGGACAACAGCGAAGCGCCCGTGGAAGTGGCGAAAACCAACCTGACCAAGCGACGCATCATCGACAACTTTCTCGAGGAGCGACGCCTGCACAAGCAGTTGGCCGAATACGATTTCGATCTGTAAACCCGTATCGGAGCCGGATAAAAGATGCCCGTATCGATCGATACGGGCATTTTCGTTCAGCGCTCGTCCGGAGCGATGCGGCCTAGTTTCGACGATCAGAGCCCATCCAGATAGCGTTCCACGTCCAGAGCCGCCATGCAACCAGCCCCCGCCGAGGTAATGGCCTGCCGGTAAACGCTGTCCGCTACGTCACCGGCGGCGAATACCCCAGCGATGCTGGTGGCGGTGACATTGCCGTCACGGCCGCCATTGACCTGCAGATACCCCTCTCGGAGCGCCAACTGACCGTCGAAGAGTGCGGTGTTCGGCGTGTGCCCTATGGCCACGAACAGCCCGTCCACCTGCAAGTCCCGGGTGCCACCTTCGCGCTCGCGCAAGCGCACCCCGGTAACGCCCGACGCATCACCGAGCACCTCATCCACCTCGGCATTCAGTGCCAGCACGATGCGCCCCTCGGCAACCCGAGCCTGCAGTTTGTCCTGCAGGATCTTTTCCGCCCGGAAGCCGTCGCGCCGGTGAATCAGCGTCACCCGACTGGCGATATTGGCCAGGTACAACGCTTCCTCCACGGCCGTATTGCCACCGCCGACCACCGCGACCTCGCGATTGCGGTAGAAGAAACCGTCGCACGTGGCACAGGCGGATACGCCCTTGCCCATGAACGCCTGCTCGCTGGCCAGCCCCAGATAACGGGCGCTCGCTCCCGTAGCGATGATCAGTGCATCGCACGTGTAGGACACGCTGTCGCCAACCAGGGTGAAAGGTCGCGCAGCCAGATCAACCGCCTGGATATGGTCGTAGACGACTTCGGTCTCGAACCGCTCGGCGTGGATCCGCATGCGCTGCATCAGATCCGGACCGGTCAGGCCATGGGCATCGCCGGGCCAGTTGTCCACTTCCGTGGTAGTGGTCAGTTGGCCGCCGGCCTGCAACCCGGTGATCAGCAGTGGCCTGAGATTGGCACGGGCGGCATACACCGCCGCGCTGTAACCGGCAGGGCCGGACCCGAGAATGATCACACGCGCATGGCGCACACTGGACATCGCAAACTCCTCACGGCACATCTGCCGGGAAAGGGAGCCTTCGGCAACGGGCAGGAATCTGCCAGAAGTGGCTCCGCAAAGGGATGCGAGAAGACTACGGGCCACCTGGACAGGGACGGAAATGTCCTTTGCCAATCCCGCGCATAGCCGTGGCCTATGACGCCGGTGGTAACGCCGTCGCGCTTTCCCAGGGGCGGCAAAATGGGTAAGGTCGCGCGACGTTCATTTTCTGGAGACATTGTCATGCGCGCCCCCGTGCTGTCCGGCCCGCAATACCTCAGCGAGGGCCTGAAGCTGGTATTGAGCCCCGGCCTGCGACTGTTCGTGCTGCTGCCCCTGGCGATCAACCTGCTCCTGTTCAGCCTGATGATCGGCTTCGCCATTCAGCAGTTCAGCGGCTGGGTAGACGCCTTCATGCCGAGCCTGCCCAACTGGCTGAGCTTCCTGCAGTACATTCTCTGGCCGCTGTTCGTGGTTCTGGTGGTGCTGATGGTGTTCTTCACCTTCACCATGCTGGCCAATATCGTCGCGGCACCGTTCAATGGCTTTCTCGCCGAGAAGGTCGAGGTGGTGGTACGTGGCGAGGACAATTTCCCGCCGTTCAGTTGGGCCGAGCTGGTTGCCATGGTACCGCGCACCCTGGGCCGCGAGGCGCGCAAGCTGGCGTACTTCCTGCCCCGGGCGCTGGGCCTGCTGGTCCTCTCCTTCATCCCGGTGGTCAACCTGGTGGCCGCGCCGCTGTGGCTGCTGTTCGGCGTGTGGATGATGGCCATCCAGTACATCGATTACCCGGCGGACAACAACAAGGTGAGCTGGCAGGACATGCTCGCCTGGCTGCGTGAAAAACGCTGGCAGTCACTGGGTTTCGGTGGCATCACCTATGCCGCGCTGCTGATTCCCTTCGTCAATATCCTGATGATGCCCGCCGCCGTTGCAGGCGCGACCCTGTTCTGGGTGCGCGAGGGCGGCGTCAGCGATGGCGCGCGGGCTGTCACGAAAACGCCACACTGATGTCACAAACGCTACATGACAGCGGCCCAGACTGCTGTCATGAGCACTCCCCCGCTATTCATCGCCCTGGTCAGCGAAACCTTCAGCCCGGAAATCAATGGGGTGGCCAATACCCTCGGCCATCTGGTCACCGGGCTGCGCGCGCGCGGTCATCGCCTGCAACTGATCCGGCCCCGACAGGCCGCCGATGCAACCGCGATCAACGATGACGACCTGCTGCTCACCCGCGGCTGGCCGCTACCCGGCTACCGGGGCCTGCAATGGGGCCAGTCGGCACGTCACAAGCTGCTGCGCCTGTGGCGCAGGCAGCGCCCGGATGTGCTCTACATCGCCACCGAAGGGCCGCTGGGCCTGTCCGCCCTGAGAGCCGCTCGGCGCCTGCGCATCCCGGTGATCAGCGGCTTTCACACCAACTTTCAGCAATACACCGGGCATTACGGCATCACCTTGCTGACCCGGCTGCTGACCAACTACCTGCGCTGGTTTCACAACGCCTCACGCATGACCCTGGTGCCTAGCCTCAGCCAGCGCTGCGAACTGCAGCGTCGCGGTTTCGAGCGCCTGGAGCTGCTTGCCCGTGGCGTCGATGCCAACCTGTTCAACCCGGCCCGGCGCAGTGACGAATTACGCCGCAGCTGGGGCCTCGATGAGCAGGATATCGCCGTGCTGCACGTCGGCCGGCTGGCTGCGGAAAAGAATCTGGATCTGCTGGTGAGCACCTTCCAGGCCCTGCAGCGACAACGTGCAGGGCAGCGGCTCAAGCTGATCGTGGTGGGTGACGGCCCGCAGCGCGACAGCCTGCAGCGGCAACTGCCGGATGCGCTGTTCTGCGGCATACAGCGTGGCGAAACCCTGGCCGAGCACTACGCCAGCGGCGATCTGTTCCTGTTTCCCAGCCTCTCCGAGACGTTCGGCAATGTGTTGCTCGAGGCCATGGCAGCAGGGCTGGGGGTAGTCGCCTTCGATCAAGCGGCAGCCGCTCAACACGTCGAGCACGGCCACTCCGGCATGCTGGCCAGCGCCGATGACCAGCGTACCTTCATCGAAGCCGCCAATTGGTTGATCGAAGACAGGGAGAACCTGCGCCGGGTGCGTCTCAATGCGCGCCGGCACGCGGCCAGACAGAGCTGGGCATCGATCATCGAAGAGTTCGAAAACCACCTGCACGGCGCGATCCATGGCAACGACAGGCAAAGCGCTGCGCGTACCGCCGCGGTAGCGATCGAGACGAAGCGGGCGCATTAAGCCAGCCCAAGCTGGGGCCGCATACGAGACAGGCCGCCTGATCGGCGGCCTGTGTCATTCAGGCCAGCGCTTTCTCGATGGCCTGGATCAGGGCAGGATCATCCGGAGCGGTGCGCGGCGAGAAGCGCGCCAGCACGCGACCATCCTGGCCGACCAGAAACTTCTCGAAGTTCCAGGTGATGTCACCGGGAAACTCGGCGCCCTCGCCGGCCAGCAGTCGATACAGGGGATGGCGGCTACTGCCGTTGACTTCGAGCTTGCTGCTCAGCGGGAAGGTGACCCCGTAGTTCAGGCTGCAGAACTGCGCGATCGCCGACTCACTGTCCGGCTCCTGGCCCGCGAACTGATTGCACGGCACACCCAGTACACTGAAACCCTGGGCTGCATACGCCTGCTGCAAGCGCTCCAGCCCCGCATACTGCGGCGTAAGCCCGCACTTCGAGGCCACATTGACCACCAGCACGACTTTGCCCTTGAGCGGAGCCAAAGGCAGCTCCTGGCCATCCAGTGCGTGCAGTGTCAGGTCGTGAAAGGCGCTCATGGTGTGCTCCGGGTAACGCTAATACGGATGAAGAAGAGACGAAAAAGGCGCCGAAAAAGGCGCCTTTTCGTGACTGCAGCTTAGCAGTCAGGGGTGACCAGCGGCCAGCAGCGAAAGATCGACTGCCGACATACGGATCAGTGGTGGTGACCACCTTCGCCGTGCACGTGACCGTGGGCGACTTCTTCGGCGCTGGCATCACGCACGTCGACGACCTTGACCGCGAAGGTCAGGCGCTGGCCGGCCAGCGGGTGGTTGCCGTCGACGATCACGTCGTCGCCGTCCAGCTCACGGATGGTGACGATCTGCATGCCGCCGTCCGGGCCGGATGCGTGGAACTGCATGCCGACCTCCAGTTCGTCGACGCCTTCGAACATCGAGCGGTTCAGGGTGGCGACCAGCTCAGCGCTGTATTCGCCGTAGGCTTCTTCAGGCTCGACGGAGACATTGACTTCGTCACCGGCCTGCTTGCCGACCAGTGCCTTCTCGAGACCGACGATGATGTTGCCAGCGCCGTGCAGGTAAACCAGCGGCGCGCCGCCAGCGGAACTATCGATTACCTCACCGGCATCGTTGGTCAGGGTATAGTCGATGGAAACGGCCTTGTTGGCGGCGATCTGCATGGGGCGAACCTTTTGCTCGAGGAAAATGAACGTGAGATTGTAACCAAGGGACGATGCGAAAGCGACCCAACCCCAGACGGGCGGGCCGCATCGGGCATTACCCTGGTCGGTTTTGAGCAGGATCATGACGGTCACTGGGTGGCTGTCTTATCTTGTGGCCATACTCAACACCTGCGCCATCAGCCTCCCTGGCAAAATCGCGCCTGGGTGCTCGATGCCGTGCAACGGCGCACACGTATCGGCACGAACTTCACCTGTGGCTGGTGTGTCGCAGCGCTAGCCGAAACGCCTAAGGACTTCTGAATGCCCGCACGCAATATTCTGGTGATCAACTGCGGTAGCTCCTCCATCAAGTTCGCGCTGGTCGATCCCGACCAGACCCAGTTCGCCATCAGCGGCCTGGCCGAACGTCTCGGTAGCGCAGATGCCGTTCTGCACTGGCAGCGCGATGGCATCAAGCACAGTCAGGCGATTGCCGGTGACGATCACCGTGCAGCCCTCGCCCACCTGCTTGCGCGGGTGCAGGAAGCCACCGGCGGCCATCTGCATGGCATCGGCCACCGGGTGGTGCATGGTGGCGAACACTTCACCAGCGCCCAGCGCTTGGACGATGAAGTGATCGCGGCGATCCGTGCGGTGGCACCCCTGGCGCCACTGCACAACCCTGCGGGCCTGCTAGGCATCGAAGCCGCGCTGGCGCTGTACCCACAACTGCCTCAGGTCGCGGTGTTCGACACCGCCTTTCACCAGAGCCTGCCCGAGCATGCCTACCGCTACGCCGTGCCGGAACATCTGTACCGCGACCACGGCGTACGCCGCTACGGTTTCCACGGCACCAGCCACCGCTTCGTCAGCGCCCGCGCTGCCGAGCTGACCGGCCTGCCCATCGACGACAGCGCATGGCTGGTCGCCCACCTGGGCAATGGCTGTTCGACCTGCGCCGTGGTCAACGGCCAGAGCCGCGATACCAGCATGGGGCTGACCCCACTGGAGGGGCTGGTGATGGGCACCCGCAGCGGTGACGTTGACCCCAACCTGCACAGCCACCTCTCGCGCACCCTGGGCTGGAGCCTGGAGCAGATCGATCGCATGCTCAACCACGACAGCGGCCTGCTCGGTCTGTCCGGCCTCTCCAACGACATGCGCAGCCTCGAACAGGCCCGTGAAGAAGGGCATGCCGGCGCGACCCTGGCCATCGAGGTGTTCTGCTACCGGCTGGCCAAATCCCTGGCGGCCATGAGCTGCGCCCTGCCGCGTCTGGACGGGCTGATCTTCACCGGCGGCATCGGCGAAAACTCGCCACTGATCCGCAGCAAGACGGTCGCCCACCTGAGCCTGCTCGGCCTGAAACTGGACGCCACGGCCAACGCGCGCTGCCTGCGTGGCGTCAGCGGGCCTATCCATGCGCAAGACCATATTCGGGTGCTGGTGGTGCCCACCAACGAAGAGCGACAGATCGCCCTCGACACACTGGCGCTGCTCGACTGACACGGAGAACCCCATGCACACCTTCTTCATTTCCCCGACCGGCTTCGGGGTCGGCCTCACCTCCATCAGCCTGGGCCTGGTAGGCGCCCTTGAAAGGGCCGGTCTCAAGGTCGGTTTCTTCAAGCCGATCGCCCAGCCACACCAGGGCGACGCCGGTCCCGAGCGCTCCAGCGAACTGGTCGCTCGCACCCATGGCCTGCACTCGCCCAAGCCGCTGGCGCTCGCTCACGTCGAGCGCCGCCTGGGCGATGGCGACCTGGACGAGTTGCTCGAGGAAATCATCAGCCTCTATCAGGAGGCCGCCAAGGACAAGGACGTGGTGATCGTCGAAGGCATGGTGCCAACCCGCCAGGCCAGCTACGCGGCACGGGTCAACTTCCATCTGGCCAAGAGCCTGGATGCCGACGTGATTCTGGTCTCCGCCCCAGAGCAGGAAAGCCTCAGCGAGCTGTGCGACCGCGTGGAAATCCAGGCCCAGCAGTTCGGCGGGCCGAAAGACCCCAAAGTACTCGGGGTGATCCTCAACAAGATCCGCAGTGACGACGGTCTGGAAGCGTTCGCTGCACGCCTGCGCGAGCACTCCTCGCTGCTGCGTCATCCGGAATTCCGCCTGCTCGGCTGCATTCCCTGGCTCGACGAATTGAATGCACCGCGCACCCGCGATATCGCCGAACTGCTCGGCGCCCGTGTGCTGAACGCCGGTGACTACGAACAGCGCCGCATGCTGAAAATCGTGCTCTGCGCCCGCGCCGTGGCCAACACCGTACAGTTGCTCAAGCCCGGCACGCTGGTGGTGACGCCAGGCGATCGCGACGACATCATTCTCGCGGCCAGCCTGGCGGCCATGAACGGCATGCCACTGGCCGGCCTGTTGCTGTGCAGTGACTTCGCCCCTGACCCGCGCATCATGGAGCTATGCCGTGGCGCGCTGCAGAGCGGCCTGCCGGTGATGACCGTAAGTACCGGCTCCTACGATACCGCCACCAACCTCAACCGGCTGAACAAGGAAATTCCGGTCGACGACAAGGAGCGTGCCGAGAAGGTCGCCGACTTCGTAGCCAGCCACCTCGACCACGACTGGCTTGCCGCCCGCTGCGGCAGCCCCCGTGAACTGCGCCTGTCGCCCCCCGCGTTTCGCTACCAGCTGGTGCAACAGGCCAAGGCAGCCAACAAGCGCATCGTCCTGCCCGAAGGCGCCGAGCCGCGCACCGTGCAGGCCGCGGCCATCTGTCAGGCACGCGGCATCGCCCGCTGCGTGCTGCTGGCCAAACCCGAAGAAGTGCATGCAGTGGCGCAGGCTCAGGGCATCGAGCTGCCACCGGGCCTGGAGATTCTCGACCCGGATCTGATCCGCGAGCGTTATGTTGAGCCGATGGTCGAGCTGCGTAAGGGCAAGGGCCTCAACGCCCCCATGGCCAGCGCTCAGCTCGAAGACACCGTGGTGCTGGGTACCATGATGCTGGCCCTGGACGAGGTCGACGGCCTGGTGTCCGGCGCGGTGCACACAACGGCCAATACCATCCGCCCGGCGCTGCAGTTGATCAAGACCGCACCGGGCTACAACTTGGTGTCTTCGGTGTTCTTCATGCTGCTGCCTGATCAGGTTCTGGTCTACGGTGATTGCGCGGTCAATCCGGACCCCAACGCAGAACAACTGGCCGAAATCGCCCTGCAGAGCGCCAGTTCGGCACAGGCCTTCGGTATTCCACCGCGCGTGGCCATGCTCAGCTACTCCACCGGCGACTCCGGCAGCGGTGAGGAAGTGGAGAAGGTCCGCGAGGCGACCCGTCTGGCGCGCAAGGCCAACCCGGATCTGCTCCTCGATGGCCCCTTGCAGTACGACGCCGCCGCCATCGAAAGCGTGGGCCGGCAGAAGGCGCCCAACAGCCCGGTGGCCGGCCGCGCCACGGTGTTCATATTCCCGGACCTGAATACCGGCAACACCACTTACAAGGCCGTTCAACGCAGCGCCGACTGCATCAGCGTCGGCCCCATGCTGCAGGGCCTGCGCAAGCCGGTGAACGACCTGTCCCGCGGAGCGCTGGTCGACGATATCGTCTTCACCATCGCGCTCACCGCGATTCAGGCCGCCAACATGCGCCAGTGAGGCTCCGCCAGTTCGAGCGCAGCCAATGCGGTTCGCGCTCGGATCGGCTTGCAGTTCCATCACCAATCGTTAACCTGTGCGGCAATTGCCGCCGAGCCATGGCCGCGGCTCAACCTGCACGAGGTCCGCGCATCCATGCTGCATTTTCTGCCTGCCCCCCTGCTCGGTCTGCTGGGCAGTGTCCTGCTAGCCGTCAACACGCTGTTCTGGTGCTGGCCTTTGTTTGCCGTCACCCTGCTGCGCATCCTCCTGCCATTGGCTGTCGTACAGCGGGCCTGCGACCGGTCGATGGCCTTCATCCAGGAAGGCTGGATCAGCTGCAACAAGGTCTGGATGCAGGTGCTGGGCAACACCCGCTGGCACGTCGAGGGGGCACAGGGCTTCGACTATCAGCACTCCTACCTGGTGACCAGCAACCATCAGAGCTGGGTAGATATTCTGGTGCTGCAGTACCTGTTCAACAGACGAATCCGCCCGCTGAAGTTCTTCCTCAAGCAGGAGTTGATCTGGGTACCGGTAATCGGGCTGTGCTGGTGGGCGCTGGGTTTCCCGTTCATGAAGCGCTACTCCAAGGAATACCTGGCCAGGCACCCGGAGAAGAAAGGCAAGGACCTGCAGACCACCCGGCGTACCTGCACCAAATTCCGACACAACCCTGTCGGCATCTTCAACTTCGTCGAAGGCACGCGGCTGACGCCGGCCAAGCACCGAGAACAGCAGTCCCCCTACCGTTATCTGTTGAAGCCCAAGGCGGGTGGCCTGGCCTTCGTACTCGATGCCATGGGCGAGCAATTGCACGGCATCATCAACGTCACCCTGCATTATCCCAAGGGCAGCCCAGGATTCTGGGCGCTGCTGAGTGGCCAGCTGGAAGACGTGGTGGTACTCATCGAGCAGCTACCGATCCCCACGCACTTCATCGGTCGCGCCTATGATCAGGACGAAGCCTATCGCAAGGAATTCCAGCAATGGATCAACGCGCTCTGGCACGACAAGGACGTCCAGCTGGAACGGCTGCACCAGCAGCATCCCTGAGCCGTCAGCTCAGCGGCTGCAGCTCGGCACCGTAAAAGCAGAACTGCCGCCGCCCGCCGCGCTTGGCCGCGTACATCGCGGTATCGGCGGCGCGCAGCACCTCTTCGATGGTATTGCCATCGGCGGGCAGCAAGGCGATACCGATGCTGACGCCCAGACTGAACGACTCGCCCTGGAAACGCTGCTCACTGGATACCTGCTCGATCAGTTTCTCCGCCACTGACGCGGCATCGGCCGGACTGCCCAGGCTGTCGATGATCACCGTGAACTCGTCGCCCCCGATGCGCGCCAGATGGTCGTAGGGCCTCAGGCAGGTCTTGAGCTGCACACTGACCCAGCGCAGTACCTGATCGCCCATCTCGTGCCCCAGGGTGTCGTTGATGTGCTTGAAGCCATCCAGATCGAGGTAGAGCAACGCGGCCTTCTGACCGGTGCGCTCGTTGCGCGAGATCGCAGCCTGCAGCTCCTGAAGAAAACCGCGCCGGTTGAGTAATCCCGTCAGCGCATCCGTGATGGCCAGCGACTCGAGCTGTTGATGCAGGTCGCGAACCACCGACATGTCCAGCGCAAGCAGAATCATCGCGTTCTGCTCATCGGGCAGCGGCGAGCAAGACAGCGCTACCGGCACACGCTGTCCATCCCGGGTACGCAGGTTGGCATCGTGCAGACGCAGGTTCTCCCGACGCAGCCAATGCTGGTAGAAGCTCGACGCTTGCCAGCGTTCCTCGCGGGGCGTATCGATCCAGGTCAGCAGCTCGCTGCCGGCCAGCTCGGCGTCCTGACAACCGAGCATTCTGGCGATCGCCGGGTTAGCGAAGCGCACGCGCCCATCGTCGCCCACCACCATGATGCCTTCGGCGGTGTTGTCGAGAATCGAAGCATTGAAGGCGCGCTCGCGCTCCAGTTGCTGGCTGAGGCGCAACAGGCCGCTGCGATACTGCTCACGCTCGAGCAGCGCGCGCACCTTGTGCAGCAGGATCGCCGGCTGCACCGGCTTGGAAATGAAATCCACCGCACCGGCGCCGTAGCCCTGACTGAGGACGTCATCGGTCTGGATCATCCCGGAGATGAAGATGATCGGTGTGAAGCGCGTACGCGGATCATCGCGCATGCGTCGCGCCACCTCGAAACCGTCCATGCGTGGCATCTGCACATCGAGCAGCACCAGCCCCACCTGCCCCTGTGCCAGAAATTCCAGGGCCTTGGCGCCGGAGTCGAGGCAGTGCACCGGCCGGCCAATATCCTCCAGCAGCTCCTGCATGTCCTCCAGGTTGTCCCAGCGGTCATCGACGACGAGGATTCCCAGCGTCTTATCCTGATCCTGCACACCTACCTCCATGCCCATGACTGCGTCCCGCAGCGAGCTTCGACGCCTGACGGCATCGACAAGCTCGCGCCGGGTTCGACCATTCCTCTCACCAGTCTAGCCTTGCCCGGCCACATAGCCACGTGCCAGCCTGCAGAATCACAGGCATCAAAAAACCCCGCCGGGGCGGGGTTTCTGATGAGCCTTGGGTTCTTACAGCGGACGCAGATTGATCTCCACCCGGCGATTCTGCGCGCGGCCAGCTTCATTGGCATTGCTGGCGATAGGCTGGTTGGGGCCGGCTCCGTAAGAGGAGATGCGCGACGAGTCGACACCATTGGCCGACAGGTACGAGGCAACGCTCTGGGCACGGCGGGTAGACAGGTTCTGGTTGAGATCGGCAGAACCGGTGCTATCGGTATGACCGACGATATTCACGCCGTTCTTGTTGAATTCCTTGAAGGTCAGCACCAGCGAATTCAGCGTCGGGTAGAAGCTGCTGGAAATGTCCGCCGAGTTGCTGGCGAACGTGATATTGCCCGGCATGATCAGCGTCAGGTCGTTGCCGTTGCGCTGCACCTGAACGCCTGTGCCTTGCAACTGCTGACGCAGCTTGGCTTCCTGAGTATCGACGTAGTAACCGTAGCCACCGCCCGCCGCGCCACCGACGGCAGCTCCGATCAGCGCACCTTTCTTGCGATCCTTCTTGCTCGAGGTCGCGGCACCGACAGCAGCGCCTGCCAGGGCACCAACGCCGCCATAGATCCCAGCCTTGCCGGCCTGGCTTTCGCCGGTATAGGGGTTGGCCGTACAGCCGGAGAGAATGGCCAATACAGCGATAGCAGCCATCAGAGAGCGGCAGTTGTTCATGATGATTCCCTTGTGTCGTTGCGTGTAGATGTCAGGCTTGGCCCGCGGCTTCGAACCACGGAAAAGCGCCAAGTTCCTGACGCAGCCTAACAACTGCAAAGGGAAAAATCTGTAACGACTTGTTTTTCAAGCCCGCACGAAGGGGTTCTCGCGCATCTCGTCGCCCAGCCGGGTGTCCGCGCCATGGCCGGTGACCACGGTCGCCTCCTCGTCCAGGCGATACAATCGCTGCTTGATCGAGCGTTCGATGGTGGCATAGTCACCGCCCCACAGATCGGTCCGCCCGATGCCCCGGCGAAACAGCGTATCGCCGGCAATCAGCAACTTGGCCTCCGGAAACCAGAAGCTCATCGAACCCGGTGTATGACCCGGCGTATGCAGCGCCACGCCACAGCCGCAGGCGAGCGCCTCGTCATCGGCCAGCCACTGGTCAGGCGCAGGTACGGGCGTGTAGGGCACGCCGAACATCTGGCACTGCATCTCCAGGTTGTCCCAGAGAAACTGATCGTCCTTGTGCAGGTGCAGGGTTGCACCGGTCTTTTCTTTCATCTGTCCGGAGGCGAGAAAGTGATCGAGGTGCGCATGGGTATGGATGATGCTCACCACTTTCAGGCCCAGCACTTCCAGGCGCGCCATGATCAACTCCGGATTGCCGCCCGGATCGACGACTATGGCCTTGCCGGTCAAAGGATCACCGATGATCGTGCAGTTGCACTGCAACGGGCCGACGGGGAAGGTTTCGCGGATCAGGCTAGGTCGTGAAGCTTGCATGGGCGTTCCTGTAAAGCGGGTGGCGGGCCAAGGGCGGATTCTAGCCGTAAAGCGGGGCTTCACGCTTGCAGCCGGTGGTCAGGAATTCAGCAGCCCCAGCACCTGTGCTCGGGCCACGGCCTCGGTGCGGCGCTGCACGTTGAGCTTGCCATTGATATGGCGTGCGTGGGTTTTCACCGTGTGCAGGGAAATGAACAGCCGCTCGCTGATCTGCTGGTTGGAACACCCCTGCGCGATCAGTTGCAGTACCGCCAGCTCGCGAGTGCTCAGCCCTTCGCAACACGCGGTGGGCAGAACCACCGCAGCGGGCAACTGCTCCAGCAGCGACAGGCACAGCGGGCAGTTCGGGTACTCGCGCAGGCGCTCGCCAAGCCATTGCGGTTCCTGTTCCAGCAGTTGCCGAAACGGCAGCAGCGCACCACCTGCCAATGCCTGCACACAACCTCGCAGTTGCATGCGTGCCTCATGCTCGCGGCCGGCACGCCGCAACAGCAGGATCATCTGCACCCGTGCCGTCGTCCCTGGCAGGCTATCGATGCCGGTTTTCGCCAGCCCGGAAAAGAATCGCTCGGCCGCCTCTGCACGGCCCTGGGTGGTCGCCAGAACGCCTTGCAGCAAGGCGATGTGCAGGTGCAACTGAGGCTGGAACTCCGGCGCTGCCGCAGCCTGTTCTCCACCGTAGGTTTCGGCCAGGCGCTGCAGCCAGACCGCAGCCAGCTCGGTCTGGCCCTGAAGCAGCCAGAGTTCGCATTTGCTCAGGGTGATGATCGCCAGGTAATACACCGCCGGCACATCCCACATGTGCATCAGCCGCTCGGCCTCGGCCAGTTCGGCGAATGCTTCGGCGAAGCGGCCTTCTCGGCCGTCCAGCGCGGCCAGGCAGCAATGCCCGAGCAGCACGCCCAGGTCACGACAGGCACGCGCCTCGCTGACACCGGCGCGCAACTGCTCACGGGCATCCTGTGGCTGCAGGCGCACGGTCAGCAGATACCCGCCATAAAGCCGTAAACGTGCCCGGGTGGCGTACGCGTCCCCCGGCAAGCCGCGCAACCTGGCAAGGCCGATCTCGACTTCGCCAAGCGCCCGGGACACTTCGCCGCGGGCCTGCAGGCTGCGCGCCCGGTCGTGATGCACCAGGGCCTCGAACAATGGATTGCCGACCCGCTGCGCCAGCTCCAGGGCGTTGCGGTTGATCGCTCGAGCCTGCCAGATGTCGTTCTGACTAATGGCCAGATTGCCCAGCGTGGACAGGCACAGCAGCCGCTGCCCATAACGTTCCAGGGGCAGATCCTGCAAAGCCGCCTCGCAGTGACGTCGGGCCCTGTCACTGTCACCCCGCCCACGCGCGATGACCCCGCTGAGCGCCAGCCATTGCGCGATCAGGTTGCGCTGCTGTTCGGCATCTGGCGCTGGCAGAAAGCGCTGCAGTTGCCCGATCAGATCTTCGGCGGCATCCAGCTGGCAGGCCAGCACCAGTGCCCAGCCGTACAGGGCTATCAACCGTGGCGTACTGACCAGCAGGCTGTCCGGCAGGTTGGCTTTCCAGCGCAGCAAGGCGGCGAAGTCCTGCTCACCGAGCAGTTGTTCCTCGGAGAGGTTCTGAACCAGTTGTGCGGCAACGCCTGGCTGCCCGGCACGCAGGGCATGCTCGACCGCCTCGCCGATCAAACCCTGGGCAGCGAACCAGTTGCTGGCACGCAGATGTCGACCATTGGCCAGGGCCGGCTCAGAGCGGGCACGCAACAGATCGGAGAAAAGATGGTGATAACGAAACCAGCGGCCCTGGCTGTCGAGGGGCACCAGAAAGACCTGATGGGCCTGCAGGTGACGGAGAATTTCGCTGCTGTCCCGTGCATCGCGCAGGGCATCGCACAGCTCTGCACAGATACGTTCCTGGCCTGCCGTCTCGTAGAGAAATGCCTGTACCGCTTGTGGCTGGCGGCCGATCACCTCTTCGAGCAGATAGTCGCGAATCAACCCCTGAGCGCCCTGCAGACCTGCCTGCCCACGCACCGCCCCACCCTCTTCGGCCGCCAGTAGCCAGAGACGCAGACCGGCCACCCAGCCCTCGCTGCGCAGGCGCAATTCCGCCAGCTCGGCGGCAGTCAGCCTCACACCCCGCTCACGCAGCAGCGTCTCGACCTCTCGCTCGTCGAGACGCAAGTCCTGCTCCTGCAGTTCCAGCAGTTGCCGTGACAAACGAAGACGCGCGAGATGCCAGTCAGGGCGCTGACGGCTGGTGACCAGAAGTATCAACCCAGCAGGCAAGTGATTGAGCAGGAACTGCAGGCAACCGTCGAGTACCGCGCCCTGCGCCAAGTGGTAGTCGTCGAGGACGACGAGTAACGGCCTGGCGGTATCCAGGCGCTCACCCAGTTCGTCGAGCAGCTCGCCCAGCCAGGCTTCGAAGGCGAACGGTTGGTGACGTTGGCGCAGCTTGAGCACGCCGGCAGCCTCGCTCGCCAGGCCGGGATAACAGGATTGCAGCCCGGCCAGAAGCCGCTCCAGAAAGCGGCCAGGATCGCTGTCGCGGCTGGCCAACCCCAGCCACAGGCTCTGCCAGCCTGCCGGCAGGCCTTCGCAGAACTCGATGGCCAAGGAGCTCTTGCCGAAACCGGCAGGTGCGCCGATGAACAGCAGACGCCCGCCCAGGCCGTGCAGCAGCCGCTCACAGAGACGTGGCCGTTTTATGTAGCCCTGCGGCAGAGGTGGCCGAAAGAAATGCCCGCAGCCCTCGCCCGATACGACGATGGGAGCGGCACGCAGTGAAGGAGAAGGGTCGATCATCAGCAGAATCTTGAACGGCGCAGCGAAGTGGGCAGAGTGACTGGTGAGCCTAGTCGGTAACCCGGCGCTTTAGAAGCCTCCATAACCGCTCTGGATGATTCAGGATGCGTCCGGCATGCACAGGCTCGCAGGTCTCCCCCGAATACGATCGAGCGTTTCTACAGGCAAGAAAAAACCGGCCCTGAGGCCGGTTCTCTCTCCTCCATGCGCTGATCAGCGAACGCCGGACTGACGCAGGGCTGCCGGGGTGTAATCGCTTTCCTTGGCCGGATAGTCGAACTCGTAAGCACGCTTCTCTTCGTTCTTCAGACCCAGAGCGAGGTAACGACCGGACAGCAGGTCGTGGATGACTTCCACCGCGTACCAAGGTACCTGCTTGTCGTAGTAGTACTGCGCGTGGGCTTCGGCTACACGCCACAGGGTACCGCGACCGTCGTAGTGGTCGATGGCAGAGGCCTGCCAGGTATCCTCGTCGAGATAGAAGTCACGCTTGGCATAGATGTGACGCTCGCCCTGCTTGAGGGTAGCGGTCACGTGCCAGACGCGGTGCAGCTCATAACGGGTCAGATCCGGGTTCAAGTGCCCAGCCTTGACGATATCGCTGTACTTCAGTTTCGGCGAATCGATGCGGTAGCTGTTGTAGGGGATGTAGATTTCCTTCTTGCCCAGCAACTGCCAGTCATAGCGATCCGGCGAACCGTTGTACATGTCCAGGTTATCCGAGGTACGCAGGCCATCGGCTGCGGTACCCGGGCCATCGTAGGACACCTGCGGCGCACGACGCACGCGGCGCTGACCGGCGTTGTACAACCACGCCATGCGCGGCTCCTTCACCTGATCGATCGTCTCATGCACCAGCAGCACGTTGCCGGCCAGGCGCGAAGGCGCCGTTACCCGCTGCTTGAAGTAGAACAGGATATTGCTGGGTTTGCTGGTATCGACGTCCTTCATCATCCCGCGGAAGGCGAACTCCTCTTCCAGGCTGACCGGGCTGAACGAGCCATTGGCCTGCGGCGTCACCTGTACGACGTGGCGTCGAACGCTGGCGCCACGGTAGCGGGTGATGTGGTTCCAGATCGCTTCCAGACCGTCCTTGGGAATCGGGAAGGGGTTGGCCAGCTGGAAATTCTCCAGGCCTTCACCACCCTGAATCAGCTTGGTGTTGGTGGCATTGAGTTTGGCTGCCGCAATGATGTTATCCGGCAGATTCGCCGTACGGTGGGTTGGGAATACCGGCATCCGGTAGGTTTCCGGGTAACGCTTGAACATCGCGTACTGGCCCGGCGTGAGCTTGTCCTTGTACTGCTCGACGTTCTGCGCGGTGATGGTGAACAGCGGCTTCTCGTTGGGGAATGGATCGGCCAGGAAACCACCACCATCCACAGCCCCGGCATTGATCGGCAAACCACCGGTCCATGCTGGAATGCTGCCATCGGCATTGCCTGCTTTCTCCGCACCAATCGGCGTCAGGGTATTACCCAGCTTGGCGGCCTCATCCGAAGATACCGCCGCCATCACGCTGCAGGCCAGCAGCGACAAGGTCAGAGCGCCGGTCTGCAACAGTCTTTTCGTTGTGTTCATAAATGCATTTTCCTATGAATACGGGCGCTTAGAAGTTCATGCCGAAGCTGAGGGCGACGAAGTCGCGATCGTCCTGCACGCTATAGTCACCACCGAAGAAGTTGGTGTAGGCGAGGCTGGCCGTGTAGGTGTTCTGGTACTCGGCATCGACGCCCAGGCTGACGGCCTTGCGGCCTTCTTCGAAGTTGGCACCTGGGCCTGGGGAATAACCCTTCACGTCATGGGACCAGGCCACGTTGGGCTTGAGGTTCACGCCGGCGAATGCATCGTTGTAATCCCAGATGGCCCGCATGCGATAGCCCCACGAATCGGAGGTGGTGAAACCATCGTTTTCGCAGTAGCGGCTGACGTTCCGCGCATCGCCTGCACCGATGGTGCTAGCGTTGAGCGACTGGCAACGCCCGCCCGCCAATGGGCCTGGGCCGAATACGGGATCGCGGCCGTAGCGGATTTCCGAAACACTCTCCAGGCCGCCGACGTGCGTCCAGCCGACTTCACCGACGACGGTCATACGGGCTGCACCCATGACCTGGTCGAAGAAGTGAGTGAACGTGGTTTGCAGCTGGGTGATTTCCTTGCGGCGGTAACCGTGACTGTCCTGCCCCGCGACTGCCTGGATCGGCGATACGGATGGGTCGATAAGGGTCAAACCACCAAAGAGAATGTCGGTCGAGTTGATTTGTACGGGGGCATTCGGCCGGTAACTGATTTCACCACTCCAAGCGGTGCCTGTCGGCAACGTGGTGGAGAAGCTCAACCCATAAAGACGGATATCTTCAGGGTATTCGATAAAGTAACGGCTATTGCCCGCAATCGCAGCAGACGCCAGACCTGTAGCGGCAGTCTGGAATTGGGCGCTGGAAAGCACGGCATTCCTGACCGCGGCCAACCCTCCTGGCGTGGCGCATGTAGCCCCGAGCGTCGCACAGCGGGCCGATATCAATGAAGTAGCCAGCCCGGTAGGCGCTGACCGTGCAGCAGCTACTGTTGCCGCGGAAGCTGCCTGTCCGCTGAAGATCGGCGCACGGCTGTGATAATTCATGAAATAGGCACCGAACTCGGTATCCAGCTCCTGCGCGTACCAACGCAGCGCGAGGCCGAACTGACCATCGTCACGGGCATCTCTGTCGGCACCGCGAGGAACGATCACCCCTTCGGAGGTGGTGCGATAGCCTGCGCCAGCCGCGGCACCGAACCCTGACAGCGACCCGAGGGCAGGACTGAGAACGGCCAGGTTGTCGCTACAGCCATCCGCGTAAACGTCAGGCTGCGAGAAGAAGGTGCCGCAGTTGTCGACGACGGTCTGGTCCCACTCCAGCTGATAGAAGAACTCCGCAGACAGATTATCGGTCAGGCTTTGCGACACGTAGAACATGTTGACCGGAATCAGCCCCTCCTTGACCTCGGCACCGGGACGGCGGAACGCAGCGACGTCTACCGGGTTGATCGCATTGATGCTGTTCTGGATGAAGGTACTTTCGCCCCAGCTGACTACCTGCTTGCCCAGACGCACGGTACCGGGCTGATCGGCGATGCTGTAATTGTGGTAGACGAATGCATCGAGCAGCTCGCCGCCAGAAGACTTGGCGCCTTCCTTGCGGTTGGAATCACTGATGTCCTTGAACTCGCGACCCTCGTCCTTGAGTTCGAAGTCGTACCAATACTTGCCACGTACGAAAACACCAGTATCCCCATACTTGAGTTCGAGATCGTGGATACCTTTGAAGATCTTCGAGAAGGTCTCGCCACGCTTGAAGTTCAACCGGCCATCGTCAGTGGTTTGCGAAAGCCCGTAACCACCGTTGTTGACACCGATCAGATTCTTGTCAGCTTTGGACGTCGACCAACTGGCCCCTACCGACAGCGACGAATCGAATTGCCCTTCGATCTCCCCGATATTGAAATTGACGGCGAATGCCGGGCTGGCGAGAGCTGATGCGAGGCTGACGGCCAGCGGCAGTTTTGCCAGACGCCAGAACGGCCTTGTTGTGTTGGTCATCGACGCTACTCCATTTGTTTTTGTTATGGCTGATTGACTATAGCCAGCGAGCCTTGCCGGGTGATCACCCGAAAGAGTGATTTACAGTGCTCGAGACACTCTGGCTCGCAGGTTTCGACGGATCAGTCCCATCCGTGACAAGCCAAGAATGGCTCGAATCCAGCAATTAGCAAGCCAAACGCTTGTTTGACTGATCAGTCACATTTTCGCCGTTGAAATTCGTGCCTTACAGGGTCGACAGAAACCCACTTCCTGCCGCCTGCCACTGCACGATGTCGACGCGAATGCGCTTTTTGTCCAGCTTGCCCACACTGGTCTTGGGAACTTCGGTAACAAGGGCGATCTGAGTGGGAATCGCCCACTTGTTGATGTGGCCCTGCTCGACGAAAGGCTTGAGGTGCTCCTTGAGAATCCTCGCGTCCATCTCCTGCCCCTCCTTCGCCACCACCAATGCGAACGGGCGCTCGCCCCACTGCGGATCGGCCACGCCAACCACCGCGACTTCACGCACTGCGGGATGACGGCTGATCAGGTCTTCCAGTTCCAGGGAAGATATCCACTCGCCACCGGTCTTGATCACATCCTTGATGCGGTCACGAATCTCGATGAAGCCCATGGCGTCCAGAGTCGCCACATCGCCGGTGTGCAGCCAGCCATGAGCCCACAGCTCCTCGCTCTTGTCCGGTTCGCGGTAATAGCCCTGGGTCAGCCAGGGGGAGCGCAACACCAGTTCACCCTGGGTTTCGCCATCGGCTGGTAACTGCTGGCCGTCGGCGTCCATGATCGCCGCCTCGACCAGTGGGACTGGAATACCCGCCTTGATGCGGTAGGTGATGCGCTCGTCCTCACTGCCCGCCAGCAACTCCTCGTTGAGGTAACCACAGGAAATCAGCGGGCAGGTTTCCGACATGCCATAGGCTGCCGTGAGCTGAATGCCGCTGGCCTTGGCCGCATCGTAGAGGGTGCGATTCAGGGCGCTGCCCCCGATGATGATCTTCAACCCCTTGAAATCGTATCCCTGGGCGCCCGGGGCGCCGAGCAGCATCTGCAGGATGGTCGGCACGCAGTGGGAGAAGGTCACCCGCTCGCCCTTGATCAGCTTGCAGAGCATTTCCGGCTCGTAACGCCCCGGATAGACCTGCTTGACCCCCAGCAGGGTGGCGACATAGGGCACGCCCCAGGCATGCACGTGGAACATCGGCGTGATCGGCATGTAGACATCGTCGCTGCCCATCAGGCGGATGCTGTCCAGGCTGCCGACCGTGCAGGCCATGGACAGGGTGTGCAGCACCAGTTGCCGATGGGTGAAGTACACGCCCTTGGGGTTGCCGGTGGTCCCCGTGGTGTAGAAGGTGGTGGCCACGGAGTTCTCGTCGAAGTCGACGAACTCGTATACCGGGCTGGCTGCCGCGAGCAGGCTCTCGTACTCGCCGAGCAGGTTGGGAAGCGCTGCACGGCAATCGTCAGCGTCGGTCAGCAGCAGCGTACCGGTGACACCGGTGAGCTGATCGGCAATGCCCTGATAAAGCGCCACGAAATCACTGTTGACCAGCACGAAACGGTCATCGGCGTGGTTCATGGTGTAAAGGATCTGCTCGGGTGACAGACGGATGTTGATGGTATGCAGCACCGCACCGATCATCGGCACCGCGAACATGCACTCCAGATAACGATGGCTGTCCCAGTCCATGACCGCTACCGTGTCCCCGGCCTTGACCCCTGCCTGAGCAAGCACGTTGGCCAGGCGAGCCACCCGCTCGGCGAAGGTCGCGTAGCTGTAGCGCAGGGTGTCCCGGTAGACGATCTCGCGGGTTTTCTCGTAGCGACAGCCGGAGAGCAGCAGGTGCTTGATCAGCAGTGGGTATTGATGGGCATTGGCAGCGGGAGGAATGATGCGGGTCTGCAGCATGGGCTCACCTGTTCTGGACTATTGTTGGTAGCGAAGCCTGAGTGTCTTGGCACTCTGGCCGACGGTAGCGCGGGCGCGCGCCCGTTCAATCAGCCGAAAGGATGATTCTGCCGTCATGCTGGAACCGCCATGCAGGTTTCGCCATAACCAACTAGAACGAGGTAGAGCATGTCAGAGATCGTCATCGTCAGCGGCGCTCGTACGCCCATGGGTGGTTTTCAGGGCAGCCTGTCGACACTCAGCGCCGTTGAACTGGGGGCTGCGGCGATTCGCGCCGCGGTAGCCAAGGCAGGTATAGCGCCGGCCGATGTGCAGGAAGTGATCATGGGCTGCGTTCTGCCCGCGGGGCTCAAGCAGGGGCCGGCCCGCCAGGCATCCCTGGCCGCCGGGCTGCCCAGTGCCACAGGCTGCACCACCCTCAACAAGCTTTGTGGCTCGGGCATGAAAGCCGTGATGCTGGCCCACGATCTGATCAAGGCTGGCAGCAACGAGGTGATGATCGCCGGCGGCATGGAAAGCATGTCCAACGCCCCGTACCTCCTGCCGAAGGCCCGTGGAGGCCTGCGCATGGGCCATGGCGAGGTCAAGGACCACATGTTCTTCGATGGCCTGGAGGATGCCCGCACGGGCCGTCTGATGGGCTCTTTCGCTCAGGAAACCGCTGATAGCCATGGCATCACCCGCGAAGCCATGGATGCCTATGCCATCGAATCGCTGCGCCGCGCGCAGCATGCCATGGCCACAGGGCTGCTGGCCGACGAGATCGTGCCCGTCACCCTGAGCACCCGCCAGGGCGACGTACGGGTGAGTGAAGACGAGCAGCCCCTGAGTGCCAGGATCGAGCGTATTCCTGCTCTCAAGCCAGCCTTTGGCAAGGACGGCAGCATTACCGCGGCCAACGCCAGTTCGATCTCCGATGGTGCCAGCGCGCTGCTGCTGATGAGTGCCGAACAGGCCACGGCGCGCGGCCTCAAACCGCTGGCACGAATCGTCGCGCACGCCACGCAGAGCCAGGATCCCAGCGAGTTCACCCTTGCCCCGATCGGCGCCATCGGCAACCTGCTGCGCAAGGTCGGCTGGCACAAGGATGAGGTCGATCTGTTCGAAATCAACGAAGCCTTCGCCATGGTCAGCCTGCTGGCCATCCGCGAACACGGCCTCGATCACGACAAGGTGAACATATACGGCGGCGCCTGCGCCCAGGGTCACCCGGTGGGTTCGACCGGCTCGCGGATCATCATCACGCTGATCAACGCGCTGCGCCAGACCGGCGGCACGCGTGGCATCGCCTCGCTGTGCATTGGCGGTGGCGAGGCGACGGCAATCGCCGTGGAAATCATCTGACGCTCAGTGAAGCAGGAGCACTCCCGTGCTCCTCACTTCAGCTCGGTGAAGGCCAGCTTGATACCCAGACCGACCAGCACCGCGCCCATCAGGCGATCGAACCAGTGCCCCATGCGGGCAAAACCATCACGCACCCGCTGATGGCTGAAGAGCATGGCCACCAGGCAGAACCACGATGCGGTTGCCACTGCCAGGTAAACGCCGTAACCGCCCTGAACCAGCAGCGGCGTGTGGGGGTTGATCACCACGGTGAACAGCGACAGGAAGAACAGCGTTGCCTTGGGGTTCAGGCCATTGGTGACGAAGCCCGTGACGAAGGCCCCGCGGCGCGTGCGCGCAAGCGCTGGAGCCTGGTTCCGGGCGGCAGCCGCAGTGGCCGGCCTGGCGCGCAGTGCCTTGAAGCCGATGTACAGCAGATAGGCGGCTGCCAGCCACTTCAAGGCATTGAACAGTACGATGGACTGGGAAACGATCAGGCCGATACCCAGCAGCGAATATGCCACGTGAACGAAGATCCCCATGCCCACGCCCAGCGCGCAGAACACACCCGTGCGGCGTCCGTGCGCGACGCTCTCTCGCACCACGATGGCGAAGTCCGGCCCGGGGCTGGCCACTGCCAGCAGGTGGATCAGGGCAACGGTGAAGAATTCCATCCAGTACATAACGGCTCCGCATCGGCTTCAAACGGTGTTCGGCACTCGGCGGTCCAGTCGTGGCCCTCGCGGGTCAAGCCGCCGCCAGTGGCGTAGAGGTTCTGATAGGCTGCACTTTACCTCCCGACAAGAACGCCAGAAAGGTACAGCTGATGAGTAAAACCGGCCGCGCAGTATTTCTCGACTATCGCTCCCTCGATCTGGGCGATCTGGACATGACTCCACTGCACGAGCAGTTCGCCGAGCTGGTGCTCCACGAGCGGAGTACCTCGGAACAGGTCATCGAACGACTGCAGGGCGCCCGCGTGGCCATCGTCAACAAGGCAGTGATCGACGCCTCGGTGCTCGGCGCCTGCCCGGATCTCCAACTGGTACTGGTAAGCGCCACCGGCACCAACAATGTCGACCTGGATGCCGCCCGCAGCCGTGGCGTCGCCGTCTGCAACTGCCAGGGCTACGGCACCCCCTCGGTCGCGCAGCACACCCTCACCCTGCTACTCGCCCTGGCCACCAGCCTGGCGGAGTACCAGCGTGACATCCGCGCCGGTCGCTGGCAGCAATCGCCGATGTTCTGCCTGCTCGACCACCCGATCGTCGAGCTCGAAGGCAAGACCCTGGGTATGCTCGGCCACGGTGAACTGGGGGGCGCCGTCGCCCGGCTGGCCGAAGCCTTCGGCATGCGCGTGCTCTACGGGCAACTGCCAGGCCGCCCACCGCGGGCGGATCGCCTGCCGCTCGATGAGCTGCTGCCCCAGGTCGACGCACTGACCCTGCATTGCCCGCTGACCGAGCAGACCCGCAACCTGATCACCGCCCGCGAACTGGGCCTGCTCAAGCCCGGCGCTTTCGTGATCAATACCGCGCGTGGGGGCCTCATCGACGAGCAGGCCCTGGCCGATGCCCTGCGTGCCGGCAAGCTCGGCGGCGCAGCCACCGATGTGCTGACCCAGGAACCACCGCGCGATGGCAACCCGCTGCTGGCTGCCGACATTCCTCGCCTGATCGTCACCCCGCACAGCGCCTGGGGCAGTCGCGAGGCGCGCCAGCGGATCGTCGGGCAACTGGCAGAAAATGCCGCAGGCTTTCTGTCAGGCCAGGCAATACGTCAGGTGAACTGAGGGCTCTTCCGTTCTCCGTCGGCTTTGGGCTTGCAGCTTGAAGCTGGCGCCCCTACCCTTCGCGCTTTTGCCGGGGGAGATCTCATGGATCCGCGAAGTGAAGTGCTGCTGCGTCAGGCCGAGCTGTTCAACGGCCCGATGCTGCTCGCAGGGCTCCCGGCCGATGACCTACTCGGACAACTGCCACACGCCCTTGGCTGGAGTTGGCACGCCGGCGACCACGGCCGACTCGAAGCGCGCTTCGCCGAACGCAGCTCGTTTGGCGTGGCCCCGCCGCAGGCCAGCTTCGACTCTGCCGTGCTGTTTCTGCCCAAGTCCCGCGAGCTGACCGGTTACCTGCTCGACGCTCTGGCGGCCCGCCTGCCAGGCGGCGTGCTCTATCTGGTCGGTGAGAAGCGCGCAGGTGTCGAGCGTGCGGCCAAACAGATGGCCGCTTATGGCACGCCGCGCAAGCTCGACAGCGCACGTCATTGCCAGCTCTGGCAAGTGCGCGTGGATCAGGCCCCTGCCACCCCGGACCTCTGCGCACTGGCGCAGCGCTACACACTGCCGCTCGATGACGGCCCGCTGGAGGTGATCACCCTTCCAGGCGTGTTCAGTCACGGCCGGCTGGATATCGGCAGCGCCCTGCTGCTCGACCATCTGGAGGAGCTGCCGAGCGGTCATCTGCTGGACTTCGGCTGTGGCGCCGGCGTACTCGGCGCGGTGCTCAAACGTCGCTATCCGCACAGCCACGTCACCCTGCTGGACGTCGATGCGTTCGCCGTCGCCAGCAGCCGCCTGACCCTTGCCGCGAACGGCCTGGAAGCCGACGTCATCAGCGGTGATGGCATCGCCGCGGCGCCCTCGGAGTTGAGCGCGATCCTCAGCAACCCGCCCTTCCACCAGGGCGTGCACACCCACTATCAGGCCAGCGAGGACTTGTTGCGCCAGGCCGGCAAGCATCTGCGCAAGGGTGGGCAGATTCGCCTGGTGGCCAACCGTTTCCTCAAATACCAGCCCCTGATCGAACAGCATATCGGCACCTGCCACACCCTGGCCGATGCCGAGGGCTTCCGCATCTACCAGGCGCTCAGCCGCTGACGCATCGGGCCTGCGGCACAACGGCGCAGGCCTTGCCCAAAGCGCCCCACTTGGGCAGAATGCGCGCGTCCTAGGGGAGTAGTCTCCCGCGAGCGCCAGCTCGCCCGGCATGCATCAACATACTTGGTCGGTTGACCATGGTGCGTGCGACCCAAGACCCGCCAAGACGGGTCTGCGCAACTCGGCCACAGCAAGCACGAGTGCCGCGCAGGGTTTGACAAGACCTATGACACGAACACCTTACCCGGGGCGGGAAGGTTGTACGTGTCATAGCCGTGTCTACCCGCCCCTTTAGGAAACCTGATGCTGGAATCTCTTTTCGTTCCCACCCTGATCGTCGCCCTGGCGGAAATCGGCGATAAGACGCAGCTGCTCGCGTTGCTGCTGGCCGCGCGCTTCCGCAGGCCGTGGCCGATCATCTGGGGCATGGTGGTTGCCACGCTGGCCAACCACCTGGTGGCTGGCGCGGTCGGTAACTGGGTAGCGGGGCTGCTCTCGCCCGCGCTGCTCAGCTGGATACTCGCCGCCTCGTTCATCATCGTGGCGCTGTGGACGCTGATTCCGGACAAGCTCGACGATGACGAAAGCTCCAACCTGAGACGCTACGGCCCATTCCTGACCACCCTGATCGCCTTCTTCCTGGCCGAAATGGGCGACAAGACCCAGGTAGCCACCGTGATGCTCGCCGCCCAGTACCCACACTTCATCATGGTGGTCATCGGCACCACCCTGGGCATGCTGATCGCCAACGTGCCGGTGGTACTGGCTGGCAACTTCGCCGCTGATCGCCTGCCCCTCACCCTGATCCGTCGGCTGGCCGCCACCGCCTTCGCGGCGCTGGCGCTCTATGCGGCCTATCAGGCACTACTGCTGAGCGGCCTCGTCGGCAAGTGATCGCCGAGGCCTGCTGACGCTTCACCGCGGCGGCGCCGAAAGGTCAACAGCCCCTAAGCCGGGCGACGGCGCAGATAGCCGTTCTCGGCGAACCACTGAATGCTGCGCTGCAAGGTATCGTCCACCGACTGGCGGGCAACGAAACCCAGTTCTTCACGGGCCTTGCGCCCGTCGAGGAACTGGCTTCCGGACATCAGCGCGATGGCCGTCTCATCGAGCCACGGCCAGGCGCCGGTGAGGCGATGACGCAGCCTGCCCCATGCCGCCAGACCGTTGGCCTTGTTCAGTGACAACTCTGCCGGCACGGCGACACCCAGCCGCTCGGCGATACGCCCGACCAGATCGGCCATCGGAATGTTCTCGCCGGTGATCAGGTAGCGTTCCCCCACACGGCCATGCTCCAGAGCCAACAGCAAGCCACGCCCCGCTTCGCTGGCATCGATCAGATTGCGTTGACCCGGCACGTAGCCGCGCATCTCGCCACTGTCGATGGCAGTGATCAGCCGCCCGCTGCTTGGCCCGGCATCCAGCTCACCGATACACAGGCCGGGAATCGCGATCACCACCGGCAGCCCGGCACGCGCCTGCTCACGGGCCTGCTGGTCCAGCGCCCATTTGGACAGAAGGTAGGCATTACGCGAGCGCGGCATTTCGTCGTAGAACAGCCCCTCATGCCCAGGCTGCCCCGATGGGTGCCGAGGCAGCGCGATGGCCGAGCCGACGTAGACGATGCGCGTCACCTCGGCAGCCTGGCAGGCGTTGTAGAAACGCTGGGTCTGATCGAGCGCGCTGGCGACCTCGTCCTGCCAGTGGCGGGGCCGCTGCGGATAATAGCCAGCGCAGAAAATCACGCCGTCTACGCCCTGCAGGGCCCTGGTCAGAGCCTGCTGATCGAGCAGCTCGGCTGCCCGGCATTCTGCACCGAGATAGGCCAGGCGCTCGATGCGCGAAGACAGACGATGGACCAGTACCAGCTGATGCCCGGCAGCCTTGACCGCGCGCGCCGCGTGATGACCGAGCAGGCCCGACGCGCCGACGACGGCAATTTTCACGAACGACTCCCGCGCAGCCGAAAAACGGCTAGCCCAGGACGATCACGCACGCTGTCCAGATCACTTCTTCGCTTGCTGATACAGCGGCATCACCTTCGGAATGGCGGCCTGCAGGGATGCGATGCGGCTCGAAGACGCGGGGTGAGTGCTCATGAACTCAGGTGGCGAACCCTCGCTGGCCTTGGCCATTTTCTCCCACAGGGTAACCGCCGCATTCGGGTTGAAACCGCCACGTGCCGAGAGCTCCAGACCGATCAGGTCGGCTTCGTTCTCGTTGCTGCGGCTGTTGGGCAGGGTCATGCCGTAGTTCACCGCGGCATCGGCCAGGGCCATCTTGTCCGGTGTCACACCCAACAGCGCAGCGGCGCCCTGCTTGGCCAGGTTCACACCATAGGCCTTGGACATCGCCTCACGCCCATGCTCGCGCAGGGCGTGGGCGATTTCGTGGCCCATTACCGCGGCGATTTCGTCATCGGTGAGTTTCAGTTTCTGGATGATGCCGGTGTAAAAAATGATCTTGCCGCCCGGGCCGCAGTTGGCGTTCAGTTCCGGGCTGTCGATCAGGTTGACCTCCCACTGCCACTGAGCGGCATCGGGCCGGAACAGTGGCGCCTGCTTGATCAACCGGTCGGCGATACGCTGCAGGCGCTTGGCATCCGCGCTGTTCTTGTCCAGCACGCCCTTGGTGGAGGCTTCCTTGAGCGTTGCCTGATAGGACTGGGCATACATCTGGTTGACTTCATCGGTCGACAGCGCACTGAACATGTACTGCTTGCGCTCGACGCCGACCGCTCCACCGCTGGTGGTATTGACGGCCTGGCATCCTGCCAACAGCAATGCCGCTGCCAGAGTGGTGAAAGACAACGACGATTTCATGCTGGATCTCCCTGAGAACTGAGCGACGTATGCTAGGGGCTGTTAGAGGTGCTCGCAAGCCGAGCGGTCAGGCGGGGGTCAGACACTCCGGCCCGTCGAGCTTCGGATCATTGACCAGGTTGCTCAATACCCGTTCCCGCAGGGGCTGCGGTGCCCCGACGAGCAGCGCCTTCAGCTCCTCCAGCGGTGTATCCGCAGCCAGCCAGCGCTGCTGATCCTGCGCATTCAGAATCAGCGGGCGACGCAGCGTGGCAGCGGCCTGAGTGACCATGGCAGTGCTGAGGTAGACATGCCCGTCGACCGGATAGGCTTCCCAGATGGCCGCGAAGTAAAGGAGCGAGTCCTGGCCGCTCAACCAGTAGGGGCGTTTGCGGGCGGCACCGCGCCACTCGTAGAAACCGTTGGCCGGGATCAACCCGCGCCGCAGGCGAAAGCCGTCGCGAAACATGGGCTGATCGACCAGCGTCTCGGCACGCGCGTGGGCTGGCGTCTTCGACAGGTCGGTGAGCCAGGGCGGTGTCAGCCCCCAGCGCGCCCGCGCCAGCGAACGCTGCTCGCCATCGGCACGCTGCAGGAGCACCTGAGCGCCGGGCGCCAGATTCCAGTGAGGCTGTTGATCAGCGGGAAAACCGGCCAGCGCCGTAAAAGCAGGCGTCCAGCGAAACAGGGCGAAGCGTCCACTCATGGGTGACCCGATCAGGAGGGAGGGACGCGCGGCTGCATCAGCACAGCAACACACCCTGGAAGTTATCCGGCTCGTCACCGGGCAGCGGTTGCGCACCATTGTACTCGGCGATCAACTGGCGGGCGCGCTCGCAATCATCATCCTCGACCAGCATACCCAGCAGACCACAGGCCGGCAGCTCGCCCACCGCGCCAACCAGGTGGCCACCGACCAGATGCGCCTGAATGCCCTCGCTGGCGAGCATGCCTTTCAACAACTCACCCTCCATAAGGTCCTGGGGCTCGTAGATCCGCTTCATCAGTCATTCTCCCCCCTTACGTCCAGTTGCCACTCCACACCATCGGTATTGAGCGAAAACACGATTGGCCGGCAGCACACTGGGCAGTCCTCGATGTACTGCTGATCACCGGCCGACAGGTCCAACACGGCCTCGACCGGCTCACCGCAATACGGGCATTGATAGTCCTGGGTTTCCAGCATAGGGCGCCTCCATGTGACTTGCAGGGTATAATGGGCGGTCTATTGCTGCCTCTCGGGTCGGCTGTCGTCGTGCTCGCGGGCCCGAACGGCGGCGGCTCTCCTCGACGGGGCGCTCAACCTCTCAATCGCAGCGACAATCACAAGAGATCATGATGGGCGAATTCGATAGCATCCGACCCTACGCCGACGCGGAAATTCCAGCGGTTCTGGCGCGCCTGTTGGCCGACGATGCGTTCCTCGACATCCTTACCCAGTTTCGTTTCCCGCGTCTTGCGGGGCCATTCGGCTGGCTGCTCAAACCTCTTATAGCTCACCGACTGCGTTCGCGGTTGCGAGGCATCGATTCGGTGAGAGCCCTGCAGGACACCATCGAGCCCTACGTCGACCGCACCGTCGAGAAAGCCACCGATGGCGTGACCTACTCCGGGGTGGAAACCCTCAAGGCAGGCAGCGCCTATCTGTTCCTGGCCAACCACCGTGACATCGTCATGGATCCGGCCTTCGTCAATTACGCGGTGTATCACGCCGGGCTGCAGACGCCACGTATCGCCATCGGCGACAACCTGCTGCAGAAGCCCTTCGTTAGCGATCTGATGCGCCTGAACAAGAGCTTCATCGTACACCGCTCGATCAGCGGCCGCCGCGAGAAGCTGGCAGCCTACCAATTGCTGTCGGCCTATATCAGCCACTCGATTCGCCACGACGGCGAATCGATCTGGATCGCCCAGGCCGAAGGTCGCGCGAAAGACGGCGACGACCGTACCGATTCGGCGATCCTCAAGATGTTTCACATGAGCCGCAAGGACGAGCCGTTCGCCGAGGTCATCGGCAGCCTCAAGCTGACTCCGGTGTCGATCAGCTATGAATATGATCCCTGCGACCTCGCCAAGGCCCGTGAGCTCTATACCCGTGCGACGACCGGCAGCTACACCAAACAGCCGGGTGAAGACGACAAGAGCATCGCCTTGGGCATCACCGGCTACAAAGGTCGCGTACACGTGCATTTCGGCGACCCGCTAACCAGCGGCTTCGAAGACGCCAAGCAGTTGGCCGCCATCACCGATGCGCACATCCTCACCGGCTATCGCCTGTTTCCCGTGCACTACCTGGCGTATGCGATGTGGAACGAGCGCGATGCACAGCTCGATGTTCCCGCGGCCGAGACGCTGTTCGACGCCGCCGAGCTGGCCGCCGCCAGGGAGCAATGGCAGCAGCGCCTGGGCAAATGCCCGAGCGAACAGCAGCCCTATCTGGTGCAGCAGTACGCCATGCCGGTGCGCAACCAGTACCGCATCAAGGCTGGCCTGCCACTCTGATAACGCAGAATCTGCTAGCTCAGAAATGAAGAAGCCCCGACATGTCGGGGCTTCTTCGTACTGCGTGATCGATCTACTGACCGCTGAGAATCTGCGACAGCGTCGGATCCTTGAAGGTGCGGGTCAGGGCATCGCTCAACACGTCACTGACCAGCTTGGTGTTGGTTTCCTGATTCGGCGCCATGCCGAAGCGCTGGTTGAGAGAAGCACCGTAGCGGCCGCTGTAACGGCGATTGCTGTTCTGCACGTCGGCGCGGAAGGTGGCGGTCATGTCGGCTTCGGTGACGTACAGACCTTCCTTGGGCGACTGATACTTCAGCTCGGCCAGGGTCAGGGTCAGTTGCGGCGCGTTATAGGCGTTGGCCGAAGGCGTGAAGCCCAGCAAACGCACTGCGGCTTCGGCTTGAGCCTGCAGCTTGGGCAGTACGTCCTGGCCAGCGACGCTGATGGCGCTGGTTTCCGGGTAAAGACCGCCACGGGTCCCCAGAACCGGGGATGGACGGCCGTCAACGACGCGTACGACCACGGGCTGGCCCTGGCCAACGGGGGTCAATGATCCGATGAGCTTGGGTTGCGGGCTGATTTGCTGCGGGCTGTGGGCACAACCGACAAGAGCCAGACTGAGAGCGGCAACCAGACCAAACAACAGGCGATTCATACTCGGTTCTCCATGGAGGGGCGCATAAGGCGTCGCGAAGTATAACGAATCGACCTGCAATGGGTGAACGCGGTTCCGGTCATGTGCTCGTCACATGCCAGCGGTATAAGACTTTGGTCGCTTTGCACGATGGAAGTTTGTTTGATGCGCGCACTACTGAAAAAGGCTGCACTGCCACCACGCCCTCGGATTTTCGCCTGCGTCGATGAACACGGCATATGCCGAGCATTTCGCCAGAGCGCCCATGCTCCGGGGCCTGCAAGCTGGCACGAGGTCAACGAGCAACGCCTCGCCTGGCTCGGCTCCGCGCTCCCGGACAGCGCTTTCACCTCCCGCTGAACGCACATCCGGGCGTTTGCAGGCAGAACTGCGCGTGCAATAAAAGTCACACGCATCTGATCAATTCTCTCGCTTTCGCCTTATAATCGCGCCCCGATTATAAGGACGCCTCCTGATCGGCCTCGCCGTACCGCTGATGCACTTCAAGCCATCGGCAACGCCACAGAGAGTCGCCCACTTCGTGCTGCTCGATATCGACAGCCGTCCTCGCTCCATGCAGCGATTACCGCGTTTTCGCGGAACATCTGCCGCCGAGGATGGCCCAACAGGCACATGAACTTTTGAGGTTCGCGTTCCAAAAGAACGTGAAAAAACGGTTTCAATAACTTCACAAGAGTGTGGCGAACATATGAATCATCTTGCGGCAGGACAAGGCGACCCCCTCCCGTCACCCGGATCCCCAGGACAGCTCTGCAACCGCTGACAGGCGCATCTACGCCCAGGCCGAAGGCCATCGATTGGAAGCTGATTTTTTGGAGATGTGGTAATGGCGCAGAACGATTACGAAGCTGTAGATGTAGTGCTGGTCGGAGCCGGCATCATGAGCGCGACGCTGGCCGTGCTACTCAAGGAACTCGATCCGGGCATCAAGCTGGAAGTCGTGGAAGCGATGGACGCCGGTGCAGTTGAAAGCTCCAACCCCTGGAATAACGCAGGCACTGGCCACGCCGGCCTGTGCGAGCTCAACTACACCCCCGAGTCGGCTGACGGTTCCATCGATATCAAGAAGGCGGTGAGCATCAACGCCCAGTTCGAGGAATCCAAGCAGTTCTGGGCTTACCTGGTCAAGAAAGGCACCTTCGGCTCGCCGAAGACCTTCATCAACTCGGTCCCACACCTCAGCTTCGTTCGCGGCCAGAAAGGCATCGACTACCTGAAGAAACGCTTCGAGGCACTGCGTGTGCACCATGCCTTCGAAGACATGGTGTACAGCGAAGACCGCGACACCATGGCCCAGTGGATGCCACTGATGATGCCAGGCCGCGATCCCGGCGAGCCGATTGCAGCGACCCGCGTGGCCAACGGTACCGACGTCAACTTCGGCGCGCTGACCAAGAGCTTGCTGGACTACCTGGTGCAGCAGAGCAACGCTCGCGTGACCTGCAACCAGCGCGTCACGGACCTGACCCGCAACGAGCACGGCTGGCGCGTAAGCACCAAGGACCCGAAGAGCGGTAATCACCGCGAGATCCAGGCCCGCTTCGTGTTCCTCGGTGCCGGGGGCGGTGCCCTGCCCCTGCTGCAGATGTCGGGCATTCCGGAAGGCAAGGGCTTTGGCGGCTTCCCGGTCAGCGGCCAGTGGCTGCGCTGCGACAACCCGGAAGTGGTCAACCAGCACCAGGCCAAGGTGTACAGCCAGGCCGAAGTGGGCTCGCCACCCATGTCGGTGCCGCATCTGGATACCCGCGTCGTCGACGGCAAGAAATCCCTGCTGTTCGGACCTTACGCCGGCTTCACCACCAAGTTCCTGAAGAAGGGCTCGTTCCTCGACCTGCCCATGTCGGTACGCCTCAACAACATCGGCCCGATGCTGGCAGTGGCTCGCGACAACTTCGACCTGACCCGTTATCTGGTCAAGGAAGTGATGCAATCCCAGGATCAGCGCCTCAATACGCTGCGCGGCTTCTATCCGCAAGCCAAGGCCAGTGACTGGCGCCTGGAGATCGCCGGCCAGCGCGTGCAGATCATCAAGAAGGACACCAAGAAAGGCGGCATTCTGCAGTTCGGTACCGAGCTGGTGGCAGCCAAGGACGGTTCCATCGCCGCCCTGCTGGGTGCCTCGCCAGGCGCCTCGGTAACGGTCTCGATCATGCTCGACCTGATTCGCCGCTGCTTCCCCGAAAAGGCGGCATCAGCCGAGTGGAGCAGCAAGCTGCACGAGATGTTCCCAGCACCTTCTGCGGTACTGAGCAGCGATGCAGAGCAATATCGTGCCGTGCAATCGCACTCGGATGCCCTGCTGCAGCTAAAGGAAACGCAGCCGCTCTGATCGGACACAGGAAAGCGAGACGGCGCCCACATGGGCGCCGTTTTTTTTGCTCACCGAGCGAGCAGGACGCGCTGCGAACCGGTTTGCCGGAATCACGCGCCCAATAAAAAGCCAGTCAGCGGAGCTGACTGGCACAAGGCCTGGCAGGCCGGGGTTTACTGGAACAGAGAATCGGCGGAAAGACCGTTCTTCTCGAGTATCTCGCGCAGGCGCTTCAGCGCCTCCACCTGGATCTGCCGAACGCGCTCACGGGTCAGGCCAATCTCCTGACCTACCTCCTCGAGCGTACAGCTCTCATGACCACGCAGACCGAAACGGCGCACCACCACCTCACGCTGCTTGTCGGTCAGTTCCGAGAGCCATTGATCGATGCTTTGGGACAAATCGTCGTCCTGCAGCAACTCACAGGGATCGGTGGGCCGATCATCGGTGAGCGTATCGAGCAGCGTCTTGTCAGAGTCTGGGCCAAGCGACACGTCAACGGACGATACCCGCTCATTCAGCCCGAGCATGCGTTTGACCTCGCCCACCGGCTTTTCCAGCAGGTTGGCGATTTCTTCGGGGGACGGTTCGTGATCGAGCTTCTGGGTCAATTCCCGCGCTGCGCGCAGGTAGACATTGAGCTCCTTGACCACATGAATGGGCAGGCGAATGGTGCGGGTCTGGTTCATGATCGCCCGCTCGATGGTCTGCCGAATCCACCAAGTGGCGTAGGTGGAAAAACGGAAACCACGCTCGGGATCGAATTTCTCGACGGCCCTGATCAAACCGAGGTTGCCCTCTTCGATCAGGTCCAGCAGCGAGAGCCCGCGGTTGACGTAGCGCCTGGCGATCTTGACCACCAGCCGCAGGTTGCTCTCGATCATGCGCTTACGACCGGCAGGATCGCCCTTCTGCGCCAGACGCGCGAAGAACACTTCCTCTTCCGGGGTAAGCAGGGGGGAAAAACCGATTTCGTTGAGGTAAAGCTGAGTGGCGTCTAGCGCCCGGGTGTAGTCGATGTACTTGTGTTGCTTGCTGCCGGTGGATGGCTTGGCTTTGGCGCGCGCAGTGGTCTTGGTACCAGCCTGCTCGCCTGCCCCATCGTCAAGATCGATGTCGGGCTCCATCAGGAGCACTTCATCGTCGATGTCAAACTCCGGCGCTTCTTTGGTCTTGAGTGCCATTTTATTCTTCCGTCCCTTGCTGAGTTCGACCAGCAAGCCCCGATGCGCCGTTATCCTTGGCAACATCCGAGCCCGTCCATCCCACATGAGGGGCGAACGAGCGACAGATCAACGACGTGGCAGGTATTGCATTGGATCTACAGGCTTACCCTGGCGGCGAATCTCGAAGTGAAGCTTCACCCGGTCAGTTCCTGTGGAACCCATCTCGGCAATCTGTTGCCCGACTTTGACCTGCTGCCCCTCACGTACCAACAGCCTTCGGTTGTGACCGTAGGCACTCACGTAGGTATCGCTGTGTTTGATGATCACCAATTCACCGTAGCCCCGTAACCCACTCCCGGCGTAGACAACGGATCCACCAGACGCAGCAAGGACAGGCTGTCCCAATTCACCTGCGATATCAATGCCTTTATTCAAACTACCGTTTGAGGAAAAACGTCCGATAATCGCACCACTGGCAGGCCATGCCCACCCCGTCGCCGAACGCTGAACAGGCTCCACGGGCGTGGTTGCCGGGGTCACGACGACCGGCGTCGAAGGCTGTGTGGTGGTTCTTGCCGGAGGCGCCTGAACCGGCGTGGTTGGCCGACTTGGCGTAGTCACTACAGGTGTGCTGGCAGAAGGGGACGAGGTCGCTACCGGCCTGCTCGAACTGCCTGAGCCGAAGCGAATAACCTGGCCAACCCGGATCATGTAGGGAGCGGCGATGGCGTTGTGGGCGGCCAGCGCTTTCCAGTCCCAGCCGTAGCGAAAGGCGATGGAGTAAAGTGTGTCTCCTCGTTGCACGCGGTATTGACCAGACGTCACCGGCTGGCGCTGCGCGGCAGCGTTGTTGCGGTCCACTACCTGCACATTACCGGAGTGCGAGCTGGCACAACCTGCCAGTACCGTGCTCAACACGGCCAGAACCAGCACATTGCGTAGCATGCCCGAGCAAAAGCGCCCTTGATTGGCTGTGAAACTCACCCGTATCTCCCTTGCAGACGGCCTCGAGCGACCCGTAACGAACGCCGAAACGTCAGACTTCTTGCAACTGGCGGCGGCGCGCCAGCCATTCCACACCCAGCACCAATACGATGGCAAAACAGCTCAGGGCAATGGCCAGCAGCAGTTGTGCGTCTTCGCCACTGACATCAGAGAACTGCCACGGCAGTAGATTGACCTGTTCCAGAGGAAACGATTCACCATGACGGTTGATTTGCCATGTAAGCGTCTGCTTCCAGGGCCATACCTTGACCAGCGAACCCAGCATCAGGCCAGCGAGAAACGCCATGGTCAGGTCGCGCATATGCGCCAGCAGCCAGCTCAGTGCCTTGGAAAAGGTCAGCAGGCCCAGCACGCAACCGGCAGAAAATATCGCCAGTACCGCCAGATCGAAATTCTTCACGGCACCCAGCACCACCGGGTAAAGCCCCAGCAACACCAGGATGAAGCTCCCAGAGATGCCCGGCAGAATCATCGCGCTGATGGCGATGGCGCCGGCGATGAACAGCATCAGTGGGTCAGCGGAGAGCTGCATGGGCACAGCGAGCGTGATCCACAGCGCGAACGCCAGCCCCACTGCGAAACCGACCAGCCGATTGGCGCGCCAGGCACTCACTTCGCGCCCCACCAGGTACACGGAAACCAGCACAAGACCGAAGAAGAACGCCCACAGCGGTACCGGGTGCTCGCTCATCAGGAAACTGATCGCCCGCGCCAGGGTGAAGATGCTGCTGAGGATGCCGAGCATGACGACCAGCAGAAAGCTGGCGTTGCAAGCCTGCCAGGCATCCTTGACGCGTCCGCGGAAGAACAGCAGGAGCGCTTCGGGCATGGCGGCAAACGAGGCGAGCAGCTTGTCGTATATACCTGTGATCAGGGCGACGGTGCCACCGGAGAAACCGGGCACCACGTCGACAGCGCCCATGGCTATCCCTTTGGTATATAGCAACAAGGTTTTCTTCATGCATCCTTCCGTATTGATTGAATCAGGCCAGAGGGCCGTTAAGCAGGGGCACGAACCGAACCGCGTCGAGTACGTGCCGAGAAAAACCATGTTCCTCGCGAATGATCAGTAACAATTGCTGAACGTCACCTGAACCGACAGGAATGACCAGTCGCCCACCTGGGGCCAATTGATCCAACAGGGCCTGGGGCACATCGGATGCAGCAGCCGTGACGATAATGCCATTGTAGGGCGCCAGTGCAGGCCAGCCTTCCCAGCCATCGCCCCAGCGGAACACCACGTTGCGCAGGCTGAGTTTGACCAGTCGTTCCTTGGCCCGTTCCTGCAGGCCCTGAATGCGCTCGACCGTGAACACCCGCTCGACCAGTTGAGCCAGAATCGCTGTCTGGTAACCGGACCCCGTACCGATCTCCAGCACCTTGTCCAACGGACCGGCGGCGAGCAGCAACTCGCTCATGCGCGCGACCATGTAGGGCTGCGAGATGGTCTGGTTATGGCCGATCGGCAGCGCCGTGTCTTCATAGGCACGGTGGGCCAGTGCCTCGTCGACGAACAGATGGCGCGGTGTACGGCGAATCACTTCGAGCACCTGGGCGTTCGACAGGCCTTCATCGTAGAGACGCTGGATCAGGCGCTCGCGGGTGCGCTGAGAGGTCATGCCAATCCCGTGGCGGTCATGCTCCCGATTCATGTCATCAGCCCCTCCAGCCAGGGTTTGAGGCGATTCAGGCCATCCTGATAGGTGCGGTCGAGTTGCAGCGGCGTTACCGAGACGTAGCCCTGCATCACCGCGTGAAAGTCGGTGCCCTGAGCGCCATCTTCCACGTCGCCGGCAGCGGCGATCCAATAACCTTCCTTGCCACGCGGGTTGACCACTTTCACCGGCGCCGCAGCCCGAGCGCGATGGCCGAGTCGGGTCAGTTGCACGCCACGGATATGCTCGAGTGGCAGATTGGGCACGTTGACGTTGAGCACGGTGCGCGGCGGCAGATCGAGCTGCTCATGGGCCTCGACCAGCTTGCGAGCGAAATAAGCGGCGGTCGGCATGTTTTCGGCGGAACGCGAAAGCAGCGAAAAGGCGAATGCCGGGCGGGCCAGGAAACGGCCTTCGAGAGCCGCGGCTACGGTACCTGAATACAGCACGTCATCACCGAGGTTGGCCCCCAGGTTGATACCCGCCACGACCAGATCGGCAACGTCGGGCAGCAGGCCATGGAGTCCCAGGTGCACGCAGTCGGTCGGCGTACCATTGAGACTGATGTAGCCGTTGGCCAGGACGCACGGGTGCAGCGGGCGATCGAGGGTCAGCGAACTGCTCGCGCCGCTTCGGTCACCATCGGGTGCAATCACTGTGCAGTCGGCGTAATCGGCCAGCGCAGCATGCAACGCGGCAAGGCCCGGTGCGGCCACGCCGTCATCGTTTGAAATCAGAATACGCATGGGTTGTCCGTCTGCCCTGCAGGCAAAAGGTCGACGATTTCGCGCACCAGAGCAGTGGCGAAACATCCAGCCGGCAGGACGAATTCCAGTTGCAGAATGTCAGGCTCGGGATAATGCCACGTCAAACCGCTAATGGGGAGGCGCAGGATACGCCGTTCGTGCGCCATGCCCGCTTCTGCCAGCCATAAGGCCAGCTGCGCCTCGGCGTCACCGATGCCCTGCTCCAGATGTCGAGTGCTTCCAGCCGCTGGGGACGGGCCTTCGCCCCACAACGGACCGGTCGGGTGCAAGTCCAGCTGGGCCAATCGCGGATCCAGGCATTCGGCTTCACCGGCAGCGAAAAAACTGCGGCTGTTGGTGAACGCCAGCAGGTCGCCGGGCTGCGCCTGGTTCCAGGTGCCGGCGGCGACTCGCTCGGCCAATACCCGGTTGAACAGAAAGCTGCGCGCGGCCGACAGGACGCGAGAGCGCACATTGCGCTTTTCCGGCAGCTCCTTGCGCTCGGCGAAATGCCGGGCATGCGCAACGTTGCCGCCCTCGAAACCGAAGCGCTGAGCGCCGTAGTAATTGGGAATGCCCTGGGCGGCGATGCTTCTCAGGCGTTCATCCAGCGCCGCCTGATCGGCCTGCAAGGCAGTCAGGCGCAGGATGAAACCATTGGCAGCATGGGCGCCGCGCTGCAGCTTTCGCGAATGGCGAACCTGCTTGAGGATCACCAGGGATTCGTCCTGAGCCTTACCCAGATCGGGATCGCTCTTGCCGGGCAAATGCAGGCTGAACCACTGCCGAGTCAACGCCTGGCGATCCTTCAGCCCGGCATAACTGATCATTCGTACCGGCACTCCGGCGGCACGCGCCAGGCGGATAGCAGCCTCCTCGGTATTCAGGCCACGCTTCTCGACCCACAGCCACAGATGCTCACCTGCGCCGGACAATTCGATATCCAGCACTTCGTCGACCTGAAAATCCTCGGCGACGGCCTTAAGAACAGCCTTTCCGCAGGGCTCGCCATAGGCCCGCGGGCCGAGCAGTTCCAGTTCGGTCATGCGCTGACCAGCAAGGCCACGGCATGCACCGCGATACCTTCTTCACGGCCCACGAAACCCAGCTTCTCGGTGGTGGTGGCCTTGACGTTGACCTGATCCAGTTCGACCTGCAGATCCTCGGCGATCAGCCGGCGCATCGCTTCGATATGCGGAGCCATCTTTGGCGCCTGAGCTTCGATGGTGGCGTCGACGTTGCCAACCTTCCAGCCCTTGGCGTGAACCAGCCCCAGCACATGGCGCAACAGCACACGGCTGTCAGCGCCCTTGAAGTCAGGGTCGGTATCCGGGAAATGCTTGCCGATATCACCGAGCGCTACGGCGCCGAGCAACGCATCGGCAAGGGCATGCAGCACCACATCGCCATCGGAGTGGGCAACCAGGCCGAACTTGTGGGGGATACGCACACCGCCCAGGGTAATGAAATCCCCATCGCCGAAGCGGTGCACATCGTAACCATGGCCAATCCGCATGAACCGATGCCCTCGCAAAAAAGGCCGATTCTACCCGAAAGAACAACTGGAGGCGGACTTGCCCGGCTGCTGAAGCGGCCAATGGAATAAAACCCATTCCCGCCTAGCCATTTTCAGTGATCTCCATGTCGAGCAAAACACCGCGCTCCGGCACAGGTTGCTCAGGGCGTCAGCGCGCGACCGTACAGGCGACCTGAAGAGAAAAACCGCAAGGCAGCTTCCCCCTCCACCGCCTTCGCAAACTCTATATCGCGAAAATGTTGGAATGTTCTCGCCCTACGGATAGTCGACAAGAGGTAGCAAAACATTTCTAGCAACCATGGAGACCATCATGGCCGTAGCACGCAAACCGACAGCAGCAAAACCCAAGGCAAAAGCCAGCGCACAGAAACTCAAGGGCGATGGCCTGGCCATCAATACCAGCGTCGATGGCGCTGCCCGCGAGAAGGTCGCTGAAGCACTGACCAAGGCGGTCGCGGACAGCTACACCCTGTACGTCAAGACCCTGGGCGTGCACTGGAACGTGCAAGGCTCGAACTTCTATGGCCTGCACAAGCTGACCGACGCGCAGTACAACGAAATTCATCAGGCCGCTGACGAGCTTGCCGAGCGTATCCGCGCCCTGGGCAAACTGGCGCCGACCGGTGGGGAAACCTTCCGCGCGCTCACCGTCATCGACAATGAAGCGCCACACAAACCTACACCGCAGATGATCGGCGAGCTGGTGAAGGACAACGAAGCAGTGGCTCGGCGCATGAGCGAGTTCGCTGAACTCGCCGAAGAAGCCGGTGACCTGTTCAGCCACGACATGCTGGTAGCGCGCATCGGCGTGCACGAGCAGAATGCCTGGATGCTGAGATCCAGTCTGGGTGAGTGATCCGTAGCAGCGAAAGGAAGGGCGCTGCCGGTTGAACCGGTAGCGCCCTTTTTCATTCAGCGAGCCAGCGCCTCGGCATGATGGCGCAAGTGGTCTTCGATGAAACTGGCGATGAAGTAGTAGCTGTGGTCATACCCCGGCTGCAGGCGCAGGGTCAGCGGATGGCTGGCCGCCTTGGCCGCCGCTTCCAGCGCATGAGGCTTGAGCTGGCCGTCGAGAAAATCGTCACGATCTCCCTGGTCCACCAGAATCGGCAACTTCTCCGTCGCATCGGCGATCAGCACGCTGGCATCCCATTCGCGCCAGCGCGAACGGTCGTCACCGAGATAGTTGGAAAACGCCTTCTCGCCCCACGGGCAGTTCAGCGGATTGGTGATCGGCGAAAAGGCCGAGACCGAAGCATAACGCCCCGGATTCTTGAGCGCGCAGATCAACGCGCCGTGGCCGCCCATGGAGTGTCCGGCGATACCGCGCTTGTCGGATACCGGAAAGTTGGCCTCGATCAACGCTGGCAGTTCCTGCACCACGTAATCGTACATGCGGTAATGACGCGCCCAGGGCTCCTGCGTCGCATTGACGTAGAAGCCGGCACCCAGACCGAAGTCGTACGCGCCATTGGCGTCGTCCGGCACGCCCTCACCGCGCGGGCTGGTGTCGGGGGCGACGATGATCAGGCCGAGCTCGGCTGCCATGCGCTGGGCGCCGGCCTTCTGCATGAAGTTCTCGTCGGTGCAGGTCAGCCCGCTGAGCCAATACAGCACTGGCAGCCTGGCGCCCTTCTCGGCTTGCGGCGGCAGATAGACGGCGAACACCATGTCGCAGTTGAGCGACGTGGAGCGGTGGCGATAGCGCTTGTGCCAGCCGCCAAAGCTCTTGTTGCTGGAAACGATTTCCAAAGTCATGACGAGTCCTCACGGGCGGCGGACAAGCCGTCGGGCGACGGCGTTATCCGCCCCACTGATCAATAGTGGATGACGGTGCGGATGCTCTTGCCTTCGTGCATCAGATCGAAGGCGTCGTTGATCTGCTCCAGGCCCATGGTGTGGGTGATGAAGGTATCCAGCGGGATTTCGCCACTCTGCGACTTCTCCACATAGCTCGGCAGTTCGGTGCGGCCCTTGACGCCACCGAAAGCCGAACCACGCCAAACGCGACCGGTTACCAGCTGGAACGGGCGGGTGCTGATTTCCTGGCCAGCACCGGCCACGCCGATGATCACGCTTTCACCCCAGCCCTTGTGCGCGCACTCCAGTGCGGCGCGCATCAGTTGCACGTTGCCGACGCATTCGAAGCTGTAGTCCACACCGCCATCGGTCAACTCGATGATCACGTCCTGGATCGGCTTGTCGTAATCCTTCGGATTGACGAAATCGGTCGCGCCCAACTCGCGGGCGACGTCGAACTTGGCCGGATTGATATCGACGGCGATGATGCGCGAGGCCTTGGCCATCTTCGCTCCGATGATCGCTGCCAGGCCGATGCCACCCAGGCCGAAGATGGCAACGGTGGCGCCCTCCTCCACCTTGGCGGTGTTGAGCACGGCGCCGATACCGGTGGTCACGCCACAGCCGAGCAGGCAGACCTTTTCCAGCGGCGCTTCCTTCGGAATGACAGCCAGGGAGACTTCCGGCAGGACGGTGTATTCGGAGAACGTCGAGCAGCCCATGTAGTGATAGATCGGCTCACCGTTGTAGCTGAAGCGCGACGTACCGTCGGGCATCAGGCCCTTGCCCTGGGTAGCACGCACCGAGCTGCACAGGTTGGTCTTGCCCGACAGGCAGAATTTGCACTTGCGGCATTCGGCGGTGTACAGCGGAATCACGTGATCCCCTACAGCCACCGATGTCACGCCCTCGCCGATGGCTTCGACGATGCCGCCACCTTCGTGACCGAGGATCGAGGGGAATACGCCCTCGGAGTCGGCACCGGACAAGGTGTAGGCGTCGGTGTGGCAAACACCGGTCGCGACGATGCGCACCAGCACTTCCCCGGCCTTGGGCGGCTCGACATCCACTTCGACGATTTTCAGCGGCTCGTTGGGCGCAAAGGCTACGGCGGCGCGCGACTTGATCATATCCAGATTCTCCTGATGGGAAAGCGATGGGGAGGGAGTGTAGTAGACCCACAGCGAGAGATAATCAGGCAGAATGCAAAACATTATTGCCATCTAGGGACAATCAATCGCTGGCCAAGCAAAAGGGGAAGAACATGAATCGCTGGGAAGGCCTGGACGAATTCGTCGCTGTGGCGGAATGCGGCCAGTTCACGGCTGCCGCCGAACGCCTGGGGTTGTCTTCATCCCAGGTAAGCCGACAAATCGCCCGCCTGGAAGAACGCCTGCATACCCGGCTGTTCTATCGCACCACGCGCAAGGTGGCGCTGACCGAGGCGGGTCAGACCTTTCTGCAGCATTGCCAGCGCCTGCAGGATGCACGGGAGGAAGCGCTCAATGCGATTGGCGATCTGGGCGGCGAGCCCAAGGGGCTGCTGCGCATGACCTGTGCGGTGGCCTATGGCGAGCGCTTCATCGTGCCATTGGTCACCGCCTTCGCCGCCCGCCACCCGAGGCTTTCCGTGGATATCGAACTGAGCAATCGCACCCTGGACCTGCTCCAGGACGGTTTCGACATCGCCATTCGCCTGGGCCGCCTGCAGGTCTCGCGAATGCTCGCGACGCGCCTGGCGCCAAGGCGCATGTACCTGTGCGCATCGCCTGACTACCTGCAGCGCTACGGTCGCCCGCACAGCCTCTCGGAGCTGGCTCGACACAATTGCCTGGTTGGCAGCAGCGATGTCTGGACATTCCAGCTAGATGGCCGCGAAGCCTCGCAACGGGTTCAGGGCAACTGGCGCTGCAACAGCGGCCAGGCCGTGCTGGATGCGGCGCTCGGCGGGCTGGGCCTGTGCCAGCTGCCCGACTATTACGTGCTCGAACACCTGCGCAGTGGCGCCCTGGTGTCCCTGCTCGCCAATCACCAGCCACCGAATACCGCGGTGTGGGCGCTCTACCCGCAACAACGGCATCTGTCGCCCAAGGTCAGGCAACTGATCGATGCGTTGCGTGACGGTTTGAGCCAACGAGTCGAATACACCTAGCCGCTCATATGCTGTCACAACCGTCCGCGAACCTCTGTCGTCATCACCCCGTCGTAAATCATGAGGCCCTTGTTCGGGCCGTTGCGAACCCACCAGCATGAGGAAATGGTTATGCAGGTCATGGTCAACAGCGGAAAACACGTCGACACCTCGATGGCATTCAAGACGGATATCCGAAGCCGAGTACGAGACAAGTTACAGCGCTATGAGGAACATCTCACCCGCGTGGAAATTCATCTCTCCGACGAAAACGCCCTGAAAAGCGGCCCCCAGGACAAACGCTGCAAGGTAGAAGCACGCATGAAGGGGCGCGACCCCATGTCGGTGTCCTTCGATGCCTGCGAAATGCAGCAGGCCATCGACGGCGCCATGAACAGGCTCACCAGTGTGCTCGATCGCAACCTTGGCAAAAACGCCAACAAGTGGATTCACTGAGAGCGGTCCACCTGCGCCACCCGGAGCATCGCCCCAGTACGAATCGATGGGGCCTTGCCGCGGTGCCGGCGTCGCCTGAAGGATTCGCCGCGGGGGCGGGGCTCCTACCGGTGGAGCAACGGCGTCAGCTGCGGCCGCGCCAGACGCGCTCCAGATAGTGCAGGTCTTCCGGGCGGGTGACCTTGAGGTTATCCGCCCGGCCTTCGACGAGACGTGGCGACTGACCGGCCCACTCGATGGCCGACGCTTCGTCGGTCACTGCAACATCCGATACCAGTGCTTCGGCGAGCGCGCGGTGCAAGGCACCCAGGCGGAACATCTGCGGTGTGTAGGCCTGCCAGATGACCGAGCGATCGATGGTTTCGCGCACACGCCCATCGCTGCCGATACGCTTGAGGGTGTCACGAGCGGGAACGGCAAGCAGCCCGCCTACCGCGTCGTCAGCCAGCTCGGCCAGTAAAAGGTCGAGATCGGACTGCGCCAGATTGGGCCGTGCTGCGTCGTGCACCAGCACCCAATCCTGCTCACTGGCGCCCAGTTCTCCCAGACGCAGCAACGCATTGAGCACCGAGTCGGCGCGCTCGGCACCGCCGTTGGCAATATGGATGCGCGGGTCGCGGGCGCAACTCAGGTTTGGCCAGAACGGGTCGTCCTCGGCCAGGCTGACCACCACGCCACGCAGGCACGGATGGTCGAGGAAACAGTTGAGGGTATGTTCGAGAATGCTCTTGCCGGCCAGCTGCAGATACTGCTTGGGCTTGTCGGCACGCATGCGGCTACCGATACCGGCGGCCGGAATCACCGCCCAGAAGGACGGCAGATCAGGAGTGTTCATTCAGCCAACTGATAGAGGGTTTCGCCGTCCTTGACCATGCCCAGCTCATGGCGGGCTCGCTCTTCGACGGTTTCCATGCCTTTCTTGAGCTCCATCACTTCCGCCTCGAGGATGCGGTTGCGCTCGAGCAGACGCTCGTTCTCGCCTTCCTGGTCGGCAATCTGCTGCTGCAGATCGGTAACCTGCGCCAGACTGCCCTCGCCGACCCACAGGCGATATTGCAGCCCTGCAAGTACCAGAACCAGAACGAGAAACAGCCAGTAGGAACTACGCATGGCAGGTGAGGCACTCGGATAAGAAAGGGTCGCTGCTGCGGACATCTGTCGATTCTCCCTGCGTCATCGGCATCCGACAAGACCGTGAAGTCGACTCGACAGATCTTCACAGCGTCCGCGTGGCGAGGTGTTGACCACCTCGCCGAGCGAACCTACCTTAGCCGCGGAACTCGCCGCGACCACGGTACGGCGCCTTGGCGCCCAGTTGCTCTTCGATACGCAGCAACTGGTTGTACTTGGATACGCGGTCGGAGCGGCACAGCGAGCCGGTCTTGATCTGACCAGCGGCAGTACCGACCGCCAGATCGGCGATGGTGCTGTCTTCAGTCTCGCCACTGCGGTGCGAGATGACCGCGGTGTAACCAGCAGCCTTGGCCATCTGGATGGCTTCCAGGGTTTCGGTCAGCGAGCCGATCTGGTTGAACTTGATCAGGATCGAGTTACCGATGCCCTTGTCGATGCCTTCCTTGAGGATCTTGGTGTTGGTCACGAACAGGTCGTCGCCAACCAGCTGGACCTTGTTGCCGATCTTGTCGGTGAGGATCTTCCAGCCCGCCCAGTCGGACTCGTCCAGACCGTCTTCGATGGAGATGATCGGGAAGCGCTCGGTCAGGCCTTTCAGGTACTCGGCAAAACCTTCGGCGTCGAAGGATTTACCCTCGCCTGACAGGTTGTACTTGCCGTCTTCGTAGAACTCGCTGGCCGCGCAGTCCAGTGCCAGGGTAACGTCGGTGCCCAGCTTGTAACCCGCATTGGCCACGGCTTCGGCAATGGCCGACAGCGCGTCTTCGTTGGAAGCCAGGTTCGGCGCGAAACCGCCCTCGTCGCCAACAGCGGTGCTCAGGCCACGAGCCTTCAGCACGGCCTTGAGGTGATGGAAGATTTCCGCGCCGATACGCAGGCCGTCGGCGAAGTTCTTCGCACCAACCGGCTGCACCATGAATTCCTGGATATCGACGTTGTTGTCGGCATGCTCGCCGCCGTTGATGATGTTCATCATCGGTACGGGCATGGAGTACTGGCCAGGGGTGCCATTGAGGTTGGCGATGTGCGCGTACAGCGGCAGATCCTGATCCTGGGCGGCGGCCTTGGCGGCTGCCAGGGAGACGGCGAGGATCGCGTTGGCGCCCAGAGTGGCTTTGTTTTCGGTGCCGTCCAGATCGATCATGATCTTGTCCAGAGCCTTCTGGTCGACCGGATCCTTGCCCAGCAGCGCATCGCGGATCGGGCCATTGATGTTGCCAACGGCCTTGAGAACGCCCTTGCCGAGGTAACGGCTCTTGTCGCCATCACGCAGTTCCAGCGCTTCGCGCGAACCGGTGGAGGCACCGGAAGGCGCACAGGCGCTACCGACGATGCCATTGTCGAGGATTACGTCCGCTTCCACGGTGGGGTTGCCACGGGAGTCGAGAACCTCACGACCCTTGATGTCGACGATCTTTGCCATTCTTGTAAGCTCTCCAGAAATTGTCGAAAACGCACTGCTGCATTCGGCTGCCAGTACCGGGCACGATCAACGGCAGACCGGGCTGACATGACAAACCCGGCCAAAAGGCCGGGCGGTGAAACAGATAAGCGAACCGTGGAAACGCCGGTCAGGCGGTTTCGATCGGATCCTGACTCTTGATCAGATCATCCAGCTGCTTGAGCTGCGCCAGGAACGGCTCGAGCTTGTCGAGACGCAAGGCACAAGGGCCATCGCACTTGGCATTTTCCGGATCCGGATGCGCCTCGAGGAACAGCCCCGCGAGCCCCTGGCTCATGCCGGCCTTGGCCAGCTCGGTCACCTGAGCACGACGCCCGCCCGCAGAATCCGAGCGGCCGCCCGGCATCTGCAGGGCGTGGGTGACGTCGAAGAACACCGGGTACTCGAAGGCCTTCATGATGCCGAAGCCCAGCATGTCCACCACCAGGTTGTTGTACCCGAAGGAAGAACCACGCTCGCAGAGGATGAGCTGATCGTTCCCGGCTTCGACACACTTGGCGAGAATATGTTTCATTTCCTGAGGCGCGAGGAACTGCGCCTTCTTGATGTTGATCACTGCACCGGTCTTGGCCATGGCCACCACCAGGTCGGTCTGCCGCGAGAGGAAGGCAGGCAACTGGATGATGTCGCAGACGTCCGCCACCGGCTGCGCCTGGTGGGGTTCGTGCACATCGGTGATCACCGGCACGCCGAAGGTCTTCTTCACTTCCTCGAAGATCTTCATGCCCTCTTCCAGGCCAGGGCCGCGGAAGGAAGTCACCGACGAACGGTTGGCCTTGTCGAAGCTTGCCTTGAACACATAAGGGATACCGAGCTTTTCGGTAACCCGCACGTATTCCTCGCAGGTACGCAGCGCGAGGTCACGGGACTCCAGCACGTTGATGCCGCCAAACAGCACGAACGGCTTGTCGTTGGCGACATCGATCGCGCCAACGCGGATGGTCTTCTGCGCCATGGGTCAGGCCTTCTTCGCTTGGTGCGCCAGTGCGGCGTTGACGAAACCACTGAACAGCGGGTGGCCGTCACGCGGCGTGGAGGTGAATTCCGGGTGGAACTGACAGGCGACGAACCATGGATGATCCGCGCTCTCGACCACTTCGACCAGGGCGCCGTCACCGGAACGACCGGTGACCTTCAGGCCAGCGTCGATCAGTTGCGGCAGCAGGTTGTTGTTCACTTCGTAGCGATGGCGGTGGCGCTCGACGATCACGTCCTTGCCGTAGCAATCGTGAACCTTGGAGCCGCTCAGCAGTTGGCAATCCTGGGCGCCCAGGCGCATGGTGCCGCCAAGGTCGGAGGCTTCGGTGCGCTGTTCAGTCGCGCCGGTCGCATCCTGCCACTCGGTGATCAGACCGACCACCGGATGCTTGCTGGCGATGTCGAACTCGGTGGAGTTGGCATCATCCCAGCCCAACACGTTACGGGCGAACTCGATGACCGCCACCTGCATGCCCAGGCAGATGCCCAGGTAGGGAATCTTGTTCTCGCGAGCGTACTGGACGGTCTTGATCTTGCCTTCCACGCCACGCAGACCGAAACCGCCTGGAACCAGAATGGCATCGACGCCCTGCAGCAGGTCGGTGCCCTTGTTCTCGATGTCTTCGGAATCGATATAGCGCAGGTTGACCTTGGTACGGTTGCTGATACCGGCATGGCTCATCGCTTCGATCAGCGACTTGTAGGCATCCAGAAGCTCCATGTACTTACCGACCATGGCGATGTTGACTTCTTTTTCCGGGTTCAGCTTGGCATCGACCACGCGATCCCACTCGGACAGGTCGGCACCGCGGCATTCCAGAGCGAAACGCTCGACGACGAAATCATCCAGACCCTGCGAGTGCAGGATGCCCGGGATCTTGTAGATGGTGTCGGCGTCTTCCAGGGCGATTACGGCACGCTCTTCGACGTTGGTGAACTGGGCGATCTTGCGGCGCGACGACAGGTCGATCGGGTGATCGGAGCGGCACACCAGTACGTCCGGCTGCAGGCCGATGGAGCGCAGTTCCTTGACCGAGTGCTGGGTCGGCTTGGTCTTGGTTTCGCCTGCGGTGGCGATGTACGGAACCAGCGTCAGGTGCATCAGCATGGCGCGCTTGGCGCCCACTTCGAAACGCAGCTGGCGGATAGCCTCGAGGAACGGCTGCGACTCGATATCCCCCACGGTGCCGCCGATTTCGACCATGGCGACGTCGGCGTCGCCGGCACCCTTGATGATGCGGCGTTTGATCTCGTCGGTGATGTGCGGGATGACCTGGATGGTCGCGCCCAGATAATCACCACGGCGCTCTTTGCGCAGCACGTCTTCGTAGACGCGGCCAGTGGTGAAGTTGTTGCTCTTGGTCATCGTGGTGCGGATGAACCGCTCATAGTGACCCAGGTCGAGATCGGTCTCGGCACCGTCGTGAGTGACGAACACTTCACCGTGCTGGAACGGGCTCATGGTGCCCGGATCGACGTTGATGTAGGGATCCAGTTTGAGCATCGTGACCTTCAGGCCCCGCGCCTCCAGGATTGCCGCCAAGGATGCCGAGGCGATGCCTTTCCCCAATGAAGAAACAACACCACCCGTGACGAAAATGAAGCGCGTCATGAAAAACCCTAAGAAGTCAGCAGTGGCGGTCGAGCCGCCGGGGAGCAGAGAAGGCCTTGGTTCACCTTAGCAAACATGGCGAACCATGCTGGCAAATAGCAAACATCCACCGCTTCTGGAGAAGCAGCGAATACCTGAATAGAGACGGGAGCGTAGTCTACCGGAAACGTCCTGAGTGGGGAAGAACACGAAGTCCGAAGCAGCGCAAAAGCTGCTGAGATGAGACCTGCCCGGAACCCGGAAAAGCCTCTGGCCTGGGGCTTGGCGCCTGCGACATCGACGCGGCAGCCAGCCCTCAGGCGCGTACGTCGACAGCCCCGGCAAGATGCCGATCGATCTGCGTTGGCTGCCAGTGAAACGTACCGCAACCGGGGCTGGCGAGCAGATTGGCTAGCGCCACGGGCCGTCCGTCGCACAACAGCAGCGGGATGCGCCCACGGACGAATTCGGGCACACCGGCTTCCTGCAGGAGACGCTTGAGATCACGCCGACCGCGCCCTGGCACCTCGAGAATCTCGCCGCCCTGACGATAGCCGACGCTCAACCGTCCCTCCGGTATGGTGCCCTCGAGCCAGACGCGACCATTACCCGGCAATGCCAGTGGCTGCTCAACCAGAGGCCAGGGCTGCGCTTGGCCCGACCAGGTTGCAGACCAGCCAGTACCGAGCCAGAACAGGCAACCGCCATGACGTCGCAACTCGCCGCTTTCCAGTCGCCAGACCGGGCTGGCGTCGGGCCCCGCATCACGCAGATCGACCCACCCCTGCCAATGGCGACTATCGGGCAAGCGGGTGAAATCAGCCAGCCAGTGGCGCAGCACGTTGCGTTGACGGGCATCGGAAAGTCCGCGCAACGCTTGCAGATCCAGACTGGGAACGGTCAGCCAATCGAAAGCCGGCGACGCCTGGGCTCGCTGCAGATCGAGCTCGGCGAGCTCCTGCAGCAACCCCAGCGCCTCGGCCTGATGCTCCGCGGTACGGGCCAGTACCTGGGATGCTTTAGGCCAATGCGCGTGCAAGAGCGGCAGGACCTCGCGACGTAAAAAATTGCGCGCAAGGCGGGTGTCGGCATTCGACGGGTCCTCCACCCAGCGCAGCCCATGCGCCTCGGCATGAGCCTCCAGCGCGCTGCGCGGCACGTCCAGCAGGGGGCGCACGGCATGCCCGGCGGCCAGCGCACGGCTGGCCGCCATGGCCGCCAGACCGCGCACCCCAGCACCACGCAGCAGACGATAGAGAACGGTCTCCGCCTGGTCGTCCTGATGCTGAGCGAGAAGCAGTACCTCCCCCGGATTCAGCCGCGCGGAAAACGCAGCATAACGAGCGTCACGCGCCGCTCGCTCCAAACTGGCACCCGGCGCGACCTGCACATGCTCGACATGCAGCGGCACGCCCAGCTCATCGCACAGGCGCTGGCAATGCAGCGGCCAGGCGTCGGCCGCGGCCTGCAAACCGTGATGCACATGGATAGCGGAGATGGGGGGCAGTGCATGGCTTCGAGCAGCCACTGCCAGCGCGTGCAGAAGCACGGTGGAGTCGAGCCCGCCGGAGAAAGCGACTCGCCAGGCAGATGCCTCACGCCACGGAGCGAGGCGCGCGAGCAGAGCCGATTCGAGGGTCATGCGGCGGCTCAGCGAAGCGACCCCGCAGGCATGCGCGTCGCCAGCACGGCGACTCGCATGCCTGCGGGGCAAACCGGCATCAGGCGATACCGTAGCTCATCAGACGCTCGTAACGACGCGCCAGCAGGGCATCGGTATCGAGTTTGCCGAGATCCTCGAGCTGAGCGCTCAGGACCTGGCGGATGGATTCAGCGGCAGCGGCCGGATCACGGTGCGCACCACCCAGAGGCTCGGCGATCACCTTGTCGACGATGCCCAGGCCCTTCAGGCGCTCGGCGGTGATACCCATGGCTTCAGCGGCGTCCGGTGCCTTTTCGGCGGTTTTCCACAGGATCGACGCACAACCTTCCGGCGAAATCACCGCATAGGTCGAATACTGCAGCATGTTCAGGTTGTCGCACACGCCGATGGCCAGTGCACCACCGGAACCACCCTCACCGATGACGGTGGAGATGATCGGCGTTTTCAGACGCGCCATGACACGCAGGTTCCAGGCGATCGCTTCGCTCTGGCCGCGCTCTTCGGCATCGATACCCGGGTAGGCGCCCGGGGTGTCGATGAAGGTCAGGATCGGCATCTTGAAGCGCTCGGCCATTTCCATCAGGCGACAGGCCTTGCGGTAACCTTCAGGACGCGGCATGCCGAAGTTGCGACGTACCTTCTCGCGAACCTCACGGCCCTTCTGGTGGCCGATGACCATGGCCGGCTGGCCATTGAGGCGCGCAACGCCACCAACGATGGCGGCGTCGTCGGAGAAATGACGATCACCGTGCAGCTCGTCGAACTCGGTGAAGATGTGTTGCAGGTAGTCCAGGGTATAAGGCCGCTGCGGGTGACGGGCAAGCCTGGCGATCTGCCAACTGGTCAGATTGCCGAAGATGCTCTCGGTCAGCGTACTGCTCTTGTCCTGCAGACGGGCGATTTCGTCGCCGATGTTCAGGGAGTTGTCATTACCAACCAGGCGAAGCTCTTCGATCTTGGCTTGCAGGTCGGCAATCGGCTGTTCGAAATCGAGATAATTCGGGTTCATAGGCATCCGTCATGCGTCGACGGCCACAGGGCCGGGGAGCGTGTATCCATTTGGCGCCTACCTTATAGGAACAGGCGCATTCAGGTCGACACTTGCAAGGCACTTCCGGCAGCGAATCTGCCAGCGAATGCACCTTGGCATTCACTCGGCAGCCAAACCCGGAGGGGTTCGGTCGCGTCGGCGGCGATCATGCAGTGTCACGGGCTTCGTGCGGAGCCTTGGCCCCGCATTTCAGCACCGCAATTCTAGCGGTATTGCAGGAAGACGTTTTCTCGTCCGAACTGGTCACGCAAAGCTTGAATCAAGCTGTCGGCCGGGTCGATTCGCCAGTCCTCGCCAAACTGCAGCAAGGCTTTGGCATCGGCACCGGTGTAGTCCACGGTGATCGGACAGGCGCCACGGTGACGACGGCACAGCTCACCCAGCCAGCGTAGACGATCACCCTTCAAGGCAGTGGCCTGCACGCGAACGCGCAAACTCTCGGCCAGCCCGGTACGCGCCTCCTCGAGACTCATCACTCGCTTGGCGCGCAAACGCATGCCACCGGAGAAGTCGTCGTTGCTGACTTCCCCTTCCACCACCACCAGAGCATCGCTCTGCAGCAGCGCCTGGTTGCTGGCGAAGGCATCGGCGAACAGCGAGGCCTCGATACGCCCGGAACGGTCGTCCAGGGTGATGAACCCCATCTTGTCGCCCTTCTTGTTCTTCATCACCCGCAGGTTGACGATCAGGCCGGCGACGGTCTGGGTGTCACGTGCCGGCTTGAGATCGACGATGCGCTGGCGGGCGAAACGCCGCACTTCGCTTTCGTACTCGTCGATCGGGTGGCCGGTCAGATAAAGGCCCAGGGTGTCCTTCTCGCCCTTGAGTCGCTCTTTGAGCGACAGCTCCTTGGCGCGGTGATGGTTGGCGTAAACGTCCGCCTCGGGACTGGCGAACACGCCGCCGAACAGATCCATATGGCCGCTATCATGACTGCGCGCGGTCTGCTCGGCGGCCTGAACGGCCTCCTCCATCGCCGACAGCAACACCGCACGATTGCGGTCGATATTGGCCTGATAGGCCTTGAGCTCGTCGTAAAAGTGCGGCCCCAGACGATCCAGCGCACCACTGCGGATCAATGCATCCATGGTGCGTTTGTTGATGCGCTTGAGGTCGACCCGCGAGCAGAAGTCGAACAGATCCTTGAACGGGCCGTCCTGACGCGCCTCGACAATGGCCTCGACCGGGCCTTCGCCAACACCCTTGACCGCGCCCAGGCCATAAAGAATCCGCGGCACGTCGTTCGCGTCATGACTGACGGTGAACTTGAACTCGGAGGCGTTCACATCTGGCGGATCGATGCGCAACTTCATGTTGCGGCATTCCTCAATGAGGATCACCACCTTGTCGGTGTTGTGCATGTCCGCCGACAGTACCGCAGCCATGAACGGCGCCGGGTAATGCGCCTTCAGCCAGGCGGTCTGGTAGGAAACCAGGCCATAGGCCGCCGAGTGAGACTTGTTGAAACCATAACCGGCGAACTTTTCCACCAGGTCGAAGATGTTGCCCGCCAGCTCGGCATCGATATTGTTGTTGGCACAGCCTTCGATGAAACCACCACGCTGCTTGGCCATTTCCTCGGGCTTCTTCTTGCCCATGGCACGGCGCAGCATGTCCGCCTGGCCGAGGGTATAACCGCCCATGACCTGGGCGATCTGCATAACCTGTTCCTGGTAGAGGATGATCCCGTAGGTCGGCTTGAGTACCGGCTCCAGGCCCGCGTACTGGTAATCAGAATGCGGATAGGACAGCTCGGCACGACCGTGCTTGCGGTTGATGAAGTCATCCACCATGCCGGACTGCAACGGACCAGGACGGAACAACGCCACCAGAGCGATCATGTCTTCCAGGCAGTCGGGCTTGAGCTTCTTGATCAGCTCCTTCATGCCGCGCGATTCGAGCTGGAAGACCGCGGTGGTCTCCGCCTTCTGCAGCATCTGATAGGTCGGCTTGTCATCCAGCGGGATGAAATCGATGTTGACCAGATTCTCTTCCGGCTCGCCCGCCGCACGCTGGTCGCGGTGAATGGTTTCCAGGGCCCACTTGATGATGGTCAGGGTACGCAGGCCGAGGAAGTCGAACTTCACCAGGCCGGCTTGCTCGACATCGTCCTTGTCGAACTGGGTCACCAGCCCGGCGCCCTCTTCATCGCAGGCGATAGGCGAAAAGTCGGTCAACTTGGTCGGTGCGATCACCACGCCCCCGGCGTGCTTGCCGGTACCGCGCACGATGCCCTCGAGCTTCAGGGACATGTCCCAGATCTCGGCTGCCTCTTCGTCGTTCTTGAGGAAATCGCGCAGCGGTTCCTCCATCTCGAAGGCCTTTTCCAGGGTCATGCCGACTTCGAACGGAATCATCTTCGACAGGCGATCCGCCAGGCCGTAGGACTTGCCCTGCACCCGCGCCACGTCACGCACCACCGCCTTGGCCGCCATCGAACCGAAGGTGATGATCTGGCTCACCGCGTTACGGCCGTACTTCTCGGCCACGTAATCGATGACCCGGTCACGGCCATCCATGCAGAAGTCGACGTCGAAGTCGGGCATGGATACACGTTCGGGGTTGAGGAAGCGCTCGAACAGCAGGTCGTAGGCCAACGGATCGAGGTCGGTGATCTTCTGCACGTAGGCCACCAGCGAACCGGCACCTGAACCCCGCCCAGGACCGACCGGCACGCCGTTGCTCTTGGCCCACTGGATGAAGTCCATAACGATCAGGAAGTAGCCGGGGAAGCCCATCTGGATGATGATATCCAGCTCGAAATTCAGCCGATCGATATAGACCTGCTTCTTCGCGTCGTAGTCCGGGGTGTCCTTGGGCAGCAGCACCTCGAGGCGCTCCTCCAGGCCGTCGAACGACACCTTGCGGAAGTACTCGTCGATGGTCATGCCTTCCGGCACGGGGAAGTCAGGCAGGAAGTACTTGCCGAGCAGAACCTCGATATTGCAGCGCTTGGCGATCTCGACGGTGTTTTCCAGCGCGTCGGGAAGATCGCTGAACAGCTCGGCCATCTCTTGTGGCGACTTCAGGTACTGCTGGTCGGAGTAGATACGTGGCCGGCGCGGGTCGTCGAGAATGCGGCTTTCACCGATGCAGACGCGAGTTTCGTGGGCCTCGAAGTCACCCTGCTTGAGGAAGCGCACATCGTTGGTAGCGACCAGCGGAGCCCCCAGCCTATCAGCCAGGGCCACGGCTGCATGCACGTGCTCTTCGTCATTGACGCGGCTGGTGCGCTGCACTTCCAGATAGAAACGCTCCGGGAACACGGCCTGCCATTCCTGCAGCAACGCTTCGGCCCGGGCCAGCTCGCCATCGAGCAGCGCATGGCCGATTTCACCTTCCTTGGCACCGGACAGGGCGATCAGGCCCTCGCTGGCAGCTTTCACCCAGTCACGCTGGATGATCACCAGATCATTGCTCTGCCCTTCACTCCAGCCACGGGAAACCAGCTCGGTGAGGTTGCGATAGCCCTTGGGGTTCATCGCCAACAGGGTCATGCGGGTCAGCGGGCCGTCTTCGTAAGCGCTGGCAAGCCAGATATCGGCACCACAGATCGGCTTGATACCGGCGCCCATGGCGGCTTTGTAGAACTTAACCAACGAGCACATGTTGCTCATGTCGGTGACCGCCACCGCCGGCATGCCCGAGCCGGCCACGGCCTTGACCAGAGGTTTGACGCGAACCAGTCCGTCGACCAGAGAGTATTCGGTGTGCAGGCGAAGATGAACGAAAGAAACAGCCATGAAGAAGCCCTGCAGGAAAAGCGACAAGACGCGGATTGTACCGTAACTGGAAGGATGGACAGCGTCCTGAGTAGGCTCAGTCCGCTCCAGTGGCTTCCAGCAATCGGCGCACCGGCGCGAAGGAGCGCCGATGGATGGGGGTCGGGCCCAGGCGCATCAGGGCCTCGAGGTGCACGGGCGTCGGATAACCCTTGTGCAGGGCGATGCCATAACCCGGATACAGCGCGTCGAGCTCACGCATCTCGCGATCGCGACTGACCTTGGCGAGAATCGAGGCCGCGGCGATGGCCGGCACCTGAGCATCGCCACCGACCACCGGCGCACTGGGCACAGAGAGTTTCGGGCAGCGATTGCCGTCGATCAGCGCCAGTTTTGGCGTTACGCTCAGGCCCTCGACGGCACGCTGCATGGCAAGCATGGTGGCATGCAGGATATTCAGGCGGTCGATCTCTTCCACGTCAGCGCGGGCAATGCACCAGGCCAGGGCCTTTTCGCGGATTTCATCGAACAGCTTCTCGCGCCGGGCCTCGCTGAGTTTCTTGGAGTCGTTGAGACCGAGGATCGGCCGTGCCGGGTCGAGAATCACCGCGGCGGTGACCACTGCGCCACACAAAGGGCCACGGCCGACTTCGTCGACACCGGCGACCAGTTCTTCGACGGTCGAAAAATCCAGCCCCATTTGCATCAGCGACGCCCCAGCAGATCGAGCACCGCGGCAGCCGCGCGCTCGGAGGCGCCGCGTCGCAGGGTGCGGTGAATGGCATCGAAGCCCTCGGTCTGCACGTCGCCATCGACCAGCAGCGGTGCCACCGTCCGAGCCAGGGCATCGGCGGTGGCCGCGTCCTGGATCAGCTCGGGTACCAGCAGGCGCTGCGCGAGCAGGTTGGGCAGCGAGATGTACGGGCTCTTCACCAGGCGTTTGAGAATGCTGAAGGTCATCGGCGCCACACGATAGGCCACCACCATCGGGCGCTTGTACAGCAGCGCCTCGAGGGTAGCGGTGCCGGACGCGATCAGCACGGCATCGCAGGCTGCCAGGGCATCGTGGGAGCGACCGTCGAGCAACTGCAGCGGCAAATCCCGACCGCCGAGCATCTGCTCGAGCTGTTGGCGACGTTCCGGGCTGGCACAGGGCAATACGAAGCGTACACCCGGACGCAGCGCACGCAGACGCTCCGCCGCATCGAGAAACAGGCTGCCCAGACGCGACACTTCACCGCCGCGGCTACCTGGCAGCAAGGCCACCACAGGAGCCTCGAGAGGCAGCCCGAGCAGTTCGCGAGCCGCAGCGCGATCGGCCTGCAACGGGATGGCATCTGCCAGCGGATGGCCGACGAAGCACACAGGGACCTGATGCGCCTCGTAGAACTGCGCCTCGAAAGGAAACAGGGTGAGCATCAGGTCGCAGGCTTCGCGAATCTTCAGCACGCGCTTCTGCCGCCAGGCCCACACCGATGGGCTGACGTAATGCACGGTACGAATTCCGGCACGCCGCAGCTTCAGTTCGACACCCAAGGTGAAATCCGGTGCGTCGATACCGATGAATACATCGGGCTTGCGCGCGATGAGACTGGCGATCAGCCGGCGACGGCGCGACAGCAGCTCGGGTAAACGACCCAGCACCTCGACCAGCCCCATGACCGCAAGGCGCTCCATGGGAAAGTCGCTGACCAGGCCCTCGGCCTGCATGCGTGGGCCGCCCACGCCGATGAACTCCACATTGGGGTGCTGTGCCTTCAGGGCCTGCATCAGGCCTGAACCCAGAATATCGCCGGATGCCTCGCCGGCGACCAGCGCGACACGCAATACCTCAGCCATGGGTCAGCGGGTGATGCCGCGGCTGGAGGTGAGGATGGAGTCACGGAACACCGCTACTTCGGAGAACTGGGCGGCCACGTCTTCCAGCTCGACCAGCGCTTCCTCGATGGTGAAACCCTGGCGGTAGACGATCTTGTAGGCACGCCGCAGGGCCTGCATGGCCTCGGAGCTGAAGCCACGACGGCGCAGGCCTTCGAAGTTCATGCTACGGGCCTCGGCAGGGTTGCCGGAAACGGTAACGTAAGCCGGAACGTCCTTGCCGATCGCCGCGCCCATGCCGGCGAAGGCATGCGCACCGATATGGCAGAACTGGTGCACGAGGGTGTAGCCGGACAGAATCGCCCAGTCACCGATGTGCACGTGACCGGCCAGTGCCACGTTGTTGACCAGAATGCAGTTGTTACCGACGACGCTGTCGTGACCGATATGGGCATAGGCCATGATCAGGTTGTGGTCACCGATGGTGGTTTCGTCACGATCCTGAATGGTGCCCCGGTGCATGGTCACGCCTTCACGGATGATGTTGTGGTCACCGATGACCAGGCGAGTAGGTTCGCCCTTGTACTTGCGATCAGGGGTATCTTCGCCAAGCGAGGCGAACTGATAGATCTTGTTGTGCTTCCCGATTCGGGTCGGTCCCTTGATGATCACGTTGGGACCCAGCACGCTGCCCTCGCCAATTTCTACGTCGGCCCCGATGATCGACCAAGGGCCGACGACGACGTCGTCAGCCAGCTTGGCGCTGGGATCGATGATGGCGCGAGGGTCAATCAAACTCATAACTTGCGTTCCGCACAGATGATTTCGGCCGAGCACACTTCCTTGCCATCGACCGTGGCTTTGCATTCGAACTTCCAGATGCTGCGCTTGCTGCTGAGGAACTTGGCCTCGAGAATCAGCTGGTCGCCAGGCACTACCGGCTGACGGAAGCGTAGCTTATCCGAGCCAACGAAATAATAGAGCGTACCGTCGGCAGGCTTCACGTCCATCATCTTGAAGCCCAGAATACCGGCCGCCTGTGCCATGGCCTCGATGATGAGGACACCTGGCATGATCGGATGCTCGGGGAAATGGCCGTTGAAGAATGGCTCGTTGACGCTGACATTCTTATAGGCACGAACGCTCTTGCCTTCAAGATCCAGATCCGTGACCCGGTCCACCAGCAGGAACGGGTAACGGTGCGGCAAGTACTCGCGAATTTCGTTGATGTCCATCATTTCCAGAGAAGCCCGTAATAAAAAGAATAGAGCACGGCATCAGCCATGCTCAGGCATCAGATGAGGCATTCCCGCTCGAGGTCACGGCATTCAGCTGTTTTTCCAACTGCTTCACACGCCGTGCCATGTCGTCCAGCTGGCGGATGCGCGCCACGCTCTTCTTCCACTCGCCTGCAGGTTGCATGGCCGTCCCGGATGAATACGCCCCCGGCTCGGTGATCGAGCGCGTGACCATGGTCATGCCGGTCACGAATACCCCGTCGCACACATCGATGTGCCCAACCATGCCAACGCCACCAGCGATCATGCAGTTCTTGCCGATCGACGTGCTGCCGGAAATACCGACGCATGCTGCCATCGCCGTGTTGTCACCGACCTGCACGTTGTGCGCGATCATGATCTGGTTATCCAGCTTCACACCGTTGCCGATGCGGGTGTCGGACAGCGCACCGCGATCCAGCGTGGTGTTGGCGCCGATCTCGACGTCGTCGCCGATGCTGACGCCACCGATCTGGGCGATCTTTTGCCAAACGCCCTTCTCGTTGGCGAAGCCGAAGCCCTCACCACCGATCACTGCACCCGACTGAATGACCACACGCTTGCCGATACGCACATCGTGGTACAGGGTCACCCTTGGTGCCAGCCAGCCACCCTCTCCGATCTCGGAGCGCGCACCGACCACGCAATGCGCGCCCAGCGACACACCTGCACCAACCTTCGCGCCACTCTCGATCACCACGAATGGTCCGATCGCAGCGCTCGGGTCCACCTGAGCATCGTCAGCCACCAGGGCGGTGGGATGAATCCCCGCCGCAGCCCTGGGCTTGCGATCGAACAGGTGGGACAGCGACGCGTAGGCCAGGTAGGGGTTGGCCACGATCAACGTATTGCCGGCGAAGCCTTCGGCGTCAGCAGCAGTCAGCAGTACCGCGGCGGCTTGGCAGCTAGGCAGGTGCTTGCGGTACTGAGCGTTCGACAGGAACGTCAGCTGAGACGGGCCGGCATCCTGTAAGGTTGCCAGCCCGTCGACCGTCTGATCCGCAGCGCCACGCAAGGTGGCGCCCAACCGCTCGGCCAGTTGACCGAGGGTGAATACAGGTGTGGACATCATCAACGCATCTGGTTCATGCGCTCGATGACCTGGCGGGTGATGTCGAACTGGGGTTTGACATCGATCACCGCACCACGCTCGAGCACCAGATCGAAGTTGCCGGACTTGATGACCTCTTCAACGGCCTTGTCCAGGTTGGGCTTGAGCTTCTTGAGCATGTCGCGGTCAGCGACGGCCTTGGCCTCGTTCAGCTCCTTGGACTGGAACTGGAAGTCACGTGCCTTCTGCTTGAAGTCCAGCTCGAGACGCTCGCGCTCGGCGGTCTGCATCTTCTCACCGTCTTTGACGATACGATCCTGAATGCGCTTGGCGTCGCTTTCCAGCGTCTTGAGCTTGTTCAGTTGGGGGCCGAATTTCTTCTCGGCGTCCACGGCGTAACGCTTGGCCGCATCGGACTCGAGCAGGGCCATTTGATAATTGAGTACCGCAACCTTCATTTCCGCGAATGCCGGGGTGGCCAGCAGAGCAGCGCTTAACAGAACCAGTTGAGTCAACTTACGCACGGTGTAACTCCTGCAGAAAAACTGTCTTCGTGATTCATGAGCAGACGCTTAGAACGTCTGGCCGAGGGAGAACTGGAATACCTGGGTATCGGCGTCGTCCGGTTTCTTCACCGGCATCGCCAGGCTGAAGCTCAACGGACCGAGCGCAGTGATCCAGGTGACACCGACACCAACCGAGCTGGCCAGGTTGCCGAAATCGATGTCACAGCTGTCGCCACGACGTTTCTGCCCGGAGCTGCAGTCGGTATCGAACACGTTACCCACGTCCCAGAACAGAGCGGTACGCAGCGAACGCTGATCCTTGACGAACGGCAGTGGGAACAGCAGCTCTGCACCGCCCTGAATCAACACGTTACCACCGAACGGCAACGGATCCTGATCCGGGTCGGCCAGGGTTCCAGCGTTCGTACCAGTGCTCGGCGTACTGCGCGGGCCGAGGCTGCTGTCTTCGAAACCGCGAACCGAGTTGAAACCACCGGCGTAGTAGTTCTCGTAGAACGGCAGCTTGCTGGTGGAACCGAACGCGCCGCCGTAACCCAGCTGGGTATGGAAACGCATGGTGTAGGTATCGGTCAGCGGCTTGAAGACCTGGCCACGGTAGTCGAGCTTGTAGAACGACAGGTCGCTACCCGGCACGGTGGTTTCGAACACCAGGCTCTGCGAGTGGCCGCGGTTGGCCAGCACGCCACGGTTCAGGGTGGACTCGGACCAGCCGACGGATGCCTTGAAGTTCAGGTACTTCTCGCCTTCCTGACGGGTGAAGTCGAAGATCTCGTCGACGGTGTAGCGGCCGGTGTTGATCTCGTCCTGCTGCACGGTCAGGCCGTAGGTCAGGCGCGCGGTCTCGCTGATCGGGTAACCGATGTTGATACCGGCGCCCAGGCTGTCGACCGAGTAGCTGGATACATCGACATCGAGCTCGTCGTAGTCGGTGGTGCGGTAGAAGGCGTTGTAGCCCAGGCTCACGCCATCTTCGGTCCAGTAGGGATCGACGAAGCTGAAGTTGTAGCGGCTCTGGTATTCGCTGCGAGTCAGGCCGAGGCTGACACGATTACCACTACCCAGGAAGTTGTTCTGGGTGATCGAACCACCGAGGATCAGACCGGCGTTCTGGGCGAAACCGACGCTGGCGGTGATGGAACCGGAAGCCTGCTCTTCGACGCTGTAGTTGACGTCGATCTGGTCATCGGTGCCCGGCACTTGCGGGGTCTCGACGTTCACTTCCTTGAAGAAGCCCAGACGTTCCAGACGAACCTTGGACTGGTCGATCAGGTAGGTCGAAGCCCAACCACCTTCCATCTGACGCATTTCACGACGCAGCACTTCGTCTTCGGTCTTGGTGTTGCCACGGAAGTTGACGCGATTGACGTAGGCCCGCTTGCCCGGATCGACGACGAAGGTGATCGATACCGAGTTGTCGTCATCATGCGGCTCGGGCACGCCGTTGACGTTGGCGAAGGTGTAACCCTCGTTACCCAGACGGCGGGTGATCAGCTCGCTGGTGGTGGTCATGACCTTGCGGGAAAACACCTGGCCTTCCTTGACCAACAGCAGCGCACGAACTTCTTCTTCCGGCACCTTGAGGTCACCGGAGAGTTTCACGTCGCGGACGGTGTATTTCTCGCCTTCATCGACGTTGACGGTGATGTAGACGTGTTTCTTGTCCGGCGTGATGGACACCTGGGTGGAGGTGATGTCCATGTTGATGTAGCCGCGGTCCAGATAATAGGAACGCAGGCGCTCGAGGTCACCGGACAGTTTTTCACGGGCGTACTTGTCGTCGTTGCGGAAGAACGACAGCCAGTTGGTGGTCTTCAGCTCGAACAGATCGTTGAGGTCTTCATCGGAGAAGACATTGTTGCCCACCACGTTGATGTGCTGGATGGCTGCAACGGTGCCTTCGTTGATGTTGATCTTCAGTGCCACACGGTTGCGCGGCTGCGGAATCACTTCGGCATCGATCTCGGCGGAATAACGACCCTGGGCCACGTACTGGCGCTGCAGCTCGTTACGCACGCCTTCGAGGGTCGCGCGCTGGAAGATCTCGCCCTCGGCCAGGCCGGACTGATTCAGGCCCTTGAGCAGGTCATCACTGCTGATGGCCTTGTTGCCTTCGATTTCGATGCTGGAAATCGACGGGCGCTCGACCACGGTGATGACCAGCACGTTGCCGTCACGACCCAGCTGGATATCCTGGAAGAAACCGGTCTTGAACAGCTCACGGGTCGCTTCGACCAGCGTGCGATCGTCGGCCGACTCGCCGACGTTCAGGGGCAGCGCACCAAACAGGCTGCCCGCGGAGACGCGTTGCAGGCCGTTAACGCGAATATCGGAGATGGTGAAGGACTCGGCGTGAACTTCGGCGATCATCAATGCGGCAAGAACCGCAGGTAGCAGCAGACGTTTCATGAAGTCCTTTCTTATTCCAACTAACGATAAGAAATCAGTCGTTCGAGACGAAAGATATGTAATTCAGCAGAGGTCACAGGCGCCCAAGGTCATTGACCAGAGCCAGCAGCATCACCCCGATCACCAGGCTGATACCAATCTGCATCCCCCAACCCTGCACCCGCTCGGAGAGGGGACGACCCCGCACCCACTCGACCAGGTAATAAAGCAGATGCCCCCCATCCAGCACAGGAATGGGCAGCAAATTGAGAACACCCAGGCTGATACTCAGGTAGGCGAGGAAATTCAGGAAGTCCCCGAGGCCTGACTCGGCCGAAGCGCCCGCCACTTTAGCAATGGTTATCGGCCCGCTCAAGTTTTTTACCGAGAGCTCGCCGAACAGCATTTTCTTCAGCGAATCGAGGGTCAGAACGCTCATTGTCCAGGTGCGCGACGCGCCTTCACCGACAGCCTCCAGCGGACCATAACTGACCTCGCGAAGCATTTCAGGCGGCCATTGAGCGGACGCGACGCCGGCGCCCAGATAACCGCTGACCGCGTCGCCTTCACCACGCCGGGCCAGGGTGACGGGCACATCCAGACGCTGCCCATCACGCTCCAGCGACAAGGATACCGACTGCCCTGGCAACCCACGCACACGGTCGACCAGATCCTGCCAATCGACCAGCGGCTGCTCGTTCAGCGCCAGCAGGCGGTCGCCAGCACGCAGGCCAGCAGCCTGCGCAGGCCCCTCGGGGTCGAATTCGGCCAACACCGGCTCCAGGCTCGGACGCCAGGGGCGAATGCCCAGCGAAGCGATCGGGTCCGGCTCATTGGCGCCACGCAGCCAATTGTCCAGTTCGACACGATGCAGGGTGTCAGCACCGCCGTCGACATTCCGGGTGGCAATCATCAGCTCGCCACTTTCGCCAAGGCGACGCACCAGCTGCAGATTGACCGCCGACCAGCCCACAGTCGCCTTGCCGTTGATCGAAACGATTTCTTCGCCCGCCTGTAAACCGGCGACTTGCGCCAGGCTGCCGGACTCCACGGCACCGATGACCGGGCGCACCTGCTGGCTGCCCAGCATGGCCACCAGCCAGAAGAACACCAGCGCCAATGCGAAGTTGGCCGCCGGGCCAGCGGCCACGATGGCGATACGCTGCCCGACGGTCTTGCGATTGAACGACTGCTCGGCCAACGCCGGGGGCACATCGCCCTCACGCTCGTCGAGCATTTTCACGTAGCCACCGAGCGGGATGGCGGCGATCACGAATTCGGTGCCCTGGCGATCATGCCAGCGCACCAGCGGCGTGCCGAAGCCTACCGAGAAACGCAGCACCTTGACGCCGCAGCGTCGGGCCACCCAGAAATGACCGTACTCATGAAAGGTCACCAGCACCCCGAGCGCAATCAGGGTACCGACGATCATATACAGTGCGCTCATGCCACCTCTCCACGATTCAACCACTGCCCAGCCAACTCCCGCGCACGGCGGTCGGCCTCGAGCACGGCGTCGAGACACTCGACCGCAACAGCCGGCTCGGCCTCGAGAACGCCGTCAATGATACGCGCGATATCGGTAAAGCGAATCCGCCGTTCGAGAAACGCCGCCACGGCGACTTCGTTCGCTGCATTGAGCATGGCCGGGGCACTACCACCTGCCTCCGCCGCCTGACGCGCCAGGCGCAGGCACGGGAAGCGCACGTCGTCGGGGGCCTGAAAATCAAGCCGCGCAATCTTCAGCAGATCCAGCGGCGCGACACCGGAATCGATGCGCTGCGGCCACGCCAAGGCGTGGGCGATGGGGGTACGCATGTCGGGATTACCCAACTGGGCGAGTACCGAGCCGTCGACATAATCGACCAGCGAATGGATGACGCTCTGCGGGTGGATGACCACTTCGACCTGATCAGGGCGCGCATCGAACAGCCAGCAGGCCTCGATCAGCTCCAGCCCCTTGTTCATCATGCTGGCCGAGTCGACGGAAATCTTGCGCCCCATCGACCAGTTGGGATGAGCGCAAGCCTGTTCGGGAGTCACTGCATGCAGCGCCTCGGGCGTGGTTTCTCGAAACGGGCCACCGGACGCGGTCAGCAGGATGCGACGCACGCCAACCGGCTGCAGGCCACGGGCGTAATCCTGCGGCAGGCACTGGAAAATCGCGTTGTGCTCACTGTCGATAGGCAGCAGCACGGCACCACTCTGCCGTACGGCACGCATGAACAGCGCGCCCGACATCACCAGCGCCTCCTTGTTGGCCAGCAGCACCTTCTTGCCCGCCTCCACCGCCGCCAGCGTGGGCTTGAGGCCTGCCGCACCGACGATGGCCGCCATCACGGCGTCCACCTCGGCATGCGCCGATACCTCGCACAACCCTGCCTCGCCAAACAGCACGTGGGTCGCGAGGCCGGCGAGACGCAGGCGAGCCTGCAGATCATTCGCCGCCTGCACATCCGCAACGACGGCGAAGCTCGGCCGATGGATAACGCACAGGGCCTCCAGCTCCGCCACGCGGCTGAACGCGGTCAGCGCGAAAACCTGATAACGGTCAGGATGACGGGCGATGACGTCGAGTGTGCTGAGGCCGATCGAGCCCGTGGCGCCAAGCACGGTAATGCGCTGCACCTGACTCACAGCGCACCCCAGCCAGCGAGCCACAGCAGTACGGCGAACACCGGCACCGCTGCAGTGAGGCTGTCGATGCGATCGAGTACGCCACCATGACCGGGCAGCAGATTGCTGCTGTCCTTGATGCCGGACTGACGCTTGAACATGCTTTCGGTGAGATCGCCAACCACGGAAATCAGCACCACCAGAGCCGCAGCCGGTAGAGCCAGCAGGAATTCGCCGAACGACCAGTCACGATACAGACCAACGACCACGGTCAGCAGCAGACTGAGCAGCAGACCGCCAATCAGACCTTCCCAGCTCTTGCCCGGACTGACATGCGGGGCCAGCTTGCGCTTGCCGAATCGTTTACCCGAAAAATAGGCACCGATATCCGCCACCCAGACCAGCGCCATCACGGCCAGAATCAGCCAGTTGGCCAGCTGCCACTGTTTCACCACCACCAGCCCTTGCCAGGCGGGCAACAGAATCAGCAGACCGATCAACAGGCGCCCCGGCAGACCACCCCAGTAGCGGCTGCTGTGCGGATAATTGAGCACCAGAAAGGTCGCGAACACCCACCACAGCACGCCAACACCCAGAAGCCAGGGCGCCAGCACGGGCAAACCATGCAACACATATAGCAGCACCGCCACCAGCGCCGCGTAGCCAATACGCAGCGACTGCGTGGCGAAACCGGCCAGGCGCGCCCACTCCCAGGCACCAAGCACCACCACGGCAGCGATGAACAGCGCGAACGCGCCGCCCTCGAGCAGAAAAAAGCCTGCAAGGGCGATCGGCAGCAGGATCAGCGCCGTGATGATTCGTTGCTTGAGCATCAGGCGCGGGCCTCGGCTTCTACTTGTTCACTGGTTTTGCCGAAGCGCCGCTGACGCTTAGCAAAATCCGCCAGCGCTGCGCGCATGGCGTCGTGCTTGAAGTCCGGCCACAGCAGGTCGGAGAAATACAACTCACTGTAGGCCATTTGCCAGAGCAGGAAATTGCTCACCCGATGCTCACCGCCGGTGCGGATACACAGGTCGGGCAAGGGCAGCTCACCGGTGACCAGGCAGCTTTGCAGCAGACCAGGGGTAATGTCCTCAGGCTGCAGGTGCCCGCCCTGAACCTCGCGAGCGAGGCGCTGGGCAGCCTGGGCGATATCCCACTGACCACCGTAGTTCGCCGCGATCTGCAGGATGAAGCGCTTTTCGCCAGCACCACCAGATGTCCTGGACTCGGCCTCCCGCATGGCAGCCTGGAGCTCAGGATGGAAGCGCGAACGGTCCCCGATGATACGCAGGCTGATGCCGTTCTCGTCGAGCTTGCGGGTTTCCCGGCGCAACGCACTGAGAAACAGCTCCATCAGCGCCCCGACCTCTTCGGCGGGACGCTGCCAGTTCTCACTGGAAAACGCGAACAGGGTCAACACCTCGACCCCGGACTCGGCGCACACCTCGATGACCGCACGCACCGCATCGACACCCGCCTTGTGACCGGCCACGCCAGGCAGCAGGCGCTTGCGCGCCCAGCGGTTGTTACCGTCCATAATGATCGCCACGTGCCGTGGAACGGCCATCACGGCACCGACTTTGGAATTGTCCATGGCGACTTCCTGGCCGTTAAACGGCCATCAGGTCCGCTTCTTTCTGCTTGACGGCAGTTTCTATCTCGCCCACGAACTTGTCGGTCAGCTTCTGGATATCGTCAGCAGCACGACGCTCTTCGTCTTCGCTGATTTCCTTTTCCTTGACCAGATCCTTGAGCTGGCTCAGGGCATCACGACGAATATTGCGCACGGCCACACGGCCGTCTTCCGCAGCGTCACGCGCCTGCTTGGTGAAGCCCCTGCGGGTTTCTTCGGTCAGTGCCGGCATGGAGATCAGCAGTAGCTCGCCGAGGTTGGTCGGGTTGAACCCCAGGCCGGAGCTCTGGATCGCCTTGTCCACGGCAGCCAGCATGTTGCGTTCGAACGCCACGACCTGCAGGGTGCGCGAATCCTTCACGGTCACGCTGGCAACCTGATTCAACGGTGTATCGGCACCGTAGTAAGGCACCATCACGCCGCCGAGAATGCTCGGGTGGGCCTGGCCGGTGCGGATGCGGCTGAATGCGTGGGCCAGCGATTCCAGGCTCTTCTGCATGCGTACCTGGGCGTCTTTCTTGATTTCGTTGATCATTCTTTACTTTCCTCGACCAAAGTACCTTCGGCACCACCCACCACGACATTGAGCAGGGCACCCGGCTTGTTCATGTTGAAAACACGCAGTGGCATATTGTGGTCACGGCACAGACAAATGGCCGTCAGATCCATCACGCCCAACTTGCGATCCAGTACCTCGTCATAGGTGAGGCGATCGAATTTTTCCGCGTGCGGATCCTTGAATGGATCGGCAGTGTACACACCATCCACCTTGGTTGCCTTCAGCACCACGTCGGCATCGATCTCGATACCGCGCAGACAGGCGGCAGAGTCGGTGGTGAAGAATGGGTTGCCAGTGCCAGCGGCGAAAATCACCACCTCACCGGTTTTCAGGTGGCGCATGGCCTTGCGGCGATCGTAGTGGTCGGTAACCCCGACCATCGAGATGGCCGACATGACCAGCGCGGGTATGTTGGAGCGCTCCAGCGCATCGCGCATGGCCAGGGCGTTCATCACCGTGGCCAGCATGCCCATGTGATCGCCGGTTACCCGATCCATGCCAGCGGCGCTCAGCGCAGCGCCACGGAACAGGTTGCCACCACCAATCACCACACCGACCTGCACGCCGATACCGACCAGTTGGCCGACTTCCAGCGCCATGCGATCGAGCACCTTGGGGTCGATGCCAAAATCTTCAGACCCCATCAGGGCCTCGCCGCTAAGTTTGAGCAGAATGCGCTTATAGCGCGGTTGACGACCACTCACCTGCTGAGCCATTACCAGTCTCTCCTGCGGCGTAAGAAAACGTGCGAACCCTTTGGCTCGCGCATATCGAGCGCTTCGACAGCGCTCACGACCGTTCGTGCCCTGCGCACCAACCGTCGTTTGGAAAAAAATCCCATTTGAAAAAGAGGCCGCGCGCGTGAGCGGGCAGCCTCTTCTGGGGCACTAGCTTAGACGCCTGTTACTGCTTGCTGGCAGCAACCTGAGCAGCGACTTCGGCAGCGAAGTCGTTCTCGGCTTTCTCGATGCCCTCGCCCACTTCGTAACGTACGAAGGAAACGATTTCAGCACCGGCTTTCTTGACCAGGTCACCGACCTTGACTTCCGGGTCCATGATGAACGCTTGCTCAACCAGGCTGGCTTCTGCCAGGAACTTGTTGATACGGCCCTTGATCATGTTCTCGACGATGTTTTCCGGCTTGCCGGCGATCTTGTCGGCGTTCAGTTGCAGGAAGATTTCCTTTTCTTTGGCAACCAGCTCTTCGGAAACCTGGTCCGGCGAAACCACGGCCGGGTTGGAAGCAGCGACGTGCATGGCAACGTGCTTGGCCAACTCGTCGTTGCCGCCTTTCAGAACGACCAGAACGCCGATGCGGTGACCGTGCAGGTAGGCACCGACGGTTTCGCCAGCGACCGCGGTCAGACGACGGATGTTGACGTTCTCACCGCACTTCGCAACCAGACCTTCGCGAGCGGACTCGCGGGAAGCGATCAGCGGCGCGACTTCGGTCAGGTTCTGGGTGAAGGCTTCATCCAGGCTGTCTTTTACGAAGCCTTTGAAGTCGTCCTGCAGAGCCAGGAAGTCGGTCTGCGAGTTGACTTCGATGATCAGGCCACGGCCACCTTCGACGCGAGCGGCGATAGCGCCCTCAGCGGCGATGTTGCCTGCTTTCTTGGCGGCCTTGATGGCACCCGAAGCGCGCATGTCGTCGATGGCCTTCTCGATGTCGCCACCGGCGGCAACCAGGGCCTTCTTGCATTCCATCATGCCTTGGCCAGTACGCTCGCGCAGTTCTTTAACCAGGGCTGCAGTGATCTCTGCCATTTTGAAAATCCTCTTGGTAGGTCTTCAAGCATCGCCCGTCATGCAGGCGATCAAATCTGTGAGTGGCAAAAAGGGGGCCTAGCCCCCTTTTTGCGCAGCGCATAACACTAAATGCTCTGCGTTACCGCTTAGCCTTCGGCAGCTTCTGCAGCCGGTGCTTCTTCGACGAACTGCTCGGTAGCGCCGCCAGCGTTGCTGCGACCACGAACAACGGCGTCGGCCATGGCACCCATGTACAGCTGGATGGCGCGGATGGCGTCGTCGTTACCCGGGATGATGTAGTCAACGCCTTCCGGGCTGCTGTTGGTATCGACAATGCCGATTACCGGGATGCCCAGCTTGTTGGCTTCGGTGATCGCGATGCGCTCGTGATCGACGTCGATGACGAACAGAGCGTCCGGCAGACCGCCCATATCCTTGATACCACCCAGGCTGCGATCCAGTTTTTCCAGATCGCGCGAGCGCATCAGCGCTTCTTTCTTGGTCAGCTTGGTGAAGGTGCCGTCCTGGGACTGCACTTCCAGATCACGCAGACGCTTGATCGAGGCACGGATGGTCTTGTAGTTGGTGAGCATGCCGCCCAACCAGCGGTGATCGACGAACGGCGAGCCGCAACGAGCAGCTTCTTCGCGAACGATCTTGCCAGCGGAACGCTTGGTGCCGACGAACAGGATCTTGTTCTTGCCAGCAGCCAGCTTTTCAACGAACGACAGCGCGTCGTTGAACATCGGCAGGGTCTTCTCAAGGTTGATGATGTGGATCTTGTTACGCGCGCCGAAAATGTACTTGCCCATTTTCGGGTTCCAGTAACGGGTCTGGTGGCCGAAGTGCACACCGGCCTTCAGCATATCGCGCATATTGACTTGGGACATGATAGTTCCTTGATAAGTCGGGTTAGGCCTCCACGCATCCCAATTTCCAACCCTTGCGGGCACCCAGGAAATCGTGTCGATACGTGTGTGGGGTTAAGCTTTCGGGGTCTGCCCCGTAAAGCGGCGCGTTTTATACCACAGGAAGCGGCCATAAGCTACAAGCGGCAAGCCACAAGCTGAATGTCCGGCGTCCCGGGCAAGTGAGTCTAGTCCAAGATGAGCGTCCTGCTCCTACTTGCGGTTTGCAGCTCGAGGCTTGGGGCTTAGAATGGCGTCCTTTACAGATACCGAGATCACCATGACCGTCACCCTCAAGACGCCCGATGAAATCGAGAAGATGCGCATCGCTGGCCGCCTGGCCGCCGAAGTGCTGGAGATGATCGCCGAGCACATCAGGCCAGGTGTCACCACCGACGAGCTGAACACCCTCTGCCACGAGCATATCGTCAACGTGCAGAAGGCCATTCCCGCGCCGCTCAATTATGGCGCCGCTCCAGGCCGTCCGGGGTTCCCCAAGTCCATCTGCACCTCGCTCAACCACGTGGTGTGCCACGGCATCCCCAATGACAAGCCGCTCAAGGAAGGTGATGTGATGAACATCGACATCACCGTCATCAAGGACGGCTACTACGGCGACACCAGCCGCATGTTCCACGTCGGCAAGGTACCGGAGTGGGCCGAGCGCCTGTCACGCATCACCCAGGAATGCCTTTACAAGGGCATCGAGGTGGTGCGCCCCGGTGCCCGCCTGGGCGACATCGGCGAAGTGATCCAGAAGCATGCCGAAAAGCATGGCTTCTCGGTGGTGCGCGAGTTTTGCGGCCACGGCATCGGCTCGGTGTTTCACGAGGACCCGCAGGTGCTGCACTACGGCCGTGCCGGTACGGGCATGGAGCTCAAGGAAGGCATGACCTTCACCATCGAACCGATGATCAATCAGGGTCGCCCGGAAACCCGCGTACTGGGTGACGGCTGGACCGCGATCACCAAGGACCGCAAGTTGTCCGCGCAGTGGGAGCACACCCTGCTGGTCACGGCCGATGGCTACGAGATATTCACCCTGCGCGGCGATGACACCATTGCACGTGTTTCCCCCTGATCTCGAACCACGCCTATAGATAGAAGGAAGGCCGCCGCATGCCGCAGGTAGACTCCGAGTTGTTCGATCGCGGCCAGTTCCAGGCGGAACTGGCGCTCAAGTCCAGCCCCATCGGCGCCTTCAAGAAAGCCATCCGCCGCGCCCACGAAGTGCTCGATGCACGCTTTCGTGGCGGCCGCGACGTGCGCCGCCTGGTCGAGGACCGTGCCTGGTTCACCGACCAGATTCTGCTCGAAGCCTGGAATCGCTTTGCCTGGAACGCGGACGCCGAAATCGCCCTGCTGGCGGTAGGCGGCTATGGCCGTGGCGAGCTACACCCCTATTCGGATATCGACCTGCTGATCCTCCTCGGCAGCGATGATCAGGAAATCTTCCGCGACGCGATCGAAGGCTTTCTTACCCTGCTCTGGGACATCGGCCTGGAAGTCGGTCAAAGCGTACGCTCGGTCGCCGAGTGCGGCGAAGAAGCCCGCGCCGACCTGACGGTGATCACCAACCTGATGGAAAGCCGCACCATCGCCGGCCATGAGCATCTGCGCGGACGCATGCAGGAGGTCACCTCCAGTGCGCACATGTGGCCGAGCCAGGAGTTCTTCCTGGCCAAGCGTGACGAGCAGAAAGGTCGACACGCCAAGTACAACGACACGGAGTACAACCTCGAGCCCAACGTCAAGGGCTCACCCGGCGGGCTGCGCGACATCCAGACCATTCTCTGGGTCGCACGCCGCCACTTCGGCACCCTCAACCTGCACGCCATGGTCGGCCAGGGCTTCCTGCTGGAAAGCGAATACACCCTGCTGGCTTCTTCCCAGGAGTTTCTCTGGAAGGTGCGCTACGCCCTGCACATGCTGGCCGGGCGCGCCGAAGACCGCCTGCTGTTCGACCACCAGAGCAAGGTGGCCGAACTGCTGGGGTACGACGAGGGAGACACCAAGCGCACCATCGAACGCTTCATGCAGAAGTACTACCGGGTGGTGATGGCCATCGCCGAGCTGAGCGACCTGATCAACCAGCACTTCGAGGAAGAGATCCTGCGTGCCGGTGACAGTGGCCCGGCGACGCCGCTCAACAGCCGTTTCCAGGTTCGTGACGGCTACATCGAGGTGACCCACCCGAACGTATTCAAGCGCACGCCATTCGCCATCATCGAGATCTTCGTGCTGATGGCCCAACACCCGAATCTGAGCGGGGTATGCGCCGATACCATTCGCCTGCTGCGCGATCACCGTCATCTGATCGACGACGATTTCCGCAAGGACATCCGCAACACCAGCCTGTTCATCGAGCTGTTCAAGTGCGAACAGGGCATTCACCGTAATCTGCGCCGCATGAACCGCTACGGCATCCTCGGGCGTTACCTGCCGGAGTTCGGCCATATCGTCGGGCAGATGCAGCACGACCTGTTCCACATCTACACCGTCGACGCGCACACGCTCAACCTGATCAAGCACCTGCGCAAGTTCAAATGGCCGGAGCTGGCGGAGAAATTCCCCCTGGCCAGCAAGCTGATCGACAAGCTGCCAAAGCCCGAACTGATCTACCTGGCCGGCCTTTATCACGATATCGGCAAGGGCCGTGGCGGTGACCACTCCGAGCTCGGCGCCATCGACGCCGAAGCCTTCGGCCGGCGCCACCATCTGCCGGCCTGGGATACCGGGCTGATCGTCTGGCTGGTGCAGAACCACCTGGCGATGTCGACCACCGCTCAGCGCAAGGACCTGTCCGACCCGCAGGTGATCCATGACTTCGCCGCGTTCGTGGGCGACCAGACCCACCTGGACTACCTCTACGTGCTCACCGTGGCCGACATCAATGCCACCAACCCGAGCCTGTGGAATTCCTGGCGCGCCAGCCTGATGCGTCAGCTCTACACGGAAACCAAGCGAGCCTTGCGCCGCGGCCTGGAAAACCCGGTGGAGCGCGAAGAACAGATTCGCCTGACCCAGAGCGCGGCGCTGGATACCCTGGTACGCGGCGGCACCGACTCCGATGACGTCGAGCAGCTATGGTCGCAACTCGGTGATGACTACTTTCTGCGCCACACCGCCAGCGATGTCGCCTGGCACACCGATGCGATCCTCCAGCACCCGAGCGATGGGGGTCCGCTGGTGCTGATCAAGGAAACCACCCAGCGCGAGTTCGAGGGCGGCACGCAAATATTCATCTACGCACCGGATCAGCATGATTTCTTCGCGGTGACGGTTGCTGCCATGGCGCAGTTGAACCTGAACATTCACGACGCGCGAATTCTCACCTCGACCAGTCAGTTCACCCTCGACACCTACATCGTGCTCGAGGTGGAAGGTGGCTCCATCGGCGATAACCCACAGCGTATCAAGCAGATCCGTCAGAGCCTGATCGATACCCTGAAACACCCGGACGAGTACCCCAACATCATTCAGCGTCGGGTGCCGCGTCAGCTCAAGCACTTCGCCTTCGCACCGCAAGTGACCATCCACAACGATGCCCAGCGGCCGGTCACCGTACTGGAGCTGACCGCGCCAGACCGCCCCGGCCTGCTGGCCAAGATCGGCCGGATATTCCTGGACTTCGACCTGTCACTGCAGAACGCCAAGATCGCCACACTGGGCGAGCGCGTAGAGGACGTCTTCTTCGTCACCGACGCCAACAACCAGCCGCTGTCCGACCCGGAACTGTGCGCACGCCTGCAGCAGACCATCATCACCAAGCTGTCGGCGACCAGCAGCCCGAGCCCACTGCAAATCAGCATCTAGGCATTTGCAGGAGCGCCGCCCCCACGAAAGCGTGAAAATCCCAGCCCGCTTGCGGGCGATGCGATGGAGGCCTTGCCGCGGAATCGGCATTGGCCCAATGATTCGCCCGCAAGCGGGCTCCTACAGAAATGGATGTTCGACACCCGCGAGGCAGACGCGTCGACCTCGGCGCGCGGGGCGCCTACGAAAGCATGAAGACTCCGGCCCGTAGGAGCCCGCTTGCGGGCGATGCGATGGCGGCCTTGCCGCTGAATCGGCGTTGGCAAGGTGATTCGCCCGCAAGCGGGCTCCTACAGAAAGGGGTGTTCGACACCCGCGAGGCAGGCGCGTCGACCGCGGGGCACCTACGAAAGCATGAAAATCCCAGCCCGTAGGAGCCCGCTTGCGGGCGATGCGATGGCGGCCTTGCCGCGGAATCGGCGTTGACCCGGTGATTCGCCCGCAAGCGGGCTCCTACAGAAATGGCTGTTCGACACACTCGAGGCAGGCGCGTCGACCGCGGCGCGCGGGGCACCTACGAAAGCATGAAAATCCCAGCCCGTAGGAGCCCGCTTGCGGGCGATGCGATGGTGGCCTTGCCGCTGAATCGGCGTTGGCCCGGTGATTCGCCCGCAAGCGGGCTCCTACAGAAAGGGGTGTCCGACACACTCGAGGCAGACGCGTCGACCGCGGGGCGCCTACGGAAGCATGAAGATTCCAGCCCGTAGGAGCCCGCTTGCGGGCGATGCGATGGCGGCCTTGCCGCGGAATCGGCGTTGACCCGGTGATTCGCCCGCAAGCGGGCTCCTACAGAAATGGGCGTTCGACACACTCGAGGCAGACGCGTCGACCGCGGGGCGCCTACGAAAGCGTGAAGACTCCAGCCCGTAGGAGCCCGCTTGCGGGCGATGCGATGGCGGCCTTGCCGCGGAATCGGCGTTGACCCGGTGATTCGCCCGCAAGCGGGCTCCTACAGAAAGGGGTGTCCGACACACTCGAGGCAGACGCGTCGACCTCGGCGCGCGGGGCGCCTACGAAAGCATGAAGACTCCGGCCCGTAGGAGCCCGCTTGCGGGCGATGCGATGGCGGCCTTGCTGCTGAACCGGCGTTGGCCCAATGATTCGCCCGCAAGCGGGCTCCCACAGAAATGGGCGTTCGACACCCGCGAGGCAGACGCGTCGACCTCGGCGCGCGGGGCGCCTACGAAAGCATGAAGACTCCCGGCCCGTAGGAGCCCGCTTGCGGGCGATGCGATGGCGGCCTTGCTGCTGAACCGGCGTTGGCCCAATGATTCGCCCGCAAGCGGGCTCCCACAGAAATGGGCGTTCGACACCCGCGAGGCAGACGCGTCGACCTCGGGGCACCTACGAAAGCATGAAAATCCCAGCCCGTAGGAGCCCGCTTGCGGGCGATGCGATGGCGGCCTTGCCGCGGAATCGGCGTTGACCCGGTGATTCGCCCGCAAGCGGGCTCCTACAGAAAGGGGTGTCCGACACACTCGAGGCAGACGCGTCGACCTCGGCGCGCGGGGCGCCTACGAAAGCATGAAGACTCCGGCCCGTAGGAGCCCGCTTGCGGGCGATGCGATGGCGGCCTTGCTGCTGAACCGGCGTTGGCCCAATGATTCGCCCGCAAGCGGGCTCCCACAGAAATGGGCGTTCGACACCCGCGAGGCAGACGCGTCGACCTCGGCGCGCGGCTCACACAAAAACGCGACTGCAGGCCAAACGCTGCTGCAGGAGCGGCGCCTGCAAGAAGCGCGGCCGCTGCCCGCTGATCAGATCCTGAAGCTGTCCACCAGTTGCTTGAGGCGCCCGACCTGCTGATCCAGCTCGGTACAGGCATTGAGGCTGGACTGCAGGTTGCGTACGCCATCCTGGTTGAGGGTGTTGATCTCGGTAATGTCCATGTTCAGGCTTTCGATCACCGAGGTCTGCTCTTCGGTGGCGGTGGCCACGGACTGGTTCATGCCATCGATCTCGCCGATACGACGGGTCACGCCGCGCAGATTCTCACCCGCCTGCCCACCGATGCGTACGCTGTCATCGCTGAAGCGACGGCTCTCGCCCATGGTCATCACGGCGTCACGAGCACCAGCCTGCAACTGCTCGATCATCTGTTGAATTTCCTGCGCCGAGCTCTGGGTGCGTTGCGCCAGGTTGCGCACTTCATCCGCGACCACGGCGAAACCACGCCCGGCCTCACCGGCACGAGCCGCTTCGATGGCGGCGTTGAGCGCCAGCAGGTTGGTCTGCTCGGAAATCCCCTTGATCACATCGAGAATCTGACCAATATCGTTGCTCTTCTGGCTCAGCACTTCGATATGGCTGCCGGATGCCTGAATCTTGTCAGACAGATCACCCATGGAGCCCAGCGTGCGCTCAACCATGTTCTGCCCTTCTTCGGCGTCACGACGGGCATCGCTGGCCTGCAGAGATGCATCGGCCGCATTGCGGGCGATCTCCTGGGCGGCGGCGCCGAGCTCGTTGATGGCTGCGGCAACGCTGTCGGTACGTGCCGCCTGCTCGCTGGAGTTGCCCATGGAGGCATTGGACGCTTCGACCACGGTGCTCACGCGGGCATGAACTTCGCGGGTCGCCGAGGCCACCTCGCGGATCGACTCGTGGATACGCTCGACGAAGCGGTTGAAGGCACCCGCCAGCTCGCCGAACTCGTCACCGGAGTCGATCTTCAGGCGCTGGGTCAGATCGCCCTCGCCTTCGGCGATGCCGCCCATGGCGTGGCTCATCACGTGCAGCGGGCGCAACAGGATACGAATCAGCGCGCCCAGCAGCAGCAGGATGGCGATCACGCCGATGACCGTGGACATCAGCGCCGAGATGCGGAACTCCTGCAGAGCGGCGAACGCCTTGCCCTGATCCACGGAAAGGCCGACGTACCAGCGCACCCCTGACAGGCCCTGCACCGGCAGGAAGGTGACGATGCGCGCGCTGCCATCGACGGCCGCTACATCCTGCAGACCGGACTCGAGGCGCGGTGCACCACTGGGGAACAGATCAGGCAGCTTCTTGAGCACCAGGCTCTTGTCAGGGTGCACCAGCACCGTGCCTTTTTCGTCGACCAGGAAGGCATAGCCCATGCCACCCAGATCGAAGGAATTCAGAATGTCGTCAACCGTCTGCAACTTCAGGTCGCCACCGACCACACCTTGAAGGCTACCACCCGTGCTCACAGGGCGAGTGATGGTGATCAGCAGGCCGTCGCGGGGATCCGCCGCCAGGTAGGGCTCGGTCAAGCCCGGGCCGCTGCTGCCCGCAGCGCTCTTGTACCAGGGACGCTGGCGCGGGTCGTAGCCGGCGGGCAACTCGCTGGGGGGAAACTGGGTGTAGGTGCCATCATTCTGGCCGTAATAGGCGTACAGGAAGGCCGAAGCGATGCTGCGGTGCTGCAGATTCCTGGCCAGTGGCTCAGCCGCGCTGTCGTCCTGAACCGACTCGGCCAGGTTGTCCAGCAACTGCATGCGGCCATTGAGCCAGTGCTGAATGTTGCCGGTGGATACCTGACCGACGTCGTGCAGGTAGTTCGCCAGGTTGTCGCGAATCGAGGTGCGCTGCAGGTAGTCGTTGTACAGCGCGAACGATGCGAAGGCGGCAATGACCACCAATGACGCAGCCAGCATGATCTTGTGACTGAACTTGAGGGTGCGCATAGAAGGTCTCGCTGAAAGTAGGACTGAATACGGCTTGCGATCAGGCTATCGGCTCGAAGCGGCCAGCCTTTAGGAAGGCGAACATCAACAGGGCGACCAAAACGGCTGTCCATCGGACAGGCGAAAGGGAATTTTCCTGGGGCGCCCCACGTGCTAGTGTCGGCAACTTTGTCGCCGCCTTACAAAGGACACGTCGGATCATCATGAACCACGCCCTCGCCCAGCTGCAGCCCTACCCGTTCGAGAAACTGCGCGCCCTGCTCGCCGGCGTACAACCCGCCGCCGATCGTTCGCCCATCGCCCTGTCGATTGGCGAGCCGAAACACCGCTCCCCCGCGTTCGTCGCCCAAGCGCTGACCGACAACCTCGAACAACTAGCGGTCTACCCGACCACGCTGGGCATTGCAGCGCTGCGCGAAGCCATCGCCACCTGGTGCGAACGCCGCTTCAAGGTGCCGGCCGGCTGGCTCGACCCCGCGCGCCACGTGCTACCGGTGAACGGCACCCGTGAAGCGCTGTTCGCCTTCACCCAAACCGTCGCCCAGCGTGACGTCGATGGCCTGGTGGTCAGCCCCAATCCGTTCTATCAGATCTACGAAGGCGCAGCCCTGCTCGCTGGCACCCAGCCGCATTACCTGCCGTGCCTGGCCGAACTGGGCTTCAATCCGGATTTCGATGCGGTGGCGCCCGAGGTCTGGCAACGCTGCCAGATTCTCTTCCTCTGCTCGCCCGGCAACCCGACGGGTGCGCTGATTCCCGTGGCAACGCTGAAGAAGCTGATCGCCCTCGCCGACCAGTACGATTTCGTCATCGCCGCCGACGAGTGCTACAGCGAGCTGTACTTCGACGAGACCAACCCGCCTGCCGGTCTGCTGACCGCCTGCGCCGAGCTGGGCCGTAGCGACTTCAAACGCTGCGTGGTGTTTCATAGCCTGTCCAAGCGTTCCAATCTGCCAGGCCTGCGTTCCGGGTTCGTGGCGGGCGACGCGGAGATTCTCAAGGCCTTCCTGCTGTACCGGACCTACCATGGCTGCGCCATGCCGGTACAAACCCAACTGGCCAGCATAGCCGCCTGGCAGGACGAGGATCACGTACGCGCCAACCGCGATCTGTACCGCGAGAAGTTCGCCGCCGTGCTGGAAATCCTCGATGGCGTGCTCGACGTGCAACACCCGGATGGCGGCTTTTACCTGTGGGCCAGAACACCGGGCGACGATGCCGAATTCACCCGTGCACTGTTCGCCCGGGAGCACGTCACCGTGGTGCCCGGCTCCTATCTGTCGCGGGAAGTCGATGGCCTCAATCCCGGCAGCGGCCGTGTGCGCCTGGCACTGGTCGCACCGCTCGAGGAATGCGTGGAAGCCGCACGGCGTATCCGACGCTTCATCGAACAGGCCTAGGCCGCATGGCGGCGCCACCTCGAGGAGGCGCCGCCGTCAACTCGCCGTGCGCGTGACGGTGAGGACCACTGCCGCGATACGTTCTACGTCCTCGTAGCCCGGTTTTTCCAGCTCCTCACCGAACACGTCGGGGTCCACCTCCTCGTAGCGCCAGGCCAACGAGGAGTCGCCAAGCGTGCGCTGTATATAGGCGAGGAAGGGATCGCCGGCAGCGGTCATCGCCACACCGGTATAGAGCAGCAGACTGCCCCCCGCTGCCAGTCGGGTCACCGCGGCCTCGACGATGGCCTGCGACAATCCCGCTCCTAGCTCACCGCCACCGTCACGGTAAGCGCGGCTCTCGCTGTCGAGCATGTAAGGCGGGTTGGCCACGATCAGATCGAACTCACCCTGCACACCGTCGAGCAGATCACTGTGCAGGGCCCTGAGGTTTTCGGCGCCAGCCAGCGCAGCGTTGACCTGAGTGAAGGCCAGCGCCTGGGGATTGATATCCACGGCCAGCACCTCGGCCTCCGGACGCGCCAGCGCGATGCACTGCGCGCCAGGCCCGGCGCCGCAGCCGATATCCACCGCACGACGGATGGAAGTGGACGACGGCGTGCCGAGAAATGCATCGATGGCTCGAACGAAACGATAGGTATCGGGACCGAAGAACACCGCATCAGCCTGCGTTGTCGGATAGCGCGAATGGACGAACAAGCGATCGCCCAGGCTGGAGTAACGCACGGCACTGCGCAGTTGCTCGGCGTCTTCGACCAGAACGCCTGCAGCGCGCATCAACTCGAGCAAATCAGCGCCGACCATGCCCCGCACGAAAGGGCGGCTCCAACCGAAGACCCCCTGCAGATCCTGAGCGAGCGCATTGCCCGGTCGGCCATTGACGCGCTCATGGGTCAGCGGTGTGCCGGTGGTGAATCGATAGCCTCGCTCGGTGAGCGCCTGACCAAGTTGCACTAGAGCCTGCTGGGGTTCGTTAAGCATCGGTGCTCCGACAGCGATTACTGGAGATAGGTATTGAACAGGCGCGTTGCCAGCAACCCTGCGGGGGTGAAGTGGCAGGCAGGCGACATCAGCTCGATCAGCTTTTCCGCCTGCTGGCGGGCTGGCAGCGCACGCAGGGTCGCATGCAGGGCCTGAGCCTCGTCATCCAGGCCGCTCGTCTGCATGGCGTTGGGCTGCGCGGTACTTCGACGGTTGCGACCGCGACTGCGCGCGGCAGTCCAGTCGCCGGCAATCCAGTCATGCAGAATCTGCTGCTCGTAAGCGCTGAACACACCGAACATGGCCGCCCGATCACCCTGCACGAGCTGCCAGAAGCGGCTGTTCTGCGGGTCCTCGTTGCGACGAATCCAGCCGCGTTTCTCCAGCGCCTCGAGCAAACCGCGCACCTGACCCGGCTGGCTTAGCCATTGATTGATGGTGCGTCCCTCGATGCGGCAATAGTCGGAGTGCACCTGAGTGGCGACTTCGCGCTTGCGCTCCAGCATGCCGCACAGTTGTTCGTCGAGATCGAATGCGCCGATCACCGCCGTGGAACCGACACCCAGCTCATTGAGCTGATAGCCGCGCATCACCCGCTGATAGAAGGCATCACGGTCGCCCACTACCGGCAGATTCTCCAGCACGGCCTGCACGGCTTTTTGCGCATGGCCGGTGCTGGCATTGTCGATGGTCACGTGCAGCTGGAAATAATAGGGGTCGATATCCAGCTCGGTGAGCTCGTAGCTGGTGATCAGCAGGTGCAAGGGGAGTTGTTCATAGCCGAGGTTGTAGCCGATCACCTCCGGCAGATACTCATCAGCCAGGTGCCCGAGCGCCAGTTGCTGGGCACCCTGGAGAAAATGCTCGTCTTCCAGCTCCGCCAGCTCATCGCAACCGTTCTGGCTGAGCAGTTGCTTGTACAGCACCACATGGTTCATGGCGGCAACGCCATCGCCCAGTTCCTCGAGGTAGGTACGCAGCAGTGGCCGCAGACTCGGCTCCTGCCAGTGCTTGAACAAGCCATAGAGCCAGGCACCGTCCACCAGTTTGGTGGGCGCCACATGGCGCAGGAAATACACGGCGTGCGCCCGATTGCTGAAATAGCGCCGTGGCTCGCCCTGACGCCGCGCCTCCAGATACTGCGCATAAGCCTGCGTGGTGCGCTGCGCAGCATCGCGCATCCAGTTCAACAGCGCCTCCGGCTGGGCTGGCATGTCACAGGGCTGCCGCTCTGCCTGCTCCAACTGCGCATCGAGGAAGCTGCGCGCCTGATCCACGACACCGTCGGCCAACCGTGGCTGCAGCAATCGCTCATAGAGGGTGCGCGCAGGACCAGCCTGCAGAAAGCTGTAGCTTTCCCGAGGCGTTGTGAAGATCGGCATCAATGTGGTCATGGTCGGAGCCTTGCGTGGGCAGTTCGAAGGCGCTGTGGAAACGGTGAGGTCGAGAACAGCGCTCGGGTGATTCCATGGGTGGCCGTCTTGCCGACTTGCAGGATTGCTCCGGCGAATCGGCCTGGGCCTTATGGAATAAGGAGGACGCTGCGCGAAGAAAGATTCAACTCAGGGGATAGGCGGTAGCGGCCGTATCGAGGCCGCTCGTCAAGACCGCAGGTGTGAGACAGTCAGCCAGAAGGACGGCCAACGGACTGGCAGCGCAGACGCGAGAACGCCAGGCGACGGGCTGCCAGCCTGGCTGCGAGGCGAGCAGGCTCCTTGGCGGCGGAAACATCGAGTTCGCATGGCTCACAGGCATTCGAATCGGCGCACCGACGATTGGAAAGCTAGCGGCCTGCCGTCGCCGGTCTCAGGCTGGACGGCACAGCACCCAGTCATGCAGCAACACCCGCAGTTCGTCGAACTTCACCGGCTTGGCCAGGTAGTCGCTCATCCCGGCGGCCAGGCAGCGCTCGCGGTCACCAGACTGGCTGTGGGCGGTGATCGCCAATACCGGCAGCTCGGCGCAGCCAGGCAACAGGCGCAGCGCCCTGCAGGTGGCGAAACCGTCCATCACCGGCATCTGGCAATCGAGCAGCAATGCATCGACCGACTCGCGCTGCAGACACTCCAGCGCCTCGGCGCCGTTGTCCGCGGTGCGAACCCGGTAACCGAGCTTGAGCAACATACCGCGAATGACCAACTGGTTGATGGCGTTGTCCTCGACCACCAGCACGGTGCATTGCTCCGGCACCCGCACCGGGCTGCCCGTGGCGCGACGCACCACGGGCTCGCTGCCGCCCTTCTGCATCGGCAATGTCAGCGTCAGGCTGAGCCGGAAGATGCTACCGCCACCACCCGCGCGATTGGGCTCGTAGGCCAGGCTGCCACCGAGCAGATCGACCAGTTGTCGACAGATGCTCAGGCCGATGCCGAGGCCGCCATACTGGCGGGTCATCGACGTATCGAGCTGATGGAAGCGGCGGTACAGGTCGGACTCGCGGACATCCTCCAGGCCGATGCCGGCATCGATCACCTCGAAGCTCAACGGCAGGCTGTCCAGCGTCGCTTCGCCTTCCCCCCTTACGCGCAGACGCACCTTGCCGGCGGCGGTGAACTTGATGGCGTTATCCAGCAGGTAACCCAGCCCCTGGGCCAACTTCAGGGCATCGCCTTCCACGGTGTCGGGCAGGCGCTCGTCCAGGTCGAGGGAAAACGCCAACCCCTTGTCGCGGGCACGGCCTTCGTAATTGGCGCATACGCCGTCGAGCAACCCGCGCAGGCTGAAGGTTTCACGCCGCGGGTAAAGTCTGCCGGACTGCAGTTCGGTGAGGGCCAGGATGTCGTTGACCATCTGCATCATGTCCCGCGCCGAACGCGTCGCGGTTTTCTGGTACTGCTCGACTTCCGGCTCCAGCCGCAAGGTCTGCATCAGCTCCAGAGAGCCGATCACGCCATTCATCGGCGTGCGTAACTCATGGGTCACGGTGGCCAGGAAGTCGTCCTTGAGGCGGTTGCTGTCGGCCAGTTCGTGGTTCAGCGCCTCCAGTTTGGCACTGGCACTCTGCAGAATGCGCGCGCGCTCCTCCTTCATGCCGTTGATACGATCCGCCAGGGCCAGGGACAGCAAAGCCACCTCGATCGCGCTACCGATCTGGCTCGCGTACATGGTTAGGAACACGTTGGGCAGGTAGCCGAGGACCATCAGGGTGTTGACCACACCGCCGATCAGAAAGGCCGCCCAGGCGATGATGAAGTAGCGCGCCACCCGCATGCCGCGCAACCAGGCCAGCCCCCCGGCAATCGACACCACCAGGGTGAACACCAGCGCCAGCACGGTAGCCAGACGTAACGAGACGGCGTAGCTGACGGTCAGCGCCAACACCATCACCGCCGTGCCCCAGAGCATCAGCAGCAACAGGCTGCGGTCCACCCAGGGGCTGTGCTCGCCGGTCTGCAGGAAACTGCGCGCGAACTGACAGCCGAACAGCGCCGTGGCGCCGATCAGGAACGGCGTGGCGACGTTCGCCCACCAGGGGCTGTCAGGCCAGAAGAACTCGATGCCGGCACCGTTGACCGATACCTGGTAGAGCCCGAACGAGGCGATGTAGAGGATGTAATAGAGGTAACTGGTATCACGTACGCTTATGAAGATGAACAGGTTGTAGATCAGCATCACCAGCAACACGCCGTAGATGACGCCCAGCACGTAGATGCGCGCTGGCTGCTCCTCGAGATAGGCGGTGGGCGACCAGAGGGTCAGCGGCGCCTGGATGGAGCCCTGGCTCTCGAGCCGCAGGTAGATTCGCCGTACCTGTTCCGGCTTGAAGTCGAGGGGGAACAGGTAGTTGTTCTGGCGGATCTCGCGGCTGGAAAACGGCAGCGCATCACCGGTTCGCTGGGTCAGGCGAAAGCGGCCATCTGCGCCCTCCTCGTAGAGCTCCAGCCGATCCAGCGGTGGATAGGCCAGTTCTAGCAGCCAGTGCTGATTTTGGCGGCTGTGCTCGGAGTCGTGGGGCCGGTACTGCAGGTCGATACGTACCCAGAAGGCCGAGCGCGAATAGCCTGCATTGAGTACCGGTTTGTCGTGATCGCGAAAGCTGCCCTGCAGGGCGCTGGAGGTGACGTCGTCGATGCTCTTGTCGCCGCGCACATCCTCGAACACCGACATCGCCTGGCCGAGCGGCAGGGCTCGGGTGTTCTCGTCGAACACGGCCGGCCCCGCAGCGCTCGCCAGTACCGGGCAGATCGCCAGAAGAATGATCAGAAAAAAACGCATGAAGCCCCGCTGATGACCCTGTTGCACAGTACCGAAGAGCCCCACGCCCCCATGATGATACTGGCTTGCACGGTTCGAATTGCAAATTCGCGCAACTCTAGGGTTTGTTTGCGCCTAAGCGCAAGCCGCGTCGCTGCGCAACATCTCACCAGGCCGGACAGCGATCCGCTAGACGGGAGACGCCGGGAATGGGCTGGCCGTCCGCGTCAGGCTCTGCAACTCAGCGGGCGGGCAGACGCAGCAGCGCCTCGCTGATCGCTTCGGCCAGGTATTCGATGGAAAACACCCCGCCGTAGGTCCAGGTCGAACGCATGGCGCCGAAGCGGCCTTCGCGCACGAACGGCATGGCGTTCCAGAGCGGTGTATCGAACAGCTGATCCTGCGCGGCGAAGGGTTCGATATGCAGAATCACACCGTCTTCGATGCGCCCCAGGGTGGTCACTGGCGATTGCACGATGCCCCAGGGACTGCGCGGCAGCGGGTAGGCAGGCTGCAGATGCAGCAACTGCATGGCGTGATCGGCCATGGAGTTGGCGCCATTGATGAACACCGCCGTGGGCGATGAAAAGCGGATCACCGTGACCTTCGGCAAACGCCCGCGGAAATGCTCGACCAGACGGCGATGCAGTTCATCGACCCGTGCCTGCATCGCCGCCAACTCACGCAGCGCCTGTTCCTCGCGCCCGAAACGCTGCGCCAGCGCCAGGTAGTTGTCACGGGCGGTGAGATAATTGTCGTGCTGCTGGCTGAAACTGCTGTAAGCGGCCACCGGCGCGATGCGCTCCAGCTTGCCGCGGATGTCCTCGAGCAGCGGTGGAATGACGATCAGTTCCGGCTTCAGTTGCGCCAGCAATTCCAGATTCGGCTCGGTACGCGAGCCGGCGCTTGGCACCTCGTCCGGCAGGCGTGGGCGCACCACCCAGGTGCGGTAGTCCTCGGCGTCGGCCACGGCAATGGGGGTGATATCCAGTTTCAGCAGGTGCTCAGCCGCTTCCCAGCTCAACGCCACCACCCGCGGTTGTGCACCGGCGAAGCCGGCCACCAGGCACAACAGCAGCGACACAGCGCGCAACAGATCCTTCATGCCAGGCGCCTCTTGACCAGCAGGTAAACGAAATAGCTGCCGCACACCACCGACGCGACGATGCCGACCGGCAGTTGCAAGGGAAAGATCAGCACGCGACCGAACCAGTCTGCCAGCAACATCAGCACGCCGCCCAACGCCGCAGCGAGCAACAGCTGCGACACCACCCGCCGCGCACCAAGAATCGCCGCCATGTGCGGTGCCAGCAAGCCGAGAAAGGCCACCGGTCCCATCAGGCTGGTGACCAGCGCGCAGAGTAGCGACACCAGCACCAGCAGCGCCAGACGTGCAGCAGGTACGTTCAGGCCACGGCTCAGCGCCACTCCATCGCCGATGGAGATCAGCGTCAGTGCGCGGTGGCAGAGCAGGCTGAGCACGCCCAGTAGCAGCACCCCGGCAGCCAGCCACAGCGATTGCGCCGCCGAGACCCGGTAAGTCGAACCCGCCAGCCAGCCAAGCAGTGCGAAGGAATCGGCCGTGCCCTTGGCCAGACCAAACTGCAACGCCGCATTGAGCAGTGCCGTGAGGGAAATGCCCACCAGTGCCATCAGCGCCGGCGAATACTGATGGCGACGGCCTAGCAGCAGGAGCACGGCGAGCACCGCGAGGCTGCCGATGAAGGCCGCGATCGGCGCGGTGAAGCCCAGCAGCGAACCGCCAAAGATCATCAGCGCCAGCATCACCGCCAGGGTCGCGCCCGCCGAAAGACCGAGGATATCCGGGCTTGCCAGCGGGTTGCGCAGCAGTCGCTGCAGCAGTACCCCGGCGATGGCCAGGCCACAGCCCGCTGCGGCGGCGGTGAGCACGCGCGGCCAGCGCAACGCCCAGATCAGCGAAGACGGCCACTCGAACTGCCAGCCCGCGCTGCTGCGCCCCAGGCAGATGCTCAGCAGCACGGCCACCAGCGTCAGCCCCACCACCAGCAGCGCATGGCGTCGCCGCACTCGCTCCGGCCCCTCCGGCAACGCCAGACCACGGGCGTCATCGGCGGACAACTGGCGCCGCGACAACCACAGCAGAGCGGGGGCGCCGATCAGGGCCGCTGCCGCGCCACTGGGTACCAGGTCCGCCGTCCAGCGATTGGCCAGCAGTGCCAGGGCGTCGGTGGCGAGCAGCAACACGGCGCCCAGCAGTACGCTGTAGAGCAGTTCATCACGGGAGCGGCGGGCACCGAACAGACGTGCCAGATTGGGCGTGAGCAGACCGATGAAACCGATCAGCCCCACAGCGGTGATCGCCACGGAGGTCATCCAGATCGACACCATGAACAGTGCCAGCATCACCGGCCACAGGCTCAGGCCGCGGGACTGGGCGCCGTCACTGCCCAGTTGCAGCAGAGTCAGCGGGCGTGGTGCGAGCACAATGACCAGCAGCCCGATCAACAGCTTGGGCCATAACCAGCCTACCCAGTGCCAGTCGATCTGCGCGAGATCCCCGGCGCCCCAGACGAACAGCCCGCTGGTGTACTGGTTGTTGAGCAGCACCAGACCTGCAGCCAGCGCGCCGAGCAGCAGATTCAGGGCCATACCCGCCAGCACCACCGGCAACCCGGCGATACCGTTGCGCCCGGCGATCACCAGCACCAGCCCCACCGACAGCAGCGCTCCACACAGCGCCGCCCAATGGCCATGAGTAGCCGCGACCGTCGGCACCAGCAAGGTGGCACAGACCAGCCCCAGCCAGGCACCGGACGAAGCGCCGATGGTCATTGGAGACACCAGGCGATTTTGCGTCAGTTGCTGCAGCACGCTGCCGGACAGCCCCAACGCCGCACCGACCAGCAGGGCCATGACCAGCCGCGGCAGCGCCGAGAGGTTGAATTGCAGGGCATCGAAATCATTCTGCACCGCACCGCCGAGTACCGCCCATTGCTGTGCCAGCGGCAATGCAGTGCTCAATTGCAGGTGCACCACCATCAGCACCAGCAGCAGGCCGAGGGTCAGGCCATAGCGCAGCGCTTGCCTGCCGGACGCCCTGGATAACGCGTTCTGCCGCGCTTCGCTGACGCCCATGCTCAGGCCACCACGGCGATCTTGCGGGCGCTACCAGGCTGCTCGATCAGTTCGATGTCGATGTCGTAAAGCTGGCTGAGCAGCGGGTTGTTCAGCAGTTCCTCCGGGGAACCATCGAAGAACACCCGCCCCTGCTTGAGCGCGACGATACGGTCGGCATAGCGGGCAGTCAGATTGATGTCATGGAGGATGGCGACGATACCGCGGCCAGTCGCCAGATTGAGCTCGCGCAGCAGCGTCATCAGTTCGTACTGATGGGCCAGATCCAGCGCCGAGGTGGGCTCATCGAGCAGGATCAGCGGTGACTGCTGGGCCAGCAGCATGGCGATCCAGGCCCGCTGCCGTTCGCCGCCGGACAGGGTATCGGCGAGGTGATCGGCGTACTGTTCGACATCGGTCTGCGCCATGGCCCGTTCGATCATCCGTTGATCCTCGGCTTGCCAGCGGCCAAGCAGACCACGCCATGGAAAGCGCCCGAGGCGCACCAGTTCGCGTACGGTGAGCCCGGCCACATCCGGCAGGCGTTGCGGCAGGAAGGCCACCCGACGGGCGAACTCACGTTGACTGAAACTGGCCAATGGCTTGCCGTCGAGCTGCAGCGTACCGGTGTCGGGCTGCAACTGCCGGGCGATCAGGTTCATCAGCGTCGATTTGCCCGAGCCGTTGTGCCCGAGGATCACGGTGAACTGGTCGCCGGCCAGTTGCAGCTCGTCCAGCGCCAGGGTCAGGCGACCGTCGCGGCGGACCTCGATATCATTCATTCGCAGCATTCGAGACTCAGCTCCTGACGCAGGCGCGCCAGGCGCTCCTCCTGTTTGAGTTTCGGACAGGTACTACATAGCTGGCCATCGGCGCGGCGGAAGTGCTGGCAGCACACCTTGCGGCCCAGGGCCAGACGTTCGCGGCCGTCGTCCAGGCGGACGTCGATCAGCGTGCTGTCGCCCTGCAGATCGAGGGCCTCCAGCCAGCGCCGTTCCAGTTGGTGCAACTGGGCATTGCTCAGCGCCTGCTGACGCTGGATCAGCAGCAGCGCCGCCAGCACGTAGTCGGCTTCGAGGCGGCGCGCCATCTTCTGATGCATGGCGGCCACCGCGTTGTACTCCTGCAACTGGCGCGCCACCAGTTGCTGCAGTTGCCCGGCAGCGAAATCGATCAGGGCATCCTGGCTGGCCTGCCGCGGGCAGTGCTCGGGCAGGCAGAAGCCCGACACCACACCGTCGCACACGGACTGCCCCATGTCGTTCAGACAAGGCACGCGGCCGGCCAGATGCACGCCAAGCAGGCTCAGGTAGATCGGCTGCCAGATCAGCAGCGTCCAGGTGCGGGTGTTCCAGTAATGCGGCCCGGCTTCGGGACAGGCGAGCTGCCAGTGTTGGTAGAGCGCAGCAATGCGTGCGGGGTTATCGGAGGCTCCGCAGGCAAGCTCGTCGCGGCCACTCGAACCCACCCGTCCGGAAAGCCCCGGCAGGGTACGTGCGGTCACCTCGATAAGGTGCAGAAGATCGGCGTTGGCCTGGTACATCGCAGGTCGGCCCCGGAATGATTCGTGACGGCTGGCATCGGCGCGGCAGCGTGGCGCTGGTGCAAGACACGAATTTAACCACGCCCAACGCTAATGCACCAGATTATCATTCGCGCGAAGAGCCCGCCGTTGGCCCCGCCTTGATCAGCAGCGGAAACACTGCAGCGGTGATCAGCAAGCCAAGCGCCCCCACCCAGAATGGCATGTGCTGACCGTAATGGCTGACCAGCAGGCCGGCGCCGTAGGATGCCCCCATGGTGCCCAGGCACTGGAAGATATTGATCTTGCTGAAGTCCACGCCGTAGTTCTCCGGCGTGCTCAATTCGAACAGCAAGGCATCCAGACGGACCGTGACCTGATACAACGCCCAGCCGAACAGCACGCGCCCCAGCAGAATCAGCCACTGGTTGTCGAAACCCTGAATGAAGGTCGCAGCCGCCCCCAGTAGCAGACCGGCGAAGATGCCATCACGGGTCGCCCCCTTGACCGTCGAACGCCTGCTCCACCACAGCGCGAACACCGCCACGGCGCCCGGCAGCGAATACACGAAACCGGCCATCAGCTCGCTGTTCCAGCTCGCCACTTGCTGCCAGTACACGGCGAAGAATGGCCGGGTGACGTAGGCGACGAAGTAGAACAGCAACATCACCACGCACAGCCGGTAGATCGCCAGCAGGCTACGCTGCCCACTGCCGGCTGGCGTCTCACCCGCACTGCTGTCCGCTTCTCCGGTCTCGCCGCTGCGCGGCAGGTGGCCGCGAATCAGGTGCATGCAGATGGCCATCTGAATGAAGTCGCCGGCAGCCATGATCAGAAATACATCGCCGATAGCCAGCACTTGCAGCACCAGCCCGCCAGCGGCTGCGCCGAGAATCGCGCCGAAGTGCACCACCACCGACAACGTACCGATGGTCTGGGTGTGGCTGTCGTGCTGCTGCAGACTCATCACGTAGGGGTACATCAGCAGGTAGCTGCCCTTGAACACGATCATCAGCAACGACACCACCCAGAACAGCGGCAGCGAATCGATGAAGGTCAGGGCCGCGGTCAGCGTGCCGGCCATGAACTGCGCGCCGATCAGAATGCGCACCGGATGCACGCGCCTGGCCAGACGCGCCCACAGCGGAAACACGGCCATCACCGTCAGGCTGATCGCCGCCAGATAAAGACCAACATGCTCCGGCGGGGGATTGTCGAAACGCTCGGCGAAATACTGCGGATAGAAGGGAATGATCAGGTTGTCGGTGACCACCGCCAGGGCGGTCATGGCAATCAGATAGAAGCGCAGGTTCATGGGTCGGCGACAGCGAGGGCTGGGCGTTGCATGATGCACGGGGCTACGCACAAATGCGAACCGTTACGCTTGATGGTGGGGATGCGCCAGTCCCTTCGCGAGACTATCCAGCCTCACCGCGGCGCATAAAATGTTAAGCTCGCGCCCCACGAAAATGCCGCCGGCCACCCGCTGGTGCGAGCCCGATAAACCAGGTAGGGCGCCTGCCGCCCTACCCAAACAGGCTGTTGAAAACACCACCCAGGTAGCAGTTGCTTCGTGAAAACAGGCTGAAAATGCTCGTATACAGCGGTGAACTCCGCTTTTCTCACCTGTTTTGGGGCTGCCATCAGCCCCGCATCGGCTGCCTCGCCCACGTTTTTCAATGACCTGGTAAACCGGAACCCGCGACACAGATGATCGACTTCGGCCTCCCAGATTATGAACGCAGCAGTGCTCGCCTTGCCCCCTCGCGCCCGGTAGTGCTGTGCCTGTCCGGCCACGACCCGAGCGGAGGCGCCGGCCTGCAGGCGGACATCGAAGCGCTGCTGGCACAGAGCTGCCATGCCGCCCCAGCGGTTACCGCCCTGACCGTGCAGGACACGGTCGATGTCAGCGACTTCCGCGTGCTCGACCGCGACTGGGTGCTGGCCCAGGCCAATGCGGTGATCGCCGACATGCCGGTAGCCGCAGTCAAGCTGGGTATGCTCGGCTCGGTGGAAATGGTCGAAACCGTGCTGATGATCATGGACAAACTGCCAGGCGTGCCGCTGGTCTGCGACCCGGTACTGCGTGCCGGCGGTGGCGGTGCCCTGGGCAAGGACGAAGTTGGTTTCGCCATGCGCGAGCGTCTGTTCGCGGTATCCACCATCGCCACGCCCAACCTGCCGGAAGCACGCATCCTCGCCGACCTGCCAGACGGCACGGCCGATGAATGCGCCAACCGGCTGCTGCCGCACATCCGCCACCTGCTGATCACCGGTGGCCATGGCGACGAAAGCGATGTGGTGCATAACCGGCTGTACCTGCGCGATGGCAGCCAGCACACCTTCACCTGCCCGCGCTTGCCCGGCAGCTACCACGGCTCCGGCTGCACCCTGGCCAGCACCCTCGCCGGACGCATAGCCCTTGGACAGGATTTGATCAGTGCGGTCGAAACTGCCCTGGATTACACCTGGCGCACCCTGCGCGACGCCGAGCGACCGGGCCGCGGTCAGTACGTACCACGCCGCCTGCCACTGGACTTCTGCTGATGGCCGCGCCCATCAGGTTGCGCGGCCTGTACGCCATCACCGATAGCCAGTTGCTCGCCGGTGGCAAGCTGCTGCCCTATGTCGAGGCTGCCCTGGCTGGCGGCGCGCGCGTGCTGCAGTACCGTGACAAGTCCGGCGATGAAGCACGCCGCCTGCGCGAGGCCGAGGCCCTGCGCAGCCTCTGCGAACGCTACGGCGCTGCGTTGATCATCAACGACGATGCCGAGCTGGCCGCCCGCCTGGGCGTCGGCCTGCACCTGGGCCAGGAGGATGGCTCGCTGGCCGTGGCCCGCGCCCTGCTGGGACGCCAAGCGATCATCGGCGGCACCTGCCACGCCCGCCTGGAGCTGGCCGAGCAGGCGGCCCGCGAAGGCGCCAGCTATGTGGCCTTCGGGCGATTCTTCAACTCCCACACCAAACCTGGCGCACCGGCAGCCACTGCCGAGCTGCTGGCCAGTGCCAAGGCGCGCGTGCAACTGCCGATCGTCGCCATCGGTGGCATCGACCTGCACAACGCCGCTCCCTTGATAGAAAGGGGTGCCAGCATGCTCGCGGTGATCCACGCCCTGTTCGCCGCCGATTCGGCTGCAGAGGTCGAACGCCGCGCGCGCGCCTTCAGCGCCCTGTTCCAACCGGCCTAATTCATTTTCAAGAGGCTCCATCATGTCCCGCTCCGAAATCCTCTTCGCCAACGCCCAGAAACACATCCCCGGCGGCGTCAACTCGCCGGTTCGCGCCTTCAGGAGCGTTGGCGGCACGCCACTGTTCTTCAAGCACGCGGAAGGCGCCTACGTGACGGACGAGGATGACAAGCGCTATGTCGATTACGTCGGCTCCTGGGGGCCGATGATCCTTGGCCACAGCCACCCTGAAGTGATCGACGCAGTACGCCGCCAGCTCGACCATGGCCTGTCCTATGGCGCGCCGACCGCCATGGAAACCGAAATGGCCGACCTGGTCTGCGCACTGGTGCCGTCCATGGAAATGGTGCGCATGGTCAGCTCCGGCACCGAGGCGACCATGAGCGCCATCCGTCTGGCGCGTGGCTACACCGGCCGCGACAGCATCATCAAGTTCGAAGGCTGCTACCACGGCCACTCCGACAGCTTGCTGGTCAAAGCCGGCTCCGGTGCACTGACCCAGGGCGTGCCGAACTCCGCGGGCGTGCCAGCGGCCTTCGCCAAGCACACCCTGACCCTGCCGTTCAACGACATCGATGCGGTCGCCGACATGCTCGGCAAGGTCGGTAGCGAGGTCGCCTGCATCATCGTCGAGCCGGTCGCCGGCAACATGAACTGCGTACCGCCAGCACCCGGCTTCCTCGAGGGCCTGCGCAGCCTGTGCGACAAGCACGGCGTGGTACTGATCTTCGACGAAGTGATGACCGGCTTCCGGGTGTCCCTCGGCGGTGCCCAGGCGCATTACGGCGTGACGCCGGACCTGTCGACCTTCGGCAAGATCATCGGCGGCGGCATGCCGGTGGGCTGCTTCGGCGGCAAGCGCGCGATCATGGAACGCATCGCTCCCCTCGGCCCGGTCTACCAGGCCGGCACGCTGTCCGGCAACCCGCTGGCCATGGCCGCCGGCCTGACCACCCTGAAGCTGATAAGCCGGCCTGGCTTCCACGCCGAACTGAGCGACTACACCAGTACACTGCTGCAGGGCCTGCAGGATCGTGCCGATGCGGCCGCCATCCCGTTCGTCACCACCCAGGCGGGCGGCATGTTCGGGCTGTATTTCAGCGGCGCTGACGACATCGTCACCTTCGACGACGTGATGGCCAGCGATGCAGAGCGCTTCAAGCGTTTCTTCCACCTGATGCTGGAAGGCGGCGTCTACCTGGCACCGAGTGCTTTCGAGGCAGGTTTCACCTCCATCGCCCACGGCGAGGCCGAGCTGAAACTGACTCTGGACGCCGCCGAACGCGCGTTCGCCAACCTCAAACAGGCATGATGAGCGGTCAGCAGCGTGCGGCGGACCTTCATTGCCGCGCATAATGGTGGAACCTGTCGTTGTGCGGCTGATCGTCTATAAGAGGCGTCAGCCGCCGATTCGAGCCAAATCGGGGTACGATTCGCACGCGACAGCGATGCGCGCGCGCCACGATGGGGCAGAAAAGCAGGCAAACACTTTGTAAGAACGCTGCGGCTTATTTCATAATGTGATGGCGGACTCATTCTTTCCGCCGTCATTCACCCTGTCAGCACCTCGAGGTATCTGGATCTTCATGAAGCGCACCGGCCGCACCCTGTCTCTGGGCTGCCTGTTGCTCCTGCTGCCATTGCTTGCACTGGCGGACGGAAACTCATTGCTGATCCCGGCGACCGGCAGCTGTTCGCTGAACGTCGCCCCCGAAGACCTGCCAGACGCCCTGCAGGCCTGCCAGCAGAGTGCCGACGGCGGCGACGCCCAGGCGCAATACGAGCTTGGCGAATTCTATTACGACGGCAGGGCCACCGAGCGCGACCTCGCCCAAGCACTCAACTGGTTCGAGCGCGCATCGCTACAGGGGCATGCGCAGGCGCAATACCATCTGGGCATGATGTTCTTTCGTGGCGAAGGCGTGGCCGCCAACAACGTGCAGGCCTATATCGTGCTGAAGATGGCTGCGGTCAATGGCTCGGACGAAGCCATGGACAGCGCTGACGAAGTGTCCCTGCAGATGCCCAGAGCGGAACTGGAAGTGGCCACCCAGGTACTGGGGCAGATCTTCCGCAACTACCTGCAGGAACTGCAGGCCGCCGATGGCCTCTCCCCTTTCGCACCGCTGAAATAGCAACGGCGGTGCAACGAAAAGCCGTAGCGCGAGCTGCGGATCGCTTGCGCTGAAACCTATTTTTCCGGCATGGGCATGGGAAACGGCATGATGTTGCCTCCACCCTTGGCCTCGCTGATCTTCGGCGTACCCAGACGCTCGACTTCGTCGATGCGCACGATCGAATGCATGGGCACGAAACTGCGCACCACGCCATCGAACTGAGCCTTGAGCTTTTCTTCGCTTGGGTCGACGACGACCTGGGTACGTTCGCCGAAGACGAATTCCTCGATTTCCAGGAAGCCCCACAGATCGCTCTGGAAGATCTGCTTGGCATACATCTCGTACACCTGGCCCTGATTGAGGAAAATCACCTTGTAGATCGGTTCACGCTTGGTCATGGGTAACGATTGGCTGGCAGTCGAAAAGAGCGCGAATCTTAGCACGGCTCTCGACTGCTTCGTCGCCCCTCTTGTCCATCGATTGTGGCCTCTGTCGACCAAGCCCCCTATAATGCGCGGTCATTTTCCGGGCTGGCCTGCATGGCCGTCGCCGAGGCGACGTCGGAGATGTTTCCTGAACACCTTTTCAATCATTCCAGGCAGTGCCATGACCAAGAAGCTCTATATCGAAACCCACGGTTGCCAGATGAACGAGTACGACAGCTCGCGCATGGTCGACCTGCTGGGCGAGCATCAGGCTCTGGAAGTGACCGATCGCCCGGAAGACGCCGACGTCATCCTGCTCAATACCTGCTCGATCCGCGAAAAAGCCCAGGACAAGGTGTTCTCCCAGCTCGGCCGCTGGCGTGAGCTGAAGCTGGAAAACCCGGATCTGGTGATCGGCGTCGGTGGCTGCGTGGCCAGCCAGGAAGGCGCGGCGATTCGCGACCGCGCGCCCTACGTCGATGTGGTGTTCGGCCCGCAGACCCTGCATCGCCTGCCGGAGATGATCGACGCCGCGCGCAGCACCAAGATCGCTCAGGTGGATATTTCCTTCCCGGAGATCGAGAAATTCGACCGCCTGCCCGAGCCACGAGTCGACGGCCCCAGCGCCTTCGTATCGGTGATGGAAGGCTGCAGCAAGTACTGCACATTCTGCGTGGTGCCCTATACCCGCGGCGAAGAAGTCAGCCGACCGCTGGACGATGTGCTGGCCGAAATCATCCATCTGGCCGAGAACGGCGTGCGTGAGCTCACCCTGCTCGGCCAGAACGTCAACGGTTACCGCGGCACCACGCGCGACGGCGGTATCGCCGACTTCGCCGAGCTGCTTTACCTGGTAGCCGCCGTCGATGGCATCGATCGCATTCGCTACATCACCAGCCACCCGCTGGAATTTTCCGACGCGCTGATCAAGGCTCACGCCGAGATCCCGGAGCTGGTGAAATTCCTTCATTTGCCCGTGCAGTCGGGCTCGGACCGCATTCTGGCGGCGATGAAGCGCAACCATACGGCGCTGGAATACAAGTCGCGCATCCGCAAACTGCGGGCGGCAGTGCCGGACATCGTCATCAGCTCGGACTTCATCATCGGTTTCCCGGGCGAGACCGAGAAGGATTTCCAGCAGACCATGAAGCTGGTGGAGGACGTCGGTTTCGACTTCTCCTACTCGTTCATGTACAGCTCGCGTCCCGGTACGCCGGCCGCCGACCTTGTCGACGAAACCCCGGAAGAAGTGAAGAAAGAGCGCCTGCAGATGCTGCAGCACCGCCTCAACCAGCAAGGCTTCGAAAACAGCCGTCGCATGGTCGGCAGCGTGCAGCGCATTCTGGTCAGCGACTTCTCGAAAAAGGACCCGGGCAAGCTGCAGGGCAAGACCGAGAACAACCGTTTCGTCAACTTCCAGTGCGACAATCCGCGGCTGATCGGCCAGTTCGTCGATGTGCATATCGACGAAGCGATGCCGCATTCGCTGCGTGGCACACTGATCGAGCGCCACTGAGCCCTTCGCCCAGCGAAGGCAGCCAGCCACAAGCGCAGCGCGGTCGTCGGCCGCGCTTTCCCCCGGCGACAGCTAGCGCTATTCTCTGCCTTCAACCCAGCCGACTGGCGGCCAAAATACGACTTTGAATACTTCCATAGAACCTCATCGCTTCACCCTCGAACCTTTCGAAGCCAAGCGCTTCGCCAATCTCAGCGGGCAATTCGACGAGCACCTGCGCCTGATCGAATCTCGTCTGGGTATCGAAATCCGCAATCGCGGCAATCAGTTCGAACTGCTTGGCGAGGCGCAACAGACCCAATCTGCTGAAAATCTGTTGCGCCGTCTCTATCGCGAAACTGACAGCACAGAGCTGTCGCCGGATATGGTGCACCTGTTCCTGCAGGAGTCGGGCATCGAGGAGCTGAACAACCCCAGCGCCCATCTCAACATCGCCCTGCGCACCCGCAAGGGCATGATCCGGCCACGCGGGGCCAACCAGCAGCTCTACGTCAAGGCGATCCTCGACCACGACATCAATTTCGGCATCGGCCCGGCTGGCACCGGCAAGACCTACCTTGCCGTCGCTGCTGCAGTGGACGCGCTGGAACGTGAGCAGATCCGCCGTATCCTGCTGGTGCGTCCGGCGGTCGAGGCCGGCGAGAAGCTCGGCTTCCTGCCAGGTGACCTGTCGCAGAAGATCGACCCCTACCTGCGCCCGCTGTATGACGCGCTCTACGAGATGCTCGGTTTCGAGCAGGTCGCCAAACTGATCGAGAAACAGGTGATCGAGGTTGCGCCGCTGGCCTACATGCGCGGCCGCACGCTGAACAACAGTTTCATCATTCTCGATGAGAGCCAGAACACCACGATGGAACAGATGAAAATGTTCCTGACCCGGATCGGCTTCGGCTCCACCGCAGTGATCACCGGCGACATCACCCAGGTCGACCTGCCGCGCGGAACCAAGAGCGGCCTGACTCACGTGATCGACGTGCTCAAAGGCGTGCCTGGCATCAGCTTCACCCACTTCAAGCCCAAGGACGTGGTGCGCCACCCCCTCGTGCAACGCATCGTCGAGGCCTACGAGCGCTTCGATGCCGAACATCAGCCGTTTGACCGCCGGCCGGCGGACAACGACCCGGGTGCCAGGTCCGACAGATGATCGAGCTGGATCTGCAGGTCGCCAGTGACGGCGACCACCTACCCACCATTGGTGCCTTTCAAGCCTGGTGTGAGCTGGCCCTACGCCAGCGCACGGCAGACTCGGAGCTGACTATCCGCCTGGTCGACGAGACCGAAGGCCGCGAACTCAATCACACCTGGCGACACAAGGATTACGCCACCAACGTATTGTCCTTTCCCGCCGACGTGCCTGATGATTTGCTGGATATCCCGTTGCTTGGCGACCTGGTGATCTGCGTGCCGGTGGTCGAGCGCGAGGCTATCGAGCAAGGCAAGACGCTGGAGGCGCACTGGGCGCATCTGGTGATACACGGCTGCCTGCACCTGCTCGGCTATGACCACATCGATGATGAGGAAGCCGAGGAGATGGAAGCGCTGGAACGATTATTGCTCGCCGAGCTGGGTCATCCCGACCCGTACGCCGGCGACGAATGAAAGCAAGGATCCCGAGTAAACCCCCATGAGCGAAGACCGATCGAGCAACGAGCAAAAGTCCTGGCTGAACAAGCTGACCCAGGCTTTTGCTCATGAGCCGAAGAACCGCCAGGAACTGCTGGAAGTCCTGCGCGATGCGCATCAGAACAAACTGCTCGACAGCGAGGCCCTGGCCATCGTCGAGGGCGCCATTCAGGTCGCGGACCTGCAGGTCCGCGACATCATGGTGCCGCGCTCCCAGGTGGTCACCATCAAGGCCACCCAGTCCCCGAAAGAATTCCTCCCGGTGATCATCGAGGCGGCGCACTCGCGCTACCCGGTGATCGGCGAGAGCCTCGATGACGTACTCGGCATCCTCCTCGCCAAGGATCTGCTGCCGCTGCTGCTCGGCGACCAGCCCGACTTCAACATCCGCGACATGCTGCGCCCGGCCACCTTCGTGCCTGAGTCCAAGCGCCTCAACGTGCTGCTGCGCGAGTTCCGCGCCAATCACAACCACATGGCGGTGGTGATCGACGAATACGGTGGCGTCGCCGGCCTGGTGACCATCGAAGACGTGCTCGAGCAGATCGTCGGTGATATCGAGGACGAACATGATGTCGAGGAAGACAGCTACGTCAAGCCGCTGCCCAGCGGCGACTTCCTGGTCAAGGCGCTGACGCCCATCGATCACTTCAACGAAGCCTTCACCACCGACTTCTCGGATGACGAATTCGACACCGTCGGCGGCCTGGTGATGAGCGCCTTCGGTCATTTGCCCAAGCGCAACGAAGTGACGGTGATCGGCGAGTTCCGCTTTCGCGTGCTGAACGCCGACAGCCGCCGCGTGCACCTGCTGCGTCTGACGCCGCTGGCGCGCTGACACGCTGTAGCGCCCTGCCAGGCGGGGCGCCTGCCACTCTCCTCTTTCGAGCATTCCGATGAATCGACTGTTCCGCCCCGGCTGGCCCGGCAATCTGATCGCTCTGCTGGCAGGTGCGCTGACCACCCTGGCGCTGGCACCCTACGACATCTGGCCGCTGGTGCTGCTGTCGATCGCCCTGCTCTACCGCGGCCTGCGTGAACTGACACCACGCCAGGCAGCATGGCGCGGCTGGTGGTACGGTTTCGGCCTGTTCGCCTCCGGCACCAGCTGGGTATACGTGAGCATTCACGACTACGGCGCCGCTTCGCCGCCCCTGGCTGCCTTTCTGACTCTGGGCTTCGTCGCCGGGCTCGGTCTGTTCTTCGCACTGGCCACCTGGTTGTGGGCACGCTGGCTACGCCGCGATGCAGCGCTGGCAACCGATGCCTTGGCGTTCGCCGCCCTGTGGGTTGCCCAGGAAGCATTTCGAGGCTGGTTTCTCACCGGGTTCCCCTGGCTCTACGCAGGTTACAGCCAACTGGACGGGCCACTGGCTGGTCTGGCTCCGGTAGGCGGTGTGTGGCTGCTGTCTTTTGCCCTGGCGCTGAGCGCTGCACTGCTCGTCAACCTGCCACGCCTGTACCGGCACAAGCCGCAATTGGCCGTGGCTCTGGCGCTGCTGATCGCGCCCTGGCTGGTCGGCGCTCTGCTCAAGGGTCATGCCTGGACTTCACCTGCCGGCGAGCCGCTGAGCGTCGCGGCGATTCAAGGCAATGTCGAGCAGAATCTCAAATGGGACCCGGCGCAGCTCAACGCACAATTGGCGCTGTACCGAGACATGAGTTTCAGCAGCAAACCGACCGACTTGCTGATCTGGCCGGAAACCGCCGTGCCGGTCCTCAAGGAACAGGCCATCGGCTACCTCAGCGTGATGGACCGCTTCGCCAGTGACCGTCAGAGCGCGCTGATCACCGGTGTGCCGATCCGCCAGCCCAACGAGCGTGGTGAGCTGCGTTACTACAATGGCGTCAGCGTGGTGGGCCAGGGCAGCGGCGATTACCTAAAGCAGCGCCTGGTACCGTTCGGTGAGTACGTGCCGCTGCAGGAAGTCTTGCGCGGCCTGATCGCTTTCTTCGACCTGCCGATGTCCGACTTCGCCCGCGGCGAGCACGACCAGCCCCTGCTGGAAGCCAAAGGACAGCGCATCGCGACCTTCATCTGCTACGAAGTGGTCTACCCGGAGTTCGCTGCCGAAATGGCCGCGCAGAGCGACCTGCTGCTGACGGTGAGCAACGACACCTGGTTCGGTAAATCCATCGGCCCACTGCAACATCTGCAAATGGCGCAGATGCGTGCTCTGGAAGCGGGTCGCTGGATGATCCGCGCCACCAACAATGGGGTGACCGCATTGATCGACCCGTTCGGCCAGATCACCGAGCGCCTGCCGCAGTTCGAACAGGGCACGCTGTACGGTGAAGTGCAGCCCATGCAGCACCTGACGCCCTACCTGCAGTGGCGCTCCTGGCCGCTGATCGTCCTCTGCAGCCTGCTGGCGGCCTGGGCCCTGATTCAGCGCCGCCGGGATGCGGTATAACGCCAAGGGCAGACCGGGCTGAGCCGGACGGCGGGCTCGGCGGTGGGCTGAAGCCCACCCTACCCCAGGGCATGAACGTAGGGTGGCGCTTTAGCCCACCAAAACCATTCAACGCCGATAGTGGCCGGAGGTTCAAAGCATGCGCTTCGGCACCTCGGGCTGTAGGCGCTGTGGTGGTGGGCTGAAGCCCACCCTACTCCCAGGGGCATGAACCGTAGGGTGGCGCTTTAGCCCACCAAAGCCATTCAACGCCGATAGTGGCCGGACATTCAGAGCATGCGCTTCGGCACCTCGGGCTGTAGGCGCTGTGGTGGTGGGCTGAAGCCCACCCTACCCCAGGGCATGAACCGTAGGGTGGCGCTTTAGCCCACCAAAGCCATTCATGCCTATGGTGGCCGGACGTTCAGAGGATGCGCTTCGGCACCTCGGGCTCTGGGTGTTACGGCGGTGGGCTGAAGCCCACCCTACCCCAGGGCATGAACGTAGGGTGGCGCTTTAGCCCACCAAAGCCATTCAACGCCGATAGTGGCCGGAGGTTCAAAGCATGCGCTTCGGCACCTCGGGCTGTGGGCGCTGTGGTGGTGGGCTGAAGCCCACCCTACCCCCAGGGCATGAAACGTAGGGTGGCGCTTTAGCCCACCAAAACCATTCATGCCTATGGTGGCCGGACGTTCAGAGGATGCGCTTCGGCACCTCGGGCTCTGGGTGTTACGGCGGTGGGCTGAAGCCCACCCTACCCCAGGGCATAAAACGTAGGGTGGCGCTTCAGCCCACCAAAACCATTCAACGCCGATAGTGGCCGGAGGTTCAAAGCATGCGCTTCGGCACCTCGGGCTGTGGGCGGTTTGGGTGGTGGGCCGAAGCCCACCGGGGCGCGTGTGTCGCGGGCTTGACGCACCCCGGGAGCTTACGCCCGCAAGGCAACGGATAGGCTTGCGCCCCATCGAATCGTTCACCACTAACGCCGGTAAGCCAGCGGATAGGCCAGCGAGCCGATCGCTTCGTTGAGCAACAAGGTGCTTTGCCAGAAAGCCTTGCCCTCTGGCAGCCAGCCACCCAGGGGGCGGTCATTGGGTACGCCGATGAACCCCACGGGTGCGGCTACCACCTCGAAGCCCGCCTGCTCGAAACTCCAGCGCGAACGTGGCATGTGCCAGGCCTGGGTAACCAGCACCACGCGGCGCACGCCTTCGGGCTGCAGCATGGCAGCGCTTTCCTGCGCATTTTCCCAGGTGGTGCGGCTGCGCTCTTCGCGCCAACGCACTTCGCCCCCCAGATCCTCGCGCATCACCTCGGCCATCAGCGCCGCCTCGCTCGGCGGTCGACCGAAATGCAGCCCGCCAGTGGTCAGAACCGGCAACCCGGAGGCCTTGGCCAGGCGTGCTGCATAGCGGGTGCGCTCCAGCGCCATCGCACTGGGCTGATCGCCGCCCCAGGCCGGGTCGGCAGAATCGCGCCCGCCACCCAGAACGATGATGGCGTCCGCATGCTGCGCCAGGCCAGCCCACTGTTCATGGGCCACCGCCGGCTCACGCTCTATCGCTCGCGCCATCCACTCCACGGTGATCGGCAGGCTCATCAGCCACAGGCCACCCAGGCCGACCGTGAAACAGCAGGCCGCCAGACGCGGAAAGCGCCGACGCAGAAACCAGGCGAGTAACAGCAGAAGCAGAAGAATGCCGGGCGGCATGAAGAATTGCTTGAGCATGTAGCGAAGCGGCATCGAGCACCTCCGGGAAAGGGTCGAAGCCTAGAGGCTGGCGCCGTTTCAGCGCAAGCCGGCAATCGTCGAGACGCAGAAGCGATGTCGACAGCAGCTACGCCTCGGGCAGAACCACCGCGGATGGCCGCCATGGCTGGCCCGGATGAGAAACCTGGTGGCGCTTGAACGGAGGCGCCAGTGGCTCCAGGCTCACCATGCCTGAGCGATACTGCTGCGCTGCAGTGGCGTGCCAGCCCTTCAACCAGTCCTGATCACTGGCCAGATAGGCCCTGATCAGTTCCAGCTCGGCAACGGACAGACCGCGCACCTCCATATCCCCGGACGGCTTGTCGGACAGACGCGCCAGACTGTCGGCATCATCGAGCGCCAGCGTCAGCCGCTGCAGCAATCGTCCGTAAGGATCGTCCTGGTTTTCAATACCTGTCGAATGCCCCATCGCACACCTCGTGGCTGGACGCCATCAGGCAAGCTTAGCGTTCGCTCCGCAGAGAGCCGGGTACCGCGACAAACGGTGATGCCCCCGCCCGACAGAGCAATCAGCGTTTCCCTCCGTCAAGGGGGGTCATGTATGCTACGGCGTTTCCCGAAAGCCCCTTTCCCTAGCGCAAAGTAGCCATGCACGAACAGTATCAGCCACGCGAAATCGAAGCCGCCGCGCAATCCCACTGGGATTCGCAGAACTCCTTTGTAGTCAGCGAACAGCCCGGCAAGGAGACGTTCTACTGTCTGTCGATGTTCCCCTACCCGAGCGGCAAGCTACACATGGGGCACGTGCGCAACTACACCATCGGCGACGTGATAGCGCGTTACCAGCGCATGCAGGGCAAGAACGTCCTGCAGCCCATGGGCTGGGACGCTTTCGGCATGCCGGCGGAAAACGCCGCGATGAAGAACAACGTGGCGCCGGCCAAGTGGACCTACGAAAACATCGATTACATGAAGACCCAGCTCAAGAGCCTGGGCCTGGCCATCGACTGGACCCGTGAAGTCACCACCTGCAAGCCGGACTACTACCGCTGGGAACAATGGCTGTTCACCCGCCTGTTCGAAAAAGGCGTGATCTATCGCAAGAACGGCACCGTCAACTGGGACCCGGTCGACCAGACCGTGCTCGCCAACGAGCAGGTCATCGACGGCCGCGGCTGGCGTTCCGGCGCGGTGATCGAGAAGCGCGAAATCCCCATGTACTACTTCAAGATCACCGCCTACGCGGATGAACTTCTGAGTAGTCTGGATGAGCTGGATGGCTGGCCTGAACAGGTCAAGACCATGCAGCGCAACTGGATCGGCAAATCGCGCGGCATGGAAGTCCAGTTCCCCTACGATCAGGCGTCCATCGGCGAAACCGGCACCCTGAAGGTGTTCACTACCCGCCCCGATACCCTGATGGGTGCGACTTACGTCGCCGTGGCCGCCGAACATCCGCTGGCCACTCTGGCGGCGCAGAACGACCCCGAATTGCAAGCGTTCATCGCCGAATGCAAAGGCGGCAGCGTGGCTGAAGCCGACGTTGCCACCCAGGAGAAGAAGGGCCGGCCGACCTCGCTGTTCGTCGCACACCCGCTGACTGGCGAAAAGCTGCCGGTCTGGGTCGCCAACTACGTGCTGATGCACTACGGCGACGGCGCAGTCATGGCCGTACCCGCTCACGACGAGCGCGATTTCGAATTCGCCATCAAGTACCAGTTGCCGATCAAGGCCGTGGTACGGACCAGTGCCGGTGACGAAACACCTGCACCCTGGCAGGCCGCGTACAACGAACATGGTCAACTGATCAACTCCGGCGAATTCGACGGCCTGGATTTCGAAGGCGCATTCGACGCCATCGAGGCGGCGCTGATCCGCAAGGAACTGGGCAAATCGCGCACCCAGTTCCGTTTGCGCGACTGGGGCATCAGCCGCCAGCGCTACTGGGGCTGCCCGATCCCGATCATCCACTGCGATACCTGCGGTGACGTGCCGGTGCCGGAAGATCAGCTGCCGGTCGTGCTGCCCGAAGACGTGGTGCCGGACGGCGCCGGCTCGCCCCTGGCACGCATGCCCGAGTTCTACGCATGCAACTGCCCGAAATGCGGCGCACCGGCCAAGCGTGAAACCGACACCATGGACACCTTCGTGGAATCGTCCTGGTACTTCGCACGCTACGCCTCGCCACACTACACCGGCGGCATGGTCGACCCGGCCGCAGCCAACCACTGGCTGCCGGTGGACCAGTACATCGGTGGCATCGAACACGCGATTCTGCACCTGCTCTATGCGCGCTTCTTCCACAAGCTGATGCGTGACGAAGGCCTGCTGTCGTCCAACGAGCCGTTCAAGAACCTGCTGACCCAGGGCATGGTGGTTGCCGAAACCTACTACCGCACCCTGGATAACGGCGGCAAGGACTGGTTCAACCCGGCCGATGTCACCGTCGAGCGTGATGCCAAGGGCAAGGTGATCGCTGCCAAGCTGGCAAGCGACGGCCTGCCGGTAGAGATCGGCGGCACCGAGAAGATGTCCAAGTCGAAGAACAACGGCGTCGACCCCCAGGCGATGATCGATGCCTACGGTGCCGATACCTGCCGTCTGTTCATGATGTTCGCATCGCCACCGGACATGAGCTGCGAATGGTCCGACGCCGGCATCGAAGGCGCCAACCGCTTCCTGCGCCGTGTCTGGCGCCTGGCCCAGAGCCACGTCAGCCAGGGCCTGCCGGGGGTGCTGGATACCACCAGGCTGGATGACGCGGGCAAGGAAGTGCGCCGCGCCATCCACCTGGCGATCAAGCAGGCTTCCCAGGATGTTGGCCAGCACCACAAGTTCAACACGGCCATCGCTCAGGTGATGACCCTGATGAACGTGCTGGAAAAGGCGCCTCAGGACACCGACCAGCAGCGCGCCCTGCTTCAGGAAGGCCTGGAAACCGTCGCCCTGCTGCTTGCCCCGATCACCCCGCACATCAGCCACGAACTGTGGCAGGAGCTGGGTCACGAGGAAGCGATCATCGACGCCTCCTGGCCAGCCGTGGACGAATCGGCTCTGGTGCAGGACAGCCTGCAACTGGTGATTCAGGTCAACGGCAAGCTGCGCGGCCAGATCGACGTGCCGGCCGACGCCAGCCGCGAAGCGGTCGAAGCCGCTGCGCGCAGCAACGAAAACGTACAACGCTTCACCGAAGGGCTGACGATCCGCAAGGTCATCGTGGTGCCCGGCAAGCTGGTCAACATCGTCGCCAACTGAGGCGACAACTGAGGTGTCGGCATGCTGCCGGCACCGGGTCAACGTATCGGCAACGCAGGCACCCGTGCCTGCCCATGCTGGCCAGCGGAGCCGGCGGGACAAGGGGATAACGAGATGATCAAGCGCAATCTGTTGGTAATCGGTCTGGCTGGCCTGCTCGGCGCATGCGGCTTCCAGCTGCGCGGCACCGGTGACGTGCAGTTCGCCCTGAAGGAGCTGGAGGTCAGCGCCCGGGACAGCTACGGCGATACCGTACGTGACGTACGCGAAGTGCTGGAGAACAACGGCGTGCGCGTGTTCCCGGGGGCCGCCTACAAGCTGTACCTGGCCAACGAACAGGAAAGACAGCGCTCCGCCAGCTACACCAGCTCCGCGCGCAGCGCCGAGTACGAGCGCACCATGACCCTGAACTACGAGATTCGCGGTGCCAAGGATCTGTTGCTGCTGAGCAACCAGCTCGAAGTGCAAACCTATTACGTGCAGGACTCCAACAACCTGATCAGCAACGATCAGGAATCGGCGCAACTGCGCACCGAGATGCGTCGTGACCTGGTACAGCAACTGGCCCAGCGCCTGCAGCAGATCACTCCGGAGCAGCTCGACGCACTGCAGCAAACCGCTGAAGCCAAGGCCAAGGCTGAAGCCGAAGCCCTGGAAGCTGCACGCCAACGCGAAGCCGCACAGCCGCAGCAGTCGCCCATCGAACTGCCGGTGCAGTAAGAACCTTGTTCGCGATCTTGGTGTACTTGGCAAAGAGAACCCGTATCCCTATGGATCGACGGCAATAAGGCGCAAGCGCTTATCGGCGCAGTATCTGTGGGAGCGGGCCATGCCCGCGATTTTTCGCGCGCATGGCGCGCTCCCACAGTGGATCGGCGAACGGCTGCTTTAGCCATTGCGCTGCCAGTGCGCGTGAAGGCTCGTCGAAAATCGGGCCCCGGCTCCAAGACGGATGGGGTCGCTCCTTCGGCCCTTAGGTTTAGAAACTCATGAAACTCCCCCCCGCCCAACTCGGCAAACACCTTCAGGGTTCCCTGGCTCCGGTCTACGTGGTCTGCGGCGACGAAGCGCTGCTCTGCCAGGAAGCCACCGATGCCATCCGCAGTGCCAGTCGTGCTCAAGGCTTCACCGAGCGCGAGGTGTTTCACGCCGAGGCCAACTTCGACTGGGGCATGCTCTATGAAGCCGGCGCCAGCATGTCGCTGTTCGCCGACAAGCGCGTCATCGAACTGCGCATTCCCAATGGCAAGCCAGGCGACAAGGGTGCTGCAGCGATCATCGAGTATCTTGGTCGGCCGCCGGAAGACACCCTGCTGCTGATCAGCCTGCCCAAACTCGATGGCAGCGCGCAGAAGACCAAGTGGGCCAAGGCCCTGATCGATGGCCCGCACTGTCAGTTCGTGCAGATCTGGCCGGTGGACGCCAACCAGTTGCCGCAATGGATTCGTCAGCGCCTGGCCCAGTCGGGCATGAATGCCACTGCCGACGCGGTGGACCTGATCGCCGCCCGGGTAGAAGGCAACCTGCTGGCCGCCGCCCAGGAAATCGAGAAACTCAAGCTGCTCGCCGATGGCCAGCAGATCGATGCTGGCACCGTTCAGGCGGCCGTAGCCGACAGTGCCCGCTATGACGTTTTCGGCCTGATCGATGCCATCCTCAATGGTGAAGCTGCCCATGCCCTGCGCATGCTCGATGGCTTGCGTGGCGAAGGCCAGGAATCGCTGTTCATCGTGGTGATGCTGGCCCGCGAGCTGCGCCAGTTGGCCAACCTGTCCTACCAGTTCAGCCAGGGCATCCCGCTGGACAAGGCCTTCGCCTCGGCCCGCCCGCCGGTCTGGGACAAGCGTCGACCGCTGGTGAGCAAAGCCCTGCAACGTCACTCGCCGGCACGCTGGAATGCGCTGCTGATGGATGCCCAGCAGATCGATGCCCAGGTCAAGGGCCAGGCGGCGGGCGATCCGTGGGCGAGCCTGTCGCGCCTGGTGCTGATGATGGCCGGCCAGCGTCTCAAGCTCGGCACCTGAAGCCTCCAGCGCGTATGGACATGGCTCCCGCAGCGGCGCATCATTGCTGCCGCTCGCACCGGCGCGAGCACTGATTGAGGACCTGCCATGAGCAAGAAAGCACGCCCGAACAAGGCCAAATCCATCATCGCCCAGCCGCTGTTCCGCTCACGCCAGGAACGCCCCGGCAAAGGAAAAGGCAGCTACCGCCGCCAAGCCTCCCAGCAGAACTGGGAGGCCTTTTCGTTTCTGGAGCTGTCGAAAAAGGCAGCCTGACCACTCGCACAGCCCGCATTACCGCTCATCCGTGCTAAGGTGGTCGCCTGCAAAACGTGTTGAGATGACCATGCCCAACCTGTTCATTCGCGGCCTGCCTGCCACCGCTGCGGCCAGCTTCCTGCTTTTGCTCACGGCCTGTGCCGATGCCCCTGCCCAGCCCCTGGCCACCCAGAGCGCTACGCAGGGCAATACCCCGACCAACGCCGCATTCACCCAGCCCGTTCAGGAGCAGTTGAGCTTCGAACAATGGCGTGACCTGTTGCGCAGCGACGCGATCGCCGCCGGCATCAGCCCGACCCTGTTCGACCGCGCCTTCGCTGGCGTCGTGCCGAACCCGGACGTGGTCAAGGCCGACAGCAGCCAACCCGAATTCAGCCGCCCGGTGTGGGAGTACCTCAACGGTGCCGTCTCCCCCAGCCGTGTCGCTCGCGGTCGTATCCTGCTGACGCAAAACCGTGCCCTGCTCAATCAGATCGAGCAGCGCTATGGCGTCGACGCAGAGACCCTGGTCGCCATCTGGGGCATGGAAAGCAACTTCGGCAGCAACATCGGCAGCCACAACGTGGTGCGCTCCCTGGCCACGCTGGCCTATGAGGGGCGACGTCAGGCGTTCTGGCGCAGCCAGTTGCTGGCCGTGCTGCAGATTCTCCAACACGGCGACATCGCCCCGGAAAGCCTGGTCGGCTCCTGGGCCGGAGCCATGGGGCAGACCCAGTTCATGCCCACCACCTACAACGAACACGCGGTGGATTTCGACGGTGACGGCAAGCGCGACGTGTGGACGTCCTCGGCCGATGCGCTGGCCTCGGCGGCTCACTACCTGCAAGGCTCCAACTGGCAACTGCGTCAGCCTTGGGGCTTCGAGGTCGAGCTGCCGCAGGGCTTCGACTACGCCCTGGCCGACCCGGAAGTACGCCGCAGCCTCAGCGAATGGCGTGCCCTGGGCATTCACCCGGTGAGCCAACCGTTGAACACGCCTCGTGACGACGCCAGCGCCACCTTGCTGCTGCCCGCAGGCCACCGTGGCCCGGCATTCCTGCTGATGGGTAACTTCCGCAGCATCCTGCGCTACAACAACTCCACCTCCTACGCGCTGGCGATCGGGCTGCTGTCCGACAGCCTGCGTGGCGGCGGTGGCGTGCAAGGCACCTGGCCGGAAGGCGATCGGCAGCTGGGTCGCAGCGAGCGTGTCGAGCTACAGGAGCGCCTGAGCGCCCGTGGTTTCGATTCCGGTCATGCCGATGGCATCATCGGCGCCAACACCCGCAAGGCGATCCGTGCCTTCCAGCTGCACCTGGGCTGGCCAGCCGATGGCTACCCGGACAGCAACCTGCTCGACCAACTGCGCCAGCAGAACTGAGCGCCAGGGCCTGTTGACGTTTCACGCGAGGCCGCGTCGAAACGTCAGCAGCCCCTACAGCGCCGTGACGACCGTCACCGCGCGCACTCCGGCGTTTGCGATTAGCCCGTTCCTGGGCGACCCTGTAGTCAGGCCAGCCACGTGATCCGTGAGGGCCGCACCTGCCCGCTCGCAGTGATCCGGCGCGGGTCAATGACAATAGAGAGGTCGCTATGCACGACATCGAACTGGACGACGAACAACGCATGATCCGCGACTGCACCCGGCAGTTCGCCCGGCGCGCCATCGCCCCCCACGCCGAAGCATGGGAAAAGGCCGGCTGGATCGATGACGCGGTAGTGGCCCAGATGGGCGAAATGGGTCTGCTGGGAATGGTCGTCCCGGATACCTGGGGCGGCAGCTACCTCGACTATGTGGCCTACGCCCTGGCCATCGAGGAAGTCTCAGCCGCCGATGCCGCCACCGGCACCCTGATGAGCGTGCACAACTCGGTGGGCTGCGGCCCGCTGCTCAACCATGGCAACGACGCCCAGAAGAACGAATGGCTGCCGCGCCTGGCCAACGGCGCAGTGATCGGCTGCTTCTGCCTGACCGAACCCCAGGCGGGTTCCGAAGCCCACAACCTGCGTACCCGTGCCGAACTGCGCGACGGCCACTGGGTCCTCGATGGCGCCAAGCAGTTCGTCACCAATGGCCGCCGCGCCGGTCTGGCCATCGTCTTCGCGGTTACCGATGCCGCGCTTGGCAAGCAGGGCATTTCCGCCTTTCTGGTGCCGACCAACACCCCCGGCTTTCGCATCGAACGCAGTGAACACAAGATGGGCATTCGCGCTTCGGATACCTGCGCCATCGCCCTGGAGAACTGCCGCATCCCCGCCAGCAATCTGCTCGGCGAGCGCGGCAAGGGGCTGGGTATCGCCTTGTCCAATCTCGAGGGCGGGCGCATCGGCATTGCCGCCCAGGCGGTGGGTATCGCCCGCGCAGCCTTCGAGGCGGCGCTGCTCTACTCCCGTGAAAGGGTGCAGTTCGACAAGCCCATTGGCGAGCATCAGAGCATCGCCAACCTGCTCGCCGACATGCACACCCAGATCAACGCCGCACGCCTGCTGACCCTGCATGCCGCCCGCCTGCGCAGTGCCGGTCAGGCGTGCCTGTCGGAAGCCTCCCAGGCCAAGCTGTTCGCCTCGGAAATGGCCGAGCGCGTGTGTTCGAAGGCGCTGCAGGTGCATGGCGGCTACGGCTACCTGGAGGACTTCCCGGTGCAGCGTTACTACCGGGATGCGCGCATCACGCAGATCTACGAGGGCGCCAGCGAGATCCAGCGTCTGCTGATAGCCCGGGAGCTGAAGCATTACCAACCCTAACCCTTGAGCAGACGCGCCTCGGCGTTATCCAGGTCGCGAAGAATTTCCGCCAGCATGTCATCGTCCAACTGGTTCTCCTTGCGCATCCGGTACAGCTCCAGACGCTGGGTGCGCAGTGCATGCAGACGCATGCGGTACTCCAGCTGGTCGGCCTGACGCTGATAGTCACGCGACTCCTCGGCACGGCGCGTACGGGTGCGCTCGAGCAGGTCGCGGTACTCGCTCATCAGCTTGGCGCGGATTTCGGCCGCGGCGATCGCACCGTCGGTATCCGAGGCCTTTTCATCGTCGGCCTCCAGGCAGCGAATGGCCGCCTGCAGCACCTGAGCGCGGTGCCGATTGAGCTCGCCCTCCTGGCGCGCCACGTTGTCCTGGGGCAGCAGCGGCAGCAGACTCGGCAATGCCACGCTGGCGACCAGCAGCGACACCAGGATCACACCCGCGGCGATCAGGATCAGCAGGTCGCGCTCGGGAAACGCCTGGCCATTGTTGAGCAACAGTGGCAACGACATCACGCCGGCCAGCGTCACCGCGCCCCGTACGCCCCCCAGGGTCAGTACGGCCGTCAGGGCCAGGCGCGACTGCCCGGCGAAACGGGTCGACTTGCCGCGCCAGCGCCGCAGCATGCCCGAGGTACGCCAGTAGCTGTAGACCCAGACGAAACGCAGCGCCATCAGCACCCCGTACACCGCCAGCACATAGCCCAACGCCGGCAACAGCAGTTGCCAAGCGTCGGCGTGATCACCGATGACCGCCTTGATGATGTCCGGCAACTGCAGACCAAGCAGCAGGAAGATCAGGCCGTTGAAGGTGAATTCGAGCATCGCCCACACACCGCGATTGAGCAGGCGTGTGGTGGTCTGCCGTGGCAGCAGATCGAGACGGCTCTGCATCATGCCGGCGGCAACCGCCGAAAGGATGCCCGACAGTCCCAGATGCTCGGCGGCTACGTAGGCGGCGAAAGGCAGCAACAGCATCAGCAGCACGTGGGGCGCCGGCTCCTCCCAGCCACGGGCGATCATCCAGGCCCGCAAGCGGCCCAGCAGGTAGCTCAGCGCCATACCGATCAGCAGCCCGCCGACGGCCACCAGGACGAACTGCAGGCTGGCGTCGCCCAGGGAAAACACCCCGGTCAGGGTCGCCGCCACGGCGAACTTGAAGGCCACCAGGCCCGAGGCGTCGTTCATCAGCGCCTCGCCTTGCAGCAGGTTGTTCAGGGTGCCTGGCAGGCGACCGTGAGCGATCGCCGACACCGCCACTGCATCGGTTGGCGACAGCACTGCCGCCAGCGCGAAGCAAGCCGCCAGTGGCACCTGAGGCAGCAACCAATGAATGAAATAACCCGCACCCACAATGGTGAAGAACACCAGAGCGAAAGCCAGAAACAGGATCGGTGTACGCAGCTTGCGAAACTGCCCCTTGGGCATGCGCCAGCCGTCGACGAACAACAGCGGCGGGATGAACAGCAGGAGGAACAGCTCGGGGTCCAGCCGTACATGCAGCCCCAGTACCGGTATCGCCAGCAGTGCACCGATGAGAATCTGCAGGATCGGCAGTGGCAGCGGAATGAACTGGGCGCTGATACGGGTGCCGCTGACCACCAGCAACATGATCAGGATGGTGTAGAGAAGCTGCATGGCGGGGGAAATCCTTTACGAACAAGACCGCATGGCTCGCATGGGCCCTGCATTCTAACGCGTCGTACGACGCGTGCGGACCGACTTGTGCCCTGACAGCGCCGCAAGGCGAGTCGACGTGGCATAATCCACCGCTCGGTATTAACAAGGTATTGAGGAGGATTCGACGAGTGGAATCCTTCCGAGGGAAATCAATGAGTAACGTCCTTTATGGGATCAAGGCCTGCGACACCATGAAGAAGGCCCGCACCTGGCTCGACGAGCAAGGTATCGCTTACCAGTTTCACGATTACAAGACCGCCGGCATCGACCGCGGCAACCTGCAGAAGTGGTGTGACGAGCACGGCTGGGAAACCATCCTCAACCGCGCCGGTACCACGTTCCGCAAACTCGACGACGCCCAGAAGAGCGATCTCGATCAGGCCAAGGCCATCGAACTGATGCTGGCCCAACCGTCGATGATCAAGCGCCCCGTGCTGGATCTGGGCACGCGTACGCTGGTCGGCTTCAAACCCGAGCGCTATGCCGCCGAACTGGCCTGATAGTCACCTCAATCGAATTCGTTGCAAGGAAAAGCCCATGTCCAACACCCTGTTCAGCCTGGCCTTCGGGGTCGGCACCCAAAACCGTCAAAGCACCTGGCTGGAAGTGTTCTACGCACAGCCCCTGCTCAACCCGAGCGCCGAACTGTTCGCCAAGGTCACCGAGAAGCTCGGCTACAGCGGCGGCAACCAGGCCATCGCGCTGACCAACCAGCAGGCCGGTGAACTGGCCAGTGCCCTGAAACACATCGACGCGGTACAGAGCGCCCTGCTCACCCGCCTGGCGGAAAGCGCCAAGCCGCTGGTCGCCACCCTGCTGGCCGAAGATGCCGCCCTGACCAGCACCCCCGAGGCTTACCTCAAGCTGCACCTGCTGTCCCATCGCCTGGTCAAGCCCCACGGCCTGAACCTGACCGGCATCTTCCCGCTGCTGCCCAACGTTGCCTGGACCAGCCAGGGTGCCGTGGATCTGCTCGAGCTGACCGAGCGCCAGCTGGAAGCTCGCCTGAAAGGCGACCTGCTGGAAGTCTTCTCGGTGGACAAGTTCCCGAAAATGACCGACTACGTGGTACCCACCGGCGTACGTATCGCCGACAGCGCACGTATCCGCCTGGGCGCCTACATCGGTGAAGGCACCACCGTGATGCACGAAGGTTTCGTCAACTTCAACGCCGGCACCGCTGGCCCCGGCATGATCGAAGGCCGCGTTTCCGCTGGCGTATTCGTCGGCAAGGGGTCGGATCTGGGCGGCGGCTGCTCGACCATGGGCACCCTGTCCGGTGGCGGCAACATCGTCATCTCCGTGGGTGAAGGCTGCCTGATCGGCGCCAACGCTGGCATCGGCATCCCATTGGGCGACCGCAACATCGTCGAAGCCGGCCTGTACGTGACCGCTGGCACCAAGATCGCCCTGCTCGACGACCAGAACAACCTGGTCAAGGTGGTCAAGGGTCGTGACCTGGCGGGTCAGGCCGACCTGCTGTTCCGTCGCAACTCGCAAACTGGCGCGGTGGAGTGCAAGACCAACAAGTCGGCCATCGAGCTGAACGAAGCCCTGCACGCTCACAACTGAGCCCAGGCTTCGCCCGAGCGGGCTGTGTGCGCGTTAGACTATCGGTCTTCGCGGGCACAGCCCGTTTTCACATTTAGCGTTACGAGATCCGGATGACCCTGATTTCCCCCTGGCGCGCCGATTTTCCCGGCCTGCTGGCCCTCGACCGCGAAGGCCAGACCTACCTCGACAGCGCTGCCACGGCGCAGAAACCGCAGACGGTACTGGATGCCTTGCTGGCCTACTACGCCGGCGGAGCCGCCAATGTGCACCGCGCCCAGCACCTGCCCGGCGAGCGCGCCACCCGGGCCTTCGAGGCAACCCGCGACAAGGCTGCGCGCTGGCTGAATGCCGCCGACCGCGAGGACATCGTCTTCACCCGCGGCGCCACGGAATCCCTCAACCTGCTCGCCTATGGGCTGGAACACCTGTTCGCGGCTGGCGACGAGATCGTCGTCAGCGCCGCCGAGCACCATGCCAACCTGCTTCCCTGGCAGCAGTTGGCAGCGCGCAGGTCCCTGAAGCTGGTGGTGTTGCCACTGACGCCCCAGGGCGATATCGACCTGCAGCAGGCGACCACCCTCATCGGGCCGCGCACCCGGCTACTCGCCGTCAGCCAACTGTCCAACGTGCTGGGCCGCAGGCAGGCGCTGCACACGCTGATCCAGCAGGCTCGCGACGGCGGCGCCCTGACGGTCGTGGACGGTGCCCAGGCTATCGTACATGGCCGCCAGGACATGCAGGCACTGGGCTGCGACTTTTACGTCTGCTCCAGCCACAAGCTGTATGGCCCGGATGGCGTCGGCCTGCTCTATGGCCGGCGCGGCGCACTGCAGCGCCTGCAGCATTGGCAGTTCGGCGGTGAGATGGTGCAGCAGGCGGGTTATCTCGCCTCGACCTTTCGCGACGCGCCGCTCGGCCTGGAAGCCGGTACGCCACCGGTAGCCGGAGTCATCGCCTTTGGCGCGGCCCTGGATTACCTCGGCAGCCTCGATGCCCAAGCCATCGGCAACCACGAAGCCGCGTTGCACCGCATGCTGCTGGCCGGCCTGCACGGCTACGCGGGCCTGCGCCTGCTCGGCGAGCCGGAAACGGCGCTGGCCTGCTTTACCGTAGACGGCGTGCACAGCGGCGACCTTGCCCACCTGCTCACCGAGCAAGGCATCGCCGTACGGGTCGGCCATCATTGCGCGATGCCGCTGCTGCAACGGCTGGGGGTGAACGGCGCGATCCGCGTGTCCCTCGCCCTGTACAACGACGAAAGCGATCTGCAGCGCTTCTTCGCCGCGCTGGACAAGGCGCTGGAGCTGCTGCGGTGAGCCTGCCCGACCATGCCCGTGAAGCCTTCGACGCGTTCAGCGCATGTTCCGGCTGGGAGCAGCGTGCACGCCTGCTGATGCAGTGGGGCGAGCGTCTGGAACCCTTGACCGAGCGGCGCGATGCCGATCGTGTGCACGGCTGTGAAAGTCAGGTGTGGCTGAGTGGCGAAATCCGCGACGGCCATTGGCACTTCCGCGCCAGCAGCGATGCCCGCCTCATCCGCGGCCTGCTGGCCGTGTTGCTGGCTCGCGTCGATGGCTTGAGCGCCGACGAACTGGCAAGCCTGAATATCGCCGAGTGGTTCGACAGCCTTGGTCTGTCCCGACAGCTCTCACCTTCGCGCGCCAATGGCATGAACGCGGTGGTGCGCCAGATGCGCCAGTTGATCGAGCCGACTTAGGCGTTCGCCACGGGCCGTTCGGAAGGCCGCCGTGCTCCGGCGACAAGGCGATCGACGATACGGGCGGCGGCGACCATGCCGAAGGTGGCGGTCACCATCATCACCGCGCCGAAGCCACCGGCGCAGTCGAGCTTCACGCCGTCGCCGACGAAGGCCTTGCTCAGGCAAATACCACCATCGGCGCCGGGGTAACGCAACTGCTCGGTTGAGAACACGCAGGGTACGCTGTAGTTGCGCCCCGGCGTACGGGAGAAGCCGTAATCGCGGCGCAACGTAGAACGCACCTTGGCTGCCAGCGGATCATTGAAGGTCTTGTTCAGATCCCCGACCTGAACCTGACTCGGATCGATCTGCCCCCCCGCACCACCGGTGGTGACAATGGCGATCTTGCGGCGCTTGCACCAGGCGATCAGCGCCGCCTTGGCTGCCACGCTATCGATGCAGTCGACCACCGCGTCGAGCTCGACGGTGATGTAATCGGCCATGGTGTCACGGGTCACGAAGTCGGCCACCTCATGCACCACGCAGGCCGGGTTGATGGCCCGCAGACGCTCGGCCATCACCTCGACCTTGGCGCGGCCGACCTGGCCCTGCAGGGCATGGGCCTGCCGGTTGGTGTTGCTGACGCAGACATCATCCAGGTCGAACAGGGAAATCTCGCCCACCCCGGAGCGCGCCAGCGCCTCGGCCACCCAGGAGCCGACGCCGCCGATACCGACCACCGCCACGTGGGCAGCAGCCAGCCGCTCTGCGCCTTCACGGCCATACAACCGGGCAATTCCGGCGAAACGTTGCTCATCGAACGACATGCGGGCTCCTCTTGGTGGGCGCGCATTATAGGTAGCCTGGGCGCTCATCCCAAGCACCATCGGGCAGGCATCGCGCAGCAGCGCCAAGAGCCGCTGGAAACGCTGACACGCCAGCTCAGGCAAGCACTCAGGGCTGTGCTATACAGTCATTCATCGACGGAGTAGCATGCGCGCCAATCGGCGTTCGCCGGTCTTCTCCCCGTTCCACCTTACGGAACCTGACACAGCATGCTTTCGCGCAAGTTCGTCCTCAATCTGGTTGTATTTCTGGCAATTGCCGCCCTGTTCACCGGTATCTGGGCGCTCTACAACCGCCCGGTCACCGCGCCGGACTGGCCCGAGCAGATTTCCGGTTATTCCTACTCACCATTCCGTCAGGGGCAGAACCCGCAAACGGGCGTCTACCCGAGCGACCAGGAAATGCGCACGGATCTCGAACTGCTTTCCAAGCAGACCGACAGCATCCGAACCTATTCGGTGGATGATGCCCTGGACAAAATTCCACTGCTCGCCGAGGAGTTCGGCCTGCGCGTGACGCTGGGGGTGTGGATCAGCCCTGACGAGGAGCGCAACGAGCGCGAAATCACCAAGGCCATCGAGATCGCCAATACCTCGCGCAGCGTCGTGCGCGTAGTGGTCGGCAACGAGGCGTTGTTCCGCCGCGAGGTTACCGTCAAGCAGCTGACCGCCTACATGGATCGGGTGCGCTCGGCGGTCAAGGTGCCGGTCACCACCTCCGAGCAGTGGCACATCTGGGAGGAGTACCCGGAGCTGGCCGACCACGCGGACCTGATCGCGGCCCACGTGCTGCCGTATTGGGAATTCATGCGCATGCAGGATTCCACGCAGTTCACCCTCGATCGCGCCCGTGACCTGAAGAAGCTGTTCCCGAAAAAACCACTGCTGCTCTCCGAGGTCGGCTGGCCGAGCAATGGCCGCGTGCGCGGTGGCGCCGAAGCGACCCAGGCGGATCAGGCCATCTACCTGCGGACCCTGGTCACCACGCTGAACGCCCAGGGCTACAACTACTTCGTGATCGAGGCGTTCGACCAGCCGTGGAAAGCCGGTGACGAAGGTTCCGTGGGCGCCTACTGGGGCGTCTACAACCTCGACCGCAATCCCAAATTCAACTTCGAAGGGCCGGTCGTGGCCATTCCGCAATGGCGCTTGCTGGCGGTTGCCTCGGTGGTCATGGCGCTGCTTTCCCTGGCCTTGATGCTCATCGACGGCAGTGCCCTGCACCAGCGTGGGCGCACCTTCCTGACCTTCGTCGCGTTCGCTGGCGGCTCGGCACTGGTGTGGATCGGCTACGACTACAGCCAGCAGTACAGCACCTGGTTCAGCATGCTGGTCGGGCTGCTGCTCGGCATTGGCGCCATCGGCGTGTTCATCGTCCTGCTCACCGAGGCCCACGAACTGGCCGAGACGGTGTGGACGCAACGACGGCGGCCCTTCACGCCGGTGCTCGGCGACAGCGATTACCGCCCCAAGGTGTCGATCCACGTGCCGTGCTACAACGAGCCGCCGGAGATGGTCAAACAGACCCTGGATGCCCTGGCCAACCTCGACTATCCGGACTTCGAAGTCCTGATCATCGACAACAACACCAAGGATCCCGCGGTGTGGGAGCCGGTGCGCGACTATTGCGAAGAGCTCGGCCCACGCTTCCGCTTCTTCCACGTGGCGCCGCTGCATGGTTTCAAGGGCGGCGCGCTGAACTACATCCTGCCGCACACCGCGCCGGATGCCGAAGTGGTGGCGGTGATCGACTCCGACTACTGCGTCGACCGCAACTGGCTCAAGCACATGGTGCCGCACTTCGCCGATCCGTCGATCGCCGTGGTGCAATCGCCGCAGGACTATCGCGACGGTGAGGAAAGCACCTTCAAGAAGCTCTGCTACGCCGAGTACAAGGGCTTCTTCCACATCGGCATGGTGACCCGCAACGACCGCAACGCGATCATCCAGCACGGCACCATGACCATGATCCGCCGCACCGTGATGGACGAGCTGAAGTGGGCCGACTGGACCATCTGCGAAGACGCCGAGCTCGGCCTGCGCGTGTTCGAGAAAGGCTATTCGGCCGCCTATGCCCATGACAGCTTCGGCAAGGGGCTGATGCCGGATACCTTCATCGACTACAAGAAGCAGCGCTTCCGCTGGGCCTACGGCGCCATTCAGATCATGAAGGGGCACGCCCGCGAACTGCTTGCTGGCAAAGGCAGCGAACTCAAACGCGGCCAGCGTTATCACTTCGTCGCGGGCTGGCTGCCGTGGGTAGCCGATGGCCTGAACATCTTCTTCACCGCTGGCGCCCTGCTCTGGTCGGCAGCGATGATCATCGTGCCGCAACGGGTCGACCCACCGCTGCTGATCTTCGCGATTCCGCCCCTGGCCCTGTTCCTGTTCAAGGTCGGCAAGATCATCTTCCTGTATCAGCGGGCAGTGGGGGTCAACCTCAAGGATGCGGCCTGCGCGGCGGTGGCCGGGCTGGCGCTGTCGCACACCATCGCCAAGGCGGTGCTGTACGGGGCCTTCACCAAGAGCATCCCGTTCTTCCGTACGCCGAAGATGCGCTCCAGCCATGGCCTGATGGTGGCCCTTGCGGAAGCTCGCGAAGAAGTCTTCATCATGCTCCTGCTGTGGGGCGGCGCGCTGGGTATCGCCATCGTTCAGGGCCTGCCCAGCTACGACGTGAAGTTCTGGGTGGTCATGCTGCTGGTGCAGTCGTTGCCTTACCTGGCCGCGCTGATCATGGCACTGCTTTCCTCGCAGCCCAAACCGCTGGAGATTCCCGTGGTGCAGAGCGAGGCCGAAAACGCCTGATACCGGTGAGCGACACGACGACGGCGGCCAATTGGCCGCCGTTTTCTTTTTCGGGCTGGTGAGCGGCAACCGCACGAACACCCTGGAGCCTTTACATCCTGCGCGAAAAGGCCGAACGCCTACGAGGCAGGCGCGTTTTGCTTTAAGCTATGCGCCCTTCCCGCCCTGCACTGCTTTACGAGCATTACTTTACCGGAGTTCCCATGACGGCCCTGTCCCCCACCCTCGAGCTCGCCTGCGATCTGATTCGCCGGCCATCCGTCACGCCACTGGATGAAGGCTGCCAGGAGCTGATGATGCGTCGTCTCGCGGCCCTGGGTTTTGCCATCGAAGCGATGCGCATCGAGGACGTGGACAACTTCTGGGCGAGCCATGGCAGCCAGGACGGTCCGGTGCTGTGCTTCGCCGGCCACACCGACGTGGTGCCCACCGGCCCGGTGCAGGCCTGGCAGCACGGCCCGTTCGAAGCGCTGATCGACGAGCAGGGCATGCTCTGCGGCCGTGGCGCCGCCGACATGAAGGGCAGCCTGGCGTCGATGATCATCGCCGTCGAGCGCTTCGTCGCCGAGCACCCGAACCACAAGGGCCGTATCACCTTTCTGATCACCAGCGACGAAGAAGGCCCCGCCCACCATGGCACCAAGGCCGTGGTCGAGCGACTGGCCGCGCGCAACGAGCGCCTCGACTGGTGCATCGTTGGCGAACCGTCGAGCACGTCGCTGGTCGGCGACGTGGTGAAGAACGGCCGCCGTGGCTCCCTGGGGGCGACCCTCACCGTACGCGGGATCCAGGGCCACGTGGCCTACCCGCACCTGGCGAAGAACCCGATTCACCTGGCCGCCCCGGCCCTGGCCGAACTGGCCGCCGAGCACTGGGACGACGGCAATGCGTTCTTCCCGCCGACCAGTTTCCAGGTTTCCAATCTGAATGCCGGCACCGGTGCGACCAACGTCATTCCTGGCGAGCTGAGCGCGGTGTTCAACTTCCGTTTCTCCACCGAATCGCCCGTCGAAGGCCTGCAGCAACGGGTCAACGCCATCTTCGACAAGCACGGCCTGGACTATCACATCGAATGGGCGCTGTCGGGCCTGCCATTCCTCACCGAGCCCGGCGCCCTGCTCGATGCGGTCAGCGCCAGCATCCGTAGCGTGACCGGTCGCGAAACCACGCCAAGCACCAGCGGCGGCACGTCCGATGGGCGCTTCATCGCCACCCTGGGCACCCAGGTGGTCGAGCTCGGCCCGGTCAACGCGACCATTCACCAGGTCAATGAACGGGTACTGGCCAGCGATCTCGATGTACTCACCGAGATCTACTACCAGACTCTGGTCAAGCTGCTCGCCTGATGCTCAGTTGCCCGATCTGCCAGGCGCCGCTGCAGGCCGTCGACAACGGCGTGGCCTGCCCGGCCAACCACCGCTTCGACCGTGCGCGCCAGGGTTACCTCAACCTGCTGCCGGTACAGCACAAGAACAGCCGTGACCCGGGCGACAATGCCGCCATGGTCGAGGCACGCCGACGCTTTCTCGATGGCGGTCACTACGCGCCGCTGGCCGCCAGACTGGCACAGCTGGCAGCCGGTTACGGCCCGCAGCAGTGGCTGGATATCGGTTGCGGCGAAGGTTATTACACCGCGCAGATCGCCGAGGCGCTGCCAGAGGCGGATGGTTATGCCCTGGATATCTCCCGTGAAGCGGTGAAGCGTGCCTGCAAGCGTGCCCCCCAGTTGAGCTGGTTGATCGCCAGCATGGCCCGCGTGCCGCTGGCCGACGCCAGCTGTCAGTTGCTGGCCAGCGTATTCAGCCCACTGGACTGGCAGGAGGCCAAACGCCTGCTCGCCCCCGGTGGCGGCCTGCTGCGCATGGGGCCGACTCGCGACCACCTGATAGAGCTTCGTCAGCAGCTCTACGATGAGGTGCGCGACTACGATGACCAGAAACACCTCGAGCTGATCCCGCCGGGCATGCACCTGGCGCACAGCGAAACCCTGAGCTTCCCGCTGCTGCTCGCCACGCCAGAGGCGCGGGCCGACCTCCTGGCGATGACACCCCATGGCTGGCGCGCCAGCGCGGAACGCCGCGCTGCGGTGATTGCCGAAAGCTTCGAAGTGACCGTCGCCATCCGCTACGATTGGATCGAGCGTGACGCCCCCTAAAAACCTGTGCACGATCTTGCGAGCTGGAGCCCTACAATGCCTAGGCGGCCCCGCAAAAACAGACGAGGAAGCGGAGTGTACTTTTGTACATGAGCATGACTCACTTCGTTCGCCCCTTCGGGGCCGCACTGAAGTGCGTTAGTCGCAAACGACTTCCGAGTCTGCTTTCAACGCGGCAGGGTCGACGCGCAGCAGATCGAGATGAGGATGAAAATGCGCCAACCGGATATCGAGATATACCTCAAGGACGCCGATCACCAGGCCATCGCCGCCTGGCTGACACAGGCCCTGGGCCCCTGCTCCGAGTGGCAACAGAAAGGTCAGACCTTCCAGTGCCGCGCCGGCGAAGTCCCGGTGACCTGGCTGCCCAAGGCCGTGGGCAAATGGCACAGTCTGTACCTGGAGAGCGACGCCACGCCATGGCAGGATGACCTGGCCTGCGCCCAGGCGGCCTACGCCGCACTGGCCGTGGAAATCCGCTGCGCACCTGGCAGTTGGGAAGAGGAAGAAAGCGATGAGCAGGCCGATCAGTGGCTGCGCATCAGCGCCGACGGCGTGCAGGAAATCACCTGGCGTACGGGCTGATCGGGCCAGGACTGCGCCCGGGCATCGCTTCGTTCAACCCGGGCGACGTTAGCGATCACCCCGCAGGCGTGCCATTCGGCTGCACGCCTCATGCACAGCTTTAAGCCTGCTCCCGTTCATATCCCCCATCGACTTTGGCAAGCCCCCCCTCAATACCCCCGTGGCCTGACGGCGAGCGAAGCGACACTCAGGCTCCAATGCCCAGCAATAGGGCCTCCGCACCTTGTAGCTAAAACACAATAACGCTACATAACGACCTAAAAACCTGTTCAATGCCCCGTAAATGATATTGAACGGTGTGACACCGCGTCGCAGGCTCGCCGTTAGCTCACTATCATATTTTCAGACATTTATTCCTGATAACGCCTTATTCTCAGACATTGCCTACATAATTCGATTATTTATCCGAATAATTCCGCATGAAAAATAACAATATCTCCGATAACTTGTAGTCATGACAAATAAACGCTCCATGAATATTGCTTACTGATCCTCTTCCTTTGCAGAATGCGGGCTATCGACTTTAGTCGATACCGTACCTCCGTCGCCCCCGGGTGAATCTGCAACGATCGCAGGAGATGCAAGCGTGCACATTGGTGTTCCTCTCGAAACCCATGCAGGCGAAACGCGGGTTGCCGCGACGCCGGAAACCATCAAGAAGCTGATAGGCCAGGGCCATCAGGTCACCGTTCAAAGCGGTGCCGGCATCGCAGCCAGCATTACCGACAGCGCCTATGAAGCGGCGGGTGCGAGCATTGGCGATGCCACGGCAGCATTCAACGCAGCCCTGATCCTCAAGGTGGTAGCGCCGGACGACACCGAGCTGGCGCGCATGCAGCCCGGCACCGTGCTGGTCGGCATGCTCAACCCGTTCAGCGTCGAGACCATCGAGCGCATGAACGCGCGCGGCATCACCGCCTTCGCTCTGGAGGCGGCGCCGCGTACCTCCCGTGCCCAGAGCCTGGACGTGCTGTCGTCCCAGGCCAACATCGCCGGCTACAAGGCGGTGATGCTGGCAGCCAACCACTACCCGCGCTTCATGCCGATGCTGATGACTGCCGCCGGTACGGTGAAAGCCGCTCGAGTGCTGATCCTAGGTGCCGGGGTCGCCGGCCTGCAGGCGATCGCCACGGCCAAACGACTGGGCGCGGTGATCGAGGCTTCCGATGTGCGTCCTGCGGTGAAGGAGCAGATCGAATCCCTGGGTGCCAAGTTCGTCGACGTGCCGTTCGAGACCGATGAGGAGCGCGAATGCGCCGAAGGCGTCGGCGGTTACGCCCGCCCGATGCCTGCCTCGTGGATGGAGCGCCAGGCCAGGGCCGTGCACGAACGGGCCAAACAGGCCGACATCGTCATCACCACGGCGCTGATTCCAGGCCGCAAGGCGCCCACGCTTTTGCACGAAGCCACCGTCGCCGAAATGAAACCGGGCTCGGTCGTCATCGATCTGGCTGCCATTCAGGGCGGCAACTGCCCCCTGACGGAACTGGACAAGGTGGTGATCAAGCACGGCGTAACCCTGGTCGGCCACGGCAATCTGCCGGCCCTGGTCGCCGCCGATGCCTCGGCGCTGTATGCCCGCAACCTGCTCGACTTTCTCAAGCTGGTGATCGACGAGAAAGGCGCCTTCCACCTCAACCTGGAAGACGACATCGTCGCTGCCTGCCTGATGTGCAAAGACGGCGAGATCGTGCGCATCAATAAATGATGGCCTCCCTCTCCTCATGGAGAGGGTCAATCACTACAAAAAGGATCACTCCGATGGATCTGATTTCCGACGGCATCTACAACCTGATCATCTTCGTGCTGGCCATCTATGTCGGCTACCACGTGGTATGGAACGTCACCCCGGCCCTGCACACCCCGCTGATGGCCGTGACCAACGCGATTTCCGCCATCGTCATCGTCGGCGCCATGCTCGCCGCCGCACTGACCGTCACCCCCCTGGGCAAGACCATGGGCACCCTGGCCGTGGCCCTCGCGGCGGTCAACGTCTTCGGTGGCTTTCTGGTCACTCGGCGAATGCTGGAAATGTTCAAGAAGAAGGCCCCGAAAGCCCCGGTGGAGAAGTAATCGATGAGCATGAACCTGATCACCCTCCTCTACCTCGTGGCCTCGGTGTGCTTCATCCAGGCGCTCAAGGGCCTGTCGCACCCGACCACCTCGCGGCGCGGTAACGCCTTCGGCATGATCGGCATGAGCATCGCCGTGCTCACCACCCTCGGCCTTATCTACAAACTCGGCAGTGAACTGGCCGTGCAGGGCATCGGCTACGTGATCGTCGGCCTGCTGGTCGGCGGCACCGCAGGTTCGATCATGGCCAAGCGCGTGGAGATGACCAAGATGCCGGAACTGGTCGCCTTCATGCACAGCATGATCGGCCTGGCCGCCGTGTTCATCGCCATCGCCGCAGTGGTCGAGCCACAGTCCCTGGGTATCGTCGCAGCGATCAGCGACCCGATTCCCCATGGCAATCGCCTGGAGCTGTTCCTTGGCGCAGCGATTGGCGCCATCACCTTCTCCGGCTCGGTGATCGCCTTCGGCAAACTGTCTGGCAAGTACAAGTTCCGTCTGTTTCAGGGTGCGCCGGTACAGTTCGCCGGTCAGCACCTGATCAACCTGGCTGTTGGCCTGGCGATCCTCGCGCTCGGCCTGTACTTCACCTTCACCGGTAATCTGACCGCGTTCGCCGTGCTGGTGGCCCTGGCCTTCATCATCGGCGTGCTGATCATCATCCCGATTGGCGGCGCCGACATGCCGGTGGTGGTGTCGATGCTCAACAGCTACTCGGGCTGGGCGGCGGCCGGCATCGGTTTCTCGCTGAACAACTCGATGCTGATCATCGCAGGCAGCCTGGTCGGCTCGAGCGGCGCGATCCTCTCGTACATCATGTGCAAGGCGATGAATCGCTCGTTCTTCAACGTCATTCTCGGCGGCTTCGGTGGCGCCACGGATGCCGGCCCGGCAGCGGGTAGCGGCGAGCAGCGGCCCGTGAAATCGGGCTCGGCCGACGATGCCGCCTTCCTGCTCGGCAATGCCGACAGCGTGATCATCGTTCCCGGCTACGGCCTGGCCGTGGCCCGCGCACAGCATGCCCTGAAGGAGTTGACCGAAAAACTCGCGCACAAGGGCGTTACGGTCAAATACGCCATCCATCCGGTAGCCGGACGCATGCCAGGGCACATGAACGTATTGCTGGCAGAAGCCGAAGTGCCGTACGACCAGGTGTTCGAGATGGAAGACATCAATGCCGAGTTCGGTCAGGCGGATGTGGTGCTGGTGCTCGGTGCCAACGACGTGGTCAATCCGGCAGCGAAGAACGACCCCAAATCGCCCATCGCCGGCATGCCGATCCTCGAAGCCTTCAAGGCCAAGACCATCATCGTCAACAAGCGCTCGATGGCCAGCGGCTACGCCGGCCTGGACAACGAACTGTTCTATCTGGACAAGACCATGATGGTATTCGGCGACGCCAAGAAGGTCATCGAAGACATGCTCAAGGCCGTCGATTGATCGACCGACGAGAGAGGCGGGGAATGCCCCGCCTTTTCTTTCGCATAACCACAATTCCTTGCACATGCTCTGCCAACAAACACAGCCCAGAGCATCAGCGGCTCGGCGAAGCAAAAATAAAAATAATGAGCTAAGCAACGACAGCGCACAATTCAAACTGTACCCGTCCCTTATCACTGAAAATCTAACGATTTACAGGTCAAAAAACTGCCAAACTTGCCGAGTCACGGCAAATCCACAAACACCGGTACAGTTGCGCTCTAAATCGACGCAACAGTTACAAAGCAACCTATCTAGTACGCTGCTTATTTACTTCAGCTGTGACTACTGCTAACCCCACGCGAGGACGAAAATAGGCACCAGAACTTACCAACCCCGCCAAAAGCGGAAGGATGCACACCATGGAACGTACCCTCAGTTCCGATCTGCTCGTCGACAACTCGTCCAAATCTGCCACCAGCCTGCCGCTGAATTTCCTCGCTACTCTGCTCCTGTGGCAGCGTCGCATCGTCAGCCGTCGCCAACTGGCGCGCCTCGACACTCGCCTGCTGGCCGATGCCGGCATCAGCGAAAGCCAGCGTTACGCCGAACTGAGCAAACCGTTCTGGCGTTGATCGCGACCGTTGAGCTTCTCCCGCAAAACCCCGCCGGCATGCAGCGCCTGCGGGGTTTTGTCGTTCAAGGGGCTGCAGGCGCTCGTACACAAACTGTGCAGGTCTTTTTCAACGGTTCGATGCAGAGCGGTTAGAATGCGCCCTTTCAGTGAACCGTAGAGCCCAGACCATGCCAATCGCCCGCACCCTCGCGTTCTTCAGCCTGTTCAGCCTGGCCGCTGGCGCCTCTGCCAGCAGCTTTCTGGTGACGACCGATACGCTGGTCAATGCCCTGGCTGCCAGTATCGAAGGCACCTCGGACGCGACCTCCTCGGTCGTCGACAACAAGGTCGTTCTGGCCGCCAAAGACGACGCTGCCAGCTTCGTCGCCAGCCAGGGCACCCTGCGTGGTGCGCATCTGGAAGCCGCCCTGCAGCACATCCGCGGCCGCCTGCCGACCCTGCAAGCCGACGACGGCCAACTGGCGCAGGCCATCCTCGCGCTTTGAACAGCTGTCATCGCTGGAACTGCGGCAGGTGTTCCTCGTCCAACCTGCCATTCCAATTTCATTCTCACCCACTCTCGGAGACCGTTCATGAAGCGTCCGTTGTTCGCCGCCGCTGCATCCCTTGCCCTGTTCGCCGGCGCCGTTCAGGCCCAGACCCTGGTGGCCACCAGCAATATCATCGTCCGCGCCCTCGACCGCACCATCGACTTCACCTCGGACACCACCACGTCGGTCCGCGACATGAAAGTGGTGGTCGAAGCGCGTGACGACGCCGCCAGCTTCGTAGCCAGCCAGGGCGACATCCGCGGTGCCCAGCTGGAAGCCGCCTTCGGCGCCCTGCGCAGCCAGGTCCCCGAAGCGCAGAACGCCTCCGATCAGGTACTGGCCGAAGCCATTCTCGCCCTGTGATAGCCCCCCGTGGCTGGTTTCTGATGCTGGCCTTGCTGGTCAGCACGGCCAGTCACGCCCAGCTCAAACTGACGCTGGATGACAACCAGCTGAACAGCGCCGAACGCCGGGCCAGTCAGACGCTGCTCGACGAAGCCGTGGAGGCCATGCCTGCACGGCTGCGCGAGGCACTCGATCGTGACGTCAAAGTGCGCTGGGTCGCACTGCCCGAGCGAATCTATGGTCGCGCCGGGCGCCTCAGCGGTGTCGAACTCAATGCCAGCCTCCTGCCCGCTCTCACCGACGGCAGCGCAGCGAATGCCGCCACCGGACGCCCCCATGGCACCGTGCGCCGCGAATTGCTGGCAACCGTGCTCCATGAAGTGACACACCTCTATGATCGCGGTGCTTTTTGGGGCGCCGAGCAGCGCAGGCTGCTGCAACGCTGCCAGCGCCAGAACCACAGCCTGGGTGCGGTCGGTCTGCCGGCTGAATGCCGTGGCCAGACCGAGCGCCGCTTCACCCTCAGCGACGATCCACGCCTGCTCGAACTGGCCGGCTGGCCACAGCGCGTCGGCACCCGGGGTGAACGCGACCAGCGCAATGGCCAGGTGGCACGCAGCCCGGACATCTACGAACTGAGCAATGCCCGCGAGTTCGTCGCGGTGAACATGGAGTACTTTCTCCTCGACCCCGAATATGCCTGTCGCCGCCCTTCCCTGGCGCGCCTGTTCAGCGAGCATTTCGGCTGGTCACCGGCTAACGCCGCGCCTTGCGGTACTGGCTACGCCTACCTCAATGCAGGCCGCGATTTCGACAAGCAGGCGCTGGCCAACCTCGATCCCGAGCGGGTCTACGAGGTGGATTATCTGCTCGCCGAAGCCAACCAGAACATGGCCAGCCGCTGGGGCCACAGCATGTTGCGCCTGGTGATCTGCGCACCGGGCCGCCCGCGCGGGCCGGACTGCCGACTCGATCTCGACCAGCACCTGGTGCTGTCCTACCGCGCCTTCGTCGGTGACGTCCAGTTGTCGAGCTGGGACGGCCTCACCGGCGCCTACCCATCGCGCCTGTTCGTGCTGCCCCTGGCCCAGGTGATCGAGGAGTACACCAAGGTCGAACTGCGCAGCCTGGCCTCAGTGCCGCTGACCTTGCCCCGCGAACGCCTCGAGCAACTGGTCGCCCGCGCCGTCGAGCAACACTGGAGTTACGACGGCGACTACTTCTTCGTCTCCAACAACTGCGCAGTGGAGACCCTCAAGCTGCTGCGTAGCGGTACCGATCTGCCGCGCCTGCAGGATCTCGACAGCATCACCCCCATCGGCCTGCTGGAAGTGCTCGAGGCACGCGGCCTGGCCGACAGCAGCATGCTCGAGGACTCCCGTGAAGCGCTGCGCCTGGGCTACCGCTTCGACTCGTTCCGCGACCGCTACCAGGCCATGTTCAAGGTATTGCAGCAACGCCTGCCGATCCGTGAACAGCGCGTCGAGGACTGGCTGGAGCAGCCGTCCAGCGAACGTCGTCAGTGGTTCGAACAGGCAGACCTGCGCGCCAGTGCTGCCATGCTGCTGCTCGAGCAGGCCGCGATGCGCCGTCAGTTGCTGCTCTCCCAGGACGAACTCAAGCAGCGCTACCTGACCGGCCGAGCCGCCAAGGACCCGAACCTGGACAAGGCCGGCGACGCGCTGGAGCAGATCCTCGCCGGCACCGGCTTTCTCAGTCGCCCGGCGGAACTGCTCGAGGGCGGCTATGGCCTGCCGCAACAAGGCGAATGGCAGCGCCTGGAAAGCGAAACCCGCAATCGCCAGCAGCAACTGAGCCTGCTCAGCGCCGACCTCGACGAGGAAGTGCGCCGCCTGCTGGAACCTCAGCGCCTGGCCGAGCTGGAAGCCAACGAGGCCAACCTGAAGCTGCTGGGCGAGCACCTGCGCAAGCTGCACAAGGCCAGCGGTGGCCTGCAGTTGTAGCGATCGTCGGCGATACTGAAGTTTGTACGCCGATTTTCAGGATTGTGCGCTGGCGCAAATATCCTGCATCGATACTTGTACATCAAATCGTTTATGTAGAACTTTTCGAAGTAAGGCCCAGTCGGACCTCTGCCCCCTGACTGGAATAGCCGATGACCGAATTGACCATTCGCATCGCTGAAGTTGCCCCAGGCCACGATGCGCGCCTTTCTGTCGCCACTCGTTTCAGCGATCTGCCCTCCCTGCTGCAAGCCACGGCTTTCGACGTCGTCGTGCTGAGCGCCACCGATGCCGAGAACCTGACCATGCTGCAGGCGCTGCGTCGGCAACCTGCCTATCGGCTGACACTGATCTACTGCACCAGCCAAGGGCCACTGGCCAAAGCGTTGAGCGATGGGCCACCGCCACTGCAGACCAGCGTGATCCAGCAGGCCTGGCAACAATGGCTCGAACGCCTCAACGTCTTCAATAACGGTCGCGCTCCCGAAGGCCTGGAAGCACAGTTGCTCGCCTACCTGTGGTTACGCGCCCCCGGTACGCTCAACGCCGTGCGCGCGCCGCAGTCGGCCCGCCATTACGTCTACCCGCTGGCCGAGGCCATGGGCGACGACCAGGTCAACGGCCTGGCGCTGGTGCAGAATCTGGCACAACGCAACCTGCTCGACAGCAGCGCGCTGGTCGACCGCATTCGCCTGTGCCGCAGTTGTGGCAGTGGCCACCTGAACTACGTCGACGTGTGCGTGGAATGCAATTCCCTGGATATCGTCCGGCAGCCGTCGCTGCATTGCTTCACCTGCGGGCACATCGGCGCCCAGACCGAATACCTCAAGGATGGCGCGCTGGTCTGCCCCAACTGCCTGACCCGCCTGCGCCATATCGGTACCGACTACGACCGGCCGCTGGAAAACTACAACTGCAACAGCTGCGATGCCTTCTTCGTCGACGCCGACGTGCAGGCCCGCTGCCTGGATTGCGGCGAACACCACGCACCGGACGAGCTGCAGGTCCGCGAGATCCGCGACTACCAGCTTTCCGAAGGTGGCCTGCTCACCGCCCGCCAGGGCCTGGAGCGTAACACCGACAACTACTTCAATGGCCTGTCGGTGGTCGGTGCCAATACCTTCAAGACCTTGCTGGACTGGCAGCTGGAATTGATCGAGCGACACAAGGCACCGACCTTCGCGCTGCTCGGCATGCGTTTTCGCAACCTCGGCCGGGTACTCGAACGTCTCGGCCCGCAGCGTGGCCACGCCTTGCTCGACACGCTGATCGAACGCATTCAGGTGGCCATTCGCGACACCGACCGCTGCACGCGGACCAGCGAGGAACAACTCTGGCTGCTGCTGATGTACACCGACTCCGCAGGCCTGCGCCGGGTGACCGAGCGCATCAATGAAATCAGCGAGCTGTTCGTTGGCGAGGATCTGCAGGACATCCGCCTGACCACCAGTGGCTGCGTCGCTCCCGCAGGCCTGATCGACAAGGAAGACGCCGAGCTGCTGATGGCGCGCCTCGCCGGAGAACTGTGATGAACGCGCTGGTCGAGCACCTGCACGCCTGGCTGGGCGAGATCTACGGCGCCAACGGCCACTGGCGGCTGTTTCTCATGGTGTTCCCATACTTCCTGCTGCTGGAGGTGCCGCTCAACCTGATGGTGTTGCTCGGTACCCTGCGCTGGTTCGTGCGCAAACGCAGCGCGTTGCCGGTGCACAACACCTGGCACCCACGGGTGTCGTGCATCATCACCTGCTACAGCGAAGGCCGCGATGTCGAATTGACCCTGCGCAGTCTGGCCGAGCAAACCTACCCCGGCATGATCGAGATCATTCCGATCATCGATGGCGCCGCAGTCAACGGCGCGACCACCGAGGTGGTGCGCCGCTTCAAGGCCGAGCAGCGCCTGCCGCGCAATCGGGTGATCCGCCCCGTCGCCAAATGGCAGCGCGGCGGCCGGGTGTCATCACTCAATACCGGGCTGGCCTACAGCAGCGGCGAGATCCTCATCAACGTCGATGGCGACACCTCGTTCGATAACGACATGGTGGTGCGCATGGTCAGCCACTTCCGCGATCCCAAGGTGCCCGCCGTCGCCGGCAGCCTGCGCGTACGCAACGCCAGGCAGTCATGGGTGGCACGCATTCAGGCGCTGGAATACCTGCTGTCGATCCATATGTGCAAGATCGGCCTGGCCGAGTGGAATCTGGTCAACAACGTGTCCGGGGCCTTCGGCGCCTTCCGCCGCAGCTTCCTCCAGCAGATCGGCGGCTGGGACACCCACACCGCCGAAGACCTGGACCTGACCCTGCGCATCAAGGCGTACTTTCGCCGCTACGGCCTGCGCATCCCGTTCGAACCCCAGGCCATCGGCCACACCGATGCACCGGCGACCCTGCGCAGCTTTCTCGACCAGCGCCTGCGCTGGGACGGTGACCTGTTCTTCGTCTACGTACGCAAGCATCGGCATGTGTTCACGCCGCGCCTGCTCGGCTGGCCGAACTTCCTGATGCTGATGGTCAGCGGGCTGTTCTTCCAACTGGTGCTGCCCTTCATCATCCTTGGCTACAGCCTCGTGGCGGTGATCATCCTGCCGTTCACCGCACTGATTTTCTATTCGCTGCTGATCTACGCGCTGTACCTGATGATGAGTGCATTGCTGTACCTGGGCCTGATGCTGATGGTCAGCGAGCGGCCACGTCAGGACCTGGCGCTGATCTGGGTGCTGCCTTTCTACCCCTTGGCGATGTACGCCCTGCGCTGCTGGAGCGTGGTCGCCATTCTCAATGAAACCCTGCGGCGCGGGCACGAGGAATCGAGCATGGCGCCCTGGTGGGTTCTCAAACGGGCCAACCGCTTCTAGGGCTTTGATATTCGATGACTGCACCACGACCTTCACGTCTGCTGCCGCTGCTGTGCTGCGCGCCGCTGCTGGCCAGCGCCGCACCACTGACCCTGGAGCAGGCCTTGCAACAGGCCGGTGACGGCAACCAGGCGGTCAATGCCGAACTGCAAGCGCGCTATGCCGCTCGCGACCAGCGCGAAAGCGAATCCGGCTGGGAGATGTTCGGCAATGCCAACGTCGGCCGTTACCGCGAACTGGTGACCGACGACGTGCGCGATGATTACTACGGCCGAAGCTTCGCGGTTGGCGTGCGCTATCCCCTGCTCGGCAGCCTGCGCCGCCGTGTGGATGCGGTGCGCGACAGCGAACGCGACATTCGTCTCGGCGAGATCGAACAGGGCTACCAGCGTGCCCAGCAGCGTCTGGCGATCCGCAGCACCTACGCGGACTGGTGGCGCGCGACGGAGGAACAGAAGCTCTGCGAAGGCGTTCAGCAAGCGGCCCGTGATGCCGACCAACAGGTGCAGACGCGTCTGAGCGGCAACTGGATTCTGCCCTCCGACGCGCAACTGATGCGCAGCGAATGGACGGCAGTGAGCCGCCGCTGCGCCATGCAGAATGGCCTGCTGGAAGATATCCGCGCCAGCCTGCAAAGCCTCGGCGTACAGGTCGATGCCCATGACACACCGGTCGCAACCGCCCTGGCTAGTGAGCCGCAACCGCTGCAGGCCTGGCAAACGCAGCTGGAGGACAACCCGCGCGTGGCCGGGCGCAGCGCCGAATTGGCCAACGCCGAACTGGGCCGCAAGCAGCCCTGGTACAGCTCCATAGAATCCTATGTGAACGTCGCCCAGACCCTGGAACAGCGCAGTGGAGCGAGCGATGACGGCAGTGGCCTGAGCGCCGGTATCACCTTCTCCGCTCCATTCGACCTGCTCGACTACGGCTCTGCCCGTGGCCGTGAGGGTGAGGCACGCTACCAGGCCGCCGTGCAGGCGCTGGAACGCGAGCGCGGCAACGTGCTGCGCGAGCTGGGCAAGGTGCTGGAACAGCAGCGCCGCGAACTCAATGAATACCAGTGGCGCAGCGAGCGCCGTGAGGCGCTGGACACGATCATCGCCGAACGACGCCAGCGCGGCAGCCTGGATGCGGGTGAAGCCAGCCTGCGGCTGCTGCAGGCCCAGGTCGATCATTACAACGCCGGGTTCGCACAGATCTCCGCCTGGCACGGTGCCTGGCTGCAGGACTCGGCGCTGCGCCTGTTCGGCGATGACAGCGCCGGTTTCGAACGCCTGCTCGGTAACCGTGTGGTGCACTGGCAGGGTGAAAACACCGTGATGCCCGCCCAGGTGGCCACGCAAACCCAATGGAATCAGGGCGTCTACATCTGGGACAGCACGGCGCTGCTCGACCCCGACAAGCGCCCCGGCCAGTTGAGCGCCTTGCAGCAGGCCGGTATCAGCCAGTTGCACGTCGGGCTGACCAGCTTGCAGGTCGCCGATATGCGCAACACCCGCCAGGCACTGGCCGAACTGCTGCAGGCCGCTCACGCACAGAATATGCAAGTCACCCTGCTGCTCGGTGATCCGGACTGGATGAAAGCGCGCCAGCGCCAGGGGCTGATCAGCCTGATCGGGCAACTCCGGGACCTGCCTTTCGATGCACTGCACCTGGATCTGGAAGTCGAGCAGCTCGGCTGGCCGGTCCCGGATCAACGCCTGCGCGACTGGCTCGACACCCTGCGCGAAGCCAAGGCTGCCGCACCCTGGCCGATCAACCTGTCCAGCCACCCGCGCTGGTTCGCCGAAGAAGCCGCGCGCAATCCCTGTGTGCCTTGCGAACTGCAGCGCATCGGGGTGGGCGAGATCAGCCTGATGATCTACACCCGCAGCCCGCAGAGCAGCGCCAACCGCGCCCTGGCCATCGCCAGGCAATGGCCGGCGCTGAAGCTGCGTCTGGCGCAGAGCGTGGAGGTCGATCAACCCGCCGATCTGAGCTGGGCCGACGCGTCCCATGAGCAATTGCAACAACAGGTACTGAACTGGCAGAACGTTCTGCACCCGGCTGGATTGGGCGGAATCGACTGGCAATCCTGGACTGATTACCCGAGAAGCCGATGAAGATACGTTTCAATAGCCCCAAGGAAAGACACCCGACCCAGGACAATGGCGTGGAGGTGCTCTACGCCCCCGGCAAGCGCCTGGCGTTTCGCCTGCGCTGGTACCTGATCCTGTTCCTGATTCTGTTGCCCGCCCTGTGGCTGGCCGGTCGCTACGGCCTCGAGCTGGTGCGCATCGAGGCGCCGGCGCTGGTCCGCTTGCCGACCCTGGAAGTACGCGCCATGCAGCCCGGCCAGGTCAGGAACATCGCCGTGCAGGCAGGTGATCACGTGGACGTCGGCGCGCCGCTGGTGGAACTCGACAACCCCGAGTGGCGTTTGCGCCTCAACCTGCTGCAAGGCAGTGCAGCACCTGCCGCCGCGCCGCTCGGTGATCTCGGCACACGCAATCGTGCGGTCCTGCAGAGCCTGGTCAACCGGGCCTCACAGCGGGTCAACGACACCCGTCGCCTGGTGCAGCAAGGTGCCGCCACCCGCGGCGAGCTGGTCGAGGCGCAGAACGCGCTGGATAGCCGTCAGGCCGAATTGCTGGCCTTCGAACGAAGCCTCAGTGGTGGCGGCAGCAGCGAAAGCGACCGCTATGAGCGCCAGCAACAACTCGAACGCCAGTGGCTGACCGGACAATTGCAGCAACTGAAGGTCGCCGCCAGCGAGCCGGGACGGATTGCCGAAGTGGTCACCGCACCGGGCGAGAACGTGGGTCCCGGCACCTTGCTGATGCGCCTGGAGCGCAGCGGCCCGGCGCAACTGTGGGTGTACCTGGACCCCAAGGACGTCGAACATGCCACCCCGGGTTCGCAGCTCGACGTGCGCCTGCCCGACGGCGGCTGGACCAGGGCCGAAGTGATCAACCCCGCGGAAAGTGCCAACCCGCTGCCCAGCGACCTGCGTCAGCCGTTTCGCAGCCCGACCCGCGGCCTGATGGTACCGGCTCGCTTCACCGAACCACTGGCCAACGAATGGCGCGTGGACTCGCTGCCGGTGCGGGTCCGCTTCCCGAACGAGCGCTTCACCCTGTTCGGCATGCGTTTCTAGATGGCTGGCGAAACCATGACCCCAGGTACCAGTCAGGACATGGCGGCACTCTTCCAGCCCGAACCGATACAGTGGGGATTGCGCGGCGATCCCTACCTGTGGGCGGACATGGCCGCGACATTGGCAGGCACCGCTCTTCCGGCAACGGCAGCGCAGCTGGATGAGCTGCTGCAGGCGACCTTCGAACGGCTGGTCGGCACGAGAGCGGACTCGCCGACCTCGTGCGTGTTCGTCGACCGCTACAGCCACGGCGGCATGTCATCCGGGCGGGTCAGTCTGGTGTTCTGGCAGGAAACCGGCCTGCCGCTCCTGCGAACCCGCTACGGCGAATCCTGAACGGCCCGCTCTGCGCCGCGAGCGAATAGCGCCAGTGCTCAACTCGCCGGGTCGGGAAACCTGACCACCGCACTGAAGCCCTGCGGGCTGGCGTTGGCGAAGCCGATGGAGCCGCCCAGATGGCGAGCGATCATACCGACGATGGCCAGCCCCAGCCCTGCGCCCTGAGGGTTGCCCGCACTGTGGAAACGCTCCCCCAGACGCGGCAACCGCGCAGCTTCGACACCGGGCCCCTGGTCGACCACCTGCAGGTGCACGCCCTTGCCTTCGCGGCGAACCCGCACGCTCACTTCGCTGCCGGGTGAGGAGAAGGTCAGCGCGTTGCTGACCAGGTTCTGCAGCAGGATGACGATCAGACCGCGCTCGCCCTGAATCACCACGGCTTCCTCTGCCTCCAGTTCCAGCTCGATCTGCCGGTTCAGCGCCAGCGGCGCGAGATCGGCCAGTTCCTCGCGCACCACCGCAGTCAGGTCGAGGGGCTGCAGGCTCTGCGAAGGGGACTCCAGACGGGCCATGGTCAGCAACTGACTGGCGATGCGGGTGGCACGATGCACGCCCTGCTGCAGGAAAGACAGGGCTTCGTCGCGCTCCTGCACGCTGCCGGCCTGCAGCGCGTTGCGCACATGGATATCGAGGATCGCCAGGGGGGTGCGCAGCTCATGGGCCGCATCGGCGATGAAACGTCGCTCCCGCTCGAGCAGCGCACGCAGTTGGCTCAACACGTCATCCAGGGCCAGGCGCATCGGTTCCAGCTCCGGCGGCAGCGGGCCAGCCGGCAAAGGCTCGAGGCTGTGTTCGGGGCGCTCGCGCAGTTGCTGCGCCAGGCGCTGCAAGGGACGCAGCCCCCAGCCCAGCAGCAGCCAGATGAAAGCGGCCAGCAAGGGCAAAGAGACCAGAGTCGGCATCAGGGTGTGCTGAAGAATCTGATGGATCAGGTCCTGGCGCAGATCCTCACGCTCGCCCACCCAGATGCGCAGGCCCTGACCGGCATCCTCCAGCAGCACGCCACACCATTCCTGATCGTTGAGGAAGAAGTCGTGGATCCCGGGTGCGGGCGGTGACGCCAGTGGCGGTGCCTGTTCGGAACGCACCAGCAGCGTGCCGTCTGCGGCCCACACCTGGAACGCCAGGTTGATTTCATAAGGGTGAGAAAAGATGCCTTCGGCGGAGAGGTCCAGGGCGTTGTCCAGCGCGCGCCGAACGAACGGCCAGTCGATCGGCTGGCCATCCGGCTGCTGCAGCATGCCTTGCAGCACCCGGGCGGCCTGCACCAGCTGGGCATCATAGACCGCCTCGGTCTGCCGATGGCTGTCACGCAGGGCGAGCAGCACCAGGGCAAGGCTGCCGGCGAGCACCAGGGCGATGGTCGGCGCGAGGATGCGCGTACGGATGGAAATCATGGCGTTCGCTCCACCAGGTAACCGACCCCGCGTACGGTGCGGATGAGATCGCTGCACAACTTGCGGCGCAGATTGTGAATCAGCACTTCCAGCGTGTTGCCCGGGCCGCTTTCCTGCCAGCCATAGAGGGCGTTGCCGAGGCGCTCACGGGTGACCACCACCCCAGGGCGGATCAGCAACTGGTGCAACAGCTGATACTCCATGGGCGTCATCGGCACACTGCGGCCCTGATAACGCACTTCCTGAGTCGCCGGGTCGAGGCTCACACCGGCGAACTCCAGTACCGGCTGGGCCCTGCCCTGGCTGCGACGCAGCAAGGCACGGATACGCGCTTTCAGCTCCTCGGGATCGAAGGGTTTGACCAGATAGTCGTCGGCGCCGGCATCCAGACCGAGGATGCGATCCTCCATGGCGTCACGGGCGGTGAGCACCAACACCGGTACGGCATTCTCGCTGCGCGCGCGCAACTGACGCAGCAGCGTCATGCCATCCAGGCGCGGCAGGCCGAGGTCGAGCAGCACCAGATCGAACTGCTCGCTGCGCAGGGCGTGGGCGGCTTCGACGCCGTCCTCCAGCCAATCCAGCGTATACCCTTCGCCACGCAGGGCGACCCGGATTCCGCGCGCCAGGGCGCGATCGTCTTCAACCAGCAGGACACGCACTGGACGCACCTCGTCAGAAATGGCGGCCGCCATGATGCGCCGCCTGCAGCCCGTTTTGCACGGACAGATGTTACCGAGATTTGCCCATTAAGACTTTCCTAAGCTTCGCGCCGCAAGGTGCTACTCACCATCACAGGAGAGTCACACCATGCGCTACTTCGCCCTTCTCGCACTGCTGCTAGGCAGCCCGCTGGCCCTGGCCAGCACCGAATGCACCACCGCCGACCGCTCGACCTGGCAGGACCCGGAGAAATTCCAGGCGCAACTCAAGGAACAGGGTTACCAGATCAGCAAGTTCAAGATCACCAAAGGCAACTGCTACGAGATCTACGGCTTCGACAAGGACAAGCGCAAGGTCGAGATCTATCACGATCCGGTATCCGGCAAGGCGATCAAGACCGAGATCGAAGACTGATGCACGCGGCGACGATAAGACTCTGGGATCCGCTGATCCGGCTGTTCCATGTGTCGGTGGCCGGGGTCTTCGTCGCCAACTATTTCTTCACCGAGGAAGGTGACGACTGGCATACCTGGCTCGGCTACTACGCCTGCGCCTGGCTGGCGGTTCGTCTGGTGTGGGGCTTCGTCGGTTCACGCAGCGCCCGCTGGGCAGACTTCTGGCCGACGCGCGCGCGCCTCGCCGAACACCTGGCTCACCTGCTCGGGGGCAAAGCCTATCGTCGCCTCGGCCATTCGCCGCTGGGCGCCCTGGTCATGCTGCTGATGATGGCGGCCATCGCCACCCTGGGCATCAGCGGCTTCCTGATGCAGGAAGTGGACGCCCTGTGGGGCGCCGACTGGCCACTCACGTTGCATGGCTGGGTGGCTGACGGCCTGGCCGCTCTGGTGGTCATCCACATGGCCGCCGCACTGATCGAAAGTATCCACCTGCGCGAAAACCTGCCGCTGTCGATGATCACCGGCAAGCGCCGCGCCCATTCCGAAGACCGCTGATCCCTCAGGAAAAACCCATGCTGCCCATACGTGCGCGTTTTAGCTCTGGAGCGCTGTGCTCCTGGTTGTCGCTCGTGGCCCTGGCCACCCTCAGCTGTCTGTTGCTGCTCGCCGATGATTTTCTGCAGCAGTTGTTCACCCCCAACAACCGTGCCGAACTGGAATTCGGCTATGTCACGGTGCTCTGGCTGTTCAGTGCCGGGCTATGGCTATGCAACCTGCGTTGGCTCAGCGCAGCCATCCTGATGCTGTTCGCGGCGATGCAACTGATGCAACTGGCCAACATCAGCTTCTTCGGCGAGCCGCTGACCGCCATCGATATCCAGTCGCTGCTCAACGACCCCGGCGAGGTTCGCGAAACCGCGGCGCACAGCTTCGCTCAGCACTGGCCGGTGCTGCTCTGCGTGGCCATTCCCTACGCCCTGCTGCTCGCCCTGCACCTGCGTCTGCCGGGCAAGATCAGCCTGCCGGAGAGCCGCTGGGCACTGGTGCTGATCGCCGTGGTGCTGCTCTCGAAACCCTATCGAGCCACCTACCGCAACCTCGACTCCTTCGCCGCCAGCCCCAGCCGCAGCGCGCTGCACAACAACCTCAACGTGTTCTCCGCCTGGGCAGTGCGTCTGGCGCTCAAACCGGAGGTCGAGCTGCCACCCGCGCCTTTCGCGCCATACGCGCTCAGCCCCAGCCTGAGCGAGGCGAAACATGTCTGGCTGGTGGTCGCCGATTCGCTGCGCAGTGATCGCCTCGGGGTGTTCGGCTACGGCCGCGATACCACGCCACAACTGGCCAACTACCTGCGTAACCATCCCAGCGCCTTCGTGCGCCCCGGCATCGCCGCCGGGGTGGCCACCGATGTCAGCCTGCCCTACCTGATCAATCCGATTCGTGAACCGGGGCAGGACTCGCAGCTGCGCACCGGCGATATCAACCTGTTCCGCTTCGCCAAGCAGGCGGGCTTTCGCACCCACTGGATCTCTTCGCAGGAATCCAAGTTGCTGGCCAATCTGGGCAGCCGCTATCTGGACGTGTCGATTACCCGCGAGGACCACCCGGTACGTTTCCTCAAACAGCAGGATCGCGCCCTGCTCGACCTGCTCGACAAGCAGCGCTGGGGCGAGCGCAACTTCGTGGTGCTCAACCTGCGCACCGCCCACCTGCCCTATGCGCAGAACTACCGCCATGAAGCCAAGCCGGCGCCCTGGGCCGACCAGGGCGCGAACGGGCAGAGCAATGCCTATGACAACTCCGTGCACTACCTCGACAGCCTGCTGGCCGAGGTCATCGCCGATTTCGACCGGCTGGAGGGTGAGCGTTACCTGATCATCACCGGCGACCATGGCCAGCGCCTGGGCGAGGGAGGCCACTGGGGCCACAACGATCTGGTACCGGAAGTCAGCGACGTGCCGGTGATCGTCATCGGCCGCGAGGCGCAGCCGCAGGTCATGTCGAGCCTGTCAGCGGAACGCTGGATCAGCCACTACGAGGCTGGCAAATGGCTGGCCGCGCGCCTCGGCACGCGCATCCACAACCCCAACCTGCGCCCCAACGAGCACTTCGTGCACGGCAAGCTGCTGTTCACCGACAATTTCATCCAGCGCGTCTGCGAAACCCCAGGCGGCCTGATCCATCACCCGCCGCAGCAACTGAGCATGCTGCTCAAACAGCCCGAGGCGCGCTGCGAAGGCTGACCCGTGCGTCGCAGGTGGCTTACACCACCTGCGCGCCCCTCAGCCAACCGGCTTGCCCGCGGCACGCTCGCGGAAGGTCAGCAGGAAGGCGAGCAGCACGCCAGCCGAGAACACCGCCGGGAACAGCCAGATGCTGAACCAGTCGTGGGCACCCTGGCTGGAATAGTGATCGGACACCATGCCGGCCACCCAGAAACCGACCAGCATGCCGACACCATAGGTGGCCAGGGTGATCAGGCCCTGTGCCGAACTCTTGATGCTCTCGCCGGCCTTGCCGTCGGTGTAGATCTGCCCGGAGACGAAAAAGAAGTCGTAGCACACGCCATGCAGAACGATACCGGCGACCAGGAATGCCACCAGCTCGCCGCTGTTGCCGTAGGCGAACAGCACATAGCGCAGCGCCCATGCCGCCATGCCCACCAACAAGGTCGCCTTGATCCCGAAGCGCTTGATGAACAGCGGCAACAGCAGCATGAACAACACTTCCGAAACCTGGCCGAGGGTCATCATGCCGGTCGGGTTGGCGACGCCGATTTCAGTCAGGAACAGGTTGGCGTTCTGGTAGTAGAAGGCCAGCGGAATGCAGATCAGGATGGAGGCCAGAAAGAAGGTCGCGAAGCCGCGATCCTTGAGCATCTGCAAGGCATCCAGACCGAGCAGGCGCTTGATGCCGGTCTGCTGGCCGGGCACCGGAGGCGTCGCTGGCAGGCTGAAGCTGTACAGCCCGAGCAGCAGCGAAGCACCGGCACAGAGCAGAAAGGTGTTGCGCAGGGCGCCAGCGGCGATGGCCTGCTGGGCATCCCAGGCGAACACGAAACTGATCACCAGGCCGGCCACGATCCAACCCAGCGTGCCCCACACCCGCACCCTGGAAAATTGCGCCGCCGGGTCGCTCAACTGCCGGAAGGCCACCGCATTGACCAGCCCGAGCGTCGGCATGTAGACCACCATGTAGCAGAGCACCAGCGGATAGAAGGTGGCGAAATCCTCGGCCCGGTAGAGCTGGTACAGCAGTACCGCGCCGCCCAGGTGGAGGATCGCCAGCAGGCGCTCGGCATTGACGAAGCGGTCGGCGATCAGGCCGACCACGAAGGGCGCCAGAATCGCCCCCCAGGACTGGGTCGCGTAGGCCATGCCGATCTGTCCGCCACTGGCCTCCAGGGTGCGCCCCAGGAAGGTACCCAGGGTGACGAACCAGCCTCCCCAGATGAAGAACTGGAGAAACATCATCACGCCCAACCTGACATTCAAAGTGCTCATGTTCTTATCCTTGTTGTTGTTCACGAGACTGCGTTAAACATATTCAGTCCAGGCCCAGCAGCCCCCGATTGCGCGACGCGCTGCTGGTGCCCCCGGCGAAATCGTCGAAGGCGCGCTCCGCGCGGGTAATCAAGTGGCGCGAGATGAACGCCGCCCCTTCGCCAGCGCCCTGGGCGGCGTCCTTGATGCAGCACTCCCACTCCAGCACCGCCCAGCCCTGATAGCCGTACTGGGTGAGCTTGCTGAAGATCGCCTTGAAGTCGATCTGCCCATCGCCCAGCGAACGGAAGCGGCCTGGCCGATCGACCCACGACTGATAGCCGCCATACACCCCGGAACGGGCATCGGGCCTGAACTCCGCGTCCTTGACGTGAAACATGCGGATGCGCGGGTGGTAACGGTCGATGAAGCCCAGGTAGTCCATCTGCTGCAGCAGCATGTGGCTGGGGTCATAGAGGATGTTCGCGCGAGAATGACCACCGACCGCGCCCAGGAAGCGTTCGAAGGTGGCGCCGTCGTGCAGGTCTTCGCTGGGGTGCAACTCGTAGCAGAGGTCGACACCCGCCTCATCGAAGGCATCGAGGATCGGCAGCCAGCGCCGCGCCAACTCGGCGAAGCCCTCCTCCACCAGGCCCGCCGGGCGCTGCGGCCAGGGATACAGATAGGGCCAGAGCAGTGCGCCGGAGAAGGTCGCATGGGCCGACAGGCCCAGCCGTTGACTGGCCCTCGCCGCCAGCTTCAACTGGCTGACCGCCCACTCGGTGCGCGCCTGGGGGCGACCTCTCAGGTGCGCCGGGGCGAAGTCGTCGAACAGGCTGTCGAACGCCGGATGCACGGCAACCAACTGGCCTTGCAGATGGGTGGACAGTTCGCTGATGGCGACACCGGCCTCGGCACAGATGCCGTTGAGCTCATCGCAATAGGTCTGGCTCTCGGCGGCGCGCTGCAGGTCGATGCACTGCGGCCCCAGCGTCGGCAACTGGATGCCCTTGTAGCCGAGCGACGCCGCCCAGCCGGCCTGGTTTTTCAGGTCGTCGAACGGCGCCTCGGCAGAGAGGAACTGGGCGAGGAAAATGCCCGGGCCGCGAGTGCCTTTTGTACTGGAGGTCATGGCTGTACTCCTGCGGTCGGTGCCAGCACCGTCCATTTCGCCTCGCTGGCATGGCTGGCCAGCGCCGCTTCGATGAAGGCCATGCCGCGCGCGCCGGTCTCGATGCCTGGCAGGGCGGCAGCGGCGCTGCGGGAGCCGGCAATCGCCCGAGCGAAGTCGCCATACAGATTGGCCATGGCTTCCAGGTAACCCTCGGGATGGCCCGCCGGCAGACGAATGCGGCACAGCGCCTCGTCGCACAGCCAGCTGTGGTTGGCCCCGGCACGCAGCACGCGCATCGGTTGGTCGAGCGAGCGATGAATCAGGCTGTTGGGCTCTTCCTGGCGCCATTCCAGGCCACCCTTGTCACCGTAGATGCGGATCTTCAGGGCGTTCTCTTCACCGGCGCAGACCTGGCTGGCGAGCAGCACGCCGCTGGCTCCCTGCTCGGTGAGGAACAGCATCGCGCAATCATCGTCCAGCGCCCGGCCGGGCACGTGGGTAGCGAGGTGCGCGCAGAGGCGCGCGATACGCTGACCACTGACGAATTCGGCCAGACTGAAAGCATGCGTCCCGATATCGCCGATGCAGCCGCCCTGCCCTGCCAACTGCGGGTCACCACGCCAGGCAGCCTGGCGGTTGCCCTGACCGGCAAGGTCGTCACTGAGCCAGCCCTGGGGATATTCGACATGTAGCTTGCGCACCCGGCCGATCTCGCCAGCCTGCACCATGTGCCGGGCCTGCCAGATCATCGGGTAGCCCTGATAGGTGTGGGCCAGCCCGTAGAGAACATCGGCGTTATCGAGCAACTGCGCCAGGCTGCGGGTGTCGGCACTGGTCAGCGCTGCAGGTTTCTCGCAGAACACATGGATGCCGGCTTGCAGCGCAGCGGCAGCGATGGGCGCATGCAGGTGATTGGGCGTGACGATCGCCAACAGGTTGATGCGCTCATTGGGATCGAGGCCCGCTTCACCCTCCAGCAGCGCCTGCCAACTGGGGTACACACGCTGTGCAGGCAAGCCACATTCACGCCCGGTTTCGGCATTGCTGGCCGGATCACGGCTGAAAGCGCCGGCCACCAGCTCGATGCCTCCGGCCAAGGCAGCCGCCTGACGATGCACCTTGCCGATGAAGGCGCCAGCGCCTCCGCCGATCATTCCCAGCCTTACGCTTGAAGCAGGCATTGAATAACTCCGTCTTGCGCTATTTTTATCGGTATTCTTATCAATGTAACCGGTTACATTGATGAATATATAGACCTCGCCATTATCCAGGTCAAGCGCGCCACGACGGTCGGGTTGCGGTAATCTAGCGGCGAACCGGCGCTCGCAGCCGGCCAGAGAACAGAGGCTGCATGACAAATATCCGCAAGGTAGCCGCACTGGCTGGCGTCTCGGTCGCCACGGTATCCCGCACCCTGAAAAGCCCTGCCCAGGTGTCGCCGGAAACCCGCGAAAAAGTCCTCGATGCCGTCGAGCACGCCGGCTACAAACCCAACCTGATGGCCATCCAGTTCCGCTCCCAGCGCACCCGCAATCTGGTGGTGCTGGTACCGGATATCGCCAACACCTTCTTCGCCCAGGTCATCCGCGGTATTCAGGAAGCGGCCAGCGCGTTCGACTATCGGGTGCTGCTCTGCAACACCCTGGGCAACCCGGAAACCGAGCGACAGTTCGCCGAGCTGGTGGATGCCAGGCAGGCAGACGGGGTCATCCAGCTGCGCGCCTTCGACCCGTTCGCGCGCCAGGATCATCCGCCGCTGGTGAACATCTGCGAGATCGTCGACGACGCGCCCTGGCCCACGGTCAGCCTGAACAACCGCGGCGCCGCCCGGACCATGACCGAGCACCTGCTGGGCCTCGGTCATCGCCGTATCGGGCTGATCCAGGGGCCACCGGACAGCCCGCTGACCCGCGAGCGCTTCGCCGGTTACCGCGAGGCTCTGGACGCCGCAGGTATCGGGCTCGACCCTGCCCTGCTGCAGGACGGTAACTACGACTGCCAGTCCGGACATGCCGCGGCAGCGCACCTGCTGCAGGTCGGTGCCCGCCCGACGGCGATCTTCTGCGAGAACGACGAGATGGCCATGGGCGCCATCCGCTGTATTCGCCAGGCCGGCCTGCGGATTCCCGAGGACATCTCGGTCGCGGGCTTCGACGACATCTCCTTCGCCGCCTTCTGCGACCCACCGCTGACCACCATCGCGCAACCGGCAGAAGCCTTCGGCCAGCACGCGGTGGCCATGCTGCTGGCATTGCTGGAAGGAAAGAGCATTACCGAGCATCACCTGATCCTGCCTTTCGAACTGGTGGTTCGCTCGAGTACTGCAGCCTGCTCACAGCCGCCTGTCGAGGCCTAGCGGCGGCGGCGAGCCGAGGGCCGACGGTGCTGCTTGCCCGATACTGCGGCTGACATCAAAAGAGAAAATTAGCGCTGAACGAGACGCCCATGACCTGCTTATGATGCTGCGCTGAACATCCTCCTCCCGAGCCCGAATCGTAGATGCCCAGAGAAAATTTCAACGACCTGCAGGCCTTCGTGGTCATTGCCCGGGAGGGCAGTTTTACCCGCGGCGCGGCGCACCTCGGCGTTTCCCAGTCGGCGCTCAGTCACACCATCCGCAGCCTGGAAACACGTCTCGGCGTTCGCCTGCTGACCCGTACCACGCGCAGCCTGGCACTCACCGAAGCCGGTGAGCGGCTCTACGCCACGGTGGCTCCGCGCCTCGAAGAGATCGAGGCGGAGATCAGCGCTGTCAGCGAGTTTCGTGACAAGCCGGTCGGCACGCTGCGTATCACCACCTCCGAACACGCCGCCAACAACATCCTCTGGCCCAAGTTGCACAAGGTGCTTGGCGACTACCCGGATATCAAGGTGGAAATCACCGTCGACTACGCCCTCACCGATATCGTGGCGCAGCGATACGACGCGGGTGTGCGCCTCGGCGATCAGGTGGCCAAGGACATGATCGCCGTGCCGATCGGCCCGACCCTGCGCATGGCGGTGGTCGCCTCGCCGGAGTACTTCACCCGCTACGAGGTCCCTCTCACCCCTGCGGACCTGGCCCGGCACTGCTGCATCAACCTGCGTCTGCCGACCTACGGTGGCCTGCTGCAGTGGGATTTCGAGAAAGACGGCCATGAAGTGAAGGCCCGCGTCGAGGGCCAGTGGACCTTCAACAGCAGCACGCCGGTACTGCGCGCTGCCATCGCTGGCTGCGGGCTGGCCTTCCTGCCCGACGACATGGTGCAGGAGCAGTTGGCCGACGGCAGTCTGCTGCGCGTGCTGGAGGACTGGTGCGAGCCGTTCGCCGGCTACCACCTGTATTACCCGAACCGCCGCCAGTACTCCCGCGCCCTCGGCGTGATCATCGATGCGTTGCGGCACCCAGGCTGAGTAACGACAGGCCCACCTCTGCCCTGCCCACCGCGAGCGAGATCGGCGTCGCACATGAACTTGTGAGCAAGACTCATGAAACCATCCGATCATTTCATGATTTCTTCTCATGACAGCATGCCGACTTTGCTACCTAGTGCTGCCCTCAGCCGCTGACTAAGGTGAGTCAGGCTTATTCGATCCCGCTGCGCTCGATACCAGAAAGCAGCGGCCGAACCTGACGGGAGAAGTGCAGATGCAAACACGCCAACTCGGCAACAGCGGTCTCGACGTCTCGGCCATCGGCCTTGGCTGCATGGGCCTGAGCCACGGTTACGGACCGGCAACCGATCGCAATCAGGCGATAGCGCTGATCCGCGCCGCTGCGGATCGCGGCGTGACCTTCTTCGATACCGCCGAAGTCTACGGGCCGTTCACCAACGAGGACGTGCTTGGCGAAGCCTTGGCCCCCATGCGCGATCAGGTGGTGATCGCTAGCAAGTTCGGCTTCACCTTCGGCGACGACGGCAAGCAGCAGATACTCGACAGCCAGCCACGGCAGATTCGCCTGGCCGTTGAGGGCTCGCTCAAGCGCCTGCGCACCGAACGTATCGACCTGCTTTACCAGCATCGCGTCGACCCGCAGGTGCCCATCGAAGAGGTCGCCGGTACCGTCGCCGAGCTGATTGCCGAGGGCAAGGTCCTGCACTTCGGCCTGTCCGAAGCCGGCGCGAGTACCATCCGCCGCGCCCATGCCGTGCAGCCGCTCGCTGCGCTGCAGAGCGAATACTCGTTGTGGTGGCGCGAGCCCGAGCAGGAAATCCTGCCGCTGCTCGAAGAGCTGGGCATCGGCTTCGTGCCCTTCAGCCCGCTGGGCAAGGGTTTTCTCACCGGCGCGATCAAATCGGGGCAGCAGTTCGGCAGTGACGATTTCCGCAGCCAGGTGCCGCGCTTCGAAGCCAGCGCACTGGACGCCAATCAGCTACTGGTCGAGCTGCTGCAGGAAATCGCCAGGGACAAGGGGGCGACACCGGCACAGGTGGCGATTGCCTGGCTGCTGGCGCGCAAACCCTGGATAGTGCCGATTCCCGGCACCACCAAACTGGCACGGCTGGAAGAAAACCTGGCTGCCGCATCGCTCACCTTCGATGCCGCCGAGATGACCCGGATCAACAATGCGGTCGAACAGATCCCGGTTGCCGGCAATCGCTATCCAGCGGCGCTGCAGGCGAGGGTCGGTCGATGACGGCCGGGCATCGCACATGAGCGATACTCACGACCCACTGCGCCGCACGCTGCTCGCCGCGCTCGCCAGCGCGCCCTTTCTCGCTGGCGTCAGCCCGGCCACCAGGGGTGCAGAGATGCAGCGCCAGGGCTCGCGCCTGCTGGTGGCGTACTTCTCGCGCAGCGGTAATACCCGCGTCATCGCTGGCCTGCTGCAGCGCACGCTGAGTACCGACCTGCTGGAGATCCAGCCGGCCACACCCTATCCCGAGGACTACCTGCAGACCGTCGAGCAGGCCCGTCAGGAGCGCAGCAGTGGCTATCGACCAGCGCTCGCCTCCATGGAAGTGGATCTCGCCTCGTACGACACGCTGCTGCTGGGTTTTCCGATCTGGGGCGGCAGTACACCAGCGGTGATCCGTTCCTTTCTGGCCGCCCACGACCTTTCCGGCAAAACCCTGATTCCGTTCGTCACCCATGGCGGCCATGGGCTGGGGGACAGCGAATCGATCCTCGTCAGCCATGCCAGAGGTGCGCGGGTACTCGAAGGCTTCAGCCTGGAAGCCGATCAGGAGCGCCGCACCATGGAGCGCGTCAACCGCTGGCTCGACACCGCCGGGATCAGCGGCTGAAACGCCCTCACCCATTCATCGATTGAGGAGATACGACATGAGTGCACGTCGAACCAGAGCGTTGGTAACAGCTGCCGCGCTATCGGTGGGCAGCCTCAGCGCAGACGCGCAGGAAGCCACCGATATCCGTATCGCACGAGCTGGCGAGCAGCCGTCCGTGCAGGTACCCGCCGAATACTTCACCGGTAACGTCCGCCTGGATGCGCCGTTCAAGGGCAGCGATGCCGCGCGGGTCAGTGGCGGCACGGTCACCTTCGAACCCGGTGCACGCACCGCCTGGCACAGCCACCCACTCGGGCAGACGCTGATCGTGGTCAGCGGCGTGGGCTACGTGCAGAACTGGAATGGTCCGCGGCGGGAAATCCGCCCAGGCGATACCGTGTGGATCGCGCCGGGGGTCAAACATTGGCATGGCGCGACCGCCACCACGGCGATGAGCCACATCGCCATTGCCGAAGAGTTGGACGGCAAGGTCGCCGAGTGGATGGAAAAGGTCTCGGACGAGCAGTACGCGACGCCGCCACAAGCCACTTCTGCGCAGTAGGGCAAGGCAGCGAGCCGTCGATAGCGACGGCTCGCTCACTCGCTTGAAGCTACCCCTTGGCCGCACGCAAGGTGATTCGGGTGATCTCCGACGGTTTGCCCAGGCGCAGCGGAAAGCCATTCCACAGCCCGGCGCCATTGCTGACGTACAGACGCATATCACCCACCGTGTACAGCCCGGACACGTAGCCCTCGTTGAACGCCTGAGTGACCCAGTGCATACCCAGTACCTGACCACCGTGGGTGTGACCGGACAACTGCAGATCGGCACCGGCCAGGGCATTGCCCGACGCCGCCAGTGGCCGATGGCTGAGCAGGATCACCGCCGCCTCCTGAGGCACCCCGGCGAGTGCGGCCTCGATGTCGGGCAGCGGCTGGCCGAAGCGGCTGGCGGCCGGATCGGTGATGCCGGCCAGCACCAGGCTGGCACCCGCGTCCTCGATGGTCACGTGCTCGTTGAGCAGCATGGGCAGCCCCAGGGATTCGAAGTGGCCAAGCCAGTTCTGATATTCGGCGTAGTACTCGTGGTTGCCGGGAATCGCGTACACGCCAAGCCGTGCACGCAGATCACGCAGCGGCTCGACATCCTGCTCGCGGGCAGCGACGGTGCCATCCACCAGATCGCCGGTGATCAGCATCAGATCCGGCTGCAACGCGTTGGCCTTGGCGACGACTGCTTCCATCCACGGGCGCTGCAGAAGTCGGCTGGCGTGCAGATCGGTGAGCTGCACCAACTGCAGGCCATCCAGTTCGGACGGCAACTGGGCCAGCTCGATCTCGACGTCGCGCACATCCGGCACCCGCACCGCCTGCCAGACGCCAAAGGCCGACAGCAACATGGCGGCCGCCCCAACGCCTGCCCGTAAACCCGGCGCCTTGGCGGCACGGCCGACGGCGCCAGCCCGAGCGAAGACCAGCGCAGTGAAATCCAGCACCAGCAGCACCAGCGCGCTGACGATCAGCGCACCGAATGCCCAGCCCAATAACATCAGTACCTCGCCCGGAATTTCCGGGGAAGCCATGCTACCGAAGAAGCTGCGGGTAATCAGATGGTGCTCGGCAACCAGCAGGATCAGCACGCCCAACAGAGCTTTGACGGGGCGCGACCAACGCTGGATGCAGATCATTCGCCAGAATACATAGAGGGCTATGAGGCCCGTGATCAGGTGAAACACGGTTTATCTCGCTTGTTCAGAAGGTGAATCGGCTGCGGCCTCATGTGACCTCGACAGCACAACGGGGTGCCGCTTTTTCCTGTAAGCCTTTGCGACAGGATTAATCAAACAGACTCTCTATAAAGATAAAAGCGGCGCAAATAAAGTATCAACAAACGAATACCCTCATGAGCAGCAGTCATCAATAACAACATTCAACTGTCAATACCGCGACCTAGCATGAATCAGCACCAACTGTATTGCCCATTCCAATGAGAAACAGCACAAAGCAAACTTCCGTATTAATTCACCCACTTTTCTGCGGGCAAAAAAAACCGCCTCATGATGAGGCGGAAACCAAAGGATGATGAACTGGAGAGACCACCGGCTTCTCTCGAAAGCCAATGGTTATGAGTTCATCACCCCGAATGTTATAGGCAAACACCTGCTGCTCAGCATCATTTGCATCGATAGTAATAATCGACTCCTGTGGTTGGCTCGCGCCCCTGCGCCAATGATAACTATCGCACTGCCTCGATATATCCAGGCGAATAATAATTATGTTTATGGAATGGTGAATCAACACTTCAACACCTGCCAATCGACTAGGAGCATCCATGTTCAAGCACAAGAAACTCGCACTCGTCTGTGCGTGCCTGGCAGCAGGCATTCCACTGGCCCAGGCCAGTGAACAATCCGAATCCAACGGGTTCATCGCCGACAGCAGCCTGAAACTGCTGTTGCGCAATGCGTACTTCAACCGCGACTTCAAGAACAGCGCCCCCGATGCCAAGGTATGGGGCCAGGGCTTCATCACCACCTTCGAGTCCGGCTTCACACAGGGCACCGTCGGTGTAGGCGTGGATGCCTTCGGCCTGCTCGGGGTCAAGCTGGACAGCGGTCGCGGCCGCAATTACAGCGCCTTCTTCGACACCGACGGTGATGGCCGCCCAGTCGACGATCTTTCCCAGGCGGGCGCGGCGGTCAAGCTGCGCTTCTCCAACACGGTGGTCCGTTACGGCAACCAGTTCCCGTCCTTGCCAGTACTCGCCCATGACGACAGCCGTCTGCTGCCGCAATCGTTCACCGGCACGCTGGTCACCAGCAACGAAGTGCAGGGCCTCGAACTGAACGCCGGTCGCTTCACCGCCGACAGCCCGATGGGCGACCCGGCGCGGGACCCGAACCGCCTGAAGAACATCGATGTGCTGGGTGGCAGCTACGCCCTCACCGACAACCTGAGCGCCGCGCTGTATCACTCGGATGTGGAAGACGTTTACGAGAAGTACTACGCCAACCTCAACTACACCACGGCGCTGAGCGATAACCAGGCGCTCAACTTCGATTTCAACCTGTACCGCACCGACTACGACGACAACTCAGCCGCAGCGCTGGATTTCGGCGGCGACGGGCGCAACGACCGCAATACCATCTGGAGCCTCGCGGCGAAATACAGCGTCGGCTACCACGCCTTCATCATCGCCCATCAGAGAAACACCGGCGACGCCGGCTATGCCTATGACTACGGCGATGGCGGCAGCAGCGTCTACCTGGCCAACTCCTACTACTCGGACTTCAACCTGAAGGATGAACGCTCCTGGCAAGCCAGCTACGAGCTGGACTTCGCCGGCTATGGCGTACCGGGCCTGCGCTACAAGTTCGCCTATGTGCGTGGCGACAACATCGACACCGGCGGCGACAAGGAAGGCACGGAGCGCGAGCTGTTCAACCAGGTCAGCTACACCGTGCAGAACGGTGCGGTCAAAGACCTCTCCGTGCGCCTGCGCAACTCCATCTACCGCTCCAGCAATGATGTCGGCCCGGACCTCAACGAGATTCGCGCCTTCGTCGAATACCCGCTGAGCATTCTGTAAGGCAGCCGCAAGGCGAACGACGACCCGCAGGTCGTCGTTCGTCGATCACCTTTGCCAGCCTGCACGACGCCCTATTCGAGCAGCCGGCGCACGCGCTGCAGGTCCTCGAGGGTATCGATGTCCGTGAGGATGCCCGGATCATCGAGCTGCAGTTGCAGCGCGCGCCCCGCAGCACGGTAACGCTGCACGACGGATACGGCACCTGCCTCGCCGCTGAGCGCGATCAGCTCGTCGAAGCACTCGCGAGCGAACCCCACCGGATGGCCTTTGGCGCCATCGAAGACCGGCACCACCACGGCACTCTCCGCCAGGGCAGCGGCCACACTGCGGATGCTCTGTGCGGTCACCAATGGCAGATCGCCCGGCAGCACCAGCCAGCCCGAAGCACCTGCGGTGGCCCGCACGCCTTCGGCAATCGAATCGGCCATGCCATCGCCAGGAGCACTATGTACCACGTGAACGGCGAGCCCGGCGCGTTCGACTGCCGTCAGCACATGCTCGAGAACCGGCTTGCCGTGCAGATCGGCGTGCAGCTTGTTCGACGTCCCCCCGGAGGCCCGGAAGCGCGAGCCGCGACCCGCCGCCAGCACGATCACCACGGGAGCGTTCGAGAGCATGGCTACAGCGCCCCCCGGTCGATGCCGTTGGCGACCCTGAGCACATCGGCCATGGTCGCCAGGGCGATTTCCGCCGGCGACTTGCTGCCCAGTTGCAAACCGATTGGCGCGTGAATCCGCTGCATCTCGTCAGGCGTCAGGCCGCCCAGACGGGCCAGCCGCTCCAGGCGCTTGCCACTGGTGCGTTGCGAGCCCATGGCACCGATGTAGAAGGCATCGGTACGCACGGCTTCGATAAGCGTCAGATCGTCCATGCGCGGATCATGGGTCAAGGCCAGCACCGCGGTGGCGCGGTGGGCGCCCTGCTCGGCGATGAAACGGGCCGGCAGCAGTTCGAGCACCTGCATGCCTGGCAGGCTCACCTCGGCGATCACCTCGGGCCGCGGATCGCAGAGGATCACCTCGTAACCGAGGGACAGCGCAAAGCTGGCGCAGAACTCGGCAACCGGCGACCACCCCGCCAGTATCACCCGCAGCACGGCACCCATGCGGATCGACACATGTTCCTCGCCGCGCTGGATCTTCGTATCGCTCATGCTGCCCGGCCGGCACTCGCCGACCCCATTGCCCAGCGGCACATCGCGGATCAGCAGTTCACCGCCGCCGAGTGCATGCTCGACCTGCGCCAGCATCGCCTCGGCAGCAGCACCAGGCTCGATGTACTCGACCAGCACATCCAGCACACCGCCACAGGGCAAGGCACGGGTCGGCGTCAATCCGCCTTCGCCGTAGCGCACCACCTGATTGCGCGTGGCGAACGAACCGCCCGCCACGCGCTCGAGAAAATCTTCCTCCACGCAGCCGCCGGACAGCGACCCGCAGAATGAACCACACGGCAACGCCACCAGCATCGCGCCGGGTGCGCGGGGCGCGGAACCAAAGGTCGACAGTACGGTGCACAACCAGATCGGTTGCCCTTCCGCCAACCAGGCACGCGCCTGCTGAACGACCTGCAGGTCAAGCTGCTTCATCTACACCACCTCGCCACATCAACCAGGCAACGCAGGCCGCCCGCTTGGCAGCCTGCGCTCGTTCGACCCCACCTTAACGGGTGGCCATCAGTTTTTCCTTGGTGATGGGCAGGCTGCGAATGCGCCGCCCCGTTGCGTGATACACCGCGTTGGCGACGGCGGCAGCCAGCCCCGTCACACCGATCTCGCCAATGCCGCGGGCACCGAATTCGCCAAGTTGGTAATCCGGGTAGTCGAGCAACAGCACGTCGATATCCGGCTGATCACCATGCACCGGCACCATGTATTCGGCGAAGTTGTTGTTCACCGGCAGGCCATTGCGCGGGTCGTGCTCGGCCGCCTCGAACAGCGCCATGCCGATGCCCATGATGATCGCGCCCTCGACCTGATTGCGCGCCGCCAGTGGGTTGACCACCTTGCCGACGTCGATGGCGCTGACCACCCGCGCAACCCGCAGACGCGAGATGCCCGGGTCCCAGCGCACTTCGACGAAGTGCACGCCAAAGGAACGGAAGGAGTACTTGTCGTTCTCCGAGGCACCGCTGTGGTAAGTCGCCTCGGCCCGTGACAGACGCTGACGGGTCAGTACATCGGCAAAGCTGGCATTCACGCCGCCCTTGCTCAACTGCCCGTTTTCCCCCAGTTCGATGCTCTGTGGGTCCTGGCCAGCGAAAGGACCGTCGTTCATCACCGCATACTCGCGCAACGTGTCCAGCGCCTGGCGAGTCGCGCCGGCGACGGCAGGCATCAGGCTGGCCGTCACCCAGGAACCGCCGGACAGGGCGCCGGGCGGGAACGACGAATTGCCCAGTTGCACCTCGACGCGATCCATCGGCAAGCCGGTCAGTTCAGCGACCGTCTGCGCGATGATCGTGTAGGTGCCGGTGCCGATGTCCTGCAGGCCGCACTGCACCAGCGCGCGACCATCGGCGCGGAGGATCACCCGCGCATCGGTCGCCACCTGAAAAGCCTCCCAGTTGCAGGCGCCCACCCCGTAACCGATCAGTTCGTCACCCTCGCGCATGGCGCCGACGGCCGCATCGCGCTGGTGCCAGCCAAAGCGCTCGGCAGCCTTCTCGATGGCTTCCGGCAGGTGGTTGCTGGACCACGGCAGGTTGGTGCTTTCGTCTTTGCTTGCCAGGTTGTTCTGACGGAACACCAGCGGATCGACGCCGCTGGCCAGGGCGATCTCATCGATGGCCGACTCCAGGGCGAACAACCCGGGGGCCGCTCCGGGTGCGCGCATGGAGGTCGGCGTACCGCGATTCACCTGGCCCATGCTGTGGCTGACCAGCACGTTCGGGCAGGAATACAGACTCTTGGTCACCCCGCCGCAGGTCTCGGTGTAGTTATCCAGGGTCGAGGTGCTGTTGTAGGACTCGTGACGGATCGACACCAGTCTGCCTTCGCCATTGGTAGCCAGGCGCATGCGCTGGCGAGTTTCCGGGCGGTGGCCGACGGTGGTGAACATCTGCTCGCGCGGCAACATCAGTTGCACCGGCCGCTTGGTAACCCTGGCAGCCGCGCAGGCGGCGATGGAGTGCGGCCATGGCCACAGCTTGGCGCCGAAACCGGAGCCGATGTAAGGCGCCAGTACCTCGACCTGATCGGTGGACAGGTCGAAGACATTGGCCAGCACGTTGCGGTGGTTGACCACCCCCTGGCTGCTTTCATAGACGAACAGACGACCATCGCGCCAATGGGCGGTGGTGGCATGCATCTCCATGGGATTGTGGGTTTCCACCGGCGTGGTGTAGGTGACGTCGATGCGATGCGCCGCCTGCTGAAACCCCGCTTCGGGATCACCACGTTCGTGACCGCCACCACCGGCACGGGCACCGCGGGTACGCAATGCGTCGTCGAGGCTGTTGATCGACTCGTCCGCCTGGTAATCGACATTCACCTGATAGGCCGCTGCCCTTGCCTGCTCGAAACTCTCGGCCACCACCAGAGCGACGAACTGCCCTGGGTAATAGACCCGGTCGTCCTCGAAGGGCAGCCGGTGCTCGTCCACCTTGCTGGCGGTGAGGATGTTCTTGATCAGGTTCTTGGCGCCACTGGGCGTGCGATGCAGGCGCGGGAAATTGCCATGGTGCAGCACCTCGACGACACCGGGCATGCGCCGCGCCTGCTCGTCGTGAACCGCCAAAATTCGCCCGCTGGAAATGCTGCTGTAAACGCCATAGGCGTAAAGCTGACCGTCCAGATGATGATCCGCGGCATACAACGCCGCGCCACTGACCTTCTGACGACCTTCTACGCGCCGCTGGGCGACGCCGATGATTTTATCGCTCATGAAAAGCTCCTGAAGAGCCTTTTCACGATCTAACGAGCTAGAGCCATACAAGGCCTAGGCGGCCCCAAAAAAATAAGCGAGGAAGCGGAGTTTACGGCTGTAAATGAGCATTCCGAGCTTGTTTTCAACGCAGTAGGGCCGACGCGCAGCAGATCGTGAATAAGGGTCTAAGTCGTAAGGTCGCGCAGGTTGCGCATAACCACCTGCTGCCCCAGTGGAATCTTGAAGGCGTTGTGCTCGTATGCACGCGCCCCTTTGACCGCCAGTTCCGCCACCCGGGCGAAGGTCTCCGGGGTGGCCCGCTGACCGATCAGCGCCCGCTCGGCTTCCGTGGCGCGCCACGGCTTGCTGCCCAGGCCACCGAGGGCGACGCGGGCATCGGCGATTCGCTGCCCGTCGAGCACCAGAATGATCGCGCTGGAGGCCAGGGCAAACTGGTAGGAGGCGCGGTCGCGCAGCTTGAGGTAGGCGGAACGACTGCCGGCAAGCGGCGCGTCCAGGGTCACGTGGGTGATCAGCTCACCGCGCTCCAGCGCATGTTCGCGCCAGGGTGTCGCACCGGGCAGCAGATGGAAGTCGCCGAAGGGGATTTGCCGCTCGCCCGCGGCGCCGTGCACGGTGACCTGTGCACCGATGGCGGCAATGGCCACGCACATGTCCGACGGGTGCGTGGCGATGCAGTGCTCGCTGGTTCCCAGCACCGCATGCACGCTGCGATTGAGCCCGCCGATGGCCGCGCAGCCCGAGCCGGGCTCACGCTTGTTGCAGGCTGAAGTACCGTCGCGGAAGTAATTGCAGCGCACCCGCTGCATGACGTTGCCGGCGGTGGTCGCCTTGTTGCGCAACTGCGTCGAAGCGCCAGCCAGAAGGGCCTGGGACAGTACCGGATAGTGCTCGCGCACCAGCGGGTGATTGGCCAGATCGGTGTTGCTGACCAGCGCGCCGACGCGCAGCCGACCATCGGCCAGGCGCTCGACCTGCTTCAGTTGCAGGTGGTTGATGTCGACGATCTGCTCGGGCTTCATCACGTCCAGCTTGACCAGATCGAGCAGCGTGGTGCCGCCTGCGAGGTAAGAGCGTGGTTCGTCGCCGGTCATCGAGCCGATGGCGTGTGCAGGCGACTCGGCACGCACGAAATTGAAAGTACGCATCAGATCGCCCCTCCCATCTTCGACCGCGCGGACTGCACCGCGCTGAGGATGTTCTTGTAGGCGCCGCAGCGACAGATGTTGCCACTCATGGCTTCGCGAACGCTGGCGTCGTCACTGGGGATGTTCGGGTCCTTGAGAATCGCCACGGCGCTCATGATCTGCCCGGACGTGCAGTAGCCGCACTGATAGGCGTCGTGCTCCCAGAAGGCCTCCTGTACCGGGTGCAGGGTGTCGCCCTGGGCCAGGCCTTCGATGGTGGTGATGCTGTCGCCGTCATGCTGCACCGCGAGGGACAGGCAGGAATTGATCGCCACGTCGTTGACCAGCAGGGTGCAGGCGCCGCATTGACCGTAATCACAGCCCTTCTTGGTGCCGGTCAGTTGCAGGCGGTCACGCAATACATCGAGCAATACCGCATTGGCCGGTACGTTCAGCGCGTGCACCTGACCATTGACGACCAGCCGGATACGCTGCTCGCCGACGCCGGGCGCCGATTTGTCCTCGATACCGGGTAGCGCATTCTGGACGGTCGCCAGGGCGCTGTCGGGAATCAGCCCGGACAGCGTCGCCGCGGCGATGCCAGAGGCACCGAACTTGAGAAAACTACGCCGCGTTGGCGATACCGCCAATGCGGCCGGATCCACTTCAACCACCGGGCTGTGCAACGTCTTGCGATCTTTCATCACGGTCACCTCAAGGTCGCTCATGTCGGCAAACCGCTGAACATCGGCGGCTGCCACGACTCATTTCGTTTTATCGCCACTGCACCAGGCATTGAACTTGGTAGCTGCGGCTCTCACTTCGGTTCACTGTTTTTAGTGTCCGGGACAATAAAGACATCCAGCATCGGCACACAACAGCGAGTGCCCATCCCACCAACGACAGGGCATTCGCGAATACGAACGTATTCGTATAAGCAAGGGCGATATACGAACGACCGTTGAAGCTAGCAGCTATCGGCCCGGGTGATTAGTGGCGAATGGCTGCAAGACCTGATGAATGAGGCTCATGAATGGCTGACACCCAACGGGGCCGCGATTATTCGCAGATTAATAAAGAAAGTTCTTTATATGCCTGACACATGAAGAAGCAACTGCAGGGAGCAGGCAACGGCACTGGAGAAACTTGCCCATGGACAAACTTGCCTATTACCGCGTGAGACTGCTGATAGTTGCAGCAAGCACCGACACTCCAACCCCGCTATCAGGTATTCATGAACGGCAGGAAGTTGCTTGAAGTTGCCTAAACATGTAATCGACCGAATTACGGCATTGCGCCATCCGGAAAGATGCTGAAGTCAGGGCATGGCAGTATCGAAGGGATGAAGCATCCAGAACCGCAACGCAATCGCCTCACGGTTCTGGCAACGCGGCAGATTACACGTACGCCTGACGCGCCGTACCGCGTGGCAGCCGGTTGCGACCGGGAATCTGCTCCAGCTTCTGCCGCCATGCCTCGCGCACGCTCAGCGCAGCCTTGGGCTCAGGTTGCTTGACCGGCGCCTTGGCCGCACGGGCAGCTGCACGCAGCTCGGCCAGGGTCGGCGTGCGGTTGACCGCCGCGGCTGGGGCAGCCTCCTTCTCGAGCGAGCGCAGGCACAGCTTGCAGGAAACCTGCGCCTGATCCTGGGTGGCGCTGAGGCTCGAACCGGTGCGGCCACAAGCGACAGCATCAGGGGAAGGCGAGTAGTGAATGGCCAACGTGACATCTCCAGCAGTAAAACGGGGCGGCGATTTTACATATCCGCCGACCTTTCTGTGCAGTCAGATGAGAGAAGTCTTGTTCAGCGAGGTGCCCTGGGGGCGATCAAACCGGCTGAATGCCAGCCTGAGGTGCTTTCTCGGGAGTCATCGCCGCGCACATGGCGAGAAGCTGGTTGACCGTCCACGGCTTGGGGATCACCGCCACGTTGAGGCCTTCGAAATCGGTGGTCCCTTCCAGGAAGCCGGAAGAGATGATGATCGGCAGATCCGGAAAACGGTCGCGGATCAGGTGGGCGAGAAAGATACCGTCGATATCGCCGGGCATGCTGAAGTCGGTCAGCACCATCTGCACCTGACCGTCGCTGCTGGACAGGAACTCCCAGGCATCGTCGGCACAGGGGAAGGCTTTCACCTGGTGACCTTCGTCTTCGAAGATCTCCACGAGGAGCTCTCTGATGGAGCGTTCGTCTTCGGCTATGACTATCAGTGGCATCGCATGGATCCGGGCAGTAGGAGTCAGGCTCTGACCAGCGGCCATGAGCAAGATTTCATAAATATACACGGCTGCCGACTGGCGGCAGCAGCGCCAGCGATACCGCAGCCTGCCAGGCAGGCCGCGGTGTCGCGCCGCGTCACTCGAGGCGGAAACGGTTCACCAGTTTCTGCTGGTGCTCGGCCAGTCGCGCCAGCTCCTGACTGGTGGCTGCGGTCTGCTCGGCACCGGAGCTGACCTGAATGGCGACGTCGTTGATCTCGACCACGTTGCGGTTGATGTCCTCGGCGACCGCGCTCTGTTCCTCGGCGGCCGTGGCGATCTGCATGTTGCGGTCGTTGATGCCGGCCACCCCGGCGGCGATCTCGGCCAGCAGGTCACCTGCACGCTCGATGTTGGCCGCCCCGGCCCGGGCCTTGCCGAGGGTCTCCTCCATGGAATGGGTGGCGAGATCCGAGCCTTTCTGCAGATTGGCGATCATCTCCTGAATATTGCCGGTGGACTCCTGGGTCTTCTGCGCCAGGGTCCGTACTTCGGAGGCGACCACAGCGAAGCCGCGACCGTGATCGCCGGCCCGCGCCGCTTCGATGGCCGCGTTGAGGGCCAGCAGGTTGGTCTGATCGGCGATCCCGCGGATCACGTCGAGCACGGTGGAGATCGAATCGCTCTCGTGCTTCAGATCGCCAATGATCCGCGCGGTCTCGTCGGCCTGGGTGGAGAGCTCACGAATGACCGCCACGGTACGCTCGATTTCCTTGCGCCCCTGGGTGGTGCTGAGGTTCACCTGACGGGACATTTCCGCGGCATCGCTGGTGCTCTGCGCCACATCGCGAACCGTCGCACTCATCTCGTTGATCGCCGTGACCACCAGCTCGGTGCCCAGGCGCTGCCGCTCCAGGCTGTTACTGGTCTGCAGGGTCACCGCTGAGGACTCTTCGGCTGCGGTGGCCACCTGCGCGGTGGCGGAACCGATCTCGCGCACGATCTGCGCCAGCTCTTCGGCCATACGGTTGAGGTTGCGGGTGATTTCGCCGAACTCGTCCTTGCCCTGATAGGCCGAGCGTGCAGTCAGATCGCGCTGCGAAAGGGCCAGCAGCGCGGTGTTCGCCTCACGCACGGCGAAGTTGATGTTGTTGATGATCAGGTAGGACAGCACGGTCACCACCGCCAGCGCTGCCAGCACGGCGATCACCGTCATCCACAGTAGGCCGGCGGCCTTGTCGCGTGCCTGGGCGGCCAGGGTGCCGACGTTCTGGCCCAGTTCGGTCTCCACTTCGCCCATCAGGTCGATGCGGTTGGTGGAGGTCTGGAACCAGTCGGTGGCCTTGACGCCAAGCGACTCGCCAAGGGGCGTTTCGAATGCCAGCTTCTGCAGGCGCGCCACTTCCAGCCCACTGGGCTGCTGGAGCTTTTCGTCGAGCTTGGCCACGAAATCCGCCGAGGCATTGCGGCGAAAGCCTTCCGAGTACGCGGAGAACTCGCCAAGGTTACGGCTGAAGGTAGAGAGCAGATCGGCGTCGAAACGGTCCTGGTTGAATACCACGCCGAGCATGGCACGCTCGCGCCCGGCCCGTTCCTTCATCTCGATGAACTGGGTGAGCGATGACAGTGCGCGGGCCAGCGAGGGGTCATCGACACTGCGCTCGAGGCCGTGGGTGTAGCCGATCAGCGTGCGGATGATGGCCGTGTAACGCGCACCCGACTCACGGTTGTCGATCGCCAGCTTGTCGACCTGCCCGCGGGTCGCATCCAGGCCACTCAACGCAGCGAGGGCTTCATCGAGCTGTGCCCCGGAGCTGCCGGACAGCGCACGCACTTCGCCCAGCGCCGTGTCGGTCTGCCCGCGCATGCGCTGCAGAACGTCCTGCATGCTCTTGCCCTTGCTGCCGAGGAACACCCCACTGGCCCCCCGCTCACGCTGTACCACGGTAATCAACTGGCTGACTTTCTGTGCGGCGGCGCTGGCTTCCTGGGTTCGATCCATCTCTTCCAGCGTCTGATAGCTCCCCACCACCTGCAACGCGGCCAACCAGAGAAAACCGAGTACCGGACAGGCGAGGATCAGCAACAGCTTTAGGCTCAACGGGATATTTCTGAGCACGGTGTAGTACCTATTTCATCTGCTTCACCGGTATTCCCTGGCGAAGCGAAAACAATTGCCTGCGGTCGCGCTTTTTATCGACGGCGCGTTGAGCAGGAGGAGGCGCATGAAGATGCGGCACACAGAAGCGTTTGGAAAAGGCAGATGAAGTGTTCATCGGCGCGCCCCGGACATTCTTTAGGCGATATCGGCGGCACCGTCAGCGATAGTCGAGAGGCGGCCGGGACAGCACGCTGCCTGCAGTTCAGGTCAATCGATGCGCTCCTGCGTCTCCTGCGGCAAGTGCGTATCCACCTGCAGCCAGGGCAGCCGACTCTGGGTCCAGATATGCCGGTCAGCCGGCGCCAGCGCTGGGTCATCCAGTGTCGCGACGGTCACATCCATGGTTCGCGGACTCAGGGTAGTGAACAGCGCCAGGTGCGCGCCGCAGGCAGAGCAGAAATGTCGCGTGCAGGTCGCCGAAGAGGCGTAGCGCGCGGGCGCACCCTGCAGCCAGGTGAAGTGCTGCAGCGGCACGGTGATCCAGGTGACCAGAATGCCGCCGGTGCTGCGCCTGCAGATGGAGCAGTGACAATGGGCGATATCGCGCAATGGTGCCTGGAACCGATAACGCACCGCGCCGCACTGGCAACCACCCTCGTGTAGCTCGCTCATGGTTCTCTCCTGACGTGCGTGGGTATCCAGCTTGCCTGATCGTGCGGCACTGGCGAAGATGCACGCTCACCACCACCGGGGGCTCCCGTGACCGAACTGCTTCTGGCCCTCTGGCCACTCTTCGCCTTGATCGTCGGCGGTTACGAACTGCGTCGCCGCGGTTTTCCCAGTGAAGCCTTCTGGCCCGGCGCCGAACGCCTCAACTACTTCATCCTGTTCCCTGCCCTGCTGTTCAACAGCCTGGCCACCGCGCCACTGGACAACCCGCAGTTGCCGCGGCTGGCGCTGGCGGTGCTGCTCGGCCTGGGTATCGCCTGGCTGGTGCTGCTGATCGTACGGCGCCTGCAAGGCTGGCCAGCGTCGCGCTTCGGCGCGTTCAGCCAGGGCATTCTGCGCTTCAATACCTACCTGGGCCTGGCAGCGGTGGGCAGCCTGTTCGGCCAGCCGGGCCTGACCCTGGCAGCACTGATGCTGGCGCTGATGGTGCCGGCCGTCAACGTGCTGTCGGTGTGGTCGCTGACCGCCGAGCGCGGCGTCAGCGTACGCAGCCTGCTGCTGCCGATCATCCGCAACCCGCTGATCCTCGCCTGCCTGGCCGGAGCCCTGGTCAACCTCAGCGGCCTGGGCTTGCCGGGCGGCAGCGACCGCCTGCTCAGCCTGCTCGCTGCCGCCAGCCTGCCCCTGGGCCTGCTGTGCGTCGGTGCGGCGCTGAAACCGGAACAACTGGGTGGTGAGGTTCCGGCTCTGGCCTGGAACAGCCTGCTGCGTCTGTTACTGATGCCACTGCTGGCCTTCGCTGTCGCCTACCTTCTGCAGTTGCCGGCCATGGAAAGCACCGTGCTGGTGCTGTTCTTCGCCCTGCCCACCGCACCCACTTCCTATGTGCTCACCCGCCAGTTGGGCGGTGATGGAAACCTGATGGCCGGCATCATCACCCTGCAGCATCTGCTGGCCGCCGCCTCGCTGGTAGGCGTCCTTTATCTGCTCGAGCATCTGCTCTAGCGGGCGGCCAGTGCGGGCTTGCCAACCTGCACCGGCATCTGCGAAAACACCTGACGCAACGAAAATTACCTGCATTTGGCGAAAGCTGGCTGAAAGGTTCGTGCTCTAGCATCCGCCCACTGACCGACAAAGATCGGTCGATGAGCTGCCGCCAGAGAGGCCCGCAGCTGCCGTCAACAAGAACAAAACAGGTGATTAACCATGCTCCGCCCTAGTTCTCCACGCCTGCTGCACCCCCTCCGTTCGCCCCGTCGCTAACGCTGACCGCCTTTTCGCACCGTAGCCGAATCACGTCCGGAGAATCTCCATGCTGACTTTCCTTGGCTTTGCCATGGTTTCGACTTTCATGTACCTGATCATGAGCAAACGCCTGTCGGCGCTCATCGCTCTGATCATCATCCCGATCATCTTCGCCCTGATCGGCGGTTTCGCCGCCCAGATCGGTCCGATGATGCTCGAAGGCATCAGCAAGCTCGCCCCAACCGGCGTGATGCTGATGTTCGCCATCCTCTACTTCGCCATCATGATCGACTCGGGCCTGTTCGATCCGCCCGTTCGCCTGATCCTCAAGCTGGTCAAGGGTGACCCGCTGAAGGTCGCTGTCGGCACCGTGGCCCTGGCGCTGATCGTTTCCCTGGATGGCGACGGTTCGACCACCTACATGATCTGCGTCGGCGCCATGCTGCCGCTGTACAGCCGTCTGAAGATGAGCCCGACCATCATGGCCGGCCTGATCATCATGGCTGGCGGCATCATGAACATGACCCCATGGGGCGGCCCGACCGCTCGCGCAGCCAGCGCCCTGCACGTCGACCCATCGGACGTATTCGTACCGATGATTCCGGGCATGATCGTGGGTGCCATCGTGCTGTTCGGCGTTGCCTACTACTATGGTCTGCGTGAGCGCAAGCGCCTGGGCGTGCTGCAACTGCCGGAAGGCAAGATCACCCAGGACGAGATCAGCGTTTCGCAGTTCCCGGAAGCTCGTCGTCCCAAGCTGATTCTGATCAACGCCCTGCTCACCGTGATCCTGATGACCACGCTGATCGCCGGCCTGCTGCCGATGCCCGTGCTGTTCATGATCGCCTTCAGTATCGCCATGATCATCAACTACCCGTGCCTGCAACAGCAGAAGGACCGCATCTCCGCCCATGCCGGTAACGTGCTGGCGGTGGTCGGCCTGATCTTCGCTGCCGGCATCTTCACCGGCATCCTGACCGGTACCGGCATGGTCGACGCCATGTCGAAGAGCCTGCTGGCCGTGATCCCCGATGCACTGGGCCCACACCTGGCGGTGATCACCGCACTGGTGAGCCTGCCGTTCACCTTCTTCATGTCCAACGACGCCTTCTATTACGGCATCCTGCCGGTACTCAACCAGGCGGCATCGGGCTACGGCATCAGCGCCGTGGAGATGGCCCGTGCGTCCATCGTTGGTCAGCCGGTGCACCTGCTCAGCCCGTTGGTTCCCTCGACCTACCTGCTGATCGGCCTGGCGAAGATCGAATTCGGTGACCTGCAGCGCTTCACCCTGAAATGGGCAGTCCTGATCTGCATGGCCATCCTGGCTGCAGCCCTGGTACTGGGCGTGTTTCCACTATTCGGTAGCTAGCGGATCAGTCGACGTTTCAGCGCAAACTGCGGTGTGCTGAAACGTCGATAGCCCTCGATGCACACATTTTGACGAAATTTTCACACGAGTAGCGCTAGAATTCGGCACCCTGGCCGCGTTTTCGCGCTAGTCGTCCACTCACTCGCAAGGAACATCTAATGGAATGGCTGACCAACCCGGAAATCTGGGTTGCCTTCTTGACCCTGACTGCCCTGGAAATCGTCCTGGGCATCGACAACATCATCATGATCGCAATTCTGGTCAGCCGCATGCCGCAGCACCTGCAAGCGCGCACTCGCTTCTTCGGCCTGGCCCTGGCGATGGTTACGCGCATCCTGCTGCTGCTGTCCATCACCTGGATCATGCGCCTGACCGCTGACCTGTTCTTCATCTTCGGCCAGGGTATTTCCGGTCGTGACCTGATCCTGTTCTTCGGTGGCCTGTTCCTGCTCTGGAAGAGCAGCAGCGAGATCTATCACAGCCTGGAAGGTGAAGAAGATAACGTGGAAGCGCCCAAGGGCGCGGCCAAGCACTTCATCGGCACCATCATTCAGATCGCCATCATCGACATCGTATTCTCTCTGGATTCGGTGATCACCGCGGTCGGCATGGTTTCCCATGTACCGGTCATGGTCGCGGCCATCGTCGTTGCCGTCATCGTGATGATGATCTGCGCCGGCACCATCAGCGACTTCATCGAGAAACACCCGAGCCTGAAGATTCTCGCCCTGTCGTTCCTCATCGTGGTCGGCACCGTGCTGATCGCCGAGAGCTTCGAAGTCCACGTACCGAAAGGCTACGTCTACTTCGCCATGGCCTTCTCGCTGGGCGTTGAAGCCCTGAACATCCGCCTGCGTAACGCCCGCCGCCGCAAGGAAGGCCTGGACGACGTAGAACCGGTGAAACTGCGCAAGGACGTCCCTGGGCAGTGATCGGCTCACGCTGATGCAATGAAAAACGGGGCCTTTCAAGGCCCCGTTTTTTTATGCCTGCTCGATGGGCCCGGTACCCGGAAGAGCACCTGCCTGACAAACTCGCTGGCGTTAACCCGAGACACGGCATGCCCCGCTCCACCACGCCACAGCTTGAACGAGCTCACCGGATTGCACTGCAACCGTCGCCACGCTAATCTGCCCACGTCGCTGCCTATTCAGCGACCGGGTTTGGCGACCCGATCAGCAAAAGGCGCACAGGCGCCCATATCTCCATTGCAGGCGCTTTTTTGTGCCCGTAGCAATGCAGTGTTATGGCGGCCGTGCGTGGGAGACCTTCGGGTCTGCCGGGTTCCTTTTGCCCCGGTTCGCCAACCTGCGCACGGCTGCCACCCATAATCGTTTGGCGACGGTTCGTGGCAGCTTCCAGCATGCAAAAGGAGTATTGCCACATGAAGCACTCGCACAGCCCCGATCCGTCAGCACGAACCCATGCCGATTGCGAAAAAGGGGGCCAGCACCATGACTGACCTTCTCCCGCTATCCAGCAACCCGAGCAGCACGCCCGTACTGCTGATCGATACCAGCCGCTCCTACATCGACCTGCAGGAAAGCGCCGAACAACGCCTCGGCGCGGTTCGTGGCCTGCTGCAGAGCCTCGCGCTCATGAACATCACCCTGGCGGATGCCAAGGACCTGCGCTACCTCTGCGAAGCCGCGTACCTGCTGACCGAGGACGCCTATGATCTGGCCAGAGCCGCCCACCATGCGGCAATGCGCGAGGGGCGCCAACACTGAGAAGGGATGGACGAAAAACGGGGCCTGGAAACAGGCCCCATTTACGTCTGACGCCGGGCACGTCGCTGTTCATGAATGGCAGCATGAAGGCAGGGACCGATGCGCGTATTGAGCGGAGCACCGCGCAGACTCAATTCAAGGCCGAGCATCCGTTTCGAGTGATCAGGCACCAGTGTGATTACACCAAGGTGTGCTTTCGCTGCTTGGTGCAACCAAGCTCAGGTGTTGGGGTAGATTTGTGGGGATTCCTCAGGGTCTGCCCCCATAAACCCAGTATTAGCTTTAAATTCTTAGCAAATCACCCTCAGTAGCAAGTGCATGCGTGCAGCTCCCCTCGGCAGCAAGGACCTTCAAGAAACCTGGAAGATCAAACTCAGTTTTCTCAACAACTTCAGAATTTGAGTCATAGCAATATACAGAGTCACTATCTGGCAGTGCTGTTTGCAAGAAATAATACTGAGCCTCAGAAACAAACGAGAAAACAAACGGCTTATTTAAATACTCAAAGAAACCCATCTCTTGCAATTCGGAAAAAAGCCAAATTAAAAAAGCAAGTAATCACGAACAAACCAATGAGGCCGATAAATATGAATAACATCATCACCTATTAATCCTCCACTGCTCTTACCCATTTCAACTAGAAAAGCCCTAGGGGAATCCTTCACCTCAATATTGTAGAGCCTACCGACCCTGTCTAAGTCCTCGAGAGTATAACCTATACAGCCCTTCCCCCTAGAATCAGCACCAAAAAGAGATTTAACTAAATTGCTCATGGGTCCTTCCTAGCACTACGCTGAAAAATAAAAAATCAAACAACGGGTTCTCCCCAAAAAAATTCTACTTATTAAAGCACAACGAGCACATACCTGTCTTAGAGGGCGAAGCATTCTGAACAGCAATTGAAACCATCGCAGTACCTCCAGAATAAACATCCTGCAAATAGTCCATAAGTTTCTGTTTAGTTTGATTGACATTGATAGAGCCTCTAGTTCCAGCTGAAACACAAGAAATAGAATTAGAGCCCTTCGCAACTACTTTGTAATCCACTCCATTGACATTAACGTTCTTAGGAGCGTTCCCTCATCAACAAAAGCGCTTTTCGGTCTTCCAATTACTCGGTCGGCGGAAACAGGCGCTCCCGGTAATCTGGCATTAGCGAATCAACCTGTTCAAACAACTCGGGGCCGGTCTACAGATTGAAGAACGTATAGGCATCTGCATTGGATGTGAGATGATGGCTACGGCGATGTTGAAGAATTGCAGCTCGGCGCCTAGGATTCACCTGGGCTGCCCCGTGGGCTCGGTGTGCGTTCGCAACTATCACCGTAGCCTGAGAGCAGCCTTTCTTCTTCTAGATCAATCGGTTAACGCGTAAGCAAGTTCCATTCGACTCTGACCTCATCGACTCTGTGAGAGCCCCTTTTCTGCTCATTATCTATTTTCTCTATTCCCAACCCAATACGCCGCCGCACCAGCCCCAATTAAGTAATCGTGATCATTGTGACATAGCAAAAGGCTGAATTTATCATCAGTTAGATAAAACACGAATCCGGGACACTCTGACAAAATTCTGACTACATCATTACCTGTAGCAATAGAGAACATAGTAGCTTCATCATCCCTATCGAAAAACATAGTAACCCTGCTAAAAAATGGAAACTCAGAAATTGCTCTCCATCCGTCTGGCTCATAACTACTGCAATCACCACTCAACCGCTCCCATAGAGGAGAGCCTCCATTCCCATGGGAATATTTCCTCTCAATGCAAACCCTGACAGTCGCCGTCTCTTCACTATTAAGCTGCGCCACAGAACACCCTAGAGCATTACTAGCACTCAAAACTGCGTCTTTAATAAAACCCATAAAATTCACCGTTTATGGGGAACATCATCTAAAATTATGAAAGGTATTAGGGGACAGACCACGATTCACTCAAAGATCGAGAAATAATCGTGATCTGCCCCCTATTACTCCGTACTCCGGAGATTTTTTGACCAGTGAACACATGAGTGCAATCGGCTCTAAATTCTCCCCATTGGCCTTCACTCAGCAATCTATCCAGGCAGCGGCCGCCTGACAGCACCCAAGCTCTCCTTGTTAATGGCGCCTATAGCGCTGAAGTTAACTTTGGCCTGCTCAAGGCTAACGGAATTTGCACCGCCCTCATATGTTGGGTCACGATATTGTACCTCGTTATCCTCCCATCCACAGACGGGACAAACCTGAAAAGTACCGGGCGGACCTTCATCAAATGTTAGATTTTTACAGCAAGGACAAACATAACTCATATCTAAAACCTCTCACCGCCTGTTCCAATAATTAATTCCATCTGCGGGGCGAAACATAGTTCTCGAAGCTCCATCCTGCCCCAGAACGCCAAAGGTATTAGTTTTTGGATCATATCTGAGAGTATCACCGCGAGAGTTTTTTGGTCAGTGTGCTTTGAGGCGGATTCGTTAAAAAATTTTAGCTTGCTCAGCATACTGCTTCGCATTCTTCGGTATTAGGGGACAGACCATGACTCACTCAAAGATCGAGAATAATCGTGGTCTTTTCCCTATTACTTATTCAGCTCCCGGACCTCCAGCTGGGCAGGCGCTTGATCGTAGCTGGCCTGACTCATCCAGGTGGGCCGCCTGGATGGCCTCTCTAGGGTGATTAGGTGATCGCGTATGCCAAAGCGCTCGCCTCGCCGGAAGTCGGTACTCCGTCGGCGAGCACCATATTTTTCGAACACATCTTCAATGCCTCTGCGCGGCAATTCGCAGAGAAAAAAACAGACAACGCTTAGGTTTTTTTCTTTAACAAACCGTGTTCATCGGGGTTGAAATTTTTTGGCCATATAGTTTTACTATCATATAATGCCCCGTGAAGCTTACATTGATCCAGTCCGGAGACACTAAAGTCGGCACCAGATAATTCTGCACCGCGAAAGTCTCCTCCTTCCACATTGGAATTTTTAAGACTTGCTAAGCTAAAGTCTGTTTCAGTGAAATCAGAATACATAAGTAACGATTCAGAAAGATCACTCCCCCTCATTCTAGACCCCGTTAATACCGCATTAATCAAAGAAACCCCCTTCATTTTTGAATCATTTAACACAGAGCATTAAAAAACAGAACCCCTTAAATCACAACCGGTAAAATCTGCTTTACTAAAATCCAAATATTCAAATACAGCGCGATGAAAATTAATACCTTTAAGATCAGCACCAACAAAGCTATCAATAGAAAGCTCAAGGGAATCGCCCGTCTCAAACCTCACAGTAATCATCTGTTATCCCATTCCAATAGAAAAGGAGACAGATTTATTTAATCTTAACCACCCGAAAAATAAATCAGTCCGCTTTCCGCTTGCCCCCTTTTCCTGCTACGTTTAAAGAATCAAGCGTTTCAGGCCCTCACAAAAGCTCTTGAAATCAGAAACCTCAACAACAGTCTCTAATCCAAAATATGTATTAGAAGACGCCTCATCTGCCTTACCACAATTAAACAATATAATTATAGAAAAATACCCATCAGAAATATCTACCACTTCACCATCTAAGAACTGTATCTGAATATCACTCTCCAAAGGAACATAAGAAAGTGACTGCGCATATTCACCAAGGATCAATCCTCGCACATGGTTATCGAACTCAGCAACCAACCTCTCTATATCTTTACTGTACAGTCTACAAGCAAAATCCCCCTGTAAGAACCTAGAAAAATCCTTAGCCAAAGCACAGGAAATCCTGAAGTCAAAAAAACCTTCATCGTTACACACTTTGACAGGCGAAAACATTAAGCACCCAGCTTCTGTCTGAAAAACAATATCTGAAAAATTATTCATTTTAAAAAGGCAAATCCTCCCAGCCTTGGTTACGAGCCATTTTCGATACTTCTTGCTTTGTGAAATTGGGTATTAGGGGGCAGACCACGATTCACTCAAAGATCGATAAATAATCGTGGCCTGCCCCCTATTACTATTTTCCCCTATTACTACTTTCTTATGCTTTCAACAGCCTTTCTTTTTATATCTATCAAATATGATACACGCACAAGTAATCAATGCAATTAAGCCACCAACCTTCAACCCTAGCTCGCCTGCTCTGACAGCTTCCTTTATAAAATCGAAATGGTTGATTCCCAAACAATAAGAAACAGCAAAAATACGAGCAACATAGATCGTCGCAAACACTCCGGCAATATAAAATACTGGTATAAAAAAAATAAACCCATACTTTCTTATCATTTTCATCTACCACCACCTGCTGTTGATTCTGCCACGCCACCCACTTCTTTTGCCACAACAGAGCCTAACACGGCATTGAGAACCGACTTAATATTACCCATAGACCGCCCACCAAAAACTGCTGCTGCCTCAGCCATTTTCCACCCTGCAGCGCTACCCACAGAAGCACCCGCCATAGAGGCACCAGGGCTTTCTCCTTTAAGAGTCTTATAAACGTACTCCCCTCCCACATTCGTCATGATAGTAACTGGCAAATTTTTTCCTTAGGTCAACCCTCCAATTAAAGAGGCCTTGCCAACACTCACCAAATCCACCGATCCGGTTTTTAAGACAGATGGCACGTCGAGCTGGACCTACGCAACCTCAAGAGCACCATGGGACTGGAAATGCTGAGCTGCAAAACGGCCGCTATGGCAGTGAAGGAGCTTTGGGTTTATCTATTGGCGCACAACTTGATCCGACTGCTCATGGTGCAATCGGCATCAATCGCGGATTGTTTACCACGCCGACTGAGTTTCAAGCACACCCTGCAACTGTGGCTTGCCTGGCGGCAATTTGAGGATTCGGATATTGACGGGCGCCTTCACCAGTTACTGATGCTCATCGCCCAGCAGCGTGTAGGTAGCCGGCCTGGGCGAGTGGAGCCGCGAGCACTCAAACGAAGGCCAAGACCCTATCCACTACTGACCCAAGCGCGCCAAGTGGAACGCACGGAAGTTCAGAAAAAGGGACATCCAAGGAGGGCTAAGTAAGTGCCATTCAAATCTGTCCCTTTTTTCCAAGCTATGGCGGCAAATAGCCAAGTGGCTCACTTTACCAAAATCAAGAATTGCTACTGCTGACTCCGCGCTCGAAAGCCGAAGCAATCATCACCTCGGTGATATCTACACACGATAATAACCCTGCTAAAGTCGCCCCTATCCTTTCAAAGATAACCTCACTAGAGGAAGCATCTCCAAATGCCGCACAGCGTATATATATCTTTAAAAAACTCCGTACGCCATCGCAGACCAACCCTCTCTCGAGACCTCTGATCGAGGCTTCTTCGTATTCGGAAGGGAGCCCAAAATGCCCATATTCAAACGGGCTAACTAAAGATTCTTTATAAATTTCATTTAAAATAGATTTTCTTGTAAGCCTAACCTGGATCCCAGACTCGACAGAACATCGCCGAAAAGTTATGCCTAGGAGCCCGTACATACAGCGCGCGCCGTGTGGAATCATTACCTCGAGTACAAAGCAATCATTTCCAGAACCGGACCCACAGATTCCTTGCTCATCAATACCTGTAAAAAACTCATTTTCCCAGAAACGAAAACGACCTAATCCATCTAGCCTCCCAGAAATCATCTTTTGTCACTCCAAAATCTCAGCCAGTTACCGTTAAAATAACCAGGCTGTTCTTTATTTAACCTATCTATCACTTCTGGATGGTAAACACTGAATGGCGAAACCTGATACTTTTTGAGAGCCTGACCATGAGCCACACTACGTAGCTCTATCCGTTGCCCCTGAACTCTCTCTATTTCATCCACAAAACGAGCACTACCGGTTAACTGCCCTCTCTGAAGTGCAGTCCGGATCAGTTCAATTTCACTTGACGTTACAGCTCGGCGCATGAACTCCATATAACGAATACGACGCCTTTCAGGTATCGCCAAGTGCGATGACGCAAGGGTCAATATCCAACCAATCACTGCCCGCTTGATCAGTGGTGCGCATCTGGTAACTCGACTAGGGGAAGTCGGCGGCCTCGGCAACCATACGGGCCCGAACCGGGTTTAACTCGATATAGCGGCAGCAGACAAGTAAGTAGGCGTCTGACTCGACCACACTGGATTTGTAACGGCTCTCCCAGAGCAATAAAGTTAGTCTGTCCCTTTTCCTTGTTTAGCTTAGCTGATCAGGTAGAAAATAAATCTGTCGACTTATCCGAAAAACCCAACGACACCGCCACCTCAAGTGCAACTTTGGCATAATTTATATTACCATCCGGGCCTGGCTGCTTTTTCATCTCATCAAGCGCATATACAATTTGTAACTTACAGCCAACTCGAAACAATTCAACATCAGAGCTTTCATTTACGTATATACCAATGTCAATCACTGAGCCGTCTTCCACCAACAACTCAACAGTGTTGTTTTCTGCTTTATTATCCTGACCAGCCGCGTAGGCGCGAACAATAATCCCAGAAAAGAAAAGGAGCGGTATATTTCCGAGATAAATATTATCCCACCACTCCTGAGACCCATACAACCCATACTTACCTTTAAGCCCCAGCAGAGGCCTGCCAGAATTCAAAGTTAACGCTTGAGCAGCGGCAACGCGGGCTGGATCTTTCTGTAACTCTTTCCAGTGCGAATAGACGACTTTCATTTGACGATGTGCGCCATCATTCTTTAACAACATCACTACTTACCTTTACGCACGGCTTTAGGGGACAGACCACAACTCACTCAAAGATCGATAAATAATCGTGGTCTGTCCCCTATTACTCTATGGATAACGCCTCGGTTGGAGGAAACAGGCGCTCCCGGTGGTCTGGCAATAGCGATTCGACCTGTTCAAATAACTTGGGACCGGTCAACAGATTGAAGAATGCATAAGCATCCGTATTGGATGTGAGGCGATGGGTACGGCTTTGTTGAAGGATGGCTGCTTGGCGCCTAGGATTCATCTGGGCTGCTCCTTGGGCTCGGTGTGTGTTCGCAACTATCACCGTAGACCAAGAGCAGCCTTTCTTCTTCTAGATCAACTGGTTAACGCGTAAGTAAGCGCCATTCAAATCTGTCCCCTTTTCCTCTAAAGTGCCAGATCAGCTCGACACGAGACTTTTACAGATAAACCAACATCAGCGCGAAAATACCAATGTGATACTACCTCAAGAACATATCGATATCGTCTAGAGCATCCGCAATTTGCCCTGAGATGATGTTGTCATCTAGATGTTCACGAAGAGCAATGAGTACCTTTTCTTTGTCAAGCTGGCGGTGAATCCTTGCTATATGTCCAAGACAAGTTGCTGCAAGCCCTCTAACATCAGGGCTTTCGTTGCGGAGAAATTCTAAGCATTTACTCTGTGCCCACCTCCAATCAGGATCATTTAAAGCAACGGAGACAAGTGCCTCACAAATACTCTTAACATCCCTCGAAGCAAAAGCTTTTTCTAAAGCTCGCTTATTATAAGGTTGGGGGGCTTGATAGTTCATCATCGTTTCCCACCAGTAAGAATATTACCTTTACGATCAACCATACCTGCCTGTTGCAAGGCTTTTTGCATGTCTGGATGCAAATCACTCCAAGAACGGACGTGGCCGTGATAAGTCGTATCTAGCGTTTTGTCAAAAACAACAAAATCTTTAGAATCGTAGTCAATTCCGACTCGGCGAGAGGATGTCGGTTTAACTTGGATCGAAAAATCTAGCACTTCTTGACCATTAACCGGAGCACGACTCTTAACTGCATTATCGATTTTCCCGTGGTAGGAAGCAGCTTCATAGTCCAATCGGCGCATGGCGCCTGCACTTTCACCGGCAGCTCCTGTCGCTTTTGCCCCGCCCTCCAGTGCAGCCGCATGGATTGAGCAGCTCCCATTGCTGCAGCTAACACAAGGCCCGATATTGTGCACCCATGCCCCAAGCGTTCCAACATAGAACGTATGCCCAGCGTCTACCGTCAGGTTGTAGGTCTGCCCCTGCGGCTGATACAACGTGATGGACTCCACGGTGATGGAGCTGCCATCACCGCCATCTCCCAAGGACTGCAGGCGATCACCGGACTTCAGGTCGATGACCGGAACGAATCCTTTCTGAGCAGGCACATAGAAAGGGTGCCCAGGTGTCACCTCCAGTGTTTCTGAAGCGCTAGCACCATCTACGGCGTCTTTGCTCAGCACCACCTTGTAAATGGGCTGGTCAGTACGCGTGTGAGTAGCAGTGATTGCAGCCGCGAACGGCTCTCCGCCACCTTCGGGCTTGCTCCAAACAACATCGCCTACGTTCAGGGACTCGATTACGCGCTCGCCTTCCGGGGTGGCTACCAAAGTGCCTGCAGCGAAGCAACAAGGCTTATAGCCCTCCTTCTGAGCCTGTGCCTGGGTAATGGTCCGACTCGATGAAGCACCTTGTGACGAACCCCCACCGCTGGTGATGACCTGCCCCGTCCGACCTCGTATCCCCAGCAAAGCTTCTTCCGAGAACGAGGCTAGAATCGTGGCGCGCTCTTGAAGGCTGAGAGGTCGCTCATAAGTACGCTCCAGCCACTGAGTAGAATCCATCCAACCATCGAGGAATTTGGTTTCCTCTGCAGTAAGCCATCCCTCTTTAATGTACTTGGCGAAAGCAACCTGATTGTCAGTAACAAACCGATCACCATGCTTGTTGTAAGGATTAACCGAAGGCGCAGACACTGCATCAGGATTGCCTTGTAACAGGCCCGGCACGTCATATCGACCTTGGAAGAACCGCAGCAGCTCCTTGGCAACGGGATCGTCCATGGCGATGGTTTTGTCGAGGATCGACTCAACGCACTTCCTGTTACCGCACTCATTTATCCCCTTGGAACGTGCAGCCGATAGTTCCTTGTACTTCGCGTCGATGGCGTCGATCTTCGCTGCGGTGCACTGACCACTGGCCCTACAGTCCTTCAGTTCTTTGAGCATCCGCTCAGCAGTCGGATGCTCCAGTCCATTGTAAAGAGAGGCCTGCTGAGCCACCCAACCAGCTTTCTGCTGTTCCTTCTCATCGCCCCCCACCAATGCGGCGCTTGTCATGCCTACAAGCTGCGAGGTCATGGCCACGAGCTGTGCGTGTTGAGGCCCTTGGAAGAACTCCAAATCGATAATGGTATCGACCAGCGCCTCATTCAGCCCCGCAGCAATCGCTCCCGTTTTAAAGCTGCCTCCCGCCGCCTCAGCCACGAGGCCGCCTACTATGCCGTGGGTGATGACCTTGCCTGTCGTGCCAGAGAAACGCAGTTCATCGCCAAGGTTTTTGTAGATCAGGCCGCTAACGATATTGGCCGCATGACCGACGGCTGCTTGACCCAAATTATCTGTAAAATTGCCGCCAACAATGGCAGTTCGCAGTCCAGCCTCTACAAACGTGGTTCTCGCAACCTGCTGAACACTTTGCACGTTGAATCCAAGGCTTGAAGGATTAACCCCAGTGCCAATACCAGCTGTGGCGGCACTGAGCGCATACCCCCTCATTGCATCAGAAGACGTGATATCCCTGGATGTAGAGCTCAAGTTACCCTTGTTACTAATGGTGCTTATCGCGGCCTGGCTAACTACGGCGTGGAATCCAGCCTGGGCAGCCAAGCCCATACCGGCCGAAGAGGTTGCACTTGCAGCCGCCCCGGCTACAGACGTACCGGCACCTGCTGTAAGAACCGTGACCAGAATTGCGATGATGATCGCGGCGCCAGCCCCCACCCCCGAATGGCTGTATTTAAAGGAGTCATGCACTTCTTTCACGCGATGCCAGTCGACATCACCGCGCTGCTCCATCTTCTTCAACCAGGCCAACTCGGGATCAGCCTTGACCATCGCATCAATCGTCTGGCTAACGGTCTGCCGATTGACCTGTTTGATATCGATGTTCAGGCCTTCGACCGCGCTGATGACGGTGTCACCTTTGGCAATCATCTGGCTCTGAAGAAGCGTCTCGTCTGTAGTGCCCTTCCCTTTGGCCGACGTCCACATCGAGCTGTTCTTGCTCTTCTCATGGCTCTCCTGATCCAGATCCTTCACCGCTTCGAAGGTGATGGCACCGCCACTAGCAAGGGTCAGGTCGGCACCGCTTTCCAGGCGCGCTTTCTGGTACAGCTGGTCGCCCTCGCTGACCAGGGTCAGGTCCCCGCCGGTGCTTATGGTGGTGCCGACGTTACGCACGGTGGTGATTTCATCACGCTGGGTTTTCTTGCTGCCCCAGGAGCCCTTTTGCTTCATGTCGTACAGCGAGTGGTGGCTGCTTTGCGCAGCCACCACGGCCAGTTGCTGGCCTGCGTAGAGGTAGGCTTCACCGTCGGTTTGCAGGTTGCTGGCACTGAGGGCAAGGTTATTCTTGGCATTCACATGCAGATCACCACCGGCCTCGACCTCGGCCGCCTGCTGGGTCACCAGGCTGCGCTCGATGTCGACCCTTTTGCCGCCGCTCTTGCGGTGCGACTCGAAGTGGCTCTCGTTGGCTGCAGCAGCGATCAGGATGTCGCCGCCCGCTCCCATGGCCAGATCCAGGCCGGCCGTCACGCGGCTGGCCACCACGGCAAGGTCGCGCTCGGTCGAGAGCGTAAGGTCTCGGCCGGCACTGGCCTCGGAGCCGTATTGGGTCACTTGCTCGCGACGGCTGTTGCCTTTGCGGTCTGTCTGGCGGCTCAGGTCATGCTGCTGGGCCGATACGATCTGCAGGTCACGCCCGGCGATTACCCGTAGGTCGTGCCCGGCGTTGAGGGCTCCGCCGACGTTCTGTACATCGCGTCCTGCACTCAGGTTGAGGTCGTTGAGGGCCTCGATGCGCGCCGCGCTGTCGACGTAGTCCTGGCGATAGTCATGGTTGCGCCCAGCAGACTCGAAGGTGGTGACACTGCGTTCGTTGATGAGGTCGCCGCTCACGGCCCTGGCCGTGACATCGCGCCCGGCGATGATGCCGCCCTGGGCGTTGCGGATGCTCTCGGTCGCCAGCAGTTGCAGGCGCTCGTTGGCCTGCATTAGGCCGCTGTTGGCGATGTTCCGACCTTGTACATCCAACGCACCGCTGGCTCGCAGGGTGCCCTGGTTGCTCAGGTCGCCACCGCCGATCAACGCCACGTCACGGCCCTGGATCAACGCGCCGTTGGGGGCCAGGCGGCCTTCGGCCTGGGCCAGGTAGAGCACCGGCACCAGGACCTTTTCGCCGAGGACTTCCTGCTCTTCCATCCACACGATGTCGTGGGTCAGGGCAGCCACCTGCTGGGCGCTCAGGCTGACGCCAAGGCCCAGGTTCAGTGCGTCCTTGCTGGCGATGGCGTTGTTCATCAGGTAGCGGAACATCGCCTCGTCGCTGGTCAGCCCGGTCAGGTAACGCTGGCCGGTACGGGCGACGATGGCGTCGCGGATCAGGCGCTGTTCGTAGAGGCCATCGCCCAGGCGTTTCTGGGCCTGATCGGGGTCGTAACCCAGTTGGCCAAGCATGTAGTCGGAGCTGAGGAAGCGGCTCAGTTCGGTCAGTGCCGGGTTGGTTTCGATCAGGTATTTGTGGCCGATGCTGGGCTGCACGTTGCTGGGCACTGGCCCTGCGCCGACCGGCATCTGTGCACCGGTCTCCAGCAGGCTGGCGGTAGCGCTCAGGCCGTCCTGCACCCGCCAGGGGCTGCCAGCGTTCTGGTTCTGGGTCTGGCTGGCACTGTCAGCGCTGCCCGCCTGGGTATTCAGGCGAAACAGGCCGTTTTCGCCTTGCGGCAGGCTGAAACCGGGCAGACTCAGCGGATTGACCTGCCGCTGCTGAAGGTCAGGCGGCAGGTGTGCGCTGAGCACGACGACGGGCTGGGTGCTGCGCCCCAGCGTGACATCGGCGCCACGGTACGGGCCGTAATCGATGGCGCTGTTGGGGTAGGTTTGCAGGTTAGCCAGGCTGTTGCTGGCCTCGACGGTGACATTACCGCCCGCCTGGATGACGGCCGGTGCCAGTAGGTGCTCGCTGCCTGAAACGGCGAGCGGCGCATCGATCCCCGCGTAGTAAGCCGGACTGAAGCCCGCCTTCATGGCCAGGTAGGCCGCTTCGCTGAAGGTGGCAGCCGTACCATGCTGCGCCATGAAGTCGCTCACTCGCGCCTGGTGAGCGTAGTAGGTTCGGTTGCGCTCCCGGGGTTGCGCCGTGAAGACCGCCGTTGCGCTGCCGGCCATGGCCTGGGCACCGATGTTCTGCAGGTCACCGGTCTGCACGACGAGGTCCTTGCGGGCGGACAAGGTGCTGTAACGGTTGATCAGGCTATCGCTGTCGATCCGCAGATCTGCGCCGGACAGAATCTCGCCTGCGGGGGAGTCTTCGGCGATGACCGCGCCCCACTCTTCGTGCAGGGTCAGGCGACCCCGTTTGCTTGACCAACTGCGACTACAGTGCTGGATACAGGTCAGGTACGCCTGCGCAGACAGCAGCTTGCCCTGCATGACGAACGTATCCTTGGCGTTCTCCAGGGTTTCTACGGCCAGGCGCATGTCCTTTGCGCTTTCCAGGGTGGCGGACATGTTTTCGACCAGGCTGGAGCGTTGCAGCTGGTCATCTCTGGTGATGCTCAATGCCCCGAGGCTGTAGATGTCGGCATAGCGGTTGGTGAGTCGACTCAGCCGCAAGGCCATGTCGTCGCCGCTGAAGATCAGGCCTCTTTGGTTGAGCAGCGTTGGCGTCTCGAGCCGCAACACTGCGCCACTGCCGAGGGTGCCGTGGTTGTTCAGACCGGCGGCGCTGACCGTCAAGTTGCCCGCGGCGGTGAGCCGCCCCTCGTTACGAAACCGCCCGCGGGTAACGACCGTGCTTGCCGCCGCGCTGGCGATACGGGCGCTGCTGGAAAGATCGAGGCTGCCGGTACCCAGGGTCATGGCAGCGAGGCTGGTAAGCTGACCGTCCCCCGCATAGGCTCCGCTCAGGTCGAGGCTGAACGTGCCATCGCTGGCCAGCAGGCCTTGGTTGCTCCAGTTGTCACCACGGCCACTGAAGGCTCGCCGCGCGACCAGCTGGCCAGCGACGGTCTGCGTGAAGGTGCCGATATCGAGGACCAGTTCATCCGCCTCGATCACCGCGCTGTTGGTCCAGTTGCTGGCGCTGAGGCTCAGCACGGCGTTGGTGCTCAGGGTGCCGCCAGCGCCCATGATCAGGGCAGCACTGAGGTCGAAGCGACCCGCACCGGTATGCAGGATGCGGCCGTCGCGGCCATGCAGGTCGGCGACGCTCAGCTCCAGCTCGGCATTGGCGGTTTCCAGCACGCCGTTGCGGTTGTCCAGCACACCGCCGCTGATCTGCGTGGTTCCAGCCTTGCCCAGTGCCCGCAAACGACCGTATGGGTTGTCGATGCGAGCGGCCGCAAGGTGCAGCGTCGTCGCGCTTTCGAGGATGCCGCTGCCATTGCGCAGCGCACCGGACAGGCTGAAATCGATTCGCTCGGCAGCCACCTTGCCGCCCTGATTCAGGATGTCGAGCTGGTTGTCGAAGTCACCCGCAATCACGCTCACCCGTTGATGGGCATAGAGCCCACCGCCCTGGTTATCGAAGGCGCTGCTGCCCACGTCGACCCGGGCATCGCCACCGAGCGCGGACAGGTGTCCCCCTCGGTTATCCAGCCCTTTGGCAGTAACTGTCACGGCCTGCCCCTGGGCAGTGCCGGAGGCGTTGTCGAACAGGCCTGCACTGGTCAGTTTCAATACGCCGTGCAGGCTGTTGAGGACGCCGGCGCGGTTGTCCACGGCACTGGCGCCGTGCAGATCCAGCGGGCCCTGCGCGCTCTCGATGCGGCCACCTCGATTGTCCAGTGCGCCACTCAGCCTGGCGATCACGGCCTGCTGACCACTGAGGCTGCCGCCACTGTTATCGAGTCGCTGCGCGTGCAGGTCGATGCGTCCCTGCTGGCTGTGTACCAGGCCATCGGCGCTGTTGTTGAGCACACCACTGAGCAGCAACTCCAGGCTGCTGCGAGCGCCGAGGGTTCCGCCGCTATTGTCGAGGTCGCTGGCAGTCAGTTGCAGTAAATGCTGGCTGAGCAGGCTGCCACCCTGGTTGTCGATGGCTGCGGCCTGCAGCACGAGGGGGCCGCCACTGGCCAGGCTGGCCTTCTGCGCGTTGATCAGGAGCCCGCTGAGGGTGAGGTCCATCGCGGCCGTGCTGGTCAGCTGACCGGCGCTGTTATCGAGGCCACTGGCGCGGAGGCTGGCAGCCTGCTGGCTGCTGATCTGCCCCGCGCGGTTGTTCACTGCGCCGCTGTGAACGCTGAGCGAGCCCAGGGTGTCGATCAGACCGCCACTGCCGTTGTCGAGCGTGTCGGCGAGTGCCAGGCTGAGATCCCCTGCGCTGGAGATAACGCCCCCGGCACTGTTATCGAGACGTTGCGCGTTCGCCGAAAGCTGGCCCTTGCTGACCAGTGCGCCCGCCGTTCGGTTGTGCAGCGCTCCACTCAACTCGACATGCAGGTCGCCATCGCGGCTGGACACGGTGCCCTGGCCGCTGTTTTCCAGGCTACCGGCCTTGATCGCCAGGCCCTGCCAACCAGAGACCAGACCGCCTTCGGCATTGCGCAGGACGCCCTGACCCAGGTCGATAGCCAAGGTGCCGGCGCTGATCAGCCTGCCCTCATCACCATTGTCGATGACACCCGCGCTCAGGCTGTAGCCCTGACGGCTGGAAATTTCGCCCCCTCTGTTATCCAGCCTGGCCAGGCGCTCCAGGGTCATCGGCCCTCTGGCACTCAGCAGGCCGCCACGGTTATCCAGATCACCGCCTTGCAGATCCAGATGCACGCCGGCTTCGCCGATCAGCCGGCCTTGCTGCTGAATCAGACGAGCGACGCTCAGGCGCAGGTCACCCTTGGCCGAGACCTCTCCGGCCTGGCTGGCGTCGAGGTGGGCCGCGCTGATAGCCAGGCCGGCAGCGCTGGTGATCAAGCCCTGCCGCTGGTTGTCCAACCGCCCCACCAGGGTAAGCGTCAGGTCCCCATGGCTGCTCAGCACCCCACCCGCGCTGTTGTCCAGGCTGTCACCAACCACCAGTAGATCGTCACCCCCGGTGAGCCCCCCCTTGGTGTGGTTGAGCAGCCGCTGGACCGCGAGGGTCAGGCCCTGCCCGCCAGAGACCAGCCCGGCCTGGCTATTGTCCAATACGGCAGCGGCTTGCCCGGCGCCTGCCCACACCCGAACGTCGGCCCGCCCCCGGGTGGAGATTTCCCCGCGGCTGTTTTGCAGCGCTTCGTCGACACGCAGCTCGATGCCCTGGTGCGCGGCAATCAGGCCGCCGTCGCGATTATCCAGCTGGCGCGCAGCGACGCTCAGTTAGCCCTGGCTGAGCAATTCGCCAGCCTGCTGGCCGAGAACGCCTGCTCGTACCTCGACATCGCCCTTGGCCCCGATCTGCCCGCCTGCGTGGTTGCGCAGTTCACCAGCGGCAATGCTGAGACGGCCTTCGCTGACCACGCGGCTCGCCCCGGCGTTGTCCAAGACGCCGTCCACCGCGATGCTGGCATCGGCCTTGCCGCTGACCACCCCACCCCGGTTATCCAGGCTCTGCCCGCTGATATCCAGGCGTCGATCCGCGACGAGGGTTCCACCCTGGTTATCCAGCGCCGCCTCGCGCACGGTCAGGCTTCCACGACTGCTCAGGGTACCCTTGGCGCTGTTGTCCAGCTCATGGGCTGTAACCGTCAGTACGCTGCCCGCACTGAGCCGCCCGCTGCGGTTATCCAGCTGCCCCGCGTTGACGCTCGCCACGCCCTGGCTGGAAATCTCACCGTCCCGATTGTCCAGGCGCTTGGCAGCGCTCACGTCCAGCGACTCGTCAGCGACGACCAGCCCCCCGCGGTTGTCCAGCGTCTTGGCCGTCACCCGGGTGCTGGCCTTGGCGCCAAGGGCACCCGCCCGATTATCCAACGTGCCGCTGAGGGCCAGGTCGAGATCGCCACTGGCCAACAGGCTGCCCCGATTGCGCACGCCATCGGCCTTGAGCGTGACATTGCCACTCGCATTGCGGGTGTTGTCGCGGTTGACGCCCGCCTCGATCACGCCCTGGTTGCTGATCTGCCGTGCGTTCAGCGTGATCCGCTCACCCGCCGCCAGACTCCGTTCCTCATCCAGGCTCAGGGTCTGCGTGGCACGGGCTGCGACAATGCGCCCGGCATAGGCATCGCCACCGAGTTCGATTGCACTGGCGGCCAACTCGATGTCATCACTGGCCACCACACGGTTGAGGCTCAATCGCCCGCTGGCATCGATCTGAATATCCCCGGCACTGGCCGCCATGTCGCCGGCCAGCTTCACGCCCACGCCCGCCTCGGTGCCCACCAGACGAATCGCCCCCGCGTACATGCCGCCCAGGGCCGAGCTGTCGATGGCCAGTTGCGGTTTTTCACTGCCGTCATCGGCCTTGGCGATGGCCTGCAGGGTGGCGGCATCCACGTCGTTGCGGCCGGTGATGACGTTCAGGCGCTTGGTATGAATCTCGGCGTTGAGCTTGGCGCTGCGGGTGATCAGGTCGAACTGGTCGACGTTGCTGGCGTTGAGGCCTGCACCTTCGATGGCGATGTCGCCGCCATTGACGTCGAAGCTGCGCAGTTGGCCGTTTTCGATCACCGGCGCACCCGTGCTCAGGGTCGCCCGCGGGGTGTTGATGAAGCCGCAGCCGTCGCAGGTGATGCCATGGGGGTTGGCGACGATGACGTTCGCCGCCTGCCCGGCCACTTCCGTGTAGCCCTTGAGCTGGCTGCGGTTGCTGCCGGTCACTTCGTTGAGGATGACCCCTGCTGCACGCCCCTGCAGATTGGAGCCGCCCAGGTTCGGGTTGCCAATGATGATGCCGCCTTGCTGGGTGCTCTGCAGCCGCTCGGTGGCGTTGTTGAGGATCAGCCCTTGCTGGCCGACGTTGTAGTCGGTGAACTTGTTGTGCGACAGCCCGCTGCCGTTGGGCGTGGCGATGTTGACGATCGGCACGCCATTGGCGGCCTGCCCCAGGCTGGTGTTGCCGCCCGCCTGCGCGTCCACGGTCAGTTGCGCGGCGGTGGCGGCGATGGGGTTGAGGAACATCACACCCGCCAGAATCAGGGCGATGTTTTGAAACAATGGGCTGCGAACGTCCATGTTCAGGGTGCTCCGAGGCACAGGCGAATCAAAAAATCAGAGAAAGAGGTCGAGGTGGAAGTGCACCGGGTGATCGCGCTCGGCGATCGCATCGGGTGGTTCCAGGGAATGGGCGAAGGTCACGGCAGCGGTCAGGTGCTCGCCGGGCTGGATCACGCCGACGTCGCCGGTGATCGCCTAGCCACAATCGATGCAGTGATTGGTCAGCGAAAAAACGGACAAGCCATAAGGCCGCAGATCCATTGCGGAAAACCATGCATCCATTCCCGAGGTAACGCGTCGATTCGATACCGGAAAATTAAAACACAGGCCTTTTCGCGGCTAAAACCCGCGCCATAGCGGCAGGCGGCGTTCCCGAGGGGCGACAAAATTTCATCAGCATCAAGAATCAGAATTTGACGCCCGTGGACAACGCATGGGTATTCCACTGGCAACCGCTCGAGGACTCGAGATGGCCGATAATCGATAGCTGCAACGGCGGCCAGCGAAGCGCGTGACTCACGCAAACAATCGCCAACAAAATGACGCCAAAAAGCAGACTTACAACCATTGCAAAATATTGCAAATAGCTGGAAGCAGGTCAGCTCCCCGGAGGACTGCCTCTGTTTTTGCTAACGATCAAGCGCCCCCACTTAACGAACCGCAAGCAAAATGGATCTCGACACAGCCTGCTGCCCCGGATGCGTTGCCATCCGACAAGCAGCCTTCATTGAGCGGCAATATGAAAACGGGGCCTGTTTCAGGCCCCGTTTTCAGTATCGCGAATCACCCACTCACGGGCTCGAAACGTTCGCCCCGAAATACCCGCCTGGGGTTGCCCCGCTCCACCTGCCGGTGAAACGAGCGACGCTCGGCGCGTACAGCATCGGCATCCTGCTGAGCCTGCTGTGCGAGGCGCTGGCCAATCAGCAGAACGGCCAGACGCTTGTTGGCATGCTGGCTGCGCTCGCTCTGGACCTTGACGCTGATGCCGCTGGCACTATGCGTAGCACGCACCGCCGAGTCGGTGGTGTTGACATGCTGGCCGCCTGGGCCGGACGAGCGCAGGGTTTCGAAGCGGATTTCACCGGCCAGTTCCGGGGCTGGCGCGGTGAACCGCGCGCCACCGAAGAACCAGTTCTTGCGGGCGTGGCCTGGCCTGTACGGGCTGGGGCAGGTCCATTGCAGCGACCCTGTCCAGCAGTCGACAAGGCTGTGCGCCTGCTCGCCTTCCAGCGCCAGCAATACCGAACGCAAGGTGCCGGATCGTGGCCCCGGCTCCTCTTCGAGAACCCGCACCTGTACAGCCTGGGCGTGCGCCTCGGCCTGCAGCCTGACCACTGCCTTGGCCACCGCCAGGGCGCACTCCTCAGGTCCCTGGGCTGCCGATAGTTGCAGAAGGATCATCAGCAGCACCCTCCACGTGTCTTGTAGGTCAGCACCGGTTTCAGGCGCGCCAGCACACGTATCAGTCCGGCCCCCTGCAGTGCGCCTATCACCGAGTCGATGGCCTTGTACGCCTCCGGCGCCTCCTCGTAGATCAGCGCTCGGTCGGCGCAGATGACCCGGCTGCCGAGGCTGGTCCGGCCCAGTTGCTCGACGCTGTAGCGAGCGGCAAGACGGTCCTTGCACTCACTGCGCATCCATTTGCGACCGGCACCATGCGCCAGCGAGAACAGGCTGCGCGCGTCGGCCAGCGGTTGCACCAGATAGCTGTAGTCACCACGGGAACCGGGAATCACCACAACGCCCTGATCCGATGGCGTCGCGCCATTGCGGTGCAACCAGCCCTGAACGCCATCGACGCGTGCCGACGAGACCAGGTTGTGGTTGATGTCCAGCACCGCCCGGCCATCGCTACGCAAACGCTCGAGGATGCGCCGAGCGATCAACTGACGATTGGCCTCGGCAAAACGCAAGGCGCCGTCGTGGCGACTCAGGTAATGGGCGCAGGCATCACTGCCCGCCTCCAGCCCCTGATGCCCGAACAGGTCGACCTGCTCGCGCAGAATCGACTCGCCCAGCCCGCGCGAGCCGCTGTGCACCAGCAACAGCAGGTGCTTGCGGTCGATGCCCAGTGCCGCCATCGCCTCGTCGTCGTAGCTTTCGTCGAGCAGTTGCAGCTCGGCGAAATGGTTGCCGCCACCAATGGTGCCCAGCGAGCGTTCATGGCCGCTGAGGGGAAGATCGAAGGCGTCGATGGCCTCACGCCAACTGTCGTCCAGCGGCGCGTCGAGGTTGCCGATGCGCTTTTCCAGCTTGTCCAGATTCAGTTTGGCGATAGCGCTGTCGGTACGCCACAGCGCCATTCCACAACCGATGTCGTTGCCAACCAGGGCCGGGTACAAGCGGCCCACGGAAAAGAATGCCGCGCCGACCGGATAGCCACGCCCCGGGTGCAGATCCGGCATGCCGGCGACCCGATGCATGCCCGGCAGGCGAGCGGTCGTTTCGAGTTGCTGGATCGCTTTTCCTTCGATCCAGGTGTCGTCCGCGGCGACCAAAACGGTGCCGTCGGACAAAGTGCGAATACAAGTGCCCATAGTCCAATCCTGATGGGTTGAAACGAAAAAATGTTCGGATTGGCAGGCCTTGGCCCGGGTGTTGCGCAGCCGCTAGCGAATAGCGGAAACAGCGATCAAGCCAGGCGCGACCTGCAAAGGGTAGTCAGTAGCTGCATGATGTACCTCCTTTGCCGTCGGTTGAGAGAAGGCGCGCATCCTAGGCTTATCGCTCGATTCTTGCAACGCCCAGAGGTGAGTTTGGCGATGGCACCGGGCCGCTGGCAATGCCACGCCCCTGCAACGCGAAAGCCTGCGCTTGGCAAACCGGCGATCTGCAGCTACAGCTAAAAAGAGACCTGCCTGATAGGTCGACTGTGACCACAGGCTATCGCACTCCGTCATCGGCAGTATCCCAAGCGTCGGGATCGAATCTGCGTATCAGGGAGATGCGTGATGTTGACTCTGCTCAATCTGCTTTCCGCCATTGCCCTGCTGATCTGGGGCACCCATATCGTGCGTACCGGGATCCTGCGGGTATACGGCTCGCAATTGCGTCGCGTGCTCAGCCACAACGTCGGCAAACGGCCCATGGCGTTCGTCGCCGGCATCGCCGTGACCGCCCTGGTGCAAAGCAGCAACGCCACGGCGCTGCTGGTCACTTCATTCGTCGGCCAGGGTCTGATGGCGCTGACCCCGGCGCTGGCGATCATGCTCGGTGCCGACGTCGGTACCGCGCTGATGGCGCGGGTGCTGACCTTCGACCTCAGTTGGCTGTCGCCCCTGCTGATCTTCCTCGGCGTGGTGTTCTTCCTGTCCCGCAAGCAGACCCGTGCCGGCCAGCTCGGCCGGGTGGGCATCGGCCTCGGGCTGATGATTCTGGCGCTGCAGTTGATCGTCGCAGCCGCCACGCCGATCACCGAGGCCAAGGGCATTCACGTGCTGTTCGCCTCGCTCACCGGCGACCTGCTGCTCGACGCCGTGGTCGGTGCACTGTTCGCACTGATTTCCTACTCGAGCCTGGCCGCGGTGCTGCTCACCGCGACGCTGACCGGTGCCGGTGTGATCGGCCTGCCGGTGGCCATCGGTCTGGTGATCGGTGCCAATATCGGCAGCGGCGTGCTGGCCTTTCTCAATGCCAGCATGCAGAGCCAGGCCGGGCGTCGCGTGGCCCTGGGCAGCCTGCTCTACAAGCTGATCGGCCTGCTGCTGGTGATTCCGGTGCTGGACCCACTGGTGCACTGGCTGGACAGCCTCAAATGGCATCCGGCAGAACTGGTCATCGGCTTTCACGTGCTCTACAACAGCCTGCGCTGCGTGCTGATGCTGCCGACCCTCGGCCTGATGGCGCGCTTCTGCAACTGGCTGCTGCCGGATCGGCCGGACATGAATGCGGTCGCCAAGGCCCGCCACCTCGATCCCACCGCACTGTCCACGCCGAGCCTGGCACTCTCCAATGCGGTCCGTGAAACCCTGCGCATCGGTGACCTGGTCGACAGCATGCTCGGCCACCTGCTCGACGCCCTGCGTGGCAGCCAGCCGATTCTCGGCAAGGACCTGCGCCGCCTCGACGACGATATCGATGCCCTCTACACCGCGGTGAAACTGTATCTCGCCCAGGTACAGAGAGAGGAGCTGAGCGACCACGACAGTCAGCGCTGGGCGGAGATCATCGAGTTCTCGTCGAACCTGGAACGTGCCGGCGACATCATCGAACGCATGCTCGGCAAGATCCAGGACGAGAAGACCTCACAGCGCCACGCCTTCTCCGAAAGCGGCCTGGTGGAACTCACCGAACTGCACGAACGCCTGCTGGGCAACCTGCGCCTGGGGCTGTCGGTGTTCTTTTCCGCTGACGCCGATGCCGCTCGCCAATTGCTGCGCGAGAAGCGTCGCTTCCGTATTCAGGAGCGCCGGCTGACCCATTTACATGTCGAACGTCTGCACAAGCAGGTGGTCAAGAGTCTGGAAACCAGCTCTCTACACCTGGAACTGATCGACGACATGAAACGCCTCAACTCGCTGTTCTGCGCCAGTGCCTATGCCGTGCTCGGCAGCCATGAAACCGGCGCCCTGCTCGTCGAAGAAGGTGGCGAGTAGTGCTCTCCACCGGCCGCATGCTAACGCTGTTGCTGAGCCTGTTGCTGTGCAGCCACCTGCTGGCGGCGGACCGCCTCAAGGTGGAAGGTTACCCTCTGGACAACGGCCTGCAACTGATCCTCAAGCCCACCAGCGAACGCGGCCATGTGTCCATCCGCCTGGTGGTCGGCGTCGGTTTCGATCAGTTCGACTGCCGCCACAAGGAGCTGCCGCACCTGCTCGAACACTTGCTGTTCAGCGGTATCGACGACAGCGGCGAAGCCGGGCTGGAAGAACGCATGCAGGCCCTGGGCGGTGACTGGAATGCCTACACCCGGGATAGCGACACCACCTTCGTGCTCGAAGTACCGGCCGCCAATCAGCGTGCTGCCCTCGACCTGTTGCTCTCCGCGCTGTTCAACACCGAACTGAACGAGGCGCGCATCGACGCTGCCAAGGGCGTCATCGTCCATGAGAATGGCGAACACCCTGCAGCCTGGCAGCGCCTGCTCGGCAGCTCTGCCAGCAAGGATGACGCCACCGCCCAGCTGGCTGCGGAGCTGGGCCTGGCCTGCGCCGAGCCGGACAGCCTGGCACATCTGACGGCCGACGCCCTGGAGCGCCTGCGCAGCGAGTGGTACGTCGCCAACAACATGACCCTGATCATGGTCGGCGATCTCGATCGACGCCTGCCCGCCTACCTCGAACGGCGCTTCGGCGAACTGCCGCCCGGGCCCATGCCCGAGTTGCGCGAACTGCCGGAAAGCACCGGCAAGGCCGAGCCCGACCGTACCCTGATCAATGGCCTGGTCGGTGAAACCGCCAAGGTGCACCTGATCTTCGCTGAACCCTGGGTCGGCGAACTCGACCACGGCACCTGGCAGTTGCTGCGCGACTACCTGCAATGGGCGGTGTATCGCGATCTGCGTCTCGAACACGGCCTGGCCTATGGGCCGAGCGTAGAGCGCAGTGCCTATGCCAGCAGCAGCTTCTTCAGCATCAACGCCGAGGTGGCACGCGACGATGTCGAGCAAACCCTGCAGCGCCTGCACGACCTGCTGCACAGGCTCGGCCGTGACGGTCTGGATGCGGACACCGTCGAGCGCTTGCGCAACGTCGCCCTCGCCCGCCAGAACTGGACCGCCCAGGGCAACAGCGCCCTTGCCGACTATTACTGGAGTTCGTTGGCCGATTACGAGGAGGGTCGCTTCGCCGATCCCGCCAAAGAACTGCGCCAAGTCCATACCGCACAGCTCGACGCGGCGCTGAACCTGCTCCTCAAACAGTCCACCTACCAGCGGGTGGAACGACCGCTACTGGGCACCACGGGCCTGTACGTGAGCGCCGCCGCCGTGGTGTTGCTGCTGTTGCTGGCCGTTGTCGGGCTATTCGGGCTGCTGCGCGGACGCCGCTAGGCGCCTTTGCTTGCCCTCGTCGCGTCACCAGTACGCGACGCCCCAGCCCGGCGGTTGCACAGCAGGATGCCGAGGATTACCAGAGCACCGCCCAACACCATCGCCATGCTCAGCCGCTCATCGAGCAACAGCACCCCGGCCAGTACCGCAGTCAGTGGGTTGAGGGCGATGAAGGTGCCTGCCCGGGTCGCGCCGATTCGCTGTATGGCGTCGTAATACATCACGTAGGCAGCGGCCGAGCCCAGCACCCCGAGGTACGCCAGGCAGAGCGCATCGGTGACGGACAGGCTGCGCAAGGCGGCCCTGTTCATCTCGCCCATGAACAACGCCGTGGCGCTCAGCATCAGCGCGCCGGCTATCACCGAATAGCACACGGTGTGCAAGGCACCGATGGCCTGCACCACGCTCCTGCAAAACACGCTGTACACCACCCAGCTCAGCACACAGCCGAAGATCAGCGCATCGCCCAGCCAGTGCCCCTGCCCGGACGCCAGCCCCTGGGGTGCCCGCGCGAAGATGACCACACCGGCACCGAGCAGGCACAACGCGATACCGACCATCTGCACTGCGCAGATGCGCTCCCTGAAGAACAGGTAACCACAGAGCGCCATCAGCGCAGGATTGCTGGCGACGATCAGCGATGCCCGTGACGCGTCGATGTAGCTCAGGCCGGAGAAGAAGAACAGGTTGTAGGCGTAGATGCCGACCAGGCCGAGCAGCACGACCTGCACGGCCTGGCCCATGGTCATTGGCACGAAGCCACGCTTCGACAGTGCCAGGAAAGCCACCAGTACCAGCGCGGCGAGAATGAAACGCAAACTGGCCAGCAGCACCGGGCTCAGGTCACTGGACATGTAGCGGCCAGCGACGAAGGTGCCGCCCCATATGATCGCGACCAGCGCCAGCTTGAGGTAAGTCGGCAGGTCCGGTGAAAAGCGAATCGTCGAGTTTTCGTGCATGGTTGTTCTACGGCAAGTGAGAGGGAACCACGCCCATGCGCAGACCCCGGGTGTCGGGGCAGCGGACGAATAGGCGCAGCTCGGGCATACTTCTGCAGATACGTAGTCATAGGGAAATGAGCGATCACTCATGAGCAGCTATCGGCGATGACCCTCACGCAACTGGAAATCTTCGCCATCGTCGCGGCACGCGGCGGTTTCACCTCGGCGGCGGCACAGCTCGGCATCTCGCAGTCGGGGGTTTCCCATGCCATTCGCGCACTGGAGCAGGAACTCGGGGTCGAGTTGCTGCATCGACACCAGGGCCACATCGTGCTCACCGACATTGGCGCGCGGCTCCTGCAAAGAGCGCAGGTGATGCTCGGCATGGCGGAAACCATGCGCCAGGAAGCGCTGGATGCGCGGGGCATGAAACAGGGCACGCTGCGTATCGGCTCCTTCGGCCCCACAGCATCGATACGCCTGCTGCCGGCCATCCTGCAGGCCTATCGGCTGGCCTATCCGGGCATCGAAGTGCACGTCGACGAAGGGCCGGATCGGCAGGTGCTGCAATGGCTGGAGGACAGGCGCATCGACGTCGGCTTCGTGGTGCTGCCCGAGGAACGCTTCGATACCTATCCGCTGCTCGACGACCAGATGGTCGCCCTGCTCCCACGGGAGCATGCACTGGCCCTCGAAACGGCCGTGCCCCTCACGGCACTGTGCAGCGATCCCTTCGTGCTGACCGAAGCCGGCTCCAGCGAGATCGTCTCGCGGCTGTTTCTCTCGGCCAGGCTGCAACCCAACATCCGTTACCGGACCTCGCAACTGCTCAGCACCCTGGAACTGGTCGGGCGTGGCGATGCGATCAGCATCGTTGCCGCCTCGTCGCTGCCCATCGGCGAGGACGCCCCCTACGTGACCCGCGCCCTGATGCCGGCGAGCCCGCGTCGGGTCGGCCTGGCGGTGGTGGATGCACGGCAATCGTCCCCGGCGACCAAGGCCTTCATCGAATTGGCGCAGACTCACCCATGGTTGGGCCCACGCAAAAAGCCCCGGACGAACCGGGGCTGATGGCGACGCGCCGAGCGGCTATCACTCGATGATGTTGAACTCGCTCAGGTACTCGGTGGAGATTTCCAGGCCCAGGCCTGGCTTGTCGTCGTCCAGCTGGATATAGCCGTTGACCGGTGCCGGCTCGCCCTTGAACACGTAGTAGAACAGTTCGTTGCCGACCTCGACGTCGAACACCGGGAAGAACTCGGACATCGGCGATGCGGTGGTCGACATGGTCAGGTGGTAGTTGTGCATCTGCCCGGCATGGGGGATCACCGGCACCGACCAGGCTTCGGCCATGGCGTTGATCTTGCGTGCTGCGGTGATGCCACCGACACGGTTGGTGTCGTACTGGATCACATCCACGGCGCGGCGTTCGAGCATGTCCTTGAAGCCATAGGAGGTGAACTCGTGCTCGCCGCCGGAGATCGGCATGATGCCCATCTTCTTCAGCTCGATGTAGCCTTCCAGGTCATCGGCGATCACCGGCTCTTCCAACCAGCGCGGCTCGAACTCGGCCAGTTTCGGCAGCATGCGGCGGGCGTACTCCAGGGTCCAGCCCATGTAGCACTCGAGCATGATGTCGACATCCGGGCCGGCCAGTTCACGCAGGGCGCGTACCTGCTCGATGTTGCGACGCATGCCTGCCGGGCCGTCCTTGGGACCATAGCCAAAGCGCATCTTCAACGCGGTGAACCCCTGGTTGAGGTAGCCCTGAGCCTCTTCGAGGAACAGGTCGAGATCGTCATTGGCATAGAGCTTGGAGGCGTAGGTCCAGATTTTCTCCTTGGTACGCCCACCGAGCAGCTTGAACACCGGCTTGCCCACCGCCTTGCCCATGATGTCCCAGATGGCGATGTCGATCGCCGAGATCGCCGCCATGCCGATGCCCTTGCGGCCCCAGGCGTGACTCTGCCGGTACATCTTCTGCCAGATGTATTCGTTGTCGAAGGGGTCTTCGCCGATGGCGATGGGCGCCAGGTAGGTGTCGATGATTTCCTTGGCCACACGGGGCGCCAGGGCACAGTTGCCGATACCGACGATGCCGTTGTCGGTCTCCACTTCCACCACCAGCCAGCCATGGAAACGGAACGAGCCCATGGCATCGCCGCGTTCGAAGAGGATGTCGCTGGCGTTGGTGCAGAAGTGGGCCTGGGGCGGTACCACCTTGCCTTTCCATTCGAAGACACGGGTACGGATGGATTTTATTTTCATGTTCACAGCTCCTTTCACGATGTAGTGGCGATCAGACGCGCGCGGTCTCGAGCGGCGCTGCCGGGGTGGTTGAGGGACGATTGAGGCGGTGGATCATCAGAGCGCCGATCACCGCGACCACGGCGAGGGCCAGCATCCCGGCACGCGGGTCACCGAACTGGCTCTCCATGAAGGTCTTCAGGTTCGGCGCGACGAAGCCGCCGAGGTTGCCCAGCGAGTTGATCAGGGCGATACCACTGGCCGCAGCGGCGCCACTCAGGTAGCTGGTCGGGATGGTCCAGAACAATGGCTGCACGGCGACGAAACCGGCGGCCGCAAAACAGAAGGCGATCACCACCGGCACCAGGCTGCTACCCAGCGCCGAGGCCGCGATACCGCAGGCAGCCATCGCCAGCATGCACACCGCCAGGCGCCGATGCTGGCCGGTGCGGTCGGCATAAAGGGTGACCAGGCGCGTGACCAGCAGCGCGCACAGCCAGGGAATGGCGGTGATCAGACCGACACTGAGACCAACGCTGCCGTCGAGGAAACTGGCGATCCGTGTGGGCAGGTAGAACACCACGCCATACACGCTCATCTGGATGGTGAAGTACACCAGGCAGAACCTGAGCACACGACCATTGCGCAGGGCGCTGAGGAAGCCGTGCGGACTGTGCGTCTGTTTCTGCGCATCCTCTTCGGCGAGGGTGGTTTCCAGGGCGGCCTTTTCCTCGTCGTTCAGCCAGCGCGCATCGCCGGGCCGGTTGACCAGATAGAAGTACGCGGCGACCCCCACGATGGAGGCAAGCAGGCCTTCGACCACGAACAGCCACTGCCAGTTGGTCAGGCCGAATACCCCGTGGTACTCCAGCAGCCAGCCCGACAGCGGGCCGCCGAGCACCAGCGCCAACGGCAGGCCAAAATAGAACATGCCCAGTGCCTGGCCACGACTGCGTGCCGGGAACCAGTAGGTGAGATAGAGAATGATGCCGGGGAAGAAACCGGCCTCCGCCACGCCGAGCAGGAAGCGCAGCACGTAAAAGGTCATGGCGCTGTCGGCGAACATCATCGCCGCGGAAACCAGGCCCCAGGTGACCATGATCCGGCACAGCCAAACCTTGGCGCCAAGGCGATGCAGCATCAGGTTGCTGGGCACCTCGAAGAAGGCGTAGCCGATGAAGAAAATGCTGGCGCCAAAGGCGAAGGCCGCATCGCTCAATCCGGTATCGGCCTGCAGGTAGCTGCGCGCATAACCGACGTTGGCCCGATCGATGAATGCCAGTACGTACATGAGAATCAGAAAAGGCAGGAGCCGCATGCGGCTTTTGGTGATGGCGGAGGTCAGTGCCTCGGCCGATGTTCTTGTTGTCATGGTCCATTCCTTCTTTGCCGGTCATCACCTTGCGAGGACTCAAGGCGGGCTTCTTATTGGTCTATCGAGACAGACATCGCTGCCTGTTGCCGCCGACTCTAGCCACAGCCTCTGGCGGCGAATAATCACTTATGCGCATTCAGTGATAACCACAGGAAATGCCTCGAACGGCAAAAGCCATCCGCGCGTTATCGGCTAACCGCACCCGGTGAGGGCCGCAACGAATGCCGGACGGCGGCCCGCTTCAGCCCACCAGACCGAGCGGCAGCCAGCGCCTCTACCAGCAGCACCGCGGTTCCCTTCAGAAGCGGACGCGGAGCGTCCTGGGAGGCATTCCCACGCGGAGCGTGAGGAACGATCCGTGGGGACGGAGGCGTAGGGTGGGCTTCAGCCCACCAAATTGACCGCAACCACCATCTCGCCTCTGCCAGCAGCACCGCGGCCCCCTAAGAAGCGGACGCGGAGCGTCCCGGGAGGCATTCCCACGCGGAGCCTGAGGAACGATCCATGGGGACGGGCGTAGGGTGGGCTTCAGCCCACCAAATTGACCGCAACCACCATCTCGCCTCTGCCAGCAGCACCGCGGCCCCCTCAGAAGCGGACGCGGAGCGTCCCGGGAGGCATTCCCACGCGGAGCGTGAGGAACGATCCATGGGGACGTAGGGTGGGCTTCAGCCCACCAAATTGACCGCAACCACGATCTCGCCTTTGCCAGCGGCACCGCGGCCCCTAAGAAGCGGACGCGGAGCGTCCCGGGAGGCATTCCCACGCGGAGCGTGAGGAACGATCAAAGGGGACGTAGGCGTAGGGTGGGCTTCAGCCCACCAAATTGACCGCAACCACCATCTCGCCTCTGCCAGCGGCATCGCTAGCCCTTCAGTTGGATCCGGTAGAAGTCCCTGGCGTTACGCCAGAAGAAGGCATCGCGTTGCGTGCTGTCGTAGCCCTCGAGCACGGTGTTCAGGGCCGTGACCAACTCGCCGTAACCGATGCGCAAACCAGCCACCGGATAGTTACTGGCGAACAGGCAGCGTTCGATACCGAACAGCGCCAAGGTTTCCTCGATCACGCCGCGGTTGCTCTGCAGCGTCCACGGTTCATCACGTAGGCCAAGCTCGGATATCTTCACGCGGACATTCGGCTGCGCCGCCAGCGCCTGCATGCCGGTGCGCCAACCTTCGAGCCCGGCCGCGCTGCGATCCCAGGGGAAGCCCATGTGGTTGAGCACGATGGGTACCTTGGGAAAGGCGGCGGCGACCTGCGCCGCTTCCTGCAGGTGCCAGTACGGCACACGCAGGTCCCAGGACAAACCGTGTTTGGCCAACAGGGCGAAGCCGCGCAGCCAGGCCTCGTCCTGCATGCTGCCGGCCTGACCACGCACGCTGGCAGCCAGTTCGGGGCGCGTGGCCGTCACCGGCTTGCTGCGAATACCACGCAGCAGCGGATACTGCAGATGCCGGCCAAGGATCTCCTCGCAGTCCGGGCGGTGGAACCAGACATGGGCAACCACCGCGTTGGGAAAGCCGTAACGCGCATGCTGCTCGTGCACCCAACGGGTTTCCGCCACCTGATCGGCACGCTCGTGCTCGGCTTCGCAGTGCACCGTGGCCAGTACCTGCTGGCCGGCGCTGTCGGCCAGATAATCTTCGGGCAGATAGTTGCGGCGCAGGGGCGCGTAGTCACCGAGAAAGAAGCGCTGATCGACTTCATCCTGCAGCCAGGGGTAGCGATGGGTGTCGAGGTTCCACAGGTGATGGTGGGCATCGATCAATCGCTGCCCATCGGCGGCATGGGCCAGGCCGAGACGCTGATGCAGGCAATCGGGCATCTCAGTTGACCTCGCGAATGCGCTGCAGTTCGGCCTGCCAGGCGCTCACGAAGTCGGCGTCGATGCTGCCACGCACCTGCTCGGTGACGATCGTCGCCTGGTCGACGAAGCGCTGGCGCTGCTCGTCGCTGAGGGCGTTGACCTGCATGCCCGATGCCTTCAACTCGGCCAGTTTCTCGCTATTGGCCTGACGTGCCAGCTGGCGCTGTTCGCTGCGCGCCTGCTCGGCGGCCTTGCGCACCTGAGCACGCTGGGTATCGTCCAGCGCATCCCAGGTCTTCTTGCTCATCAGCAGCACGTAGGCGGTGTAGATGTGTTCACTGAGGGTCAGGTACTTCTGCACCTCGTTGTAACGCTGGGTGGCGATCAGCGAGATGGGGTTTTCCTGGCCATCGATGGCGTGCATCTCCAGGGCACTGAACACTTCGTTGATCGGCATCGGCTGGGCGTTGGCCCCCAGGTGATCGAAGAAGGTACGGAAGACCGGGCTCTGCACGGTGCGAATTTTCAGGCCCTGGAGATCTTCCCATTTCTCAATGGGCCGCTTGCTGTTGGTCAGGTTGCGGAAGCCGATCTCCCAAAAGCCCAGGCCGACCAGGCCCTTTTCTTCCAGCTTGGCCAGCAGTTGCTGGCCCATGGGCCCGTCGAGCATGGCATCCACTTCGGCGGTGGAATTGAACTGGTAGGGCAGATCCAGCACGCCGAAATCCTTGACCAGGCCGACCAGCGTCGGCGCCCCCACCAGGGCGAACTCGACGGTGCCGGCCGGTAGCGCACCGAGCATCTGCACATCGTTGCCGAGCATGGCCGAAGGGAACACCTTGACGTTCAGCGCACCGTCGCTACCGGCTTTCAGGTGTTCGGCGAACAGCTTGGCGCCCTGGGGCCCGGGGGCATCGATGGGGTCACCGGCACTCAGTTTGAAACTGCGCTCCTGTGCCTGGGCCGCCGCGCCCGGCAGCAACAGCGCCAGGCTGAGGGCGGCGACACCGCGAATGAAAGCGTTGCTCATGGGGACTCTCCGATAATGACGGGACTTCAGCGCACGATGACCTGGGATACATCGGGTTCGAGCAGGGTGTGGAAGTAACGCTGGAAGGTGAAGGTCTGCAGATCCAGCATGCCCACGCGCTGATCCTTGAGGGTGACGAAGGCCAGATCGCGGGTTGGGTGCAGGCTCATGGCGATGGCATGGGTGTCCAGCTCGATACGGTGGATTTCTTCCAGCGCAGGGTTGAACACCGAGATCGAATGCTCCGCATAATTGGTCACGTACAGACGATCCTGGCGATCCAGATAGATGCGCGTCGGGTCGGCGCCGGTGCGCCCGCGGCGAGTCACTTCCAGGCTCTCGACATCCACGGCGACGATGCTGTTATCGCCGCGGGTGGCGACGTAGAGAATGCGCTCGTCGCGGCTGAAGCAGTTGCCCTCGGGCATGCTCCCCGGCTGCACGGGCAGCGGCGCGACGGTCGGGTCCTGCGGTTTGAGGCGAGTGATGGTGTTGCTCAGCAGGTTCAGGGCGAAGGCGGTTTCGCCACTGCGGGTCAGCGCCACCAGATGGCTCTTGTAGCCGCCGGATGGAATCGCCCGATCCGGCGTGTTCTTGATGTGTGGCTGATCGAAGATCAGCAGGGTCGAGTCGCCCTCGCTGAGTACATAGAGACGATCCTGATCGTCCATCGCCAAACCGTGGGGGCGGCGGAACGGCCAGATGCTCAGGGTGCGCACGTGCTCGCCCTTTTCCAGGTCGATGACGAACACCGAGCAGCCACCCTCGCCTTCATGGCTGGAGGTTTCGATGCCGTAGTGGCCGACATAGGCGAAGCGATTGCGCGAATCGACCACGAACTCGTGGGGGAACTCCGGCAGGCGGATGTGCTTGATCGCATCACCGCTTTCGACATCGTAGAAGCTGAAGGTGTGGGCGCATTTCTGCACCAGAAGAAGAATTTCCTGACTCATGGTCTTGCTTCCTAGAAGCGGTGCCAGGGCACCGCGAACCTGTGAATGGCATTCAACGCTGAGCGTCGATGGCCTCGAGCAAATCACTGCCGTACTGCTTGATGAAGGTCTCGCGCAACGGGGCGGAAACGGCCTTGCGGAAGGCTTCGCGGTCGACGTCCTTTTCGATCTGCATGCCCTTGGCTTCGAGCTCGACGAGGAACTTGCCGTCGTTCTCGGCATTCATCTGCCGCTGCAAGCGACCGGCGGCACGGGCCGAATCGACCAGCAGCTTCTGCTGAGCCTCCGGCATGGCGTCGAACTTCTTCTTGTTCATCACCACGATCAGCGCGGTGTAGGCGTGATGGGTCTGTGACAGGTACTTCTGCACCTCGTAGAAACCCGATGACCAGGTGATGCTCAGCGGATGTTCCTGGGCATCGACGGCACGCATTTCCAGCGCGTTGTAGAGTTCGGCCAGCGGCAGCGGCTGCGGGTTGGCGCCCAGCAGGCGGAACGCCTCGATCTGCGACGGGTTGCTGGAGGTGCGGATCTTCAGGCCCTTGACATCGTCCGGCACGCGCACCGGCTTGCGCGAGTTGGTGATGTCCCGGAAACCCACTTCCCAGTAGGCCAGGCCCTTGAGGTTGTGGGCCTCCAGTTCGTCGAGCAGCTTCTGACCGATCTCGCCGTCCAGCACCCGATAGGCATGCGCGCTGTCGGCGAACACGAAGGGCAGATCGAGTACCGACATGCGTGGCGTCAGCCCACTGAAGTTGGGCGTGCCGGACATTTCCAGTTCGATGGTGCCACCGCGCACGCCGGCGATCATCGCCTGGTCGTTGCCCAGCATGCTGTTGCCGTACGGGCGCACCAGCAGCTCACCGTTGGAGCCGTCCTTGACCCGTTGGGCGAACTCCTTCGCCGCCAGGCTCTGGGTGTCGCTGTCCGAGCCGGCGAAGCCGAAACGCAGGGTGGTCGCCGCATCGGCTCGCCAGACCGAACAGGCCAGCAACAGAACGCAGC